>NZ_JAPCKJ010000018.1:0-601 GCF_034439435.1 Clostridium sp. LIBA-8841 | reverse complement strand
TGTGGTGTACCTTAAGGGATTCGAACCCCTGACCCACGGCTTAGAAGGCCGTTGCTCTATCCAGCTGAGCTAAAGATACACATCAAACAATATTTATTTTAAATGTTTTTTAACATTTTGTCAAGCATTTTTACTTAACATTTTAAATATTTAGTGGAGCGGGTACTGGGAATCGAACCCAGGTATCCAGCTTGGAAGGCTGGTGTTCTACCATTGAACTACACCCGCATATTGGAGCGGAAGACGAGACTCGAACTCGCAACTTTCACCTTGGCAAGGTGACACTCTACCATTGAGTCACTCCCGCATAAAAATGCTTTAGTATAATTTAATTGGTGCAGGTGAAGGGAGTCGAACCCCCACGCCGTAGGCGCTAGATCCTAAGTCTAGTGCGTCTGCCAATTCCGCCACACCTGCAAATTAAATTGGTGATCTGCCAGGGAATCGAACCCTGGACACCGTGATTAAAAGTCACGTGCTCTACCGACTGAGCTAGCAAATCATAATTTTAAAATTTTGTTTTGGTGATCTGCCAGGGAATCGAACCCTGGACACCGTGATTAAAAGTCACGTGCTCTACCGACTGAGCTAGCAAATCACA
>NZ_JAPCKJ010000017.1:0-608 GCF_034439435.1 Clostridium sp. LIBA-8841 | reverse complement strand
TTTTTTTGATTTGCTAGCTCAGTCGGTAGAGCACGTGACTTTTAATCACGGTGTCCAGGGTTCGATTCCCTGGCAGATCACCAAAACCTCTCTTAATTAAGAGAGGTTTTTTTGTATATAAAAATGTAATGAATTTAGATTCAATTAACATATATTATTACAACTGATTATGGTTAAATAGTTTTATATAATTTCGGCTAGAATTCAGAGAAAAGTATATCTCGGTTCTAGTCGACTTTTATATTAGTAAAGAAAGATTTTAAGCTATAATTATTGTGTGATTAAGCAAAAATATTTAATTTATTTATCTTAATATTTACTTCTAATAAATATAGTATTATTTTAAATAGAAAAATTAGCTTAGGATAATCTGATTATTATGATTAAAAAGGCAGAAAAGGATTATAAAGTAAATAAAGCTTTTGATAATACTATAGTTTTAGTTAATTATGATAAAAAAGAAATTATATTATTTAAATGAAAAATAATAACTACTATATATAGAAGATGAAAAGAATTTTATTTGGATTACATAAGTTATTTAAGTTTAATTTTAAGGAAGAAAATAGTAACTTACTAGCTTGCTCATAGAAAAATATTAAAGAAAA
>NZ_JAPCKJ010000016.1:0-1317 GCF_034439435.1 Clostridium sp. LIBA-8841 | reverse complement strand
ACGGAACCGAAGTACATGATTCCACGCTGCCAAGAAAAGCGTCTAGAGAGAGAAGTAGTGCCCGTACCGCAAACCGACACAGGTAGGTGAGGAGAGAATCCTAAGGCCGGCGGAAGAATTACAGTTAAGGAACTCGGCAAATTGACCCCGTAAGTTCGCGAGAAGGGGTGCCTACGAGAGTAGGCCGCAGAGAATAGGCCCAAGCAACTGTTTAGCAAAAACACAGGTCTCTGCTAAAGCGTAAGCTGATGTATAGGGGCTGACGCCTGCCCGGTGCTGGAAGGTTAAGGGGAACACTTAGCGCAAGCGAAGGTGTGAACTTAAGCCCCAGTAAACGGCGGCCGTAACTATAACGGTCCTAAGGTAGCGAAATTCCTTGTCAGGTAAGTTCTGACCCGCACGAATGGCGTAATGACTTGGGCACTGTCTCAACTGTAAATCCGGCGAAGTTGTAGTGCGAGTGAAGATGCTCGCTACCCGCGATTGGACGGAAAGACCCCGTAGAGCTTTACTGTAGCTTAGCATTGAGTTTTGGTATTGTCTGTACAGGATAGGTGGGAGACTAGGAAACCAGGGCGTCAGCCTTGGTGGAGTCATCCTTGGGATACCACCCTGACAGTACTGAAATTCTAACTGGCGGCCATGAATCTGGTCACAGGACATTGTTAGGTGGGCAGTTTGACTGGGGCGGTCGCCTCCTAAAAAGTAACGGAGGCGCCCAAAGGTTCCCTCAGAACGGTCGGAAATCGTTCGTAGAGTGCAAAGGCAGAAGGGAGCCTGACTGCGACACCCACAAGTGGAGCAGGGACGAAAGTCGGGCTTAGTGATCCGGTGGTACCTCGTGGGAGGGCCATCGCTCAACGGATAAAAGCTACCTCGGGGATAACAGGCTGATCTCCCCCAAGAGTCCACATCGACGGGGAGGTTTGGCACCTCGATGTCGGCTCGTCGCATCCTGGGGCTGAAGTAGGTCCCAAGGGTTGGGCTGTTCGCCCATTAAAGCGGCACGCGAGCTGGGTTCAGAACGTCGTGAGACAGTTCGGTCCCTATCCGTCGCGGGCGTAGGAAATTTGAGAGGAGCTGTCCTTAGTACGAGAGGACCGGGATGGACTGACCTCTGGTGTACCAGTTGTTCTGCCAAGAGCACAGCTGGGTAGCTAAGTCGGGAATGGATAAACGCTGAAAGCATCTAAGCGTGAAGCCAACCTCAAGATGAGATTTCCCATAGCGTAAGCTAGTAAGATCCCTTGAAGAACACAAGGTTGATAGGTCGGGGGTGTAAGCATGGTAACATGTTCAGCTGACCGATACTAATAG
>NZ_JAPCKJ010000015.1:0-1488 GCF_034439435.1 Clostridium sp. LIBA-8841 | reverse complement strand
ATGGTGAATGCCTTGGCATCAGGAGCCGATGAAGGACGTGATAAGCTGCGATAAGCTTCGGGTAGGCGCACATAGCCTGAGATCCGAAGATCTCCGAATGAGGAAACTCACATGGGAAACCCCATGTATCGTTAAGTGAATACATAGCTTAATGAAGGTAACCCAGGGAACTGAAACATCTAAGTACCTGGAGGAAGAGAAAGAAAAATCGATTTTCTTAGTAGCGGCGAGCGAAAGGGAAAGAGCCCAAACCGGAAACTTGTTTCCGGGGTTGCGGACATAACATAAAAGTGGAGGCTATTGTAACTGAAGAGAGCTGGAAAGCTCCACCGTAGAAGGTAATAGTCCTGTAAGTGAAACGAGAAGACCACGAGTTATGATCCAGAGTACCACGAGACACGTGAAACCTTGTGGGAAGCAGGGAGGACCACCTCCCAAGGCTAAATACTACCTGATGACCGATAGTGAAGCAGTACCGTGAGGGAAAGGTGAAAAGAACCCCGGGAGGGGAGTGAAATAGAACCTGAAACCGTATGCCTACAACCGCTCAGAGCCCCTTATGAGGGTGATGAGGTGCTTTTTGTAGAACGAGCCAACGAGTTACGGTATGTAGCAAGGTTAAGTACTTAAGGTACGGAGCCGAAGGGAAACCGAGTCTGAATAGGGCGACTAGTTGCATGCCGTAGACCCGAAACCGGGTGACCTATCCATGGCCAGGTTGAAGCGAGGGTAAAACCTCGTGGAGGACCGAACCACGTTGCTGTTGAAAAAGCATGGGATGAGCTGTGGATAGCGGAGAAATTCCAATCGAACCCGGAGATAGCTGGTTCTCTCCGAAATAGCTTTAGGGCTAGCGTCGAGTATGAGTAGTGGAGGTAGAGCACTGAATGGGCTAGGGGGCATAGCGCTTACCGAACCTTATCAAACTCCGAATGCCACATACTTTGAGCTCGGCAGTCAGACTACGAATGATAAGATCCGTGGTCAAAAGGGAAACAGCCCAGATCGTCAGCTAAGGTCCCAAAGTGTAAGTTAAGTGGGAAAGGATGTGAGATTTCTAAGACAACTAGGATGTTGGCTTAGAAGCAGCCACTCATTAAAAGAGTGCGTAATAGCTCACTAGTCGAGAGATCTTGCGCCGAAAATGTAACGGGGCTAAACTTACCACCGAAGCTACGGGCTTGAACTTAGTTCAAGCGGTAGGAGAGCGTCGTAACCGGGCTGAAGTCGTACCGTAAGGAGCGGTGGACTGGTTACGAGTGAGAATGTTGGCATCAGTAGCGAGATGTGGGTGAGAATCCCACAGGCCGAAAACCTAAGGTTTCCTCAGGAAGGTTCGTCCGCTGAGGGTTAGTCGGGACCTAAGCCGAGGCCGAAAGGCGTAGGTGATGGACAACTGGTTGATATTCCAGTACCACTACCATCGTTATTATCGATGGCGTGACGCAGGAGGATAGTGTGTGCTAGCTATTGGATGCTAGTCTAAGC
>NZ_JAPCKJ010000013.1:0-3996 GCF_034439435.1 Clostridium sp. LIBA-8841 | reverse complement strand
GTCATCTTGCAACTTGTTTGTCGCTTGTTCTTGATGACGATATTTATGATATCACAATTATAAATGCCTTTTCATTTAGTCTAATCTATTTAACATAATTAAATTAATATTTCTTTAAATTACGTCTTTTTTCTCCATTTTTCTTTTATAGATACACTTGGTTCAGTTTTACTATGATTAGTATGTCTTTTTTGTATTTTAAATCGAAATTTATCTTAATCTTATTTATTATGGTTACATTTTGACTTCTTAGTTATCATATTTTCATTCATAATATAAGATTATCTAAAATATATTTGTAAATATAAATTACTAGAGAACTTACTTTGAAAAGTAAGTTCTCTAGTAATTAAATCTCTTTTTATATTTATAAATTTTCTCTCTTTTCAAAAATGCTTTATTGTGCAAAATTAAATATAATTCCAATAATAGCTGATAGAGCTATATAAAAAATTGGTGACTTTTTAAACTTGTTTATTAAAAAGTATAAAATTATAGCTAATATTAAAGCTTTAAAAGAAACTATGTCAAAAATATTATGCGTTTTATCATATTTATCTAAAGTCAATATTGATATCTTAACTATCTCAAATCCAGCAGCAAAAAGAAGTCCTGTTGATGCTGGACGTAACCCATAAAAGCAATCCGCAACAATTTTATTTTCTTTAAATTTGCTTAATACTCTTGCTACAAGTAGAATTATAATAATTGAAGGAACAACAATACCTATAGTTGCAACAATTCCTCCTATAATACCATCAGTTGCATAACCAACATAAGTTGCCATGTTAATTCCCATTGCTCCTGGTACTGATTGAGATATAGCAACCATATTTGCAAGATCAGTATGAGTAAACCAATGTGTTCTATCTGAAATATCATAAAGAAATGGAATAGTAGCTGCTCCTCCACCTACTGCAAAAAGGCCAACCTTAAAAAATTCAAAAAACAATCTAACTATTAGCATTTTTTCTACCTCCAAGTCCCTTAAGTACAATACCAGCTATTCCTGCTATTATTATAAATAGAACAGGAGATATATTTGTAAATATAGAAAAACCAGCTACAAATATAAAAATCATCAATGTCTTAACATCAATAACTGATGTCTTCACTAGTTTTATTGCTGTATTTAAAATTAGTACAGATACACATACACGAATACCTGCAAAGGCATTTTTAACTATTGGAAGATCAGAAAAATTCCCAATAAAAGTAGCAATTATTGTTATTAATATTAAGGATGGTGTTACAAATCCAAGAGTTGCAAATATTCCTCCTAAATTACCTTTTCTTTTATGTCCTATAAATGTAGCAGTATTTACTGCAATTACCCCTGGAGTACATTGTCCAATTGCATAATAATCCATGAGTTCTTCATTGGTAATCCATTTTCTTTTTTCGATTATTTCTTTTTGTAGTATTGGAAATAAAGCATATCCACCACCAAAATTCATAAATCCTAGTTTTACAAAAAGAAGATATAATTCAATTAATTCTTTCATATATAAGAACTCCTTTCTATTGACTAATTATTTAAAATCTATAATATTTACAAAAAAAATTTTTTATATTAAAGTTTACTTAATATAAAAAGTAAAGCGAGGTCTTATCATGGATATAAAACATCTTAAATATTTTATTGCTATTGCTGAGGAAGGAAATATAACTTCTGCTGCGAAAAGACTACATATTTCACAGCCTCCTTTAAGCATGCAATTAAAACTTCTTGAAGAAGAATTAGGTACAAAGCTTATTGAAAGAGGATCTCGTAGCATAACTTTAACTGATTCAGGCAAACTTCTATATAAACATGCTTGTAATATAGTATCTTTAACTAATACAGCCATAAAAGATTTAAGGGATTTTGATAATGGTGTCAAAGGAACTTTAAGACTTGGAACCATATCATCATCTGGTACTGAACTCTTATCTCATAGAATGAAAGATTTTCACCAAGCAAATCCTAATATAAAATTTGAAGTCCATGAAGGAACAACATTTGAAATGCTTGATATGCTTGAAAACAACATTATTGAGATAGCATTAGTTAGAACCCCATTTAAATCTAAAAATATAGTCTCTTACTTTTTAAAATCAGAACCAATGGTTGCTGTTGCTAAAAAAGAATACTTTATTGGTATAGATAAAGATGTAATTTCTATTTCCTCTTTAGATAATAAACCTTTAATTTTCTATAGACGTTTTGAATCTTTAATAACATCAATCTTTGAAAAAAATAATATTAATTTAAATTGTTTTTGTAAAAATGATGATGCTAGAACTACATTGCTATGGGCTAAAGCGGGACTTGGAATAGCACTTATTCCAAAATCAGCATCAAAAATGATTGAAATTCCTAATCTTCAATTAAAAGTATTAGATGAGCCCAATTTATGTACAAGTCTCGGAGTAATCCATAGAAAAAGTACTCCACTTTCAAAAGCTGCCGAAAGTTTTATAAAATTATTTATCAATAATAATAATATATAACCTTAGTGTTTTAAATAGCTTACTTATATAATATACCATTTTATATCCTTTACAAAAAAATATATAAAAAATATGTTTATAATATATTTTTTATATATTAAGTAAAAATAATTCTTATAATATAAGCAAAAAAATAGCATAGAAAGATTTCTGTAATATTCAAAATTAATGTTAATCTAACTTATATTTAATCTGATTATTTAGTCTTATTAATTAATAATTTTGTTAACTATTCTGTAAAAAAAATATATAATATAATTAATTTTTCAAATAAAAAAAGGAGTGGTTAAATTGAAAAAGTTGCTTATACCAATTTTGATTATTATAAGTTTTTCAGTAATATTTTTAGGTTGTACTAATTCCTCCTCTAACTCATCTGTAGAAATAATCAATAATAATCAAGCAAATTCTAATAATAACAATAATTCTAATAATACTGAAAAATCCAACGCTAATAACAATTCATCACATAATAATAATAATATTTCCGAAAATAATAATAATAAAGTAAATTCAGATACAGAAAAATTATTAAAAAATATAAAAGACAAAGCTGCAAAGGGCCAAGTTATTGATTCTAACTTTACTTTAGGCGATTCAATATATACTGTAACTTCTAAGTTAGGAGAACCTTCCAGTGAGGATTATGTTGCTGAAGCTAAAGGAACCTATTTTAATTTTGATTCCTATAACTTATCCTTTGGATGTAATAAAGGAGATCAAATCTTTGAAATCAGATCTTTAGATAAGAATTTAAATAACTTAGACTTAAATGATGTAGAAAAACTTTTCGGAAAACCTGACTACGATGTAACCACTAAATCAAAAGAAAAAATTATTGGATATAAGATAACAAAGGATTTTAAAATACTGTTTGTTTTTAATACTAGTACATATAAGTTAAAACATTACTCTGTTCTATATCCAGGTATAACTCAAAACTCTATGGCTGGAGATAGCGGAAGAGAATGGTAAATCAATATAATTATCTTTAAATATAAAAAGAGTTACAGAATTTCTGTAACTCTTTTTTGGTGCACCTAGCAAGATTCGAACTCGCGACCTGTGGATTCGAAGTCCAACGCTCTATCCAGCTGAGCTATAGATGCTTATATTTAAATAAAAAAAAGATAACCGAAATGGTTATCTTTTGAATGGAGCGGGTACCGGGAATCGAACCCGGGTATCCAGCTTGGAAGGCTGGTGTTCTACCATTGAACTACACCCGCATATGGAGCGGAAGACGAGACTCGAACTCGCAACTTTCACCTTGGCAAGGTGACACTCTACCATTGAGTCACTCCCGCATGAATGCTTGTTTAAATTTAATTGGTGCAGATGAAGGGAGTCGAACCCCCACGCCGTAGGCGCTAGATCCTAAGTCTAGTGCGTCTGCCAATTCCGCCACATCTGCAAATTAAATTTGGTGATCTGCCAGGGAATCGAACCCTGGACACCGTGATTAAAAGTCACGTGCTCTACCGACTGAGCTAGCAAATCAAG
>NZ_JAPCKJ010000012.1:0-4797 GCF_034439435.1 Clostridium sp. LIBA-8841 | reverse complement strand
TTATATAAATTACTTGGAAAATAATTTATACTTAAATAGTAAATGATTTAAATAAGCAGTAAATATAAAAAGATTTTATGGTTATATTTAATAACATTTGGGAGGAAAGTAATGAAAGGGATAAAGAAAATTTTATCATTGGGTTTACTTCTGATATTTTCATTTTCAATGGTATCCTGTGGAGGATCAAAGGGAAAAACTTTAGAAAATACTGTAGTTGTAACAAGTAAATATCCTGATGAAGTTATGAAGTATATTGCTGATGAATTTAAAAAAGAAACTGGAATAACTGTTAAATATGAAGTTAAAGATGAAATCAAAGAAGATGATTTTAAAAATTCAAATATTGATGTTGTTTTAGGTGGAAATAGTGAATTATATAAAAAGGTAGCTTCAGATAATCTTTTACAAGAATATAAAACAAGTTGGTTTGGAGACGTAGATGAAAACTATAGGGATAAGGATGGATATTGGTATTCAATTTATAGAAATCCTATAGTTGTTGCTTATAATAAAACAAATCTACCAGATAATCTTGTACCAAAGAATTTAGTTGATTTAGGAAATGGAAAGTTAACTAATAAATTAATTATGGTAAACTCTAATAATGATTATACAAAATACTTTATCTCTGCTACAGCATCATATTTAAGTAAGGCTGCAAATAATGATGAAAATGTAGGAAATACATTTTTACAAGGTTTAAAATTAAATGTGGCTACATTCTTTAATAGCTATGATGAATTGACAACGGCTTTAAATACAAAAGAAACTCCAATAGGAATCCTTCCTTTAGATGTGTTTAATAAAAAATATAAAAATGATGCTAATATTACGAAGGTTGATTTTCCAGATGGGGCACCTGTGGTAACAGAATGTGCAGGGATTTTAAAAACAGCACCAAATCCTAATGCATCAGAATTATTTATGGAGTTTGTCGCTGGACCAAAGATTCAATTAGAATTAGCACAAAAGTTTAATATAATGCCTTCATTACCTGTAGCAATAAAATATTCTCCAGATTGGATTAAAGATTTTAAAACTTTAGATATTGATAATAATGTTATTTTTGATAATGAAAATAAATGGGTTCAATATTTTAATGGTGTAGTAAAACCGGAAGCACCTACCAAGCCAGCGGCTAATGGAAAAAAATCTTAGTATATAATTAAATTAAAAAAGAGATATTATGTTTGCACATAATATCTCTTTTATATTTAAAGTGTGAATTGTAAATAGCTTATTCGTATTTGAATTTAATGATAACTTCTTTGATAACTCCTTTAGAGTTAGTTCTAACTTTAAAGTCTTTAATATCTTTAAATTCGTTATTAAGTTGGAAGTTAAGTTCATTTATAGTAGCTTTGGCTTTTTTAGCTAAATCACTATCTTCGATAACTTCAAATCTTTGTTTTTTAGTTGTAATTTCCTTGTTTCTGTCGTCAACTACAACGTAGTATTTATCTCCTTCTTCAATTACAACATACTCTTTACCAAAAGTTAGGCTTGAGCATAATGAATTATCTATACATCTTACTAGCATAGCTACTCTCCTCTCATAAATAGTAAATTCTCTACAACTTAAATATATCATAATGAGAAGCTTTGTCTATGCTAAATAGGGAATTATATTAATTTTGTAATATCCTACAAATATCCTATTTTTTTATTCTAAGAATATTCTTTAAAAAATCATTTTTAGTAAAAATAAAGAATTTTTTTATTGAAGCAAAATCGTCTTTTAAAGTACTAGGCTTGTCATCTTTCCAATAATCATTGAAATAAATACATAGTAAGAAGAATAATATAGCTAGGTTTATATATATATCCTTAAAATCAGCTATAAATAAATTACTTATTCCTATGAAATCTAAGCTTCCTCCGTAAAAGACCTTGTCTATTAAAGAACATAAAGCCCCTGCCATTATAAAGATTATACACATATCAGCATTAAAATCTTTATGTCCATTATGTACATAATATCTATAGGCTTCAAAGAATATAAATAAAGCTATTAAGTTTAATATTATAAGAAATCCAAAGTTTATTCCTGCTCCAAATCTTACATTTAGCCAAGAACCATCTGTATTTATTATTGGTTGGAATGATAAAAAGTTACCTATAATATCAAAATGAGTATTAAAGAACCATTTATATATTATAAATTTTACTCCTTGGTCTAAAATCATTAAAAATGCAAATAACCATAATAAAGTTTTATTACTAAAGCCATTTTTATGTTTATTCCATAAAGCATAAACTAAATATCCTACTAATGCAAAGGGAAGTGCTAGAAATAACATCATAAAAGTTTCTGAATTATTTTCAACTCTTCCAGTTAAGAATTCAAATAAGAAATAAATTAACCACATTATAGGTAGTATTCCAATAGTTACCCACTTTTTCTTATTCATGATTACCTCCCTATAAAATATACCATTATTATATTTAATTAAATTAATTTTAGGTTTATAATATTGAAATTAATTAAACTAAATCAATTTTAACATAGTTAATTATTATAATTAAAGAGGATAAATAGAATTTTAAAAGAATATATAAATTATCACACATATTAAATAATGAGGTGTTTTATGACAGATATTATTAGAGACTATTATAATGAAAACAGTAAAAATGAGTGGCTTAGATTAAATGATCCTTACAATAGATTAGAATTATTTAGTACTATGTACATGATAAAAGAATATTTTCCTAATGAGGGTAAAATATTAGATATAGGCTCAGGACCAGGAAGATATTCAATAGAGTTATTAAAGAGAGGATACGACGTCACATTAATGGACATATCAGATAAATCTATAGACATGGCTAAAAAAAATATAGAAAGTTTAGGGTTAGAGGCAGATAATTATATTTGTGGTGATGCATTATATTTAAACTTCTTAGAAGATAATTCTTATGATGGGGTACTTTTAATGGGGCCTATGTATCACATACAGTCTAAAGAAGATAGAATTAAAATATTAGAAAGCTGTAAGAGAATATTAAAACCAGATGGTGTTATATTAATAACTTACATAAATTCATTAGGAGTTTTAAAAGTGGGACTTTCAGATTTTCCTCAAGATTTTAAAAATATAGATAAAATATATGAGCTATTTGATGAAAAATCATTTAGTAAGGAGGAATCTTTTACTGAAACATATTTCACTGTGCCAGAAAAAGCAATTGAAGAAGTTAATGAAGCTGGGTTCAATATATTAAGTAGAGCTGGTGCTGAAAGTTTTTTAAGTGGACAAGCATTTTATATGACTAAATATTACTTAGAAGATAAGGAAATATATTTTAATTTATTAAAGGTCGCAACTGAAAAATGTGAGGATGAAAGGTTTAGAGATTCAACAGAACATTTACTTATAGTTGCTAGAAAATAAATAGTAACTATTAAAATTTAAATTGAAAATATTTGTGCTTAAAAAGCTTTAATAGCTATAAAATATAAAAACTAAAAGGGAAAAGAGAGTAAATTACATTAAAAAAACAACACTAATAACATAGTTGTTTTTAGATGAAAGAGAGGAGCAATTTTTATGTTAACAATTTTTGCAGTTTCAGATTCAATAGGAGAAACAGCTCAACAGGTAGCTGTAGCTGCTGCTAGTCAATTTAAAGATAATGCTGAGGTTAAGAGAATCCCCTATGTTAAAGGCTTAGAAGATGTAGAAGACTTAATGAAAACAATAGAGGATTGTGAAGCTTGTATGATCGTATCTACTATAATAACTGTTAACGTTAGAGAATATCTAACACAAAAATGTATTGAAAAGAATATAAACATAATAAACGTACTTGGTCCAATAATAAATGTAGCTTCAACAATATTAAATCAATATCCAGATTATAATCCAGGTGCTATGTGGAATACTGATGAAGCTTATTATAAAAGAATAGAGGCTATGGAATTTGCTATGCAATATGATGATAGTAAAGACTATAGAGGATTAAAAAATGCTGATGTGGTACTTGTAGGATTATCTAGAACATCTAAAACACCATTATGTATGTATCTTGCTAATAAGGGAATAAAGGCAATAAATATACCTTTGGTTCCAGAAGTAGGTGTACCAGATGAATTATATGAAATAGATAAGAAAAAAATATTTGGCCTTACAATAAATCCACTTCAACTTATAGAAATAAGAAAAAGAAGGCTAGATAAGTTTCATAGAATATCAGCAGATATAGAATATGCTTCTGATTCAAGAATATTAGAAGAGTTTGACTTTGCCGATAGAATAATGAGAAAAATAGGATGTAGAACTATAGATGTAACTCAAAGAGCCATAGAAGATACTGCTTTAATCATAATGGAAAAGCTAGGAGTAAAATAAAAGAATAATTTATAATCAATTTTATAACTGCTAATAATTCTAAAGAACTAATTTTTATATGAAATATCTAAATTAAGAAAAGCTTAAATAAAGATTACATATATATAAATGGCATATTAAAATTTATTAGCAGTTTAATTATTTTATTAATTGGAATAAATTTGAATAAATTATATTGGATTGTAAATGTAAGGTATATATACTAATCCTGGTGTATCAATATAAGAAATATTAAGAAATTTTTAGAAAATAAAAGAAAAATAAATTTAATTTTAAAATATTAATATTAATAAATTGTAGAGTGGTATACTATATGGTAAGATAAATCTCGTCGCTAAGAGACACACAAACAACTTAACAAAATAAATTAAAAGTTTTGAAAAAAAGTTGTTGACAAAGTTTCGAAGTGATGTTAAACTAAGAAAGTCGCTTGAGGGCGACA
>NZ_JAPCKJ010000011.1:0-4900 GCF_034439435.1 Clostridium sp. LIBA-8841 | reverse complement strand
ATTAATTTAGATTCAATTGACTATATTATTACAATTAATCATAGTTAAATAGTTTTGTATAATTTCGGCTAGAATTCAGAGAAAAGTATATCTCGATTCTAGTCGAATTTTATATTAGTAAAAAAAAGGATTTTAAGCTATAATTATTGTGTGATTAAGCAGAAATAGTTAATTTATTTATCTTAATATTTACCTCTAATGAATATAGTATTATTTTAAATAGAAAACTAATATAAATTAGCTTAGAATAATCTAATGGTATAAAGGAGATTATTATGATTAAAAAGACAGAAAAGGCTTATGAAGTAAATAAAGCTTTTAATAATAATATAGTTTTAGTTAATGATGATGAAAAAGAAATTATATTATTTGCAAAAGGTATAGGCTTCAATTACAAAAGAGGTTCGGTGATACCAGAAAATACTTATATAGAAAAAATATTTACTATACAAGATGAAAATAATATTGCTAACTTTAGAAGAGTAGTTGGAAGTAATGATGAAAAATTTATTGCTTTTTGTGAGGAATTAATATTAGAAGTTTCAAAAGAATTTGATGAGGATTTAAATGAAAGCATACATATAGGATTAATAGATCATGTCTCTTTTGCCATTGAAAGAATGAAAAAGGGAGAGATTCTAAGAAACCCATTCTTAGTTGAAATAGAAACTTTATATCCAAAGGATTTTGAAGCTGCAAGTAAAATGGTCAAAAAACTTGAGGAATTCACAGGTGTTGATATAGTAGATGATGAGATTGGATTTATTGCTATGCATATACATTCAGCTAGAACAACTGGTGAAGTTTCTCATACAATAAAATATACTTATATAGCTAATACATCTGTAGAATATATTGAAGATGCTTTTGATATTGAAGTTGATAGAACGTCTTTATCTTATGCAAGGTTTGTTGGCCATTTAAGATTTGCAATTGAAAGACTTATTAATAATACTCCAATAAAGAATGAGTTACTTTATATTATAAAATTAAAATATAGGGAATCTTTTAAGGTTGCAGAAGAAATAGCAAAAGCTATAAATGATGATTTTGGATTAAATGTTACAGAAGATGAAATTGGCTACTTAGCATTGCATATTGAAAGAATAAGAAAAGAAGAATAGAAAATAAAAAAGCTGACTACAAAGTCAGCTTTTAATTATTTAAGTTTATAAGTTAAAACAGTATCATTTCCAGCAGTAACTGTTTCACCTATAACAGGTTTCATTTCTTTTACTATATCAGGATTTGTTATTAATACAGGCGTATGTAATTTTAATCCTTTTCCTAATATGAAGTCTCTGTCTATTTTTAAGATTGGAGTACCAGCTTTAACTTGTTGTCCTGGCTCAGTTAATCTTTCGAAACCTTCTCCTTCAAGAGAAACTGTGTCTATTCCAACGTGAACTAATAATTCAATACCATTACTTAAAGTCATAGCAAAAGCGTGGTTAGTTTTGAATACTAATGATAATTCTCCATCAGCAGGAGCAACTATAGTATCTCCAGTTACTTCTATTGCAACTCCATCTCCAGCCATTTTTTCAGCGAAAACCTGATCAGGTACTTGTGCTAAATCGATAGTTTTTCCAGTTGCAGGAGCAACTAATTTTAAATCTTTCTTAAAAAATCCAAACATATTTATTTTCTCAACTTATCATGTAAGTTAAGAAATTCACATCCTTTCTATATATAGAATCAAATATAAAAAAACAGGCATAAGTTTAGTAGAACTTATGCCTGATTTAACAGTAACATGTTATGTTTATATTATATATTTTTTGATTTTATAAGTCAATACTATAGTTATACAATATCATTTCAAAAACTGTATTTTTATGTAATAAAATTAAGGCTGAATGAACAAAATAATATTGTTATAAATGAAAAAATACATCTTAAAAATATGTTGAATTTGAAGTTGACACTCTAAAAAAGATATAGTAATATTTAAATGTAAACAATATAAACAGAATGTTAAGAAATTATTGTAAGCGTGTAACCATAGATTTTGGGCATTAGCTGAAAAGAATTACTTGTTCTTTTCAGCTTTTTTTACGTAAAAATATAGGTAATTTTGTGTAAGGTGTGGAAATTTTTAAATGTGAGTTTATTAAATCATTTAGTTTAGAGAAACTTTAAGTCTTGAATATCTGTATAAGAGTTTTATAAATAAAAAATAATTTAATACAAATTATAAAACTTTTATATAGGTATTCAAAAGGAATAAATACATTTTTTTATTTATAAGACTTTAAAAATAAGAATGCCTTAATGTTTTTAAAGAAATTATACTTTAAAGACAAGACATAATTTAAACTTAAGTAAAAACTTACAAGGAGGAATGAACGAATGAGTAAAAAAGGTTCAAAAGTTTTAGGATTTCTTCAAAGAATAGGTAAATCTTTAATGGTTCCTATAGCAGTAATGCCTGCATTAGGCTTATTACTAAGACTTGGAGATACTGATGTACTTAACATACCTTGGCTTAAAGCTGCTGGTAATGCTGCCTTTGGTGATAATATGGCAATGCTTTTTGCAGTTGGTATTGGATTTGGCCTTTCAGAAGATAATAATGGAGTTGGAGGGTTAGCAGGTCTTTTAGGATACTTAGTTATGACAAATGTTGCTACATCATTTGATCCATCTATAAAAATGGGTGCTTTTGGTGGAGTTGTAGCCGGAGTTGTTGGAGGGCTTTTATATAATAAATTTAAAGATATTAAGGTCCCTCAATTCTTAGGATTCTTTGGTGGAAAAAGATTTGTTCCAATAATAACATCAGCAGTATGTGTTGCTTTAGGTGTATTCTTTGGATATACTTGGCCAACATTCCAAGCCGGTTTAGATGGCTTCGCTAACATAATGGTTGCAGCAGGTGCTCTTGGTGCAGGAATATATGGATTCTTAAACAGATTATTAATACCAATTGGATTACATCACGTAATGAATACAGTAATATGGTTCCAATTAGGAAGCTTTACAAATCCAGTTACAGGTCAATTAGCAACTGGAGATATTTCAAGATACTTAGCAGGGGATCCAACAGCAGGGGTTTACACAGCAGGTTTCTATCCAATAATGATGTTTGGTTTACCAGCAGCGTGTTTAGCGATGTATGTTTGTGCTAAGAAGAAAAATAAAGCCGTTGTTGGTGGTATGTTCTTATCATTAGCATTAACAGCAATAATAACTGGTATAACAGAACCAATAGAATTTGCATTCATGTTCTTATCACCGATACTTTATGTAATACATGCAATATTAACAGGTATATCATTGGCAGTGGCCTACGCTCTAAATGTCCATCTGGCATTTAGTTTCTCAGGTGGATTGATTGACTACGTATTATATTTTGGTAAAGGACATAATCAATTATATCTATTAGCAATGGGTGTTGTTGCCTTTATAATTTACTACTTCTTATTTGTATTCTTTATTAAGAAATTTAATCTTAAAACACCAGGTAGAGAAGATGATTTTGATGAGGGAAATGAAGATGAACCAAATACTTCAGGAAAAGTTTCAAAATCAGACAATAATCCATCTAAAGGTGGTACACTAGCAGAAAAAGCAGAAGTTGTTTTAGCTGCTCTTGGTGGTAAAGAAAATATTGAAGTTTTAGATAACTGTATAACAAGATTAAGATTAACATTAAAAGATGCTTCTATAATAGATGAAGCTGCATTAAAAAAAGCTGGTGCTAGTGGAGTAATGAAATTAGATGGAAAGAATGTTCAGGTAATTATGGGAACCTTAGCAGATCCTTTAGCTAGTCAAATGAAAAAGCTACTTTAAAATGTTAAATTAAAAGCTAGATTGAAAATATTAGATCGATAATATTAGATTGATAATAAGAAAAAAGCTATAAACACTAGTTGGTGTTTATAGCTTTTTATTTTTCATTAAATATTTAATAATACAAGTATATCATCTAAAGTTAATTTTGAACGAGATACTAATATTAGATTATTCAATAAGAAGTAAGCTAATTTATCCGATGAAATAGGTGGATTTATTTCTTCTTTTTCAATATGAATATCAATTATTTCTTCTAAAATTTTATACATTGGGTCTATAACGTAGTGATTTTTGGATGTATGCTTAGCCATTTCTGAAAATATAAGTCTATAATTTTTTAAAAAGCCATTTATATCATTAGAAATAATACTTAATTTTTCTTTAAAGGAAATATCTTTTTCAATTATTTCATTAGAATCATCTAATATATCATTCCAATCTGTAGAAAGTATATCTAGAACAAGTTGTTCTTTGTTTTTAAAATAATTATAGAAGGTTCCAGTACCTATATTACATTTCTTCGTTATATTTCTTATATTTAAATTTAAATATCCGTTAGCTAATAATTCTTTCTTTCCTTCAGCTAATAAATCTTCACGTACATTTTTTATTATTTTAGGCATAAGAAAGCCTCCTTTATTAAAAGAACTATATAAAAATTATAGTATTTAAAAATAGTAAATTCAAATTAATAAAAGATAGTATAAGTAGAATTTAAAATTAAATGGTGAAGTAACTCAATTTCAATTATTTTTATCAATTTTAAATATTAATAATTTAATATAGGGTACTTAAAATTAATAAAAATTGGTTGATAAATAGATGTTTTTTTTAGAGTTAGTTTAAATATAAAAGTTTTTACTTTTTATTTAGAGGTTAAATTGCATTGGTAGGGATAAAATGGTAATATAACAACTTAAACTTAACCAGGTGTATCAATATAAGAATAAATAAGTATTTTGATGAAAAAACTAGTAATATAGAAATAATTATGTTAATTAATATAATATAAAGTAAGATAAGTTTATTTAACATGGTAAGATAAATCTCGTCGCTAAGAGACACACAAACAACTTAACAAAATAAATTAAAAGTTTTG
>NZ_JAPCKJ010000010.1:0-18015 GCF_034439435.1 Clostridium sp. LIBA-8841 | reverse complement strand
TTAAAGCTATGAACGAAGTTCATAGCTTTTTTATTATGTAAAATAATATAAGTTTTAATTAATCTAATTTATTTAAATAGTAACAGAAATTAATCTTATTTTTATATTGAATGACATAGTATAAGCATAGGATAAAGTTTTTAATGTTTGTTTATTAAAAGCCAGGTGCTGTTGTATATTAACTTTAGAACCACCTTTTAAATAAAGGTGGTTTTAACTTTTATCAAGTGTATATAAAGCTATGTTTTAGTTTTGTTTTATAAATAAAAACATATATTAACTGTGTTTAAAGTATTTTTTACAAAAATTAACACATAAATACTTATATTTTATAGAAAATATTTATGTTTTTATTTATAATTATTATGATGGTTAAATTTTAATTATTATTATAAGTTTTATATTGAGAAAACTAATATATAATAATAGGTTTAAGATAAAGTGGAAAAATAAAATAGAATATAATTTTATAAATAAATTTTTAAACTTAAATTTATAATGTTTTTATAAAGCATGTATCAAAATTTTAACTTTAGTGATTTAAAGTTGTGTAGTCATGAAAATTAGAATTTTCTTTAAGTGATCAGATTTTTATTTATAGCAATTTTATGTAAAACTTATATTGTAAGAATAGATTAGAAGATGTAGCAATTTAATTATAGTTATAAATAAATTACAGAAGAAACTATTTAAAGGAGAAATATATAGTTAAAAATCGATGTTTTTTGATTTATTCACTTTTAGGAGGATTAAAAGATGGGAAAACCTAAATTAAAAAAGGAAATAGGATTATTTACAGCTACTGCACTTGTAGTTGGAAATATGATGGGATCGGGAATATTTATGCTTCCAGCCAGTTTAGCAGGTGTTTCTGGTCCAGGTGCTACAATAATGGCCTGGATATTAACAGGACTAGGATCTTTAATATTAGCCTTAACATTTGCTAACTTAGGATCAAAGATTCCTAAGACTGGAGGAACATATGAGTATTCTAGATTAGCTTATGGGAACTTTATGGGATTTATGACAGCATGGCTTTATTGGAATGGTTCATGGATTGGAAATGCTACTATTTTTATAGTTGTTGCAACTTATTTAGGTGAAGTAGTGACTTCCTTAACTAATTCGCCAATAGCAGGATTTTTATTTTGCTCAGCAATTTTATGGATTTGTACTTATATAAATATAAGAGGAACAAAGTTAGCTGGTACAGTTGCTTCTGTAATAACGGTCTTTAAAGTTTTATTATTTGTATTCTTCATTATTGTTGGATTAATGTATTTTAATCCTGCAAACTTAACACCAATGTTCCCAGCAGAAAAAGGTATATCTACTATTCCTGCGGCAGCTGCATTAACTTTATGGGCATTCATGGGGCTAGAAACTGCATCTGTTGCAGGTGGAGAAATAAAAGATCCTGAAAAGAATATAAAGAGAAGTACTATTATGGGAATGTTAATTAGCACAATATTATACATATTAATAAGTATTGTGGCTATGGGAGCTATGAGTCAAAATGAATTAGCTACAAGTACTGCACCTATATCAGATATAATAGTTAAAGTTTTAAATTTAAAGAGTTTAAATATTTTAAATGTAGCTATAGCTATTAGTATTTTAGGAACTGGTATGGGATGGTTATTATCAACGGCTAGGGTTGCTTATGCTGCTGGAGAAGATGGAATTTTCCCTAGGACATTTGCTAAAGTACATCCTAAGTACGATACTCCATATGTAGCTTTAATAATAGGAAGTATATTTATTAATATTATATTCTTAATGAACTTTACTAAAGGGTTAGCAGGTGCATATAACTTTATAGTTGTATTAGCTACTTTAAGTTATCTACCAATATACGCTTTTTCAACTATTGCTGAAATAATATTAATGGTTAAAGAAGATAAAAAACCTACTTTTAAAAAGCATTTAGGTTTAATCATAAGATGTTTATTAGGTTTTGCTTTCGCAACTTGGGCGATATACGCTTCAGGAGCTGAGATTGTAATGTATGGATTTATTCTAATACTTTTAGGAGTCCCTGTTTATGGATATATGAGCATAAAGAAACACTTTCGATAAATTGAATTTTTATATTTAACAATTTTGTTATGTACTACTGACTAATTTATTATATAATAAATATAAGTTTTAAAATTGAGGCTAAAGTATGTACGGTGCAGAAATTTGAATGGGGAGTGTATTGAGATGGCAAAAGTAGAATCTTTAGAAGAAAAATTAGTTGAATTAAAGCTTAAAAAAAGAAATTTCATTTTAGCCAATAAAGATACAGAAGATATTGATAATCTTATAAAGAATTTAGAAGAAGAAATTATGAGAATTAAATTAAATAAGTAATATTTAGGAGCTACAAAAGAGTAAAATCTCTTTTGTAGCTTTTTTTATAAAAATTACTATAACGTTACGAATTTTTTAAATATTGTTTTGGTAAAAAAATACATTTAATATAGTAATAGGTTAATTTTTCGAAAATGACTATTTTAGAATAATTTAATTAAATAATTACTTTCATAGTTTTATAAATAATATCATTTTTTTAAATTTAGATATTACAAAAGGGTAGGGGATTTATGATGACTATATTAGAGTTAGAAAATGAAAAATTAGAGATAAAATCTGTTGATTTTAAGGAGAGAGATAAGCATAAATCTACAATGAAAAATGAAATCTTTAGTGAGGAAGATTTATATTTATTTCATGAAGGAAAACATTATAATGCATATAAGTTTATGGGAGCTCATTTTACTAGTGAAAATAGAAAGCGTGGAGTGAGATTTACGGTATGGGCTCCAAAAGCTAAGAATATATTTTTAGTTGGAGATTTTTCAAATTGGGAAGCTAAAGAAGAAAATAGACTTGAAAAGATAAATTATACAGGCCTTTGGAGTCTATTTATTCCTAGATTAAAAGAAGGTTTTAAGTATAAATATTATGTTGAGCAAGCCGATGGGAAAATAGTATTAAAATCAGATCCTTATGGAGTATATTCAGAAGTTAGACCTAATACAGCTTCTGTTTTATGTGAAAAGACTAAAATAAGATGGACAGATAAAAAATGGTTAAATAGAAGGGAAAAAACTAATTGTTTTGAAAGTCCTATAAATATATATGAATTACATCTTGGTTCATGGAAGAGAAAAGAAGATAATAAATTCATGTCTTATGAAGAACTAAGCAATATTTTGCCTAAGTATGTTAAGGATATGGGATACACTCATGTAGAGCTTATGCCTTTAAATGAACATCCATTAGATGCTTCTTGGGGATATCAAGGAACTGGTTATTACTCAGTAACAAGTAGATATGGAGATGTAAAAGGATTAAAAAAGTTAATAAATGCTCTTCATAAAGAAGATATAGGAATTATTTTAGATTGGGTACCAGGGCATTTTTGTAAGGATGAACAAGGGTTATATATGTTTGATGGTACACCTACTTATGAATATGAAGAAGGTTGGAAGGCAGACAACAAGGGATGGGGTACTTTTAACTTTGATTTAGGAAAACCAGAAGTAAAAAGTTTCTTAATTTCTAATGCTTTTTATTGGATAAATGAATTTCATATTGATGGATTAAGAGTTGATGCAGTTTCTAATATGATTTATTTAAATTATGGAAGAAATCATGGAGAATGGATTCCAAATATATATGGAGGAAATGAAAATTTAGAGGCAATTCAGTTCATAAAAGAATTTAATGAAGCAATAAAATTATATAATAAGGGTGTTTTTACAATTGCAGAAGAGTCAACATCTTGGCCGAATGTAACTAATGCTGTTGAATATGGTGGATTAGGCTTTGATTTTAAGTGGAATATGGGATGGATGAATGATACTTTAGAATACAATGAATTAGATCCTATATATAGAAAGTATCATCATAATAAATTAACTTTCCCTATGATGTACCACCATTCAGAAAAATTTATATTACCTATATCTCATGATGAGGTTGTTCATGGCAAAAAATCTCTTTTAGATAAGATGCATGGGGATTACTGGAATAAATTTTCTAATTTAAGAGCTTATATGGGATATATGTATGGCCATCCAGGAAAGAAACTTATATTTATGGGATGTGAATTTGGTCAATTCATAGAGTGGAGAGAGTATGAAGAACTTGAATGGAAGTTAATGCAGGATTTTGATATGCACAGAAAAACTCACAAGTTCTTTAAGGATATAAATCATTTTTATAAAAATACTCCTGAACTTTGGGAATTAGATTATTATCAAGAAGGGTTTCAATGGATAGATGCTGATAATAATGAACAAAGCATATATATTTTTATAAGAAGAAGTAAAAATATAGATAATTATAAAATATTTGTATGCAATTTTACTCCTATGGTTTATTATGATTTTAATATAGGAGTTCCAGAAGATGGTTCTTATAGAGAAATATTCAATACAGATAGGGAGGAGTATGGTGGTTCTGGACAAGTTGTTGAAGATACATTGTTCTCAAAAGAGGGATGGTGTCATAATCAACCATATACTTTAACTATAAAGATTCCACCAATGGCAGTATCTGTTTTTGAAAGGATAGTAGATAATAAAACAAAAGAAGAGGGAGAAGAGAGTACACAGTAAATAAAAGATAAGAGAGAAAGTGGTTTATTGGGAGGTTTTAAAATGATAAAAGTTTTATTTGCAACATCAGAAGCAAATCCATTTATAAAGACTGGAGGATTAGGTGATGTAATGGGAGCATTACCTAAAGAGCTTACAAGAAAGGGTGTAGAGGTTAGAGTAATTTTACCTAAGTATAGTTCAATAAAAAGTGAATTTTTAGAAAAACTTAATTTTATAAAATGGTTTATGGTTCCTGTTGGTTGGAGAAATCAATATTGTGGAATATATGAGTGCGAATGTGATGGGGTTGTATATTATTTATTAGATAGTGAATTCTATTTTCATAGAAGTGGATTATATGGAGAAGGAGACGATGGAGAGAGATTTGCCTTCTTTGATAGAGCAGTTTTAGAAACATTAAAAGAGATTGATTGGTGTCCAGATATAATTCATTGTAATGACTGGCAAACAGGAATGATTCCAGTTCTTCATAAATTGGAGTATGCTAAAGATCCATTTTATAAGGATATTAAGACAGTTACTTCAATACACAATCTTTTATTCCAGGGAAATTTTTCATCAGATGTTTTACCAGAGCTTTTTGGATATGATTATGAACCTGTAAGAAATGGTAGTTTAGAGTTTTATGGTGGTATGAGTTTTATGAAAGGAGCTATAAATTATAGTGACAGAGTTCTTACTGTAAGTGAAACTTATGCTAACGAAATTCAAACACCTTACTTTGGAGAAAATTTAGATGGATTATTAAGAGAAAGAGGATATGCCTTAAAAGGAATCGTAAATGGTATAGATTACGATGAGTTCAATCCAGAGGAAGATGTTTTTATAACTAAAAATTTCTCTGTAGAAAATATAGAAGATAAAGTTGAAAATAAATTAGCTCTTCAAAAGGAGTTAGGATTACCAGTTAACGAGGATATACCAATGATAAGTATAGTGTCTAGACTTACTAATCAAAAGGGATGTGATTTAATAGTTAATATTGCACATAGATTGCTTCAAAGAAATGTTCAGTTAGTTATATTAGGAACAGGTGACTATAACTATGAAAATCATTTTAGAGGATTACAAGAGCTTTATCCATCAAAGGTTTCAGCTAATATAAGATTTGATAATGGATTAGCTCATAGAATATATGCAGCTTCAGACATGTTCTTAATGCCTTCATTATTTGAACCTTGTGGATTAGGACAGCTTATAGCCTTAAGATATGGAACTATTCCTATAGTTAGGGAGACTGGTGGATTAAAGGACACAATTAATCCTTATAATAAATATACTGGAGTAGGAAATGGCTTTAGTTTCACAAATTATAATCATAATGATTTAATGCATGTTATGGAATTAGCTTTAGAAACATATGATAATAAGGAGATTTGGAAATCACTAATTGTCCAAGCGATGAATTCTGATAATAGTTGGAATAAGTCTGCAGAAAAGTATAAAGAATTATATGAAGAATTAATCCAGTAGTTTTATCAAGTCCGTAGGAGGCGAGTGTATGCTATTAATAAATAAGGAGAATTTTAAAAGAGATTATAAGAAAAAGTTTTTAGAACTTCATGGAATAGATCTTGAAGATGGACAAAACTTTCATAAATATGAAGCTTTAGGAAGTCTAGTTAGAGACTATATTGCAGAAGATTGGGTAAAAACTAAAAGAAATTATGAGGAATCTAAGCAAAAACAAGTTTATTATTTTTCTATGGAGTTCTTATTAGGAAGACTTTTGGGAGATGCTCTTTTAAATCTAGGCATAAGAGAAACCTGTAAAGAAGCTCTTGAAGAGTTAAACATTGATTTAAATGAATTAGAAGAGCTTGAAAGTGACCAGGGGTTAGGTAATGGTGGTCTAGGAAGATTGGCAGCATGTTTTCTAGATTCTATGGCTTCTTTAAATATAGCAGGACATGGTTGTGGAATAAGATACAAATACGGCTTTTTTAAACAAAAGATAATTGATGGATCACAAGTTGAGGCACCGGATATTTGGCTTAAGAACGGAAACGTATGGGAATTTAAGAAACCAGATAAAGTAGAAATAGTTAAGTTTGGTGGCAATATTAAATGTGAAAATATAAATGGAAGATTAACTTTCACCCATGTGAATTATGAGCCAATTTTAGCAGTTCCTTATGATACACCTATTGTTGGATATGAAAATAATGTTGTAAATAATTTGAGGTTGTGGAGTGCAGAACCTGTAGATAATGAGTTTGACTTTTGTTACTTTAACAGAGGTCAATATTTAAAGGCAATAGAATATAGAAATTCTATTGAGGCAATTTCACAAGTTTTGTATCCAGATGACTCAATGTATGAGGGAAAACTTCTTAGATTAAAACAACAATATTTCTTTGTATCAGCAGGCCTTCAAAGTATAATTAGACATTATAAGAAAAATGGTGGAAAAATAGAGGAATTAGATGAGTATATTGCAATTCATATAAATGATACTCATCCAACTTTAGCAATACCAGAACTTATGAGAATTCTCCTAGATGAGGAAGGACTTTCATGGGAAACATCCATCAGAATAACTACAAATACAATATCTTATACAAACCATACAATTTTAGCAGAAGCTTTAGAGAAATGGCCAATAAATATGTTTAAGGAATTACTGCCTAGAATATATATGATTGTTGAGGAAATGAATGAGAGATATTGTGCTGAACTTTGGCATAAGTATACTGGTCAATGGGATAAGATAGCTAAGATGGCCATAATAGGAGATGGTTTTGTTAGGATGGCCAACCTTGCAATAGTTGGAAGTCATAGTGTAAATGGAGTTGCAAAACTTCATACTGAAATACTTAAGAAAAAAGAAATGAGCGATTTTTATTATCTTTATCCAAGTAAATTTAATAATAAAACCAATGGTATAGCTCATAGAAGATGGCTCCTTAAGACTAATCCTGAACTTACTAATCTTTTAAAAGAAACTATTGGAGACAGCTTTATAAAGCATCCTATAGATATGGAGAATTTTGAAAAGTATGTTGATGATGATTATGTTTTAAAAAAATTAGGAGAAATAAAAAGGAGAAATAAGGAGCAGTTAGCTAAAATAATTCTTGATAATCAGGGAATTAAAGTAGATCCAAACTCAATTTTTGATGTACAAGTTAAGAGGATACATGCCTATAAACGGCAAACTTTAAATTGTTTAAGGATAATGGACTTGTACAATA
This sequence comes from Clostridium sp. LIBA-8841, assembly GCF_034439435.1. Taxonomy (GTDB): domain Bacteria; phylum Bacillota; class Clostridia; order Clostridiales; family Clostridiaceae; genus Sarcina. The sequence goes on along the minus strand of NZ_JAPCKJ010000010.1, from coordinate 10,208 downwards.
AGTTATTAGAAAATCCTGATTTAGATATAGTTCCAAGAACTTTTATTTTTGCAGGTAAAGCTGCACCAGCATATTATTTAGCTAAGAATACTATTGAGCTTATAAATGCTGTTGCAAGGAGAATTAATAATGATAAAAGAATTAATGATAAGATAAAAGTAATTTTCTTAGAAAATTATAGAGTTTCTCTAGCCGAAAAGATAATTCCAGCTACGGATTTAAGTGAACAAATCTCAACTACAACTAAAGAAGCTTCAGGTACTTCTAATATGAAGTTTATGATGAATGGTGCTGTTACCATAGCAACTTTAGATGGAGCTAATATAGAAATAAGAGATGAGGTCGGAGATGATAATATTGTTATTTTCGGATTAACAGAAAATCAGGTTCTTGACTATTACTCTAGAGGTGGATATTCAGCTTGGGATATAAGAAATAATGATAGTAGATTAATCAGAGTCACAAATGACTTGATAAATGGAGTTTATTCTAATAATATAGATAAATTCAGAAGTGTATATGATAACTTATTAACTTATAATGATGAGTTTTTCGTATTGAAAGACTTTGATTCATATTTAAAAGCTCAGGACAAGGTGGATTTACTTTATAGAGATAGTAAGTCATGGCAAAGAAAATGCGGAGTGAATATAGCACATTCAGGCATATTTTCTTCAGACAGAACCATAACAGAATATGCTACAGGCATATGGGGGTCAAAAGTTATATATAAAAATTTATAGAATTTAGCATAAATTATAATCCATAAAGCACTTATATTAATACTATATTAATATGAGTGCTTTGTTTTATTAAGTAAGAAAGGGGTATTGCTATGGGAAAAAGCTATATTTATCATGATTCTCAAAATACCTTTTATAGAGAACCTTTTGGAGCCGTTTCTATAGGGACAAAGGTTAAAATTTGTTTAGAGTGCAAGGAGCAAGGAGAAGTTTCTATAGAAGTAATAAAATTTGATGGTTTTAGTTATTCAATACCTATGATGATTGAAAAATCTAAAGAGGGATGTACTCTTTATAAGGGAATTATAGACACTACAGATTCTTTAGGAATTTTAAATTATTATTTTAAGTACATTAAAGACGGTTTTACTCAATATTATGGAAATAATGATGAAAATCTAGGAGGAGAGGGAAAGATATATTATGAATTTCCAAAGTATTATCAAATAACAGTTTACAATAAGAATGAGATTCCTAATTGGTATAAAGAGGGGATTATTTATCAAATATTTGTTGATAGGTTTTTTAATGGTAATAAGGATAATGAGATATTAGATAAAAAGAAGAATATTTTCATATATGGTAGTTGGTATGATGAACCCATGTATATAAGAGACAATAACGGAAATATTGAGAGATGGGATTTTTACGGAGGAAATTTAAGAGGAGTAATTAAGAAATTAGATTATATAAAATCATTAGGTGCAAACATTATATATATGAATCCAATTTTTGACGCTGCAAGTTGCCATAAATATGATACAGGAGATTATGAGGCAATAGACCGAATGTATGGAAGTACTGAAGATTTTATAGAATTATGCCAAAAGGCAAGTGAAAAGGGAATAAGAATAATATTGGATGGAGTTTTTAGTCATACTGGATCAGATAGTAGATATTTTAATAAGTATGGTAACTATAGTGATCTTGGAGCATATGAATCTAAATATTCTAAGTACTATAAATGGTATAGATTCTATGATTATCCCAATAATTATGAGTGTTGGTGGGGATTTGAGAATCAACCTAATGTAGAGGAATTAGAAAAGACATATTTAGATTATATAGTAAATAATGATAACTCAATAGTGGAAAAGTGGCTTAAATTAGGAGCTAGTGGGTGGAGATTGGATGTAGCAGATGAGTTGCCAGATGAATTTATCCAAATGATTAAGAATAAAATGAAGAATGTAAAAAAAGAAAGCGTATTAATAGGAGAAGTTTGGGAGGATGCATCTAATAAAGTTAGTTATTCTAAAAGAAGAAAATATTTATTAGGAAATGAATTAGACTCTGTTACTAATTACCCTTATAAGAATATAATTTCAGACTTTTTAAATGGATATATAACCTCAAAGGATTTTTATAAAGTAATAATGAGCATAAAAGAAAATTATCCAAGAGAGAACTTTTATGCAAATATGAATCTTTTAGGAAATCATGATACAGAAAGAGTATTTACAGTGTTAAATGAAAATATAAAAAAGCTAAAATTAGCTATATGTATTCAAATGACTTTACCAGGTGTTCCATTAATATATTATGGGGATGAGGCTGGACTTTTAGGGCATAAAGATCCTGAAAATAGAAAGACATATCCATGGGGAAGAGAGAACAAAGAAACATTAAGACATTATAGCTTCTTTGGTAATTTTAGAAAGAATGAAGAGGTTCTTAAAAAAGGAGAGTTTTATATTTACAAGGATACTCCAGATGAGATTATTGCATTTAAAAGATTTTATGAAAATAAGGAAATGATAATTATTATAAATAGAGATATATATAATAAAAGGATTACCTTGAATACTAAAGAGGGTGAGTATAAAAATAAATTCTCTGATGAGGTATTTTACAGCAATGGAAATATTATTGTAGAGATAGAAGGAGAAAGTTATAAAATTTTAACCAATTAGAGGTATTTTCTAGAGAGAAAAATCATATTAATCCATATATGGGGGTGGATAATATGATAAGGACAATAGTATGCCAAAGAGAAGGATGTAATGGAAATGCTTTTTATATAAATAGTCATGATGGGGAAATGAGTATTGTATGCAGAGAGTGTAATAGTGAATATAAGTATGAAATAGAAAACAATTCACTTTTAATGCTTTCTAATTGTTCAAGTTGTAATAATGATACTTTTAAGGTTTTTAAAGATACGGAGAGTAATAATATATATGCTAAGTGCATGGTTTGTGGAAATCCACCAGAAAATATTTTTGTTGATGCTGACGGAAATCAGATATCTTATGAAACTAAAGTTTTAAATGATGTAAAGGATATTGTTTATAGAGTTGAGCAAAGAATAAACAATCTTGAAAGAGAGGTTGAAAATCTAGGAAGTGGTCAAGTTTTAATTGAACAGTCTGTAGCATATATAAATCAATTTTTATCAGAGGTTAAATAATAATTTTAATAAAGTAATTTAATATTTTAAGTTATTAATAAAGTTAATAATTTACTAGAAAAATTTACATTAAGGAAAAACTTGTCTAATTAATTTGAGTTTTTTTTTGAGTACTAGAGATTTATAAGATTTCTAGTACTCTTTGTTATTAAAATATTTAATAAAACTTTATGTAGATTAAATTTATTTTTTAAAAAATATTTGAATAATTTAAAATAATTAACATTTTAGATTAAATAATTATAAATTTCCTTTATTTAACTATTAAAGTTAAAGTAAAAGTGTGTTATAATTTAAATATCCATTTAATGGTATAAAAGGGGATATATTGGGAGGAAATAGCTTATGTCAAAGAAAGAAATAGTTGCAATGATATTGGCTGGAGGTCAAGGCTCCAGGTTAGGCGTGCTAACTAAGAATTTAGCGAAACCAGCAGTACCTTTTGGAGGAAAATATAGAATAATAGATTTTCCATTAAGTAACTGCTCAAATTCAGGGATTTATACTGTTGGGGTTTTAACACAGTACAAACCTTTAGAATTAAATGAACACATTGGTATTGGGGACACATGGGATTTAGACAGAAGAGATGGAGGAGTAAGCATTTTGCCTCCATATCAAAAAGAAAAAGGTGGAGATTGGTATAAGGGGACAGCCAATGCAATCTACCAAAATATTGAATTTATTGAGAGATATAATCCAGAATATGTGCTTATTCTATCAGGAGACCATATTTATAAAATGGATTATGATAAAATGTTACAAATGCATAAACAGAAAGAAGCTGATGCAACAATTGCTGTAATAAATGTTCCTATGCATGAAGCTAGTAGATTTGGAATAATGAATACAAATGAGGATTTATCAATTTATGAATTTGAAGAGAAACCAGAACATCCAAAGAGTACAAATGCTTCAATGGGAATATATATTTTCAATTGGAAGGTTTTAAAGAAGTTCTTAGAAGAGGATGAATTAGATCCAAATTCAAGTAATGACTTTGGTAAAAACATAATTCCTAAGATGTTAAACTCAGGTAAGAGACTTATAGCATATCCATTTAAAGGGTATTGGAAGGATGTTGGAACTATAGATAGTCTATGGGAAGCTAATATGGACTTATTAAAACATGAAGATGAATTAAGTCTTTATGATAGTGAATGGAGAATATATTCAGCTAATCCTGTTAGACCGGCTCAATATATTGGAAAAGATGCAGAAATAAAATCATCTTTAACAGTTGAGGGATGCATAGTTCATGGTAAAGTAGAAAACTCAGTTTTATTCCAAGGTGTTTATGTAGGTAAGGGTGCAGTAATTAAGGATGCTGTAATAATGCCAAATACCGTAATTGATGATGGAGTTTTAATAGAGAAAGCTATTATAGGTAGCGAAGCTGTAGTAGGCAAGAATTGTAAAGTAGGTAATGGGGATGAGATTGCAGTTATAGCGTCAAAGGAAGTTGTTATAGGAAACAAAGAAGTAATCGAAGAATGTGCTATGGTAAAGTAAGTAGAAATATATGAGAGGGGGAACGAGTTTATGAATAATTGCATAGGGATAATAAACTTAGATGAGAATGAAAGCAGAATGGGAGAGTTAGTTAAAAATAGACCTTTAGCGGCTGTACCTATTGCTGGTAGATATAGAGTTATTGATTTTATACTTTCTAATATGACAAATGCAGGTATAGAATCTTTAGGTATTTTAAGCAAAAATAAATCACGTTCATTAGTTGATCATTTAACCAATGGTAGACCATGGGATTTACACAGAAAAAGAGATGGATTAAGAGTATTTAATTTTGGTGAAAGAGAACCATATTATGATGATATAACAAACCTTTATGAGAACTTAGACTTCTTAACTAAGAGTAGAAGAGAATATGTTTTTATATCACCATCATATATGATTTGTAATATAGATTTGAAAGAAGCTTTAGAATATCACAAGAAAAATGATAATGATGTAACTGTAATATATAAAAGAGTTAATGATGCTGATTCAAATTTTATTGATTGTGATGTTTTAAATTTAGATAAAAGTGGATTTGTAAAAAGTGTAGGAAAAAATTTAGGGAGAGAAGAAGAAGCTAATATAAGCATGGGAATGTATATATTAAGAACTGATCTTCTAATAGAAATAATATATGAATGTATAAGACAAGGATCACATAGAAAGTTCAAGAGTTATGTTAATGATTCCTTAGATGAATTAAAGGTTAGTGGATTTGAATTTAAGGGTTATTTAAGTTGTGTTAATTCATTGAAAGCTTATTATAAAGCTAATATGGACTTATTAGATGGAGGGGTATATAGAGAGTTATTTATAAATAATGCTCCTATATATACTAAGTCTAGAGACGAAGGACCGACTCATTATACTAAAAATAGTGATGTAACTAATTCAATAATAGCTAATGGCTCTTATATTGAAGGTAAAATAGAAAATTGTATAGTAGGAAGAAGAGTATACGTAGGACCTGATGCAGTTATTAAGAATTGTATTATAATGCAAGAAACTGTTATAGGGGAAAATGCTCACCTAGATAAGATAATAACAGATAAAGCAGCAGTGGTAAAAGATGACGAAAAAATAGTAGGTCTTGAGTACTGTCCTATGGTTTTAAGTAAACCCAATATAATATAAACTTGCAATAAATCATAGCATCATTTAAATTTAACTTATATTAGAAATAAGAAGAGGAGATGCTATGGATTATAAGAAAAAGAAAATAATTGCATGGAGTTTAATGGTATTTTGGATGGCTTTTATATTCTTCATGTCTAATCAACCAGGAGATGTTTCTTCTAAACAAAGCGATTTTGTAGTAGTTTTATTAGACATGCTAGGAATAGATTTAAATAGTCGTTTCGGTGATTTATCAACATTAATCATAAGAAAGGGTGCTCATTTTACTGAATATATGATACTTTATTTCTTAGCTTTTAATCTTTTAAGATTATATATAAGCAAGAAAAAAGCATATATTTGTTCATTATTCATAGTATTTGGGTATGCTTGTACTGATGAATTCCATCAATTATTTATAGAGGGAAGAAGTGGTCAGTTTAAAGATGTGCTGATAGATACATCAGGAGGAGCCTTTGGCATGGTGTTAATTTATTTAAAAAATAAGTTTTGCACAAAAAAAGCTTAAACTTAAAAAGCCTCAAATATATCTTTTAAATATAAAAAGTTTCTTTATGTAATAAACATATAAAGAAACTTTTTTTATATTGTATTTAAGATAGTAATGATAGTTTTATTAAAGTAAGGCTGAAAAAATTCTAGTAACTCCTTCAACAAACTTATCAAACTTAGTTGCTTTTTCATATTCATCAATCTTAAAGCGTCTACACTTAAGTAAATCTTCAAAGAATAAGTCATCTAATTTAGAAGTAATTCCTTCATCATATATAACAGTATTTATTTCGTAGTTAAGTTCAAAACTACGAATATCCATGTTAGCTGTTCCTAAAGTGCAGATTTCACCATCTATTGTCATTGTTTTAGCATGAATAAATGAATTATTATCATAGAAATAAACTTCTATTCCACAATCCATAAGTTCAGTTAAGTAACTTTTAGAAGCTTTATTAACCACAAAGTGATCTGATTTTTCAGGAAAAATAATTTTTACATCAACTCCACTTAAGGAAGCTATTCTAAGAGCTTCTATTATACTTGGAGGTGGTACGAAATATGGTGTTGTTATATAAATATTTTTTCTTGCTATCATAATCATTTTTAATATACTTTGCATTATTGCTGGGAATGTTGAGTCGGGACCACTCTTAACTAATTGCATTAGGACTCTTTCATCAGCAACTGTATTTTCTGGAAAGTATTTAGAAAATTCCTTATCATAAAAAGTATAACTATTATTAGCCTTTTCTATGGTTATAAAATCATCTAAAAATACGGCTTGAAGTGCTAATACAAAATCACCTTTAACCATTAGGTGAGTATCTCTCCAATAACCGAATTTTTTATTTTTACCTAAATACTCGTCACCTATGTTTATTCCACCTAAAAAGCCAACTTGCCCATCTATAACAACTATTTTTCTATGATTTCTATAGTTAATTTGAGTATTTATCATTTTAAGAAGAGGAGCTAAAAAGTATGAATACATAACAACAGAGACTCCTGCTCTTTTTAGTTCTTTAACATAGCTTTTCTTTAATTTGCTTGCTCCTACTTTATCAATTATAAATCTAACCTTAACACCCTCTAGAGATTTCTTAATTAAAATATCCTTAATTTCATTGCCTATTTCATCACTATTTACTATGTAGTATTCAAGGTGAATATGATGTTTAGCCTTAAGAAGTTCTTCCTTTAAATCTTTAAACTTTTCAGTACCATCTTTATATATTTTTATATCATTATTTATAAAGATAGGAGAATCACTATTAAAAGCCAAGAGTTCCATTAAAGGAACATATTGTTTTTCAGGATATTCATCTAAGATTGGACTTATTAAATCCTTAACTTGAGGATTGATTCTATCATTAAGTTTGTGCCTTTTCCAGTTACGACCTAAAAAGATATAAAGTATTAATCCGATTGGAGGCAATAATGTTAATATTAATAGCCATGCTATTGTCTTCTCAGGCTGTTTTCTTTCTAGTACAACAATTATAACGGATAAGATTACATTTAGTATAAATGCTATAAATAGAATTGTAGTTGAGTAGTTTATAATAATCCCTCCTTTATGAATCTCATACTAAATCTTATTGTAACATTAATTATCTCAATAACTAATACTTTCTAAACAGTTTTTATAAAAATATAGTTAGAGATACCTTATCAAAGTGAAAATAACATATTTTAATAGGTAAGCTTAATTATTAAGAAATATTATTGATAACAAAAATATATTAATAAAGTTTTAATAATGAAGGTATGTTATTTAAAGAGTATTTTATCTTTAAACCATTGAAAATACTTCACTACAATGAAGTGGGAAAGTTTTTGAAAATATAGCTAAATTATTAATATTATGTTATATAAGTATAACTTTATTGAAATATTAATAATAAATGATATAATAAATTACAAGATAAATAAAAAAGTAATTTTATTGTTGATGGAATTATAATAATAAAAAGTGAAAAGTATTAATTTATTAAAAAAGGGGGGCATATAGATATGAAAGCTACAAAGGAAATAAAACAGAAAAAAGGCGGAATTTTAGGTTTCATAGAAACTGTAGGTAATAAATTACCTCATCCAGCTACTATATTCGTAATATTATGTGCTGGTGTAATAATTTTATCTCATGTTTTAGCATCACAAGGGGTATCTGTTACTTATGAAGGAATAGATAGAGCTACAAACGAAATAAAAGAGATAACAGTTTCAGTACAGAGTTTATTAACTCCAGAAGGAATAAGATATATATTTGAATCATTGATAACTAACTTCACAAGCTTCGCGGCTTTAGGAACGGTTTTAGTTGCAATGTTAGGGGTTGGAGTTGCAGAAGGAACTGGTCTTATAGGTACAGCTTTAAGAAGATTAGTTTTAAAAACTCCAAAGAGCTTAGTTACAGTGGTTGTAGTATTTGCAGGGGTTATGTCAAGTATAGCTTCTGATGCAGGTTACGTTGTTCTTGTACCATTAGGTGCAGTAATATTTATGAGTTGTGGAAGACATCCAATAGCTGGTATAGCAGCTGCCTTCGCAGGGGTATCAGGTGGATTCAGTGCCAACCTTTTCCCAGGACCAGTTGATGCATTATTAGGTGGTATGACTACTGAGGGTGCTCGTATGATTGATCCAACTTACTCAGTATCACCAGTAGGAAACTGGTATTTCATAATAGCTTCAACATTTGTAATAACTTTAATAGGTACTTTAGTTACTGAAAAAATAGTTGAACCTAGGTTAGGTAAATATAAAGGTGCATTAATAGAAGGCGATGAAGATGCTATGAAGCCTCTTGATAAGAAAGAAAAAAGAGGATTAAAATTCGCAGGTTTATTCGCTCTAGTGGGTATTATAATAATAGGCGCTTTAGTTGTCCCAGCTAATGGTATATTAAGAAATCCTGAAACAGGAGAAATCTTAAGCTCACCATTCATGAACTCAATAGTTGTTTCTATAGCATTCGTATTCTTACTAGCAGGTGTTGGATATGGAATAGGTGCAGGAAAGATAAAGAGTGATAAAGATATAGTTTCTGAAATGAGTAAGACAATGTCTACAATGGGATCATATATAGTGTTAGTATTCTTTGCGGCTCAATTCGTAGCTTACTTTGGAAAATCAAACTTGGGTACTGTAATAGCTGTTAAGGGAGCGGACTTCTTGGGATCAACAGGAATACAAGGTATACCTCTATTAATAGGATTTGTAATTGTAACAGCATTTATAAACTTATTCATGGGATCAGCTTCAGCTAAGTGGGCAATTATGGCTCCGATATTTGTTCCAATGCTAATGGGTGTTGGTATAAGTCCGGAAATGACTCAAATGGCATACAGAATAGGTGACTCAACAACAAATATCATATCTCCACTTATGACTTACTTTGCATTAATAGTATCATTCAGTGAGAAGTATGATGAAGAGTCTGGAATAGGAACAATGATATCAACAATGGTTCCATATTCAGTTTGCTTATTAATAGGTTGGACAATCTTATTAATGCTTTGGTATGTATTTAAATTACCATTAGGACCTGGAACAGGAATAGTTATATAATAAGTTAAAAAAAGATAGATTTCCTTTATCTAATAATAAGATAATATTTTATTCAGCGAGAGTAATATCACTCTCGCTGATTTTTTTATTTAAATGAAAAATAATAACTGCTATATTATATAGAAGATGAAAATAACTTTATTAATAGAGTCTTATTTTATTTATAGTAAATAACTAAGAATATAGTCTTCTTATAATAAGAATAAGATCAAATAAAGAAATAAAAGAAAAATTATACTTAATTTAGATTACATAAGTTATTTAAGTGTGATTTTAAGAAATAAAATCAAAGAAAATAGTAATCAAGTATCTTGTTTATAGAAAAATATTAAAGAAAG
>NZ_JAPCKJ010000009.1:0-60413 GCF_034439435.1 Clostridium sp. LIBA-8841 | reverse complement strand
TTTCAAAGACCATTTCCTCGTCGCCCTTAAGCGACTTCTTTAGTTTATCATCACTTTCGAACTTTGTCAACATTTTTCTTCAAAAAACTTTTTAAGTTGTTTTCTTTCAACTTATTGTCTTTTGTTTTGTTGTTGTTCGTCAGCGACATGTATTATCTTAACACCATTTCTTTAATCTAATTTAAATTTTATTATATTTTCAGAAAAATAATAATAAAATACTTAAAAACTCTCTAATTTACTCCACATACCATATATTGATACACTAGGAGAAGTTTATAGAATATAAGCTCCATTTTATTATAAATTAACTCTAAAACGCACTAAAACTAGCTAACTGTTATTTATTATTTCATTTTTTTAAAAAAGATATTCACTAAAATCTACATATAAATAATTTTAAAATATAAAAATCAAGCTCTATTTTATAGTAATTTTAACTTTAGTCTAGAAGTATAAATACATTTTGACGAAGGCTAAGCTCACCTGAACTTCAATGTAAAAATCAGCCCCATCTTAAAAGAGAATGCTTAATTACATCCTCTTTTACTAAATAAACTTATATATTATTTTCTAATTCAGCTAATTTTTCATCTATAAGTCTTAATACATATTCTTTATGCTCTGGTACATTTTCAAAATCTAATTCATCAACATTGATTCTTAATATAGGAGAAACATCATAGTTCTCAAAATACTCTCTATACTCACCATTTAACTTTTCCCAGTATTCTCTTTCAACTACTTGCTCATAGTCTCTACCTCTTTTTTGAATTCTCTTCATAGCTTCATCTACTGATATTTCTAAATATACCATTAGTTTAGGTGCCTTAACATGCTCTAACATATTTTCTAAAAGCTCTTTATATAACTCAAACTCCTCAACTGTCATTTCACCTTTTTCACAAAGCATCTTAGCAAATATAACATCTCCATATATACTTCTATCCATTACTGAGTTTTCTACAAGTCCAGCTTCCTTTATGTGTTTAAATCTTTTATTTAAAAAGAATACTTGAAGTGGGAATGAATATCTATTTCTATCATAATAGAATTTCTCTAATATAGGATTGTCCACTACAGGCTCCTCATAAGCTATTAATCCTCTCTCTGCTAAAATATTCATTAAAGTGCTTTTACCAACTCCAACTACTCCATCCACAACTATCATTTCCCAGTTTCCTCCTCTATCTATCCTATCTAGTATCTCTCTATAAAGATTGTTTTTTGTATTTAAAGACAATGTTGTTCCTCCTTAAGTTCTATAAGTCCTCATTTACCTTATAAAATATTTTATGATCTCTCCATTCACCGTTAATGTATAAATATTTTTTATTAATACCTAGTTCGTTAAACCCACAAGCCTTTAAAACACTTTGAGATCTGTTATTTCCTAACAATGTTGATGCTTCCAATCTATGTAGCCCCATCTCTTCAAAAGCATAACTACATACTTCACTAAGCACTTCTTTCATATATCCATGCCCTTGATATTCTTTATCTATTGAATATCCAACAAAAGCACTTCTTAATATTCCATAAACTATATTAGATAATTTAATTTTTCCTATAAGTTTTTCTTCTTTAAATATACCTAAATCAATTGAAGTTCCATCTATAAACTGTCTAAAACTTTCTGTTAGAATTTCCTTTTGTCCTTCATAAGTATAAAAACTACTATCTCTAGTAGGTTCATATTGTCTTAAATGTTCTTCATTTCTTATATAATAATCAAGCATTTCCTCTGTATGCTCTGGAGTTAAATTCCTAAGAACCAATCTTGTAGTATTCAATTGAAACTGAACTATCTTAACCTTCTCAGTAAAATCATTTATATTTATCCCCATGATATATTCATCTTTTTGAACACCGTTAGTGCATACATTGTCTGATAATATACCCTCAAGCATAAATCCTAAATCTAAATAGGCATTAAAATTATTTATATCTGAAACAAAAAAATTAATTTTATATACGTCCTTCTCAGCAAATAGAACCTTTAAAATCTTTTTTAAGGTTTCTTTCATAAGTTTATAGTTATCTTCTTTATAAAACTTAAACTTAACATCTACCTTTTTATTTTTGTGGTCTATTTCCTTTAAGAAAAATCTTCCTAGTATTATGCCAACTTTATCTTTTACGACGTATTCCCTTTCATTTCCTCTTGTAGCTTCTATTAATACATTCTTATCAAAAGACATACTCTACTCTCCAATTTAAATTTTTTACTTAACTAATTTTTTCTTAGTATTTACATATAAGTAGAACATTAAAATTGCAGATAAAATTGCACTTGTAGGTATTATATAGAAAGCTTTATCTGGTCCTATACTTTCATTTAACAATCCAATTACCTTATTAAGTATCATACCAACTAAACTAGCTGCTGTTATTACGATTCCTGTAATATATGCAACATGTTTATCGAAAACCTTACTAATACTTAAAACAGTTGTTGGGAATGTTATTGAGAAGAATAATCCTGATAAAGATATTATTACCATACCATTTCTACCTAAAAGTAAACCTGCTACACAAAGTATAGCTCCTATTATTAATGTTTTATATAATATGTTGAAATATCCTCTTTTTTCTACTACAAAGCCACCAAATAATCTTCCTATTGTAAATATAGCAAAGAATAATGATAAGTATATACCTGCCTTTTGTTCATTCATGTTGTATCCATATTTCATGTAATTTACGAACCAGTTTGAAATACCTTGTTCAGTAAATACATATAATCCTAATGCAAGCATGTATGCAATTATTAATTTATTAGACAAAGCTTCAAATATAGTCATTTTATCTTTTTCTTTAACTACCTCTGTTCTAGGAATCTTAACGAATATAAAACATATAAATACTATTAAATAAATTATACCCACTGCAAAATATATAGTTCTCCAGTTTATTCCCCTAGCAGTTAATGCACCGAAAAGCCCTTGACCAACAGATGAGCCTAACCCGTAACAAGCATGCATAACATTCATTATTACATTTTGGGCCGTCAATGCTAGTATAGGAAGAACAGTATTACATGATATTGCAACCATTGCTATTCCCGCACTACTTATTACCATTCCTGTATATAACATTGTATAATTTTTTGTAAAAAACAAAAATATAAGTGATAAAAATATCACCATTAATCCACCTAAAAATACTTTTTTCTGTCCTAACTTTTCGCAAAGCATTCCACCTATAAATGTTAATACCATATATGCAGCTGAAGTAGATATAAGTAAATTACTTATAGTATTATCGTTAACTCCAAATTCTTGTTTAAATACAGGTATGAATATACCTTTTGTATTTTCAACTATAGCCGCTAATATCATCATTATAAATAGGAAAGCTAATGCAACATAATTTTTTTTCTTACTGTTCATCATTATTTCTCCTTATTATTTTTTACGATAAATAAAATTAGACCTTAATTCAAATCGAGCTTAACATGCTTAATTTGAAATTTAATCAAATCTATATTATTACTACCTTGACATACTTTTAAAAATATAGATTTAAAGTAGCTAACCATCAAATAAAAACATAAAAATTATACCATAAAAAAGTTAAATAGTACTTAATAATATCCCCATAATACAATAATTAAAAAGTTCTTTATATTTATGAAATATAGAATATTTCTAATATTAAACAAAAATCCATACTTTAAGCGGATGTTGATTTTTATATAATTCTTCAGACCTATCTAAAAATCAATTATAGTTTAAAATATAGCCAAATAAAAAAAGAAAAACATCTAAGAAAACTTAGATGTTTTTTCTTTATATTAAAGATATTCTTTTATTAAGTCTTTAACTACCTCTGATGCTATTATCATACCTGCTACTGGAGGTACAAAAGATATACTTCCTGGTATTTGTCTCTTTGAAGCACATTTTTTAGTTCCACCAGTACAAACACATCCTGTTTTACAAGTAACTACATCTTCAACCTTTGGTTTTCTAGGCATTTCTTCTGAATAAACAACCTTTAACTTCTTAACGCCTCTTTTTCTTAGCTCATATCTCATTACCTTAGCTAAAGGACATACCTTTGTCTTATATATATCAGTTACTTTAAATTCAGCAGGATTTAATTTGTTTCCTGTTCCCATTGAACTCATAAGTTTTATTCCTTTTTGCTCACAATAAACAGCAAGAGCTATTTTAGCTGAAACTGTATCTATAGCATCTACTACGTAATCTACATCATCAGGAATTATTTCTTCTAAGTTATCTGGAGTAACAAAAACTTGTATAGTCTCCACATTACATTTTCTATTTACTGAAAGAACTCTTTCTTTCATAACTTCTACCTTATCTTTACTTACAGTTTTATATGTAGCATGTATTTGTCTGTTTAAGTTTGTTAAACAAACAGTATCGTCATCAACTAATATTAAATTTCCTACTCCTGCTCTAGCTAATGCCTCTACAGTGAAACTTCCTACTCCACCTACTCCAAATACCATAACTTTGCTATTTGCTAATTTATCTAAAGCATCTTTACCTATAAGTAATTCTGTTCTTGACAATGAATGTTGTAACATAAAACTTCTCTCCTTCTTAAGTTAATAAAATTTCCCCTATGTTAATCTTCCAATAATACTCTAAAAGTAAGTATCTAAAGAACTATATATTCCCTAGAATCTTATTTGATAATACACAAATTCATTAATATTATATACATTATAGTGATTATAAATAAAGTTTTTTCATGTATATTAACACAGAATTCTTTAATATATCAATGTATCTACAAAATTTACTTAAAATAATTCCAATATTTAAATTTCTATGATATCATCTTTTTTTAATATATAATAACTTTATGAATTTATTTTAAGGAGGAGTTAGAAATGACTTTAGGAATCATAGCTGCTATGAGCGAAGAATTAGAAATTCTTTTAAAAGATATGGAAGTAAAATCTAAAGATACTAAAGCTAACATGACTTTTCACCAAGGAACTCTTTGGGGTCAAGAAGTTGTAGCTGTTGTATGTGGTATAGGTAAGGTTAACGCTGCCGTTTGTACTCAAATATTAATAAGTGAATACAAAGTTAATAAAGTTATAAATGTTGGTGTTGCTGGTGGTATAGGAATGGAAATATACCCAGGTGATGTTGTTATAGCTAACTCACTAGTACAATACGATATGGATACTTCTGCTTTTGGAGATCCTATAGGACAAATCCCAAGATTAGATACATTTGATTTCAAATGTTCAAAAGAATTAGTTGAGCTTTGTGAAGAAGCTTGCAAAGAAAATGAAGATATAAAGAGCTTCACTGGAAGAATCGTTACTGGAGACCAATTCGTTGCTAGCGTTGAAAAAGTTAGATGGTTAGGAGAGGAATTCGGAGCTTCTGCTTGCGAAATGGAAGGTGGAAGTATAGCTCACGTTTGTTACTTAAATAATATTCCATTCGTTGTTATAAGATCAATATCTGATAACGCAAATAATGGAGCACATATGGACTTTGCTGAATTCACAGCAATCGGAGTTAAAAACTCTACTTCAATATTAAAATCAATGATTTTAAAAATGGCTTAATCTTTAAAGTTTGTTTAGGAGCTTTATAGCTAATAAAATTGATAAATATATTCCGAGAATTAATTGTATTTCATCAAGAATTTATGCAAATATTCTCTTTATAAATTTTATTAGTTTTGCTCTCTTAACAAACTTTTTTATTATATTTCGTGAATGAATATACCACTTCTTAGTTTTGG
Organism: Clostridium sp. LIBA-8841; assembly: GCF_034439435.1. Classification (GTDB taxonomy): domain Bacteria; phylum Bacillota; class Clostridia; order Clostridiales; family Clostridiaceae; genus Sarcina. The sequence goes on along the minus strand of NZ_JAPCKJ010000009.1, from coordinate 54,671 downwards.
TTCAAACCAGGTTGATTTTGGTGGCATTATTAGTTCTTGATCTGAGATTTCCATTACTTCTTCTAAGCTTGTTGGATAAAGAGCAAAAGCAATCTTCATATCTTTATATACTCTTTTTTCTAATTCTTTAAGTCCTCTTATTCCACCAACAAAATCTATTCTTTCATCATTTCTTACATCTCTTATTCCCAAAATAGGCTCTAAAATATTATTTTGAAGTATTGATACATCTAAATTCTTAACAACATCATCCTCTTTGCTAAGATATTTTAATTTGAACCATTGATTATTTAAATACATTCCAAATTCACCTTTATTTTGTGGTTTAAACTGTTCTCCCTCATTAACTTTAGTAACCTGAAACTTATCTTCTATTTTTGATATGAATTCTTCTTCACTTAAACCATTTAAATCTCTAACTACTCTGTTATAATCCATTATTGACAGTTGAGTTTTAGGAAATAATACTCCTAGGAAATAATTACACTCATCCTCCAGTAAACATTGACCATCTTCTCTTCTTTCTAAACATACTTTAACGGCAGCCTCAGACCTATGGTGTCCATCTGCTATATATACTGAGTTAACCTCTTTGAAATCACTTATTACTTCATTTATTATATCTTCATCATCTATTTTCCAAACTCTATGAAAAACTCCATCATCAGCAATAAAATCATATAAAGGTTTTTCTGAACATATCTGTGAAACCTTATTATTTATTTTTTCTGAATCCCTATAAGTTAAAAAAATAGGTCCAGTTTGAGCATTACACGCCTTTATATGATTAATCCTATCTGCTTCTTTTTTAGCTCTTGTAAACTCATGCTTCTTTATAGTGTTATTTAAATAATCATCAACAGCTAGGCATGAAACAATTCCTTTTTGAGATTGCCCATTTAAACTTAATTCATAAACATATAAACAGTCCTTTTCTTCTTTTATAAATACCTTATTCTTAATAAAGTTTTCTAAATTTTCACCTGCTTTTTTATAAACTTCTTCTGAATATTCACTAACATTTCCTGGGAAATAAACCTCAGCTTTATCAACATTCAAAAATGAAAACTCGTTATTTTTAACTATTTCTCTTGCTTCCTCTCTATCTAAAACATCATAAGGTAATGCCGCAACCTTTTCTACCAAATCACACTTTGGTCTTAAAGCTCTAAAAGCTTTTATATTAACCATTTTACTCACTCTCCCTTTTATACCTGGCTCTGCTTTAAGTAAATATTGAAATTAATATATTCTTACAATTCTACTTAAAAATCAACAATAGCTTAAAATAGAGCCTATACTTCAATTTTTATTTATCTAGAACCTCTTTTATTATTTCAACAACTTCTTCTCCTATTTTTCCTTGAGCTTCCTTCGTTGAAGCCCCAATATGAGGAGTAACACTTACTTTAGGATGGTTTATTAATTCAAAATTCTTACTTGGCTCCTCACAAAAAACATCTAATCCAACTCCACCTAAAGTTCCATTATTCAAATTATCCAATATGGCTTTCTCATCTAGTGCCTTACCCCTAGAACTATTTATTATAAATACACCATTTTTAACTTTCTTTAATTCTTCACTTCCAATTATACAATTGGTTCCTGAAATATTTATAGAAATAAAATCTGATTCTTTTAATAGTTCATCAAATTCTACTTGCTTATAATTTTTATTTGAACAATCGACCTTTATTAAATCAAAATATATTATTTTCATTCCTAAGGCTGTACACTTTTTAGCTAACTCTATTCCTATTCTCCCCATTCCTATTATCCCTAAAGTTTTTCCTCCTAATTCAGTTCCAACATAACTTTTTTTATTCCAAAGACCTGATTTCATTGTTATATTAGATTGATTTAAAAATCTCGCTAGTGAAAACATATGAGCTAATATTAATTCTGCAACTGATGATGAACTAGCATTAGGAGTATTTCTTACCTCTATACCCTTTTCTTCAGCATATTTAACATCTATATTGTCAATTCCAACGCCACCTCTTATAATTAATTTTAAATTTCCTCCCTTAACAGCCTCGTCTATCAAATCTTTTCTTATTTTAGTAGCAGATCTTATTACTATGCAATCTACATCTTTTATTTTTTCTTTCAATATTTCTAAATCATAGTGATTAGTATCAACTTCATAACCTAAGCTTTTCAATTTATTGATAGCTTCTTTATCTAAACCATCATTTAAAAGTATTTTTAACATCCTCAAACAGCCCCCTGTAAATTATTTTTTATTAGAAAAGCCCACACTAACCAGTGTGGGCTTAAATTTATTTTAATCCTAAAATATCATTTATATTAGTTAACAATTCTTTTATATCCTTAACCTGGCAGTCAGCCATATGCGCTATTCTAAATGTCTCATCTTTTAGCTTTCCATACCCATTAGATATCTGAAATCCTCTTTTCCCAAGTTCTTTATTTAATGCCCCAACATCTATATTCCTATTATTTTTTATGGTTGTAAGAGTATTTGAATAGTATCCTTTCTCAGGATAAATTTCAAAATATTTTTCTGCCCATTCTCTAACTATCTTAGCCATCTCAATGTGTCTATTGAATCTATTTTCTAATCCTTCTACATTTAATATATAGTCTAATTGATAATCTAAAGCATACATGTGTGAAATAGAAGGTGTTGATGGATACTGATAATCTTTCTTTTTAATATATTTATATAAAGCTAATAAATCTAAATATGTCCCTCTAAACTTAACTTTTTCTGCTCTTTCCTTAGCCTTTTCTGAAAATGTACATATTGCCATTCCTGGAGGAAGTCCTAGAGCTTTTTGTGAAGAAGTAATACATATATCTATGTTAAACTTATCAACTTCAATCTTACTTCCACCTGCAGAACTAACTGCATCAACGCAGAATATAACATCTGGATATTTTTTAAGAACTTTACTTATCGCTTCTAAATCATTCATAACTCCTGTAGATGTTTCATTATGAGTCACGGTTATTAAGTCATATTCACCAATTTTAAGAACTGAATCAACTAACTTTGCATCCAGTCCCTTCCCCCAAGGAACTTCAAACTTATCCACAGGAACATTATTACTTATCCCCATTTCATACCATCTATCCCCAAAAGCACCCACAGAAAAAACGGCTGCTTTCTTTAGTGTACAACTTCTTATAGCTCCCTCCATTAATCCACTGCCTGAAGTTGTTGATAGTAATATTTCATTGTTAGTAAAAAATAACTTTCTTAAATTATCGCTTATTCTCCTTTGCAATTGAGATGCCTCTTTACTTCTATGACCAATCATAGGAGTAGCCATTTTTTCTAGAACCTCATCTCTTACCTCGACAGGTCCTGGTATAAATAACTTCTTATGCATCTAATCCCCTCCCTTTGTTTATTCAACGATTATTTTATTTAATAGTATATTACAAATTTTCCTCATTGGTGATAATAAAATTTTTATATTACGTGAAATTAAGCAAATCTGAAAGACCTGCTAAAAATCAACATTCACTTAAAAAATTTTATAAATAAAAAGAGTTTTATTATTTAAATAATAAAACTCTTTAAAGTATTCTTAAATCATATCCTGTAAAATGTTGAATTTATTCTCCATTTCTTTTTCGCAAGTTCCACTATGAAACTTACTACAATTTAAACAGCTTTTACAAGAATTCATTGAAGATACAGCTTCTCTATGTCTAGCTGAATAATCAACGCAATTTTCAGCTATATCTATAAATTCTTCACTAATAGCCATACAAATTCTCCTTTCTCAGAACAATACTATATTTTTAGTATTTTCTAAGAAAGATTTTTTTATACTAATTTATTCCTCTTCATCATTCCAAAACAAAACTGATTCTGTTTCTCTACAATACTTTACACATATACATTGACCTAAGTTTCTAGGACAAAGTCTACAAAGACAATTTTCCTCAGTTCCATCACATCTATTATTCTTAAAATCTATACAATACTTACAATTTATACTTGTTCCAACAGCCATAATAACCCTCCTGCCTATATCTTACATATAGTTAAGTATATCACTTTTAATTAATTCTTTAAAATAAAGTTTTTAATCAATAAATTTATATATAAGGTTAATTATTTAGCTGTTTTTTTTAATATAGTATAAAAATTAAAACTAATTTTAATTTGATTATTGCTATTCTTTATTAGTCTCATTTTCTATCTCATCATAAACAAAGTTTTTTAGCATATCATCAACATCATCAATGTATAAATCCTCTTCTAAGATTTTATTTTCTTGAATATGGTCTATTTTTTCAGATTCCATATTCTTAAATGTCTTATTAAATTCATCCTTTAATATTTCCTCTTCCTCTACATCAAAATTGCTTATTTTTTCTAAGATTTTATTTTTATTATGAGAGTTTTCTTCCTCTTGGAAGATTTCTTTTTCTTTTATATCTTTACCCTCTTCTAAAAGCCCAGTAGTTTCATCAAACTCAATAAATTCTTCTCTATAGGGTTGTATTTCATTAGATTCTTCCTGAGCATATGCCTCTATTTCTTCTACCAATACTTTTTTTCTATATAAAGCTTCTAAGAAAATAAATATACCAACCATAGAAACAACAGAGAGTATATTAACTATAAATGTTCCATTAACATAACTTATACTTGGAATAAACATTATAAAGAAATATCCTATACCTGTCATAACTGTAAAACCAACTAACATGCTCATAAATACATATATAACATACCTTGGTATTTCAAAAAAATATGGTCTTTTTAGATATTCAACATTTACTATTTTCATAAGTAAATATGAAAGATAAACCAACAGTGCTGATATTGATAATAAAATTATTAAAAGTAAAGATTGCCTCAAAGCTGAAAATGTACTAGGCTCAAAATCTAAAAACAATAACTTAAATACTAATAATACTTGTTCTCCAATCATATTTAAAAAGTTTCTTATCCAACTAAGCCTATCACTAATCAAAATTCTACTTATAGCAAAAAATATAATCATTCCATCCGCCAAAAATATTGGTAATATTCCTGCTAATAGTTTATCCTTAACAATTAAATTCATAGTAAAAATTATAGAAGTAAATAGTATTCCGATTGTAAGAAAATAAAATGAACTTATAAATAACTTATCAATACTAAAAATATCTTTATAAGGAAAATAACAAATCATTTTGATTAATATGTTGATTAATATAGCGCCTAAAGAAACACCATAAATAAGTATAGCTTTAGAGATAAAATATTTTTTTATATTATCTCCTCCTATAGAAATATTTTCTCTTATTTCATCCTCTTTATCTTTAAATAAAAATCCAACTACCCACACTAAAAATAAAAAGAATATAAATTTATTTATATGACTCATAGAAAAACATGTATTTATTATAGTTCTATCAATATTTCCTCCATCTATTTGAGAAAAATATTTTATAGTATGATAGTTTCCCATTAAAAAGAAAGAAGAAACTCCTAAAATTATTAGGGCTATAATTCCTCTTACTCTATATTTCTTTAGTAATAAATCATCTAATAAAACTCTCATATAAATCTCCATTCGCAAAAGTATAAACTCTCTATATTTATACTTTTAAATAAATATTTTTATGATTTTTTTTATTGATTTAAGTAGCAAATTTTATTTCATAACATATATTGATATAAAGAATGATTAATTGCTTCTTCATTTTTTTGACTACTCCTCTCCTTAGAAAAGGAAGAAGTACTTAATGCATTCCTTGCTTACTTTGCAAGTTTCCTCCCATCTAAAAAAATAAAAAAACAGGTGATTTCACCTGTTTTTTTATTTCTATAATATAAATTTTCGTAAAATTACTTTTCAATTATCTAACAAAATATCGGAATAATACCATTAAAATTACTCCCGGTATTCCTAAAATTCCTGCTATTAAAGCTGTTAATAAATTTATTCCAATAGTTATACCAAAATAAGCTCCAAAATAATTAACAATCATAAGCAGTATAGCACCAAAAATACTGTTAATAACTAATCCTATTATCTTTTTCATTGATCCAAATATTAATTTTAAAATTAATACTGCAACAAGCACACCTATAATCAGAAGAATTATATCATCTAACGATAAAGCTCCCATATCCATAAACATACCACCTTTTTAAATTATACTTATCTTGGCATTCTTAAATATATGTTCTAAACTAACTTTTATACCTCTTTTTTTAGCTTCTCTTAAGAGGTATTCATATCTAGCATTAATGTCTTGCTCTTTATATATTAAAGAATCTATAAGTTTATCATCATAAGCATTTTGAAAAGCTGACCTAGCAACCTGCATTTCTAATATGGTTTGCTCAATAGCTTTCAATATCTCTTCATCCTCATTTGAGTAATCTATTTTTTTTATTAAGTAATCAGAAATTTTCTTTTTATCCATACCAACACCTCCAACTTATTCTTTTGAAATTATATCCAAAATGTCCAAGTTATATTCCGGTGTTATAAAATTTTGACTTTTACTTAAATAACTGTTCTACCCTCTAATGCTTTAGATAAAGTTACTTCATCTGCATACTCTAAATCTCCACCAACAGGTATTCCAGCTGCAATTCTAGTAACCTTAACATCTAATGGTTTTAATATTTTTGAAATATACATAGCAGTAGCTTCTCCTTCAATAGTAGGATTTGTTGCTACTATAACTTCCTTTACATCTCCACTCATTCTCGCTACTAATTCTCTTATTCTTATATCTTGTGGACCTCTTCCTTGCATTGGAGAAATAGTTCCATGTAAAACATGATATAATCCATTAAACTCCTTAACCTTTTCCATTGTCATTATATCCTTAGGTTGCTCCACAACACATATTATATCCTTTTCTCTATTAGGATTTGAGCATATGGCACAAGGATCTGTATCTGTAAAGTTTCCACAAACTGAACAATATTTTATAGTTCCTCTTGCTTTTATTAAAGCATTGGCAAATTCCTCAACCTCATCCTTTGGTAAATTTAAAATATGTAAAGTTAATCTTTGAGCTGATTTTTTCCCTATACTAGGTAGTTTAGCAAACTCTTCAATTAACTTTTCTATAGCTACTGGATAAAATTCCATCCTTTTTCCTCCTTAAATTAATTCTCTCTATTTATAAAAAACTCTGCTGAGAAATTTCAGCAGAGTTTTGAAATTTAATAAGTATCTCTATTAGAATAATCCTGGCATTCCCATTCCACCAGTTAATTTACCCATCTTTTCTGAAGTTTCTTCAGAAGCTTTTTGTAAAGCTTGCTTAACAGCTGAGAAAACTAGATCTTCTAACATTTCAACATCATCTGGATCTACAACTTCTGGCTCTATATTAAGTGCAATTAATTCTTTCTTTCCGTTAACTTTTGCAACAACTGCACCACCGCCAGCTGAACCTTCGAATTCTGTTGATTCGATTTCCTCTTGCATTGATTGCATTTGCTTTTGAAGCATTTGTGCTTGCTTCATTAGATTATTCATATTTCCCATTCCGCCTGGAAATCCACCTCTTGCCATACTTACATCCTCCTTAAAAATTAACTCTTTAATATTATATAGTATTTTTGAATAATTTACTATATTATTAGATTATATGATTATGTGTTCTTTTGTTACTATTTTTTTATGCTATTCTTCGACTATTTCTAGTCCATCACCCATTATTCCTGAAAGTCTAGCTTCTAAATCTGCTTCTTCAGCTTTTTCTTGTTCTGTGCCTCGTTCAACACTATAAACAACCCTTACAGGCTCTTTTAAAACTTCTGAAAAGACATCATTTACTATTTTAGAGAAATCATGCTTTTCAAGTCTTTCTTTATTATGTCTATATTCATAAGTGTATCTAAACTCAACGACTCCTTTGTTACAAGAAACATTGCTTATTCCTTTTGCTAAAGCTATGTACACCATATACTTTCCTCTACTCTTAAAAGCTTCAAGAATATCTTTCCAAACCTTTCTTAAGTATTCAGGAGTTAATGTTGAATTTTCATTCACAGCTTCATAATTATTTGAACTTTGAGAAGCAACTTGTTGTCTAAGGTTATTATTAGTATTTTTATTAATAGTTTCATTAGAAACTTCTGATTTAACAGCCTCTAAATTAGTATTAACTTTTATATTGCCACTCTTTATCATTTGCTCTAATTTATTTATCCTAGCAAGCATAACTTCCTTAGAAGTATCATACTCGATTTTACACATTTTTATTACAGCAAGTTCTAAATAAACTCTAGCCTGCTTACTAAGCTTAGCATCTTCATCACATTCTTGCACAATCCTTATGCATCTCATGATTTCTTCAACCTTTAACTTAGCACCTTGCACTTTAAGCTTTTCGATATTTTCTTCTGCAGTATCTAAAACTTCTTCTGGGTTTGAAGTTACCTTTATCATAAGCAAGTTTCTATAATGTACTATTAAATCTTTTATGAAAAGAGTCATATCCTTTCCTGTAAGAACTAATTCTTCTATGATTTCCATAGCACTCTCTATGTCTCTCTTTATTATAGAATCTACTATTTTAAATAAATTATCATTAGTTACAAGACCCAGCATAGAAACTAATTCATCATAGTCTACCTTACCATCCCCTATGGAAATAGCTTGATCTAATATGCTTAGGGAATCTCTCATAGCTCCATCAGATACTCTTGCCACAAGGTCTAAACTTTTATCATCACAGAATATTCCTTGCTCTGTAACTATTTTTCTAAGTCTTCCTGTTATATCTTTTCTACTAATTCTCTTAAAGTCAAATCTCTGACATCTTGATAGTATAGTTATAGGTAGTTTTTGAGGATCTGTTGTTGCTAGTATAAATACTACATTCTTTGGTGGTTCTTCTAAAGTTTTTAAAAATGCATTAACTGCACCAATAGAAAGCATGTGAACCTCATCCATTATATAAACCTTAAATTTAGCTTCTTGAGGTGGATATTGAACATCGTCAATTATATCTCTTATGTTATCTACCCCGTTGTTTGAAGCTGCATCAAGTTCTGTTATATCTATTGCTAACCCTTCATTTATTTTTTTACACATCTCACACTGATTACAAGGCTCTCCGTCTTTTAAATCTAGACAGTTCAAAGCCTTAGCCATTACCTTAGCTGTAGAAGTTTTACCGGTTCCTCTAGTACCACAAAATAAATATGCATGAGCTGTTCTTTCATTTATTATCTGATTTTTTAATGTAGTGGTTATATGTTCTTGACCTACAACATCATGAAAAGTTTGTGGTCTCCACTCTCTATACAAAGCTTTATATGCCAAATTATTCACCTCTCTAAGCCTGCATTAACATATAATTATTATACATCAAAACAAACCATAATACCTATTATACTTGATTTATATTTTTTCTCAGTTAAACTATTATATCATGATTAATATTTTCTTTTTTTAAAATATTATATAATTAACTTAGTAATATAATTAAGTTAACCTTGAAAGGATTTTTATATGTTTTCTATAATTGTTGCCAAAAGTATTAATAATATCATTGGGGTTAATAATTCCATGCCCTGGAATATTCCTTCTGATTTAAAAAGATTCAAGGAACTTACTATGGGCAAAAAAATATTAATGGGAAGAAAAACTTTTGAATCTCTTCCTTGTGTATTGCCTGGAAGAACCCATTTAGTATTAACTACAAATAAAGATTTTTCTTATGACCATAAAGATGTAATTATTTATAATGATTTAGAAAAATTAATTAAAGAGTATGAAAATAGTAAAGAAGAAGTTTTTATAATAGGTGGCGGTAAAATATATTCTGAGCTTTTAAAATATTCCTCAAAATTATATATAACTGAAGTCTTAAAAGAATTTAAAGGGGATACTTATTTTCCAGAAATAAATTATTCTAATTGTATAAAGACTTATGAAAGCCCTATTTATGAAGAGAATAACATTGAGTTTAAATTCTTAAATTACAAAAAAAATAAATATATTTAGTCATCATTTATTTAGAGGTGATCATAAATGCTTATTCCTTATGACTTAATAAAAAAATTCAATTCAAGTTGTGATAAAAACATAAATAAATTAGATAAGAAAAAAATTTTTTTACTAAAAGCTATTTTTGTTATTTTATTAATTTTATTTTTAATATTAATTATTAAAAATCAGAATGAAATATTAGCTTAAAGTACATTATTCTAATATTAAACAATAATAATCTACATTACTTTAGGAGGAATCATGATAAGAGAGATCCAAGAAAAGGATAATAAACAAGTAGAAGAACTTATACGAACATGTCTAATTGAATTTGGAGCTAATAAACCTGGGTGTGCTTGGTCTGATCCTAATTTAGGTTGTTTTTTTCAAGTTTATCAAGAAGATAAATCTAAATATTGGGTTGTAGAAGAAAATAATAAAATAATTGCTGGTTGCGGTATTGGTCCTTTACATGGAGTTGACAATGTATGTGAACTACAAAAAATGTATTGTCTAAAAGAATCTAGAGGCAATGGAATTGCAAATGAACTATTAAAGTTAGCTTTAGAATTTGCAAAAAAACACTATAAAGAATGCTATCTTGAAACTTTTAGTAATATGACTGCAGCAAATAAATTTTATAAAAAACATGGTTTTGTACAACTTGATAAACCATTAATAGAAACAGAACACTATGCTTGTGATGTATGGTATAAATGTAAATTATAAAATAAAAAACTAGGTAAATTTATATTACCTAGTTTTTTATATACTTTATATTTAATTACTTAACAAGCTTCTTCTAAAGCTACAATTTCTCTTTTCTTAAATATTAAACCTGCTACTAATCCTCCAACTATAGCTGGAACAACCCAGTTAAATCCTAAGTTTGCAAGAGGCAATTTATGAACAAATGCAATTTTCATTCCTAAACTATCAATTACAGTAAATAAACTTATTAAAAGAGTTACATAAGTTGCACCCTTTATGACCGCATTATTTGAAATGAAATTTCCAAATATACTCATTATCACTAATAATATAGAAACTGGATAAATTAAACTTAATATAGGTACTGCTATTTGTATTATTTTATCTACTCCTAAATTAGAAGCTAATGCACTAAATATACATATTGCTATTACTATATGCTTATATTTTAACTTTTTATTAGTAACATCTTCAAAGTACTTAGCAGTAACAGAAGTTAATCCTACAGCGGTTGTAAGACATGCAAGTCCTATCACTATTGCTAACATGATAGTACCTGTAGAACCTAATACTCTGTTAGTTATATTCATAAGTAAAGTTGTTTGAGAAATACCACTATCATATAAAGCTGAAGCTGTAGCTCCTAAATATGTCAATCCACCATAAACCATAGCAAGTCCAATACATGCAATTAAAGCAGATTTTATTGTAAGTCTTCTCTTTTCACCTTTATCCTTATATCCTTTACTAGCAAACGAAGCCATAACAAGAGCTACAATTCCACCAGTTCCTAAGGCATCCATTGTTTGATATCCTTGAGTGATTCCATTCATAAATGACTTCCCTGAATTAACTTTTTCTAATTCTCCAATAGGATTAGTAATTCCTTTTATTATTAATACTGCTAATGCTAATAATAATAAAGGTGTTAGAACTTTTCCTATTATGTCCATAACCTTATTAGGTTTTATTGTTAATATAATTACTATTAAAAAGAATACTATAGAGAATAAATACGGATTAATGTTACTAAGTAAAGGTGATATACTCATTTCAAATGTTGTTGCAGCAGTTCTTGGAACTACCAGTATAGGACCTAAACAAAGCATCATTAAAACTTCTAAGGTAATTCCAAACTTTTTACCAGCCTTTCCTGCTACCCCTTGGAATGATCCTGTTTTAGAAATAGCAACAATTGATAAAAATATTATTCCTACATCGGATATTATGAATCCTAAAAAACTAACTAACCATTCACTTCCTGAAGTTAATCCTATGTATGGAGGGAATATTAAATTTCCTGCTCCAAAGAATATAGAGAATAAAGCGAATCCTATTATTAATATATCTTTCTTTTTATTCATGTCTTTTGTACAACCCCAATCTAATTAATTTATATTTTTCATATAAAAAAGCCACATAGTGTAAAACTATGTGGCCTTAGTTGCCTAGGATTAAAAAAAGCCACATAGTGTTTATCTATGTGACTCTACATGCATTGTAAACTTAGCCATCATAGATACAAACTTTTAGTTTGCATCTATGATTCCGTATGTATCATAAACACAAACTTAACTATAATAGCTAAAGTAAAAGGTATTTAATTGTAAAGCCTTAGTTAAGTTTAAATTATTCATCTTACCATACTCTCCAAAAATTTTAATTTGTTATGTTAATAGTATTTTAATTGCTTAAATGCAAAAAGTCAATAAAAAATAATGAGATAATATCAAAATAATTCAACAAATTCTATAAATAATATAAAAACATATTTATAAATTTAGTTGTTAGAGTTTGATACAACCTAATTATCTAAGTTTAATATATAAACTTTTAGCATCCAGCATAATATAATAAAACCTTATCTATTATATGAGATATTTCTTTATTAGATTGAATAAATTTATTTGCATTATTTTTTATATCTTCTTTGTTTTCAGAATTTTTTAATACCTCTAAAGATGATTTAGCATCATTTAAACTATTTAATATATCATCATTATAGGAAACAAATTCCTCTGGAACATTTAAACTTGTGAAATCATCAACTAAAGACTGAAAAAAGTTGTTTGATTTATTTAACTCTTCAATCATAATATCATTTAATTCTCCTGTTTCAGATATAGTTCTCATATTATTTATTGAGCCATCTACACTTATATTAACAATAGTTGATGAAAGCTTGTCTATATATTCTTCTTTACTTTTCTGTTTTTCTTCTTCGCTTCTTTTTTCTACGGGACTATTTGTTACATTCTTTTCAACGCCTACACTTCCACATCCAAGGATGAATAATGATAAAGTCGCTGATAATATTCCTACCAAAATTTTTTTTCCCATAAACTCCTCCGTAAAATTACATTTTTATCGTAAGTTGACGTATATAATTATACCAATAAGTCTAAAGTTTATTTATTAACTATTTGTAAATATATAGAAAACATAATTTTACAAATAAAAAAAACTTTTAACTAAATAAGTTAAAAGTTTAAAAACATAATAAAACCGTGCACCTCACTTCGACAATAGCTTATGAACGTTACCTATGCAGTTAGCTCAAGCCAGACTGATCCACGGCACATGAAAATGACTGCTTATCGCTGCTTCCTTCCGGACCTGACGAGGTTCACAGGTTTTCATTGCGTGGGGCCCAACTCTCAACACCACTTACATAGGGCAGACTCCACAAGCTAGAGCCTCTATGAGGACTTCGATCCTGCTGTAGCGGATTGCAGGTTACAGGGCACCGCTAACTCCCCATCTAGCACGGCATGGCGGAGAGAGAGGGATTTGAACCCTCGGTAGAGTTTCCCCTACACACGCGTTCCAGGCGTGCTCCTTCGACCACTCGGACATCTCTCCATAATAAATATTAATTTATGATACTTTTTCATTCTAACATATAAATCTAACCAATTCAATACTGAAAATTTAATTATAATTATTCCATTTTTATAACAAATTTTCCTTCAAATAAAAATTTTTAATAAAAAACCAATATGTATAAGTAAGAGCTCATACATATTAGTCTATATTAAAATCTAATTTATAACTATTCTTATTCTTTTTTCCTTGCTTTTATGATAATAAATATTATAGCTCCTACTCCAACTATAATCCCTAATAAGCTTATTAGCTGAGCAACTCTAATATTCATAAAATATAAGCTATCTGTTCTTAATCCTTCAATGAAAAATCTTCCTAATGAATATAAGGCTATATAAGATGAAATAACTACACCTTTATATTTATTTGTAATATTGTATAAGATTATCATTAAGATAATAGCAACAAATATATCCCATATGCTCTCATATAAAAACGTAGGATGATAATAAGTTCCGTTTATGTGCATTCCTTTTTGAATAAACTCTGGAAACTTACTTATAAATTCACTACTAACAGGCCCCCCATGAGCTTCCTGATTAAAAAAGTTTCCCCATCTTCCTATTCCTTGAGCTAATATAAAAGCTGGTGCTACAATATCTGCATAAGCTAAAAAATCTATTTTTTTAACTTTACAATAAATAAATGCAGTTAAGAAAGCTCCTATTATTCCCCCATGAATAGCTAGTCCACCTTGTCTTATATTTATCATTTCCCAAAAGCTATGATAATTTTCAAGCTCAAAAAGCACATAATATGCTCTAGCTCCTATAATAGCAAAAGGAAAACACCATAAAAACAAATCAAGTATAACATCAAAGTTTAAATTCTTTTTCTTAGCATTAATGCTTATTAATGCCATTGCTATTAGAATTCCTAAGGCAATTATTATCCCATACCATCTAACCTCAAAACTCCCAATTGAAAATGCCACTGGATTCATCTAATCCCTCCAATTCCTTTTTAGTTTTTATAATAATATTACAGAAAAATTGTTAAGTAAATATGTATCTCAAAACCTTTAAAAATAAAAAATCTAAAAAGTAATTAAAATATTAGTTACTTTTTAGATCTTATATAAAATAAACCTACTAAAATATTTTCTTTATAATCTTTTTTTATGTGAACCTTTATTTAAAACTTCTTATTGCAAAGTATCAGTATAGAATGCATTTATTAGTGGTATTTTTATCTCTTCTCCAGCATTATTCCTAATTGTTTTAGATTCAACTATTCCTTTAATTTTTATTTCACTTCCATTATTTAAATCAGGCAAATCTCCTTTACATAATACCCCTAAATAAGTTGAATCAACTATACAACAGGTCATTTCTATTTGTGTTATTGCAAATTCACCCTTTTCATATAAATCACTGACATATAAAAGTCCTTCTATAGAAATTTCTTTTCCTATGTAGTCATCTAAGTGAATTATTAGTTCCTCTACAGAGTTATGAAAATTTTCTTCTGTAAAAACTAAAGCCTCTTCAATATTTACAGCATCATGAGAGTGACTATGATTATGACTTAAATCCTTATGTCTATCATGATATAATTTAACTCCTTTTAAACTTAAAGAAACTTGATTAATATTTAGTCCATTAGCTATATTTAAAATTACTAAAGCAAAAATAAATATAATATATCCTGTTTTAAGAAATTTTCTAGTAGATACCTTGAAAATATTAAAAAACTGAATAATTAAAAGTAAAAATAATATTATTGTAGATAAAATCATATATGCTTTCATATCTCTTGATATAATCAAAAAAATTTTTTCATTTAACAACATTTTTATAATTATAAATTCAAAACAAACTAATATAAGAAACCATATGAATTCACTAAAATTAAATTTTCTCATATAATTTCCTCCTTAAAACACCAAAGCTGAAGCTATAAAACAAAGTGAAAAGACTACAAATAAAAGCTTAATTACAAAGGATTTTTTAAATACTGAAAATAACATTATTGTGTTTTTTAAATCTATCATTGGTCCTATAATTAAAAATCCAGTTATTGATCCTAAAGAAAATCTATTCATAAAAGTACTAGCAACAAAAGCATCAGCTTCTGAACATAAGGAAATTAAGAATGAAAATACCATTAGTATTATTATTGATAATACTGTACTATTTTCAAAGTAAAAAATACTCTCCCTTGGCACAAAAGTCTGAAATAATGATGCCAAGGTAGCACCAATTATAAAATACTTACCTATTTCATAAAATTCAATGGAGGTATGCTTTAAAAGCCTTATTGGCTTACTAGAATCATCATCTATTTCTGAACAGCCACAAAGACATCTGCCCTCTAAATCTAAGACCTTATCTTCTCTTAAAATATTATTTCCTTCACTTAAACAAAGCATAATTAGCCCAGCTATAACTGCTACTCCAAACCCAATCCCTACTCTCAACAATACTACTTTTATGTTTCCATCAAAGGCATAATATGTTGATAAAATAACTAATGGATTAACTATAGGTGCAGCTAACATATAAGTTATTGCTACATTTATAGGAACATTCTTACCTAATAACCCCTTTGTTATAGGTACAGTTGCACACTCACAAACAGGTAAAAAAACACCTATTATACCAGCTTGAATTGAACCTAATAATTTATTTTTAGATATTATTTTATTAAATATATTATTTGAAATATAAACTTGCATAAAGGAAGATAGCACTGCCCCTATAAGTATAAAAGGCAGCGCTTCTATTACTATACTAGAAAAAATTATAGAAAATTTATTTAAAAGCTCCATACTTATCCCATCATCCTATTTATAAGTCTATCTTTATTAAAATTCATATTTCTCTCTTCCTTGCCTATGCAATTAATTATATGTGCATTAGGGTTAAATCTTCCTATCATTTCTTTATATTCTTTTAAAGAAGCTGGACTTATTTCATTACATTTATTTAAAACAATAAGATTGCTTAATGATATGTTCGGTATTATCATTGATGGTATGTTCTTTAAAAACATATTAAAGGTTGTCATATCTATTAAATTAACTATAAGCCCAATTTTTAAATATTCTTTAAGCTTTCCATCCTTAATTTTCTCTATAAATACTTTTGTTTCTGCAGCACCATTACATTCAATTAAAATTCTCCTAGGCGCATAAAATTTTATACTTCTTATTAAATCTTCTTCATTCATTTCATCCATGCTAGAAAAATATTTTACATTAACATTTCTATTAAATTTATTTGTAAATAAGGATTCTTTTCCTGATTCACATTGTATTATCAATATTTCTTCTTTAGAAAAGTCATTTAAAATATGATTTATAAAAGATGTTTTTCCAGATGATAAAAAACCTGTAATCAAATCAATAGAACACTTTTTCACCTAACCCCTCCCCCTTATTATTATGAAAATAATTTATCTATACTATCTTTATTTAAATTTCTTCCTATGACACAAACTCTTCCTGTATAATCACTTTTATAATCAACTATGGAAATATCATTTGGAACAAAATCAAATTTAAACCATTTATCATTCTTTGATTTAATTATTCCCTTTGCCCTTAGAACTTCACCATGTTTATTATTTTGAAATTCATTCAGGATTTTTAATAACTCAGAATACTCAAAAGTTTTCGGTGTTTCTACTCCCCAATTTTCAAAGAACTCTGGTGCAGATACTCTTCTTAATCCAATAATCCTAGGCTTTTTAATAGTTGTACTACTTATTAATTCCTCAACTTTTCTCTCAGATACCTGAATTATTCTCTCTGCACTTAACTTGTCCAATTCAGTTGTTATAATATTAGCTTTACTATTTATACTTTTTATTTTATTACACACCTCTGTAATTTCGTCGTTAGAAAGTTTTTCTACTCTGGTTAGTATTATTGTGTTCGCATTAACTAACTGACTCCTATAAAAATCACCAAAGTTTCTCATATACATATCAACATTTTGAGCATCAACCATAGTAATTTTCATATTTATTCTTAACCCGTCTATTCCAGCTTCATTTATAGACTCAAGCACCTGAGAAAAATTAGCTACTCCTGAAGGTTCCACTATAATTCTGTCAGGTCTATAATTCGAGATTATATCTAATATATTCTGCTTAAAATCACCTTTTATTGTGCAGCATATGCAACCTGAATTAATTTCTTTCACCTCAATCTTTCTATCTTGAAGTAATGCTCCATCAATTCCAACTTCTCCATATTCATTTTCCACAATAGCTACCTTCTCATTATCTACTAAAGTATCTAAAAGCTTTTTTATTAAAGTAGTTTTACCAGCTCCTAAGAATCCAGAAATTATATCTACTTTCATTTGAATCCTCCCAATATAGCAACAATATTCTTATTGATTATATTCTTAAAATAAAAGGATTATTACTTTAAGTACTAATCCTATAAAAGCTATTTAAATATATGTTTTAAACTATTACGATTTTCAGATAAAGTAAAAAAAGCCTAAACAAGATTTTTATCTTGCTTAAGCTTCTTTAATACTACCAAAACCTATTATTTTATATTATATGTTGTATTTCCAATCCATTCATTTATATCCTTATCCACTACAACATTTCCATTTGATATTATCTTTATATTTGCAGGTTTATAGTCATCTGCAAATTCTGTAAATTTACTTTTTCTAATCCACATATTTTGTATATCATCAATTTTTAAATTTTCATCTTTTAACTTAAATGTATAAGTATCTTGACTTCCACTCATAAAGTCATCTCCAGGGTTGTCCATTTTCCACTCTTGAGTTTGTCCATCCTTTGTTTTTATTCCAAAATACATATAGTCATTTGTTCCAGAATAATCTTCATTACAAGTTGTTATGTAAGCCACTAATTCATTTACATTTTTGTTGTTTGATGAAGTATTTTCATTTGATACATCATGTAAAAATCTATATATGTACCCTGCTGTTCCTTTTTGAGAGTTTGCTAAAGCTACTTTTGCTGCATAATCCCAATCTTCCCAACTACAATTCATATTAGCACGACTATAATATAAATCCTTTGCTGTTTTAGCATAACCTCTAACAAATTCTTTTGACCATGAATTGAAATCTTCATTAGTCAATATATTAGCATAAAAAGCTTCATCAGTTTTACTTCCTGTTGTATTTATTTTATAATGATCTTTTTTCTCTTCTGCGAAAGTCTCAAATTTAACGTGTCCTGGACTATCAACTGCAGTTACATTAGCAGCATGATATGGAGTATCTGCATCTCCAAAGTAATGCATTGCTTCCCCAAGATAAAAAGTACCTTGTTTATAATTTCCTTTTTCCCACTCATATCTAGCTAAGGCTGAAAATTTCCTTATTTGAGATTCTGCTGTATCTGGTATTGAATAAGATAAATACCAATTATTGTCCTTTGAAAAATTATTTTCTGTATCAGGATCCCAAAAATGATCTTGATATAAATCATAAGCATTTTTATCATAATCAGGATAAGTAGATCCTAATTGAAAATCATGCATGTTCTGTTTCAAAATTTGTAAATTATCTCTTATACTTGCTGATTCACTATTTGATAAATCGTTTTCTAAAATTTCAACACCCTGAGTTGCAATCATAGCATGAGTCCCAGTTCCATCAGCCTTTCCATCCCAAGCATAAACTTTAGTTGTACGCACAGACCATAATCCAGCTGCTAAAGTTGCACAAATAAGTACTTTAAAAATTTTTCTTTTCATTTTTATCCCCCGTTATTCTTTTAAGCTTAAATATCCCCTTTGTTTAATAACCATTAATACTTGTATTTACATTATACCATAAAATTACCAGCAACTCACTAAAAAATTGAATATTTTTTAAATGAATTTTAAATACAATTCAAATTGTGATAATAATTAATTCATTTCTTTTATGAAAATCATTATTTTTAGTTATATATACTATAAAAACTTATATTTAATAGTGTTATAATGAGGTAAATATTGTTTTTAATTTAATATAAGAATTTTACACATAATAATAGGGATGGAATAAAATTTGAAATAAATTATAAAACAAAGGATTTGAAAAATATGAATGATAAAAATTTAGAATTAAAGGCAGGATTTAATTTAGAAAATAGTTATTCAACTCTTCCAAGTATATTTTTTAGTGAACAAAATCCTAAGGGTTCAAAAAATCCAAAACTTATTAAATTTAATTCCTCTCTTGCAAAGGAACTTGGACTTAATGAAGAAGTTTTAAATAGTGATTTTGGGCTTAATATATTTGCAGGAAATAAAACTTTTGAAGAAATTAAGCCAATTGCTCAAGCCTATGCTGGCCATCAATTTGGTCATTTTACAATGTTAGGTGATGGTAGAGCGGTTCTATTAGGTGAACATATATCTAAAGATGGAAAAAGATTTGATATTCAGCTTAAAGGTTCAGGAAGAACTATATATTCAAGAGGTGGAGATGGAAAAGCAGCTCTTGCTCCTATGCTTAGAGAATATATCATAAGTGAAGGAATGTATGGCCTTGGAATTCCTACTACTAGAAGTCTCGCTGTTGTTGATACTGGCGAGGAAATAATAAGACAAAAATTTGAAACTGGTGCTATATTAACTAGAATAGCATCTAGTCATATTAGAGTAGGTACCTTTGCTTATGCGGCACAGTGGGGAACTCCAGAAGATATTAAAGCTCTTACCGACTACACTATTAGAAGACATTTTCCTAACATAGAGAATAGTGAAAATAAATATATATTATTCCTTGAAGAAGTAATAAATCTTCAAGCAAGGCTTATATCACAATGGCAAAGCGTTGGATTTATTCATGGAGTAATGAATACTGATAACGTAGCTATTTCTGGTGAAACTATAGACTATGGTCCATGTGCATTTATGGATACCTATAATACTAATACAGTATTTAGTTCTATTGATGTTGCTGGAAGATATGCCTATGGAAATCAACCTAGTATAGCTATGTGGAATTTAGCTAGATTTGCAGAAACCTTGCTTCCTCTTTTCAGTGATAATTTAGAAGATGCAATTGAAATTGCAGGAAAATCAGTATCAAACTTTTCCAAAATATATAAAGAGTATTGGTTTGATAAGATGAGAGCTAAACTTGGTTTATTTAATAAGAAGCCTGAAGATGAAGCCTTAATTGAAGACCTTTTAAGTACAATGCAAAAATATGCTGCTGATTATACTAATACTTTTGTTGCTTTAACTCTTAACAAAATTGAAAATGAACCAATTTTTAATACTGATGAATTTAAGACTTGGTATACTCTTTGGAAGAATAGATTGAAAGAAGAAAATAAATCAAATGAGGATGTTAAAAACTTAATGATGAAAAATAATCCTTACGTAATTCCTAGAAATCATAGAGTAGAAGAAGCTTTAAAAAGTGCTGAAAAAGGAGATTATACTGTTATGAATAATCTTTTAGAAGTATTAAAGAACCCTTATGATTATTCTCAAGCTTTTGAGTGTTATACTGAGTTACCTGAAAAAAATAATATTCCTTATGTAACATACTGCGGAACTTAAAATTTTTTGCTATAAATAAAAAGGCTATATCAAAATTAATAAAAAACTTATAAATTTATTTCAAGAATTGCTAAATTACAGTAAGAATTTATAAAGTTTTATTATTTAAAGTTTTGATATAGCCCAATTTTTTTATTTATTAAAATATATTTATTACCTCTATATCTTGATTTCCTGCACTTTCAAGCATTTCATTGTACATAGCAAGAATCTCTTCTCCATAAGTTTCACTTGGAGCCCAACTTTTACTTAAATCAACTACTGATTCAGCCTTTCCAAGTATTGAAGGAAAATGTCTAGGGTCATTAGTCTCAACTTTCGGATATCCTTCAGCACCTGCATATAAAGCTAAATGATCTAAATGAGCTTTTACTCCTTCATTCCAACTTTTAAACCTCATGTGAGCATTAGGATCTTTATCACTCCCACCTTTGTTAGTTTTTAACCCACAAGGATTATGATACGAAGCATCTAAAACTCCACCAAAATTACCATACGCAGTTTCTTTTGCGGCTTGTACATAAGCTAAAGCTGGATTTACATCACCATGTTCACCTGAATATTTCCAATATAAATCAGCTAATTCAATAAACTCACTAGTAGCTCCTTTTCCCTCTGCCCATCTTTTAGCATCATTAGCTGTTATAAAAGCATTTGAAACTATAGGAACATCCTCTTCTGTTTCTATCTCTATATTTATATTTTGAGCTTCAGTTATATGAATCACATCTATATTTATAAGTGTCAACATTATAAGTATTGATACTAATAATGTATCTATACTAAATTGATCTTCATTCACAAGAAGTCCTCCTAATACTATTACATAATATTCTCTCTAAAATAATATGCCCTCATCTCTTCATTTATGTAAAAAAAGTGAACTCAAAATTTGAGTCCACTTTAAATAATTAATTTTTATTTATAAATTCCCAGAAAACTAAAATTAAACATCCAACTAAATAACATAAAATATCTTTTATATCAAAGGACGTTCCTATAAGTATTGTGAAGAACTTACTATTTTGAAGATTTAATAATTCAACAATTTTAAAGTATTGTAAAACTTCAACTAAAACACCAAATAAGAAGATATAAAGAGGTAAAAATTTTATTTTCCTTCCTACTACTCCTCTTATGAATGTATATATTACTATTACAACTAAAACATCACCAATATATGGTCTAATAAAATTATCTTTAACAAAAAGCGCAATAAAAACTTCAACTATTAGCAATACAAAAAATGTAAATAAATATTTTTTATTTATTTTCATAAAAACACTTCTTTCACACTATCTTATGTAATTAGTTCTAAAAACCTTTTAATTTTATCTATTAATATTTTCTAAGTTTTAAAACTGTTTATTAATTATATAATATAAACAAAATCAGTAAGTAAAGCTTTACTTACTGATTTAAAAAACATTATTATGAAACCTTTAATGATCTTACTTTACATTCTTTTTGTAAGTAGTTATCCTTAATGTAGTCGAAAACTTCCTTGTAGTCTTCTTCACCATATTTTTTAACTAACATAACATTTAAACTTGTACCAAACCATACTCTACAGAAAGAAGGATCTATCATTAATTTTGCCCCTTCTTTACCACTTATTTTTACATTCTTATCTTCTAATAATTTGTTAAAGTGGTTTATAAGTCCCATCATTATTCTGTCACCCATTTTAGGATCTTCATCAGCTATCGTAACAAAATAATATGACCAAGCATATAAAAGATTCTCTTCAATAGCTATTCCAGCAACTTTTTCCCCTATAGTTTCATTAAAACATCTATGCATATAGTAAGATAATTTCTTTACATTTTCATCAAATTTCTTTTCATAGAAATTTATTTCATATCCTACCATCATGTCTAATTTGTTCATAATGCACCCCCCACCAATATTTGTATTTTCAGTATAACATAAAATGGGTAAGTAAATCATTACTTACCCACGTCTATCTTTGAAAAATTTTGTTAATATTTTACTACAATTCTCGTCATTTTCCCACTTAACCTCAAGAAAATGATTAAGATTAGGATTTTGAAGAATATTTACTATGGAACCAGCTGCTCCAGTTGTTTCATCAAAGGTTCCTATATGAATTTTAGAGATTCTACTTTGGAGAATTGCACCAGCACACATGGGACAAGGCTCTAAAGTCACATACATCTCACATCCTTGAAGTCTCCAGTTATTAATTTTATTACAAGCTTCTCTTATAGCAAGAATTTCTGCATGAGCTGTTGGATCATTTAAACTTTCTTTTAAATTATGGGCTTTTGCAATGACTTTCCCATCTTTGACGATTACAGCACCTACAGGAACTTCTCCTTTTTTTCTAGCTTCTTCTGCCTCTTCCAAAGCTAAACTAAGCACTATTAACTCTCCTCTTGTTCTCTTTTATATGTGTAAACTCTAACTTTTTTTACTCTGTTTCTATCTAATTCTTCAACAATAATTCTAAGATTATTTGTTTTTATTTCTTCTCCAACCTCAGGCATTCTTCCTAAATGCCCTATGACATAACCTCCAATAGAGTCAAACTCTTCAGACTCTATATCAAAGCCTATCATATCACTTAAATCTGAAAGTCTTGTGCTTCCATCTACTACAAATTCATTTGCTTTGATAACTTCTATATCCTTATCTCTCTCATCGTATTCATCTTCAATATCTCCTACGATTTCTTCTATTAAGTCCTCAATAGTAACTATACCAACTGTTCCACCATATTCATCTAATACTACTGATATATGGTTTCTAGTTGTTTTCATTTCTGAGAATAACTCTGTTATCTTCTTAAATTCAAATGTTCTAAACGGCTCTCTCATGTACTTAGTTACATCAAAGTTTTCCTCATAACTATCTAAAAGAATTAAATCTTTAATATATAATATACCAACTATATCATCTATTGATTCATTATAAACTGGTATTCTTGAAAACTGTTCTTCCTTTATAACTTTTATTACCTCTTCATAAGTAGCTGTTACATTAACTGCAACAACATTTACTCTTTGAACCATTATATCTTTTACCTGAAGGTCTCCGAATTCAAAAACATTAAATATCATTTCTTTTTCTTCAACTTCAAGAACACCTTCTTCTTCACTTACATCGACCATTGTTTTTAATTCTTCTTCAGTTATAAATGGCTGACTCTTATTTAAATCACCACCTAACACTTTTACTATTAATGATGATATTAAAGAGAATAACCAAACAAATGGTTTAAAAACTATAACAACTATATTTATTACAGGTGCCACAAATAAAGAAACTTTTTCTGCATTTTGTTTAGCTAATGACTTAGGTGTTATTTCTCCAAAAATTAAAATAAGAATAGTCATAACACCAGTTGCTAAAGCAACTCCACCATCACCAAAAATTCTATAAGCAAGTGTTGATGCTAATGATGATGCCCCTATATTAACTATATTATTTCCTATCAATATTCCACCTAATAATTTATTAGGATCTTCTAATAGCTTTTCTAATAATTTAGCTCCCTTTACTCCCTCATCAACCATATGTCTTATCCTAATTTTACTTAAAGACATTAATGCAGTTTCTGATGCTGAGAAAAATCCAGATAGTATTATTAATACTATCAAGAGCAAAATTTGAGACGTATATTGGTCCAACTAAACCACTCCCATTATTTTATATATTTTCTTCATTTTTATTTTTCTTATATAATATTATATTATACAAAATTTTCTTATTAAATATATTTTTATAAATATTCAAAAAAAACTCCATATATATATGGAGTTCTTTCTTCACAGTTAAAACCGTGGTATCCCCAGTAGGAATCGAACCTACATTTATCCCTTAGGAGGGGATTGTTCTATCCATTGAACTATGGAGACTTATTAGAATTTTATAATAATTTTAACTCTTTAACAAATATATGTCAACACAACTTATTTTATTACAATACCATTTAAAGTGTTTTCTGTAAGTTCCTCTATAACATTATTAACATCTATTATTTTATCTATACTTAATTCATATAACGATGCAGATATAAGGCTTCCAAATAAGCTATGAGCTAATAGAGAAACATCACACTCTCTTATTTGCTTTTTCACCATTGCTTCTCTTAGTATTCTTTCTACCCCTTCTATATATTCTTTAATCTTACTTCTTAACCCATCTTGTCTTGTTTCCTTACCCCATAATTGACTTATTACAAGTTTAAAAAATGCTCTATTATCATATAGTAATTTAAATTGCATTCTAAAAAGAGCTTTTAATTTATCTATAGGTTCATCATTGGAAATTTCTATTTCAGCTAATTTAGCATTCCAAATCTCTAAACCATTTTCTACTACAAAATTAAAAATTTCCTCTTTACTTTTAAAATTGTAATAAAGAGTTCCTTTAGCAACATTTGCCTTAGCTGCAATCTCATCAACTCTTGATCCATTATAACCTGAAGTAGCAAAAACCTGTATAGCTGCTTCAAAAATAGCATTCTTAGTTCTACTCATACTACTCACTCCAACATTTATTTATAAAACAATTTAATGATATACCACTTATTTTATTTAATCAATAATATATAATTTTGTAATTTATTTGTTTACAATTTGATTTTATATATATAATAATATAAGATATGTATTTAACATAATTTTTTTAGGAGAGATATAATTTATGATAAAGGTTTATAATAGGAAAACTAAAACTTATGACATCGAGCAAGTAGCTGGTCTTAAATATATAAATTGGTCTTATTCATCTCCTGTAGGAAAAAGCTTCGTTGAATTATTTGTAAAAAAGAAGATATTCTCTAAGGTTTACGGAAATTATTGTGATTCTTCTTTAAGTAAGAAAAAAATTCAACCATTTATTGATGAGTTCAATATTGATATGTCTCTTTGTAATAAAAACATAAATGAATTTGAAAATTTCAATGATTTCTTTGCAAGAACATTAACAAATGAAGCTAGACCTATTGATTTTAGCGAGGATATTTTAATTTCTCCTGGAGATGGTAGATTATCTGCATTTGAAAACATAGATCTTGATAATGTTGTACAAATTAAAGGATTTACATATTCTTTAAGGGAATTAATAGATGATCCTAAGGTTGCAGAAGAATTTAAAGGTGGAACTTGCCTTATACTAAGATTATGTCCTACAGACTACCACAGATTTCATTTTGTAGATAACGGAACTTGTGGTGAAACAAAGAAAATTTCAGGTTTTTATTACTCAGTTAACCCAATAGCTCTTAATAATATCTCTGAACTTTTCTGTAAGAATAAAAGAGAATGGTCTCTTTTTAACTCTGATAATTTTGGTGAAATTCTTCATGTAGAAGTTGGTGCTACTTGTGTTGGTACAATTCTTCAAACATATACTCCTGGTAAAAGAGTTACTAAAGGAGAAGAAAAAGGATACTTTAAATTTGGTGGTTCAACTACTATACTATTCTTTAAAAAAGGTATGGTAAAAGTAGATTCAGATATAGTTGAACAAACAAAATTAGGGTTTGAAACTAAAGTTAATATGGGTGAAACTATTGGACACAAATAGTTAAACAGGAGCTTAATTATTGAAAAATAATTAAGCTCCTGTTTTTTATAAAATAAGATTATAGGAGAATTTATATTTATTTTCTCCTTATTTTTTTTATTTATCCTAGAAATAAATTTTATTTTATATAAAATAAAGTTTTAAAATAAAATTTATTTTATTATTTTTTCTAACTCTTCCTTAAATGCTTTTTTGTCTCCATCAAAAATTACTAAATTTATATTCATCTCCTTAGCTCTCTTTGAAGTAGATGATTTAATAGGAGGTTTAGTAGCTACTAATATTTTTATTACATTTTCTCCTCCTAATTGTTCTGAATAAACATTTAATTCATTTAAAGCAACTTCATCATATTTTTTTGAGTCTTTACAAGAAACACATATAAGAACTGAATCTTTTATAGCAACAACATCTAGCTCATTTTTAACTCTAACTTCTTTATCATTCCAGAGAAATAAAACTCCACTTTTTATATCATCAACACTTTTTATTTCTTCAATAATATTTTTTGTTAAAACTTCAAGCCAAGTTCCACTTTTAAAAATAAATCCTTTTATAAATTCATTTTGAAATATTACTTTTAAACATTGATCTGTATTTTTTATTCTTATTTGATTATTTTTTTCTAAGAACTCAAGTATCTTGTCTAAAAGTATTACCTCTTCTCTATTCAACAACTCTTTATCTATCTTTATGCATCTTGGATTTGAAACATCATGAATAAACACACTGTTGTCGCTAAGCCTTGTCTTGTAATTTTCCCATAATAATAAATTATCTGCTATGTAATTAGTCATACTCTCTATGATATTAATCTCAGAAATTTCTGTTGAGTCTATAACAATAGATGCTCCAATACTATTTATAATATCCTCAACATCTAAATCTACAAAACTACACTTTTCACATTGTATATTTTCTAAATTAAATTTTAAAAGTTCTTCCTTTGGTATATCTATAAAAAAACCATCTATATTATGCTTTAGAGCTAAAGTATACATTATTAAGATGTCCTTTTTATTTCCCTGATTTACACATATTGCTACTTTTCTATCCTTAATTTTTTTTATGGCTCCTTCAATAGAAATTAATTTATTCCCACCTAATTTTTCATCGTTAAAAACACAATTAGGAAATTTATTTAAATAAAATTGTCTTAAAGGATTTAAAATTTTTAATTCATCATCACTTTCATATAAATAAAGTATTTCTTTAGGATTTAATTTTTCAGTTAATAAAATACTGGATTCATTATGTTCATCTAAAATCGTAATTATAAAATCATAATTCATACTATTTCACCTTTAGCATATTATTTTATCTTTCTTTAAACTTAGATAATTTGACTAAAATTCTTAATGAATTAAGCGCTTCATTTTATAATTATTTTCACCTAAGAAAACTTTTTTATTCTAAATTCCAATTATATCTAAAATATAAAGAGGATATTTATAAAGTTTTTAGAATATATTAATGGGTATAAAAAAAAAGCTTGTAACCTTAAGTTACAAGCTTTTGGTGCGGCGAAGAGGATTCGAACCCCCGACCAATCGGTTCGTAGCCGACTACTCTATCCAGCTGAGCTACCACCGCATATTAACAGACTTATAATATCATATATTAATTAATAAATCAAGATATTACATATTATTCCCAAAGCTTAATTTATTATTAAATATATTATTAATGTCTAATACAATATTCTATTAACTAGATATTTTTTATATTAAATATTATACTTAGTTAGTAATATTATATTAAAAAAGGAGGAAAAAGTGCATTGAAAAATTTTGTTATATTCGCTGACTCAGCAGCAGACCTTCCAAAGAGCATGGTTAAAGATTTAGATATTAATTATTTAGGACTTATATGTAATATTAATAATAAAGAATATGTTGATAATTTTGACGGAAAATTAACTCATAAAGATTTTTATAATAAAATAAGAGAAGGTGCTATGCCATCAACAAGTCAAGTAAATTCATTTAGATTTGTTGAAGCTTTTGAAGAGTATGTAAAACAAGGAATCTCAGTGCTATATTTAGCATTTTCATCAGCTTTAAGTGGAACACACAATAGTTCACTTATGGCTCGCGAAGAACTTTTGGAAAAATATCCTGATGCAGATATAAGAATAATTGACACTAAAGCAGCTTGCTTAGGTGAAGGATTAATTGTTTATTATGCTGGTTTAATGAAAAAAGATGGAAAATCTATAGATGAAATTTCTTCTTGGGTTGAAGAAAATAAAAACAAAGTATGCCACTATTTCACAGTAGATAGTTTAGATCATTTAAAAAGAGGTGGTAGAATTTCTTCTACAGCCGCAACTATTGGTAGCTTACTAAACATAAAGCCAATGTTATATGTAAATGATGCAGGTGAACTTCATAATTTCGCAAAAGCTAAAGGAAGAAAAAAATCTATAAAAGCTCTTTTCCAAGGACTTGAAAAACACATTGTAAATCCAGAAGAGCAAACAATATTTATAGCTCATAGTGATTGTATTGAAGATGCAGAAATTTTAGCTAATATGATTAGAGAAAAATATAATGTTAAAAACATAATTATAGATTATATAGGAATAGTTATAGGTTCCCATACCGGAGTAGGAACTTTAGCATTATTCTTCTTAGGCGATACAAAAGAACCTTAAAAAATAGAACCTATAAATATATTAAGAGAAGAATTCAAAATATATTTATAGGTTCATTCTTTAATCTAAAAATCTACTTTTCAGCATAAAGTTTTATTATGTTTAGTATTACTTCAACAGCTTTTTCCATTGAATTTATTGAGATATATTCATATCTTCCATGGAAGTTTTCACCACCAGTAAATATGTTTGGTGTTGGTAATCCCATAAATGATAATCTAGCACCATCAGTACCACCTCTTATAGGGTTCTTGATTGGTTCAATTCCACATTCCTTCATAGCTTTTTCAGCGGTTTCAACAATGTGCATTCTAGGTTCTATCATTTCTTTCATATTCATATATTGGTCTTTTAAAGTTACAGTAACTGTACCTTCACCATATTTTTTATTTAATTCATCAGCGATTTCATTAAATTTAGCTTTTCTATTTTTGAATCCTTCTTTGTCAAAGTCTCTTATTATGAATGATAATGTAGTTTTTTCTACTTCTCCTTTTATATCTAATAAGAATGAGAATCCTTCATATCCTTCAGTTTTTTCTGGAACTTCATCTAAAGGAAGCATAGAAATAAACTCATGAGCAACTAAAATAGAGTTAATCATCTTTCCTTTAGCACTTCCTGGGTGAACATTTTTACCTATTGTTTCAACCTTAGCGCCTGCAGCATTAAAGTTTTCATACTCTAATTCACCTATTCTACCACCATCCATTGTGTAAGCAAAATCTGCTCCAAATCCTTTAACATCAAAGTGATCTGCACCTTCTCCAATTTCCTCGTCTGGAGTGAATGCTATTTTAATATCACCATGTTTAATCTCTGGATTATTTACTAAGTATTCAATAGCAGTTATTATTTCAGCTACACCAGCTTTATCATCAGCTCCTAAAAGGGTTGTTCCATCTGTAGTTATTAAAGTCTGTCCTTTATACATAGGAAGTTCTGGTGAAAACTTTGGTGATAATACATAACCATTTCCTAATTCTATATCTTTACCATCATAGTTTTCAACAATTTTAGGATTTACATTTTTTCCACTCATATCTGGTGCAGTATCCATGTGTGAAATAAATCCTATTTTAGGAATATCTTTGTCACAATTGCTGTTTAAAGAAGCATATACATATCCCTCTTCGCTTATTCTTACTTCATCTACTCCAATTGCCTTTAATTCCTCTGCAAGCATTTTTCCTAGTTCTAGCTGGCCTTTTGTACTAGGAGTCACTCCTGTTGTTTCATCTGATTTAGTATCTACTTTTACATATTCTAAAAATCTTTCATGAACTTTTTTCATACTCAACACCACCTTATTACAAAATAAATTGTTAACGTTTTATTTAAGCGATTACTTTATATTAATATTATGACTGTTTAATACTAAAAATACAATAGTCCTTATTTAAAGGACAAAAATGTAATATAATGATTAAGGTTAATATTTTTTTGATATTATGATAATTATTGTCTATTATTTAAATTATTGTCTATTATTTAAATATAAATATTAAATTTTTTAGGAGTACATAAATGAAAAAACAAAAACTTTTAATCACAATCTGCTCAACATTATTAATATCATTAGTATTAGTTGCAGCTTATTTTACAATATCATTTAAAAATAATTTAAATGAATTCAATGAAGCTTTAGAATCAAATAATTATGAAGCAGCTTCAAATTATTTTAACAAGGGAACAAAAAATATTTTATTAAAAAAATCATTTCTTAATTCATCAGATGACATAATAATAAAAAAGTTCTCAGATATAAAAGCTGATTTTTCTTCTGGAGATATATCAGAAGAAGTAGCAGTAGAACAATTAAATCACTTACTTTCTTTCAATGTATTAAATGAAGAAATATCAAACTTTAAATATACAGTTCCCATAATTAAAAATTCAAAGGAATATTTTGATATTGGAGTTTCTAAGTTAAATGAATATAACTATTTAGAAGCTTTAAACTATTTTAAAAGTGTACATAATCTTTCTGATTTTAAATCAAAAGCTTCAGACTATGAAGAAGTATGTTTAAATGAAATAAGAGAACCTATCTTAGAAACTGTAGATGAATATATTTCAAATGAAAAATATTCAAAAGGAATAGAATATTTAGATTCTCAGCTTGAAACTTTACCAGAAGATTCAACATTACAAGCCAAAAAAGATGAATTAGAAAAACTTAGATTAGAGCATCTTGAAAATTATAGTCAAAAAAATATAGATAAGGCTACAGAAAGAACTGCTCCCGTTATGGAATATTATAAAAAATTAAATTCAGATACAATAAATCAATTTGATATTAGTAGTAAAACTGATCATTTAGTTTTCGTTAATATTGCTGAACAAAAGACTTATGTATATGAAGGCTCAGAAAATAATTGGTCTTTAGAAAAATCTTTCCTTTGTTCAACAGGTATTGAAGGAAAAGAAACGCCAGTTGGAGTATTCACTGTTCAATCTAGAGCACCATGGTTTTTCTCACCTAAATACGGTCAGGGTGGAAAATACTATGTTCAATTCATGGGAAATTATTTATTTCATTCAATTCCTTTTGATGCAGACCAAACAACAGTATCTGATTCAACCTTAGGTGTTCCTTCCTCTCATGGATGCATAAGATTAGCTGTTGAAGATTCTAAATGGCTTTATGATAATGTTAAAAACGGCTCAAAAATAATAATATATTAAATAAAAAACAG
Organism: Clostridium sp. LIBA-8841; assembly: GCF_034439435.1. GTDB lineage: Bacteria > Bacillota > Clostridia > Clostridiales > Clostridiaceae > Sarcina. Next base: position 22,718 of record NZ_JAPCKJ010000009.1, on the reverse strand, counting down.
CTCTAAAAGAGCTGTTTTTTTAATTATTTTTTTTACTTATTCCATGGTTATATATTCTTCTGCTATCTAAAGACCAAATTCTTTCTGAGAATTCATTTACTTTAGTTTCACTAATTGCCTTCTTCATATCATACATTCTAGCATCCATTACATCTAAATAGTGTAACATTTCTGCCTCTGGTATAAGAGGCTTAATAGGACTTCCGTATTCAGGTTCATAATGATGAGATAGAACCATATGTTGAAGTAACATTATAATCTTGCTATCTGCATTCACTTCTTTTCCTATTACCTCAATTTCTTTTATTCCTTGAGTAATATGCCCAAGTAAAGTTCCCTCTAAAGTATATTCATCAACTATTCCCATTTCATTAGAAGACATTTCCTTTATTTTAGCCATGTCATGAAGTATTACCCCTGCATAAACTAAATCTTTATTTAAGAAATCATATATACCACAAATATTCTCTGCTAACTTTAACATAGTTGTTATGTGATATAATAAGCCTCCCTTTATTGAATGATGATTAGATTTCGCTGCTGGATAATATTTAAGCTTATCCTCATTAATTTCTAAAATTCTATTAAGAATATTCTTTACATCTATATCATTCATATTATCAACAACACATTTTATAGTGTTAATCATTTCATCGCTAGTATATGGTGCACATTGAACATAATCATCTAAATTTATGTTATCTTCCTCATTAGTTTCTCTAACATGTTCTACTTTAAACTGAAGCGTTCCTTGCCAACTATTTATAGTTCCTCGCATCTTAACAACAGTATTGCATTTTAACTCTTCATGCTCAGGTTTAATCTCCCATACTTTGCCTAATATATCCCCAGTTTTATCACTTAGAACTAAATCTAAATACTTTTTACCACCTGAATTAGTAGTCTTTAAAGTAATTGATTTTAAAAGAAAAAAACCTTCGACTCTTTCTCCTTTAACGAATTCACCTATTTTTTTTACCGGTATTTCCATAAGTCTATCCTTTCTTTCATTTTAATAATCTCTATTTTAATTATTACATATTATTAAATTTTGTAAACAAATAAACTTCTTATTTATAGCTAAAATTTATATTAATTGATAAAATAACTTATATGGAGGTGGCTAGTTAATGAATTTACCCAATAATGTTCAATATATCTTAGATAAGTTTAACACCAATAATTTTGAAGCCTTTATCGTTGGTGGTTGCGTAAGAGACTCATTATTGAATAAACATCCACAAGATTATGATATTACAACTAATGCATTGCCTGAAAAAATAGAAGAACTTTTTGATAAGACAATTCCTACTGGTATAAAGCATGGAACTGTAACAGTTTTAATAGATAAAACTCCTTATGAGATAACTACATATAGAGTCGATGGTGAATATCTAGACAATAGAAAACCTAAGGATGTAAAGTTCGTTTCTAATATAGAAGAAGATTTATCTAGAAGAGATTTTACTATAAACGCAATGGCATATAGTCCCTATTTAGGATTCAAAGATTATTTTGATGGAAAAGGCGATTTAAAAAAGAGATTAATAAAGTGTGTAGGAGATCCTGACAAACGTTTCTCTGAAGATGCTTTAAGAATGCTTAGAGCTATTAGATTTAGCTGTCAATTAAACTTTAAAATAGAAAAAGAAACTGCTGAATCAATAAAAAGAAATTTTAAATTAATAAAAAATATAAGTATGGAAAGAATTCAAAGTGAATTCACTAAAATCATCCTAAGTAATAATCCCGACAGAGGACTTATGCTTCTTAGAAAACTTGGTTTTGCTGATTTATTAATTAAAGAATTTAATGATTTAAAACTAATAAATTGTTATGATGCATATGATGATATTCATGATACTTATGGATTATTAAATTCACTTCCTAAAAAACTTCATGTAAGATTAGCAGGTTTATTTCATAAAGTTTATAATTCTGAAAATGCAGTTGATAAATGCAAAATAATTTTAAAGAAGCTTAAATATGATAATAACACCATAAATAGTACATGTAATTTAGTAGAAAATATAAATAAGATTTCATCCAATATGACAAGAAAAAAACTTAAGCTACTTATAAACTCAGTAGGAGCTGAAAATATTTTTGATCTACTAGAGTTAATAAAAGCTTATTTAACTTATATGGATGAGTATGATACTGAGTATATAGATATTTTAAAAGATAGAATTTCTGATATACTGGCTTCAAAGGAACCTATATTTATCAAGGATTTAGCCATAACAGGTAATGATTTAATTACTGAACTTAACTATACACCTGGAAAGAATATAGGCATTACATTAAATTTTCTTCTTGAAAATGTACTAGAAACCCCAGAATTAAATACAAAAGAAAATTTACTAAACCTTAGTAAACAATATTCTTCTTATAGATAATGAAAATGGATTGTATCAAAACTTAAAATAATAAAACTTATAAATAACATGAATAGTATATTAGAATAAGTTTTATTTTTAGCTACTTTTGATACAATCTCTTCTCTATTTAAATGCAAACCATATTTTTCCCTTTATTTTTAGCCTCATATAAATTTTTATCAGCCTTTTTTAAAGTTTCTAAATATCCACTTTTCTTTCTAAAATTATGTTTAGCAACTCCAATACTAATAGTTAATTTAGCACCATTTTTCCACCTTAAATTTTCTATACTTGTCCTAATACGTTCTGTGCTTCTAACAACATAATCAAGTCTCTTATTTTTATAAACTACAATAAACTCTTCCCCTCCAAATCGTCCTAGAAAGTCACCTTCTCTAAGTTCATTTTGGATACTCCAAGCCACATCTTTCAAAACATTATCTCCAAATAAATGACCATATTTATCATTTATTTTTTTATAATTATCTAAATCAAGCATAGCTATGAAAAATTCATTTTCATTATTCTCTATTTCATTTATTTTTTCTATTATATATTCCTTGTTATAAACTCCCGTCATAGAATCTCTGCTTAATCTTTCAGCAATAACTTTTATCGTTTTATTTTTTTCATTAATTTGATTTTGAACACTATTTAATTCATCAACTGTGGTTATTAGTTTATATGCTAGTTTTTCAATATCCTTGTTATAAGCTAACTTTTGCGCACTTAATACCTTTTCTTTTTCAATATTTAATCTTTCCATATGAAACTTGCTTACGCATTCTAATAGCATATAATCTTCCTCTACAGTGTTTACCTTACTATTAAACTTCATGAATAATTTTCTAAACTTTAATTCATTAAGTACATCTTCCTTTTCTTCATAATAATCTATTATTTTTTTTAATGAACGTAAAGCCTCAGAATATCTTTCATCTTTTTCATACATCTTATATGCTATAATATAATATTCATTTGCTCTTCTCTTTTCTCCCTTGGCTTCGTATATTTTACCATACAAAAAATAAATATATCCCCTATTAAAATTTAATTTTTCTTCAATAACAAATAAATTTTTTAAAGCTAAATCTAAATTTCCAAGCTTTATATCACATTTAACTATAGGTATTAAGCATTCCATTAATCCCTTTTCTGGCGTTCTGTTCTTTGTGTTTTTCATTAAATTAAAACATTTCTCTGCATTTTCTTTTGCTAACTCAAAATTTGAATTCATGTAATAACAAGTATATAAATTATAAAAAATATCACTTCTAGTAATTTCTCTAAGATCAAGTACATCTACAACTTCATTAAGATAAAAGTTTCCCATACTTGTTACACCTAATTTAAAACAAGTACTTGCCATGAATAAATTTATAGCTATAAGTTCATCTTGACATTCTTTATCTCCAGTTTTATCATAAAGCTCCTGAGCTATTTTCAACCCTTTGTAGGCATACTTAAACGTCATTTTATAGTAACCTTTTTTATTATGAAAAGTGGCTACTATACCATATAGATCTAGTAAAAGTTCATCATATGATAGCTTTATAAGTAATTTTTCAGCCTTTTCAACATACTCAGTTGTTTTTTTATAATTAAGTACATGTGAATTTAGATAACTTAAAACAAAATAAATCATACCTAAAGATTCTAGATCGTCCACTTCTACAATCTCAGATATTAAATATTCACAGTAATCAATGGCTTTCTCCCAATCATTATGAAACCTCTCTAGAATATAAATTCTAAAATCCTCACATAAAACTTTATACCTACTCATAACTTCACCTTTTTATAGTATTTTTAACTTTATTTTACAATATTTTAGCATAAAATGTCTTGTTCTATGTTGATTTTTAAACTTTTTTAACAATTTAAGCACAAAAATGAAATAAGCAAAGATTTAATTCTTTGCTTATTTTAATTAAATTATTTTATTTTCAATTCTTTTTCAAGATAGAATGAGTAAAGATAAGACTCCTTAACCTCTTCTCCTAAAATTTTATTTAAAGTATTTTTATATAAATCAACTTGTATTTTATATTTATTTATAAACTCCTCCTCTTCTCCTTCTTTAATATAATCAGTTTTGTAATCTAGAAGAACATAGCCATCCTCTTCTTCAAAGAAAGCATCTATAATACCTTGTAATCTAACTTTTTCATTTCCATAAACTTTAGTATCAAGACTTTTTTCTACAATGGAACTTGGAATTTCAGTTATAAATGGTAGCTCTCTATAAACCTTTTTACCTGATTTATATGAACTCAACATTCTCTGTCCTAAATCGCTTTTAAAGAATTTTTGTATTTTAAAAACATTTACTACTTTTCCTTCTTCTTCTGTTAAAAGCTCTTTTTGAACCATCTTTTGAACTTCTTCTTTTATTTCATTTATATAAATTACCTTATCTAAATCAATGTGTTGCATTACAAAGTGAGTTATAGTTCCTTTTTTAGCCGCTGAAAATTCTTCTTGTTTTTCTTCCATGAACTTTGGCTTTCTTTTTATTTTTTCTTTTTTATTTTCTTCATTACTGTCATTATCAATAATGTTATAACTTTCTTCCATAAAATCTTCTTCTTGATGAGCTCTCTTTAATTCAGTTACAGAAATATTTGAAGGAGTATTACATGACTCTATATATTTATATTTAAACCCTAGTCTATTTCTTATTTCTATAACTTCTTTTATATCTTTTTTAGATTCAATCCAATTACTACTTTCAAAAGCATCAATATTATTTTTTTCTTGCTTATTTTCATTAGTACTTAAAAGTTCACTTTTTTCCCAACTTTTAAAACTCCAGTTTGAATTATCATCTAAGTTTAAATTTATATCTCCATCACCAATGTTTCTTATAGCATCTCCATCCTTATGTTTAGTTAATGCCATACCAATCCAATCTAAATAACTCTTTCCTTTTAAAACGCTACCAGGACTTATTCTATTGTTTTCAGAAGAAGCTCCCGCCTTGCACCAATTTTCACAAGATTTTTCTAAATCTGATACAGCACCAGTTATGATCAATTTCTCCTTAGCTCTTGTGAATGCAACATATAAAATTCTCATTTCTTCTGATAAAACTTCTAATTCACATTTTTTCTTTATAGCATGTTTTTGAAGTGTATCATACTTTATTCTCTTCTTAACATCTATACAATTCGTTCCTATTCCTAAAGTCTCATGAAGAAGTATATCTTCTCTTAGATCCATCTTATTAAATTGTTTTCCTGTTCCACCTAATATAACAACTGGGAATTCTAGCCCCTTACTTTTATGGATACTCATTATTCTTACAACATCTTCATTTTCTCCAAGTATTTTTGCACTTCCCATATCCCCTGAAGATTTTTTAAGTTTATTTATGAAGTTTATAAAATTAAATAACCCTTTGAAACTTGTTGATTCATATTGTTTTGCTCTTTGGAATAATATTCTTAAATTAGCTTGCCTTTGAATTCCATTTGGCATTGTTCCAACATATCCATAGTAAGATGTATCAGAATATAAGAACCAAATAAACTCATCTATTGGCATATAAGCAGATTTTTCTCTCCACTTATTTAAATACTCTAAGAAATAGTTGCACTTACCCTTTAACTCATCAGAGATAGTTCCGTCATAAGTACCCTCAACAACTTCCTTTATTATTTCAAAGAAATATTTATCATTATTTAATAACCTTAAATCTGCAAATTCTTCAGATGTAAATGAAAATATAGGTGAACGTAATGCAGATAATATATAAATATCTTGCATTGGGTTATCTATTATGTGAAGTAATGCCATTATTGTTCTAATCTCAATAGTTTGAAAATATCCTGTACCAGTGTCAGCATAAACAGGAATGCCCTCAGTTCCTAATTCATCAACAAAGGTTTCAGCCCAGTTTTTAGTTGCTCTAAGCAAAATTACAATATCCTTATATTTAATTTTTCTATACTTTCCTAAATCCTTATCAAAAACCATATAGGTGCTTCCATCTTCAGGATTCATTAACTCCTTAATTTTTTTACCAACTATTCGTGCTTCTAATTGTATGCTATCTAAATCTTCCTCTTCTTCACTTTGCCCATCATCATCACCATAATCTTTATTATCATCTTTACTACCTGCCTTATTTAATATATTTAATTCTATATCACCAGCAACTTTTAAATTCGGTATTTCATCAATATAATAAATCTCTACATTTTCTTCATTTATCTCGCCATAGTTAGCACCTAAGTTTAATGCTTCTTTTTCATCATACTCAAGTTCTCCAACAGTATTACTCATTAAAGTTTGGAAGATGTAGTTTACTCCATTTATAACCTCTTCCCTACTTCTAAAGTTTTTATAAAGCATTATTTTTCTATTTGAATCTTCAAACTCTCTATAATTAATATATTTATCTAAGAAAAGTTCTGGATTCGCTTGTCTAAACTTATATATACTCTGTTTAACATCACCAACCATAAATACATTAGAATTTTCTACATCTCTTCTTGATACCATTCCAACTATAGTTTCTTGAATTGTATTACTATCCTGATATTCATCAACTAAAACTTCTTCAAATTTTTCTCTAAATTCTAAAGCAACCTGTGAAGGCTTTATATTACCATCTTCATCTTTATCTATTAAAATTTCTAAACAAAGATGCTCTAAGTCATTAAAATCTAAAATATCTTTTTCTCTTTTCTTATCTCTATACCTATTAGAAAATTCAATTACTAAACCACTTAAGCATTTCATTAAAGGATACATTTTTTGCATTCCTAAAACTGCTTCTTCTAGAGATGTTTCAAAAACTTTATCCCTTAAATTTTCTATTATTTTTTTACTGTCATCTCTAAGATTTTTAGTTTTTACTAATGCTTTTTCATCATCTACACTAGTTTTTCTAACTGATTTTAGCCTTCCAAAACTTGCTTCCATAAGCTTATTATAAAATGGAACTATTCCTTCTTTTAAAGCAAGTTTAAGCTCTTCAACTTGGATTATTTCAGGATATATATTTACTAAATACGGGTCAAGTCCTACTCCCATTTCAGCTATATCTCTAGCCTGAGCAAGCATTGAATAAGCATTATTTAAATCTAAGCTTATACTTTCTTTTAAAACTTCTATCCACTTTTTACTTTCAAGTTCATTTACGGAATTTATGTTAAACTCCTCTACTTTCTCATTTAACCAATTTTCTGGCCAAGGACCACTCATTATGAAATTATAAAATTTTAATATTATACTATTTAAATTATCATCACTTTTACTTCCACCATAAGCTTCAACTAAATCTTTAAAACATTCATCATCTTTAGCATACATATCTTCAAAAAGGTCCGCTAAAATATCTTGCTTTATAAGCTCACATTCTGTTTGATCCCCTATTCTAAAGCCAGGATCTAAATCTATTAAGTGAAAATTATTTTTTATAACTTCTAAACAAAAAGAATGCATAGTCGTTATACTAGCTCTATTTAAAAGTGCTAATTGTCTCTGAAGTATTTCAGAACTAGGATCCTTCTCTAAAGCTTTAGATATGGCATCTCCTATTCTCTCTCTCATTTCAGAAGCAGCAGCATTAGTAAATGTAACAACCAATAACTTATCTATATCAATAGGATTTTCTCCTTCTGTTATCATCTTTATTATTCTTTCAACTAGTACAGCCGTTTTTCCAGAGCCAGCCGCAGCAGCAACTAAAAGGTTGCATTTTCTAGTATTTATAGCTAATTCTTGTTCTTTAGTCCATTTAGTCCCCATTTACTTCACCGCCTACTTTTTCGTTTATACTCTTCCATATCTCTTCTTCTTTTTTCTTTGCAATAACCTTATATCTATTATCCTCTAAGCTAGAATCAAATTGACATATGTGTGAGTAATTACAATAATCACATACTATATTTTTATTTTCCTTACATGGCTCTATATCAATTTTACCCTCTATCATGTTTTGGCATATCTCAACCATTTTTTCATTAACATATTTTCTTAATAACTCAAATTGTTCCATAGTTATTAATGCCTTATTTTTTCCTAAATCTCCTGCCTTTTTCATATTTGCAGGTATTATAAGTGAGTGCATTCCAGGCTCTAAGCTATTATCCATAGCCTTAATAACTTTTACATCATCAAGTAAAAGCCCCTCTAATTTTAACTCTTTTAAAACCTCTTCTTTTATTTCTTCCTCTGTTAAGTCTCCTTTAGATTTTAATATAGGGTCATCTATTCTAAAATAAAGGATAGCCCCTGGCATAGCCTGATTTTCAACTATATTTTCTGAATTATTTATAAGAGCATCTAAGTAAACTAAAAGTTGTATTTGAAGACCATTATAAAATTTATTTAAGTCAAATTTTTTTGAACCAGTTTTATAATCTATAACTCTTAAATATGTTTCACCATCTAAATTTAATTTATCAACTCTATCTATTCTTCCATTTAAATAAAAACTCTCTCCTGAAGAAAGATCAAGCTTTATAGAATTAACATCTTTCGAAAATCCAAACGCTAACTCATTTTTGTAGATTTCAAAGTCACTTCTCTTCATTTGTTCACTGATTACCATAACTGATTTTGTAAGAATTCTCTTAAATCTATCTGTGAAATAAGAATATCTCTTTGAACTATTTAATATGGATGATTTATTATTTTTAACTTGATTATCAACTAATGAATTTATTATATTTCTACAGTTTTCATGGCTTAAATCACTCCACTTTAAATCTTTCTCCTTAACTTCATTAGTAAATTCATCTAATATTTCATGCATAAAGCTACCTAAATCAGGTGCTGTAAACTCATATATTTTTCTATCTTTAGCCTTTAATCCATATTGTATATAGTAAGCAAAAGGACACTGAGCATATCTTTCTAGTCTTGAAACACTTAAAGAAATTTTATTTTTATTATCTTCATAAAGTCTTTTAGCCTTCTCTTTTGAAATATTATTAGTTAGGTTAGTATATTCAAGTCCTTTCTTGACATATTCTATTTTTTCTTTCCATTTAGGTTCACCTAAATACCAATCGTAAACATACTTCCAATAATCCTCTATTTCAATATCCTCATAATTTTTCCTAATTGCTATCATAAGTTCATTTAAAGTAGGAATCTTAGCAGAAATCTTTTCATACTTATCATTTATTAATTTAAATCCTTCACTTTCTTCTTTTACATTAGGAAGTATCTTCTTTAATCTATGAACTATAATAGATGGTCTTTGAGATTTCCCTTCAAAATCTGCTAAAGGATAAGTTACAACTAAATATTCCTCAGCTATAGTAAAGGCTGTATAAACTAAAAACTGTTCTTCAAACATTTTTGTTCTTGTATCAGAAGCTAATGACACACCTTTTTCAAATAAGATTTCTCTATCATTATCTGATAAGATTCCTTCTTCTTTATTAGCAGAAGGGAGTACCCCATCATTTACTCCAATAATATATAAGGCCTTTGCACCTCTACTTTTTATTCTAGTTATATCTCCTATATTTACTTGGTCTAATGCCACAGGAATTAATCCCATTTCATATTGAGATAATCCAATATTTAATACTTTCATAAATTCATTTAAATCCATAACTTCATTTCCTAGAACATCAACTGCCTGTTCTAAGACATCTATGAAAATATCTCTTACCTCTGAATACTCTTTTGCCTTAATTGCCATATCATTTTCTTTGAAATATTCAACATATTGGTCTATAGTGTCCATGATTTCTAATTTAGAATCTATAAATTCATATAAATTTATAGCAAATTCTTTTAAAGTTTTCTTTCCCTTACATTGCTTATTAAATTCTTCTAGAGGATGAACTATGTTTTCTCTAATGTCATTTAATCTACTTAATCTTTGTTTATTTTCTTCAGATATTTCTTCTTCTTTTAAAATGCTAGAACTATAATTAACCCACTCTTCCATCCACTTCTTTCCCTTTATTCCATAGGCCAATACATAGTTTTCTAATTCATCAATAAACTCCGCACCCTCAATACCTCTAAACTCTTTTATCAATCCAGTTTTAAGATATTTAAACACACTTTCATAAGTCCAATTTTTACTTATTATATCTATTGCTGAGTTTATAAAAACAATAAGTGGGTTACTAGCTATATCTATTTTCTTATCTATATAATAGGGAATCTCATATTCAGTAAAAATAGCTGATACAACCTTCTCGTAATTATCAACATCTCTACATATTATTGAAATATCCTTAAATCTATATTTCTTTTCTCTAACAAGCCTTAATATATCTTTAGCAACGAACTCAACTTCATCATAATTATTATTTGCTCTATAAAGTCTTAAACTTTCATTTTTTCCTCTATACTGTTTAAAAGGATAAGCATAAAGCTGTCTTTCTATATGCTCTAATTCTTTATTTTCTTTGAATCTATATGGGACATCTTCATTCAAATTAATATATCCACTAAAAGCTATTCCCTCTTCTTGAATTAAATTCATTAACCTTTTTTCTGTATTTTTTGTAGCAACAAAAAGGTCACTTTCACCTTTAGCTGAATTTACCTCATCAATAGATAAAGTTATGTTAACGCTCTTAGCTCGCTTTAATAACTTTCCTATCACACTTAACTGATTTGGAGTAAATGAAGTAAACTCATCTATCCAAATTTCAGCTCCATCATATAAAGAACATCCATCTAGTTTTTCATTTAACAGAAGTAACTGATCTTCTCCATCAATATGTCCCTCGTGTAATTTTGAGTTAAATTCATTAAAAACATCCTTTAATTCTTCCATCTTCATTTTAAGATTTTCATCTTCTATTTGATCTATAGTTAAATCCAAAATTTCATTATTTACGTTATATTTTTTAAACTCAGTTATTGTTTTGGAAGCTATATCTATAAATCCTTTTTGTCTAGAAGCATTTTTAAAAACTGTCATATCATCAGATAAATCTTCTAGTACTTTAAAAATAAGCATGCTTTTACCAGCATCACTCATAATTGTTCTTGTTGCCCCTCCACAATCATTAAAAACTTTGTGTGCAAGTCTTTTAAAACTAAGCACCTCAGCATTTAACACATACTTTTCTCCTATAGCTTCTAGCATTCTATTCTCAGTCTGAAAAGTAAATTGCTCTGGAACAATTAAAATTAATTTATTATCAGGTGAATTATTTATCTTCTTTTTTATTTGATTTATACAAAAAGTACTCTTACCAGTACCAGCTCTTCCATATATGATTCTTAATCCCATGTTTACACCTCAAAAATTTATTTATACATTTCAAAATTATTACCTATTATAATAACATTTTATACTTATTTCTTTCTTTTAAATAGCAATATCACAAAAAAAATATATCGTGTATTTTACTATAGAAATTGTTTACAATACGGTATATAATAATGATGAAATCTATAAATTTTATAAAAAGAACTAATATTTTTATTTATTCAAAAGGGGTGTTTTAAATGAACATAAGTAATACTTTCAAAAAAATAATGGATGCTACAGCTGAGATTGAAACCAACCTTGGTAATCCAATGGCATGCTTTCTTGAAAAACAAGAAAGAGAAGAAAAACAAAGAAAAGCACACCGTAATGAAGTAAAAGCTAAGGGAGAAAAAAAGAATTAAAAGATTAACTTATTCACATAAAAATTTTAATTATCAACAAATAATCTAAAAACTCTAATGTTTTTGTGTATAACATTAGAGTTTTCTTTTTAATAGTTCTGTATTTTAGTAGGTCCACCAATAATATCTCTTCCAACAAACAATGAACCTTTTTCATCAACTTTTATTGTCCATTTTATTAGAGCAATTTCTCCTCTTTCAATCTCAATAGCCGTAACAGTTCTAGGAAGCACACAACATCCTATATTGAAATATGTTGAATCATTCCTACTTCTTGGAAATAAAGTTTTATGAGTATGTCCAAGAACAACTCTTGTATCATTTTCTTCAGCCCAATTAATTATTTTTTCATCAAATTTATCTCTTTTATTATTACTCTTAGCAGGACTTATAGGATCTTTAAATCCCATAAAAGCCTCTAAAATAGCCCATACATATCTAACTAAAAATTTTGATAGAAAAGCCAATTCATTATTTAAAAAATCTACTTGATGTCCATGTAATATAAAGAAATCTCTCTTGCTCTCCTCATGTACTAGAACTAATGATTCATATATTTCTAATGTACTATAAAAATCACAAGCAGAATGATTTCGCCTATTTCTTCTTTTATTTTTTCTTAAAAATTTTATTTTACTTTTATCTTTATCATGATTTCCATATATCATATAAAGCCTATTTTTTTCTTTGAAATCATCTAAAACTTCATATACATCATGATTCATATCATATATTTCTTGTAAATTCTTAAACTTCCAAAGTTCATCTCCGTCTCCAACTTCTATATAAGTAAATTTATTTTTATGATAATACCTAAGTGCCGTTAGATATATGTTAATATTAGGAGCCAAGCTATCCTTATATGTTCCATCCCCTCTATGACAGTCACTAAAAAAAACTATTTTAGAATCATTGTTAAAAACAATTCTTTTAGAATTATTTTTTAATTCATTTAATTTTTCAACTCTCATTAATAACTCCATATAATATTACTTCATATATATCTTATGTTTCTTTTTAAGTAATAGATACCAATTGATTAATAAGTAATTTATCACAAATAAAAAAACAATATCTGATCTATGTTATAAAAAGATTTTATAATCCTTTTAATTCCTATTACAGAAAATAATAGTATAATATTAAGAGTTAAAGGAGGAAATTTATATGGATATATTTTTTTACTTAGTATTTTTTATTTGTATCTTCTATATTCTATTGAAAGTATTCTTTAAAAAAGTTTTAAAAGAAATATTTATTGAACTGTTAGATGATGATAATGAAAAGCTTAAATTATTGATTAAAGAATGTCTTAGAGAACATGATTTTTCTAAAAGAAATAAAGATTAAGTAAAATAAAAAAAGCATCTAGTAAAACTAGATGCTTTGGCGGAGAATCCGGGATTTGAACCCGGGCGCCGCTTAACACGACCTACTCCCTTAGCAGGGGAGCCTCTTCAGCCACTTGAGTAATTCTCCACTTGTGGCGGAGAGAATGGGATTCGAACCCATGGTACGCTCACACGCACGCCGGTTTTCAAGACCGGTGCCTTAAACCAACTCGACCATCTCTCCATACTTGACACATTTATTATTATATCATTTTTGATTTATATGTCAACTATTTTTTTTAAAAAAGATACTAATTTTATTATTATAGTATCTCTTTATTACGTAATTAATTATTGTAAAGGTATTTTCATAAATAATATCCAAGTGAATACTGTTAATACAAACCCTATTATATTTAATATTAAAGGAAACTTACTTTCATTGTGCTTTTTAAAAGCTATGTACCCAGCAATAATTCCTGGAATTGAAAAAGGTAATCCAAGCATGAAAAAGTATAATGCTGCAAAAATACTACTCCATCCTAAATATATAGATAGTGTATACGCTGTTGACTTTTTAGGTTTTTTAGCTCTAACTGGTCCTGATGATCCTTTCAAAATATCTCCTCCCAATAAAAATTCATATACTTAAATTATACATTTTAAATTAATAAAAAAATTATATTATGTATAAATTTTATATTAATAATTTTAATAGTTGTAATAAAAATTATTGATAGACTCATTTATTATTGACTAATATTTAATCTTAAAATATAAAATAAAAATTTTGTTACCATAAGAAAGTTTATCTAAAATTCAACGTAAAGTAAATTATATTTTAACATAATATCATATTTTTTATATAAACATAAATAAAAGCATCTAGTAAAACTAGATGCTTTGGCGGAGAATCCGGGATTTGAACCCGGGCGCCGGTTGCCCGACCTACTCCCTTAGCAGGGGAGCCTCTTCAGCCACTTGAGTAATTCTCCACAATATTCCATTTTTATTTTTTGTAAAAAAAATGGCGGAGAGAATGGGATTCGAACCCATGGTACGCTCACACGCACGCCGGTTTTCAAGACCGGTGCCTTAAACCAACTCGACCATCTCTCCGCGGTACGTTAATTATTATATCAACTGTTTAAATTTATGTCAACACTTTTTATAAAAAAATAAGAGATACTATATTATAGTATCTCTATCATAATATCTCTTATTCGATTTAATTAATCTTCATAATCTCTTTCTTTTTTGCATTTACAGCAACATTTACAACAGCACTCTTTGTCTTTATCTTTATCCTTACAATTTTTATAACAATCAATTGTAGCATACAAATACTTAAATGCCTCATAAACTGTTCTTTCTAATAATTCATCTAATTCCATCGCTTCGCATAATAAAGCCTTTTCTTTTCTCATTAAGCATTCTAATTCTTCTTTTAATTCATCAATTTCTTTTTTAACTTCTTTTGCTTTTTTAACTTTTTCTTTAACAGCTTTATTAATCTTAGTAGCTTCTTTAGTTAAATCTTCAGATTTTTTCTCTAACCATTTACATTTATCACAGTCTTTTTTACACTTATCGTCTTCCTTTTCACACTCTGACTCTTTGCATTTGCAACAGTCTTCTTTACATTTGCAACATTCTTTTTCACAGCATTTGCGACATTCTTCTTTACATTTATCCCATTCTTTTTCACAACGTTTGCGACATTCATCTTTACATTTATCGCATTCTTTTTCACAGCATTTGCACCATTCATCTTTACATTTATCGCATTTTTTTTCACAGCATTTGCAACATTCTTCTTTACGTTTTTCGCATTCTTTTTCGCATTTTGACTTTTTGCATTTGCAACAGTCTTCTTTACACTTATCCCATTCTTTTTCACAGCATCTGCAACATTCTTCTTTACATTTATCGCATTCTTTTTCGCATTTTGACTTTTTGCATTTGCGCCAGTCTTCTTTGCATCTGTCATCTTCCTTTTCATATTCTGACTTTTTATATTTGCGATATCCTTTTTCATATCTATCGTATTCATTTTCATAATCATATCCATAGTTATCCATAATAGTACACCTCACTTTAATTTAAACCTAATTTATAATATGTTAATTAAGATTTTTTTGATACTATAAAAATAAAAACGGTATTTTAAATACCGTTTTTATAATTTTGATATTATAGATTTAAATCATATAATATGACATCTATTATGTTTTATATAAATTTATTCAAATTACTTTAGTCTTCTAAATAATAAATATTACTTTAACAAGTCACATCTCATATATTCTTTTAAAGCTTCTGGTATAACTACTGAACCATCTTCTTGTTGGTAGTTTTCTAATATAGCAGCTACAGTTCTTCCGATAGCAACTCCTGATCCGTTTAATGTATGAACAAATTGTGGTTTTTCTTTTGGAGAGTTTTTGAATTTTATGTTAGCTCTTCTAGCTTGGAAATCTTCAAAGTTTGAACAACTTGAAATTTCAACATATCTATTGTAGCTTGGCATCCAAACTTCTATGTCATATTTTAATGCAGCTGTAAATCCTAAGTCACCTTTGCATATTCTAACTATTCTATATGGTAATCCTAAAGCTTGTAATACAGATTCAGCGTCTTGAACTAATTTATCTAATTCCTTATAGCTATCTTCTGGCTTACAGAACTTAACTAACTCAACTTTATTGAATTGGTGTTGTCTTATAAGACCTCTTGTATCTCTTCCTGCAGATCCAGCTTCTGCTCTGAAGCAAGCACTGTATGCAGCGTGTTTTATTGGAAGTTTATCTCCTTCTAAAGTTTCGTTTCTGTACATGTTTGTTACAGGAACCTCAGCTGTTGGTATTAAGAAATATCCATTGTTTTCTACTTTAAAAGCATCTTCTTCGAATTTTGGAAGTTGACCTGTACCAGTCATACTATCTCTGTTTACCATGTATGGAGGTAATACTTCAGTATATCCATTTTCAAATGTGTGTTTATCTAAGAAGAAGTTTATTATAGATCTTTCTAATCTAGCACCCATTCCTTTATAAACTGTGAATCTTGATCCAGCAACTTTTCCACCTCTTTCGAAGTCTAAAAGATCTAAATCTGTTCCTAAATCCCAGTGAGCTTTCGGTTCAAAGTTGAATTTAGTAGGTTCTCCCCATCTTTTTATTTCAACATTATCCTCATCAGTTTCTCCTTCTGGAACAGATGGGTTTGGTATGTTAGGGATTCTTAACATGATATAGTTGATTTTATCATTTAACTCAGCAACTCTAGCATCATCAGCTTTGATTTTATCTCCTATTTCTCTCATTTCAGCCATTACTTCAGTAACGTCTTCTCCAGCTTTCTTTCTCTTTGGAATTTCAGCTGATACTTCATTTCTTTGCTTTTTTAAAGCCTCAACATCAACTAATATTTTTCTTCTTTCTTCATCTAAAGCTATAACTTCGTCTATAACATTTACGTCGAAATCTTCTCCTCTATTAGATAAAGCATTTTTTACTTCTTCAGTATTACTTCTTAACTTTTTTAAATCTAACATTTCCATTCTCCTTTCAGAACTTTATTTATATTAAAAATTTTATTAACTAAAAAAATATATAAAAAAGGAGCCTTCGTTCCCTATAAAAAGGGACGAAAAGACTCCGCGTTGCCACCCTAATTGATAAAACATAAAATATTTTATCCTCTTAAAAACTTTAACGGTTAATTCCGTACTGCTCATCACAGTCCCTCACAGGTGGATTCATGAAAATATTGTACTAGTTCACACCAACCACTAGCTCTCTGAAAGCAATATATAACATTACTAGCCTGCTCACAGGTTTAATATTAACTTAAACTTAATATATAAAAAATATACTTTAATATTTGTCTTTTGTCAATTCTTAACTATCTTTTGGTAGATTTTTTGTGCATATAATGTCTACTCCTGTATTCATTATATTCTTACAGACCACATTTCCACTTTTAGTAGGTACTCCAACATATAATCTACTTAAAACACTTGAAAAATCAATCCATTTAGACATTTCAACTGGTTTGTTGCTTTTCACAGGCACTACATTATATTTTTTAGACCCTCTAACTCTAACAACACTAGTAAATATATCTTTATGCATTAAAAACACCCCTTTAGACTCTATTAAACTCCTTAATTCTAGATGCTAAAACCTTAGAATTTTTAGAATCCTCAACTATTTCTGTTGGCTTTTTATCAAGCTCTCTCGCTAATATATTTATTATTTTACTTATGCAATAAGCTCCATGGCAAGTTCCAAAGGTAGCACCTGTTCTTCTTTTTACGCCTTCAACGGTTCTTGCCCCTAAAGGACGTCTAATACAATCTACTATTTCTCCTTCACTAATACCATTACAAAGACATACTATTTTTCCATATCTCTTATCTAAGGATATAAGCTCATTTCTTTCTTCATCTGATAATTCTCTAAAACGATAAAATTCTCTTCTTTTATCTACAAAATTTTTATTTAAACTACAATTTAATTTTTCAATTATTTCATCACATATTATTTTTGATACAGCAGGAGCTATGGTAACTTCTCCGTAATGTTTTCCCATAACCTTTATATATCCATTATTCTTTCTACTATCATCTATAATCATTCTATCGTTACTATGATCATCATAAAAAATATCTTTAACATTTTTTCTACTAATGCTATTTATCATTTCTTTAGCTAATTTTAAGGATTTCATAAATCCTAATGACTGATTTGAATTTATACCAATTAACGTATCTCCATTAACAGTATTTTTTTGGATTATAAATTCTTCCTTATTTTTTAGTTTGACAACTATATTTGATGTTTTTTCTTTTATTTCATCATTTAATAATAAATAATAAGTTTTTAAAGCATTTTTTTGCTCATAATCTTTATCTTGATCTATGGTATAATGCTCACCTGGCGTTGTATTAATAACAAATCTGCAAGTAAACTTATTTTTATTTGTAGTTACTCTAAATCCTTTTGCTATACCTTGAATATCTAAAACTATTTCCTCTAGTCTGAAGCTTACTCCATTATCATAAGCTATTTCTGCAAACCCTATTGCCAAATCATATGGACTTGTAACTGCTATATTTTCTGAGTATATAGCTTTTTTTATTTCACCCTTATAGTTAGGTTCTATTTCTCTTGCTCTTTTCTCATCAACTAAGTAAATATTATTTATTCCTCTAGATTTAGCTCTTCTATAGTTCTCTTCAATTATTCTAACCGTCTCATCATTTTCAGCTATAGTTAAATGGCCTACTCTTTTAAATGGAACATTTAATTTTTTAGTTATTTCAGGTAACATCGTGTTTCCCATATTTTCTAAATAACCCATTAAATTATCCTTACATTCAGAACCATCATATACAATTGCTGTATTAACAAAGGAAACATCATCTGCAATATCAAAATCTTTCTCTATAAGAGCTATGTTTAAGTTATATTTTGATAACTCATATGCAACAGAGCATCCTATGATTCCTCCACCTAATATCAACACATCATAATCCATATGTTTCACCCCTAGCTCTTAGATATCTTCCACTAAAAATTATATCATAAATTCCAAAAACTATTATAAATATTAGTAAAATTATAAACATATAAAAAGGAGTGTTTAAACACTCCTTAGAATTTTAATATAAAAATTCTAAAAAATATTTAATACACTCATATTATTTTTATTATTCTTGTGATATTTTATTTAAAATATCTCCTAATTGATTTATAAATTCACCATATGAAGCCCAATCACCATTCTTTTGCGCCTCTATAGCCTTATTAAATAAATCAGCAGCCTCTTTTACTCCGCCATTATTTACTGGTGCTTCATTCGTAGTATTTCCATTTATATTAGAATTTTCTCCCTCTCCTGGTGAACTATAATTAAATAATTTTAGTAATGCCTTTTCAACATTTTCTTCTATAACTATTTTATCACCATTAGAAAGTATAACTCTCTTCATTTCAGGCATACCATTTCCTGAATCAGCTTTTAAATAAATTGTATTCAAATATAATAAAGAGTCATCTATAGGAACAATAATTATATCACCATATATAACCTCTGATCCTTTTCCAGTCCAAAGACTTATTTCCTTAGATATATTAGGATCTTGTTGTATTCTATTCTTAAATAGAATTGGACTATATATAGTTCTTTGAGGAGGGAACTTGTACATTACTAATTCACCATAGTTATCTCCATCCATTCTTGCTCCAAGAAGAGCCACCATACTTTGTTTGCCTCTCATATTAAAATAATCTAAAAGCATCATTTCAACATTCTCTTCTCCAGGTAACTTTGTCATAAGATAAAGTCCTTCATTTTCAGATTCATTATTTTTAGATTCTCTTACACTACCGAAAATTGACTTTCCATTTCCTTCATCTTCCTGACTTGAACTTTCTCCTCCATGTTTAAGAACCTCTAAAGATCTATCCCATAAATCTTCTTCAGTGAATAATTTAATAGGATCATCTAAATGGTACTTTGTTAAAACCTTACTTTGTAGTTCAAATAAGTTTTGAGGATATCTGAAATGTTCCTTTAAATCCTGAGGCATTTCAGACATAGGTTTAAATAAACCTTTATATATTTTTGAGTAACACTCAATTATAGGATCATTTTCATCTGCTATATAGAAATTAACATCTCCATTAAAAGCATCTACAACAACCTTAACAGAGTTTCTTATATAGTTTATTCCTTCATGAGGCTCTGATAAAGGATATTTATCTGTTGTTGTATATGCATCCATCATCCAAACTAACCTTCCATCATGAATTACCACATATGGATCACTATCATAAGTTAAGAAAGGCGCTATTGCTTGAACTCTATCAACTATATTACGGTTAAGAATTATTCTACTTTCTGATGTTATAGAACTAGACATTATTATTTTAGGACTCTTTTCGTAAATACTAAATAATAATCTATTAAAAGGTGTCATTTTTATTCCACCAGTTCCATTATAATTAAATGTATTTTCAGTATCTCCTGTTGGATAATCAAATTCACCACCTTCAGTATTTACAATAACATAATCATTATCCCCTTCACCAAAATATATTCTTGGATTCTCAAGATTGATATCTGTATTGTTAACTGTTGGTATATCTTTCATAACGAAATCAGGTTGTCCAGCTTCTGTTACACTATTAACCCTACTCATAGCTACTCCATACCCATGAGTATATCTAAGATGTTTATTTTGCCATGTAGTCATAGCTTCTCTATTTATTTCTCTTGGTGAAATAAATACTTGAGTATATTTTCCATTTATATCATATCTATCTGTATCAGTATCATTAAATTGATAGTAATTTTTTATAAGTTGAACTTGTTGATAGAAACTTAGTAGAGGGCCTGTTGAATTAACCTTCAAGTTTTCAATTATATCCTTATTATCTTCTAACTCTTGGCTAGTTATATTCTCATTAGGCTCCATTTCTTTTACTGCAATATTATCAATATTAAAAGCCTTCTTAGTCGCCTCAATATTATAAGAAATATACGGTTTTTCTAACTCCATTTCATTTGGTTTAACAAAAAACTGTTGAGTAAGAATCGCTACTACAGGCTCTAAAACAATAAGTACAGCAATTGCCGCAATTGATATTATTATTGGTCTAAATTTTGTCCTTAATATTGAAACAAAAACTATTATTGAAGATATTACGCAGGCTACAGCTATAACCTTATAAAATAATAATGTTATCTTAACATCTGTATAGCTTGCTCCATAGACTACTCCCCTAGTACTATAAACTAAATTATATGATTTTAATAAGTAACCACCAGCTATAAGTAATGCTAATATTG
Organism: Clostridium sp. LIBA-8841; assembly: GCF_034439435.1. GTDB lineage: Bacteria > Bacillota > Clostridia > Clostridiales > Clostridiaceae > Sarcina. Next base: position 1,540 of record NZ_JAPCKJ010000009.1, on the reverse strand, counting down.
ATGCTAACACTGCTAGTTGTTTTCCCGCAAATTTTCTTATACCATCAACCCTATTATTTATACTTATAACATTATCTTGGTTTTGATAGAATTTATCTTTAAGACCTAACGCTAAATAGATTAAAACTGTTATAATAGCTAATATAACTATTAATGATATAGTAGCATTAAAAATAGATTGTACTAATGGAAGTTTAAAAACATAAAAAGATATATCTTTGTTAAATATAGGATCTACTTCTCCAAAAGGAACTGCATTAGTAAATTGAAGAATTTTATACCACTGAGTTGCTGCAGTAGCTCCAGCTCCTAATACTGATATTCCTAAATTTAATAACAAGAAATATTTTTTAATTGATTTAAACTTAGATTCCCCCACTAAATTATTTATACTTTTTCTCAAAGAAAAAAGATATATAGCTATAACAGCAAAATATACTATAAATATAGGTATAAATAATTTGCATATAGCCACTAATTTAGTAAAAAACACATCTAAATATCCTACTTCTTTAAACCATTGAACATTAATAATAAAGTTAGTTGAAACTAATAAAATTACAACTAGAAGTAAGACACTCATAAGAACTATATTTAGTATCTTATTTTTCAAAATTTCCCCTCCTTAAATTTTTAATATTTCATATATATACTTAAAATAAAACTTTATTAAAATTCAGATATATATTAATAACCTCTGAACTTTAATAAAATCTATATAGAAAATTATATTTATAAATTCTATAAAAAATATTTTTTTAAATTAATTCATATCATCTGCTTCTTTTAATATATCTAGCAATATATTATTCCCACTCTTCATAGAATGATGTCCCTTAATTGCTTCTATAAAATCTGGATCATAATCATTTTCTCTTAGATAATTAAATGCTTTATCTCCATGATTATAGTAAATATATATAGCTTTTATATTTTGAAACTTTCTTATTTCATTATTAGATAATCTTTTTCCCAAAATTAAAAAAGATTTAGTCATCACATTTAATGGATAATATAGTTTTCCTATATCATGTAATAATCCTAATTTAGAAACTTTTCTTAATTGTATATCTGAGTTAATTCCTTTAGCTCTAGCTAATCTAACACAATCCCTAGAAACTTTTATACAATGTAGCTGCTCACCTTTTTTAAGTTTTTTAAAAAGGTGTAACTCGTACTCAGTTAAAAAGCATTCTACATAAGCATAATCTAGCTCTTTAAAATTAGCTGAAATAGCCCAAAAGAATTGCTTTATTCTGTAAGTCATATTAGGTATTCACCTTCTGTTCTTATTAAAGATATTAATATTGTAAATTATAACATATAAAGATAATTATTATATATTATCTTTCCGTTAATATATTTATCCACTAACTAAATGTTTATATGTATATAACTCACATATTTCCTGTGGATAACTTGTTAGTTTTTTATAATTTATGTGGAAAATTTTTAAGATTATTTTGAACATTTTAGATTCTTTAGAATTGTATATGTATTTAAGACAATAAAAAAACTCTAAACAAATGTTTAGAGTTTT
>NZ_JAPCKJ010000008.1:0-82687 GCF_034439435.1 Clostridium sp. LIBA-8841 | reverse complement strand
TTTTCACTAAGCTTTTTTTATTTTGAAAATTATATATTATTGAACTATAAAAGGACTATTTAGAAAGTTTATTATGTAAATAAATCTTCTAAATAGTCCTTATTAATTAGAAAATCCACAATAAGTAGATTCTTAGTTTGTACAAACAAAAGGGGAAGTGATTAAAGATATTATGGGGGAAGTATCATTAATTACTACAAAACTAAGAAATTTTCTACTTATTAATCGTGGATATTTTAATTATGGACAAATATATAATTAATATACATAAATTGTAAAATAATTTTAGTTATGAATAAATAAATATTACTTTTAATACTCTTTAATAAATAAATTAATATTAAAAGTTGTTCAATAAAATAGTTTTAATATGATAGAAATATTCTAAATGATTGATGGGGTGTTTAAATGAAGGATATCGTTATAATTGGGACTGAAAATATAGGGACAGAAATTGTTAAAATAATTGAATGCATAAATTTAAATAGGGATACATGGAATATATTAGGCTTTATAAGTCTTAAAAATGATGAGGAAAAAGAAATTATTGATGGTTATAATGTTTTAGGTTCTTTAGATTCGATGTGTGATTATTTTGAAAATAGAAAAAGAGATAAATTTTATTTTTTAAAAAGATTAGAGAGTAAGAATGAGTTATTCACAATTATAGCAGTAGATAACTGTGAACTAAAAAAAGAGATTGAAAAGAAATTAAATAATAAGATAAAGTTTGCTACTATTATTCACCCTGATACTAAATATATTAATGAAAGCAATATAGGGGAAGGATCTGTTATATATCCAGGTTTGATTAGTATTGGAAATTTGAATATTGGAAAACATGTTATTTTAAAACAAAAGTGTTCTTTAGGAAATAATGTGAAAATAGGAGATTATTCTTTTATAGCTTTGAACAGTAATATTGATAGTAATGTTAATATTAATGAGTGTGCTTATATTGAAGCTAATACAACAGTTTTAGCAAATAACAATATAGAAAAGAACAGATATATAAAAACAGGAAGCTTAGTCTATTAATAATATTTAAAGAGTATAAAAATAGATGTTTTTTTGATTACGCATGTTTTTTAGATAGGAATGTAATAATATCTTAGTGATTATTTAAAAATCAATATTCAACTAGAATATAGCTTAAAAAAAGAAGATTCAATTAAAATGAATCTTCTTTTATTTTTATATTTTCTTGTTCTTTATTAAAATTATCTATACTTAAGGAATATTTTATTTTTAAATTATTAGTAAAGAAAACTTCTATTCTGTTTATACTAACAAAGCTTTTTAGATTACTACTCAAAGTCTTTATAAAATTAATACATTGCTCTTTATTATAATTAGTATCATCAAATAAAAGAGAAATAGTGTAGGAATTTGTACCATTTTCAATTAAATCTTTTGTATATTTAAAATTTTCTCCGAATTCTTTTTTTACGGTATCAGAAATTATTATTCTAATTTTATCGTTATCTCCAATATTTTTATTATTAAGGGAGTTATCTAAATTTCCCTTATTATCTAAAGGTAGATCTGAGTTTAAATTATTACTTGATTCTTCTCTTTTTAAAATGTTTGATTGAGAAAATGGGTGTTTTATAAGCACTATTGAGAGAGAAAAAATAATGATTATTCCAAATAAAAGTAGAAGATTTTTATATTTATAATTTTTATTAAAAGCAAATATTAATAAGAATAATATAATTAAAGTGAATGGAATTATTAACAATTTAGTCATAAGTTTAAATTATCTCCTTATTAGGTTATAAGACAATTTTAACATACTTTAGAGGTTATAATAGAAGTATGCATATTAATTAAATGTTAATATAGTTAACAAAATGTTCAAAAATATATTGACAGAAGAAAATGGGAGGAGTATTATATAATTACAGTCACCCAGAGGGGGTGTCATATGTGAAATATATAGGGAGTGATGCAAATGAATACAGAAAAGAAGAAAGCATTACAATGTTTAAAAACTGCAAAGGGACAGGTAGAAGGAATAATTAAAATGATTGAGGATGAGAGGTACTGTATTGATATTTCTAATCAAATAATGGCTTCTCAAGCATTATTAAAAAAAGCCAATAAACTAATATTACAGCAACATATGCATAACTGTGTTAAAGGTGCTTTTGAAAATAATGAATCTAAAGAAGAAAAGATAGAAGAAATATTAAGTGTATTAAATAAGCTAATAGATAAATAAATTTAATAATATTCTAATGATGTATTTAATTTTATATAAAATATAAAATTATTTGGATCTGTTGTTTTTGGAGGTTCAAAACATATGGTTTGAGCAGCTTAAAGCGAATTTGGAATAAACAGTAAATTGAAATAATTAATAAAGTAAGTACATAAATTCTAATGATTTATTTAATTCTATATAAAATATAAAATTATTTAAATCTGTTGTTTTTGGAGGTTCAAAATTTGTATTTTGAGCAGCTTAAAGTGAATCTAGAATAAATAATAAATTTAAATAGGTGATTTATTATTTAAGTAATAAAGTAATTGTATAAATTCTAATGATTTAAATAATTCTATAGAAATATAAAATTATTTAAATCTGTTGTTTTTGGAGGTTCAAAATTTGTATTTTGAGTAGCTTAAAGCGAATTTAGAATAAATTTAAATAGTTAATCTATTATTTAAGTAATAAATTAAGTACATAAATTCTAATGGTTTAAACAAGTTTATAGAAAATATAAAGTTATTTAAATCTATTGTTTTTGGAGGTTCAAAATATTATATTTTGAGCAGCTTAAAGCAAATTTAGAATAAGTTATGGATTAAACCTGTTATGTTAATAGAAAAATAAAATATAAACGGAATTCTAATGATGCATTTAATTTTATAGAAAATATAAAGTTATTTGGATCTGTTGTTTTGAGAGGTTCAAAATATTGTGTTTTGAGTAGCTTAAAGCAAACTTAGGATGGGATGAAGATTAACCTGCTATTTTATTAATTTTACAAAAAAATTAATAGTAACCAAGGAGGCAGAAGTATGGAACGAATACTCAAGGTAAAAGGAATGACCTGTGCATCCTGTGCAGCAGCTATTGAAAAAGCTGTAGGTAAAATGGATGGAGTCGAAAGTTCTAATGTTAATTATGCCACAGAGGAATTAAAAGTAATCTATGATAATAATAAGGTTAACTTAGAACAAATAAGACAAAAAGTCGAAAAATTAGGTTATTCTGTAGAAGATAATACTAAGAAAGAAATATTTAAAGTTGAAGGAATGACATGTGCATCCTGTGCAGCGGCCATCGAAAAAGGTGTAAGTAGACTTGATGGGGTTGAAAATGCAAATGTAAATTTTGCTACAGAAACTTTAAATGTTGAGTTTGACAAAGACAAGGTTTCTTTTGAGGATATCAATAATAAAGTTAATAAGCTGGGATATAAGCTTAAAGACGATGAAAAACAATTGACTTATAAAGTTGAAGGAATGACATGTGCATCCTGTGCAGCAGCCATTGAAAAGGCACTAAATAGAATGGATGGTGTAGAGAATGTAAGTGTAAATTTTGCAGCCGAAACAGTTACTTTTAATTATGATTCCGACAAGGTTGGAACAAGAGAAATTAAAGCAAAGGTTGAAAAGTTAGGATATAAACTTGTAGATCCAGAAACAAATGTTAATGACGAACATGAAAATGCAAAAAATACTGAATTAAGTTCTATGAAGCGTAAATTAATATGGTCAGCTATCTTTACAATACCAGTATTTATAATTGCAATGGGAAGTATGATGGGAATGAAGTTACCTTCATGGATGGATCCTAATATTAGCCCAATGAGCTATGCTCTTATTTTATTAGTTTTAACAACAGCAGTATTTATTTGTGGAAAGCAATTCTTTATTGTTGGATTTAGAAGTCTTTTTATAGGAAGTCCTAATATGGATACATTAATAGCCATTGGAGCTAGTGCGGCTTATTTATATGGAATATTTGCTATTTATAAGATAGAAATAGGACAAGTTCATTATGTCCATGAATTATATTTTGAGTCAGCAGCTACAATAATAACTTTGGTTATGCTTGGGAAATACTTGGAGGCTATAACTAAAGGAAAAACATCAGATGCAATAAAAAAACTTATGGGTTTAGCTCCTAAAACTGCAACAATAATAGTTAATGGAGAAGAAAAAGTTGTATCTATAGATGATGTTAGGGTTGGAGATTTAATAGTTGTAAAACCAGGTGAAAAACTTCCGGTTGATGGAGAGGTTGTAGAAGGATATACCTCAGTTGATGAAAGTATGTTAACTGGTGAAAGTATTCCAGTTGAGAAAAAAGCAGGGGATACAGTATATGGAGCTAGTATAAATAAGAACGGTAGAATAATTTATAAAGCTACTAAAGTTGGAAAAGACACAGTAATTTCTCAAATAGTTAAACTTGTTAAAGATGCTCAAGGATCAAAGGCGCCTATTGCGAGAACTGCCGATGTAATAGCAGGATACTTTGTTCCAGTAGTAATAGTTTTAGCAATTTTATCAGCTTTATCATGGCACTTTTTAGGTGGAGAAGGATTAGAATTTTCATTAACAATATTTATTTCTGTATTAGTAATAGCTTGTCCTTGTGCATTAGGACTAGCAACTCCAACTGCTATTATGGTTGGTACTGGAAAAGGTGCAGAAAATGGAGTATTAATAAAAAGTGGTGAAGCGTTAGAAGGCACTGCTAGTATAAATACAGTAATTTTTGATAAGACAGGGACTTTAACAGAGGGAAAACCTATAGTTACAGATGTTTTATCTAATCATTATTCAAAGGATGAAATTTTGGCTTTAGCTGCGTCAGCTGAAAAAGCCTCTGAACATCCTTTAGGTGAGGCAATAGTAAAAGCTGCAGAAGAAAAATGGTTAGAACTTTTCGAAGTTAAAGATTTCTTAGCTATTCCTGGTAAAGGAATTGAAGTTAAAGTAGGAGAAAAAGATATTTTATTAGGAAATAAAGCTCTTTTAGAAGATAAGAAAATAGCATTTGGAAATTTAGTAGAAAAAGCACAATCATTAGCAGAACAAGGTAAAACACCAATGTTTATAGTTATAGATGGAATTTTAGAGGGAATAGTAGCTGTTGCAGACACTGTAAAACCAACAAGCAAGAAGGCTATTAAAGAGCTTCATAAAATGGAAATAGAAGTTGTTATGGTTACTGGTGATAATGAAAAAACAGCAAAGGCTATAGCAAAAGATATTGGAATAGATAGAATTGTGGCAGATGTATTACCACATCAGAAAGCTGAAAAAGTAAAAGAACTTCAAAATGAAGGTAAAAAAGTATTAATGGTCGGAGATGGAATAAATGATGCTCCAGCTCTTGCTTGTGCTGATATAGGAATGGCAATAGGATCAGGTACTGATATAGCTATGGAATCAGCAGATATAGTACTTATGAGAAGTGATATATTAGATGTTGTTGGAGCTATTCAATTAAGTAAAAAAACAATGATTAATATTAAAGAAAATTTATTCTGGGCTTTAATTTATAATGGTATTGGTATTCCAATAGCAATGGGAGGATTACATTTATTTGGTGGTCCACTACTAAACCCAATGCTTGCAGCATTAGCAATGAGCTTTAGTTCTGTATCAGTATTATTAAATGCCCTAAGATTAAAAACTTTTAAACCTAAATATAATTAACTTAGAAATATTATCACACTATTAATTATTTATAGTGTGATAAAAATATATATTTTTAGGAGTGTGACGGTAATGAGTAAAATAATAACAATTGAAGGAATGTCATGTCAAAACTGTGTTAATCACGTTAAATCAGCACTTGAAGATGTAAAAGGGTTAACTAAAATTGATGTAGAGGTAGGTAAAGCGACTGTTGAAGGTGATGCTTCTGACCAAGAGATAAAAGATGCAATAGAAGATATGGGATACGATGTAACATCTATAAAATAATTGTAGTGGGGATTATATAAGACTCTAATTAAGTTAAGTTTTATATAATTCCCATAGTTTTTGTGAAGAGGAGAGGGTATTAATGGTCAATATAATAGTATTTATAATTGCAGGGATATTGGCAGGTATAGGTATCGGACTCGTTGGGCTATCAGCAGCATCTATAGTAACTCCTATTTTAGTAGTAATTTTAGGTGTTAACGCTTATAAAGCTATAGGAATTGCTTTAGCCGCTGATGTTATATCAGCTAGTGTTTCTGCTTATACTTATTATAAAAATAAAAATATAGATATAAAAAATGGTATAATAATGATGGCATCAACAATGTTATTCACCTATATTGCCAGCTATTTTGGTAAGTATATACCTAATGATATTTTAGGAGGTATATCAGTATATGCAACAATTTTATTAGGATTAAAATTGATATTTAAACCTATTAAGGCTAAGGATGATTCAAAGATTGAGCATAGAAGTAAGAAGAAGCAAATAGTTTTATCAATACTATGGGGAGGCCTTGTAGGTATAATATGTGGAGCCATAGGAGCAGGTGGAGGAGTAATGTTACTTCTTGTTCTAACAAGTATTTTGGGTTATGATTTAAAAACAGCAGTTGGTACAAGCGTCTTTATAATGGCATTTACTGCATTGACAGGAGCTGTCACACATATAGTTCATGGAGGAACTGATGTATCAGGACTTATTATTTGTGGAATATTTGCTCTGATATCTTCAAGATTAGCAGCTAAATTTGCTAATAAGGTTAATGATGCTAAATTAAATAAAGTATCAGGGGTTTTCTTAATATTCTTTGGAATAATTTTAATATTAATAAAACGTTTTGGTCATGTAATGTAGCTTTCACTTAATAATTAATGTAATATATATATTTATTTGTTTTAATAATTAAATAGATAAATAAGATAAAATATAAATCTGAAAGAAGGAGTTCTTATGAAAAATTTAGAATTATTTTTAAGTTATTTATGTGGTGAATTTAATAATGCTGAGCAAATAAACAAAGAATTAGAAGAGGGAAAGGTTACTCATCCTAAGGCAAAGCATATAACAGGAATTTGTAACGGTAAAATAAAGAATCTTCCAAAGGGATTCCATGGTTTCTTTGTTATTGAAGAAAGCTATTATGAGCAAGGTAATTTTAAAAATATATTGCCACACTTATTTTTATTTACAGAGGATAAAGAGGGAAATGTTGTTTTAACTTCTTATGATTTACCAAAAGGAATATCTAAAGAAGATTTTAGAAATGATAATGAGTCTTTAGTGATGGATTATAATGAACTACAGATTTCAGAGAAATTTACTCCTATGACATATACATTTAAAGATAATGGTTTTGAAGGTGAAAGCATAAGTCATTTCACACCTGAAACAACATTTAAATTAAAAGAAAGAACTGAAGATGGAACTCTTTATGTGAGTGAAATTTTCGAGAAAAATGGAAAAGTTACATTTGGATGTGTTAATCCAATAATATATAAAAAGATTAAATAAATAAAGGAGTTGCTAGTCTAGTAGGATTAGCAACTTTTTTGTTTGTTTTAATTGTAAAATATTTACAATTAAATTCAAAATTAAAGAAAATAAGATTTAAATCTTTCTAATTTGAATAAATGGGCTAAAATGCGATTTTCTTTTTATAAGGAAAACATATATACTAATTATATGGTAAATATTTACAAAAGTAATTAAAAATCTACATAGATATAGTTATGTTATTGAATTGGGGGAAGTTAAAATGGAGAAATTATTAGAAAATTATTCTAACGAAGAAATCTTTAAAGCACTTAAGATTATAACTGAACTAAAGCTAGAAAGAGAACGTGGTAATTTGCCTGAATTTATTAGAGGTAGAATTTCAGAAGTTTCTGAAGAAGATTTTGATTTAATACAAGCATACAACTATTACATGAGAGAGTTGAGAAGGGGATCAATTCTTTTAAGTGAAGAAGAAACAAAAAAATGTGGATTTGATAGTAGATTAGCTATAGATGTAGAATTAAAAGACTTAATAATATTCCTAAATACTCAGCCGAATATAAAAACTTTATACTCTTGTTCAGGTCATCAATTTGTTAGGGGACAAATAACTTTTAAAGGACTTTTAAAATTTCCTCAAGTAGAAGATTTTAAAGTAGAATATGCAGCGGAAAAAGAAGAAACAAAGATTAGTTTTGATATTCCAGAAAGAAGTTATGAATATTTAAATAAACTTAGAAAACTGTACAATTATTTTTATCTTATTAATTATAATAACCTAAAAACCTTAACTAGAGATGAGGTAAGTTCAATTAAAATAAAAGAGAGTTGTAATGCATAAAAGAGTTTGTATCATAACTCAATAATAAAACTTATAAATAGCATGAAGAGAATATCTAGTAATTCTCGAAATCTATTTATAAGTTTTTTGAGGTATTTTCATATACTTTCCTTAATGTACTTCATAAATATCAGAAAGTTCTAATTCGATATTTTTATCATCTGTTATATAATCAATTAGATTATTGCTTTCTTCAGTATAATCTAATTTTTTATTTGGAAGCCATACTATAATCTCTGTTCCAGATACTCCGTCACTGATAAGTTCAATCTTACCATCATGGAGTTCAGAAATTGATTTTACAATACTAAGACCTATTCCACTACCTTCATTTCTTCGTTTTAAAGATTTATCTGCTTGAACAAACCGATCAAATATAGATGCTTGCATTTCCTTTGGAATTCCCATTCCATTATCTTTAACACTTATTTTAACCCAATCTTCTGATACATTTAAATCCACGAATATTTCACCATTACTAGAAGTGAATTTTATTGAGTTTGAAAGTAGATTAAGAATCAATCTTTCTATTTTTACAGAATCACATTTAATTATATTTTCTTCAACATTAGTATCGAAAGTTATGTTTATATTTTTATTATCTGCATGAGGAATAACTGATGAAACTATATTTTCAACTAATAAAACAATATCTCTGTTAGTAAAGTCAGCTTTTAAAAAGCCAACTTCAATTTTGCTAACGTCAATAAGATTATTTATTAATCTAAGCATTCTATAGCAGTTCATCTTTAATCCTCTCTTATATTTTTCATAGAAATTATTAAAGCCATCAGGTTCTTTTTCGTGCTTTGAGTTTAATAATTGTACTGTAGAATAGATGATATTAAGTGGAGTTCTAAGTTCATGAGATATATTCGCGAAAAACTCATTTTTTACCTGCTCATAAGCTTTTGCTTCTTTAAATTTAACAGCTAAGTTTTCAAGTCTTCTTTTAGAAGTTAAGTTTTTTGCTACAATAACTTTTCCATAAGGAACACCGTCATTATCAATTAAATTACGAATTGTAGATTCAACGTAAACAAAGGAATGTTTACCTACAAGTTTACATTTAATACTATCGTCTTCTCCTAATTTTAATTGATTTAGTATTTCATCATTTTTGCCTAAAAGATTTCTAATTGAAACTCCAGAAATCTCTTCATATGTATAGTTTAATGTATTTAAAACTGAGTCATTGACATATGTAATTATTCCATTATTATCTATGCTTATTATTAAGTCTTGAATATTATTGTTTATGCAGCTTAATAACTGTTCATTTCTCTGAATATCTTGAGTTAATGTATATTCGTCAGTTATATCTTTTAGGTTAATGGCATAGTAATTTTTATTTTCAACATTAAGTATTTGTATATAAAGACTTACTATTTTGTTGTTTTTTAAAATAAGTTTGCCTTCCCAATCACCTTTATTAAAAAGAGAATCAATAGCTGTTTTTTCATTATCATTTCCTACAAATACAGCATCATCAAATAGTCTTTCTATTTCTTTAAGTTGAGATTTTAAGTTAGTTGATTTACAATATCGCTCACGTAATGCTTTATTAGTGTATATAACTTTTTTTGTATCATCATACAAAATTATTGAACTACTAGTATTAAACTCTACAAGGTGATAAAAAACTTGTAGTTCTTTTTGAAGTAAAGAACTTCTCCTATTTTTTGTGGTTATTTCATTAAATACTCCACTTATAGCTAATAAGAAAGATAAAATAGTCAATAGAAGAACTATATTATTTGACTTTGATGAAGCTATATTTGGAAATACAACCTCACAGATCCAATATATGCCTCTAAGAGAAATCAAAAGCATACTAGCAACTATAAATGAGTAAATCAATTCACCATCTTTTAAGCTTTTTATTGATATAAATATACATGCTATAAAATATAAAATAACTATTATTGTCATGAAAATAATATAGAAATATACATCTTTGATAAATGGATTGTTAGAAAAAATTTTATAGTTAACCATTGGTATTATAGTTGAAAATATAAACACAGAGATAGAAGTAATAATTTTATGTTTGGTAATAATCTTTGGAATACCATGTTTATTAAAAGCAACATAAAATAATATAAAAATTCTAAACAATGAATGTATAAAGATGAATTTATCAAATATTATTAAATTGTGTCCTTTAGTAATTAAAAGTTCTACAGATAAATTCATATATATTAGAGAAATTATAAAAAAATCATCTTTTTTCGTACTTGAATAATATATAAGTGAACTTATGTAAGCCATAGCACCTAAAATTAGAGTTAAATGCAAAGAAAAAGTTGGCATAGTAGCAGTAGGAGTTACTGTAGTAATAGGTTCATTAAAAATTTTATATATTAAATCAAGTAAAAATATAAAGAACATAGAAAAAACTATAAGAATAGAAAATTTTATTGTTTTTCTTGTTTCAAACTTGTTTTTATCATCATTAAAAATATGAAAAAATATTTTGTTATCCATGTTTTGCTCTCCTTAATATAAGAGTTTCGAACTTATATTTTATCGTATATTTTAGATTTTATCATACCTAGATACAAATTTTTACACTAAGTTAAAAAAGTATTATATTTAACCAATACAATTTTTTTTCTGGAGCACTCTTTTTTTATTTGAAATTATTGATAATTTTATGAAATAAAACATTAAAATTAATAAAAAATCTTTTTTTATTAATAGCATAGAAATTGATAGGTTATACTATATAATACCTATTATTTGTTACTGTTGAAAATTAATAATTTAAAATAAATGTTAAAATTTAAATTGACAAAACAAAATGCATGATATATTATACAATAGGTTTATAGATAAGTTTTAATTTGAAACTTAATTTTAATAAGTTCTAAAAGTTAAAGGGAATTAAAAATAACTGAATTAACGTATAGATAGTAATGATGACATATATCCTGTATTTGGGCATCTGGGATATATTGAGTTAGTGATGCAACCGACTATTCTTTATAAATTTTTTTATAAAGTTAGTCGGTTTTTTTATTTTAATCTAAAAAAATTACAAAGGAGTCGATTTAGGGTGAGAGAAAGGAAAAGGAAAATATTTATAACGGCTATGACTGTGTTCATAACAATGTTTATGAATATTTTATCTCCTGCCATGGCTGCATTAGCTGCCACGCCAGGGGTAGATATGAATATTACATCCAACAAAAGCACTGTAAAGGATGGAGAACAGGTGGAATTCAAGTTAGAGTATAAGGTGGTTAATGGAGGGAAAATTAACCCTGGTGACAAAATTATATTTACTTTGCCAGAGTGTTTTACCAATATAATACCTGAATATCCACCAGAGCATTTTTCAAGTGTAGAAACAAAAAAAGTAAATGGACAAACTCAGGTTATATTAACATTTAGTGAAGGGTCAAGTACTGGTATAGGTGGTTATTTAGATATTCTTGCAACTCCTAAAAATATAGAAAAACCTACAAATGAAAGAGTTACAGTTGAATTTAATGGAACTACTAAGTATGTAGATGTAGAAGTTACTCCAGGAGATAATCCATCAAAACCGGATCCAGCTGGGCAAGAGGATTTATTAAAGCGTGTAACTAATGCTAGTGGCTATGATGGTTATGAGAATGGTATTTTAGTTAATAATATAAATAAGCCAGTAGTCAATAAAATAGTAAACTATAGTATTTATTTTAATGGGAAATATAAAGTAATGAATAATGCTGTATTAAGAGATAATATGCCTGATGGAATGGTATTGAAAACTGATTCAGTAAAAATATATGAAACACCATATGGCCAAGCTGAAAGAGAGGTAACAAGCAAATTTCAAGGTAAAATATGGGCTTATCAAAATTCGCTTGTAATAGATTTTGGAAATACATATTCAGCATATAGAGTTGAGTATTCTACGCAAATAACTAAAGATATGCCTTCTTACAAGAATACAGTAACAGTTGGTTCTTTAGAAAGTAGTACAATAGTTAAACCAAAAGAAGATTCAACAATGTTAACAAAACGTAGTCTTGATCCTACTACACAAACAGATATAGAGTATACTAGCATGGGTAGAGAAGTTAGATATGCTTTAGATATTAACCCTAATAACAAACAACTTAATAATGCAGTGTTTATAGATAAATTTCCAGAAGGTATGACACTAGTTGACGGTAGTATATCTGTAGGTGAAAAGTCTGCTGATGGAACTTTTAAATGGTTAAACCAAGAGGGATTAGTATCAGTAAAAGACAATACTATGACAATAAATTTTGGGAATACAGATAAGTATTATTATTTGTATTATACATTAAAGGTTGTTGAGCCTAATAAAACTTATGATAATAGTGCTAAATTAACTTACAATAATACATCAGCTTCAATAGACAAGACTGTTCAATATAAAACAAATGCAGGTGCAATAAATGCACAAAAGACAGTAGATAAAGAAACCATTAAAAAGGGAGATAACAACATAGTTAACTATACTATTAACTTTGATTGTTATGGTTTCTTTGATAAGGGATATTTAAATGTAGTAGATAGTTTAGATCCAAGGGTTAAAATTATAGGAGTAGAGGCACCAGAACATTTTAGTTATAAGATAGAAAATAACAAAGTAACTGTTACTAATGATATAAAAGATGTAGAGTACGGAGAAAATCTTAAAGTAAACATAAAAGCAGACTTTAGTAATGTTCCTGATGGAAATACAGTGAAAAATGTGGCAACTATAAATGGAACTCCTAGTAATGAAGTAGAAACTAAAAAAGGATTTGCTTTTGAAGCTAAAAAAATAGATGAGAATACTGGAAAAGCATTAGAAGGTGCTAAATTTAAACTTTTAGATAGCAATAAAAAGGAATTAACTAATGAAGATGGAAGTCCTATTATTTTAACAAGTGATTCAGAGGGGAAAATTACTCATGATATTGATGATGTTGGTACATATTATTTAAAAGAGATTGTTGCTCCAAAGGGATATAACTTAAATCCAAATGAAATAAAATTTGAAGTTTTAGATACTGATATAGGAACTATTTTAGATTTAGGTAATATAAATAACTCTATGATTAAAGGTGGAATTAAAATAACAAAGGTTGATTCACAAAACAACAATCCACTAGAAGGAGCAGAATTTACTGTTAAGAATTCAGAGGAAAAAGTAGTTTCAACAGGAACAACAAATAAAGATGGTATAGTAGAGTTTAATGATTTACCATATGGAAGCTACACTTATAAAGAAACAAAAGCTCCAGAAGGATATATATTAGATTCAACACCAGTGAAGTTTGATATAGTTGAGAATAATAAAATATTAGAATTTACTGCTAAGAATAATATGATACACGGTGGAGTTAAAATAACAAAAGTTGATTCTCAAAATAATAATCTATTAGAGGGAGCAGAGTTTATTGTTAAGAACTCAGATGGAAAAGTAGTTCAAACTGAGTCAACTAATAAAGATGGAATAGTAGAGTTTAATAACTTACCATATGGAAGTTATACTTACGAAGAACTTAAAGCACCAGAAGGATATGTGTTAGATTCAACATCGGTGAAATTTGATATAAATGAAAATAATAAAATATTAGAGTTTATGGCTAAAAATGATCCGATACAAGGAAACTTACAAATAACAAAAGTAGATTCAGAGACAGGAAATACTTTACCAGGAGCTAAGTTTGAAATAAAAGATTCGAATGGCAAAGTAGTACAAACTGTAGTTACTGATGAGCAAGGGGTTGCGACAATTTCAGGATTAGGATATGGACAATATACGTTCCAAGAAATTGAGGCTCCAAAGGGATATATACTTAATTCAAATCCAGTGCAATTTAATGTAACAGAGCATGGAAAAACTTTAGAGTTTACAGCTAAGAATAACATTATAAAAGGTGGAGTTAAGATAACAAAGGTTGACTCACAAAATAATAAACTACTAGAGGGCGCAGAGTTTACTGTTAAGGACTCAGATGGAAAAGTGGTTCAAACAGGAACAACAAATAAAGATGGTATAGTAGAATTTAATAAATTACCATATGGAAGTTATACTTATGAAGAAACAAAAGCGCCAGAAGGATACGTATTAGATTCAACAGCAGTAAAGTTTAATATAAATGAAAATAACAAGGTATTAGAATTCACAGCTAATAACAAAATAGTACAAGGTGGAATTAAGATAACAAAGATTGATTCACAAAATAACAATCTATTAGAAGGAGCAGAGTTTGTTGTTAAAAACTCAGATGGAGAAGTAGTTCAAACTGGGACAACAAATAAGGATGGTATAGTAGAGTTTAATAACCTACCATATGGAAGTTATACTTACGAGGAAACAAAAGCACCAGAAGGATATGTGTTAGATTCAACAGCTGTGAAATTTGATATAAATGAAAATAATAAAGTATTAGAATTTACAGCTAAGAATAATATAATTAAAACTCATGTTGCTATAAAAAAGTCTGACTTAGATGATAAGCTTAAGTTACTAAAAGGAGCAACTTTCAATATAGTTGATTTAAGTAACAATAAGATAGTTGATACGGTTACTACAGATGATAGTGGAAGAGCATGGCTTGATCTTGCACCAGGAAAATATAAAGCAGTTGAGATAAAAGCACCAACAGGATATTTACTTTCTGGGGAAGAACAAGAATTTGAAATTAAACTAGGACAGACTACCCAAATAGATTTAACTTTCTATAATAAAAAAGATCAATGTGAAGTTAATATAACAAAGATTGATTTAGCTAATATTAATATAAAGTTAAGTGGAGCTAAATTTAAAATAGTAAATATTTTAAATAACAATGTTGAAGGTATTTTAGTCACAAATGAAAATGGAGTGGCTTCATTAAAATTACCACCAGGAACATATAAATTAATAGAAATAGAGGCTCCAACAGGATATGTAAACTCTAATATTGAAAAAGAGTTTACGGTTAAGTCAGGTTATAGTACTCCAATAAATATACAAGTAACAAACAAAAAAATAAGTGGTGGAATTAAGATAACAAAGATTGACTCACAAAATAATAATCCACTAGAGGGAGCAGAGTTTGTTGTTAAAAACTCAGATGGAGAAGTAGTTCAAACTGGGACAACAAATAAAGATGGTATAGTAGAGTTTAATAATTTACAATACGGAATTTATACTTACGAAGAAGTAAAAGCTCCAGAAGGACATGTGTTAGATTCAACATCAGTGAAATTTGATATAAGTGAAAATAACAAAGTATTAGAATTCTCAGCTAAAAATGACCCAATAGAAGGAAACTTACAAATAACAAAAGTAGATTCAGAGACAGGAAACACTTTACCAGGAGCTAAGTTTGAAATAAAAGATTCAAATGGCAAAGTAGTACAAACTGTAGTTACTGATGAACAAGGTGTTGCGACAGTTTTAGGATTAGGATATGGACAATATACATTCCAAGAAGTTGAAGCACCAAAGGGATATGTACTTAATTCAGAGCCAGTACAATTTAATGTAGAAGAGCATGGTAAGACTCTAGAGTTTATAGCTAAGAACGACATGATACAAGGCGGAGTTAAGATAACTAAGATCGACTCACAAAATAACAATCCATTAGAAGGAGCGGAGTTCGTTGTTAAGAGCTCAGATGGAAAAGTAGTTCAAACAGGAACAACAAATAAAGATGGTATAGTAGAGTTCAATAACTTACCATATGGAAATTATACTTACGAAGAAACAAAAGCACCAGAAGGATATGTATTAGATTCAACAGCAATGAAATTTGATATAAGTGAAAATAACAAAGTATTAGAATTCACAGCTAAGAACAACATGATACACGGTGGAGTTAAGATAACAAAGGTTGATTCACAAAATAACAATCCACTAGAGGGAGCAGAGTTTGTTGTTAAGAACTCTGATGGAAAAGTAGTTCAAACAGGAACAACAAATAAAGAGGGTATAGTAGAGTTTAATAACTTACCATACGGAAGTTATACTTACGAAGAAGTAAAGGCTCCAGAAGGATATGTATTAGATTCAACATCAGTGAAATTTGATATAAGTGAAAATAACAAAGTATTAGAATTCACAGCTAAGAACAATCTGATACAAGGTGGAGTTAAGATAACAAAGATTGATTCACAAAATAATAATCCACTAGAAGGAGCAGAGTTTGTTGTTAAGAATTTAGATGGAAAAGTAGTTCAGACAGGAACAACAAACAAAGAAGGTATAGTAGAGTTTAATAACTTACCATATGGAAATTATACTTACGAAGAAGTAAAAGCTCCAGAAGGATATGTATTAGATTCAACACCAGTTAAATTTGATATAGCTGAGAATAATAAGTTATTAGAGTTTGTTGCTAAAAATACTAAGGAAAATAAATCAGAAGATAAAACAGAAATTAGTAATGGCAATAACAATAATAGTAATAACAATAACAATCCAAAAGGTAATAATGATAATAAACAAGAAAATATAAAAGAGATTCCTAAGACAGGTTCATTCCTATCTGAAAGAAGTATATTTATATTAGGACTTGGGTTAATAATAATTAGTTTAGTAGCAGCTGTGTTAGTAAATAGAAAGAAAGTAAGATAGTATAAAGCAAATTCTGTTATAAATGAATTTTAAACTCATTTTAATAGAATTTGCTTTTTTTAACGTTAAAATTTATATATATTTAATTTCGAATTCATATAAAGTTCAAACTAAAGTTTCATTATAAAAGTATCATATTAGGAGTAACTAGATTTGAAAAATCTAACTAATTAAAAATAAGTTATTGATATATATTCATATTTAGATAATTTATGGGGAAAATAAATAGGGAGTAATATCAATATTATATTAATGAGTAGGAGAAATGATATGAATACTGTATTACCAAAGAAAAGATTAGATTACTTAGATATTGCCAAGGGGATTTTAATAATAAGTGTTGTACTATGTCATGCTCCCTTTGAAAAAGCTCCGTATCTTTATTGGTTCCATATGCCTGCATTCTTTATAATAAGTGGAATGCTTTATAAAAAAGGAATATCTATAAAGGAACAGGCGATAAAATTTTTTATTCCATATGCAATGTTCTCATTAGTTGATATAAGTTTCAATTATATGATGTATTATCATGGAAATTTTGGTTTTGGTGATTTACTACATGAAATACTTAAATATGTATATGGTGGGAAGGCAACATGGGGTGTGTTTTGGTTTATTCCTGTAATGTTTGTTACTAAAGTAATATTTGATCAGCTAAATAAATTATTAAAACCTAGAAGATTATTTATAGTGTGTGCTTTAAGTTATGTTTTAGCTCATATATATTCAATGAGTTTTATACCATCAAGTATAACAGAAATAACTAGTAAGCAGTTTGTTTTCTGGAACTTAGATACTGTTTTAATAACATTACCATATTACGCTCTAGGATACTATATAAGCAAAAAAAACATTCAAAAAATATTTGAATCAGTAAATACATTAATAGCATCTGGAATAGCTATTGTTATACTATTCAGAATGAATACTAGTATGGGGATTTATTATTATTTAAATATAAAATACTCATTCTACCAAAGTCCAATATTTGATTTGATAATGCCAGTAACTATAACAGTATTTATTTTATCTTTAAGTTATCAAATCAGTAAGTTAAAATATAAAAAGTTATTTACTATAATGGGAGTAAATTCTCTTGTAATAATGTATCTACATAAGCAAGTTGCTACTTTATTTATGGATATATTCCATTTTGACTATATAATGTTCACTATAATTGGAGTAAGTGTGCCATTGCTTATAACGGTTTTAATAGATAAGAGCTTAGTTAGTAGGTTCTTATTTAAAGGAGATCTAACTTTATATAGACGTTTTAGGGAAAGTCATGTGATAAAACCTAAGGATATAATAGTTGAAAATAGATAAGATAATTCAAGCATCTAGTTTTTTAAAACTAGATGCTTTTTATGTAATATTTAATATTTATTAATAATATAATCTTAAAACAAGAAATATATAATGGAGGGGTATATATGCTAAGGAGACAAGAAACATGCATTAAAGAGTTTTATCTAAACAATAGAAGAGGTTTAGTAGGTACTGATGGATGTATATATTTAGACGGAAGATATGCAGGAATATTAAAACCCGGTGGAATTATATATATAGAAGGTAAGAGAGGATTTATTAAAAGAAATGGAGAAATTTATTTAGATGGTATATTAATTGGAACTTTAAGGAATTATAATATAGCATATTAGTATTTTAAAAGTTATGAAGTATGTAATTATTTCATAACTTTTTTGTGTTTAAGATATTTTAACATAAAAATTAAAGGTATATAATAAAAGATAGAGTTTACAGAATGTTTATAAAATAGATATGGATGGAGGTGTTGCTATGATAGATGAAAGAAAAAACTTTAATAACTATAAAGAAGTATCTATATTAATAATGTTAATACCTATGTTATTTATTTTAATAGATACCTTAGGAAGAATGAATTCAAAGATAAATAATAAAAATTTATTTGAATTTATATTTAATAAAGTCTTTGTATATAGAGAATTAATTGTTAAATTTATATTAGTAATAGCGGTAATATTTATTGTATCTAAGATAAAAGTAATAAAAGAGAAATTTATCTTAGGAGATTTTAAAGTTATAATAGGTTATACAATTTTAGGAATAATAAGCTATAAATTTTTTGGCAGTGAATATGGACTTAATAAATCATTAGATGTATATATTATGTGTATAATTGCTATGGTTTTAATTTTATCAGGAATAAGTGATATTATATCATCAGTAGATAATATTAATATTAATGTTGAGGAAAAAAGTAACCTTGAAAAGTTAGCATATACAAGAGTTAAATATTTAGGAATAACATATTTTATAATTTTTGTAATATTAATAGCTATAGAAAATATAAATAGTATAATGTCCAGTAGTGTAGTTGTTGATATGGTTAATAATTATAATCAACATTATAATATTATAGCTAGAATAATTTCAGTATTAGGTGTATTTATAGCAATAACATTGATATTTATGATAAGAAAATCATTTTATAATTTAAACTTATGTTATGAAGAATATATTTACATAATAAAACATAAAACTTTTATTGAAGATGTTAAAAAAGATATAGATTTTGTTAATCTTAAAGTTGAATCTAACAAAAAATACTTTAATAATAAGTTTAAAAAGCTTGAGGATAAAAAAACTCAAGTATTCTTAAAAGGTGTTTACGAACTATTCAAAGGTAACAAGCATTAACATAAAAAATATATGCTTTAGAGGGGAAAGTATGGAGAGTAAAAGAAGTACAAATTTTGATTTTATATTGAAAACAAGCATTGAAGGATATTACGATTTATTAAAAAATGCTGAAAAGGCATGGGAAACTCATGCAGTTTTAACGTATATAGCTTCAAGAATGGTTGTTGAAGACCTGTTAGTTAAGCTTGAAGAAAAATATGGGGTAAGAAGTGAAGAAAATAAAGAAGTTAATTTTAGAAAGACTTTAAATAATCTAAAAGAATATATTCCTAGCTGGGTTATAGAATCAGGAGAATACCTAAGAATTAAGGGAGATAAAAGTGCAAATAAAGAAATAGATAGTAATCTGGAAGATGAAAGCAGTACATTATTAGCACTAAAAAAAGTACATGAGATTTTAATATGGTACTTAAAAAACATAACAAAAGAGATTAGTATAGATGAAGACTATAATTTTATTACTCCAGAAAGCTTAAAAGAGAGTGAATGTGATTTA
The DNA here is from genome assembly GCF_034439435.1 of Clostridium sp. LIBA-8841. Taxonomy (GTDB): domain Bacteria; phylum Bacillota; class Clostridia; order Clostridiales; family Clostridiaceae; genus Sarcina. The sequence goes on along the minus strand of NZ_JAPCKJ010000008.1, from coordinate 62,634 downwards.
GCTATAGATAAAAAAGTACTTGAGAATAAGAAAAAATTTATTATAAGTCTGGAAAAACAAATAAAAACAAACAGTGATGATGAACAAAAACAAGAGGAACTTGAGGCTTTGTTGAAAAGTGTGAAGGAAGAGAAGAAAGATCTTACAGAAAAATTAGAAAAAAAAGAGGTAGAATTACAAGAGGTACTAAATAACTTTAAAGAGCTTCAAGTTAAGCTTATGAATTATGTTGAAAAAGATGAATCTATTGAAGGAAGTAATAGTAAATATCCTGATTTTTATAAAGGGTTCTTATCTTTACAAGGATATGAACTTAGAGTTGTTTATGCCTTTTTAAAGAGTTTAAGCTTAGGAAGTATTTTTCTAAACAAATCTAGAGGTATATTTTTAAAATCTCAAAGAAAAGAATTTATAAAGTTTATTGAGAAAGAAGTTGAAGAACTAAAAAAATATCCTGATAATATTTTAAAATTAAAGTTATATTATATTTTATTAAAGCTTACTAACACACCTTCAGCTTCAGTGGCAGATAAACCTACTTTTGATAAATCTTTAGATAGTATAGTTGAAAAAGCTTATTTTATAATTGAAAAGCGTGATGCTTTTAATGGAAAAGTAGATAAGTTAGAAGCTATAGTTAATTATTATTTAATTGTTATAATAAATAGCCTTTCAGCGGAGATAAACAAGGATGAACAGAATAAGGATAAGATTTCAGACATAATCTACGAAGTCTTAAGAACTATACCTTTAGATGAGAGAAAGATAATCTTAAACAAGATGAATTTCACTGATATATCTGAGAATACAATTAAAGAAAACATAAGATTAAATCAGGTTAAATTCTTAAATGCTGCTTTAGATTGTGGAATAAGTGAGAGCTCTGAATTCGTTATAAGATCAATATTTTCAATTTATGTAGCTTTTCAAAAAGATTTTGATTTTTATGAATTTAGAACTAGGCATGACATGTTAAGAGCATATATAGGACCTTTATTATTAGTAATTTTGTTAAAGGAATTTAAAATTTCTAGAGAAATTCTAGTTCCTATATTTGTAATGGAAATAAGCATATCAAATAAGATATTAAGAAAAGAAAGAAGAGAAAAAATATATTATAACCAATTAGTTGAGGCTTGGTTAGAAGAAAAAGAAAAGTATGATAAAATACTTTCTGAAAAAAATAACTTAGAAAAAAACCTTAAAGAAGTCCAAGATGAGAGAGAGTTATTAATTACGAACGAAAGAAAGTTTGTAGCAGAAAAAGATAATACTGAAAATGCTATAAAGGCTCAATGGAATATGTTTAGAGAAAAAGTTTTTGAATCTGAAGAAATAAAAAACTTTGATTCTTATGAAGAATACAGTAGAGCTGTTAACCAAAAAAATCTTATAGAGCTATCAGAAGAACATAGCCTTAAAGATAGAGGATTTGTTAAGAATTTATTTTCCCTTGATACATGGAAATATAAATTGAATAAGCTTGAGATAAATAAAAATATAAGATTGTTAGAAGATAAACTTATTGAGCAAGCCAAAGAATCTGGAGTCTTTGAAAATGAACTTCTAACTATTAGAGAGCTTGAGGAAATATTAGCTGACAAAGAAAGTGGATTGGAAGACATACGAATCGATCTTAAAGAAAATACTTTAAAGAGTGAGAAATTAGATAAATTAATAAAGAATAATTATAAACTTATGGAGAGCTTTAAAGAAGATAATTTCGATTTTGCTAAATAAAAAAGCTGGTATATTCATACCAGCTTTAAATTTATAAATAATGCTAACTTATATATGTATTTATTATTTCAGACAAATAAATTTTTTGTTTTTGTTACAATTCTCATAAGGGTGAAAAAGAACAAATTATATTAATAATGTTGTAGTAATTAGCATTATCTATAAATTTTACTTAATTATAACATAAAATTAGTTATAAAAAATATAACTTTTTTACATATAACAAAAATTATTAATATAAGCTTTGTTTTAGGTGAATATTGATTTTTAGTTAGTCCTTAAGACTTATTTAAAAATAAATTCTGCTTTAAAACATAGCCTTAAAATAAAGTATTTGTAGCTAATGATAAAGTAAATGGAGGAAAACTATGAATAACAAGAAAACTCTTAAGAGAAAAAGAAGGAGATTAATTATAGTATTAATTATAATAATATTAATTGCCACTTCTTTAGCTTTCTGGAAGGATATAATGTATAGTTATTATGTAATGAGAGCAAATAATTCTAACATTGAAAGTGAACAATTAGAGTATTATAATAAAGCCTTAAGTTTTAAATATACAAATGCTGTATTAGATGACATATATGATAGTTTAGAAGGTAATGATAAAGTAAGTGATGAAATTTCAAAAGTAAGTAACCTTAAAGAGAAAGATAAAAATAATATAATAATCAAGGTATATCAGGATAAAGCCGAAGAGGCCTTTTCAATGGAAAAATACAATGAATGTGCTTATTATTTGAGACAAGCAGAGAATAATGGGTATAATATAAAAGAGTACAAAAATTATAATGAGTTAAAACAAGCTTTAGAAGAAAGTGGACAAGACACTTTAGCTAGTGAATATAGAAGCGGAAATTCTAAAGATGCTTGTTTTAAAGATGATTCAAAATATAATCAATTAGTTGGTTATATAATCCCAGATAGTTATAGTAGAAAACTTACTAAAGATGAATTAGAAAAATATGATTATGATACATTGGGATTAATTAAAGCGGAAATTCTAGCAAGACATGGTTTTGTTTTTACTGATGATAAGTATAAAAATTATTTTGAGAATAAGGATTGGTATTCAAAGGATGTAACATTTAAGGGGACAAATGCTGAAATCAATGAATATGAGAGATATAACATAGGATTAATAAAAGAAATACAGGATGAAAAATCAAAAAACTAAAAGATATACAATTTAGATAAGCGAGGGATAAAGATGAAAAGATTCCTTATATTGGGGATGATAGGTGTTTTAGTTACAGGTGTAGCTATAGTAGGGATAGAAGAGTTTGAACATAAGAAAGTAAAAAAATTAGAATCTAAAGTTTTTGAAGCTAAAACATATATTAATCGTGATGATTTAGGTAATGCTGAAATTATGGTTAATATAATAAAAGAAGAGAATGATAAGTTAAAAAATAAAAATATTGAAGCAGAAGTAATAAATATAGAAAATAGTATTGAAATGAGTAAGGGATTTAACACTTATAGTTCTAAACCTAAGAAAAACTTAGAAAATTTAAGTGAAGAAGAAAAAAATGTAGAACTGCTTAATCTTTATTTAGAGAATAATGAAGTTGATCCAGATGTGCGTAGTATTGGGAGTGCAGGAAAAGAGTATTATATACAATTTAAAAAGGCCAAAAATCTTCCATATGATAAAGAGAGAGAATTCAATAATCAAAAAGGATATATTTTAAAACCAATAAAGTTAACAAAAAGATTTTTCGAAGATACATGTTTAATATTTGATGCTGAAAGACCTTATTATATAAATAATAATATTTATTATAAGTTTACTGAAATACCTGTAAGTAGTTATTTTGGCGATGGAAATGAATCAACGTGGTATTTTGCAGACTTAAACTTTAATATAATAAGTAAAGAAAATCTAAAGTTCTATATGGATAATAGAGAGGTTTTAGATAGCAATAAGCTGATCTTAGAAGATTATGATTTGACTAACTATATAGAAGATGAGTTTTTATATTAATAAAAATAGGTTAAATATACCAATTGTCAATATTTTGAAAAAAGATATTGACAAAATTCTTTGAAAACGTTATTATATAGATAAGATAATCATTTAAGATTTAGTGTGGTAGGATTGATAAAAGCCTAAATTAAATGCATGGCTCGATGCATTTAGTTTAGGCTTTTTGTTATTTTATTTATTTAAGTGTACATCCATTTGAGGATATGGAATGCTTATCTTTTCTTCATCAAATCTTAACTTAACTTGTTCTAATAAATCAAAATAGATTGTCCAATAATCTTCTTGCTTGGCCCAAACTCTAACTGTGAAATTAATAGAGCTTGCAGCATGTTGACTTATACCGACAAAGGCTTCAGGTGTTTTTAGTATTAAATCATTTTTATTTATAATATCCCAAAGAACATTTTTCACTTTAATGATATCATCATCATAGCCGACGCCAAATACTAAATCAACTCTTCTAGTATCCTTAGCTGAATAGTTAATAAGACTTCCATTAGCCAGTGTACCATTAGGAATTAATATTTCTTTATTATCTGGGGTTGCTAAATGTGTATAGAAAACAGTTATTTTTTCAACTGTTCCTGAGTAACCAACAGCTTCTATAAAATCACCAACCCTAAATGGTCTTAATAAAAGGATTATTACTCCACCAGCAAAGTTAGATAAACTTCCTTGTAGGGCAAGTCCAACTGCTAAACCAGCAGAAGCTATAAGAGCTGCTAAACCAGCTATATCAAATCCAACATAACTCATTAAAGTTATAACTAAAAGAATTTTTAGAGATATATCAGTAAAAGCCTCCATAAATGATGTTAATGTAGCATCTACATTTCTTTGTCTAAGTATGTTAGCTAAAATTTTAATTACCTTATTAATAAGTTTCCAACCAGTGTAAAGTAAGATTAAACTAATTAATAATTTAAATCCATTAGTTGTAATCCAAGTCAAAAGTTTTTCATACATTTGAGTAGCATTAAAACTCATCATTAAACCTCCTATTTATCATTACTTTTTATCAAAGCAAATATATTATAAATATTCTTTGAATAAATAGCAACTAAAAACAATAATTGTTCATAAAAAGTGAATAGCATTTATGGAAAAATCTGAATAGAAATTTTAATATTGATATATATATGAATTAGGTAGAGAGTAAATGATAAACTTATAAAATATAAAGAAAATATGATTATAAATTTAAAAAATAGGGAAGTATACAAAGTGAAAAGACCTCATAAAGACCGATATTTTACGGGCAAAATTATCGGTGAAATGGCATTACTAGGGGAAGAGCTATGGTTTAACCATAGCTCTTATTGTTTATAAAAAAATAAGCTAGATAAATCTAGCTTATTTTAAAGGATTTGTTTTGTTGAATATAATTGATTATATAAATGTTTAGTTTTTTAAATTACCAAATTTTATAAAATCTATTTCGTTAGAAATTGCTATGTTATATATATAAGAATTAGCAACTTCATTTATGAATTTTTCTTTCATTTGATCATCTAATTCAATATTGTTAAGTGTATTATGATAATTCATAACAAAATTTTTCATTTCTGGGCCATCATTAAGCTTATCATATTTATAATAATTTAATCTTGCTTCATCTACGTTATATAGAGTTTTCATGATTCCATACATTGTTCTTCCACCAAATAAATCAGCAAGATATCTAGTGTAAGCATGAGCAACTAAAAGTTCAGGAGAAGTTTCACCTAATTCATTTATTTTATCTACATAAGCTTTTGTAGAAGCTATAGGTTTAATAGTATTTAATCTTTCTCCTAAGAAGTATGATATGTCTTTATGTATTGCGCTAGCACGATAAATTTCAGGAATTACAAAGTTTTTAACAACTTTATTTTCTTTGTTTTTTTCTAAATTAGCTTCAAGTGCTTTATATACCTCGTAAAGATTATAAAGATATTCACCATAGCTTTCTGTAGAAGCCTTACCTTCTAATAATCTTTTTAAGAAACCTGTTTTTTCAGCTACAGTATGTAAATCGTTACTATTAGTTTTTATATCCATCATGAATGAATTCATAAATATCACCTCGTAAATTTTATTAAAGGCTCCTATAAGATATTAGGTAAAACTTAATAGGTTATAGCAACCTTCTTTATGCTTTTAATATACTCTTTAGGGGTAGTGGTATCAAATATATTGTTTTGCGAATTATGTTCATAAGATAATAATTTTTATAAAATTTAATAATAAAATATATATTTCTTTGAAATTTATACTAACAATTATTTAAAAATAATTGTTATTAACAAAAATGATATGATTTTAATAAAAAATATAAAGATTAAAATGATAATACTAAATTATTAAAGTATAAGTTTTTATAAAAAGTTTATTAAATGTAAATTAGGTTTAGTATAATATTTATAATAAATAAAATAGTAACAAATTTTTAAGTTTAGACTTTGTTTTAGGTAAATACTGATTTAAAACATAGTCAAGATTAAATAATATAAAAATTAAGAGTGTTAGGAGAGAGTCGGTATGAGAATACTTCACACTGCTGATTGGCATTTAGGAAAGAACTTAGAAGGATTAAGTCGTATGGATGAACAAGAACAATTTCTAGAGGACTTTGTCCATATAGTAAAAGATAATAATATAGATTTAGTTATTATAGCGGGAGATGTATATGATTCTAGTAATCCACCTGCTAGAGCAGAAAAAATGTTTTATGATACTTTAAAGAAAATTTCAGCTAATGGAGAAAGAATGACCTTAGTTATATCAGGAAATCATGATAATCCAGAGAGATTAGTTGCTGCAGGACCATTAGCTAGAGAACATGGAATTATAATGGTTGGTACTCCTAAAAGTGTAGTTGAAGTTGGTGAATACGGAAATAATAAAATTTTAAGTTCTGGGGAAGGTTTTATTGAATTTGATATAGCTGGAGAGAAAGCTGTAGTATTAACTGTTCCATATCCAAGCGAAAAAAGATTAAATGAAGTTTTATATGGAGCAATGGATGAAACTGAGGAAAGAGTAAAGAGCTATAGTGATAGAATAAGAACTTTATTTGACTCTCTTAAGGGAAATTTTAAGGAGGATACAATAAATTTAGTAGTATCCCACCTTTTTGCAACAGGAGCGGAAAATACTGGTTCAGAGAGGAATATAGAGCTTGGTGGAAGTTTCATAGTTGATAAGGAATGTTTTCCAAAGGAAGCTCAGTATGTGGCTTTAGGACATATACACAAGCCTATGGTTTTACCAGGAACTGATAAAAAAATAAGATATGCAGGCTCTCCACTTCAGTATAACAAGAAAGAAATAAGCTTTGAAAAAAAGTGTTTTGTTGTGGATGTTAAAGCTGGCGAAGATGCTAAAATAGATGAAATAAAGTTTAAAGTGTATAAGCCTATAGAGGTTTGGAAATGTAATAGTATTGATGAAGCTATTGAAAAATGTGAGGAGAATAAAGAGAGAGAATGTTGGGTTTACTTAGAAATAAAGACAGATAGATATATACGAGAAGACGAAATAAAAATTATGAAGAAGCTTAAGTCTGACATTATTGAGATAATTCCTAAAATAACATTAGATGAAGAGGAAGTAGATGAAATAAACTTCTCAGAAAAGTCTTTTGAGGAACTATTTACTGATTTTTATGAAAAAGAAAGAGGGGTCAAGCCTCAGAATGATTTATTAGAACTATTACTTAATATAGTTAAAGAGGAAGGGGATGAAGAGAGTGAAACCAATTAAGCTTCAGGTTAAGGGATTAAACAGTTTTATAGATAAGCAGGTTGTTGATTTTCAAAAGCTAACAGAGAGAGGGCTTTTTGGTATTTTTGGACCAACTGGAAGTGGTAAATCTACTATTTTAGATGGTATAACCCTTGCTTTATATGGCGATATTTCTAGAAAAAGTTCAAATTATATAAACACTAACTGTGATAGTGTTTATGTAAGTTATGAATTTCAAATAACAGGTAAAGAAATAAAAAGATATAGGGTAGATAGAGAGTTTAAAAGAGATAATAAAAGTGGAGGAATAAGAAATAAAAGTTCCAAAATAATAGATATAACAGGTGAAGAGGAAGAAGTCTTAGAGGACAAGGCAAAAGCTGTTACTTCTAAATGTGAGGAAATCATAGGATTAAAGCTAGATGACTTTATGAGAACTGTAGTTTTACCTCAAGGAAAGTTTAGTGAATTCCTTAAATTAGAGGGAAAAGAAAGAAGAAATATGCTTGAGAGATTATTTAATCTTAGAAAATATGGAGATGATCTTTCTAGCAAGCTTAGTTTAGAAATAAGAAAAGAAAAGGATAAGATGAATGTCTTAGAAGGACAACTAAAAGGATATGAAGGAATTAGTGAAGAAGCTTTAAAGGAAAAAGAAGAAGAAATAAATGAGATTAACTTAAGTATTAAAAGTAAAGAAGAATTACTAAATAAGATAAAAAAAGAATTTGAGGAGTTAGAAAAAGTTTGGAATACTCAAAAAGAACTTTATGATAAGAAAATTGAGGAAGAAAATTTAGTAAGTAGAAGTGATGAAATAAAAATTTCCAAAGAAAAAGTTGAGGTTGCAAATAAAGCTGAGAAGGTAATAGTATTTATAGATAATTTTGAAGAGATTCTAAAGGAAATAAGTAAAGGTGAATTAAAATTTAGTGAGTTAAATAAGAAATTAGAGGAACTTGCAAAATTAAGAGAAGAAAACAATTTGAAATTTGAAGAGGTATCTAAAAGGAAGGAAGAGAAGTTACCTAATTTAAGATTAAAAAAAGAAAAGTTATTAGAGAGTGAAAGAGAAAGAGGTATTCTTTTTCAAATAAAATCTGATGGAGTTAAGTTAAAAGAAGCTTGTAAGAAAATTTTTGATGAGAGAAATAAGTGTGATCTTAAATTAAATGATATAGAAGAAAATGAAAAGAGATTAAATCAAGAATTAAAAGCAAAAGAAGAAAGAAAAGAAGAGCTTTTTGTTGATGAAGAAGTTAAAAATAAAATAAATGGTGGACTATTTATTTTAAATTCTTATGAAAACTTATCTAAACAATTTAGAGAAGTAAAAAATGAAGAGAATGAATTAAAGAAATATATAAAAGAACTTACAGAAGAGAAAAAAAAGGCAGAGTATGATTTAAAGGAGAAACTAGAGGTTTTAAATAAGACAAGTGATGATTTAGATAAACTTTTAAAGGAATCTCCAGGAGATAGTAATTATATTTTGGAAAAACAAATAAGGCTTGGAGAATATAGAGAAAAACTTAATAAATATAGAGAAATGAAAAAGTCTCTAGAAGAGTCCTTAAAGATAAAAAATAATTTTGAAGATAAACTTAAAGAATTTGAAAATCAAAAATCATTATTAGAAAAGGAAGTAAAAGAACTTAGAGATTATATAAATAAGGTTGAGATTGAAGAATTAGCTCATAAACTTAGAGAAAGTTTAGTAGATGGAGAATGTTGTCCAGTGTGTGGATCAACACATCATGAACTTAATAATGTTGAAAAAATCAATCTAGGGTTATCAAATGAAAAAAGAACCTTATTAGAAAGTAAGGAAGAAGTACTAAAAGAACTTACTTTGGAATTCTCTAAAATAGAAGCTACTTTAGAATATGAAAATAAGAAAATTAATGAATTAAATAACACCATTAAAGAAATAGGAGAACTTAAAGAAGAAACCTTAAAAGAGTTAGAAGAAGAGTTTAATACTTTAAAAATAGAAGTAGATGATTTTAAGGTTAAGAAAGAAAGCTTAGAAAAAGATTTAGAAAAATTAAAAGAAGAAAAAAATAATTTAGAAAATATCTTTAATAAAGCAGAAGTTCTTTTATGTGAAAAAATAGTTAGAGAGAAGGAATTAGCTTCAAAGGTAAAAGAATTAGATAAGGAATTAAAGCTAAAAATTTCTGAATTAGATGTTATAAAAGATGAACTTAAAATTGAAGATATTAAGCTAGAAAATGAGTTAATATCTAAAAAAGATAAAGAAAAAAGTTTATTAGAGAAAGAGATTAAGAATATAAGAACTCAATTAGATGAATCAAATAAGCTAAAGGATGAATTAAGAGAAAAAAGAGATAAATTAAAAGATGATTATTTAGAGCAAAAATCCTTGTTAGATGGTAAGGTACAAGTTTATAGAGAAAAAGAAAGAATGATTAAAGAAGCTTTAAATGATTTAATTGATGACTCCATGTCTATTGAAAAAATAGATATTAAAGGCTTATTAAAGGGTGTACAGTTAGAAATTGAGGATATAGAAAAATCTTATTTAAGATTAAGTGAAGAAAAAGAAAAGTTAGAGAAATCATTTATTGATATGAGCCAAGAGGTAGCCGTTATCAAAGAAGGGTTGAACTCATTAAATCTAAGAAAAGAAAGTGAAGAGAAAAAAGTAAATAAATCTTTAGAAGAAGAAGGATTCAAAACAATATTAGAGGTTAAAGAAAGTATTTTATCTAAGGATGAAAAAGAAAAGTTAAAAGTGCTTATTGAAGACTACGATAAGAACTTAATTAAAGTAAGAGCAAATATAGAATTATTAATAAAAAAATTAGATGGAAAGAGTTTAACTGAAGAAGAGTGGATAAAAGTTCTTGAGGAAAAAAATAAGAATGAAAAAGAATTGAAAGAAGTACAAGAATTAAAAGTTAGACTTACTACTGAAATGGAATCCATAAAGAAAAAACTTGAGGAGCAGAAGGATATACTTGAAATTAAAGCTAAGCAAGAACATAAGCTAGCACTTTTAAGTGATTTAGAAAAATTATTTAAAGGAAAGAAATTTGTAGAGTTTATCGCAGCAAATCAGCTAAAGTATATATCAATAGAGGCATCTAAAAAGCTTAAGGATATAACTAATGGCGTTTATGGATTAGAGGTTGATGAAAATGGAAAATTCATAATAAGAGATTATAAAAATGGAGGAGCAGAAAGAGATTCCTCAACTCTATCAGGGGGAGAAACTTTCTTAGCTTCCTTAGCATTAGCATTATCACTTTCATCACAAATACAGTTAAAAGGAACAGCACCTTTAGAATTATTCTTCTTAGATGAGGGCTTTGGAACATTAGATGATAATCTTTTAGATGTGGTTATGAGTTCACTAGAAAGACTGCATAATGAAAGATTATCTGTAGGTATAATAAGCCACGTTGAATCCATAAAAAATAGAGTCCCAGTTAAGTTAATACTAACACCAGCAGAAGCAGGAATAGGTGGAAGTAAAGTTAAAATAGAAAGAAGTTAAAAGATAAAATTTATTGTTAATAATAAATATATAATTTTATATTATTTACTAATACACAGTTTAATATTGTTGGAAATTTATAATTTCTAACAATATTTTAATGTTAATGGAAACCACTTATTATAAAAGTATTTTCAAGTTAGTTTTAGTGGTTAAGTAAAAAATATTTTGGTAAGTTGGTAACAAAAAGATTTTTTAAAATATTTTTGTAAATTTTTTTTGTTTACGGTTGAAATCAATTTAATTAGAATATAAAATTTATTGTAAGATTGGTATTTAAACGTTTTAGATTAATTAAATTGAGGTTAGGAGAATGATATAAATGAAAATACTTATAATAAATTGCGGAAGTTCATCATTAAAATATAAATTAATTGATATGGTCAATGAAAAGGATATCATAAGCGGTATAGTTGAAAGAATAGGACTTGACCAAGCTAGGTTAGTTCAAAAAAATGAAATGGGCGAAAAATATATAGTAGAAAAAGAAATAAAAGATCATAAAGATGCTATAGATATAGTACTAAGTACTTTAACAGATTCAAAGGTCGGAGTTATTAAGTCTGTTGATGAAATTATGGCAGTAGGTCATAGAGTGGTTCATGGTGGAGAAAAATATTCTTCTTCAGTAATTGTAGATGAAGATGTTATAGAGTATTTAAATGAATGTAGCAAACTAGCACCACTACATAATCCAGCAAATATAATTGGAATAAGAGCATGTCAAAGTCTTATGCCAAATAAAAAAATGGTAGTTGTATTTGATACAGCCTTTCATGGAACATTACCAGAAAAAGCATATATCTATGCTATAGATTACAATTTATATAAAAAACATAAAATTAGAAAATATGGATTCCATGGAACTTCACATAAATATGTAGCTAATAAAGTTTCAGAAGCAATGGGAAAAGATATAAAAGATTTAAAAATAATCAGCTGTCACCTAGGAAATGGAGCTAGTATATCAGCAATTAAAGGTGGACAATGTATAGATACAACTATGGGATTTACTCCACTTGCAGGGATTCCAATGGGTACTAGATCAGGGAACATAGATCCATCAATAATCCCATTTTTAATCGAAGAGTGTGGATATATAATAGAAGAAGTTTCTGAATCTCTAAATAAAAAATCAGGAGTTCTAGGAATTTCAGGCGTTAGTTCAGATTTTAGAGATATAGAAAATGCAGCTTTAGAAGGAGATAAGAGAGCACAATTAGCACTAGATATATTCCACTATAGAATAAGAGCTGAAATAGGTTCATTTATAGTAAATATGGGTGGAGTAGATGTAATAGTATTTACTGCTGGTGTAGGTGAAAATTCTCCAGAAACTAGAGAAGAATGTTTGAAAAACTTAGAATTTTTAGGACTAGCTGTAGATAGAGAAAAAAATAAAGTTAGAGGAAAGCTTGCAGAAATATCAACTATTGATTCAAAAATTAAAGCCTATGTTGTTCCAACTAATGAGGAATTAATGATAGCTAAGGAAACTGTGGAGCTAATAAAGGAATAACTTCTATTGGTGAAAATAAAAAATTAATACAGAAGTTATGACTAATAAATTATTGCATATTAATTTAAAAGTGCATTATATATAAATATTTTAAAATGTCATATTGAGATTAAAAAGGTTTGTAAACTTGGGTAAGAGTTTACAAACCTTTTTTATATAATGAATCTCTATATTTTAAAGGGGTTTGATTAGTAAATTTTTTAAATACGGTACAATAGTAGCTTTGGTTACTGAATCCTACCTTATGTGCAATATCTAAAAGTGATAAATCAAAGTTTTTAAGTAATTCTTTACTTTTTTCAATTCTATAATTATTTAAAAAATTTATAAATGTTTGACCAGTTTCATTTTTAAATATACTACAGAAGTATCCCTTATTTATTTTGAATTCTGAGCAAAGAGAATCTATATTAAAATCTTTTGAATAGTTTTTTTCTATAAAATCTATAGCTCTACACACATAAGGAGAATATGAAACTGAGGAGTTAGCCTTAAGTTTTTCCTCTAAGATTATTTTTAACAAGGAATTATAGTACTTAAGACAATTTTTAGTCTTCAAAGGTATTTTATAGAGTTCTAAATCGTCATTAGAATTTTTTAAGTCTTCTTTTAGATATAAAGGTCCTATTATAAAGATTAAGTTTTTATCGATTAATTTATGATTAAATAATGAGTAAAAAGATATATTATTCTCAAATGTAATAAGTAAGGAGTCATTATGATTATGTTTTAAATAGGAACGATCAAATTTACTATTTAAATTTAGATCATTAAATATATAATCATAAAAAGATGAGTAGCCCACTTCAGAAATAATATTCATATTATTATCTACCACTCTTATTGGCACTTCACAGCAATTATAAAAATCTACAAGAGCTGATTTTATAAAAATCACAAAAAATCCTCCTTTTTAAAATTAATATATTAAAAAAAATCCTAATATAGAGAAAAACAATTATAAAAATCTATGATAATATAAGTATATTAACATTAATGATAATCATTTTCAATAGAAAAAGAAGATCAAAAGGGGGATTAACTTTGGGTAGAAAGAAAATTAACAAAATTTTAGGATATGCACTTGTAACATCTATGTTAGTTGGTGCAGGAGCGGATACAGTGTATGCAGCTACAAATATGAATGATAGAAATAATACTGCAATTGTTCAGTCAGAAGGACTTAGAGATGGAATATACGAAGCTAATAACATAACTTCATATGTTGAAGAAGGAAATTCAACTGGTGAAAATATGGCAAGAAATGCTGTGAAAGATAAAACAAAATTTAAAATTGAAAATGGGAAAACACTAATGACTGTGTATTTCAATAGCAATTTATATGGTTTTATGAATAACATTGAAGTTAGTGCTGGGGGAGAAAATTTAAAATTAGAAGAAAATAAAGATGATAAATCAATAACATTTGAAGTACCATCACCTGATACTAAGGTAAAAATAGGGGTGTTTATAACAATAATGGGGAGAAAGGTTGAACTGTTCCTAGTTAATGATATGAATACTGTTAGCTTATTAGATGAGGCACCTACTATAAATAATGCTAAGGATATTAATGTTACTCAAGGAGATGCTATTGATTTATTATCTGGAGTTATTGGAATAGATAAGGAAGATTCAAATCTAAAAGTTGAAATAAGTGGAGATACATCATTTATAAAAGATGGAAAAGCAGAAATTCCAGGGGTATATCCTATAACATATAGAGTTACAGATTCAGCTGGTCAATTTGATGAAAAAACAGTGAAAGTTACAGTAAATAAAAAAGCAATCTTAGAAGATGGTAGTTATACTCTTAAAAATACAGTTCAATATGTTGGACAAGGAAATGTAGATACAGGAAATTCTATGGCTAGAAAAGTGCTATCAGAAGATTCAAGAATTGATATATCAAAGGGAAAAAATACAGTTACATTAACTTTTAATAGCAATTTATATGATTTTCTAAAAAACTTTAATGTAACTGTTAATGGAGAAAAAGTAGAGACAGAGACAAATAAAGAAGATAGAACAATAAAATTTAATATACCTGATTTAAATTCAGATATTATTGTATCTACATTAGTCAGCATGATGGAAAAAGAAGTTAGTTTCAAAACTATTTTAAATTATGATACAGCTAAGAAGTTAGATGATAATTCAGAAGAAAATAACAAACCTGGTGCTGGAGAAAATGAAAATATTCCTGGTGGAAATGAGAATAGTGAAAATCAGGGTGGCTCAGGAAACAATGGAAATGTAAATGAAGATAAAGAAAATGGAAGTGAAGAAAATACAGGTGGCATAGTAGATGCAAATCAATTAAAGAATGGTATCTACAATATAAAAAATGATGTTTCATATATTGGAGATGGAAATCAAGAGATAGGAAATGATATGGCAAGAAAGGCCCTATCTAAGAATAGTAAATTAGAGGTGAAAGACGATAAAAAGATTCTTACATTAAAGTTTAATGAAGAACAGTTTGGATTCTTTAAGGATTTTAGAATAACTGTGAATGGTAAAGATGTGGTAGCAACACCAAATGAGGGTGATAGAACAATGACTTTTGAAATACCAAATCTTGATGCAGACATAATTGTTACAGCCTTTGTAAGCATAATGGGTAGAGATGTAAGTTTTAAAACAATACTTAATAAAGGAACTTTAGAGTTAGTTAGTGGGGAAGATAAACCTGCTATAGAAGAAGAGAATAAATTGGAAAATGATAGCACAAGCTCTTCTAACAATGCAAACTCAACTAACAAAGAAAATAGTATTACAGTTACAGAAAATAAAGTTAAGAAGGGTAAATTATACACAATAGAAAATAAAGTTGTTCATGAAAGTCAAACTGGAGTTGATATGGCAAGAAAATATTTAAATAAGATATCTGACTTAGAAGAAATTGATGGAAAGAACTACTTAACATTAACATTCACAGGCCAAGAGTTTATGAAAGATCATAAGATAACTGTTAATGGTAAAGATGCCAATTATAAAGTTGTATCTAAAAATGGAGATTCAATTAAGTTAAGATTTGAAATACCTAATTTAGATGCAGATATTAGAGTGAGTTTATATGTAATACCAATGGGTAGAAACGTTGATTTTAAAGTTGAACTTTTAAAAGATACTAAGAAGTTTGTAAAAGACTTTACTGTATCAACATTACCACAAACTGGTTCAGTAGTAGGGGGAAACTCAGTTGCATTATTAGGAATGGCAATGATGGGAGCTTCTATGTTTATTAAAAAAAGAGAAGAATAAGGGAAGTTTAGTTTGAGAGGATCTCCTCTCAAACTATTTTTAAGCGAATGGAGGAGAAATTAGATGAGGCTTTTAAAATCTGTTTTATTAGGAATGCTAACAGTGATTATTTCTTTAACAGGAGGTTGGGGAAATAGTAATGTTTTAGCAAATGGAGAATTAGAAAATGGAATTTATGAGGTTAAAAATGATGTTTACCATGATTCAGGTATAGGAATGTCAATGGCCAGAAGTTATTTGAATGAGAGTATGCAACTTAAAATTTTAGGGGATGAAACGGAATATACCATAGGTTTTTCAGGAACAGAATATATGGAAAACTTCAGAGTTTTAGTAGATGGTAATGAGGGGAATGCTGAAGTTGTTGAGGAAAACAAAGAGAATGGAACTATAAAGCTTAAAGTTAAGGTGCCTAATAAAGATTCAGAGCTAGAAGCAAAAATATATGTAGGACCTATGGAAAGAGATGTTCAGTTTAAGGTGATTCCAAAGTTTGATACCTTAACTCTTGTTGAAAAATTAGAAGCGCCTAAAGTAGAAAACAATGAAAGTAGTAATGAAAATGCTTCTGATAAGACCAATAAAGATGAAAAAACTATAAGTACAGCAACAAGTGTAGAAAAAAATAAAAATATTGGGATTTATATTGGAGGCGGAATAGTAGTAGTCGCTGTAGTAGCTGGCTTAGTCATAGCTAAAAGGAAGAAGTAATATGAGAAATAAACTAGCTAAAGGGTTATTTGTTTTAGGACTAGTTCTAGTTTCTACTGTTCTTATAGGAAAATTTTATAGAAGCAATGTTGAGAAAAAAACTTTAAAAGACTTTGAGGTAAAGTTTAATTATTCAGAAGAAGAGAAAAAAAATGCTTTAGAAGAAATAAAAAATGGAGAGGGAATGGCCTTAATAGATATAGAAAAAATAGATGTGCATACAGTTATTGCTGAAGGTAGTACTTTAGATGTTTTAGAAAACAACATAGGTCATTTTGAAAACACTGCTATGCCAGGGGAAGAAGGAAACTTCAGCATTGCAGGACACAGAAATACAATAAACAATGAGGTTTTTAGAAATATAGACAAGCTTAAAAATGGAGACAAAATAAAGATTACAACTTTAACTAATGTATTTCAGTATGAGGTTAATGATATTTTTATTACTTCTCCTAGTGATATTGATGTTTTAAATCAGGATCTAAATGAAAAAGTGATAACTATAGTTACATGTACAAATAGAGGAAAAGATAGATACATAGTTAAGGGAAAATTAATAGATTAGTGGAGGGAAAATAGTGTTTTTAAAAAAGGGGATAGCTTTAGGGTTAGTATGTTTTTTAGGATTTGGAATTATTGGGTGTTCAAATAATTCTGAAGAATTAAAAACAAGTTTAAATAAAGAAAATGGAGAAGAGGTTGTTGTAGCCACTTCCGTTGCGGTAACAGAAATATTAGATGAATTAGGAGTAAAGATTAGTGGAGTTCCAACTAGTTCCTATGAGTTACCTGAAAATACTAAGGGAGCTGTGCAAGTTGGTAATCCAATGAATCCAGATTTAGAAATAATAAAATCTTTAAATCCAGATGTTGTAGTATCTGTAGATACCTTAGGAGAAGATTATAAAAAACTATTTACTGATAACAATATACCTAGTGAATTTATAGATTTAACTACATTAGAAGGATTAAAAACAAGTATATCAACTTTAGGTGAAAGATTCAATAAAACAGAAAAAGCAAATGAAATATTAAATGAGCTTAAAGTTAAGGAAGATGAGTTTTCAAATTTATCTAAAGAAGAAAAAAAGGATGTTTTATTAGTATTTGCAGCACCAGGAAGTATGATGATTGCTACTCCTTCATCGTATATAGGAAACTTAGTTGAGAAGGTTGGCGGAAATAATATAGTTAAAGATGATAAAGGGCCATTTGTTTCATATAGCAATGAGGAAATAGTAAAGTTAAATCCAGATATGGTATTGGTTATGACTCATGGAATGCCTGAACAAGCTAAGAAAATGGCTGAGGAAAAATTTGCTTCAGATCCAGCATGGAGCAGAATTGAAGCTGTTAAAGAAGGAAAGGTCTATTACTTAGAAAATGGATACTTTGGTATGAGTGCAAACCTAAAGGTAATAGAAGCTTTAGATAAGTTAGGTGAAATAATATATGGTGAAAAATAATAAGTTAAAAAGCTTATATATAGGATTAGCAATAATAATAGTTTTCGGGTTAATGCTTATTTCTTTAAAGTTGGGAAGTATTGATATAAGTTTTAGTGAATTAATAACAGGTCTTTTAAGTGGAGAAACTCAAGGAAATATAGGAATAATAAAAGATTTAAGGATGCCTAGAGTAATTATAGCAGCTTTAGTTGGAGGAAATCTTGCCTTAGCAGGGGTATTGCTTCAAGCAGTAATAAGAAATCCGTTAGCAGATCCTCAAGTAACAGGAATATCTTCTGGAGCATGCTTAGTATCTTTAGTATTTATAATATTTATGCCAACTTCAGGAGCAATAAGACCAATAGTAGGTTTCTTTGGAGGACTTGTTTCATGCATAGTTGTGTATTTAATGGCTTATAAAAAAGAGTTAGATACTATGAGAATTGTACTTGCAGGGGCTGCTATAAATGCCCTTTTAGTAGGATTATCACAAATATTAACCATAGGGAGTGGGCCTAGTGCAGGAAATATACAATCTTGGATAAGTGGAAGTTTAGCTGCCACTTCATGGGATGAGGTTAAAATTTTATTTGTTTATTCAATAATAGGAATGGGATTTGCATTGGTTTTAGCTAAGTCATGTAATGTTATAGTTTTAGGAAATAAAAATGCAAAAAGTTTAGGGTTTAATTCAGATTTACAAATGATTTTAATAACAGTGGTAGCTGTATTTTTAGGAAGTGTGTCAACAGCCATTGTTGGTATTATTTCCTTTGTTGGATTAGTTGTACCACATATTTGTAGAATATTAATTGGCTCTGATCATAGATACTTGATTCCTTTTTCAATATTTGTTGGAGGAGCATTAGTCTTACTTGCAGATACAATAGGAAGAATGTTAGTAAAACCATATGAAATACCTGCAGGAATAATTATGGCAGTTATTGGAGCACCATTCTTCTTATACCTACTAAGAAGGAGTGATATGTAGATGATTAGAGGAGAGAAATTATCATTCAATTACAGGGGAGAAAAAAATATCATTAATGATTTAAATATATATATAAAAGAGGGAGAGATAACCACTATTATTGGGCCGAATGGAAGTGGAAAGTCAACTTTGTTAAGTTTATTATGTGCTTTAAATAAAAGTAAAACAGGGTATGTTTATTTAGACAATTTAAATATGAACAATCTTAAATATAAGGATATAGCAAAGGTATTAGCCACTGTTCATCAACAAAATAGTGTGCCTAAAGATATAAAGGTTGAGGAGCTTGTTGCTTATGGCAGATATCCTCACAAAGGATATTTTAAGAGTAGTAATAATGAAGATAAAAATATAATTCAATGGGCTTTAGAGTGTACAGGACTTAATGAATTAAAACATAAGGGAGTTATGAATTTATCAGGAGGAGAAAGGCAAAGAGCATTTATATCAATGGCTTTGGCTCAAAAACCTAAAATTTTATTTTTAGATGAGCCAACAACTTATTTAGATATTTTTCATCAAATAGAGATATTAGAGATTGTAAAAAAATTAAATAAGGAGAATGGTTTAACTGTGATTATGGTTTTACATGATATAAATCAAGCAATTAAATATAGTCATAATATTGTTGTCATGAAAGATGGAGAAATTGTAAAAGAGGGAAAAGCAGAGAATGTAATAGATGAAAATTTATTAAAAGAAGTTTATAAGGTTCATGGTGTTATTAACAAATGTAATGAAACTGGAGAGGTTTATTTTATACCAAAAACTATTTGTTAGGTGAATTTATAAACTTTAGAAAGATGGTGTAAGAATTATGATGATAGACAAGAGACTTTTAAACTTGTGTAAGGAATCTAAGAAATACATAGGTTTAACTGTTTTAATGAATTGGATTTCTGTAATTTGTAATCTGATGACAATAATAGTTATTGGATTTAGTATTCAGGAATTTTTTAGCTTAGGAAATATTGAAAATTTAAATAAAAAAATATTAATTTTAATTGGACTTTTAGGAATAAGATTTTGTGTGAACTTATTAAGTGGACACTTCTCATATAAATCTTCGGAGATGGTTAAGGTTACTCTTAGAGATAAGATATATGAGAAGCTTTTAAAGCTTGGAATGAGATATGATAAGGTAGATTCTACATCATCAATTGTTCAAATGGCTGTTGAAGGGGTAGAGGCTCTAGAGGTTTATTTTAGTAAATACTTACCTCAGTTAATATATTCTATTTTAGCTCCTTTGACTTTATTTTGTGCTTTAGCATTTATTTCATTTAAGGCAGCTTTAGTATTTATACTTTGCTTACCGTTAATACCAATCTCAATAATATTAATAATGAAAATAGCAAAGAAAATATTAAAGGATTATTGGGGACAGTATTCAGATTTAGGAAATACATTTTTAGAAAATCTTCAAGGGCTTACAACATTAAAGGTTTTTGATGTTGATAATGAAAGACATGAACTTATGAATGAAGAAGCTGAAAGCTTTAGAAAAATAACAATGAAAGTTTTAAGTATGCAGTTAAACTCAATTAATGTTATGGATTTAATAGCTTTTGGGGGAGCCGCTCTTGGAAGTATAGTAGCTTTATTACAATTTAGAGCTGGAACAGTAAGCCTTGGAGGAATGATAGTAATTTTATTAATATCAGCAGAGTTTTTCATACCTCTTAGATTATTAGGATCATATTTCCATATTGCTATGAATGGAATAGCGGCTGCAGATAGAATTTTTAGGGTTTTAGAAGCTGATGAAAGCAAGATTTCATCAAATAATAACCTTAATGAAATATCAAATATATCTCTTGAGAGTGTAAGTTTTTCTTATGATGGCAAAAGAGAGGTTTTAAAGGATATATCCTTATCAATAAGCAAAGGGGAATATGTAGCAATAATTGGTGAAAGTGGAAGTGGAAAAAGTACTATAGCTTCACTAATCTTAAATAACTATAAGGCATCAAAAGGAAAAATAACTTTAAATGGAGCTGATATAAATAATATAGATTTTGCTGGTCTTTATAATAGAGTATCAATAATATCAACTAATAGTTATATATTTAATGGAACAATAAAGGATAACTTATTAATAGCTAAGAATGATGCAACTTTAGAGGAAATAAATTATGCCTTAGAAAAAGCCAATCTTTTAGACTTTGTAAATTCTAAAAAGGAAAAATTAGATTTAGAAGTTGGTGAAGGTGGATCAAAGCTTTCAGGAGGACAAAAGCAAAGACTTGCTTTAGCTAGAACTATATTAGCTAATAGAGAAGTAATAATATTTGATGAAGCAACTTCAAATATTGATGTTGAAAGTGAAAATATGATTTGGAAATCTATAAATGAAATAGCAAAAGAGAAAACAGTAATAGTTATATCTCATAGATTAGCTAACGTTAAAAATGCAGATAGAATCTATATGTTAGATAAGGGAAGTTTAGTTGAAGAAGGAAGCCATAAAGATCTTATGGAAAGAAGAAATAAATATTATGGCATGGTAAATTATCAAAATGAATTAGAAATAGGAGGTGTTATATAAATGAGAAAATCAGGTTTTTCAATAATGAAAAGGCTTATAGTAGAGCTTAAACCTCTTGCTCCTGTAATGTTCATAACAGTATTTATGGGAGTTTTAGGATTTTTAGCAGCTATAGGAATAACTGTCTTTGGGAGTGTAGCAATATCAAGCTTAATAGATAGTACTATAAGTTTTTCATTTAAAACAGCTCTTATTTTAATGATAGTACTTGGAATATTAAGAGGACCTTTAAGATATGGAGAACAGCTAAGTGGTCATTATATAGCCTTTAAAATATTGGTTATATTAAGAGATAAAGTATTTTCTGCCCTTAGAAAACTGGCACCAGCTAAGCTGGAAAGTATGGAGAAGGGAAATCTAATCTCAATGATAACTTCTGACATTGAACTTTTAGAAGTATTTTATGCACATACTATAGCGCCAATAAGTATAGCAATTATAACTAACTCTATAATGGGATTAATATTATTAAGTATAAACGTAAAGGTAGGGATAGTTGGAATAATTGGTTATATATTAATAGGTTTTGGCGTTCCTTATATTAGTAGTAGCTTTGGAAAAGAAGCTGGTGTTCAATATAGAGAAGCATTTGGAAAAACAAATTCTTATATTCTAGATTCTCTTAGAGGTATTAAAGAAGTTTTAATTTTTAATAATGGTACTGAAAGAAGAGATAACATAAAAAAATTATCTGAAGGATTAAATGAAAAGCAAAAGGTTATAAAAAAGCATGAAGGAATAATAAGAGCTTTTAGTGATTTAATCATAATGTTAACGATACTTATAGCTTTATATGTTTCTTACTTAGAGGTTTTAAAAGGAACTATGACAATAGGTCAATTAATAATTATGGTTACCTTAATAGCATCTTCCTTTGGTCCTGTGGTTGCTTTAAGTAATTTATCTAACAATCTTCTTTTAACTTTTGCATCAGCTCAAAGAATTTTTAACATATTAGACGAAAAGCCTTCTGTAGAAGAAGTTTTAGGTGAAGGTATGAAAGTTAAAAACAAAATATGCTATAAGAATGTTTCTTTTGCATACATGGGAAAAGAAAATGTATTAAAAGATATAAATATAGATATAAACTTAGGAGACAAAATTGCTGTAATTGGAGAAAGTGGAACTGGAAAGAGTACCTTTGTAAAATTACTTATGAGATTTTGGGATGTTACAAAAGGAGAAATTAACCTAGGAAGCAAAAATGTAAAAGATATTCAGACAAAAGAGTTAAGAAAGAAAATGTCCTTAATGGGTCAAGAAACAAGCCTATTTAATATGAGTATTGAGGACAATATCAAAATAGGAAAGCTAAATGCAACTTTAGATGAGGTAAAAGAAGCAGCTAAGAAAGCAGGAATACATGAGTTTATAGAGACTTTAGAGGATGGATATAAAACAAAGGTAGGAGAATTAGGTGGCAACTTATCTTCAGGAGAAAAACAAAGAATTGGACTAGCTAGAGTTTTCCTAAGAGAAAGTGAAATTGTAATTTTAGATGAGCCTACAAGTAATTTAGATACTTTAAATGAGGGAATAATCCTTAAGTCTATAAGAACACACTTAAAAAATAAAACTCTTATCCTTATAACTCACAGAAAGTCTACAACTAGGGTATGTGAAAAAGTATTTAGAATTAACAAGGGTAATTTAATTCAATGTGAAGAGGTGAAACATGAGCTTGCTTAGAATATTTTATGTGGTTTTAGGGTTTCTTTCATTAGGATTAGGGATAGTAGGAATAATACTACCAATATTACCTACTACACCATTTTTATTATTAACAGCCTTTTGTTTTGTTAAAGGGTCAGATAAATTTGATAGATGGTTTAAGGGAACAAGTATATACAAAAAGCACTTAGAAAGCTTTGAAAAAAATAGAGCTATGACTTTAAAAACAAAGGTAAGTATATTACTTATGGCTGACATAATGCTTTTATTTCCACTAATATTATCAAATAGTATTCATTTAAAAATATTTATAGTAGTACTAATGATCTTTAAATTCTATTATTTTATATTTAGAATTAAAACAGTAAAAGTGGGTGAAGTTTTTGAACAGAATAGATAAAGAAAAAGAGATAATAACATTGATGATAAAACTTTATTGTAAGAAAAAACATGGTAGTCAAAATGGAGAACTGTGTGCTGAATGTAGAGAGTTAGAGGAATATGCTCATAAAAGGTTAAGTTATTGTAAGTTTGGAAATGAAAAAAGTTCTTGTAAAAAGTGTCCTATTCATTGTTACAAGAAAGATATGAGAGAAAAGGTTAAAGAGGTAATGAAGTTTTCAGGACCTAGAATACTCTTATATAACCCCAAGGAATATATAAGACACATATTTAAATAAATTTATAAAAAGCTATGCAAAGGTTAAAATATTTGCATAGCTTTTTTGTTAGGCTTTGTTTAAGGTGAATATTGATTATTAGCTAGCCTTTAAGAACTAGCTGATAATCAACACTATTTTAAAACACAGCCTTTTAGTATTACTAATTTATTTTAATAAGGGAAATTTATGTGGTAAGCTAAAAATAGATTTTTAAAGTCAAGGAGATGTTTAATTTGAGTAATATAGATAATGATAAAATTGTATGTAGATGTAAAAAAGTATCTGAGAGAACAATAATAGAAGCCATAAAAAATGGAGCAGACACTTATGAAAAAGTTAAAAAGGAGACAGGGGCTAATGTCTATGGTTGTTTTGCCTGTAGGTTAGAAATAAA
Organism: Clostridium sp. LIBA-8841; assembly: GCF_034439435.1. Classification (GTDB taxonomy): domain Bacteria; phylum Bacillota; class Clostridia; order Clostridiales; family Clostridiaceae; genus Sarcina. Next base: position 38,443 of record NZ_JAPCKJ010000008.1, on the reverse strand, counting down.
AAGATTAATAGAAGAAAACAAATAATAACAGAGTCATTATTCTAAAAATAAGAGGTTGTATCAAAACTAAAATGTAAGGCTTATAAAGTTTATACTATTTAAAAGTCTTATTGGAGAATTATTTTGGCACAGCCTTTTTTTCGTTTGAGTAAAAGAGTTAAAAATATTTAATAAAACTGTAAAAATAGCCAATCTACATAAGTTAATGAAAAGGTTATAATATATTTAAATAGGTATAATGAAAAGGGAAATGGGGGAATTGAAGATGAGACCAAATGTTGTTTTAATGATGGTTGATCAGATGAGAGGAGATTGCCTTGGGGTTAATGGTAATGAGTTTATAGAAACTCCTAATCTAGATATGATGGCTACTCAAGGATATAACTTTGAAAATGCATACACAGCGGTTCCAAGTTGTATTGCAGCCAGAGCTGCTGTGCTAACAGGTATGAGCCAGAAATCACATGGAAGAGTAGGATATCAAGATGGAGTTGCATGGAATTATGAAAATACCATAGCTTCAGAATTTTCAAAGGCTGGTTATCATACTCAATGTATTGGAAAGATGCATGTTTATCCAGAAAGAAATCTTTGTGGATTTCATAATATTATGTTACATGATGGCTATTTACACTTTGCTAGAAATAAGGAGGGAAAGGCAGCTACTCAAATAGAGCAATGTGATGATTATTTAAAATGGTTTAGAGAAAGACAAGGACATAATGCAGATTTAATAGATATAGGTCTTGATTGTAATTCATGGGTAGCTAGACCATGGGGATATGAGGAAAATTTACATCCAACTAATTGGGTAGTTAATGAATCCATAGACTTCTTGAGAAGAAGGGACCCAAGTAAACCATTCTTTTTAAAAATGTCATTTGTTAGACCGCATTCACCATTAGATCCACCAAAGGTCTATTTCGATATGTATAAGGATGAAAATTTACCCGAACCTTTAATGGGAGATTGGGCAATTGGAACTGATGAGGATAATAGAGGAAAAGATATAAATTGTATAAAAGGAATAGTAAATAAAAAAGCATTAAAAAGAGCTAAAGCTGCTTATTATGGATCAATAACTCATATTGATCATCAAATAGGAAGATTTTTAATAGCTTTATCAGAATACAGGGAGTTAAATAATACGATATTCTTATTTGTTTCAGATCATGGTGATATGATGGGAGATCATAATTGGTTTAGAAAGGCTATTCCTTATGAGGGAAGCGCTAGAGTTCCATTTTTCATCTATGATCCAGGAAACTTATTAAAGGGAGAAAAGGGAAAAGTATTTGACGAAGTTCTAGAGTTAAGAGACATTATGCCAACTCTATTAGATTTTGCGGATATTGAGATACCAGACTCAGTAGAAGGTTTAAGTCTAAAAGATTTAGTTCAGGGGGAAGGCAAGACATGGAGAGAATATATTCATGGAGAGCATTCCTTTGGTGATGACTCTAACCATTATATTGTAACAAAGAAAGATAAATTTTTATGGTTTTCTCAAAGAGGTGAGGAACAGTATTTTGATTTAGAGAATGATCCTAATGAGCTTACTAATCTTATAAATTACAAGGAATATAAGGAGAGGATAGATTACTTAAGAAAAATATTAATTAAGGAATTAGAGGGAAGAGAAGAAGGATATAGTGATGGAGCTAAACTACTAGTTGGAAATCCAGTAAGTACTTTAAGCTATTTGTATAAAAGCAATCAGTTATAGAGATTACATTATAACTAATTTGAATTTTTTGAATTTAAAATGAGTTATAAATAAGGGGGAATGGTTGTGCTTAAAAAAATTATTGCTTCGTTTATTTTAATTTTAGTTTTAGTTTTAGTTATTGGGTTAGTTGGAATCAAATATTCTAAATATAATAAATCCTATGGATGGACTTATTTAAAATATAATGATACTTTATATGTTTTAAATCTTGACTCACCAGAGGATAATGAAGAAAAAATAAATAATTTGGAGTTTGTTGGTGTTGTTAAGAAAAAGATACCTAAATTATTTGAACCTATTGCCAATAATAGTTCAAATGGAATACCAAAAGGCGTTAAATTTTTCAAAGATAAAAATTCTGTAGATAATAATATTTATATATTAGTTAAAGGCAAATACTATCCACTGTCTAATATTGAAACTGCTGAGGGATGGGGAAATGGTATAAAAGCTAATTTTAAAGAATTAAGAGTATAGATTCACTTAAAAAGGAAACTGGAAGGGGGGAGCCTTCTAGTTTCCTTTATTTGATTTATATATGTATATATTTATTTATATCTAATTAATTATTAAGCTACTTTTTTTTCTTCTTTTACATTTGTTTTTATTTTTAAAGTTAAAGATAAAAGAATTAATGCTATGAATGCACCTATTATGATAAATATGAATGCACCGTTCCATCCAAAGTTATCAGCTATCATACCTAAAACGAAGTCAGCCATGAACTCACCAAGAAGGTATCCGCAAAGCCCTGAGAAACCAGTAGCAGATCCAACAGCGAAGTTAGGTACAACATCGATTAAGTTCATTCCTATTAATAATTGAGGTCCATATATGAAGCAACCTATGAATGCAACAGCAATCATTGTTACTAAAGTACTACTTGTTTGCCAATAAGCTACTGTAGCAAATATAACACCTATCATACATAGAATACTAAGTGGAGCACGTCTTCCTTTAAAAATAACGTCTGAAAGCCATCCAAGTAATATTGATGCTGGTATTGCAGCATATTCAAATAAGAACATTGCCCAGTTAGCATTAGCTGCTGAGAATCCTTTTGATTCTTGTAAGTATATAGGAATCCAGTTGACAACACCTTGTCTTATTAAATAAACAAAGATATTAGCCATTGCTAAGTACCAAACATATTTATTTTTAAGAACATATTTAACCATTATTTCTTTTGAAGATAAATTTGTTGGGTTAACATCGTCTTTAACTTCTGAATAATCATTTCTATATTCATCAATTGGAGGTAAACCAACAGATGCTGGAGTATCAGCTCCAATTACGTAACAGAATAAAGCTATTACTGTACATATTATTGCTGGAACAAAAAATATTGATTGGAAATGATTTTGTCCAAATACTAATAAACATAAAGTTGCAATAGGTGCTATTAAGCCCCCACCTATATTATGGGAAGTATTCCATATTCCCATTTTAAGTCCTCTTTCTTTTTGAGAGAACCATTTACCTAATACTATTGAACATGGTGGAGCTCCCATACCTTGGAATAATCCGTTAAGTATCATAAGTATTAAGAATATTGGAACTGTACGAGCGAATCCCATTAAAACACTCATTACAGATGATGCAATAAGTCCGAAACATATAAATTTTTTGACATTTGATTTGTCTGATAAATTACCTAAAACGAACTTGCTTAAACCATAAGATACAGCAAGTCCCATACTTATAAGTCCTATTTGTGTTTTTGAAAATCCATAGTTATTAATTAAATATGGTGATGCTACAGCAAAGTTTTTTCTAACTAAGTAGTAACCTGTATATCCAATAAATATCATAAGAAACATACGAATACGATAAGCTTTGTATGCTGATGGTATTTTATCTTTTGGAAGTCTAGGTATTGCTGGAGCTGGGCTAAAAAATCCAAACATTCTATAATCCTCCTACTATTTGTGTTAATGTTTTCAAGAAACAGTTTACTTATTAATAATAAGATAAGAATTAAACAAGAAAATCTCTTAAATGTTTCACAAATGTAACATTTAAGAGATTTTAATTAATTTTTATTGGTATAAAGTATTTTCATAATTTCATTTCTATCTTCAGCCGCTAGGTAGAAGTTATATTTATCATATATTTTAAATTGATTTGTGTCAAAGTTTTTAGTTGAAATAGCCTTAGAAAATTTAGAAAGATTTTTTGAGGTTTCATTTGATAATACAAAATCTATAAATTTTTTTGCTATTTTTTTATGTTTAGAATTCTTTATTAAGGCTATAGAATCCACATTCCATCCCGCATTTTCTGGAACTATGCTAATAATATTATCTGAAGATTTATCCGCTATAAGTTGATCGCTTAGAAAATTAACAGTTAATAAGTACTCTCCAGAGGCAACTCTTTGAATTGAATTAAATCCACTTATAGTTGAAGAGGCAACATTATTATTAAGTTTTTTTATGAAATCTTCAAATTTCTCTTTCCCCAGTTCTTGATAAAGTGATGCCATTAAGGTGTATCCGGTACCAGAAGTTTGAGGGTTAGGAAGTATTATTTTATTTTTAAATTCTGGATTCAGTAAGTCCTCAATTTTATTAGGATAAGGAACAGAATCTCCAAAAGTTTTTTTCCATAGTGATTCATTTATACCTATTGCAAGAGGAGTTATTTGAAAGCCAGTCCAATATCCATTTAAATCTTTATATTTCGTAGGAATATTATTAGCTGATGGTGAGTTATAATCTCCTAAGGCATTATTTTTCTTAAGAATTTCATAAGCATCACAGCTTCCACCTATAAAAATATCTCCTTGAGGATTATCCTTTGTATCTAATATTCTTTGTACTGCTTCTTCTGTTGGAAGCTTTATATATTCATAAGTACAATCATACTCACTTTTAAATTTCTCAAGAAGGTATTTTCCTTCCTCTTCTCTTAAAGAACCATAAACAACTATGTGGTTCATATTTGAAGTGCTTAGGGCTTTTTCCTTTTTTAAAATATGTAAATGTGCTAGTAAAATAATAATAATAATTATGAATAGTAAGGTAATTTTTTTATTTAAAAATTTCTTCATTTAAATTCCCCTTTAAATAAATAGTTTTACCATTTTCATCACCTAGATATTGTATAATTACGTAGTCTTTATAAACATCTATATAAAAAGTATTATTAGATACATCTCCTTCTTTAGCATATCTATATAGAGTTAAATGGTACTTTGGAAGTTCGCTTAAATCAGTTTTTAAGAAATCCTTATTATCATTCATAATTCTTAAAGTTTTAAAATCTTCTAACAAAAATTCCTTAGAATCATTTGAAAGATTTTTAACAACACCATCTTCTTTGTAGGTGATTAAGTTATCAGGACTTGATAATATAGACTCAAAGTTGCTAACTGTATAGAATGCATCTTTCAAATCATTTCTTAGCATATTTATTAAATAAGAGTTGTTTGAGAAACTTTCTCCATTTAATTTTAATGCGTTTGATATTTCAAAAGGTGTTGAATCACCATTTAAATAAAAAATTTCACCTGAGATAAATAATGTATTTTTTAAAGGAAGCGTATTTTCATTATTTGAATTAGTTACGCATATCTTATTGAAATAATGTAGTAATTCATTAAGTTCAGATTTATTTGAAATTACGGCAGTACCTAAATATGGGTTTGAAATTGTTATTTTATCAGGTATCTTAATATTTAAATCAACCTTATTTTCTTTAGAACTTTTAACTACAGTTAAAGAATCGTATATATCATTAGAATAATAAATGTATGTAGCAAGTATTATTATTATAAAAAATAAGTAAATGAAAAGAGTATTTTTAAAGTTCTTACTCATTATTTTCTGAAACCTCCTTATTCTCACTTTTTTTATGAATAAAGAAGGAGAGTGTAGCTTTAGTTCCAACATCTAATTCACTTTCTATATTGAAACCATAATTTTGGCTTTGCATTATATCTTTACAAATCTTTATTCCAAGTCCATTACCCTTAGGATTTGTGTACTCATCCTTAATTAAGAAACCTGTTCCATCATCTTCTATAATGACATCTATTTTATTAGTAGATTTCGTAGTAAAAATTTTGAGAGTTTCACATCCACTATATTTTATTGCATTATCTATTATATTTATAAAGACTTGCTTCGTTTTATCATGGTCTCCATATATAAAAAATGATTCATAATTTCTTTCAACTTTAATATCATAATTATCAAGTTTTATTTTTAGGATTTTTAAACAATCATCTATTAGAGACTTAACATCTATATACGTATATTCAATCTGAAAATTATCTTTATTACTTTTAGCAATCAAAAGTATTTCCTCAACTAAGTTTAAAAGTCTTTTACCTTCTTTTTCTATAAGAGAGGAGCTTTGAATAATTTTTTCTTTATCATTTAATTTTGGAATGATTTCTGAAAATCCAATTATTGCAGTTAATGGTGTTTTAAATTCATGAGATACATTATCAAAAAATTTCTTTTGATGAAGTTTAGAAGATTTTATTTCATTTATGTATTTATCAAGGTTTTCACTCATTATGTTAAAGGTATTTGCTAAATCTTCAACTTCATCACCACTTGTTATGTGGAGCTCTTCTTTAAAGTTACCTTCAGAAATATTTTTAGATTTTTGTTTTAAAACAACTAAAGGACTAACCAATTCCTTGGCAAAGGTGTTTATTAAAAATATTGCAATTACTATTGCAATTAATCCGCTAATAATAAATATTGTTAATGTATTTTTTAATATCTCATAAGCTTCTGTGTTTATTAAAATCAATCTTATGGCACCATATTCTTTCCCTTCATAAAATATTGGACTAGAAAGAAATATAGTAGGAGTATTATCTATTTTCTCTACTATATAGGCTGTTTGACCTTTTAAAGCTTCATTTATATCAGAACCAAATAAAGATACCTCATCTGATGATGAATCATATATTATTTGAGCTGAATTACTTATTATTTGAATTCTCACATTATATTTTTCACTAAGTGTTGAAGCTATAAATGGTGCATTATCTCTAATAATATCTTCCTTATTTTCAGAATCATTTGATGAAAGTAAATTAAGTATGTAAGATTCCGTTGTCCTACTTTTATCAAGTAGATATTCTATGGAGTTATTTATTAAGTTTTTATTCAAAGCATTATAAGTTATTATGAATATAAAAATTATTATAGGCGTTAATATCAATAAGTTCGTTAAAATAATTTTTTGCTTTAAATTTAATTTAAGTTTCATTTTATTGTTCTTCATCTAACTTATAACCAGCCTTATATAAGGTTTTTATGTAGTTTTGACATGGACCTAACTTCTTTCTAAGTCTTTGAATTAGGATGTCTACAGCTCTAGTTGTTCCTTCAAAATCATATCCCCAAACTTTATTTAGTAGTTCTTCTCTTGAAAAAACTCTATTTTTATTTTGACAAAGGCATCTTAAAACTTCAAATTCTTTAAAGGTTAGATTTATGTACTCAGAATTAATAAGAGCCTTTCTTTCATCTAATAATAGAATAAGCTCTCCAACTATTAAATCCTTTACTTTTTTTTCGCAAGAATTTGAAATATGTCTGCTAACTATGTTTATTCTTAACATTAATTCAGTACTATTAAAGGGTTTAGTTATATAATCTTCAGCACCTAATTGAAGACCTAAAAGTTTATCATTTATATCATTTTTAGCTGTTAACATAATTATAGGTATATCATCTATATTTTTTATTTTTGGTATTAGATTAAAGCCACTTATATCTGGTAACATAGCATCTAGAATTATTATGTCTGGCTTTTCTTTTATTACTAATTCTAATGCATCCAAGGCATTCTCAGCTGTTATAGGAATGTGACCTTCTATTTCTAAGTTCATTTTGATAAGTTGTAATATGCTCACTTCATCATCTACAACTAAAATTTTCATAAATATGGATCCCCCTTTATTAGAATATAGCGGCAACTTTAATTTTAGCATAAAATTTACTTCTTAATTGGACTATTTTAACTTTCATTCACAAAAGAAAGTTAATTATTTTTTTTAAAAATAGATTTTAGAAGAAATTAATATTTGATTTTATTTTAAATAGAAAATCATTAAAAAATTTTTAAACTATTAAATTAAATTTAATAAGAATATATATTGTTGTACACATTTTACAGTTAAAAACTAAAGTAGTTAATAAGTGAATAGTATAGATAAATAGACTGTTATTTAAATAAATTATTTCAATATGATGACATATATTGAAATAATTAGAAATAGAAATTATAATTGGTAGTAATGCATATTTTTAAATTAGGGAGGGGTTTATAGTGTTATCTTATGAATTTTTATTTGACTTGGCACTTATTCTTATTAGTACTAAGATCTTTGGGCTAATAACTAAAAGAGTTAAAATGCCTCAAGTTGTTGGGGCTTTGCTTGCAGGGATTATCTTAGGACCAGCAGTCTTAAATGTTTTATCAGAAACAGAATTTATACAGCAACTTGCAGAGCTTGGAGTAATAGTTTTAATGTTTACTGCAGGATTGGAAACAGATATTAATCAATTGAAGAAAACAGGTAAAGCATCATTTATAATAGCTGTACTTGGAGTAATAATCCCACTTATAGGTGGATTTTTTATTGCAAGTATATTTAATAAGGGAGTAGATTCTAATGCTGTTCTACAAAATGTCTTTATTGGAATAATATTAACAGCCACTTCAGTTAGTATTACAGTAGAAACATTAAAAGAGATGGGAAAATTAAGCACAAGAGCAGGGAATGCGATACTAGGAGCTGCTATAATTGATGATATTTTAGGTATTGTGGCTTTAACCATAACAACAAGTTTAGCAGATCCATCAGTTAATGTAGTATTAGTTTTAGGTAAAATAGTAATGTTCTTTATTTTCGCAGGATTAGCAGGATACTTATTCCACTGGGCATTCATAAAATTAGATGAAAGATATCAAAGGGATTTAAGAAGATTTGTAATTATAGCCTTTGTATTTTGTTTATTATTATCTTTCGTGGCGGAGGAGTTCTTTGGAGTAGCAGATATAACTGGAGCATTTATAGCAGGATTAGTAATATCTGATTCTAATAGAACAAAATATTTAAACTCCAGATTCGAAACATTATCATATATGTTATTATCACCTATATTCTTTGCTAGTATAGGAATAAAGGTAGAGTTGACAACTATGACTAAACCAATTTTTATATTTGCTATATTATTACTTTTAATAGCTATAATTAGTAAGATAGTAGGATGTGGTCTAGGAGCTAAGTTGTGTCATTATAGTAATAGTGAAGCCATTCAGATTGGAACAGGGATGATATCAAGGGGAGAGGTAGCACTTATAGTAGCTAATAAAGGAATTGCAATGGGGTTAATGTTACCAGAATTTTTAGCTCCAATAATAATCGTTGTTGTTGTTACAACAATAGTAACACCTATTTTATTAAAAATAGCCTTTAACACTAAATCTAAAAATGTAAGTGTTAATATGTAGAGTTTAAAAATGATTTAAAAAAATTGATTATTATTAAAATATTTTAAGCTTAGCTATTAAAAAATAGAAAAAATGATTTTTTTTTATAATTATAGTAAAAATATTAGCAACTAGTGATTGGAATCCTTTGAAAGGATAGAGCTTAGTATTAATATAATTAATAAATAATTATATAAATACTAAGGCTTGAGTGTAGATGAATTCTACATTGAAACTATAGTATTTGTATTTATCTTAGGAGGTAATACAAATGAATAAAGAAACAATAGATATTGAAGTAGAAGAACTTCTACCATTTAATGATGAAGCTGATGTGGAAGAATTTAAAAAATTTCTTAGACAATATGGAATAGAAGATGCTTTAGAAGATACTACATTAGAGTACACTAGAAAAAAATTAGAAAATCTAGTTGTTCTAGCTGAAGAAGGAGAAGATCCAGAACTTGCTGAACATAAGCATATTTTAAAAAAATTAGTAAATAATTTAAAAGGTAGAAAAGATAAAAGAGAAGCTATGAAAGCCTTTTTCGAAGTTTATAGAGATTATGAAGATTTATTAAGCGAACAGTGTGGAGAACTACTAAACACTAAAGAATTAGATAAAAAGATTAAAGACGCTTTAAGAGAATATAAAAAATACGAACACTTTAAAGCTCATGAAGAACAAATAGCTCAAAAATGGATTAGAGAATTAAATAAAGAAGCTATAGAATATAAAAAAGAATGTAAAGAGCTAAAAAGAGATATTAGAAGAGACGAAAAAAGATTAGAAAAATAGAAATATACAAGCTATATCAAGACAACTTGTTTTGATATAGCTATTTTTATTTTAAAATAAATATTGGATTCAAATAAAAAAAGGTTCTGTTTTACAGAACCTTTTTTGTGGTTGCGGGAGCAGGACTTGAACCTACGACCTTCGGGTTATGAGCCCGACGAGCTACCAGCTGCTCCATCCCGCGTCATTAAATTGTATTTACTACTCTTTAACTATACGTTAACATATCAATAAAGTCAAGTAATTTAAATATTTATTTTAAATTGTATAAAGGCTTAGAACTTTTACTTTTGTGATATATAATAAATATATAGGGGACGTATATAGTTTTAATTTGTAGTTCAGGAGGAGAAATGTTTACCAAAGGTTTTGATGAAGCATATAGTAGGGCTTTAGAACTTCAAGAATTATTTTCTAATGAAAAAGAAAAATATTATGAAGAATTAAAAAATGAAAACAGAGATATAAAGCATTTAGTTAACAAAATAAACGAAGAAAAAATATATATATTAGAAACACTAGTACCTAAATATGCTAAAAATATGAGTATTTTAGAAAGAAAAGCTATAAAAGCTACTTTAGGAGAAGAAGTTAGTAGTGAATATGTAATAAATGATTATGATATACGACCTATTAAAGAACTTTTAATGATAGATTGTAATGAAAAGTCTATTATAAAAAATATAAAGAGTCCTTTTATTAAGGTCTTTAAGATAAACAAAATAAATAAAAATTTAGATGAAGAAATGATGGAAATACAAGCCGCAAGAGATGAAATGAAGAAGATTTTAGAGCAAGCAAAAGATGATAAAAATAAATTAATAGGAATTTACAAGTTATTATGTTCTGCTACTAATTTAGGTGAGGCTATAGAACAAAGATTTAGAGATTTCATTCCTATGATACAGAGTAGTAGGCTTATATACGGAGATACTAACATAGAAAAGAGAAGCTATAGAATAGGAAATGTTCTAAAGTGCTATGAAGGAATAACAGTATTTTTAGTAAAAGTATGTGAAACTAGATATAGAAATACAGATGGAAAAAAGGTTAAGTATATAAAAGATTCTTTAATTGATGAACATTTAGAAGAATTAAAGTTCTGGAAGGAAAATTTTAATGAAATATAAATTATGTGTATAAGAAGTGGTTTGTATTTACAAAAATATATAAAATTGCCCAAGTAATCCGTGTTAAAATGTAATAAAGTGTAAATTAGGTTTTAATTTGTAAGTTTGTAAAGAAACACTTAATACGGTATAAAGGGTGGAGAAAAATGGCTATATTAGTAACAGGAGGGCTTGGTTATATAGGAAGCCATACATGCGTTGAATTAATAAATAAAGGGCTTGAGATTGTAGTTATAGACAACCTATCCAATAGTAAAGAGTTGGTTAAAGATAGAATAAAAGAAATCACAGGAAGTGATATAAAGTTTTATAAAATGGATTTGCTTGATAGTGATGGATTAGAGAGAGTATTTTCAGAAAATGAAATAGATTCAGTAATTCATTTTGCAGCATTAAAGGCTGTTGGAGAATCTACAGTAATACCACTAGAGTATTATAAAAATAACTTAGTTAGCACATTAGTTTTATTAGAAACTATGAAAAAATATAATGTTAAAAAATTGGTGTTTAGTTCATCGGCTACTGTTTATGGAGAGTGTAAGATTGTTCCGTGTCATGAAGAATGTCCTTTATCAGTTACTAATCCATATGGAAGAACTAAACTTATGATAGAAGAAATTTTAAGTGACTTATATAAATCAGATGATACTTGGGATATATGTATTTTAAGATATTTCAATCCTGTAGGCGCACATAAAAGTGGGTTAATAGGGGAAGAGCCAAATGGAATTCCAAATAATTTAATGCCATATATAACTAAGGTTGCTATTGGAGAACTTGAAGAGCTAAGTATTTTTGGAAGTGACTATGCTACACATGATGGCACTGGAGTTAGAGATTATATCCATGTAGTTGATTTAGCAATTGGACATCTTAAGGCACTAGAGAAATTAACAATGAAACCTGGTCTTGTTATTTATAACTTAGGAACAGGAAGAGGATATAGTGTTTTGGATTTGGTCAATGCTTTTTCAAAGATAAGTGGAAAAGATATTGCCTATAAAATAATAGAAAGAAGACCTGGGGATGTGGCAGAGTGTTATGCTGATCCAAGCAAAGCTAACAATGAGTTAGGATGGCAAGCTAAATATGAAATAGAAGAGATGTGTGAGGACTCTTGGAGATGGCAAACTCAAAGTTATAAAGTATATAATTCTTAGAGATATAAAATTGATTAATATGGCTATTTTTGTCGTTTAAAATAACAGTAAAGTAAATATATTCAATAAATTGATAAAAATTTTTAAAGAATAAAGAAAAATATGTAGATTTTATTGAATTTTTAACCAGAATGTGATACTGTCTACATATAGTAAATACTTATAGCGTGTTAGTATTTATTTTGGAATTGGTTGGAGAAATTTTTCTTCAGCCTTTATTCTTTATATAGATAATTTAGAAGTTCGGATATATTAATTATTAGTTAGATATCTAAAGAAGTTGGGAGCTGTATCATTGATATGGCTCCTTTTTTGTTTGAGCGTATTCTATAAAAGGAATACAATCTCACTAAAGTTCGATTGCATAAGTTCAAGATACCAAATTTTAAATTTGGACTTTCATCTAAGCCTTAGATATTATTCTGAAATAGACAATAGAAACTCTTTGCGAAATTAAGTTAGGTCTGAATATATATCTAGAAATCAACAATTACTTAAAACATAGCCTAATTTTATTATGGAAAGTCATTATAAAAATACTATTGCCATCATATATTTCATATTAAAGATTAATAATTTTAGGAGGAGTATTTTTATAATGGATATTATAAGCAATATCTTACAATCATTTTTAACTCAAAATATTTTGGGGTATATTGGTGTTGGATTAATTTTAATAGTTATATCTTTAGGGGTTATTTATAACATAAGAGTTAAAGGTAAATATGAAAGACTCTTAAAGGATTTTCAAGAAAGTGAATGGGTAAATGTACCTAATAAAGATAATCAAAAAGAACTTAAATTTTTTAATAGTGAATTGAAATCAATGGCAGATGAATTTAGAAAAAGTGCAAATAAAGGAACTAACAATATAAATACAGAGGTTATAATTCAAAAAAATATAGAAGGAAAAATATTAAAAGAAGAAAGTATTGCTAATATATTACCTGCTATTTCAATAGCTCTAGGTCTTATAGGAACTTTTTTGGGACTTACAATTGCTATTATGACCACAACAGGGATTTTATCTAGTGGAACTCAAAGCATGGCTGATTTTTCAAGAAGTATGAATATGCCTTTAGATAGTATGTCTAGTGCTTTTTGGACTAGTATTGTAGGGGTTATAGGTTCAGTTACATTAAACTGTCTTAATATTAATCTAAAGAGAGCCAAAGAAGATTTTTATGATGTTTTTGAAGATTACTTAGATAATATACTTTTTTCTATTTATATGAAATCAGAGAAAGATATGATTTCTGATTTTATGAAGGGGGTTTTAGGAGAACTTTCAGTAAAATTAGATGACTTATTTAATAGAGGAATAAACAATCTAGTTCAAGGAATAAATAGAAATACATTAGATATGACAAATACTTTTAATGGAATGAATAAGCATATGAAAGACTTAGATAATATTGTAGCCGACTTTAGAATATCTGTAATGGGAATAAAAACTCCTATAAAGAGTTTTGGAGAGAGCATGGAAAAGTTTAATAGAATAAGTACTGAATTCTGTAATTCAGTAAGTGCTACAAATACTAAGTTTGCAACTGAAACAATAAAACTTAAAGATAGTTTTATTGAACTATCTAAGTCTATAAATGATAACAAGAGGGAAATAAATAAACTTTGTATGAGGTTAGAAGTTCAAAGTAATGAGGTTAGGAGAGGGTACAATACTTTTAATGATGCATTTAAAGTCATAAAGGAAGAACAAAATAAGAATAATCAGGTTGTATCTAATCAAATTGCAAGATTAAATGATGGTTATAAAGAGTTTGAGAGAGGAATAAACAAGTTTTCAGATAATGTTTCAAATATGAAAAATGAAGTAGCAAATGGAATATACTATGCTCTTCAAAGAGAAACACAAGAACTTTCATCTAATATAGTTGATAAATTAAATGTTCCTTTAAGAGATATAAGCTTAGCTACTGAGGAATTAAGTAGAAGTACAAATAGAAAAAGGGAGATGGGAAAATCAAACTCAGATTGGCAAAAAGATGGCAAAGAGATTGGTAGGTGTTAAAAATGAAGGTTAGAAGAAGAAAATATAAAACTGAACAAGAAGTTCCTTCTTATTGGCCTTCCTTTGTTGATATAATGACCACTGTTACCTTAGTTTTTTTCTTCATATTACTTACATCTATTGGGGTTTCTAGTATTTTTGTAGACAATATAGCTGCGGAAAGAGAAACGGTTTATGATAAAATTCAAGGGGAATTAAATCAGTATGCTGTTGATGAGGAAGTAATGAATTTTAACAGAGAAGAAGGAAAAATTGATATAAAAACAGAAACCTTTTTTGATAGTGATAGTGCAGTTTTAAAAGAGGATGGAAAGAAATTAGCAGCTGAACTAGGAGAGATATTTTATAAGCTTTTATCTAAGGAAGAAATAAAGAGAAAAATAGATTATATAGAAATTGTTGGACATACTGATTTTGCTGGAGGAACAATCCACGGAAGAAAATTATCTACTGAAAGAGCAATTAGCTTTTTAAATGAAATGATGCCAGAAGATAGTAAACTTGAAGATCTTCATGGAGAGAAATTTAAAGCATCAGGTATGTCTGAGTTTGAAAACTATTCTTCTAAAGAGGAAAGAGATAGAGGGTATGACGAGTATGATATAAATGAGACTAAAAAAGATAGACGTATTGAAGTTCGTATGGTATTTAATAATGAAGATTTAGAAGAGGCAATAAGAGATAGAAATGAGTAAAAGAAAATTAGTTTTATAATAAAAAATATAGTTATAATCATGAATATATATATGTTGTATTAAAACTTTATTTAATAAAACTTATAAATATATTCCGAGAATTACTAGATTTCACTAAGAATTTATAGCTATTATTACGAAGAATTTGCTGAAGCTTCGAAACTCCCTTCGGTCAAACAGTCTCAGCTTCTTAACGCAAATTTTTCTACGTAATAGCTTAAATTCTAAAGCTCATCTAGATATTCTCTTCATACTATTTATAAGTTTTATTTTAAGTTACTTTTGATACAGCTCCTTTTTTGAATAAGTAATTATTAACTTATTTAGTAGGCTCCATATTTTTATCAATTTTAACAACAAGATTTAATTTTGTAGAATTTATATATTCCATAAATTCATTTTCATTTAAGGGTTTAGAAAAATAATATCCTTGAACAACATCAAATCCTAATCTACTAAATAATTTGAAATCTTCATAGGTCTCTACACCTTCTATAACTGAAGTAACATTTAATTTTTTTGCTAATATAGATATAAATTCAATAACAGCTATTTTATTAGGAGTTCTTGCATCAATAACAAACTCTCTAGGAACTTTTAATTCATCAAAATATAAACTTGATATTTGGCTAAGAGAAGAATAGCCTGTTCCAAAGTCATCTATTGAAATACAAATTCCATTTGATCTAAGCTGATTTATATAGGCTATTGTTCTAGTATTATTATTTAATGAAACATTTTCTAAAATTTCGGCTGTTATTAAATTGGGTGGAATACGGTGCTTTCTATAAATATGAAGTATATGGCAAATTTTATCGTAAGATTTTAATGTGTTTAAAGAAAGATTAACACTACACTTAAGTTTAATATTTTGTTTTAGTAAACTTCTTTGAAATTCACAAGCTTTTTTAAATACATACAAATCAAGGGATGATATTTCTCCTAAATTCTCTGCAATAGGAATAAATTTAGTAGGAGATATATATCCTAAGGTATCGTGTTTCCACCTTAGTAATGTTTCAAAACCAACAACTTTTAAGGTTTTTACAGAAATTTTAGGTTGAAAGACTAAATGGAATTTATTTGATAGAAGATCATCTTTAAAATCCTTCTTTAGTATGTTTGTATGCTCTAAATCTGTTTTAAGGTTATCATCATACATAAGTATTGCGTTATTAGATACTTTAAGTTTTTTAGCTCTCATTAAAGCATAATCTGCTTCTTGAATTAATAAATCTAAATTAACATTAGATTCATTTAGTGAATAACCAACATTAAAATTGATATGTATAATATCAGCATTATGTTTTACATTTATATCTTCAAAGTTATGAAGAAATTTTAAAATAGAATCAACTTGATCTATTCTAGACATTAGAGCGAAATCATTTCCACTATATCTACAATATAGGATGTCTTTTCCTAATAGAGACTTAAGTTCTTTAAGTTTGTTAGAAACTTCAACTAAAACTTTATCTCCAGCAATATGACCAAAAATATTATTTATATCTTTAAAGCTTTTTATATCTATAAAAAAGAGAGCATAGTTATTATGCTTAGATTCAAGTTGCTTTAAAAAATAGTTTCTACTATACATATTAGTTAAAAAATCAATTTCATTTGCTTTTTTAACGCTTTCAATCAATCTTAAATTATCTCTTCTTAAGATTACATCTCTAGATAGTAATAAAACCATAATAAGAAGTAGTATTATTAAACTTTCAAGTCCGTTTAAGTCTTTATTTATTATGGATGATGAAACTATATATATTGCAGCAAAGGTTACAGGAAAAATTCCTATGGTAACACTTATCCATGAATTATTTATATTCATATATGAATCATCTAGTAATCCTATATTAAAGCGGGTATCTTTTTCAATTGTTGAATAATAGATGCTAAGCAGTACTAGTATTGAGCTGAAGAAGTCTATAGCTACCCCTTGATATATATAATGAGAATAAAAAATTTCATTATTAAAATATGAGATTATATAACAATTAAGGATTGAAATATAAAAATATATAAGTAAAAGAAAACTACTTTTCTTATTATTTCTTAAATAAATTGTTTTTACAAAAATTAAGATTATAAGAAATCCTTCTAAGAAAATATATAAGCTATTAAGATTTAATAAAAATAAACTATAAATTGAATCATCTAAGAAGTATGTAGACGATAGGAAGTAATTAGAGTTCTCATAAATAATAAATGCAAAAGGTATAAATGTAAAAAATGAATCTCTAATTATGTAGTCTCTTAAAATCTTATATTGAAACATGTCCTTTATAAGAATATAAATCATGAAAATTAAAATTGCTGATAATAAAACTAACTTTATGTTCTTTAGTAAGAGTATTTTGTGAATTGGAAAATCTAAAATACCTAACAAATTCACAATTAAGTTCATTAAAAGTTGAATACTTTGAATAAGTATAAAGCTTAATTTTATTGTGTTAAGATGGCTTTTAGAGTGTCTGTATTTAAAAGAAAAAAATACTCCAATTACACATTGAAAAATCCAAAATGAAAATGCGATAGCCCATAATAAATAGTCAGGTAATATTTGGGGGTCGGTAAATACAGAAAATAATGTTATTCCTAGAACCACGAAACTAAAAATAATTTGGACTTTAAAAAAGAGTTTTATTTTATATAAAGGGTTTTCCGACATAGAAACCTCCAAAGACTTATTAAACTATATTTTTAGATTATTAATTAATCTTATTAAATAATTCATTAACATTTTATTAATAGAAATAATTTATGTCAAATAAGGAAAGTTTAAATAAAAGTGAAAATATAATCATAATCAATAGCATACTAAGTTTTATAAATAAATTAAGCTTACCAATGAATATTATTAAAGTTACTGAAATAAAGTTATGGTATACAGATATATTACTTATTTAATAAGGGTAGGAGGATATGTATGATCGATTATTTTAAAGAATTAAATGTTGAGATAGATGCCTCTGATAGTGAAGTGAAAAATGCCTATTTTAATATGACTAAAAAATACCCACCAGAAAAGTTCCCTAAGGAATATAGGGTTATAAGGGATGCTTATGAAACTTTAATAGATAAATCAAAGAGAGATGTTTATGTTTCTGAGGTATTTGATTCAGAGGTTAAAAAAATTCTTAATGAAGGAGTTGATTTAGCTAAGGATGAAAAATATGATTTAGCAATTTTAAACTTTGAAAAAGTTTTGCAGAAGTATCCTGATAATACAAAAGTTAAAAAGGATTTGGCATTGTGCTTAATGAAGGAAAGGAATTATAAAAAAAGCTCTAAGATTTTAAAAGAATTAGTTATAAGGGATCCTAACAATATAGAGTATTATAAGCTTTTGATAAATTCTTATTCAGAAAGTTACGATTTGAAAAATTTAGAAAGTGTTTTAAGGAAGAGTTTAAAATTAAAAAATGTAGAGGTGGATTTTTATTTAAAGCTATTTGAAATTTATAATGTAAGTGAATTAAGAGACTATACTAAGGCTATTAAAATTTTAAAAGAAGGCTTAGAAAATAAGAATATAGAATCTCAAAAATATAAATTATATCTAAAGCTTTTAGATTTATCTGATAGATTAGATTGTAAAAATGATTTCAATGAAACCTGCTCTTCATTAAGTGCTGTTACTTTAAAGGAAAATTATAAGGAAATAAAAACTTCAATTTTAGATTTATTATATAGGATTTTAAAAGAATTTCACTTCAAAAATGGAGTAAAACTTACATCTACAGCTTTAGTTTTAATAGATGAAAAAGAAGATATAGAAACCTTAGAAAAGATAATGAATTT
The DNA here is from genome assembly GCF_034439435.1 of Clostridium sp. LIBA-8841. GTDB lineage: Bacteria > Bacillota > Clostridia > Clostridiales > Clostridiaceae > Sarcina. The sequence goes on along the minus strand of NZ_JAPCKJ010000008.1, from coordinate 19,630 downwards.
TAGGAGATTATTCTTAGATCTTTGTAAAATCCATGATGATAGAGAAATAAATAGTGAATTTAAGAAACTTATTTATTATAAAGTTGTAAGTGAATTCTTAGGTGATGATCTTAAGTTTAATGAAGAATTTAAACAGATAAATAGTGATTTTTTCAATAAGTTTAATTTTGAAAATAATGAACTAATAAAGTCCATTGGAAGATTAAAGGAAGAGCATGAAAAAGTGTATTTAGGAACTAGAAATATTTGCAACGATGTTTTAAAGATATATAGTAAAATACAAAAAATAAATGGGAAAACTGAGGTGCCTAAAGAGCTTTATTCTAAAAGGAAAGAAGTTAGTAATGTGAAAAAGCTATTTAGAAAAGTAATAAATAGTTTTAAGGACAATTAGGATAAGGGGGTACTAATTTGAACTATGAAGAGGAATTAAAAAGTATTTGCGAAGAAAAAAGATATAATGAATTATTTATAGAAGATAAAGGGTTGAAAGAAATAAAAAACTCCATAAAAAAAATAGCAATACAAAATGAAAATATAAACCAGGATTATATTGAAGAAATTTATAGAATAGGAAATAGTCTTGAAGGAATTACAAGTTATATAAAACAAAAAAGTGAAGAAGAAGAGTTGCGGAGTAAAAAGATAAATAAAGAGTTAGAAATAAGGGAGAAAAGGTTCGTTAAAAGCTTAATTAACGTAATAGATAACATAAAATATATTTATGATTTTAGTTTGAAATCTGATAATGAGATGTTGGTTGAAGCTATGAGTAGTTTATTCAACATAGTAAAAAAAATAATGATAAATGTGGATATCCTTCTTATTGATGGAAAAGAAACTTTTTTTGATGAAAGCTTACATGAATGTGTTAGCACTATTTGGGATAACAATAGAAAAGACTATGAGATAACAGAAGTTTTAAAATTAGGATACATATATAAGGGAAAAGTTGAGAGAGTAGCTCAAGTAGTAGTAGTTAAAAATAAGGAGGATATATAATGGGAAAAATAATAGGAATTGATTTAGGGACAACCACTTCAGAAATAGCTTATGTTAAGGATGGTAAGCCATGTATTATAAGAAATGTTGAAGAGGGAGATGAACATGTTATTCCATCAGTAGTATCAATAGATGGAGATGAGATAAAGGTTGGTAAGAAAGCTAAGAATCAACTTTTATTAAAGCCCGAGTTAACAGTTTCAGAAGTAAAAAGAATTATGGGAACAGATGAAATTATAAGAATTCAAGATAAAGAATATAGACCAGAAGAGATTTCAGCTTTAATTTTAAAAAAGTTAAAAGAAGTAGCTGAATATTTTTTAGGGGAAGAGGTAGAGGAGGCTGTTATTACTGTTCCTGCTAACTTTAACGATATTCAAAGAAAAGCAACTAAAAATGCAGGAGAAATAGCTGGATTTAAGGTGGAAAGAATAATAAATGAACCTACTGCAGCAGCTATGGCTTATGGAGTAGATAATATAGATAAAAATGGAAATATATTAGTTTATGATTTTGGTGGCGGAACCTTTGATGTAACTATATTAGAAATGTTTGATGGAGTTTTAGATGTTAAGGTAAGTAGAGGTAATAATTACTTAGGCGGAAAAGACATTGATAATAAGTTAATAGATTATTTAGTAAGTGAATTTGAAAAATCAACAGGAATAAAGTTAGATGCATCAGATAGTAGAACCTTAGCTAGACTTAAAGAAGGAGTTGAAGAGGCTAAGAAAACTTTATCAAGCTCTAAAATGGCAGAAATAGTTTTACCTTATATTGGAGCAGATAAAGATAATAATCCAATAAATTTAGAAATGGTATTAACTAGAGAAGAGTTTGAAAATAATGTTAAAGAAATAATAGATTCAACTGAAGATATAGTAAATGAAGCCTTAGAGGATGCTAAGATTGTAGATGATGAAATAGATATAGTTTTATTAGTTGGCGGTTCAAGTAGAATACCTTATGTAAGAAATATGCTTGAAAAGAGATTTAAAGGAAAGATAGCAAGAGGGGTAAACCCAGATGAGGCAGTAGCTTTAGGAGCTTCAGTACAAGCTGCTATAAAGAATGATATTCCAGTTGGAGATTCAGGAACAATTATAGTTACAGATACTTGTAATTATACCTTGGGAGTAGCATTAAAAGGTGGAATATTCGATCCTATAATTGATAGAGACTCAAAATTACCTTCAAATGTAACAAAGAGATATTGCACAGTTATGGACGATCAAACAGAGGTGCTAGTAAGTGTTTATGAAGGAGAAAGTAGATACGTTAGCGACAACACATTAATAGATGAATTTATATTGTCAGGAATTCCTAAGGCTGATACTGGAAAGGAAAAGATTGATATAACTTTTGAGTATGATTTAAATGGAATTTTAAATGTTTCAGCAGAAATTCTTTCTACTGGAGATGAGATTTCAAAAATAATGTCTACAAGAGGCCTTTCAAAAGAAGAAGTTGAAGATCTTAGAGAAGTTGTTTCAAAAAATGATAATAAGGCAGACTTAGTTCCTTGGAAGTCAGATAACTTATTTAGATTAGTAGAACCTAATTTCAGGTTAGCAGAGAGAAAGATTCCAATGTTACCGAGTGCAGATAGAGAAAAACTTCAAGATATTATGAATGATATGAAGGAAGCTATCGTAGATAATGATAAAATGGCACTTATGAAGTTAGATGAAGAGCTTACAGATTTCTTATTTGATTTTGTTAATTAATATTGGGAGCATTTTATATGAATAATAGTGAAGAAGCTTTAGAAGTTATTTATAACAAGGCTTTAGATTTAGTAGCAAATAAAAGATTAAAAGATGGTGAAGAGTTATTAGAAAAAATTCATAAGACTGGAAATGTAAATATAGATACTCTAAATGTTTTGGGAATAATAAATTATCTATATTGTAATTTTAATGAGGCTAAAAAGTATTGGAGTGAAAGTTTAGAAATTTCATATGAGGATAATAGAGCGTTAGAATTTATTAATGATATAAATAGTGAAGAATTTAATTTAATAAAGGAAGAATATATAGAGTCTTTAAGTTTAGTAGAAAATAAAAATTATTTAGAAGCAATAAATTTATTAGAGGATATAGGAGATAAAAGAAAAGAGTTAATAGAAGTAAAAGAAATATTAGCTTTGCTCTATATGCTAATAAATGATAATGCTAAAGCTTTTAAAAATATAAGTAACGCCTTAGAATGTGATAATTCAAATTATAAGATAAAATCAATATACTATGAAATAAAAAATGATTTAGAAAAATTAAGTAATAACTATAAAGAAAATGATCCAGTAGTAGAATTTACTTTTTCTGAGGTAGTTTTAAATCTGATAATGATTTTGAATTATAAGATAAATTCTTTTTATGAAGAAGAGTTAGCTTATAAGAATGAAGAAATAAGTAAACTTCTTAAGGAAGTTGAACTTAACAGATTAGAGATTGAAAGCTTAAAAAAAGAAAATGTAGAGTATAATATTTAGCAAAAAAGCTGTATTAGATTCACTTTAAAATAAGGTTTATAATTTGAAACTTTATTTTATGGTGGAGTTTGATACAGCTTATTTATTTTATTTAACATAGAGTTTCCAATTTTGTAAAAATACGTTTAGAGATTTCTTATAAAATGTAATAATAAAGGAGTGAAGATATGAGTAAGGGAAAAATAATAAAGATAACTTTTATAACTATATTTTTTGTGTTTTTAGCTATTGTAGGTTTAGGAATGTGGGGTGTTTCTAACTTTATAGGAAAGATGGAAAAAATACAACTAGATGAAAAAAACTTAGGTGTAAATGAAGAGGTTAATAAAAATATAACTAATATAGCCTTATTTGGTATAGATGATGAAGATGGACAAGGTCGTTCTGACTCTATAATGATTTTAACAATAGATGAATTGCATAAAAAATTAAAGCTAACATCAATTATGAGAGATTCTTATGTTGAAATTCCAGGTAGAGAAGGTAAGGATAAGATAAATCACGCTTATGCTTTCGGAGGAGCAGAGTTAGCTATAAAGACATTAAATCAAAATTTTGGACTTAATATAAAGGATTTTATGGCTGTAAAAATGGAATCATTACCTGTGATAGTTGATAAATTAGGTGGAGTAGATATAAACATACAAGAAGATGAAGTAGATTTTATTAATGGAGTTGATTCTTCTGGTGTATATAATTTAAATGGAGAACAAGCTTTAGCCTATGCAAGAATAAGATATACAGATGGAGGGGACGCTAGAAGAACTGAGAGACAAAGGAATATACTAAATTCTATATTTGAGAAATTAAAGTTAACTCCTCTAGAAGAGTATCCAAGTATAATAGGTGAGTTTTTACCTTATATACAGACTAGTTTAGGTACTGGTGAAGTTCTTTCAACGGCAACCACTTTTGCAACACTTATACCTAATGGATTAGAGCAGGCTAGATTTCCACGGGATAAGGATATAGAAAACATAGAAGTTAATGGAATATATTATTTGGATTTTGATAATGAAGTTGTAAAGGATGAAATTAAAAACTATATTTTTGAGAATAAATTAGATTAAGTCGAATCTGTATCAAAATTTAAAACTAAATATAATAGAAATTAAGTATTTTAAGTTATTTATTCTGTAGACAAAAGGACTTTTTTAAAAAAGTCCTTTTAATATTTTATATAATTAATAAAAGTAAAAGATTTGAATAATAAAAGACATCTTTATAGAAACTTTTACATATTAATCATACAGTTATTAATTCTTGTTTCTTATTTAATTAAAATATGTATTATCAATATTTAATATGTAAAATACTGGGGTGACATAGAGGTGTTATTTGATTTTATATTATGGTAAAATATTCATGTAAAAATGAAGCTAAGGGTGAGTTTATTTAAGGAAGGATTATATTCCTTATTTAAGTTTTTAAAAGAAAAATAAGTTAATAAGAAAAACAATAGAAAAATTAAGGTGTTTCTTTTAAGGAGGAAAATCATGATAGACATACATTCACATATAATACCTAATATAGATGATGGATCTAAAAGTTATGAGATGTCTTTAGAAATGTTAAAAAGAGCTGAAGAATCAGGAACTAAAAAAATAATTGCAACTCCTCATTTTTTTAAAGGTTATTGGACAGAAAGCTATAGTAGTATAAAAAATAAAGTTAATGAGTTAAATAGATTAGCTAAAGAAAATAATTTAAATATTGAAATTTATCCTGGACAAGAGGTATTTTTCAATAATTATATATTAGAGGATTATAAACTTAATGAAATTGGAACATTAGCAGAATCAAGATATATGCTTATAGAGTTTCCTATGGATAAAATAAATTTTCAGAAGGCTATAGATACAATATATGAACTTAAGATAAAAGGAATAACACCAGTAATTGCTCATCCAGAGAGATATATGGATTTTATAAATGATCCAGAAAAGATAAATCAATTTATTGATGAAGGATATTTATTTCAATTAAATGGCGGGAGTATTACAGGTTTATTTGGAAAAGAAATAAAGAAAACAGCAGAGACTTTCTTGGAAAATAACATATATAGTTTTATAGGGTCTGATGCTCATAGTAATGGAAATAGAAATACTAGTTTAAGAGAAGCTTGTGAAGTGATTAATAGAATAAGTAGAGGAGCAAGCAAAAGATTTGAAGCTACTGGGCTTGCTTTGATGAATGACGAAAAAGTAGAGTTTCAAGGACAAAAAGTTAAGAAAAAGAAACGAGGACTTTTTTCTTTTTTTAAAAGATAGTTAGAAATAAAGAGTAACATCAATTAAGTTTTAAAATTTAATTGATGTTACTCTTTTATATTTGGCAATATTTTAGGTGGATGTTGATTTTAAGTGTATTTTTTTAGTTAGTCATGCTTATCATACAAGAACGTATTACTATCTTCCATAAGCATAGAAAATTGTGTCTTTTTAATCCAGCCATTACAATTTATTTTCGACTCTGTATTAAGTAAAGAGTAGTACCAGATTTCATTATTAATTTCAGCCTCATCTATAATTTTAACATGAGATTTTTCTTTTAATCTATTTATTACTAGAGAATCTGTAGATGGAGCTATAAAAATTGATGTATATGGAAGTGTAATACCATATTTAAATTCAGGTTGACTAAAATTTATTATTAAGTTTTTCTTGTTTCCATTATTTGTTTTGTTATAGGTAGTTGATTTATATTTTGAAATTTGATTGTTCAGGGTTAAAATTTGTCTTTTATACTCAGTAAATTTAATATTACATTGATATAATACAAATCCTAATGCACCTAGAGTTACTAGGATTATAAGAAAACAAAAAAAAGTAAGCATTAAAATCTCCTTAAAATAGTGTTTAATATAATATATTTTAAGTAGATAGGATTAATTACATAAATTTTTAAAAAACAAAAATACATTTATTGTAAAAAAATAAAATAATTAAAAGGAATAAAATTTAAAAAAGAGCTTAAAATAATAAGGAAAATTGACACGTTAGGAGGAATTATTATGGCTAATCTAAATGAATTAGAATTACAAAATCTTCGTCATTTAATTGGAGCTCATTGTACAATTGAAAAGAAACTTAGAGATTATTCACAACAATGTAATGATCAACAATTAAAAAACATGTTAAACAAAGATGCTGACGATGCAAAAGCAAGTAAAGAAAAGTTAATGACATTTTTAGGATAGGAGGAATTTAAGATGCAAGAAAAAGAAGTGATAAATGATTATCTCGCTGGAATAAATGCTAGTTTAGCAGGATATGGAAGCGTAATTGCTCAATGTGAGAATCAACAATTAAGAGAAACAATACAAAACATGAGAAATCAAGATGAAGTACGTCAATATGCTCTTTTCAAAGTTGCAAAAGAAAAAGGATATTATATTCCAGCTCAACCAGCAACTCCAGAAGAGATTTCAACTGTAAAACAACAAGTTTCTCAAGGATAGAAATAAAAAAACTATGTAACTGGAAATAGTACATAGAAGTTAATTGAATAGAATTTAAGTGGACTATTATTTTAATGATAGTCCGCTTTTTTATTAATAAGAATTAAACTTTAATACTTTTTTCTGACTTATAATTTTTTGAGTAATCATATGAAATTCTCAACTTCTAAAATATACTTAATAATATTTCTTTGAATTAAGACTATGTTTTAAGTATATCTTGATTTTAAAATAGTTTAAAACACAGTCTTAATTAAGTTCTAAATAATATTTGTAATTAAATATATATCAATATAAGTAAATTAAGAATTTATAAACCTAAAAGTTACATGTTTAAATATAACCAAGAAATTATTCTATAGTTTTAACGGCTTCATTTAAAACATTACCTATAGAGTCATTAATAACTAAACCTGCCTTAGAGTCTGCAGAAGTAGAACTTTTATTTATTAAAACTAAATTCTTTCCTCTAAAATAGTTAATAAGTCCTGCTGCAGGATAAACAACTAGGGAAGTTCCACCTATTATAAGCGTATCTGCCTTAGAAATAGCATCAACAGCACCTCTAATAACATTATCATATAAAGGCTCTTCATATAAAACCACATCAGGTTTAACTATTCCTCCACACTTAGTACAAGTAGGAACTCCTTTTGAATCTAGTATGAAATTTTCGTCATAGAAAGCATGGCAATCCATACAGTAGTTTCTAAGAACTGATCCGTGAAGTTCAAAAACATTTTTACTTCCAGCCCTTTGATGAAGACCATCTATGTTTTGAGTAACTATAGCCTTTAATTTTCCCATTTCTTCAAGCTTAGCTAAGGCAATATGAGCTCCATTAGGTTCAGCATCAGGATATATAAGTTTAGCCTTATAAAAATTAAAAAATTCTTCAGGATATCTTTTAAAAAAGCTATGTGAAACTAATTGTTCCGGAGTAAAAGTTATATTTAGCTTTTCATTGAATAATCCATTAGAGCTCCTAAAGTCGGGAATTCCAGATTCTGTACTTACACCAGCCCCACCAAAAAATACGATATTATCACTATTTTTTAGGATTTCAGCCAGCTGTTCTATCTTTGTCATATAAATCACCTTCCTTAATGATTTTATTTAATCTTATTATCTCATAAAAAAAGATTAAATCTAAGATAGAGATTTTTTTATTTATTATGGAGAAATCCAATTTCCTGTAGCAACTATCATAGCCATAAGTTTCAAAGTATTACCAAAGAAAGTTGAGGATTCAAGGGGTATAGATAATATATGGTTCCAAAGATTAGTTGTCCAATTAGGATTATCCTTTTGTAGGAGTGATAATACAAGAAATGGTGCTACAAATGATAAATCATTAGAGGTACCAAAAGGTTGGCCAGGAGGACCATTTCTTAAATAGTATCCTGAAACAATGTTTTCAGGAGTAGTATTTGTAGTTTTTATTATCCATTTGTTGAGGATAGATAATTGTTTTGAAATAGAGATTTTTTTATTTAAGATTGAATCCATAGAATACCTCCAAGGTATTCTAGCACTATTAAAATAATAATCCCCATCATGCATGGATTCTAATATTTTTGTATTAGGAGCTATAAAAACACCTTTTTCTTTAATAAAAAAATCTGGCATAAGTCCATTATCCTTGCTTTCTCTTTTCATTTGGCTGTTAATAATTTTTTGTATTCTAGTAATTACTAAATTCCATTTTTTTGAGTTTTTAGTATCAGCTTTAACAAATGATCTAAGGCTATAAAGCATAAAATCAGAGCTTCTGGTCACACCTTTAAATGTACTGTTAGTTAATCCAGTAACCCAATCACCTAAGTTTAAAATATAATCATCTTTATCAACGCAGCTATCCATTAAGGCTTGAATTCTTTTAACAGCCTCGTATTTATAATCAATTTTATCAAGTTTTCTCCATAATTTATCTGCAATTAATAATCCATAGCTTATATCCATATCTCCATCAGTAGCAGAGGAAGTTTCGGGTTCGCTATTTACTATATTGCCATTAGAGTCCATAATTTGTTGCCACGCCATTAAATTTTTATTATAAAAACTAGGATATGATTTTATGAAATTATAAATATTAGTGAAATGTTCTTTAGCGAATTTATCAAACTTGTACATAATAGGGAAAATGACCATTCCATATCCCATAGCTTCAGAGCAAGTAACTGCATTGTTAGTAGTAGGTTGATCAAGAGTATAAAAAAGATATTCTTTAGTAGGAGAAGAATCTTTAACAGTAATTAAATAACGATTTTTCCATTCTTCATAAAATTTTAATAGTTCAAAAGTCAATTGTTCCTTAGAATAATCATACATTATTGAATTTATATAAATATTAATCACCTCAAATAAGTTATAATATAAATATATTAATTTAGGTAAGAATAGTTAATTAAATTTTATTAACTAATATAATTGCTTATATATTTAGAAATTATATATAGTCTATAATTAATATTGGGAATTATATTATGCATTATCGAAAAAGGAGAATCATTATGAGGTTAAAAGAAATAAGGGAAAGAATGTACGGTCAAAAGCTTTATTATTGTAATGATGAGGAATTAATGAATGAACAGATGAAATGTTTAGAGTTACTTTATGATTTTAATCAAACACGTCCTTCTGAACAGGATAAAAGAAATAAAATGCTAAAGAAGATGTTTGCTGAGATAGGAGAAAACTGTTATATAGAACCTCCTTTTCATGCTAATTGGGGTGGTAAGAATGTACATTTTGGTAATGATGTTTATGCAAATTTCAATTTAACAATGGTTGATGATTGTGATATATTCGTTGGAAATAATGTTTTATTTGGTCCAAATGTTACTGTATCAGCAGGAACACATCCTATACACCCAGAATTAAGAAGTAAACAAGCTCAATATAATGTTTCTATTCACATAGGAAATAATGTTTGGATTGGTGCAGGTGCTGTAATACTTCCAGGAATTCATATTGGTGATAATTCGGTGATTGGAGCAGGGAGTGTGGTTACGAAAGATATTCCAGCCAATGTAGTTGCAGTTGGAAATCCATGTAGAGTCTTAAGAGAAATCAATGAAAATGATATGAAGTATTATTATAAATATATGAAAATTGACATTGAATAAGAGATTTTCCATATAAAAATTATTAAATAAAAATATTTACTTACACTAAAAATTTTTAATATGGTAAAATAGAATTATACAGTGTGTAGTTTTAATGACGTAATTCCAGTTGTTAAAACTACTTTTTTTATTTTAGAAAAGTATAATTGCTAACTACTTGAATTAAAAGTGCAATGTGTTAATGGTGCAATGAGAGCAAAATTTTAATTTAAAGAAGGTGAAATTTTATTGTTTAAAATTAATGATTATATAATGTATGGAACTGTTGGAGTTTGTAAAGTTATAGATATTACTAAAGAAGCTATTATTAATAATATAGAAAAAGAATATTACGTATTAAATCCTATTTATTCTAGTTATTCTAAAAATACAGTAATTAAGATTCCTGTTGATAATAAGAAGATTTCTATGAGAGAAATACTTTCCAAGGATGATGTAGATTCATTGATAAATGATATACCTAATAAGGAAACCTTATGGATAAAAGATGATAAGCAAAGGAATGAACAATTTAAATCAATGCTTAAAAGCGGGAATTGTGATGATTTAATTACCTTGATAAGAAGTATATATTTAGATAAAAAGAAGAGAAAATTAGATGGCAAAAAAGTATGTAAGGGCGATGAAGAGATTATGCAGACTGCAGAGAAATTATTAAATGAGGAATTTGCAACTATTCTTCATATTCGTCCAGAAGAGGTAAAATCATATATAAAAAGTCATGTACATCAATAGAATATAGGTAAAGATAATCAAGAAGTTAGTGAACACTTTACTGAAATAGTGAGAATAGACATTAATAGAAGCATATGAAATACTTAAATGGTATTTTATATGCTTTTATTTTAAGGAATAGAAAAGAAGCAAGAGAGTTTTTAGCAAGTTTTAATTAAGTTATCTATAAAGAAATTTCTAAAAATCAATCATAGTTTAAAACACAATCTACTATTTAGATAAGTTATTTAAAAGAGTAAAAATAAAATAGTTATTTAAGGAAAAGATAAAAAGTAGATAATATCTTTTTCAGAGGTGAACTATGAAAGAAATTGAGAGTCTTTTTGAAAGGTTAGCACTTATTAATATAAATGAAATTATTATAATTCTTGTTATTATGCTAATTGTTTTAATAACAAACAAAATATTGATAACTAATTTATTCAAATTGCTAAGGAAAGGCGCTAGAAAGACTAAAAATTACTTAGATAATAATATTGTTAGAGCATTGGAAAATCCACTGAAACTCTTTGTATCATTTATAGGCATATATTCAATCTTTAAGGTGATAAATGTTGATTTATTAGGGTTAGATTTTTTTTCTACATATAAGATTATAAGAGTTGGAATAATAGCATCGTTTATTTATTTTGCATATAACTTAACTTTGGAGAATTCATTGCTTTATTCTAAATTACATAAAAATGATAGCGGAAATACCATAGTGTTTCCTTTTTTATCTATAGTTATAAGGTTAGTGATTCTCTTAGTAGGAATAATTATAATTGCTAATGAATTTGGATTAACTGGTTTCATTGCAGGATTAGGAGTAAGTGGAGTTGCTTTTGCTTTAGCTGCACAGGACACATTTTCTAATTTATTTGGAGGGATGGTTATAGTTCTAGATAGGCCATTTTCTATTGGAGATTGGATACAAGCAGGCGATGTAGAAGGATTAGTAGAAGAGATTACATTTAGAAGTACGAAAATAAGAACATTTTCTATGGCCTTGGCTACTGTTCCAAATTCAAAGCTTGCCAATAGTAACATAATAAATTGGACTCAAAGAAAATTAAGAAGAATACATTTTAAATTTACTATGGATTGTAAAACATCTATAGAAAGTATAAAAAATTCTGTTAATAAAATAGAGAATATGCTAAGAGAACATGATAAAATAGATAAAAATCTAATAATAGTAAGCTTTAATGAACTTTCAACTTATGGCTTTAGAATTTTTATATATTTCTATACAGATCAATTTGAATATTTAAAATATGAGAAGCTTAAAGAAGAAATAAATATAAACATCTTAGAAATATTAAGGGAAGAAAGTGTGGATTTAATGTTTTTGAACTTTGATTTTAAAGGTTTTGATAGAAGAGGTGACACTTGTAATTTTGAAAGTACTGAGTTGGAATCAATAAAGAATATTACTGAGGAGGAGAGAGGCGTATGACAATGATATTGGAAGCATGTGTTGGGAATTATATAGAAGGAAAAAGAGCAGAGGAGTTAGGAGCAAATAGAATAGAACTTTGCGATAACTTATCTCAAGGGGGAACAACTCCAAGTTATGGAACAATACTTCAATGTAAGAATGATATGAAAATAGACATTAATGTAATAATTCGTCCAAGAGGAGGAAATTTTGTTTATTCTAAAGCAGAATTAAATATAATGAAAAATGATATAGAGCTTTGCAAAAAGATAGGAGTAACTGGAGTTGTATTTGGTTTTTTAAATGAAGATAATATATTAGATTTTGAAACTACTAAAGAGTTTGTTCAGTTAGCGAGACCATTAGGTATAACATTCCATATGGCCTTTGATGATATTGAAGACAAATTTGATGCAATAGACAAACTTGCATCATTAGGAGTAGATAGGATTCTAACAAAAGGTGGAGATGATAATGCCTTTAAAAATAAAGATACCTTAAAAAAGTTAGTTGAATATGCTGGAGAAAGAATAATAATACTTCCAGGTGGAGGAGTTACTAAAGAAAATTTTTTGGAGCTTAAAAAATACACTAATGCAAAGGAGTTCCATGGAAGTAAGATTGTAGGGAATTTATAGAAATAATTAAAGTGATTGAAGCAATTAGAAATAACTCATTATATATATTGTTAATCTTTTAAAACGGTAAAAAATAACTCTTTACAAAGTAAAGTAAATGTCTTAATATATTATATATAGTAACACTAAATTCTAACAAAAGATATAAATTTGATTCTTAAAAGTAACTAATGCTTAAGTGCAATGTAAATAATTTGTAATAAGTAATTTGTATAATTAAATTAAAGGATTATTTGTTAGGAGTGATAAAAGTGTTAGAGAAAATGATATTAAGTGATAAAGAATGTGAATATCTTACTAAAAGTATAGCTGGTGGAGTTGGAATTGGTTTAGCTTTAGGAGCTATAATGAATAATCCTGAGTTTGGATTTGCTTTAGGCGGAGTAGTAGGAATAGTATCTTCACTTATTTATACTTTAGTAAAGAGAAGTAAAAGCAAAATAGGTAAAAAGGTTATAAACTAACATAAATATTGTTTGTTCGGGTTTATAGTACAAAATTAACATAGTGTTAATTCCCCCCTACTTAAACTATAAATCCCTTTTAATATAAAATTTATATATGTAAAAAAGAAGCAGATTAATCTGCTTCTTTTTTTATTCCTAAACTAATAGGTGGATTTTTAAAAGAACTTTTTATAGTATTTTTTGTATTAGTAATTTGAAGGGATTCTATAACAGGAACAATAATTGCAGCAACAAAACCACCTGCTAAACCATTATTATATAAATTCAATCCTCCATGTAATTCTCCAATATTGAAAACTATGAATATATGCAAAAATCCAGCTATTATTCCATAAGGCCAACCATAGTATCCTGAAATAGGAGCTAAGCCTGTACTAAATAAAATACAAACCACTGTAACTGGAGAATTTATATCAGAGATACTAATAAGAGAGGCTAGTGATGCACCTATAATAAGTGGAATAGAATTAGCTAAGTTTTTTCCATAACATCCAAAACCAGCCATTGCAAAAATTGCTCCAATTGTAGGTCCATTTAAATCTCCATTTATAAGTAATACAAAAAGTGTTGAGAATATACAAAGAACACCCATATTAAAATAACAACTACTTCCATAGATTGAAAAGAAGTCACTAGGAAATATACCATGTTCCTTATTGATTCCTATTTGATCTTTTAATACTCTTTTTTTAGATTTATCTAAAATTAGACTACAAATTATGAAATATGCACTTATTACCAATAAGAACACTATATATAAATTGTTATTACCTTTATGCCAAATTGAATTTGTTTCAAAGTTATGACCGACAGCTTTCATTAAAGACATTACTGCTATTGCAATAATACCTCCCGCAAATCCTACATTATAAAGAGAAAATCCAGAATGAATCCTTGAAGCGTTTTGTGCAATTGGAGGAAGAATAAATCCTATTATCATACCAACTAATGTTCCCATAATTGTTCCAGATATAGGATGGATTCCTGGGAAAAATGAAAATTGGCTAACTGTAGGGGCTAGTGCAGTTCCTAAGGAAGCTACAACTAAATAATCTTTGAAAGGTTTTTTTTTCACTTTAGAATATATCCAAGTTCCTAAAATTATGGGCCATATATTTACTATGTTTTTTCCAAACATACCGAAACCAGTTAAAAACCACAAAGACATGATACTTCTTCCGGTAGATTTAATATCGTTTATATAAAACAAAAATATAAATATTATGCCTAGTAGTGCACTGTTAATTAAGGTTGCTCCAAAACCACCTATACTTATATAATCTGTTATTAATATGTCTGAATTTAAAATTATTTTGTGAAGTCCAGTTACTATTTCTTTTGGGCTTTCTAAAAAAAAGGCAAGTATAATAAAAGAAATATATAAAATTAAATGTATAAGGTATTCTTGTGGTAACCTTTTCAACAAAAACAACACTCCTTTATTAAAATATATTTAAGATTAATCAATATTAAGGGTTAAATTAATACTAATTTAAGTAGATTATATAATAGAAGTTTTTAAAAGAATAGATAATTACCATAATCGTAATAAAATAGAAACAAATAAAGCTACTATTAGTATATAAGTCCTAAAAATATACTAATAGTAGCTTGTTATATATAGTATTTAAATACTACATATAGATTAATCTAATAACTCTGATCTCTTTTTTGTTGTCATTGGGGTTTTTACCATCATATCATGATCACACATCATACTAGGATTATGCATCATCATGGGATTACACATCATCATAGGATTACACATTATCATCATAGGATTATGCATCATATGAGACTTATGCATCATACCATCCTTATGCTTCATATGATGCTTACCCATCATACAATGCTTACCCATCATATCAGGACTATGCATCATATGATGCTTACCCATCATCATAGGGTTACACATCATCATAGGATTACACATCATCATAGGGTTATACATCATCATAGGATTACACATCATCATCATAGGATTACCCATCATACTAGGGTTATGCATCATACTAGGATTATGCATCATACTAGGATTATGCATCATGTAATGATCACACATCATATCAGATTTATGCATCATGTGAGGCTTACCCATCATACCATCCTTATGCATCATACCAGGCTTACACATCATATCATGATCATGCATTTTATGTTTTGCTTTATTTTCTTTAGACTTATGATCCATAGGCATAAAAGCACAGTCTTGATTGCTCTTCATATTCATAGTAACAAATTTTAAATCATCGTCATCATCTCTATAATTTATCATAAAAATAACTCCTAATTAAATTAATCTTATAATAGAGTATATTAAATTAGGGGCATAAAGTTTCCTTAAATAATTTAATTTATAATTAATTTAAATATTAGGTATTTGCCAGTCTATAGGAGTTTTGTTTATTGAAACTAGAAAATCATTTGTTTTAGAAAATGGTTTTGAACCGAAAAATCCACGGTTTGCAGATAGTGGGCTTGGATGTACTGACTTAATTATTTTATGTATTGGATTAGTTATTATAGTTTCCTTTGAAATTGCATTTTTTCCCCAAAGAATAAAAACTATAGGTTCATCTCTTTTATTTAATAATTCGATTACTTTGTCAGTGAATATTTCCCAACCTTTACCCTTATGAGAATTAGCTTGCCCTTCTCTAACAGTTAAAACTGTATTTAATAAAAGAATACCTTGCTTTGCCCAAGATTCTAAGAAACCATTATTAGGTATATAACAACCAAGATCAGAGTTTAATTCCTTAAATATATTTCTTAGTGAAGGCGGGGTTTGCACTCCAGGCTTTACAGAAAAACTAAAGCCATGAGCTTGGTTTGGGCCATGATATGGATCCTGTCCTAAAATAACAACTTTAACTTCATTATAAGGTGTAAATTTTAATGCATTAAATAGATCATACATACTTGGATGGATTATTTGTGTTTTATATTCATTTATCAAAAACTTTCTAAGTTTTAAATAATATTCTTTTTCAAACTCATCTTTTAATAGATTATCCCAATCATTGTTAAATTCAGCAGACATTAAATTACCTCCGTTTATTAAAATAGATTTTACTAAAGTATAATTAAATTCTATACTTAATAATTTTTTATAACAAGGGTGTTAAATATAATCAGGTTTTAACATAATAACATTAATAGTTTCAACATATATGAAAGCTATTAGACTTATCTAGCTAAAAAGATTTGGTGAATATGAATTTTCATATATTTTATAAATTTAAGATGAATGTATCTATAGGAAAGAATATTAAAATGCATATTACTTTAAAATAAGCTTTATTAGAGTAATTTAAAGAAAGCTTAACAGTTTTATTTGAGTGAATAACTTTGATAAAGAATCTTTTATCTTTTATTAATAATTATATTAAAAGATTAGTATACATATACTAGGAAATAATGTTTACAAATGGGTATGATTGTTAATTTAGGGGGAGAGGGTTATGTTATTAAAGAAGATAGCTGCAATACTAATGGCAGCTTCAATAGTTACGACTACTTTTTTCATTAATAATAAAAATGTTATGGCAGTAGATTCAAATGCTAGAGCTAAGGAGATAGTTTCTAATATGACTTTAGAAGAAAAGCTTGGTCAGATGATAATGCCTGACTTTAGAATGTGGCAAGAAGAAGGTTCTACATCACAATCTGATTTAACGGAAATTAATAATGAGATTGCTGAGATAATAGATAAATATGATTTAGGTGGTGTAATACTTTTTGCTGAAAATGTTAAGGAGGTAGTTCAAACAACTACTTTAATACATGATTTACAAGAGGTAGCTATAAATGATAAGGATGGTAATTTGCCATTGCTTATAACCTTAGATCAAGAAGGTGGAATAGTAACTAGACTTGGTGAAGGAACTAACTTACCAGGAAATATGGCATTGGGGGCTACTAGGAGCGAAAAGGCTTCATATGATGCAGGATATGTAATTGGAAGAGAATTAAATGCTTTAGGAGTAAATGTAAATTTTGCTCCTGTTTTAGATACAAATAATAATCCTCAAAATCCAGTTATAGGCGTAAGGTCTATTTCTAGCAATCCAGATCTTGTAGGTAATTTAGGTGCGAATATTGCAAAAGGTATCCAAGACCAAGGTGTTGCTGCAACGGCAAAACACTTCCCAGGACATGGAGATACTGCAACTGACTCACATTATGGATTACCTGTAGTAGATAAGCCTATTGAAGAGTTGAGAAAAATAGAGCTTAAGCCCTTTAAAATGGCTATAGAAAATGGAATAGATATGATAATGACAGCTCACATACAGTTTCCTCAAGTAGAGAAGGATACTGTTACATCTAAAAAAGATGGAAGTCAAATAGGAATTCCGGCTACCTTATCAGATGATATTATAACTGGTGTTTTAAGAGAAGAAATGGGATATGACGGAGTTGTAATAACTGATGCTATGAATATGAAGGCCATAGCAGATAATTTTGGAGAATTAGAATCAACAAAGATGGCTATAAACGCAGGTATAGATATTGTTCTTATGCCTACTATATTAAGAAATAAAACTGATGTTGAAAAGTTAGATTATATAATAAGTGGAGTTTTAGATGCTGTTAACAGTGGAGAAATCAAAGAAGAGGAAATAACGGATTCTGCAGAAAGAATAGTTAAACTTAAAATAGATAGAGGGATAATTGATTTAAAAGAGGATGATATGTCTTTAGAAGAAAAGCTCGAAAAAGCTAAGAAGGTTGTTGGCTCTATTGAAAATAGAGATATAGAAAGAAGAATTTCAGAAGAGGCTATTACTGTTACTAAGAATGAAAATAATATACTTCCATTAAATCCTAAAGAGGGAGAAAAAGTTTTATTAATAGCACCAAATGAAAGTCAGCTTCATAGCATGAAATTTGGAATAAACAGACTTATATATGAAAATAGTTTGAAAAATGTGCACTTAGATGCCTATGCATATAATAATATAGGTTCTATAGATGAAAAGTTAAAAGAGAAAATTGAGGAGGCTGATTATATAATAGTAGCCTCCCTAGCAAGTAATGCTAGCCATTTAAAACCTGGCAATTGGAGTAGAGACTTACCTAGAGCTGTAATAGATTATGGAAATGGGTTAGATAAAGATACCGTACTTATAAGTTTAAGAAATCCCTATGATGTAGCAGCTTATGATAATGCAAGGGCGCAGGTTATTGCATATGGATTCAAGGGTATGGATCCAACTGAAGGTGATACATTATTTCCAACTAAATCTTCAGGACCTAACATACCAGCAGCTATTGGAGTTATTTTCGGAGATGCAGAGGCAAAAGGAAAATTACCTGTAGATATTCCAAATTTGAATGATGATGGAACTATGAATACAGAGGTTAATTATTATAATTATGATCATGGAATTACTAATTTATATGATTTAGGAAAGATTGAGATAGACATTGATGAGGAAATAAAATCAAAGGAAAATTTTGAAGTGAAATTTGAATTAGATGATTTTAATGAAATAATAGCAAAAGAATATAGGGTTAAGATTAGATTTAATGGAGATGATTTAGAATTTATTTCAGGTAAGCTTAATAAAGAGGGAGAATTACAGACTAATATTATAGATAGTAATACTTTAGAGTTAATAATAAATATGGGAAATAATAATTTAAAAGCTAATGATTTAAATTTCCAATTAGAATTTAAAGCAGTTGATGAAATAGAGTCAACTAATATAGAAGTTATAAGTTCAGAGTTGATTGATATAAAGGATAGGAAGTTTCATCAAAAAGGAGTTAGTATAGAGTTTGGGATAAAAGAGAATGAAAATGAAGAAGATAAACCTATAAATCCAGATGAAGATGAAGACAAAGAAGATAATAATGAAGAAGAAGCAGATAAAAATGAAGATGAATTACCACAAACTGGATATGGAGTTGGTAGAGGATTTATTTTGGGATTAGGTTCAATTTCACTTTTAGCAGGATTAGGCTTAAAAAGCAAAAGATTTAGAAGAAAAGAGTAAGTTAAATAGCATAAATTAAAAATAAAGGAATACTTGTTTTTACAGTATTCCTTTATTTTTACATATAAATACATTCTTTATCATGAAAACTTATCCAAGTGTATCAATATATGAATCATGTTGAATAAGGAAGAAAAATTAAGGATTATAGGAATAATATTTGAAAGACTACATATTACAAACATAGATATAATGCTATACATGTTAAGATAAATCTCGTCGCTGAGAGACACACAAACAACTCAACAAAACAAATTAAAAGTTTTGAAAAAAGTTGTTGACAG
>NZ_JAPCKJ010000007.1:0-179465 GCF_034439435.1 Clostridium sp. LIBA-8841 | reverse complement strand
CGTCACCCTCAAGCGACTTACTTGGTTTAACATCTTTAAGAAACTTTGTCAACAACTTTTTTCAAATTTTTCATTTGATATTTTGTTGCCGTGTCTCTTACTGACGAGATTTATCTTACCACCTCAGATACTTTTAAGTTAATATATTTTCCTATTTTAATGAGAATAAATTTATATTTCTGTATTTCTCTTTAGAATACTTTCTTTATCTTATATAGACACACTAGGAGTAGTGTCTTATATAAAATTTACATTCAATATACTTTTTTGTAGAATATTGTATTATTTTTAATATATATTAATAGCTTATCACCGTAAATTATTAATATTTTTCTTGTAAATAACCATTTTTCTATTAATCATTTCCATATTTTTAGCTAAATTTTTAATTCGACCCTAAAAATCTATATTTTTATTGTACTTATAAATAAAATTTTCTTACTTAAATAACAACTTAATATTTAACTAAAGCAATTGAACTATTTTAATTCTACATTTTACTTAATAAAAACAAATGCACCTATTTACTAGATGCATTTAAACTATAAGCAAACTCTTCTAAACTATATTTCACATCATCTGTAGGAATAGATTCTTTTCCTATATCCATATAACATGCTGTACAAACAGATATTATGAAAAATGCTACTAAAGAAAATACTACAGTCTTTCTTAAATACTTTATAAATAATATTCCCATTAGCAAAGATATAACTAACCATAGTATTTCTGAAGATACATCTATTTTTAAAGAATTTATAACTACCATACCTTGCATTACACAGAAAAACAATAAAACTCCTGCTAACAACAAAAATACTGTTATTATAGATGAGAATAAATAAGCTATAACAATATTAAAATAAAAATTTCCTGTAAGATCCTTTTTACTTAATATATAAGATGCTACTAATATATTTACAATTACTATTAATGTTATTCCTTTATAAGTTTCCAAAGTAAAGCTTCCAAAGAAATTTACAAGACTCTCTAAAAACATTCCTGCTGTGATATCTCCATTATAAATCCTAGCCTTTGATAACTCTTCAAATTCCATTCCAGATAGTTCACTCATGAAGTTTAAAACTACCATTCTCATTATTACCATGATTAAAACAAATAATATTATTTGTGCATTCACTTCTTTTAAATATTTTTTAGATCCTCTTCTTCCCATAAGAAATACCCCCTTTTTCTAACTTACCTAAATTATTGACAAGCTATCTTACTTTTAATCAAATAACTTTTATAAATTTAAATAAGTTATCTTAAAAAATAAAATAACTATGTTAAATTCCATAAATTCAATAATTCGTACTTAAAATCTATTAACTTAGAAAAGGTTCATCTTATAAAAATTATTTCTTCTATTTAAAACTCATACCTTTAGACTATCTTTTAAACTAGTTTTGATTTTTAGATAGAACTGTAAGACCATCTTAATGATCAGTTAGTATTAGTATTGCATCTCCTAATAGCTAGTAACTCTAAGATTTCAGCTTATCCAAGCTGTCATCAAGAGTTTCTACGCTTTAGATAAATTCGACTAAAATTCAGAGTTCTCATTATCTCTCTCTGAATTAAGTCTCATTTTATATACGTAAGAATAATAGCGTTAAGAAGCCTTTTCTGTTTGAGCGAAGGTAAAAGTAGATGATAGCAATACTTTGCGAAATTAAGTTAGGTCTGAAGGACTAACTAAAAATCAACATTTGCTTAAAAAAGATCCTAAAATAAAAAGAGTGTATTAAGATGAATTTAAATTCACCTTAATACACCTTGTATAAAATAAATTAATATGAGGTAGCTATTTAATATGCTGTTATATTAATAACAGTTTAATTACCTTTCTGTTCTAATAGTTAGCGATTCTTTACTTGAAATCTCTGCATTAGAATACTTTGCAGCAACTTTAAAGTTATAGATTGTATGTCTATTTAACCTTTTGAATGTATATTCAGTTTCATCTGCTGAAATTTCATCAACAATCTTACCATCTTTGTATAAAACATATCCTTCTAATCCATAAGTGTTTTCTGGTTCATCCCAACTTACGGTTACATGTTTCTTATCCTTCTCCACAACTTTGAAGTTCCTAATTGGTGAAACAACTATCTCCTCTTCACTTTGTGGATTTCCAACCTTTATCTTAATCTTATTTGAAGAAACCTTAGTTCCATCAAGAGTTACATCAACAACTAATTCACTTATTCCTTCTTTTAATCCTGTCATAGTATTATTTTCTATAATTAATACTTCTGGATTTGAAATATTATATTGTACTTTGGCCTCTTCTAAGTTTACTTTAGCTCCATTATTCATTAAAGCATTAACATTAAACTCAACGGCTTGACCAATCTCCAATTTGTTTAAACTTGTATTTAGATTTACATACTCTAAATTAGGATTTTCTATACTATTATCTATTTCCTTAATATATAAGTTATCTAATAATAATTCACTATAAACTTTGCCATTCTTCACTATAGAGATATAATAATCATCCTTATCTCCAGTAGCAAACTGAACACTCTTGTCTTTAGTTACAGTGAATACATCCTTGCTATAATCTGAGCCAGTAGCCTCTAAATTTATTGTTGCTACAGGTTCTTTTGAAGATTTAGACATTATATTAACAGAATAATTTGGGCCAGCATTAGCTAATGAATACAAGAATCCTAATTCATAAGTCTTATTAGGTTCTAAATTAAGTGTTCCACTATCAGTTACAAGTATTGTTCCTGTCTCTTCTTCCTTTTGATTTGATTTTAATGATAATCTTCCATCAAGAACCCAGTTCATTCTTTGCTTAGCATCAATAGATATATCTTTTTCTGCTAAATGAGTTCTATTTGAATTTCCTCTACCCGGAGCTAAGAACAATGGGTTAATTCCTTCATCTACATTTTCAAAATCTTCATATAAAACATATCCATCTTTATTAGTATGTCCTGGATTTTCCCATAACCTGAAATCATCAATATAAACTAAAGAGCCTTCTTCACCTTCTCCTACATTCAATTTAAGAGTTGCTGAATCCACTCCCTCTGGAACTTTAAATTCAACTTCTAATCTAGTAAAATTATCATTTCTAAATTTAACAGCCTGTCCTGATCTTTCAAAAGAATCTTTATTTACATAATTAGAATACTCTTCTTCTCCACTATTAACGCTTAAAGTTACCATTCTATTTTGATTATTTTTTACCCAAACAGATGCAGAATAAGTTTTTCCTGCCTCTAACCCTTCTAATTCTTGAGATATTGACACTTCTTTACTTCCTATTTCAACAATATCATTACCTGCTCTTCTCTCATGAGTTTCATTTATTATATTCACATGTTCAGTAGAACCCTCTTCTGACTCAACATTCCATTTATCAAAAGTTTGAGAATCAAATCCTGGATCTTTTATACCTGAACCCTCTCCCCAATCATCAATTCTTTCTTCTTCAACTTTTTCTTTTACAACTATATAAGGAGTATCTTGATCTACTTTTAAATTAACCTCTCCATTAACTATTGGAACTTCCTTAACAAAAGTTTTTCCTAAATCAGATAGTTCATATAGATATAATTTCTCTAAAGAAGACCATGACTCCGGTAATGTCCAAGTTGAACTTGTCCCTAATGGATTCCAATGATAAATCTTTTCGTCTTCCTCAACTGGATTCCATGGTAAGAATAACTGAGTATCACCAACCCCTCTTTCATCAATTGAAGACTCTGGAGTTGTAGCGACTAATCTACCACCTCTATAATAATTTATATTTGCACCTTCTCTAATAGCTTTTAATCCATTATCAAAGTTAATCTCATTTTCACTCATATCCATTATATTAAAGTGTTGCATATACTTAGTAGGTAATATCTGATTATAAAATACTTCCTCTGCATATTTACCCTCTATATTATGTCTATCACCCCAACCGCCAGATAACATATGCTTATTACCTTTTAATAATGGATCCGCTAAAAATGTATCTTGAGTTCCATTTTTCATAAATCTCATTATTTTACTTGCATTACCTTTGTTTGGATATGCAGGGTCTCCCCCCCAATGAGTCCAAACAGATTGTTGCTCTAATGGTCCATTCATTTCAGTTGCAAGAGTATAATCTAAATCATTTATCTTTCCTGCAAGTTCATGAGCATTCCATCCGTTACCCGTATAAACGTCAACATATACCCAACCTAGGTCTGGAGCATCTGCTTTTAGCATGTCTAATCTTCTAAATAATTCTCCAGTTGTTATATCTGCTCTTTGGTCAACATAATATGATTTATCCATCCATCCCCAACCTGGAGCATTTTCATTAACTATTTCAGCTGGATATTCAAAAGCATCCATCATATATTCAGTAGCATTTATGTGAACTCCTATTTCAGCACCATACTTTTTACCTTCTTCTATAAGAGTATTGAAATCCTCAATACCACCTTGTCTCATACCAATATGTCCACCGTAATCTGGATGTGAATCATCATGTCCTTCTGCTTGATATCCCTTATGAAGAACCAATTGACCAAAACCATCGGTCATATTGCTTACTTTTTTAACCATATCTAAAGATCTTAAAAATGGATTTTGAGTATATCCAATATTCATTGCTATATAGGAAAGTTGATTCTTTATTTTATCTCCCCCCTTAGCAATGTCCATATTCTTTCTATATAAAATAGCTGCATCTTGCCAATCAATGGATGAATCTTCATTTTCATCTCTAGCAATCATAACTTCAGCCCATGGTAATTCTTCTTCTACTGCTAACACATTTCCATCTAAATCTTTAGCATTCCAATCTAATACTTCCCTATATGTCCATGCACCACTACTAATACCTGTTTGTACATATCCAGCTCTGCTTGAAGTTGAAAAACTAACCCTATTTCCGCCTTCAATAACGTTATTATTAACTGTTATTGCAAAGTCATCATTTGAAATGAATCCATAAGTCTTACCAGCTATTCCTGGCTTCATCTCATCTACTGAAGTAAACTCTTCAATTATATTGTTCCAATCTCCAGTAGTTAACACTGAGGCAGCTTGTCCATTTTCAACATTTTTGACGGAAGCTAAATTATGATTTGGGAAATTTATTTTTTGAACTTTAAAGTCTCCCTCTTCTCTTATTTCCTTAAATTCCATTCTAACCTTGTTATCTTCTGCTATCATGTCTAGCACTAAAGTAATCTTTATTTCTGGAATTCTTATATTATAAGTTACCTTATCTCTACTAAATGAACTTCTTATTTCTGGAACATATTTATCTCCATTTATCTCTACTATATAAAGCTGTTCATCTTCTCCAGCTAAAATTTTTCCATCATCTTTCCACTCATACTGAAGTATTCTTGGATAATTGGCATCTAAAGTAACCCTCATCTTATCAGATTCTATAGTCTCAAATTTTTCATCAACAATAGGAGGTGTTGGAGGTGTTAATTCATTTACTTTAACATTATCTAAAGTTACAGTTTTATTACCATACCATCCTGTTAATCCTATTTTTCCAGCCTCTTGTGGTAAACTTGCAATTGTTTGACTTCCCTGCAATTCATTATTTACCCATAAAGAAACATTATTATCCTCAACCTTTACTTTTAATTTATATGTTTTATTTGCTTCTAATTTAAATGAACTTGGGAAACTTCCATATTGTTTAGCTCCAGTCTTCCAAATCCAAGCACCTGCATCATAACATATAGACCCCCATTCTGATGGTGATTTATACCTAAACATTAATCCAATTCTTCCATCATTATTACTAGTTGTAAACTCTGTTTCATAAATAAAGTTTTTAACCTCTGGTGCAGCTTCATCATAAGCTAAAGAAACACCATTCATTCCAACTTGAACCTTACCATCAACATAGTTAACTACTCCGCCACCACTTACAATTTGCCAATTTCCTTGTGTCTCTTGTGTGTTAAAATTAGTTTCATAGGAGATAGCTTCTCCTCTTACTGTTACATAAGCCTTTGCCTTAATATCAGTTCCTTCAACAGTACCTTCAACAATAAACTCACCTGGATTTTGATATTGCTCTTTATTTATTCCATCCCAAATAACATTGGCATTACCTGCTGCTCCATTAGTGTATTTAACTCTAACCTTAGAAGTTAATTCAGGTTTTAGCCTTGGAAAAGTTTCAACATGAATATCTTCAATACTTTCAACTATATATTCAGGTTTCTCCATA
The DNA here is from genome assembly GCF_034439435.1 of Clostridium sp. LIBA-8841. Classification (GTDB taxonomy): domain Bacteria; phylum Bacillota; class Clostridia; order Clostridiales; family Clostridiaceae; genus Sarcina. The sequence continues at coordinate 173,263 of NZ_JAPCKJ010000007.1, read as the reverse complement.
TCACCTAATGAGCCAACAGGTCCATATTTTATATAGTCTATGGAACTTGTTTTATTACTAAACCAACTTCTATAGCCTATATGTCCAGCTTTAACTGGTATTGTATTATTTGTCGCATTATAATACTCTTCTCCATTAATATTTATAGTTAAGTGATTTCCTACAAAGGTTACCTTTAAAGTTACCCAATCGCCTGCTTGAATCTCTGGTCCATCAAATAATTCATAACCACCATTTTTATGTATTGTCCATTTAGTTTCCTTATCATAAGCAACACCAGCATGTCCATTTTCATCTGCTCTAAATAAAAGCCCAAATTGACCTGGTATCTCATCAGCATTTATTTGGAATCTTGCTTCAAGTTCTCCATCTTCTAAAACAGGAGATTCATTTTCATAAAATCTATAATCACCATTATTATTTACTCTTAAAAATCCATCAGAAACCTCTGGCGTTCCATTTCCACTTATACCAGTCCATGTTATTCCTTCAGGTCTATCATATTGCTGATCATAAATCTCCGCACTCTTTTCTATCCCCTCATTTTGAATGTCCTCAATCTTAGTCTTATTAGCATCCTTTTTAACCTCATCGGCCAATGCCATAGTAGGTAATTGTCCAATAGCTAAAACCGTAGCTATAATTAAAGCAATCTTCCTATTCATATATATTTCCCCCTCACAAAATCCACTCTAAAACCTTTACATAAATATTGTATTGTTTTATCAACCAATAAGACATATATTATTTCTACTTAATCATGTATTTATTTTACATTTATTGAATTTAATCTCAAAATATAGCCACATTTAACTATTTGTTAACCTTTTATTAAAAAAATAAAGCAAAGTTTTCAAAATGTTTGTGGTTACATATAAGGCTTTTACGATATAATACGGTATAATTTGATGAAATTAGAATAAAATTCTCGAAAAATATATTAAAGATAGGTGATTAAATGAACAAACTTAAAATAGTATCTTTGTTTATGAGTAGCTTTTTAATATTTAGTGCTGTTTCAGCACCATTAGTGGCTAAAGCTAATCCCGAAGTTAATAAATTGCAGGAAGAGAAAAGACAGATTACAGAAGAAAAAGAAGTTCAAAAGGGAAAGCTAGATCAAATTAAAGATAGTATAGATTCTAAACAAGCTGAAGTTAATTCAGCTCAAGCTAAAGTTGATGAATATGAAAATAAAATAGAAAGTTTAAATAATGAGATATCTTCAACTGACTCTGAAATAAACAAAGTAGAAAAATCAATTGAAGAAAACACTAAGGAAATTGAAAAAGCTAAAAAAGAACAAGAATTAAAAAAAGAAATTCTTGGAGAAAGACTTAGAAATGTTTATAAGTCTGACTTAAGTGATAGATTTTTATACATAATTCTTGAATCTAAAAGCTTTGGAGAATTAATGTCTAACATAGCTAATATAAGAACTCTTGTTAAAACAGATAACAAGCTTATTGATGAAATTGAAGCTCTACAAAAGGAGCTTGAAAGTAGACAAGCTGAACTTGAAAGTTCAAAATCAACACTAGATAGTAAGAAGGATGAACTTCTTTCTAAAGAAGAAAGCCTAAAGGAAGTTAAGGCTGAACATGAAAATACACTAAATAGTTATAAATCTCAATTAAGTGAGTTAGAAAATCTAGAAGATGAAAAGAATGCCGAATTAAAGGCTCTAGCTGAAAAAGAAGACGAAATAGAAAAAGAAATACAGTCTTATTTCACACCTGCTCCAGCTGCTGATAATGATAATTCTTCATCAGGGGGTTCAAGTACTATAATAGAAGGATCTTCAGGTGGATTTATAAGACCAGTATCTTCTTCATCAATAACAAGCTCATATGGTCCAAGAGTACACCCTGTTACTGGACAATACAAAGTTCACACTGGTGTAGACTTTGCAGCCTCAACTGGAACACCATTTGTTGCCGCAAAAGATGGTGTAGTAACAGCTGCTGAATATCATCCGGCTTATGGAAACATGGTTATTATAGATCATGGTGGTGGAGTTAGTACACTTTATGCTCATGCATCTCAGTTAAAAGTTTCTGCTGGACAAAGAGTAAAACAAGGACAAGTTGTATCTCTAGTTGGGTCTACAGGATATAGTACTGGTCCTCATGCTCACTTTGAAATTAGAATTAATGGACAACATGTAAATCCAATGAATTATATCTAAAACAAAAAGGATAGTCATAGGACTATCCTTTTTTAACTTCTCCAAAACTTATTATAAATATATCTTTTCAACTTATTAATCTGTATTTGAATTTTTATTCTACTATTTCTCTTAGATACTCAATAAATCCATCCTTTAACTCTGGTTTTCTTAAGGCATATTCAACTGTCGCTTTCAAAAAACCAAGCTTATCTCCTACATCATATCTTTTTCCCTTAAAGTTATAAGCGTATATGGCCTCATACTCTAATAGCTTTAAAAGAGCATCTGTAAGTTGTATCTCTCCACCCTTTCCAGGTTTTGTTTCATCAAGTATTTCAAATATTTTTGGAGTTAATATATATCTTCCTAAAATGGCTATATTTGAAGGCGCTTTATCTATATCTGGTTTTTCAACCAAATCAGTTACTTTATATACATCTCCTTCAATATGGATTCCATTAACTATTCCATACTTATTAACATCCTTTTCAGGAACCGCTTGCACGCCTAATATACTTGTATGATATTCGTTATAACAATCAATTAACTGTTTTAAACAAGGATACTCATCATTATAAACAACATCATCTCCTAGGAGAACAGCAAAAGGTTCATCTCCAACAAAAGTTCTAGCACAATTTATAGCATGTCCTAATCCCCTTGGCTCTTTCTGTCTTATATAATGTATATCAACCATATCAGTAATATCTTTAACTAAATCTAACAGTTCACTTTTCCCTGCTTTTTCAAGTTCATATTCAAGTTCAACTGATTTATCAAAGTGATCTTCTATACACTTTTTATTTCTTCCAGTTACTATTAATATCTCTTCTATTCCTGACTCTACAGCTTCCTCAATTATATATTGAATTGTTGGTTTATCTACTATTGGTAGCATCTCTTTAGGCTGTGCTTTAGTAGCTGGTAAAAATCTTGTTCCTAGCCCAGCTGCAGGAATAATTGCCTTTTTTATTGTTTCTCTTCTCATTTCATCCTCCTATAATACTCCATATTTTTCAAATAATACAATTAAAAATAAATATATTTCCTATTATACACTTCTTTTTTTAATTGATAAAATATCCATAATAAAATTTTTTTATATTATTTTTCCTTTAATACTTGATTTTAACAATGACATAAAATATAATGAAAGCGTTAACATAATAAGAACTAATTTAATTATTTATACATACTTAAGAAACAATTGAAAGGAAGATCTTATGAAAAACTCAAAAATCACTTCGATTATATTATCAGCAATAATAGGTATTGGTGTTGGAACTGGTGGAACTCTAGTCTATGAAAATCACCAGACAGCAAAGGAAGTAGCTCAAATAGAACAAATTACTGGAACCAATGCAACAAAGCAACTTGTTCAAGGAAATGTTTTAGCCACTTTATGGCAACAAAATTCAGGTGAGGTAAAAGCTTTAAGATATGAAGCATATAACTCTGGAAAAAGATATATTGATGAATTAGTAAAAGAACCTGCTGCTAAACCATATGCAGTTACTTTAGATATCGATGAAACAATAATCGATAACTCTCCTCATGCAGGATATGAAATAAAAAACAATGAACTATATTCTAAAGAAAACTTTGGTGAATGGGTTCAAATGGCTGATGCCGCTGCAATAGATGGAGCTAAAGACTTTACTGATTATGCCAAAAGTAAAGGCCTTGAAGTTTTCTATGTGTCTAATAGAAGTGAAGAAAAAGAGCTTGATGCTACAATAAAAAACATGGAAAAACTAGGCTTTGTAAATGCTGATAAAGATCATGTGCTTTTAAAAACAGATACAAATAGCAAAGATGCTAGATGGGATAAAATTAAAGAAAATTATAATCTTGCAATTTATTGTGGAGATAACTTAGGTGATTTCCCTAATGGATATGATAATAAATCAAATGAAGAAAGAAGAGAAATTGTAGATAAAGAAGCTCAATTCTTCGGAACAAAGTATATTGTACTTCCAAACCCAACTTATGGTGACTTTGAAAACGCAGTTTATGGATATGACTTTAAGAAATCTCCTGAACAAAAACAACAAGATAGATTAAATAGCATTAAATCATTTAAATAAAATTTCACTAATCATTTATAATATGTAGTTTTAAACCTTTAAGTTACATAATTTACAAATAACAAAAGAAAATCTATACTACTCTAAAGTGGAATAGATTTTCTTTTTATAATCATTATATATAATATAAAATCTAAATATCAACTTCTTTAAAATTAATTGCAGTGTCCATAGTCTAAGAAAATTATCCTTAAACATTAGAGTTAATAAGTATTATCTTGGTTTATTGCCTTTAAGATTAATATTCTATTTTCTTTCTTTATATTCTTTTAATCTTGCACTTTGTTCTTCAACTATAATTCTGTCTATTATATTGCTTAGCTTAAGAACTTCTTGAGTACAGCCATATTTTTGATATAAACCTGCTAATAAATCCTTTAACTCCTTTGTAAACATATTATCATACTCTCCCTTTTTTATTTTAATATCATCCCCCAATTAAAACTCTCCAATTTCTTTGATTATAGAAATCTCAATAAACCATAATAAATAATTAAAGTTACTTATGTTAAGAATCCATAATTAAACTGAATTTGTAATTTATTATTACTGTATGTAATAAATTATCATTAATTATATTTTAAAATCATTTAATAAATTAGTAAATAACATTCAAATTACAAAATTCGACCATGTTTATTTATCAATTTAGTATTACTTTTTATAATATTTATTCTTTTATAACAGTAACTTATTAATAAAATATTAAATTAACCTAATTCTATTTATTTATATTATCTATTTTTATAATTTTCATCCATATTTTATTTTTAATAAAATATTTAAATTAAAAATAAAACACTATAATGTAAGTAAATTACATTTTTATTTTAAATTAAATCTATTATTTTTATAATTATTAAACTTCGTATAAAAGTTTAATAATTATTTTTTAAATAATTTTGATAAATTAAGATTTTTCCTACTTAAATACTGTTATATAAGTAAAAACAACTCAATATTATACTTTAAATGAGAAAAGATGCTTAAATATATAAAGCATCTCATCTAGATTTCATATCTTAACTTGCATAAATTTAAAATTAAAAACTATTTTCTAAACTTATAATTAATAAACTCCTTTTAATATATTTTTATGTTCTAAGGTAGTTTATTTCCTGCTGCTCTATAAAGTTCGTACCATTCTTCTCTACTTAATACTACCTCTGAAGCTTTACATATAGCTTTAATTCTATCCTTATTAGTAGTTCCAACAATAGGTTGCATCTTAGCTGGATGTCTTAATATCCAAGCAATAGCAATAGCTTCTTTGGTAACATTATATTTTTTTGCAAATTCATCTATTTTATCATTAAGCTCCTTAAACTTAGGATTATTTAAGAATACACCTTCAAAGAATCCATATTGGAAAGGAGACCATGGTTGTATTGTTATATCATTTAAACGACAAAACTCTAATACACTTCCATCCCTATCTATTGAAGGAGCTATTTCCATGTTAACATTCAACCCTGAATCTATCATTCCAGTGTTAGTTAAGCTAAGTTGAAGTTGATTAGCTATTATCTTATCTTTTAAAAACTTATTAAGTAATTGTATTTGCATGGGGTTTTGATTACTAACTCCAAATTTTTTAACCTTACCACTATTACTTAAAATTTCAAAAGCTTCAGCAACCTCCTCAGGTTTCATCAATGTATCCGGTCTGTGTAAAAGCAAAATATCTAAATAGTCAGTTTTTAGTCTTTTTAAGATACCATCTACAGAATTTAATATATGCTCTTTAGAAAAATCAAAAAATCCAGGTCTTATTCCACACTTACTTTGAATTATAATTTTTTCTCTAATGCTTGGATTCATATCAATTGCATCTGCAAAAACTTCTTCTGATTTTCCTTGTCCATATATATCTGCATGATCAAAAAGGGTTATCCCCTCATCTAATGCAGTATTTATAAGTAAATTAGCCTCTTTCTTAGACATATCAGCAATTCTCATACATCCTAAAGAAATTTCAGAAGCTATTATCCCACTATTCCCTATGTTTATATTCTTCATAAAAAAACTCCTCCTAATACCAAATCTTTTTAAAGTCTATGTCTTAAACCAATGTTGATTTTTAGATAGAACTGTAATGCCATCTTAATGAGCAGTTAGTCTAAAGTTGATGATAGCAATACTTTATGTCTAAAAATCAACATTTACATAAAACATTTTCTCTACTTAACCTTTCTTTACTTAAGTAAAGGTTTAACTCTATTATACAAAAAAATATGAATTTATTATGTTAATTTTAATGCAAACTATGAAAATTTTTAATGCCAAATTATTTAAAAATCTAATATTTAAATCTATTTATAATTTAAAGTCATTAAAAAGGAGCAGCTTATTTAAGTAGTTAATATTAACAACCTTTAAGCCACTCCATTAAAGAATTTAAATCATTCTTTTAGTTAAAAACAGTCCTTCTGTACCTATTTAAAAATCAGTCTATTTTATATTTTCTCCATTTGTTTTTATAACATCTTTATACCAATAGAAGCTATCCTTCTTATATCTATTTAAAGTTCCATTATCAGTCTCATCTCTATCAATATATACAAAACCATATCTCTTTTGATATCCATTTAACCAACTTAAAAGATCTGTAAATGACCATGTACAATATCCTATTAAGTCTACCCCATCACTTATAGCTTCTCTACATGCTTTTACATGAGCTTGTAAATAATCAATTCTATATTGGTCATGTATTTCATCACCATTTTCTAAAGTATCAAAAGCACCTAATCCATTTTCAGTAATAAGTATAGGTAAATTATATCTATCTGTTATTCTTCTTAACCCTATTCTTAATCCTTCTGGATCTATAGTCCAATCCCAATCTGTCGCTTCTAAATACTTATTTTTAACAGTTTTATATACTCCTGGAATCCCACTATCTTGTGTAGTTCCTTTCTTACCACTGTTATTAAATGTTCCTTCACCAACTCCACCTTCTAGTGGATTTTCTTCATAAGTTGTTGTTTGATAGTAGTTAACTCCCATGAAGTCAGGTCTACCCTTCTTTAATAGTTCAATATCACCATCTTCTATAGTAGGTGCTAATCCTTCACTAGCTAAGTATTTCCATGCTCTAATAGGATATTCTCCATTACAATAGACTTCTAACCACCAATCATTATTTAAAAGTTCTGCATTTTCACCAGCTAATATATCTTCTGGTTTTGGTGAATTATAATATGAAGGTGAATAAGCAAAACTAGGTCCTATCATACCTTTTAAGTTAAGCTTTCTAAATGAATCTATTACCTTAGCATTAGCTAAATTAGCTATATGGTTGGCTTCATACATTCTCTTTAAGTCTTTAACTCCTGGAGGGTGAAGAGCTATAGCATATCCTAATTTTATAAATATGTTTTGTTCATTCAGTGTAACCCAATACTTTACTCTATCTCCAAAAGCCTTAAATAAAGTAACTGCATAGTTATTGAAGTCTTCAATTATCTCCCTAGATTCCCATCCATTGTACTCATCCATAAGAGCTTGAGGTAAATCCCAATGGTATAAAGTCACTATTGGTTCTATATCATTTTTAATTAACTCATCTATTAAGTTCCCGTAGAATTCTAATCCTTTTTGGTTTACCTCACCTTTTCCCTTTGGATATATTCTTGGCCAACTTACAGAAAATCTATATGCTTTTAAGCCCATCTCTTTCATTAAGGCTACATCTTCTTTATATCTATCGTAATGGTCAACTGCAACATCACCGTTAGTTCCTTTAAAAGTCGTTCCAGGTATTTTAGTGTAAATATCCCAAACTGAAGGCCCTTTCCCATCTTTATCCCAAGCACCTTCTACTTGATAAGCTGCTGATGCAGATCCCCATAAAAAATTCTCATTAAATTTATCAAGGTTTAAATACTTCATAAAAACACTCCCTTCATCTCTTAAGGAAATCATAACATAAAGAAAATTCAAAATGTTTAATATAAAAATAAGTGTTACAAGTAACATAAGAAAGTTACTTGTAACACTTTTAAAACACCTTGTTACTTCTGCAGTTTCTAGCCAACCTTTCAATTATATAAACTGTTGGAATATGTGATGTTACATCATTATACTCAAGAGAACTTCCCGCTTCATAATAATATCTTTCCTGGCTTATGTAATAATTTATTGTATAATCAGTTAACTTAGCTAAGGTATTACTTCTCTTATTTGTTATGCTTAAGGTCTCTACCCCTAATGACTTAAGCTTTTCAACCATTCCTATTATTGAAGAATTTTCTCCAGAAACAGATAAAATTATAGCCATGCTATTATTTAATGACTTTGTATTTATAGGATAAAAAGGATCATCAATATATATTGAGAACTTACCAAAATAAGACATATATTTAGCTGCATAAGATGCCATAGCTCCTGAGCTTCCTATTCCAATAAATAATATGGTGTCTTTATTTTTAATTACTTCCTTTAATTCATCAACTTGTTCATTTATACTTTCCATATTCTTAGAAAACTCATCAAAATAATCTATTTTTTCAAAGGCAGTAGAAACTTTTTCTTCTTTTAAATTGCTTTTAAGAAAAGATTTGAATTCACTAAAGCCACTAAAATTATTTTTCTTACAGAATCTTAATATAGTGGCTGTAGAAACATGAACTTCATCTGCCAACTCCCTTATTGTCATATAAACTACCTTTTCTTTATTTTCTAATATATACTTATAAACATCTAATTCTAAATCGTTTAAATCTGATATGTTAATATTAAATATTTTTCTCACCTCTAAGCACATTGTATAGTTTTAATCCACATTATAATTATAAACTAAACATATTATATGAGCCATTTTCTCTTTTGATTGTAAATAATTTAATTATCTTTATAAATCATAACTTCATTTACTAAAATATTATCAAAATACAAGTAATCTTCAAAAGTTAATTTATTAGGATAACTAAGAACAACAGAATTTATATCTTCTGATATACTCTTATATGCTGGATGCTTATGCAAGTATATATTCCTCTTAAATCCAAGTTCCTCATAAGATATAATTCTCATAATAGTTTCATCATCAACAACTTTATCTAACTCTATTATAGTTGGTCTATTATCTTCACAAAGCTTTGAAAGAATTTCACATTCATATCCTGAACACTTTAATTCCTTATCCCAACCTAAATGTTCCACATATCGAAAGTTATCTAAATCCCAATAAAAAATCATACCAATAACTCTCTTTTTTAGTATAGCTGCCAAACACTTAAAATCTTTGTTTTTCATAGCTTCCTCTTGCATCTTTAAGCTTCTTTGTTTATAAATTGGAAAGCTATTTTTATAGATTTTCCAAACATCGCCCCAATAATAATCATCTACACTTTCAACAATTCTAAAACGCATATTCCCTTCCCCCAAAAAAATTCCTATAATAAACATTGTACCATATAATGTAATATTTTACATATATATCATCAATTTTCATTGTTTTTCTTTGTAAAATAATACGTAAAATATAAAAAAACACTCGTTTTTTGTAAAACAAGTGTTTTTCTATTGTGGACTTTATATATATTTTAAAGAAATCATTTAACTATTTTAATTCTGGCCAGAAACCTTTATTAGCTTCTATTAAATCATCTAATATTTCTTTAGCAACTGTCGCACTTGGTACAGTTTTTGATAAAGTTAAAGCTTGCCATAATTTTTGATATGAATGTTCAGCCCAAGCTTCTACAACTAACTTTTCAACAGCTACTTGTTGTTCCATTAATCCCTTTTGGAATCTTGGAATATCTCCAATAACTAATGGTTCTGGTCCATTTGATCCAACTATACATGGTATTTCAACCATTGCAGTTTTATCAAAGTTTTCTATAGCTCCGTTATTTTCAACTATTAATAACATTCTTTCTTGAGTGTTAAATGCTATAGCTCTTGCTAAATCAACAATGTATGAAGCATGTTCATCAATGTGTAATCCTGATCCTTCAGCAGTACCATTTTCAGCAACTTTTCTACATTCTCCAAATACAAATTTTTCTCTTCCATCCATAACTTCATTTGCTCTAGTATATTCTTTGTCTGAATGGTTTACTACATAGTCTTGGAATAAGTAGTATTTTAAATAAGTATTTGGTAAGTGAGTTGGATCTACTGCTAGGATATCTTTAGCCTTAGCAAAAGTATCATTCCAACTTGCTTCTGAATGTTGGTTTTCATCTATATCAACAATATAACCATGTTTAGCCACATGTTCTTTTAATCTTGGCATTAAATCATTACCTTCTTTATCTCTGATGCTTGACCACCATCCGAAGTGATTTAATCCATAGTATTTAACTATCATATCTTTTCTTGATTCTAATCCTAAGATTTGAGCCATATGAGTTTCTATACCTATTGGCATATCACATATATTTAAAACTTTTGAATTTGGTTTTAATTTTCTTGTAGCTTCAGCAACTATAGCTGCTGGATTTGAATAGTTAAGCATCCATGCATTTGGTGAATATTTTTCCATGTAATCAATTATTTCTAATATTCCACCTATTGATCTCATACCATAAGCTATTCCTCCTGGTCCACAAGTTTCTTGTCCAACTACACCATGTCTTAGTGGAATTTTTTCATCTAATTCTCTCATAGCGTATTTACCAACTCTTATGTGGGCCATTACGAAATCTATATCAGTAAATGCTTCTTCTGGATCTATTGTTGCTAAGAACTCAATTTCTGGAGCTCTTTCTCTTAATAATATTTCACAAGCTTTTGCTATTGTTTCTTGTCTTGCAGCATCATTATCATAGAATTTAATCTTTCTTATTGGGAATTTGTCTAAGTTATCTAATAACATTAAAACTATTCCTGGAGTAAATGTACTTCCGCCACCTGCTATAACTATTGAAAATTTCTTCATAAAAATCTCCTCCTAAACTATACCCTTTATTTATTTCAAAATTTGTTAGTTCGTTTCTATGAGTTAATGATAACAAAGCTTTTTTCTATATACAACGTTTTCACACCCTTTAGGGAATAGTATCACATATACGAACATCCTCTCATTTGATGTGAAATTTCACAGGTCAATTAATAACTCTCGCAATTAGCTTATATTCTGGCTTTAGCTAGTGTTTTATATAATGAAAACTCCTCTTTTATAAATTTACATATTTTATTTTCACATGTCGCATAATTCATATAAAAACTTAATAAGCATACAATATAATTCTAACCCCTCATAAACCTCATCATAATTTTTATCTATTCTCTCTAAATCACCACTACAAACTGGAACCTTTTTCTCTTTATCTAAACCTATAAAAAATTTACTAACTTCTTCTTTTTCTAGTCTCTCTTTAATTTTATATAAATACTCCTCTGAATTCTCTAAAGAAATTATTATCATACAATCATCATCCCTTATTAAGCTTAAAACAGCATTAATTTCATCGCCTTTGTAGAAATCAAAAACATATTTTCCTAAGGCTGTAAAAGCTCTTTTTAACTCTTGTCCTAGTATTGTTGAACTTATTCCTTTTCCATAGATAAATATCCTATTACTTCTATTTATTTTTTCAATGAAATCTCCACAAGCTCCCTCTTCTATAAGTTCAAGTATTAATGCATTTTTAATCCTATTATCTTCTATTGTTTTTCTTAGTAAAGTTATATTTTCCATACAAATCATCTCCATATCTTATAATTTTATCTATAAAAAATTTCAGGGCTGTACCGTTTAATGTACAACCCTTACTTAATATAAATATTTTTAATTACTTATTAGTTTGAGTTAATAGACCTTCAAACTCCTCTCTAACACTTGGAACAGAAAGTCCAACTATAACCTGAATAGCCTTTCCTTTTTTAACCAAGCCATGTGCTCCAGCAGCTTTAAACACTGATTGATCCTGAACTTTATCTGGATCTTTAACAGAAATTCTTAATCTAGTAGCACAGTTAGTAACATCAACTATATTTTCACTACCACCTAAAGCTTCTAAGAATAATGCTGCTTTGCTTGATTCCTTTACTTCATCAGATTTCTTATTCTTATAATCAGCCTTGGTATATAACTTAGTTTCTTCATTATCATCTTCTCTACCTGGAGTTTTAAAGTTAAACTTAATTATTAGGAATCTAAATACAAAGAAATATATTCCTGTAAATATAAGCCCAATAATTATTTGAGTTATATAAGTATCAGCATGATATTTAAATAATGGTATCCAGTTTAATGCTACCCATTCTATAAGCCCACTTCCAAAGTTTCCAACAACCCCAAAGGCATAAGAAACCGCTGAAAGCGTTGCTGCCAATAATGAATGTACTAAAAATAAAGCCGGTGCTATAAATAAGAATGTAAATTCTAAAGGTTCTGTAATTCCTGCAACGACCGCTGTAAGTGTGGCTGGTATTAAAAGCCCTGCAACAAGCTTTTTCTTACTTGGCTTAGCAGTAAAATAAAGTGCTAATGCTATCCCTAAAGATCCAAATACCTTTGATAAACCATGAAGTGCAAATCCTCCTGCCGGGAACATTTCTTTTAAGCTTTGTGCAGAAGTAGCAAACTCACCTAAATGTGTTGCCCAATAAACATTTATTCCACCGTTAACTACAGCTGAGTCAAATATAAAAGGTGAATAAATAAAATGATGTAATCCTGTTGGTATTAAAAATCTTTCAAGGAATGTATAAACCCATACCCCTATAACTCCTGATGAAGTCAAGAATCCTTGCATTGAAGCAATTATTCCCTGTATTTTTGGCCAAATAAATGCCATTAAGAATGCAACAGGTATCATAACGAAAAATGCTATCATAACTACAAAGGAAGACCCTTTAAAAGTTCCTAGGAATTCAGGTAGTTTAACATCAAAGAACTTATCATGTAAATAAACAACTATACCTGCTATTAATATTGAACCAACCATACCAGTATCTAAAGTCTTTATTCCAGCTATTAAAGTTAAACCAGAACCGCCTCCTACTTCTTGTAAAAAATCGACCCCGAAAGTTGGTCCCCACATTGTAAGAATGGCATTTAGAAAATAATTAAAAGTTAAGTAAACAACCAAAGCCTCCATACATGCACGTGCCTGTTGTTTCTTAGCAAGACCAATAGGTAACCCAATAACAAACAATAGTGGTAACTGTCTAAAAACAGTCCATGCTCCCTCTTCTAACAATGTCCAAACCTGAACCCAAGTACTTCCCTCAGCTGCTATGCTTCCCATAATTTCTGGATTCTTAAACAAGATTGCTAATCCAACCATTATACCTGAGAAAGCAAACAACAGTACTGGCGTAAACATTGCGCCACCAAATCTTTGAATTTTTTGCATCATAAACCCTTATACCCCCAATTTCATATATACATTTTTTCCCTTAAATATTTCTGTAAGAGAATAATATCAATTTCCAAAAACGTTTTCAATGAAATTAGGTTCTTTAGGGACTTTTCTACCTTTATTGTTATTAGTAACATTTACTGTGAATTTTCCCACTATTAAATTTGTTAAAAAGGTATAGGATTCTAGTCTTCTTTTAATCAAATCATAATTTTAAAATATTAATTCAATAAAAATAAATGAGGTTATAACATACTAAAAACATAAATAATACGTTTTTATCCATATGATATAACCTCATAAAGCATATCAAATATTAGAGCACAACTTAAATAAAACTAAACCTCTTTTCTATTTAAGTACATATATCCAAAAGAAATTGATGCTATAATAGGCGCTACTGCAACTAAAAAATCTATTATGATCTCAAACATAAAAACTTCCCTTCTTTTATTTAATCTAATATTTTATTTGATATGCTTATGTTCTATATTTATTAATTTGTATCTTCCTTTTCTAGATCATTTTTATACATTGAATATTTCAAGAATATCATCTCTGCAAGAGTAAAGAATAATGCTGTTGATTCATATTCCTTTCCTCCCCCTAAATCATGCATTGATGTATTTATGTATAAATTCTCATCACTTAATCTAGCTAAGGCATTATTCTTCAATTTTGTTATAGATATTATAGGAACATTTCTTAACTTAAATTGCTTAGCTAAAGCTTTTATATGATTTGATTCTCCAGTTAATGATATTAAAATTATTAAATCTTCATCACTTATTGTATTTAAAATCATATCGGCCTCTGCTTCTCCTTGTATATTATATATACACTCTTGGCCTGATAAAAATATTCTTTTTAATTCAGCTGCAACTGCTGACTGTACGGCCCCAGTTCCATAAACAAATATTCTTTTAGCATTGTACATAAGACTACAGACACTAGAAAAATCTTTTTCTTGCATATCATTTATAAATTTTGTTATATCGTTACAAACAACCTTTAAATAATCTTGCTCTTCAACTTCTTTATCTTCACTTTCCCATTTTAAATATATTTTAAGTTCACTATATCCTTTTAATGAAAGTTTCTGCGCAAATCTTAAAACTGTTGTTCTAGACACATTACATCTATTTGCTAACTCATCAATGGTTAGATTACAACAATCCTTTTTATGATTGAACACATATTTCCAAATATGCAAATCACTATGATTTAATTTATCATAATGTTTATTTACAAGCTCTTCTAATCTCATACCAGCCCTCCAAATAATACGAATAACTTAAATGTCATACTTTATAAAATCCGTTTATATATGAATAAATTTTAGCTTTTTTTAATTAATTTACAATAAAATTACTTCTTGTTTTAATAATACCATAGATTTACTATTTTTGAACTACTCTACATTAATGCATTACTTATTTCATTAACTAAAATAAAATTATTTAACCAAACATTTTATTCTATAAAATTCTTTTAAATACCTGTTGATTTTTTAATAATACCATATTTTAAATCAGTATTAATTTTTAGATAGAACTGCATGGCCATCTTAATTATTATTTAATAAAAAAACACCATGGGAACCTTCTCCCCATGATGTTTTTAGGTATTTGAGTTAATTGTATGCTTGTGTTATAGAAGTTGTTCAAACTCTTCTCTTACTTGAGAAACAGATAATCCTATTATTACTTGAATAGCCTTTCCATTTCTAACAACTCCAAGAGCCCCAGCAGCTTTAAATGCTGCATCTGAGGCTAATTTACTTTCATCTTTTACACTTAAACGTAAACGAGTTGCACAGTTTGTAACATCTACTATGTTATCTTTTCCTCCTAAAGCTTCTAAAATCGCTTCAGCTTTTTGAGCTGTTTTACTTTTTCCTGATTTGTTTTCATTTCCTGATTCTTCGCCTTTTTTAGCCTTGTAATCAGCCTTAGTGTATAATTTAGTTTCTTCATCATCATCTTCTCTACCTGGAGTCTTAAGATTTAATTTAAGTATGAAGAATTTAAATACAAAGAAGTATATTGCTGTGAAACTTAAGCCTATAGCTATTTGAATTAAATATGTTTGCCAATGGTTATGAGCTAGAGGTATCCAGTTTTGAGCTGCCCATTCAATTATTCCTCCACCAAAGTTACCTGATACTCCAAAAGCATATTCTGTAGCTGCTAAAGTAGCTGCTAATATTGAGTGAATAACGAATAATATTGGTGCAACGAATAAGAAAGTAAACTCTAGTGGCTCTGTGATACCAGCTAATATGGCTGTTAATGTGGCTGGTATTAATAAACCTGCAACGATTTTCTTTTTATTAGGCTTAGCTGTTACATATAATGCTAAGGCTATACCTACAGAACCAAATATTTTAGAATGACCATGTAAAGCAAATCCACCAGCTGGGAATAATTCTGTTAAACTTTGAGATGACATAGCATATTGAGCTAAATGTTGAGGCCAATAAGTGGCTATTCCACCTTCTACAACGGCTGGTCCAAATATAAATGGTCCATATATAAAATGATGTAATCCTGTTGGTATTAATATACGTTCTAGGAATGTGTATATCCAAACTCCTACTATTCCTGATGAAGCTAGGAACCCTTGTAATGAATTAATTCCATTTTGAACTGCTGGCCATACTAAACAAATAATAAATGCTGTTGGAATCATTACGAAGAATCCTATCATAACTACGAAAGATGATCCTCTGAATATTCCTAAGTACTCTGGTAATTCTGTATCAAAGAAACGATTATGTAGCCAAACAGCTATACCAGCTATTAGGATTGCTCCTATCATACCAGTATCAAATGTTTTAATACCAGCTATGGTTGTTAATCCACTTACTCCACCAACCTCTTGTGAGAAGTCAACTCCGAAGAATCCACCCCATTGAGTTAGCATTGAATTAACAAAGTAGTTAAAAGTTAAATATGTAACTAAAGCTTCCATACATGCTCTTGCTTGAGCCTTTTTAGCTAATGCTATTGGTAAACCAACAACGAATAGTAATGGAAGTTGTCTAAATACTGTCCATCCACCTTCTTCAATAAGTGTCCAAATTTGATACCATAAAGTACCTTGGTTTGCAATTGGTCCTACTATGTCCGGATTTTTGAATAGAATACATAGTCCTACTGTTATACCTGCAAAAGCAAATAGTAAAACTGGTGTAAACATTGCAGCTCCAAAACGTTGAATTTTTTGCATCATCCTTTACCACCTCATTTTATAAATCCTATTATTACCCTTAACTTAAATATTCTAAGAAACCCATAATACTTAAGTTATATTTATAAGTCCAAGTACAGTTCATAATTTATTTATTGAAATGAACTTTTCTTGTACGATTTGTTAATTAAATAATAGCAATCAATGATAACATTTACAATAATATTCACTCACTCTGTTCCTAGTTTCATCATCATGTAACTTTTTCCCAAAAGCCGTGAAATTTCACAGCTATATTATATTGACGAAACTAGCTCTTATCTATAGATTATTACTATATGGTGTAATTTTAAAAGGTAAGGAGAAAATTTTATGATAGGTTCATTAGCTGCAATTTTAACAACAGCATCCTTTATTCCTCAAGCAATAAAGGTAATAAAAACTAAAGATACCTCAGGTATATCTCTTATAATGTATTCAATGTTCACAATAGGTGTTTTTCTTTGGATTATACATGGCTTTATAATAAATGATTTAGCTGTTATATTAGCTAATTCTTGTACTTTTATATTTGCCGTAATAATATTATTCTTTAAGATTAAATATAAAGATGGTGTTACTAAAGAAAATATAGTCAATTAATTTACTGTAATAAGTTTAAAATAGCATTTTTAATATAATATTTAACTTACCCAGTTTTTTAATTAATTCTTTAACCACTTAAAACGCGCTCAGAATACATTAATATTTATACCAATTTAAATATTAATATAAAAGGTTTGTATAAAGTATGATTATTTTGAAATCTTACTTTAATACAAACCTTTTTAAGTTAATTTCCCATATTTAATTTTGCTCTAATCTTTAAATAATTTAAATTTCCAAGAGTTTATTGTCTTTCTAGCCTGTCCGATAGTTAATGATAATTCGTCAAATACAAAGCCATCTTTTTCTTTCAATATCTCCATGAGATGTCCGATACGCGGTAATCTTAAATTTACTTTTCTTATAGTATCTTTTTGATCAAACACTTCCTTAGGACTTCCCTTTAATATCACTTTTCCCTCTTTCATTACAAAGACATTATCACAGTATAATGGAACAATATCTATATCATGAGTTGCTATTATTATGGTTATGCCAAGTTCCTTTTGCATTTCAATTAATAACTTCATTATCTCTGAAACACCCATTGGATCCAAACCAGCTGTTGGTTCATCTAGTATTAAAACCTTAGGTTCCATAACTAGTACTCCTGCAATTGCTACTCTTTTCTTTTGCCCAAAGCTTAAACAGTGAGTTGGTTTCTCCTTTAAATGCTCTATTCCTGTTCTTTTTAATGCCTTATTAACTCTTTCTCTTACCGCTTCAGTTGGAAGCTTCATATTAACAGCTCCGAAAGAAACATCCTGATACACACTAGCTG
The DNA here is from genome assembly GCF_034439435.1 of Clostridium sp. LIBA-8841. Classification (GTDB taxonomy): domain Bacteria; phylum Bacillota; class Clostridia; order Clostridiales; family Clostridiaceae; genus Sarcina. Next base: position 155,065 of record NZ_JAPCKJ010000007.1, on the reverse strand, counting down.
AAAAAAGCTGATTATCAGGGTCCTGAAAAACAATTCCTATAGATTCTCTAAGCTTCATGATTCCCTTCCTAGAATAATCAATAGGTTTATTCTCAAAAAGTATCCTTCCTGAAGAAGGCTTTAATATACCATTAAGATTTTGGAATAATGTTGATTTTCCTACACCATTTCCTCCTAATATAGCCGTTACTTCCCCTCTTTTTATATTCATATCTATACCCTTTAGAGCATGAGTTCCATCTGAATAATTATAATTAAGATCCTCTACTTTTAATATATAGTCTTCCATAAAATCCTCCTACTCTACTTTGTAAATATAGTTATTCCTATAAAAATCATATTAATAATTATAGCTAAAATATAAATATAGTTTCTTCTTTGAACTTCTTCTTCTAATACCTTAAGCTCTCCATTATATCCTCTAGATTCTAATGCAGTATATAAATCATTAGCTCTCTTAAATGAGCGTATAAACAGTGTTGATGCAAGAGCTCCTAAAGATTTATATGATGTCCTTATGTCTCTATACCCTAACCTAGATTTTTGAGATATAAACATCATTTCTGAAGTTTCTAAGATTATAAATATAAACCTATATACTAAGCTTATTAATTCTATTAAAAAGCTTGGTATTTTAAGCTTTGATAATACTGATATCACATCTATCATTGGTGTAGTTAAAGATATAAAATATAAGCAACTTAAAGATCCCATTACTTTTAGGAACATATTAACACCTTGAAAAATCCCCTCTTTAGAAACTCCGATCCATCCATTAAAGAACCTAAAGGATATTAAAAGATTTTCCTTATTCATAGAATAATTTATAACTATTGTTAGAATGCTAATTATTAAAAAAGCTATTGGTATCATCATTAACTTAATAAAAACATTTATTTTGGTCTTTCCTAATTTAGTTATTAAAAAAGTCATAAGACCTATTACAAGCATAGAAACAATAAAATTATTTGCCCATAAGCAAACACATAAAGTAATTAGAGCAAAAAATATCTTTTCTGCAGGATTGATATTTTTTAGTTTTGATGAATAAGCATATTTATCAATATTTATCATTTACTTCTTCATTCACTTTCTTTTTCCCCTTTAGATATCCTAGTCCAAACCCAATTACTCCTGCACCTATAGCTGCTTGAAGAGCAAATAATAGACTTTCTATCTCTCCACTTGCAGGTTCAAATATTGGTGAGAACCAAGGCTCGTAATTTTCATCTATTTGTGTTATTGCTTCTTCTGCTTGATCATCAGATCCACCGAACTCACCATTCTTAGCCACAAAGAAAGGTATGATTGTAATAAATACAACTAATAAAATTAATATCACATTAGTTAATGCTCTCTTATTTTTCATTATTTTACCTCCTCTGAAAGAATGTTAAGTTCCATTAAATCATCTTTTGCATAATTTTCTATAGTATTAAATATTATAACTGTTAATATTCCCTCACTTATAGCTAAAGGAATTTGAGTAATAGCAAATATACCCATGAATTTCATAACCGATGCCATAATTCCACCAACTTCTGCTGGGAAAGCTAGTCCTAATTGAATTGAAGTTACCATGTATGTTGCTAAGTCACCAAGGGCAGCTGCCAAAAATACTCCTAACCATGTTGGTCCATTAAGTTTTTTTACTAATTTATAAAGTCCATATGATACTAAAGGTCCAACAACAGCCATTGAAAAAGTATTAGCTCCAAGAGTTGTAAGTCCCCCATGTGCTAAAAGTAAAGCTTGGAATAAAAGAACAATAAGTCCTAAGACTGATGCTGCTGTAGGTCCGAATAATATTGCCGCAAGACCAACCCCCGTAGGGTGTGAACAACTACCAGTAACTGATGGAAGTTTCAAAGCTGAAAGAACAAAGGCATAAGCTCCTGCCATAGCTAATAGTATTTTTAATCTTGGATTATTCCCTACTTTTTTCTTAATAGAAAATACACCTAAAACCACAAAAGGTATTGTTATAACACCCCATGCTATACACCATTTGGGTTGCAAAAATCCCTCCATAATATGCATAGCTGAAACACTTTTTGGTATTAATAAGAACATTAACAAAAATCCTATAAATACTTGATTCTTTTTTGACATAATAATTCTACTCCTTAAATTATATTTTTATTTTGTATATCCACTTCATAAAATAGATTTTCTTTATTTCTTAGGTCTTAAAGTCTCTTTTAAATCTGTTAGTCTTTCCTATTTTCCCTCTGAGATTGTCCAAATTAAAATCAAATGCATTTTGCTTAAATTTAGGTTGACTCTAAGCTAACTTTAATCCTAAAAATAAAAACCTCTAGACATTGAGTCAAGAGGTTATAAAAATTCTAAAAAAATATAACTTACCAAAGCACAACACCTCCTATTTCCCGTAGGATCTGATGTTTTAAAAACAGGCAGGTCTTCTGGCTCAAGTATCAGCACCTTTTGTAACCTTCCCAAAATCTTATGTTTCAGTGGCTTACAATACAAAAAGCTCCTCTATTACAGCGGCGGGACCGCGTGGGATTCAAACCCAACTTCCCTTTTAATAAATAAATTTACTTAAATAACTATTTAACCTATTTTTAAATATTTAATTTTACATTCTATTAACATTATATATTATCTAGAATTGATTTACAATTAAACTATATTTAATAAATCATTATTAAAGCTAAACAATAAGCTTTTTAACTTAATATAAAAAGGATATAAAAATAAAAAGGGACTATCTTTGACGATACATTACTCTAATCTCAATATTAATCTTTTTAATGATTAATATTACAAAATTAGTTTAATATATCTTCATAGTCCCTTAAACTTAAAAATTTAATTTTATTCTAATAAATTACCTTAATTTAATATTCTATGATTTATGAAGCTTATTTCATATTCATCAACGACTCCATCTTTGTTTAAATCAAAAGAAGCATTCTCACTTCCATAGTTTTTAGAAACTATTGCTAAGTCACCTATGTCAATCTTTCCATTACTATTGAAGTCTCCTGTACTTTCCTCAATTATTAAAGAGTTGAATCTTTCTATTGCATTATTTAAAGCTTCTTTAGCTGAATTGATTTCTTCTTGAGTGACTTCTTCATTATTGAATATCTCTTCAGCCTTATTTATTTCACTTACTAAAGTATCTTTAGCCCCTTTATGATATTCACCAACTTCAAAACCTTCTACAGCCTCTTCTACTAAAGCTTTACCTTGGTTAATTAAAGCTTCTAAATCTGCTTTATCAACTTCTGGAGTCTCTTTAACTAAAGCTTTTATTGAAGCATCTAAATCAGATACTATTTGATTTATTTGCTCTTGAGTATAATCTGCTCTATTTTCATTAGCTTCATTAGCAAGGGCTAGTTTTTCACTGAATACAGCCCAAGACTCTGCTGTATACTCATCTTCTACTAAAGAATTTCCTAAAGCTAATACTTCATCAAAGGCTTCAAAATCAGTTGCTCTAAGAACTAACCCTTCTTCTGCCTTATTTAAATTATCTAAAGCCTTATCTATTTTCTTTTGAGAAGAATTAGAATTATCTAAAATAACTTTTGCATTGTCTAAAGCTTCTTTTAAGGCTTCATAACTGCTTAAAGTATATTCATCTCCACTTAAATCAATAAGCTCATCATACTTCACTTTTAATGCATCATTAACTGGGAATTCAAACTCTTGATTTAAAGTTATTATTTCATAAATATTTGGTGCCACATCTGTCCACTCAATCTTTATTTCATAAATGTTACTATAATCACGATTTATAAATTCATTTAAGCTATTACCTAATGTGCCTAATTGAACCCACTCATCAGTTACAGATTCGCTTCCATCACCAACTCTAGCCATAACCTTAGCATTTGAAATTGAGCTTCCATCTTGAACTATAGTAACCTTTCTAACATCAGTTTTTTCTGATAGACGATAAGTTATGCTACCTTCAGTTATCTCTCCATTATTAGTATTAGGTTTATATGAGCTAGTTAAATCTCCATCTCTTAAATTATTTGGAGTAAATCCTCTTTCTTCAATTGGATTTGAAACATAAGTTGGGTCATTTACTGTAGGAATATACTCCCCATTATTTATCATAAGCTCGTTTATAACAGTCCAACGATGTTTGTATGGAGCAGTAAATAATATTCTTACATATCTAGCTTTTTGATTTAAATTAGATCCTTCAACATATGCACTATCTATTGGAATAATTCCACCAGATTGATTTCCATGCTTATAACCATTTTCTAATGGTTTAGCATATATGTCATCTACACCATTTTCTATTCCATCCCCAATAGTAATAGCATCTGTCCAAGTTTCACCGTCTAAAGATAATTGAATTTTACCATCTCTTACGTGGTCAACTTCAGTATCTAATACAACATATTTTAAATTGTCTACTTGGATTTCTTGTCCTAAATCATAAACTATAGTATCGCCAAATTTAGGAGCTCCATTAAACTTAACGCTAGTTTTCAAGTCTCCATCTACAGCTTTTTTAGCTCCAGTATCACCAACATAAGCCTCAACTAATGATGGCTCATAAACCTCAGTTGAATTAACCTCAAATTTAGTTAAATTAAAGCTAGCAGTTTCATTTCCTGTATTTATTAATCTTACATATCTTCCATCCTCTAAAGTGTTAGTATCTGTTATCTCTGTCCATTCAACACCATTCATAGAGCTTTGAAGTTTTAAGCCTGTATCATTTGAAACCTCAAGGTTAATATTACTTAAATCCTTAATACGATCTAATTTAACACCAATATATTCCCCTGAATTTAAGCTTATATTATCTACTGGCATTAACTTAGTTACATCTTCCTTAGCTAAAGATAATAAATCTAGCTCTGTATTGGTATAAACATTCTCTCTGTTTCCTGTACTTTCTAATTCTTCACTCTTTATTCCGAACTCTGAGAAAGTAAGCCACTTATTGATGTTTTCCATATTAGTAAGTCTTACATATCTAGCTGAAATAGGAGCTTCAAAGGATTCTTCTATGACATCCTTACCAGCTGGAGCACCAGTCTTATTATACTCCTTAATAGTTGTCCAATTTTCATTGTCTAGTGAATATTCAAGTTTAAACTTATTCCACTTATCGGCACTTCCTCCACCATTTTTTCCTATTACGAATCTGATTCCATCAAGCTTAAGTTCTTTTCCTAAATCTAGACCTATAAACTCTCCTGCTAAAGATGTATCTCCATTAGCTGTTTTATACCAAACACCAGTATTATCATCACCATCTAAAAGACTTGATTCATTTCCCTCATAGACTTTCCAAGATTCACTTCTTATGAGACTTGGATTAAACTCTACACCTGAGTCTGAATCTTCTTTTTTATTTACGTTAATATCTCTAATACCTAACCAAGTATTACTTCTTGCCTCTGTAGCTATTAAACGAACTCCTCTAACTTTTAAGTCTAGGTTTTCTACCTTTACAGCTTTAGGCATTGTATATTCAACACCCTCTTCTAAATCAATCCACTCTTTTCCATCAATAGTGTATTGAATTTTAGCTTTTTGCATTGTATCATTTGGGTTTGAATTAGCTCCCATTAAGAACTCAACATTATTTAAAGTTATAGGATTACTATACTTAACCCCTACATAAGTTCCAACATCTACTCTGTTCGGATTCTTATATACTATTTCTGTACTAGCATTATTATCAAAAATATTATCTGGATTTCCTGCTGGTGCATCCTGTCTATTACTTATATAAGTTGCTATTATCTTATTTGGATCAACAATTGAGCCTATAACAGCTGATAGGTTCTGTCCCATATGCTTTATAAATGGAACAATATGTTGAACTCCAACCTCTGCATATTCAGTATGGTCTACATAATGGAACCCATATGTTTTTGATTTTTCAAAGGCAGTCTGAGCTTCTGAATAATTAACCCAAGCAGCCTCATCATCACCATCTTCTACTGCAATTGCTGATTTTAAATATCCAATAGCTGCATCCATAGTATCTTCCCAACAATTTAACCAATGTATTATTTGATCTCTTGTTCTCTCATTACCCGGATTATTCTTATAGTAATCTGCAGCCTTTTGAAGGTTTGTAAACTCTTCTATTAAATCTAATGCCTCTTCTTTAATACTTAATCCACTATCATATTTTTCTTTGAATGCCTCTAGTTTAGGTGCTAACTCAACAGACTCTTGTAGTGGCTTAACTCTTCCATCCATATTTTGATTTATCATGTGCTTACTAATTTCTCTTAAAGCCAGTGAAGAGTTTGTCTCCTCAGCAGTTCCATGGTCCATATACTTAAATGAATCATGCCAATTTTGATCTGCCTCATCTTTATTGTCCCATATATTCCAAGCATAATCTGCTACTGCAAATAAAGCTGATTTATTAGCCTCTGCCTGTTGCATTGGATTTAAAACTATACCATCAATCTTACTTGGGTCAACGCCTGGGTGTAAGAATGTATCATTTCCTCCCATTATTAAGTGTTGCTTTGAGTTATCTGAACAAGGCCAGTTAATCCAGAAGAAAGGTGCTCTTCCAGGGTTCCCCTCTGTAGCTATGTTATTCATGAAGTTATTTGCAAAGTTCTCATCTACTTCTCCCCAAATTTTACCTCCAGTCATAACAATACTTACATTATCTTCAGCCTTATTTAATTCCTTTAATTGAGTTGAACTTCCATTACCATAATAATCTGAAGGACAGAACATTAAATCAGTTTTTAAATCTGGATAATCAGCCTGTTGCTCTTCTAACCATCTTGTTAAATCCGTAAGAAGTTTAACATACATACTAGCTCCTTGAGCTGGTGCTGCAGCATCATCAGCCAATATAGCAAATTGTCTAACATCGTTTTCTAAAAGCTGAGTAAATTTTTCCTTTATTACTCCTAAGTCAGTTTGATAGTTTTCCTCTGTATCAAATCTAACTGGATTACTCATAAATGGGTGTAAAGCATATACATATCTATTTTTAGTTTCATTACCAACCTGAGCTAACTTTTTAATTTCTGATAACTTTTCTTCTGGATATAATTCTCTCCATTTACTGTTATGATAAGGATCATCTTTAGGAGCAAACACATATTGGTTTAACTTATAATCTCCTCCAAACTTCATAAGCTCTGCTCTATCCTCATTTGACCAAGGGTTTCCATAATAACCTTCTATAAAACCTCTATGAGCAACTTCTGCATAGTCATCTGCTCTGAAATTTTGAATCATTTTATCGTCTTCTATTTGATTAAATACGTGTTTTAAAGTAGTAACTCCATAGAAAGCACTGTCTGGATCTTCCCCAATTACACTAATTACTCCATCATCAACACTTACTATATGTGAATCCATTTTCTCATCAAAAAAGCTTTCTTCATGAGGCACATTCTCGTTAAAATAATTATCAACAAATCCTCCAGATTCATTAATACCTACTAATAAGTTTGTCTTTCCTGGTACTATTTCACCTGAAATAGTAGCTTCTAAATTGCTAGATTCTAAAACCTCATTAACACGATTTTTAGTGTAAATATCAATTCCTTCATCATATACGATATTTACTTCATCACTTAATTGAAATTCTCCCCCACTATAATTAATTTCTTGCGGCTTTGGATAAATTTCATAAAAATTTTTGCTTGTACCATCCGTTGCAAAAACTACTAAGTTAGATGGTAAAACACTAATTGTCATAGCAGCTAAAGCTGTAGATGCAACAATTTTTCGAATGCTTTTCTTCATAAATCTTCCCCCTTATACTTATTACAAATTAATCATTTTGTTTCATAATTTCCCATTTTATACTCATATTGTAATTGATTTCACTAAAAGAGTACATGTATTTTATTTACTTCTTATGTCTATTACTGATTTATTTACAAAAAAATAGGGCTGTATCAAAACTCAATAATACAACCCAATTTAAATTAAGTTTGTTTTCACTTAATTTAAAATATAAATCTATTTATTTTTCTTACTTAAAGCTTTATTTATTTTCTCTATCTTTTTTTTTTCAATAAAATAAAAGATACTCCAAATGGCAATAAATATAACTATACTCATTATCACTGTACCTAAGTTTATTGAAAACCATCCAGCATAAGAACCAACAAATAAATATACTACTATTCCTATAATAAAATGTATTGATATTTTCCCAAGCATACTAAGATTATCTAAAACATAAATTGCAGATAATCCAACTGGAACTCCTCCTGCTAGGCATGAAGCTAAAAATTGTTTAAATAGAATATCGAAATCAACACTAATAGTTCCTATATGCTTTAAAATTATGAGAAATATGATTTGGTTTACTAAAACTCCAAAGGCTGCTCCAACAAAAAATCTCTTTATAAATTGACATATAAAATTCTTCATACTACTTTCCTCCTATATTTAAATAATTTTTTATATTTTTTAAATATCTTCTAGAGACATATTCTTTTTTTCCATTATTAAAATTAACGACTAAATTTCCATTGAACATCTGTTCAAAATTTAATACCTTATCCATATTTATAATTACTCCTTTAGACGCTCTTATCATTGATGTTCCTTTTAATCTTTCTTCCAATTCTAAAAGTGTATGTTTAACAAAAAAGGATTCCTTTTCTGTAAGTAATAAGACCTTTCTTGATTCTGTATAAAAACAATAAACATCCTTTATGTCAATAAGATATATCTTTGAATTATTATAAGCTGTTATCTTCTCTAATTTATCTTCTTCTAAAATGTTCATAACTTCAGAAACCTTTCTATCAAGCTTAGGTGCTCTTATTGTTACAAATATCTCTTTTAATTTACTATCTATGTCTAAGCTTATCTTCATTACTTCTCAGCCCCTTTTATTTTTCTTTTCTACTAACAGTATATAGTCTTCCAATATTCCCTTAAACAGATTTTGACTATGTGGTTACTTTTCATGTCTAAGTGGCATATATGCATAACTTAAATATTTCTAAAGAATCTTTTCTTTTTCTTTAGAAATATTTATAGGAAATTTAAGGTCTTTGTAACTACGATGTCACTCTCTTCCTCTATTTAATTGTTAAAATTTTGTGTATAATCAATATTATAGTAAGATTTTAGGGGGGATTGTAGTGAAAAAAAGAAACATCCGTACTTTAGATGCTTTGGTTTACTTCTTATTTGTTTTAATGACTATGGTTACACTATTCATAATATATAAAGATGTTCCAAGTAGAAGTGCTCTTACATTTGTTACTGCTTATGCTATACTTGCAATACTAATTCCTTTTTATATATTAATAAGAGTGTTATTTACAGTAAAGCAATTTACTTTCGAAGAAGTAAAAAAAGAAGGGTTTAAATTTGTAATATTCTTTATATGTATTATGATGCTTGGATTAATAGGTAATTTTATTCTACCATTACCTGATTTAAGACTTAGCAAAATATTACCTTCATCACTTGCTTTTGCTTTTGGAATAACATGCTTTGATATAGCATTTTCAAAAAGAACAAAGTAAAAAGAGTTAGGCAATTTACCTAACTCTTTTTTGTTAACCAATTTTCTTTAACTATTAATTTAAATATACTTCTCATTTATTTTATCTAACTATAAACGTTTAATCCCTCAATAGCACTAGTAGTCTTAATTTTCTTTTCAACAGCTTCGCTAAACATCTCTTTAATTACCTCTGTGTACAATAAATCTAGTAAAAATATTTGAGGTATTTTTGAAGAAATAGATCCAGTTTCAAAAATTGTTTCAGCTGATGTATATGTAAGTTCATAATCAGCTAATTTTCTTAATGGATTATCACTATCTTCAGTTAATGTTATTATGTTAACTCCATTCTCTTTAGCCTGCTTAACTGTTTTTATTACCTCTTTAGTTGTACCTGAGTTTGATATGGCAACTATTACATCATCATTATTCATTATAGGTGACATAATAACCATTGTATGACTATCGGTTATAGGTACTGTAGTAAAACCTATTCTCATAAACTTATAGTTTATATCCATAGCTGCTATACCTGAATATCCGATTCCTATAAAGTAAACTCTTTTAGCATTCATTATTATATTTCTACACTTGCACATTAAGTCTACATCTATATGTTTAACAGTTTGTTCTAATATATTTATAGATGACTTTAACATTTTATTGGCGGTCTCTGTTACCCCTTCATCTCTGTGAACATGTAAGTTTATAATACTTGTGTTCTTCTTATTTGAAAGTTCCTTAGCTAAAGTAACCTTAAAATCTTGGAAACCATTAAATCCAAGCTTTTTTGTAAATCTTGTTATGGTAGCCTCTCCAACTCCAGACTCTTTTGCTATTACGGATATTGATTTATATATAATATTATCTAAGTCTGATTCTATATATTCAATTAATGTCTTTTCGGATTTAGTTGCTTTAAATTTTGGATTTTCTAATTGTTCTAATATCCCCATAAAATACCTCTTAATACTTTAATATTTTGGCTATGTTTTAAACTAATGTTGATTTTAGCTAGTTGTTAAGAGCTATCTAAAAATCATCACTAACTTAAAACAGAGCTAATATCTTATATTTTAAGTATATCATTCCTACCAATAAAATTACAAAGAAAGCCTATTTAATTAAATTTTGATTTAAAATTATAAAAAGCTCCTTTCATTCCAGCGGTATTTTTAAGTTGTGCAAAAGCTATATTAGTATTCTTATAAACTGATTCTATTAAATACTTTCTTAAACTATTCTCAATTAATGGTCTGAAAATTTCTTCTCTAGCCATTATTCCTCCACCTAAAACAACAACCTCAGGATTTATTAAATAAACAATATTTGAAATTCCTAAAGCTAGATTATCAGCTAATTTCTCAACCTCCTCCTTACATATTAAATCTCCATTTCCATAGCTATCTAATACATATCTTCCATCTATACTACTAACATCAATCTCCTTTCTCAAAGCTACATTCTTAACCAAAGCGCTTGCTGATGCGATATTTTGGATATGATCTCCATTAACCATCATATAACCTATTTCCCCAGCAGAATTACTAAATCCATGAAGTATTTTTCCATCTATGATTAAAGCTCCTCCAATTCCAGTTCCTATTGTTAAACAAGCCATTGAATTAGTACCTTTAGCCGCTCCACCAAAGAATTCTCCTAATGCTGCACAGTTTACATCATTTTCTACTGAGCAAGGTAAGTTAAATTCCTCTTCTAGAATCCTCTTAATCTCAACTCCAGTATAATTAGGTATTGTTGGACCAGCATAAACAATCTTTCCTTCCTTTGGACATACCATCCCTGCGGTTGAAATACATATTCCTTTTAAATCATTATTGATTTGAAGGCTTTTAACTATGTCCTTAACCTTATCTATTATACTTAATCCTCCTTTATACGCTTCTGTATCTCTACTATTTGTTTCTAATAATGTTCCTTCTTCATTTATAATTCCATACTTTATGCTAGTTCCACCTATATCTATAGCTACAAATAACTTCATACTTATCACCTCTACAAAAATTTATACCTTCTAGAAATTATTATAAACAACAAGGTTGCATCAAGATTAACTTAAAATAAAACTTATAAATCTCTTTCTATAATAACTTTTTTATTAAGACTTATAAGATTTATTATTTTAAGTTTCGATACAACCTCATAAAATAAACATACTATAAAATTACTTTATAAATAGCCTTTTTAACATCTGAAGGCTCATTATCAGCCTTTAAGCAAGTCATGTGTATATCCTCTGGATAACAAATAAGGAAATCTCCCTCTTCTAAAATAACTGATGCATCTGCATCCCCTTCAAAGGATAAGAAATCATCCTTTTCAACAAACTCTTTAAACTCTAAATTTTCTTTAAAGTTAAGATTTATTCTTTCCTTTCCACTGAAAACCACATGAACATCTATATATTTTTTATGACCTTCCCAAAAACGATCCTCTTTATTTTTTGTAGTGTAATTAACTCTATTAAAGAACAGCTCTTCACCTTTTATTTCATGAGTACCTGGATCAAATTCTATTACATTATTATTTTTCGCATGTAATAAAGCTTCTTTAACAAGCTTTGGTAGATAATCATAACTTTCTAAATTTATTAAATTGCCGAATATCATTTCATTCACCTCTAAATTAATCTTTTATAAATATAACTTTCAAATCATACCATACTTAAATAAAAAACTATATTTAATATTTCTAAATTCATATTATAAATTTTCATATAAATCAATTAATTTGCTTACATATTTTTTATTGTCTTCTAAATCTATTTCATATTTTAATTTAGGAGTTTCTTTTTTAAAATAAAACTTATAAATATTATTAGCTAAATCTTCTCCTAATTCATTTAAAGCGTCCTGTGAATAATGCACTTCATCAATTAAAAGTTCTCTTTCTCTAAATGATAATCCTAGATTTGAAGCTACAATTAAGTTTTCACATTCTTCAGATGTGATTATTTGTGTACTTGCAATATTGTGAACCCTCTTATCATCTACACCATCCCAGTAACCCGTAAGACTCAAAAACACATTTTCAACTCCTATATTCTTTAAATCATTTACTAACTGTTTTAACTTTTCTCTATAATATACGGGGTCTGTTCCGTACTTAGCATCACTTTCCCCTTGAATCCAAATAGCATTTTGACTATTTATTGAATATATTTTACTTATTTTTTCAATACCTCTTTTATATTTCTTCAAAGTATTTTCTAAATAATTATATCTGTCATGCCCCCAGTTTTTTATCATAGATCCATCTACTGCACTGTGTATAAAACACACATATCTATTAGTTAATTCATTCCACTTTACTGAGAAACTTTGTGCTATAGTTCCATTTCCTCTAGATACTTCTAAAAATTTTCTCATAGGTATAATTTCATCTAGTTCAATGTATTCAAAACATTTACTATTTGGAGTTACTGCATATTCTGTATTTCCAATTCCGAGAGCATTGCTTTGTCCTATTAATAAAAACACATCAATTAAAGGCTTATTCATTTTAAACTCGCTCCTTTTAACCTTATTAATGCATAGTTTATAAAAACATATAATTTTAAAGTAGTGCTGAACTTTAAATAGTTTATAAAAACATTTTAAAGTCAACACTTACCTTAATTAACCATTCATATTCTTTATTTTACACTATCCATTTGCAACTTCATTTTTATCATAGTATATTGTTGCTTCATCTATAGTCTTTTGATCAACTAATTGTGATTGAGTCATCATTGAAACTATCATTCCAACTATAACTGAAACACCTATTGATATGATTGAATATGACCATATGCTTACGTCGAATCCGCCGTATTTACATACTACAACAGCTATTGCTGATGCTATAAAACCAGCATATGCACCTGCTTTTGTAGCCTTCTTGAAGAATATTCCTAATACGAATATTCCAGCTAAAACTCCAAGAACAAGTCCCATAAATCCATTAAACCACTCATAAGCTGAGTTTACTCCACCATTTGCAAGTATTACAGCCATTACGATTGAAGCTATACCAACTCCTAAAGATATATATTGAGCAACTTTTGTTTGTTTTTCCATTGACATATCTTTTGTTATAAAGTTTTGAATATCTAAAGTCCAGCTTGTTGCAACTGAGTTTAATCCAGTTGAAAGTGTTGATTGTGCTGCTGCATATATAGCTGCAAGAACTATACCTGTTATACCTACTGGTAATTGGAATGCTATATATGATGCAAAAATTTGGTCTTGTTGAGCAGTTTGTAATAATTGTGGATTTTGATTATAGAAAACATATAAAGCTGTTCCTATTAAATAGAATATAGTTGCTACAAATAATGATAAAACTAAGTTACCATAAGTCATTTTCTTTAATTGTTTTATATCTGTAGTTGTAGTAAACCTTTGCACTATATCCTGACTTGAAATATATGATGAGAAAGTATTTAATCCTCCTCCAACTATTAATAAGAATACACTTGTCTTAAATATATTCGCATTAAATATCGGCTCTGTTGAAGCTAGGAATTTTCCGCCCTCAGTTAACTCACCCATGATAGCTCCAAATCCACCATTTATTGTTGAAATTAAGAATATTAATGAGAAAATAATACCTGCTATAAGTACACATCCTTGAATAAAGTCTGTCCATAATACTGACTTTAATCCACCTGTATATGAATAAATTATTGCTATTACGCCCATTGCTACGATAAGTAAATAAACATTTATGCCTGTAAGATTTGCTAATACCATTGATGGTAAATACATTATGATTGCCATACGTCCTATTTGATAAATGATGAACATTATAGCTCCAAGAATTCTAAGTCCTTTATCTTTATATCTTATTTCTAGATATTCATAAGCTGTATCTATATCTAGTCTACTATAAACTGGTAAGAAATATCTTATTGTAAGAGGTACTGCTATGAACATACCAAGTTGAGCAAACCACATTATCCAAGTTCCTTTGTAAGAGTTACCAGCTAATGATAAGAATGAAATTGGACTTAATAAAGTTGCAAATATAGAAACTGAAGTAACCCACCAAGGAATAGTTCCGTCACCTCTGAAGAACTCTTTTCCTTTCATTTCTTTCTTAGAAAACTTTAATCCTGCGTAAAGCACAGCTCCTAAGTAAAGAACTAGAACAACCAAATCAAATTTCGTAAATCCTTGCATACCAATTCTCCCCTTCTAATTTTTTTGTGTAGACTAACTTTAAAAAGTTAGTCTACATTTAATATCCTTAAAAATATTTTTTATTAATTTCTTTAGCTTTTTGAATCATTTCTTCAGTAGCTTCTTTCATAGGTTGTCTACAATATCCAGCGTCAACACCTTGTTCTTGAAGCATTAACTTAATTGTTTGGTAAAGACCATTGTTTAAGATATCAGTTATTAAATCATTAGTTACATGTTGAACTTCTAAAGCTGTTTGAATATCACCCTTTTGAGCAGCCTCAAATATTTGTCTTGCTCTAACACCATTTACGTTGAATGTTGATCCTATAGCTCCATCAACTCCAAGTACTGTAGCTGGTAACATCATTTCATCAAATCCAGCAAAGATTAATTTGTCTGGGAATGCTTTTCTCATACGTTCTAATAAGTAGAAGTCTGCTGCTGTGAACTTAACTCCTATAATCTTATCGTTTTCAAAAAGCTCAGCAAATTGATCTATTGACATATTTACTCCTGTTAAGAATGGAATTGAATAAATTATAAGTTTATTATCAACAGAATTTATTATTGTTTCATAATAGTGTTTTATTTCATTAAAATCGAATTTATAGTAGAATGGTGTAACTGCTGATATTGCATCATATCCTAAATCTGTAGTAAACTTAGCTAACTCTACAGCTTCTTTTAAATTAACTGATCCAACTTGAGCTATTAATTTAACTTGTCCTTTTGCTTCATCCATAGCAATTTCAAATATTCTTTTCTTTTCATCAGTTGCAAGCATGAAGTTCTCTCCAGTACTTCCTCCTACATAAAGACCATCTACTTTACATACATCAATATTGTGTCTAATTATTTCTCTTAATCCCTTTTCATTGATGTTTCCATCCTTATCAAATGAAACTAATAATGCTGAATAAATACCTTTCATTGTTCTTCTCCTCCCAAAATCCTTTAAATATTTAATTTATTTTAAAATATCAGTAAATCTCTTAGTTATTTGTTGTGGTCTTGTTATTGCTCCTCCAACCACCGCTGAATATGCACCTAAATCAAATGCCTTCTTTAGTTCTTCTGGAGTGTTTATCCTTCCCTCGCAAATAACTGGGATTTTTACCGTTTTTACTAACTCTTCTAAAAGTTCAAAGTCAACACTGTTGCTTTGCTTAGAATATGGTGTATATCCTGAAAGTGTTGTTGATATACAATCAAATCCTATCTTTTCTGCCTCAATACCTTCTTCTAAAGTTGATACATCAGCCATAGCCAACTTTCCTTTTGCATGGATAGCATCAACTAAATCCTTTACATTTTCGTTATTAGGTCTTCTTCTCTTTGTAGCATCTAATGCTATCATTTCACAACCTGTTTCTAGAAGCTCGTCCACTTCTTTTCTAGTTGGCGTTATATAAATTTCTGAATCATCGTAATTTCTCTTTATTATTCCAATGATAGGAAGCTTTGTAACCTCTTTTATTTCATTGATATCACTAACACCTTGTGACCTTATTGCTACTGCTCCACCTTCCTTAGCCGCGATTGCCATTCTTCCCATAATAAAAGAACTATGCAAAGGTTCATCTGCTAAAGCTTGGCAAGAAACTATTAAATTCCCTTTTACCCCATCTAACATTCTATCACCTTTTTCTGAAAATTATTTTCTTTATGTTTTTATTGTAATCCTTTTCTAATAAAAATTCAATACTTTTTGAAAATATTTTTCTATTTTATGGTTGTTTATTTTTCTTTTCTTGTGGAAAACCCTTATTTTTAGCCATTCTAATTCATATTTTTTTCATTTTTATACCCTTTAATTTATTTTTGAAAATTAATTTCAAAATAAAAAGAACTAAACTTTCGCTTAGTTCCTAACTTTGAATGGAATTTACCACTTTTCTTCTAATATCTCTTGCTTTTTTATTTGATACTCTAACTCACTTAACACTCCATCATCTCTTAGCTTTTTTAATTTTCTAAGCTTTTCATCAAAGTTATATTTTTCTTCGATTTTTTCCGCTTTAAAGCCATTAATACTGTCTAAATCATTTTCTGAGTTAAACTCAATAACCTCTGTTGCTACTCCTTTGTCACTAAATACATTCATTCCATGAGTAACAGTTATTACTATTGCAATAACAGTCCATACTATACCAAAAGCTCCCATTTGAGATATAGTGGTAATACCTATAAACACAAATATTAAACCAACTATTAATCCAAGTACAGACTGACTTTTACTAGGTTTTACTCTAATCTTTTTCTTCATAAATCCTCCTATAGAACCTAAATATATCTTAAATATTTACTATAAATTTAATCTCAAATCACTTTGATTATGCCATTTAATTCAAATTGTTATGCACTTAATCTACATATACAATAATGTTTTAAATATTCATTTTAATAAGATATTTTTATTTTCTAAAACTAATTAAATTTCATTTGTAATTTTACTTGAAAAGAACTAAAATATAATAGGCATCATGGGTTAATCGTATTCAAAAATTATTATTTTAACCAATATGCTAAGGGATATTATTGAGAAATTTTTAGGAGGTGATTTTATGATAAAAGTTGAAAACTTAACAAAGGAATTTAAGATTCAAAAGAAAGAAAGTGGTCTTAAAGGTGCTTTTAAGTCATTGTTTTCAAATGAGTTCGATTTAAAAACTGCAGTTTCCAATGTTTCATTTGAAATAGGAAGTGGAGAAATTGTTGGTTACATTGGCTCAAATGGTGCTGGTAAATCTACTACAATTAAGATGATGACAGGGATACTAACCCCTTCTTCTGGAGAAGTCTTAGTTAATGGAAGAATTCCTTACAAAGAAAGAGAAAAGAATGCTAAAGATATTGGAGTTGTTTTTGGACAAAGAACTCAACTTTGGTGGGATTTAGCTCTATCGGAGACCTTTACTATCTTAAAGGATATATACTCTATTCCAGATGAAGTGTTCGAAAAAAACATGAAATTCTTAAATGAAACTCTAGATTTAGATGAGTTTATGACTCGACCTGTTAGAACCCTTTCCCTAGGACAAAGAATGAGAGGAGATTTAGCTGCCTCATTAATACATAGTCCTAAAATATTATATCTAGATGAGCCAACTATTGGATTAGATGTAGTTGTAAAGGAAAAGGTTAGGACAGCCATAAAAGAGATAAACAAAGAATTCGGGACAACCATTATACTTACAACTCATGACTTAAGCGATATTGAGGAACTTTGTAAAAGAATAATCATTATAGACAAAGGAACCAAAATATATGATGGTAGTTTAGATGACATTAAAAAGAAATATGGCTATATGACTACATTAGAAATCCAAAGCAAAAATGATTTTAAAAACACTTTAAATCTAAAAGATTTATTTACCTCAGATAATAATGAAACTCTACGAAATTTGAAAGATGAAGATTTAAATGAATATATTGAAAATGGTATGCTTATTATAAACTTCAATAAAAACAAAATAAGCTCATCTAAAATCCTTTCAAAGGTTATGGAAAAGGTTGATGTTTTAGACTTCTTATTAAGAGAAAGTAGCATTGAAGATATAATCAAGAAAATCTATAGAAATGAGGTGTAACTATGGATTTCTTTAAAACAATACGAGTTTATAGTTCCTTTGCTAAAGGTGACTTTAAAAAACTCTCAGCTTACAAAGCCAACCTATTCATGGGATTAATAGGTCAATTAATTATGATAAGTGTTACTTATTTTCTTTGGATAGCTATTTATAGCAGTTCACAAGAAGGAGTTATGAAAGGTTTCACTCTAAAGGAAATGCTTACTTATATTATGATTACGCTTTTAATCGGAATCGTTACCAGTACTGATGTAAGCCGTGATATATCCTTTGAGGTTAGAGATGGTTCTATTGCTATGAATCTAATTAAGCCCATAAATTATAGACTAAGAATAATTTTTATTGGAATAGGAAACTTCATATTTTCCTTTTTGACCTTGTTTTTACCTGGTGCAATTTTAGTTAGTATTTATGCATTATATAATGGAATAAATATTAACCTAATTTCACTTTTAATATTTTTGATTAGTATTATTTTAGGTTTTTTAATCAATATTTATTATTCTTATATGTTTGGATTATTAGCTTTTAAATTTTACAACATATGGGGAATATCTCAAATTGCTCGTGCTATTATAATGCTTGTTTCAGGAGCTATGATTCCACTTACATTCTTCCCTGAAATAGTACAAAAGCTATTTAACTTTTTACCATTTAGCTCAATAATATATACTCCTGCTATGATTTATCTTAATAAATTAAGCTCTATTGAAATAGCTAAATCACTTGGATTACAACTTCTTTGGGTTATTATACTTATGGGCTTATCTAAGGTTATGTGGAATAGAATAATTGATAAATTAACTATTCAAGGGGGTTAAGAGCATGAAAAGATATTATAAAATTTATATACAATTTTTAAAGCAATACTTAAAAACCTTAATGGAATATAAAGAAGACTTTATTTATGGAATCTTTGGATTTTTGTTAGTACAAGCTACTTCCTTAATATTTATTTCTCTTATATTCAGCAACATCCCTACTCTAGCTGGATGGAGTTTTTACGAAATAATATTCATATATGGCTTTTCCCAAATTCCAAGAGGAATTGACCACATATTTACTGACTATCTTTGGATTTTTTGTTGGAAAAGTATAGTTCATGGAGAGTTTGACAGATATCTATTAAGACCTTTAAATCCATTATTTCAAGTAATAGCAGAAAGGTTTCAACCTGACGGCTTTGGAGAACTTATAGTTGGAATTATACTTGTTATTTATTCAGGAATAAAACTTGGAGTAAAAGTTACCCCTCTTTGGATTATAGGATTCATAATTGCTGTTATAGGAGGTACTTTCATATACACAGGAGTAAAACTTGCTGCAACATCAATATCCTTTTGGACTAAAACAAGCTTTAGACATGTTCAAATTGCTTATGGATTAAGTGATTTTGCTAAATATCCTATAAATATTTATCCAAGTGCAATAAAGTTTTTATTAACTTTTTTAATACCATTTGCTTTTACAGGATATTATCCCGGAACCTATCTTCTTGGAAAGGAAGGCTTTTTTATGGGAGTTATATTAACCTTAGTAGTAGGTGTTGCTACTATTCTTGTAGCTTATATGATATGGCTTAAAGGGGTTTCCTCTTATGAAAGTGCCGGAAACTAAACTTATAATAAATAGAATGTATTTTTATCAAATGTTTGTTCTTATAGTGAACCATAAGAACATCTTAATTAGCAGTTAATATTACATTCTCTAATAGTTAGCAACTCTAAGACCCTTATCTTTACAAGCTATAACCTTAGAGTTTCTCGCTACTAAATAAAATGAGACCATGTATTAGAGTTAAATTTAACTCTAATACATGGCCTTATTTTTTATGCTTTACTATTTTCTTTTAAGAAGTCAATCACACTCTTAAATGTTTCTTGAGCTTCTTGAAGAGAAAACTTAAATTGATATTCATGCCATAAATCCTTATTTTCAAAGAATTTTGAAGTAACTTTAACTCCCGAATCTCTTAATAAAGCTGCTAACTCTTTTCCTTGATTTACAAAAGGATCTATATCTCCAACAGTTATAAAGGTATTAGGATAATTAAGGGTTATGTTTTTAATTGTAGATAGCTCGTCTATTCTTTTATAATGCTCAAAATCTTTAACTCCAGTTAAACATTGCATATATGTTTGAATCCCAGGGAATTTTGTTGCTCTAACAGAATCCATATCATATAGTCCACAAAATAATATAACTCCCCTTAATACACTATTACATATACTTGGTTTTAAATTCATTCCTTCAGCTAATTTTTTATTACTTATAATAGCCCCTAACTGGCTCGCTATTTGAGCTCCTGCTGAATCTCCTCCAATGAATATACTCTCTCTATCTCCATTAAAGTTTTCTATGTTATTCCAAACATATTTTAAAGCTTCATTACATTGAGTAATCTGACTTGGATATTTATATGTTGGTGCTAAAGCATAATCTATATTAACTACAACAAAGCCTTCATTAGCTAGAGCCATCATATAACTTTTAACTGTCTCCTTACTATTAGCTATGTATCCTCCACCATGAATCCACATTATAACTGGCATCTTTTCATTAATGCTCTTTGGATAATATATATCTAATTTATTATTATTTAAAATTGATGATTTATAAGTAATATCATCTTTAATATTTAAGTTATTATATATCTCACTAAAATTCTTAGGCTTTGGATAAGCTCCCAATTGGAAAATAACCTTATAAATTTTAGCTGCTAAAGTATATTTAGTAACTTTCTCTACAACACTAGATGATAAATTTATGGCATCTATATATAAACTTTTAAAACTCATTTTACTCACCTTCTTAAGTTGCTTTTCATCCAAATAAGTATATCCCAAGTATTATTATATACTTCTATTTTAATAAGGTATATTATTCATTTAAATTTATTTTTTCCTACATACCCAATATTTATTTTATTAGCTTATTTAAGCTTGTTTTATTTTTTATCTTTTGTCATTTTATCCATAAAATAGCTTTAACTTATATATCAAACTCTTTAATTATCTTCAACTTAATCATAAAAAATTATCTTTAATCTAAATAATAATAAATTTAAAAAATATCCTTAAAATTTATTTATGTTATAATAATTTCATTGATTAAAACGTTTAAAAATAAACTAAACTAACCTCTCAAAGCTAATAATTAACTTGATTTTTAATTATAGATTCCATCTGTTATATGACATCTTAGAATTTACTTCAATGAAATTTATGATTTATATAAATATTTTATAGTATTAAACTATACGGATGTTACTCCTATATACCAAGAATAATATTATGTAATAGTCCTTATAGCTGCCCTAATAAACTAAATTTAAATAGCTTTCCATCAAATTTTAAAATATAAATAATCATCACTCCAATGTGCTTTTTTATATAAAAAGCATCATATACTCCTAAAGCCATGAATAGATTTATTTCTATTCATGGCTTTAATATATTTACAATCTCTATTCAAAATACTTTTTATAACACTATTTTCTTTTTACTCTACATAAAATTTATCACTTATTCCATTTTCTAAAACTTGTCTTGCATGATTTTTAGCCAATTCTAATGAATGTAACTTTGCACTTCCACATTGTAATTCATTGGCAGCAGGAATTTCTTCTTGTACTAAAACCTTATCTAGTGAATATTCTAATGCTTCTATAACCGCTTTAACTTCAACATCTCCAAAGCTTGTTAAATAAAAACCTGTTTTACATCCCATAGGTGATATATCTATAACATCTTCTAATTTTTCTCTCATAAACCCTGCTAGAAAATGTTCTAATGTGTGCATTCCCTTATCACTTAAAAGTTCCTTATTAGGTTGTACAAATCTTAAATCAAACTTTGAAACAATGTCTCCTTTAGGTCCAACCTTTATCCCAGCTTTTCTGACATAAGGTGCTTTAACCTTTGTGTGATCTAATTCAAAACTTTCAACTTTAACCATTTAACCCATCTCCTTTTAATATGTTCTATTAATATATTATTTTATATATATTTTTTTAGAATAATTCTGTACTAAAATATCTATCTCCTCTGTCAGGAAATATTGTTATTATATTACCTTTTTTTATCCTTTCAGCTAGTTTCAATGTAGCTGAAAGTGCTGCCCCCGATGATGAGCCTACTATTAATCCTTCTTTTTGTGCTAGTAGTTTCACTGCCTCAAAGGCTTCTTCATCATCTACTTTTATAACATCATCTACTAAGCCCATTTCCATAGTTTCAGGAATAAAGTTATTACCTATTCCCTCTATTTTGTAGCATCCACAAGTTCCCCCTCCTATAATGGAACCTACAGGATCTGCTAATACACCTTTTACTTCTCGTATATTCTCTTTTAAATATTTCAATACCCCTGAGAATGTTCCACCACTTCCTGCTCCAGCAACGAAATAATCAATTTCCCCATCTAGCCCCTCATATATCTCTTTTCCAGTAGTCTCATAGTGAGCCAATGGATTTGCTTCATTTGAGAATTGATTTAAGGATAAGGAATTAGGAATTTCACTTAATAATGAATTGGCTACCTTTATGGCACCTTCCATTCCATCTTCTTTAGGAGTATTTATTATAGCAGCCCCCAAAGCCTTCATTATTTTCTGTTTTTCTATAGAAAATTTATCTGGAACCACAAATATTATTTTATAGCCTTTATTAATAGCAGCTAAGGCAATGCCAATACCAGTATTACCTGCTGTTGCCTCTATAATAGTATCTCCCTCTTTAAGTTTGCCTTCTTTTTCTGCTTTAGCTACCATATACATTCCTACTCTATCTTTGCAACTTCCTCCTGGACTATTCCCCTCTATTTTTGCATATATATTTACTCCATCTTTAACTTTTATATTATTTAATTTTAATATTGGAGTATTTCCTATTAATTCTCTTATATCGTTATAGTACTTCATTTTCATCACCAGCCTTAACTAAAGCTTGTTTTATATCTTCCAATATATCTTCCCTATCTTCTATACCTACAGAAATTCTTATTAATCTATCTGTTATACCTATACGTTCTCTAAGTTCTATAGGCATAGCAGCATGAGTCATTGATGCTGGATGGCATGCTAAAGATTCAACACCGCCTAAGCTTTCCCCAAAGGTAATAAGTTTTAGATTATTTAAAAATTTCTTATAATCAATTTTGCTATCTAACGTAAATGAAATTACTCCTCCAAACCCAGAAGCTTGTTTCTTTTGTATCTCATGTCCTTTATGACTGTCTAAACCTGGATAATATATCTTTTCTATCCCGGATAATTTACTTAATTCTTTAGATATAAACTCAGCATTTAATTCGTGTCTATCCATTCTTACTGATAAAGTCTTAATTCCTCTAATCAATAAGAAACTATCAAAAGGTTGAAGTATTCCTCCAGTAGAGTTTTGAATAAAATGTATTCTTTCTCCAAGTTCTTCACCATTAACTACAACTAATCCTGCAACTAAATCACTATGTCCTCCAAGATACTTAGTAGCTGAATGAAGTACAATATCAGCTCCAAGATTTAATGGATTTTGGAAATATGGACTCATAAATGTGTTATCTACAATTGTTAATAATCCATATTTTTTAGCTTTGTTTGCTATCATTTTTATATCCATAACATCTAATAAAGGATTTGTTGGCGATTCTATATAAACAGCCTTAACATCTTCATCTACCTTTTCTTCAAGTTTTGTGAAGTCATCAACAACTTCATATTTTATTCCAAAGTTAGAGAATACTTTGTCTATTACTCTAAAAGTTCCTCCATAAACATTGTTAGTAATTAATATTTTGTCTCCACTCTTAAATAAGCTTAAAACTGCTGTAATGGCTGTAAGACCAGAGGCAAAGGCAAATCCTCTTTTTCCATATTCTATATCTGCAATCAACTTTTCTAAGGCTTCCCTTGTTGGATTACCTGTTCTTGAATACTCATAACCACTATTTTCCTCAAAATCCTTTTGCTTATATGTAGATGTTTGATATATAGGTATATTTACTGCCCCAGTTTTTTCATCTATACTTATGCCCCCATGTATTAATAAAGAATTCTTTTTCATAATTATCTCTCCTTTTTATTTTTGCTTTGCTTTAATTAACATCAATTTTAAGCTAGCTTTGAATAATTAGCTTAAAATCAACATACCCCTAAAAAAAGTTCTATTTTTTTGCTATTGCCATAAAAATACCTGGTTCTATTACTTCCCCAAGTAAAGACTCTCCTCTAGCAATTAATCCTGTATTTTCTACATGAATATTTTTAAAATATGCTTTTTCAAACCAATTTATTAATTGCTCATAATTAAATCCTAGCCAAATATCAAACATCTCCTCTCTTGCCCATTGTCCATTATGCTCTAATACATCAGTTATAATGACCTTTCCACCTGGTTTTAATATCCTATACATTTCCTTTATGGCCATGTCTGGATTTTCCACATGGTGTAATGCCATATTCATAAAAATTAAGTCAATGGAATCATCAAAAATTGGAAGATTTTCTACTTCCCCATTTATTGGATAGATATTATTTAACTCATTATCCTTAGCTGTTCTATAAAGCTCACTTAGCATATTCTTAGATGAATCTACTGAAAAAACTATATTAGCCTCTTTAGCTATTTCAAGACTTATAAATCCTGTTCCAGCTCCTAAATCTGCAATAACTTTATTTTTAATATCTACAGAGTTTATAGCCTTTTCTCTTAATTCATCTTTGAAATACTCTACTCTTATTCTGTTCCACTCCTTAGCTATGGAATTAAAATAGTTTACTGAATTCATGTTTTTAGCCCCCTAATTATAAAATTTACAATAAAAAAAACTCGCCTCTATAAAAATATAGAGACGAGGTAATTCGCGGTTCCACTCTAATTCAGATAAAATAAAATATATCTGCACTCAAAAAAATCAGCACTAATATGCCTAATCACTATAACGGGCGAACCCGGAGAACCCTACTAATAATTTCGGATTTCTGCTCCAAAGTGCACTTCACATTTTTTCTAAATAGAAAATTCTCACCATCATTTTCCTCTCTGTGATTTTCCAAAATGCTACTTTACTTTTTCAACGCATTTATACCCTAGTAATCTTATCTGAAAACTAGCAATTTTTATTAAATTCTAATACAATTCTTTTTAAAAATCAATACTTTTTTTGAATAAAATGAAAATAAAATTTATAATTTAGATTTATCTATTACAAAATAAACATACATATTCACTCACCAAGGTGTTTCTTTTCCTAACCATCCTTTTTGACTCCAGTATTCCTTATCTGCTTCAATTAGCTTTGTCTTTTATGCAAAAATAATATAGTATAAAACAATCCTTTAACTATTAATTTCACAGTTTTTTAAGTTATAAAAGTTTATTGTTTTAATAATAGGCTCTAAGGGAATGATAATATTTATATTATTTTACACTTATCTAAAACAAATATAGGTTTAAAATATAGCCTAATAATAAAAAATATAAATTATAGCTTGTAATTATATTTTGAAAGGAGAAATTAACATGTGGAAAGAATTCAAAGAATTTGCCATGAAAGGAAATGTAGTAGATTTAGCTGTCGGTGTTGTTATTGGTGGTGCTTTTGGTAAAATTGTAACTTCATTAGTAAATGATATTATAATGCCTTTAGTAGGAGGTTTAATAGGTAAAGTGGATTTTTCTAATCTATATATAAACTTAAGCGGTCAGCCCTTCAACTCTTTACAAGAAGCTCAAGCGGCTGGCGCAGCTACTATAAATTACGGACTATTTTTAAATAATTTACTTAATTTCTTAATTATTTCATTTTCTATATTTATAGTAATAAAGCAAATTAATAAAATTAAAGACTTCTCTATGAAAAAAGAAGAAGTTGAAGTTAAAGCTACAGAAAAAGATTGTCCTTATTGCTTTACAAAAATGGATATAAAAGCTACTAGATGTCCTAACTGTACTTCTACTTTAGAGAAATCAAATAGTTAATATACATATTGACTTTATCTTAAATATCGCATAAAACATAAAAGCTTTAAAACTATATTTTAACACTCTCACATAAAAATCAAGATTATGAATGGCAGAATTTCAAAATAAAATCCTGCCATTTTTTTATTATTGTTTTAGGTAAATATTGATTTTTAGCGACTTCTCCAAATCTAGCTTAATATGGCAAAAATCATATTAACTAAAGCATGAATTTACTCAGTAAATTTTTACCAATATTTTTACTAGAAAAACACTTACTTTATATAGTCATTTCATAACTATCTTCTTAAATCATATATTTTATTTTCACGAAATTTAATTTCAAAATAAATACTTTTATTGAAATATATGTATTAAATCTATGTTTACGAGTATAATTTTCTTTAAATTTAATATTAAAACAAATTTTATTACCATAATTATTTAGTAAAACTTTTTAGTAAAATTATTATTTTTTTACTAAAAATTCAAACTTTATACATTAATATCCAAGTCAAAAATGGTATTATATACTCACGGAAAACGTTTCCTTGATAAAAAATCAAATTAAAAAACTATGGAATATAAGGGGGAAATTTAAAATGAGTGAAAGAAAAAGGTCGCTTAGTTCAGGAGCTTTAATGCTTATGACATTTACGGCAGTATTTTCATTTGGAAACATAATTGATAGTAGTGTAAACATCGGACTTGCTACAGTACCATCTTACATTTTTGGTACAATATTTTATTTCTTACCATTTGCATTGATGATAGGTGAATTTGCAACAGCTAGTTCCGATTCTGAATCTGGAATCAACAGTTGGATAAAAAAATCCTTAGGTGCAAGATGGGCATTCTTAGGATCTTGGTCTTATTTCTTTGTTAATTTATTTTTCTTTACATCACTATTACCAAAGATATTAATTTACGCATCTTACACAGTAGTTGGTAGAAATGTCTTTGATGGAAGAACTGTTTTAATATCTGTTATATCAATAGCATTATTCTGGATAGTAACATTCTTATCTACAAAAGGGGTATCTTGGGTTGCTAAAGTAACAAATGTATCTGGTGTAGCTAGAATAGTTCTTGGATTAGGATTTATAGCATTATCTTTTGGAGTAATCTTATTCTTAGGGGAAGCTCCTGCTCAGGAATTCACTGCAGAAACTCTTGCTCCAAAGTTTGATTGGAAATTCTTCATGGTTTTAGCTTGGATATTACAAGCAGTAGGTGGAGCTGAAAGTATTGGAGTATATATTAAAGACGTAAAAGGTGGAAATAAAACTTTCATAAGAACAATGTTAATCTCAACTGGAATAGTTGGTGGCTTATATGCTCTTGGAGCTGTATCAGTAGGTTTAGTTGTACCATCTGAAACATTAAGCGGTAACTTCTCTAATGGATTATTTGACGCTTTCGCAATATTAGGTTCTCACTATGGAATAGGAAATATAGTAACAAACATAGTTGGATTTATAATGATGCTTGCTTCTTTAGGCTCATTAGTTTTATGGACAGCAGCACCAGTAAAAGTATTATTCTCTGAAATTCCAGAAGGAATATTTGGTAAGTGGATTTCTCAAACAGATAAAAAAGGTACTCCTGTAAATGCTTTATATGTTCAAGCAGCAGTTGTAACAGTATTATTATTAATACCTGCTTTAGGAATTGGATCAGTAGATAGCTTACTTGAAATGTTAATAAACATGACAGCATCAACTTCTCTAATCCCAGTATTATTCTTCTTAGTTGGATATATTGTTTTAAGAGCTAAGAAAGATGATATGGAAAGAAGCTTTAAAGTTGGACCAAGAGGTTTTGGTATAGCAATTGGTGTATTATTACTTGCACTATTCTCATTAGTATTTGTAATATCTTCAGTTCCAGCACCACAAGACTTTATGGCTTACTTCAATGGAACATTAGAAGCTGGAGCAACAAATCCTGTATTCATACTTGCATATAACGTAATAGGCTTAATAGTATTCCTAGGATTTGCTGAAATATGCTGGAGAAAATATGAGAAAAAAGTTGGAAAAGCTATTGCTAATGAATGGGTTGATGAATCTAACTCAGAAAAAATTGCTTAATTAAATCTGGTAATCTTTTAAGTTGAGACGTAAGGATTTAATACATCCTTATTTTCTCTCAACTTAAATTAATAAATAAATACTTAAAATTTTAAAACTTAAACAAACTTAAATAAAAATAATTTAATTAATATGGTATATGGAGGAGATTATTTTGAAAAACTTTGGACCAATAAGTTCTAAAATAACAAGAATGCTTCACGGAGCAGATTATAACCCAGAACAATGGATTGATATGCCTAATATATGGGGTGAAGATGTAAGATTAATGAAACTTTCACATACAAATGTTGTTGCTGTAGGAATTTTCTCATGGACAATGTTAGAGCCTGAAGAAGGAAAATTCAACTTTGAATGGTTAGACGAAATCATGGATTTAATGCACAAGAATGGTAACCAAGTTATACTTGCTACACCAAGTGGAGCTAAACCAGTTTGGATGGCTCATAAATATCCTGAAACTTTAAGAGTTATGCCAAACAGAGTAAGAAATTTATATGGTGAGCGTCATAATCACTGCTACACTTCTTCTATATATAGAGAAAAAATCGCTATAATAGATAGACTATTAGCAGAGAGATATAAAGACCATCCTGCTCTAATCATGTGGCACATTTCAAATGAATTTGAAGGACAATGTTACTGCCCTCTATGTGAAGAAGCATTTAGAGAATTTTTAAGAGAAAAATATGATAATGATATAAATAAATTAAACAATGCTTGGTGGGCTAAATTCTGGAGCCACACATATGCGAGCTTTGATGAAATAGAAGCACCAGCACCTCATGGGGAGCCTGCTCTTCATGGATTAAACCTAGATTGGATGAGGTTTGTTACTCACCAAACATTAGATTACTACAAGCATGAAAGAAGTATATTAAAGGAAATCACACCTGATATTCCTGTAACTACTAATTTCCATGACTATATATCACTTTACAGAGGTATAGATTACTGGAAATTTGCACCTTATTTAGATGTTGTATCATGGGATAACTATCCTTACTGGCATGGTGATGACAGAAATGATGCCCATGAAGGAAGTAGAATTGGCTTTGTTCATGATTTAAACAGAGCTATTTTAAATGGTAAACCATTTATGATGATGGAGAGTTCTCCAAGTTCAACAAACTGGCAATCAGTTGCAAAGCTTAGACGTCCTAACATGCACGTTCTATCTTCTCTTCAAGCTGTTGCTCATGGATCAGATACTGTTCAGTACTTCCAATGGAGAAAAAGTAGAGGATCATCTGAGAAATTCCATGGTGCTGTAGTTGACCATTGTGGACATGAAAATACAAGAGTATTTAGAGATGTAACTAAGGTTGGAGAAATTTTATCTAAGCTTAATGATGTAATTGGAACATCTGTAGAACCTGAAGTAGCAGTTATTTATGACTGGGAAAACTACTGGGCAATTAATGATGCTCAAGGTCCAAGAATAGAAAAGAAAGATTATCACGATACTTGTCAAAAACACTATAAAGCATTCTGGGATATGTCAATTCCAGTTGACGTTATAAACATGGATTGTGATTTCTCAAAATATAAAGTAGTTGTTGCACCAATGCTTTACTTATTAAGACCTGGTGTAGGTGAAAGACTTGAAGAGTTCGTTAATAATGGTGGTACTCTAGTTACAACTTACTGGAGCGGAATTGTTGATGAAAATGACCTATGCTTCTTAGGAGGATTCCCTGGTCCACTAAAAAAAGTTACAGGAATATGGGCTGAAGAGTTAGATGCTCTTTATGATAGCGATGTAAACTACGTAGCTATTGAAGAAGGAAATAGCCTTGGAATGAACGGTGAATATGAAGCTAGAATATTCTGTGACCTAATCCACTCTGAAGGTGCTGAAGTTCTTGCAACATACAAAACTGACTTCTATAAAGGCATGCCAGCTCTAACTTGTAATAAATTTGGACAAGGAGAAGCTTACTATATAGCATTTAGAAACAATGATGAATTCCTTGCTGATTTCTATGGAAACTTAGCTAAGAAAATCAACTTAAAGAAAGCTATAGAGCTTGATTTACCTGCTGGAGTTAACGCTCAAGTCCGTATGGATGAAAATAATGAGTTTGTATTCTTTATGAACTTCTCAGATGAATCTAAGTCTATCGATACTAAAGATCTTAATTTAACAGATATGTTAACAGGTGAAAAAGTAGAAAAAGTATTTGAAATGGAACCTTATGGAATAAGAATAGTTAGAAGATAATTTAAATAAAAGATACTAGGTAAAATTTTACCTAGTATCTTTTTAATTTATTTTTCATATATATCATATCCAAAGTTCTTTTTATTTCTTATTATCTCTTCCAAAGTACAAGGTTCTAAATTATTAACGTCAGCTCCAACGTTATAAACATTATCCATATTATACATTATTTTAGTTTCCGTATTGCAAATATCATGTACATGTCCATACAGATGTAGTGAACCATTATTTTTATACGCCCACTCAATTATTGGATAATGAAATAATACAATTTGTTTCCCACAATCCTTAATTATTTTATAATCTACTACTTCTAAAAATAGCTTTTTTAAATTTTCATTATTCTCTATCCATTGATCATGATTTCCCTTAATTAATATCTTTTTACCATTTAATCTATTTATTATCTTTTCATAATCTAACTTTATTCCATAAAACATATCTCCTAGAACATAGACCGTATCCTCATGGCTCACTTTATTATTCCAACGTTTTATTAATCCTTCTGTCATATCTTCTATAGATTTAAATGGTCTCTTTGAGTATTTTATAATGTTTTTATGACCAAAATGAGTATCACTAATATAAATTTTTTTTCCCATAGTAACCTCTCCTATTCATTTCTATTAATTAAATCAAAGCATTCTTAACTTTATTATTAATTATATTAATAAATTCACCATAAAATTTATTATAAATCTTACTCATATTATACTTATTATTTTTAAACTTTATATATAATCAAAACTATAAATTCATAAGAAAGTTATGTTTTCAGAATTACTTATTTTCTTTAATTACATAGTAAATTAATCCAATAACTATATAATCAATTACACAGGATATTAAACTAGAAATTGTAAATCCATTCTTAAAATTTGTTATTAAAGTTATCGTATTTAAAATTAAAGTTAAAATCAAAAGTATTTTAGTTATTTTTGTTAACCTAGATATTTTTTCTTGCATCTTAATCTCCTCTTATTCTAATCATATTAAATTAATTATAAAAAAATTATCCAAATACAGTTTATTATATTTAAATTATTATTAGTTTTAAATATAGTAATTTAAATATTAAACAAGGTTAAAATGTTTACTTTTCAGATATAAAAAATGTCACAGTCAAAGTTTATAAATTACAAACTTTGACTGTGACATTTTAATTTTATATTTAGGTAATTGTTTAGGATTTTAATTACTCAATTAAAACATTTTTTATTTTTTAATATTCTTAATTCTTAATAATAAAAATTGTTAATTTCTTTATGGTTTCTTGTATAATTTTTAAGTATAAAATGCAACATTTTTAAGGTGGTAAGATTTTAATTATAGTCTTAAAGAATCTAATTCTTTAAATATTTGTTGTGTAGCATTAAGGCTTCTACACAACACTAATATATGATTTTTTCTAGCTACAGTTCCAGCTATTCTATTATCTCCAAGCCTATCTATAAATTCTCCAACTAAACTAGCCATACCATTTAATGTATTAACTAATATAAAATACTCTTGAATAGCTATATCTACAACTGAGCTTTTAAATATGTTTTTATATTTTTTCACAAAAGCTCCTTCTTTTGTAACTACATATTTATGTTCTTTATTATCAAGTTTTTTTCTAATTATATTCATTTCATGTAAATCTCTTGATAGTGTAGCCTGTGTTACAATTATTCCACATGCTTTTAGTTCAATTATTAATTCTTCTTGTTTACCGATACATTTCTTTTCTATTATATCTAATATTGCCTGTTGTCTTAAAGATTTCTCTAAATTACTCATAGTTTCTCCTTTTCTACCATCTAACCCTTTATGTATGCTAATATAAACAATGAAATTAATATTTTTAGGTAATTATTTAACTATTTTAGTTCCAGATTCTCCTCTAAGAGCATCTCTAGCATTGCTTAAAGAAGCAATTATAGCCACTTTATCATCGCCACTTAATACGAATTTTTTACAAGCTTCTACTTTTGGAAGCATGCTTCCTGGAGCAAATTGTCCTTCTTCTATGTATCTATCTACTTTTTGTAAATTAATTTCTTTTAAAGCTTCTTGATTTGGCTTGTTGAAATTTACACAAACTCTATCTACTGCTGTTAATATTAATAATGCATCTGCATCTAATATTTCAGCTAATTTTTCAGCGGCAAAGTCTTTATCTATAACAGCTGGCACTCCTATAAGACTATCTCCTTCTTCTATTACAGGAATTCCACCGCCTCCGCAAGCGATTACAATAAAATCATTCTCTACCATAGTTTTTATAGCATCTTTTTCTACTATATCCAGTGGTTTTGGAGAAGCTACCACTCTTCTATACCCTCTACCAGCATCTTCTTTCATAACATAACCATTTTCTTTTTCTAATCTTTCAGCTTCTTCTTTTGAGTAAAAAGAACCTATTGGTTTAGTTGGATTTTTAAATCCAGGATCATCTTTATTAACAATTACTTGAGTTGTAATTGTATCCACTGATTTTTTAATTCCTCTTTTTAAAAGTTCTTCTCTTATTGTGTTTTGAAGATGATAGCCTATATAACCTTCTGAAAATGCATCAACTACATCAAATGGGAATAATGGATTTTTATCATCAATTTGATGAGCTAACTCAAGACTAGCTAATATTTGTCCAACTTGTGGTCCATTTCCATGTACTATTGATACTTCATGTCCATCTTCTATTAAATCAGCTACTGAAGCAGCTGTTTGTCTACATGCTTGTAATTGTCCTTCTGCACTTTTATCTGTTGAGTCTTTTTGTAATGCGTTTCCGCCTAATGCTAAAACAATTTTCATTGTCTTTTCCTCCTTTATTTCTCACAATTTAATCTTTAAGTAACCCTTTATATTTATACTTGTTTTTAATTTTATTCTTTGTCTTAAATCAACGTTTGCATAAAATATAGCCTTCTTTTAAAGCCACTATTTAAATAGTAATTGTTCCATTAGCTAGCATTACTACTGCTATGATTGCTATAACTAAAACTATTAAAGCTAGGACTTTTTCTTTTCCTTCAAAGACTTTATCTTTATTATTTTGTTTCTTACCAATGTAGAAGAATATAATACCTACTGCATATAATATAAAACATAATAATAAGTACTTAATTCCTGCAGCATAGCAAAGCCATATAGCATAAACGGTTGCTATTACACCAAAAATTTTATCTTTTGTTCTACCTGTAGGATCTTTATCGTAAGTTTCACCTGTTAAAGCTAATTTTAATCCATACATTGCACTTAAAAGATATGGAACTAAAATAGCTGTACTAGCTACTGAATATAAAGCTTGATAAGTACTACTTGCTACTAAAGTTAATATTAAGAATGCTTGTACTAATAAGTTAGTTATTATTAAAGAACCACTTGGTGTACCTTTTTTATTTAATTTAGCAAAAACCTTAGGTAATACCCCATCTTTTGCTGCTACATAAGGAATTTCGGCTGCAAGTAATGACCAACCAAGAAGTGATCCAAATAATGATATTATTAATCCTAAATTTATAAGAACTGCACCCCATTTACCCACAGCAAACTCTAAAACATATGCCATTGAAGGATTTTCAAGACCTGAAAGTTTAACTCTGTCCATAACGCCAAGTGCCATTAATGATATTAACATGTATATTACAAGTGTACCTACAAGACCAATTACTGTTGCCTTACCTACATCACTTTGCTTCTTAGCTCTTCCAGAAACAACTACGGCACCTTCAATACCTATAAAGCACCATAATGTTACTAGCATTGTGCTTTTAGCTTGTTGTACAATTCCACCTAAGTCAGTTGTACCCCAGAATTGGAATGTAAAGTTATGAAAATTAAACACAAATAATGAAATAACTATAAATAAAAATATTGGAACTAATTTAGCTATAGTAGTTATAAGATTTATAAGTGCCGCTCCACTTACACCATTTAATATTAGTAATGTAAATGCCCAAAGTAATATTGATGCACCAATAATAGCTGCTACATTATTCCCTTCTCCAAAGACTGGAAAGAAATAACCAATAGCTCCAAATAGAAGTACTGAATAAGATACGTTTCCAATCCATGCACTTAACCAATATCCCCAAGCTGAGTTAAATCCTATATATTCTCCAAAACCAGCTTTTGCATAACTATAAACCCCACCAGTAAGTTCAGGTTTTCTATTAGCTAATGATTGGTATACAAATGCTAATGCTATCATTCCAATACCTGTTATAACCCATCCTATTATAATTGCTCCAGTTCCAGCTCCTCTTGCCATATCTGATGGAAGATTGAAAGCTCCTCCTCCAATCATAGAACCAACTATTAATGCTGCTAACTGAGC
The DNA here is from genome assembly GCF_034439435.1 of Clostridium sp. LIBA-8841. Lineage (GTDB taxonomy): Bacteria > Bacillota > Clostridia > Clostridiales > Clostridiaceae > Sarcina. The sequence continues at coordinate 120,215 of NZ_JAPCKJ010000007.1, read as the reverse complement.
AAACCCTAATTTTTTTGGTTCATTTTGTTGATCTGCCATATAACTCACCCACTTTCACATTAGTAAAAACAGGGCGGCATTTATAATATGATGAAAGGAAAACTCAGTTATTAAATTTAAATAATTTAAATGCTAATTATTTTCCTTAGATAATATTATAAATACAGCCCCTTAAGAAAATTTATTATTTACCAGCAGTTGCTACCATTACTGCCTTAATTGTATGCATTCTGTTTTCAGCTTCATCAAATACAACTGAATTTTTGCTTTTGAATACTTCATCCTCAACTTCTCTTATATCAAGGCCTAATCTATCAAGCATATCTCTGCATACTTCTGTATCTTCATCATGGAATGATGGTAAACAGTGCATGAATAATGTATGTTTATTACCTGTTTTATTCATCATTTCTTTAGTTACTTTGTATGGAGTTAATAATTTAACTCTTTCTGGATATAAGCTTTCATCTTCTCCCATTGATACCCAGATATCAGTGTATATAACGTCTGCATCTTTAACTGCTTCATCAACATTTGAACTAAATTCTATTGTTGCTCCAGTTTGTTTTGAGTATTCTTGCATTTCTTTAAGAATATCTTCATCTGGTTTTAAGCTTTCTGGTCCAAGAGCTACGAAGTGCATTCCCATTTTAGCTGCACCATACATTAATGCATAACTCATGTTATTTCTTGTATCTCCAGTGAATACTAATTTTATTTCACTTAATGGTTTATGTGCATGTTCTTCTATTGTTAAGAAATCTGCTAATATTTGAGTTGGGTGGTCAGCATCAGTTAATCCATTCCATACTGGAACTCCTGCATATTTAGCTAATTCTTCAACAGTAGATTGTTTGAATCCTCTAAATTCAATACCATCGTACATTCTTCCAAGAACTTTTGCAGTATCTTCTATTGATTCTTTTTTACCCATTTGTGAGTTAGTTAAGAATGTTACATGAGCACCTTCTTCAGCAGCTCCGCATTCAAAAGCACATCTTGTTCTAGTTGAAGTTTTTTCGAATAATAAAACTACATTTTTACCTTTTAAGTTATCTCCTAATATTCCTGCTCTTTTTTTAGCTTTTAGATCATGAGAAAGATCTAATAAGTATCTAATTTCTGCTGGTGTAAAGTCTTTTAATGTTAAGAAGCTTCTTCCTTTTAAGTTAACTGCCATTGTTAATTCCTCCTAATATTCAATATCTCTTAATTTATATACGTTTACAAAAAATCCGAAAGTTTTGTATTCTCTTAAATTCTCTAATATATTATGTTAAGTATATTCTATAAATCTTCTCTAATTAGAGGCATTGACATACATCTTGGGCCCCCTCTACCTCTTGATAACTCAGATGAAGGGATAACATGTAATTTGATTCCTTCTTTTTCTAATATTGCATTAGTTACGTAGTTTCTTGAGTAAACTACAACTTCACCTGGTGCAATAGCAAGCGTATTTGAACCATCATTCCATTGTTCTCTAGCAGCTATTATTTCATCTCCGCCACCACATTTTATTAATTTAATATCTCTATCTAGATATTTCTTTAATATATTTTCTAAAGTATCTGATTCTTCAGTTGCAAGTAATTGTCCATCATTATCAGGATCCTTAGTTAATGCATAAACTTCTAAAGGTCCTACGATACCAGGATGAACTGTAAATTTATCATAATCTACTTGAGTAAATACTGTATCTAAGTGCATAAATGCTCTTGATACTGGTATTTTAAATGCTAATACAGTTTTGAAAGTTGTATCTGGATAGTAAAGTAACTTTTTAGCTAGTTTTTCAACTGATTTTGAATCAGTTCTTTGAGATATACCAACTGCTAATATTTCTTTTGAAAGTATTAATTCATCTCCACCTTCAAGAGAAGTTTTGTCATCTCTGTTAAACCAGAATGGAATATCTTTTCCTTCAAATCTTGGATGATATTTGAATATGTATTTTGCAAATATTGTTTCTCTGTTTCTTGTAGCTGTTCTCATATGGTTTAATGTAATACCATTTCCAATTGTTGCAAATGGATCTCTAGTAAAATAAAGATTTGGCATTGGATCACATACAAATGGATATACATCATTTACTTGATCATATAATGATTCTCTGTGATAACCCTTAAGTTCTTCTTTTCTTACTCCAGCCATCATTACATCAATCATTCTTTTATTATCACTAAATGAAGTAAAGTATTCTATTAATGCTTCTTTTAATTTTTCACTTTCAACTCCAGCTTCATCTATAAACTCATTTATAAATTGTTCCTTAACTTCTTCACTAGTTCCTATTGCTTCAGCAGCAAGAACTTCTAGATAAAGCACCTCTACTCCCGCATCTCTTAAAGTTTGTGCAAAGGCGTCATGTTCTTCCCTTGCAACTTTTAAGTATGGAATGTCATCGAATAATAATCTATCTAATAAATCTGGTGTTAAATTTTCAATTTCTTCTCCAGGTCTATGTAGTAGAACTGTTTTTAATCTTCCAATTTCAGAAGTAACGTTTAATGCTCTGTCATCTCTCATAATATACACTTCCTCCCTTTATCTTTTAGTTTTTTTTGTAGGTCGTTGTCCTCCCCACACCTATGTTATACACCCTCTTAAAAACGATTTCAAACCCATATATTTGAAATTATTGTATATAAGTTTTCATTTTTATTCAAAATAAAAATTACTAAATAAACCGGTTAATCAAGAAATTTTTGTAAAAGTCAGATATTTCAATTACCGTGAATATTTTAAATTTTTTGAATATATTATGTATATTTATTGAATAATATTTTTAAAAAATTTAATGTTTTTTTATTTTTATCTTGAAATTAGGGTTAAACTTAGAAATTCTAAATAAAATCTTACACATATTTTTATCATTTTACTTTAAAAATAATCGAAATATATTTGCATCTATTTGATTAAGTTTCCATTTTAAATAGTTATTAATAAAATAAAAAAAGACAAGTCTACACTTGCCCTTTTTTAAAAAATATTCCTTATATTTAACTTAAAATATTATTTACTAAAGTACTAAAACTTAGAACTCTCTACTTTTCTTTCTCATCTTTTTTAGTATCCTAAAACTAAATGAACTATTATATGTTTTTAATTATAGACTAAACACACATAACTCCAAAATAATTATTTCTAACCATATTAAAATTCATCTTTATTTTTATAATTTCTTCCTAAATTTGATTCATTAATACCATTTTTCACAGCCAATTTTATTACAAAATAAATAGCAATTAGTACTATTATTGCAGTCCCACCGCTAATGCCTAATTCTTCCCACATAAAATCACTCCCTTATTTTAAGTAAATATTATTGTTATCTAGATAACTCTAAAAATCGCCATGCTTTTCTCTCATCTTCTTTAGTACCTTAAAGCTAAATTTATTAACATATTCATCATTCTTAACTATTAACTCATAAGCCTCCATCATAGAGGCAAAATATGCAACCATATACGCTCCAATTGAAATCATAAATGCACAAATAACATAATAGTCACTTGGTTTTCCATCTAAGTTAAATCCACTTTCTAATAAGAAAATAACTGTTCCACTTGCAATGATAAATCCTAAACCAGTTATTATTAAAGCAATATATTTTTTTCTTAAAATGTTATATTTACTTTTTAATTCTTTCAAAACATTTTCATCAAAGATAAGGGTTTCCCTTTTTAAAATCTTATAATCTTCCTCTCTAAAACTAGCTGCTATGATTAATCCAAATCCTAGAGCGACCATTATTGCTATGATTATAATTGCAAAAGAATCCTTTAAAAGCGCATAAGGGATATATGCTGCTATAATAGTACTGATTCCTAAAGAAGTATATTTTGAAATCTTATTGGCATTTATTAAAAAGCCTTCAATCATTTCTTTGCTCACATAATAACCTTTTTGAGTTTCAATATTCTCTTCCTTAGTTTCTTTAAGTAAATAATCAATAGACACATTAAAAAAATTACTAATCATAAGTAGTTTTTCAGTTTCAGGGAACCCCTGTCCATTTTCCCATTTACTTATCGCTTGTCTGCTTGTATTTAACCTTTCAGCTAATGCCTCTTGAGACATTCCTTTCTCTTTTCGTAGCTTTAATAATTTCTCACCAAATACCATATACATTCCTCCTATTTAACTTTGTACATGTATCTTATCAAAACAAGCTTTTTACTACTATCACTTTTAAAATGCACTTTGTCAACTTCAGGTTGCACTTGCGCAACTCCTGTAAAATAGCCATTTATATATATCAAAGCTTTCACTTAAGTTTGTATTCCTCAGCTTTTATTTTTTAGATTCTCTAATACTTATTTTCCTCCTTTTTTTGCCTATTGGTATTAATATATTAAACTTTTTATATTTAGCAAAAATACTGTTTTATAGATTTTAACATTTTTTACCTTATAACTTATTAATTTCAATAAAAGTTTAAAAAAACTTGATTCTAAATTAATATTCATATAGCTTAATTATTTATATAGGATTTTTTTTAATTACTACTTAACCATTTTTATTGTTGCTTAAATAAAAAGAAGAGGAATATATCCTCTCCTTTACCATATAAATATATTCTATTTTAATTTAGTACTTTCATAATTATAATCCACACTACTTCCAAGAAGCACATCTTCAATTTTCTCTACTATAAGCCAATCATCCATATTGTTTTGATGTTCAAAATCTAAAGGCTCTATTTTCTCTAAGTTATTAAACTCCACTAAACACAAACATTTTTTATTCCATCTTTTCATTTGCTTTTCAGATAGATTTAATTTATCTTGATTTTCTTGAATAACATTTAAAGAATCATCCTGAGAAAGTTTGACGTAATTTTTTACATTAATTATACTTGCTTTGGCACAAATTTTTTTAGATCCTTTTTTCATAAAATATAAGTCTTCACCTTTAAATACCCTACTATGAGGAATTTTTCTGCCTGCGGCTCCTCTAATGATCATTGTTTTTGTACCCTCAATTATCTTTTCTAACACCTTTTCTTTATCATCACAATAAACTACATGAACCATATTTCCCTCCATTTTCTCCCATTTATATCTATTAATTATACCCACTTACATAATATTATACAAACAAACTTTAATTTAATAATTATTATAAAAAATGATCTTTTTAAATTAGTATTGCTTTTTAGATATAACTGTAAGACCATCTTAATAAACCATTAATTTTAACAGGCTAGGTAAAAATCAACACTTATCTAAAGCATAGCCTAAAAAAAAAGACCAATATTCTATATAAATATAGAATATTAGCCTAACTTTACTCTAATCCCCTTACCCATCCTCACTTATTATTAACAGTCATATGGTTGTAAATTGTAAGTTGTAAATCGTACTCATGTAAATTGTTTGAGCATAAATTATAAAAAGAGTATCTGCTCCTAGATACATATGTACATTTAATTACCTTTTTCCTAGGTTAGGATTTATGACCTCTTTAATAAAAGCTACCAACTAAAAATACTTGTATTATTTAAAACTTACTCTATTAAGTCTATTGTCCAATTTAATCCTTGTAACTTTGTATCAAGTTCTCTATACTCCTTAGAGTATTTATTAATCTCTCTTTGTATCTCATCAACTTTCATTGTGGAAAATATTTTTATTTCAGTTTGAGAATATCTATTGACCTTTACTGTAGCCTCTTCCGCTATTTCTTTTAAAATATTTATTTTCTTTCCAATCATATCTCTTTTAACAATTAAGTCTGAAATACTTTCATTACTACTTGTAATATAGTCACTATTAGTCTTGTTAATCCTTAATATTAAATCTTCCAATTCATTTAATTTCAAAAATATTTCATCATATAAAATATAGGGATTTTCTGATGTTTCTTCTCCTTCTTGAACTAATAGATTCTGATTTATTCTGTTTTTTAAGTTCATTAATTGCTTTTGTAAGTCTGCTCTTAAAATTAATGCCTCAGCTAACTTCATCTTAATTCCTCCAATAAAAAAGCCTGTTAATATTAGTCTCTGTTTTAAAGCAACACTCAACTAAAATAAAGCCTAATATTAAGCTTCATAAATTCCTTTTAATGTGTATTCGTCTAATATATGTCCATCCATTTTCCTAAATAATTCATTTGCATAGAAGCCATTCTCTAAATCCACCATACAATCTAATGCATATACATGAATTTCATAAATATGAGCCTTATCTGGTGGTGCCATTCCCCCATAGTACATACATGCTTCTTTTGGTTTTTGTCCTCCTTGAATACTAATCCAGCTATTTAAGCCTTGTACAATATTCTTTAAAGTTCTACTTGCATTCTCAGGGATTTCTTTTTCTGTGATATTAGCAGCAACCCAATGAATCCATGAGAATCCTCCGCTTACTGGTATAGCATCCTTATCTTCAAGGAAAATAGCATATGATTTTGTCTTCTTTGGTGAATCTTTTATTTTTAAAGGAAGAGAGCACATTGGTATTCCATACTCATCTAAAGGTCCTCTTTTCCCAAATTCATCCTGAATAACTCCATCAATTATTCCCGTACTAGTTACCCTCACAAAATCATCTCCTAAAAATCTTATTTTTGATGCTTACCTCTTTTCTAAGCATCTCTGATTTATACTATGAGTTTATGATAAATCTAATATTTAGTAGACACAATTAATAACTTTTTTGTTTGTATTAAATAAATCGAGTAAATATAATAGGTATTTCCTTTTATCCTACTTAAAATTATTGATTTTATATTTATTCTATATAAAAAACTTATTTATTAAAATCTTTTACTTTGACTCTATTTAAAGTTGATTTTAATATAATTCCAAAAGAAAAAAGCTCTCCTTCCATTAAGAAGTAAAACTTTTTTCTTTACATATCATTATATATTCAATTTTGTTTTTTAATTATTTAATATCATATTTTATTAAATCTCTAACTTAAATTAAAGCAAATTCTAAAAGACTTTCATCTTTCTACTCTTTAGAATTAGTTATATTCCCACTAAATTAATTATAAGTGATACTAGATGCCGGATATAAAGTAGTCCCCCATATTGAAACATTTATATTATTTGTTAATGGTACATTATTCTCATTAATAACATTTCTCCACCATTCCCAAGCAAGTCCTGTACACTCTCTTGCCTTAATATTTATATTCTTTGTATTGGCTTCAAGTGGTATTACTGTAGAATAGTGAGCTGTTTTATCTTGGTAGTTTCCATCCCAAGTTTTATGAGTTAATACTTCATTTCCATTTTTATCGTATGAAACCTCATCCCATGATACATCAAACTGAGCAACATAAGCTCCACTATGATCAAGATTAATCTTTCCTTTAGAATATTCTGTAGAAGTTGTTTCTATATAATCTGTTTTATTATGTACAGCGGCAACTGAATTATCCTTTAAGAAAACACTAGTATATGAAATTGGATAAGCAGGATTTTTTGTACTAAATGTTGCATTATCTTTAATTACATTTCTTATTTCATCAAAGTCTTTAGTTACTACTTTGTTATGTTCCTGTGCATCTCCACCTAAAACAACCGCTGTAAATGAACTGTCTTCATAAATATCTTTATATTGTTCACTATTTTTTACATCAACATTTTTTATAAGGGCATTAAATGCAGCCTGTACATCTTTACTCTTAGATGTTGTTTCTAATTTAACATAAATAGTTCTACCATAAGCTACGTTTGAAACCATAAGTGGTGGTGCTTCGTTGCTTACTCCCTTTTGAGTTAATTCATTAAATGTAACACTATCATCAAAAAGTTCAGATGGATTATTAGGTAACTCTGCACTTACTGTATAAAATATTTGTTTATATGCTAAAACCATAACTTTTTTTTCATTGTTTGCTACGGCATTAAAATCTATTCCAAGTGAGTTCTCAAGAACCTTAGCATTAACATTAAGTGCACTTGCTATTTGAGATTTACTATAAACCATAGATTCTGAATATTGAGTTCTTGCAGGTAAGGTATGTGTTGATGAGTACTTATCACTCCAATTGGATACTAATTGGTCAATTGCTCCTGATACCTTTCCGTAAGTTGGATTGTCCACTTTTATAGTATTTTCATTTTTTAAGCCTGGTAAATCTATACTGATATTCATAGGTTTTCTTTTACACATTAAAAGTGTAGGTCTATTTTCAACAAAGGCATCATCTGCAAGTTGTAACGCCCCTGGATATGTACGATCATTTACAGAATCAACTATTGAGATATCTACTGGTGATGTAGTAAGTGATTTTTTCTGACGCTCTACTACTACAAATTTATCTCCTGTCTTTTTACCCTCTTTTGGAACAAAGCTTTCAATTGTATCTCCATTGTTTGCTAATACTTCGTTTCTATTATAATTTAAGCTTGCTATTCCTGAGTTAATCCCCTCTTGATTGTTAGTAGTATTTGTTGCTGCAAAAGTAGCTACTGGCTGTGTAAACAGACATAAAGCCATTGCAATACTTGCCATAAGTTTTGTTCTCTTAAATTTTATCATAATGTGAATCCCCCTCTTGTAATATAAGTTGATGGTTAATTATCCATTAAACCGTAACAAGTTCATTTTATTTTTCCAATTGTTTAAACAATTAAAAAATGCTTATTATTTTTAGCTTTTTCAGAAAATATTTTCAAACTTTACTTCTATAAGATGCTCAAATTATTGCCTACGCTCAAATAAGTAAACGTATTCTTAGAGTGTAAAAGGAGTCATCTAAAATTACTATTTTATTTAGGTGATTTATCTATTATTAATATGCTTATACACATACCATAATAGATAAATTCACAACCCATTAAATACTCCTAAAAAACTCTTTTTATTAAAATTTAATTAAGAAAATATTTACTAATTGTTCATTTGTAATAAGCAACTTCAATATAACAGACTAAATAATTGCTTTCAATACTCTGTGCATAACTGGCCCTTAAGCGTGAATAACTGGACTTCAAATTATAATTTATAATCACAAATAGAATTTCAAGGTGTTAAAATAAGTCCACAAAAACTTAAAAATAAATTCAAAAAACACTTATAAATATATTCCGAGAGATATTCCCTTCATACTATTTATAAGTGTTTTAGAAAAAGTTTTGATGCAACTCTTTTAATTACTCTATCTCTAGAGCATTCCCACGAATCTCATCAACTGTATGTATTTTATAATTTTTAAATAATAAATATCCTATGTATCCACTACCTGCACTTACAACTACACATCCTAAAGCAGTTAATAATACTTTGTAAGCTGGATTATAAGCAAACATTACAGCAAATCCTGCAATAGGGGTAGCTGTACCTGGAGACATGTTAGTAAGCCCCATTAAAACTATTATTATACCACATAAAGCTCCACCAATAAAATTAGTCACATAGATTGGAATAGGATTAGCTGTGATTATATCAGCCTGTGTTAAAGGCTCTATAGCTACTGATATTGTATCCTTCTTGCTTCCAAACTTCATCTTTTGGAATAAAACAAAATTTAAAAAAGATGATCCGAATACTGATAATGCTCCTATTGCCATTGGTGCTCCCGTTAGTCCAAGCATGGCTGTTAATGCCATTGAACTTAAAGGTGCTGTAGCAACTACTGTTATGATTCCACCAAGGATTATTCCCATTATTATTGGATTAGAATCTGCTGAAGCTATTAAAACTTGTCCAATTTTTAATAAAGTAGAATCAACTATTGGTGTTGTGAAATCACCTATGATTCTTGTAAGAGGTGTAGCTATAACTATTATTACAATTAAATCTAAACCACTTGGTAATTTTTCTTCTAAGAATTTCACTACAAATGACATTAAATAACCTGCTATAAATCCTGGTAATATTCCTAATCCTAAACAAGATAGTCCTATTAAAACTGAATAAACTGGTGAAACTCCTAAAGCTAGTGGTACAAGAATTGCCGCTGCAACTCCTCCTAGGCTTCCATTAGCATCTCCAACCTTCTTCAAAAACTCTATATTTAGAATATTTCCAAAGAATGATGAATGAAATGCCTCAACTAGAAAGCTCGCACAAGCAGCTCCTGCTAATGCTCCCATAGCCTTCATTCCATGTGGTGCTTTGTAACTAAATAAAGTAAACAATCCTAAAACCATTAATAAAAGTCCTGCCCCAATTAAAACTTGCATAAATTTTTTCCTCCTTAGTTTTTAAAAAACCTTTTCTTAAAAATGTTTATTGATTGATATTTATAATAAATTGTATTATTACCTATTAATTTTTTAATCTTCCATGGACTTGTATAATTTATTTTTTAATATTACTTTTATAAATATTAAATCCAACTTAATATTTATATTTTTTTAAGGTTATTTATCATTTTATACTAATTTTTAAAATAATTAAACATTTTTTTAATAAAATGAAAATTTTTAAATATAAAGGAGAAAATATTACAACTTTTCCCTGTTGCATATTTTCTCCTATTATTTGGTTGAAATATTTACTTATATGCTGTTTTATTTACTCCAACTAACAAAGTATAAAACTTCTCAATTAAATTTATATCTTTATAATAATATATATCCATATAATCTTGTGACATTAATAATTATTTTAGCACTTAAATTACACCCATATTTTTATACTTATAAAAATAAATATTAAAGTAATTATCATGCAAATTATCTTAGATAAAATTTTTACATCTTTTTCTTTCCAAGTTTCATAAATATCTTTTATTCCATCAACTAAATCCCATAAAAACATCAATTTCTCAAATAACCACATCTAAGTATCCCCTTAAACAAAGCTTTAATTTCTAATAAAATCTGAATTCATTTTTTGTTTTAGAAAAATCCACCATTGATTATGAAATCCATCATAAAAAACTTCTTCAAATTCATCATTATCTAGTAACCATGCTCTTACTATAGGTATTAAGTCCTCAAATATTTCTCTAGGATATCCTAAATCTAAATCTAGTTGAAACATATAATGACTTATGACTATAATTCCTTGTGGTTTTAGTACGGAATCTAAAGTTTTTAATAAATTTAAAAATGGTTCTTTTAAACTTTCATTAAAACTCTTATTTGCCACTTCCCTCTTAACTAATTCAATCATTTTAGGTAAACATTCCATCCAATCACAATTTACTGTATCAACATCATTTTTAGCACATAAGATTCCTTGAAGAACATCATTTACTCCATGCTGAAATGCTATTATATCAACTTCTCTTTCTTTTATATATTCATTTATAACCCCAGCATCATCATCGATGAGCTCTAAACTTATATTTAAATCTTTTGTTTTTCTAATAAGACTCTCATTTAAAGCCTTATTCATGTTTGCTGTTATATATTTTGAATTTGGATTTGAAACTGATAAACTTTGAGGAATCATATCAGCATCTCCAGATGCTACTTCTAAAAGACACACCTCATTTTTTCCATATAGCTTATTAAATAGTTCTGACCATTTCCACCTAAAATAAAGTTCATTTACTTCTGTAAATTCATTTATTGGTTTTTCTAATAAATTTCTTAATAACTCTTCTCTAACCTCAGTGTTAAATTTTATAAAATTCTCATATTCTTGTTCATTCAAAAACCTTTTTGCATTTTCTAAAGATATAATTTCACTCCTAAAATTATCTATCGCTCTCATATCCTCTTTCCCCTTTAAAATAAATTATAGAAGAAATAATATCATATATACTATTTATTTACGCATATCTAGTTTTGAATTATATATTTTTTCAACTATATGTATAATAATTTCAAATTTACAAATTTTACTTAATAAAAAAGCTATATCAAAATCAATTAACAAAACTCATAATTGAAATATATTATGAGTTTTATCACAGGCTTTGATATAGCATAATTTTTTATTATAAAATTCTAATGTAAGTTCCCGCTTTACATGTTTTTAGAGCATTTTCATTTAATGTTTCAACTTTTTCTGACTTTTCTGATGCTAAATAAACTTTATCTTCTATAACTAAACCTGGGTTAATAGTTCTTATCTTATTTACTTGATATATATCATAATTTTCACTATCTTCTACTACTTTAGCATCATAATTTAATTGATTAACAAAAGCCATTACCTCTTCATCTTTAGAACTTTTAAGTATATTAAACACGTAATTATCATCTTCTAATAAATCATCTAACGTAATCTCATTTACCTTTAAAGCAGCCTTTATTGCTTTAGACAATCTATCATTAGAATATATACTAAGAGGATTCATAAATAAGCCTATAACCTCTTTATAGTATAAATCAACAAACCATTCAGCACTTTCAATAGAACTAATAACAACTTCCCCATTAACTACTCTTAAACTATCTAAAAAGGGTTTAATTTCTTCCTTTGATATAACACCATAGCTAAACATATCTCTTAATGTATAATCAATTCTATCAGCACATAATTTTGGTGCTTTTCTTTCTAAGATAGTCCATTTTGATTCATCATAAAGTATTTCTTTTGGATCATAACCATATTTATTTAATATCTTAGGAATATCAGAATTCTCAATTACATTTTCGAATATTTTCTCATGATAATCTTCTTCTTTGTTGCCTACTACTAAGTCAACAACATGAGAAAATGCAGTATGAGATATATCATGTAATAATCCTGCTGCCTGCTCTGCTATACTTCCTCCCATAAGGCGTACAAATAACATTACTCCAACTGAATGCTCATATCTAGTAACATTCCACCCTGGATTAACAAGGTAGTTAGCTCCCCCTTGATGAATGTTCTTTAATCTCTGAACTTCCCTTGTGTTTACTAGTTCCTCTAATACTGGCTCAACAACAAACTCACCATATACTACATCTTTTATCTTCATGTTCCCCTCCTATTTCTCTTAATATAAAAACTTAAATCATAACATTTTACCATTCAAAGGTAGCTTATTTAAATCAATTATTGTTTTTAATTAATAAAATAATAACATAGCTTTTATTATTTTATTCTCAAATATATTTAAAATTAAAATAAAAAGCGAGCATACAATATACTTACTTTTTCTTTATTTAAAAATTCTATTATCAAACTTATTAATCCTTTTTTATTTTTTAGAGACATTAAAAATTTAAATAATACATATTTACTGATGCAACTACTGTTATATCAGTATTATTTAATTTAAAACTCACAATTGGCGAATAATTATATTTAATTTACTTCAAATACAAAAAGAGCTAGTTTTTAAACTAACTCTTATAATATTCTACTTAAAGATAAATTTCATTATTTAGTCTTCATAGCTTTCTAGTATTCTTACATAGTGATTTGCTTCTCTTAGTACATGGTCAGCAAGAAGTGGTACTATTATAGACCTTATCTCACAATCAAGTATTCCTTTTGTACCAGCCTTTTTAAAATCTCTTAACTTAATTGTTTCTGCTAATGTATCATCTGTAACACTAGGCATTGTCATTTCCATAGCATGACTTGCTTCTTCAATTAATTCGCTAAACTCATTTGCAAAATCATTTGCAGTACTTACTAATTTAGCTTCACTTGGATCAAGTAATCCTCTAATAAATAAAGAATGCTCCATCATAATTTGATTCCAAAATAGTTCAGTTTCTTTAACATTACCATTATCTATATCGTTATTACATTCAATCTCCTCTATATATGAACGATATAATTTAGCTTCTCGTATTATATGTTCAATAAGTAATGGATAATTTACTGTAAACAGCTTACAGCATAACATACCATCTAGAATTTTCATTTTAAATTCTATTAGTCCATCCAATAATTTCAAGGCTCTATTATTAATACTCTTTACACAGCTTATCACCTTAGAATCAATATTCTTTATAGTTGCGCATTCCAAATCTTCCTGCATTAATGTTATCTTAGAATTAATGTTTATTCCTGTATAATATTCTGTTTTCTTTTCTGCACTTAAAGTATACTCAGTAAAAACTTCTCCAGAATTTATTACTGATTGTCTAACCCTTCCTTGGCTTAATTTGACCACCTCTAGTAGAAGCTTTTCAAAACTCTCTTTATACCTATCAGCCTCTTTAGCAAGTTTTGAATTTTTAGGTGTAAATCCAGCCTCTAAAAATAGGGAGTGTTCCTTCATAATTCTCCCAAAAAAAAGATGTAATTCTAGTGATGATGTAACATACTTCTCTCTAGTTATCATAGCTCTCTCCAATACAAGTTTTCTATATTATACTCTTATAAGAACCATTATGTTCTTAATTATAAAACCTATATTTTTATATTATTTCTAATAAAATTGGATTGAAAGATTTAAGAATACTAAATAGATTTATATTTTATAACATAGTAGTTATAAGACTTTTAGTTTATCAATAGCTATTCCGTAATTCATAAATATTAGCCTTTAATATCCTAAAAAAATTACCCCTATTCTTCAGAAAGGGGTAATTTAAATAAAATAACTTTAAAGCTTTTCTATGTACTTAAAAACATCTTTTCTAAATATAACTCCTAAAACACAAGCTATTAGTGCTATTACACCAACAACTATCACAGTAACAATCTTACCTTGTGCTAAATTTGCTCCCATAAAAGATGAAACAGCTAAGGCTGGTATTCTTCCAAGCATAGAAAATATTATAAAATTTTTCATTGTTATGTTACTCAGAGCACAAACCATAATAAGTGAATCCTTAGGTGCACCTGGTACAAGGAATAATATTACTAAAATCAGTTTAAATTTAGGACTATTCAATACTTTTTCTAAGCCATCATACATATCTTTAGGTACAAATTTTTGTACTAACTTCTTTCCAAACTTCTTGCATATATAAAATAAAGCCGCTGATCCAACTGCAATTCCAAAGAATGAAAGCAAAGTTCCTTCTAATGTACCAAATATATATCCCCCAGCCGCTTGTATAACTTCTCCAGGGATAAAAAATATAACAACTTGCAATACCTGAAATATAAAAAATATTAAAGCTGCCCAAGCACCAAACCCTTCAATATAACTCTTTATAACCTCACCATTAGTAATCAATTTATAAAAAACTATTATCTGCTCTCGAGTTAAATAAAGAGTTATTCCTGTAAATATTAAAACTAATATACTTAAAATTATTAAAATCTTCTTTTTCATAAGTTAAATAAATCTTTGATTTTCCTCCTTAACTAGTTTATTTTAAATTTATGGCTTTAGTTTATGTTAATGTTCCCTATAATACTTTATATATAACCTAACTTTAACCACATTAACTCTTTTTATGTAAATCTATTGTAATTTTTTACATACATTATAACTTAATTTTATATGTTAGAGATTATAATAATATTAAATTTGAATTACATTTTAACTTTAAAAGTCTGGCATATAATTTAATCTATTCTTAATTCTTTTATATATTCTACAGGTACATAATCACAAAGCCATACATTGTTATTAGATAAATAAAATTTAATTTCTTTATTAAACATATCTTCTGCATTTACTTCTAAAATAACTAAATCTCCATGTCTCTTGCCAACAATACTTGCTGTTTCTAAATCCTTTGATAAATGAACATACTGTCTTTCCTTTTTTATAAGTCCATTTTTCAAAATAGAATCTAAATATTTTCTTCCAGTACCATGATATAGTTTATTAGGAGGTTTAATAGGCTTTAATTCTAAATTTACAGGAATTGAGTGACCTTGATTGGCTCTTATCTTACTTTTATCTTCATTAAAAGAATATCTTTGTTTTGAATCTCCTCTAACTATTCTTTCTAAGTCATCCATATTAAAATCTTTCCAAGATTTATTTAATCCATTTATTAAGTCTGAAACATTTAAATATCCATGCTCATCTAATTCTAATCCTATTTCTTCTGGTTTATGTCTTAATATTAAACTTATATATTTACTTATTTTTGTATCATTATTTTTCATCCTCAATTACCAACTTTCATCTATATAAATTGACTTTATTATAACTTAATCTAGTCGCGCTTACATAGAAATATTTATATTGATTTAAGCTTTCTTTTTAGATTTAAATTTCATGATTAAAAATACTAAGAAAATAAATAATATTATTGTAAGTAATATTATTACTATTAATATAAGATTTTGATTTGAATGATTAAAAGTGCTTATTTCTTTTGGAATATCATCTGCGTGATTTGAATTTAATTCAGTTCTTTCTCCTCTTACTAATAAACGTTCAGTATTAACACCATAAGGATAACAAGTTAGTAAAGTAACATAGTCTTTACCATTAACTATTTTTAAATCATCAATTTGGTTAGGATTTACCACTTTAATCTGATCTACTTTATAAGCAAGATCTTTTTTGAAAACATGTAAATAGAATATGTCTCCTTCTTTTAATTTATCTATATCTGTAAATAATTTTTGATTTGTCAGACCAGTATGAGCAGACAATACAGAATGAGTATTTACTCCACCAATTGGAATAGAAGTGCCTTCTAACACTCCAACCCCCTTTTTTAATGTATCTACTGAAGTTCCAAAATATATAGGTAAATTAATATTTATACTAGGAATTTCTATATATCCTAATACGCTCCCCTGCTCAATATTTAAATCTGAAGGTAGATTATTGTCTGCAGTTCCATTGAATAAATCTTGATTATATTTATTAATTTTTTTTATTAAACCACTAAGTTCTTCATCATTAACATTATTTATTTTTTTTGTATAATCGGAAATTGTGGAAACTGCCATTTTATTGTTTATGTAATTAGAAAAGCTAGGATATAGTAAGAATCCTAAGGCAATTAATGTAATTAAAATTAAAATAAAAAAATATAGTTTTCTTAGCTTTTTCAAATAATTTTTCATAGTAATAAAATTACTATGAAGTTCACCTCCTCAATTAAATATAATGCATCAAATATAAATATTATCTCATAAAAAAACTTCTTTTTAAGTAAAGGATTATATAGAATAAACTTTACATTATAAAAAGAAGTTTTTTATTTAGGCTATGTTTTAGGTGAATGTTAAGTTTTAGCTAGTTCTTCAGACTTAGCTTAAAACAAACCTTTTATTTAATATTTATTTTTAGTTTTTTTATTATTTTCTAATTTAATGTATCCAAGCCCTAATATAGCTAGAACGCAAACCACACTTAATAAGATAATAGCTATTTTTATGAATCCTGTTGTTCCAAATCCACCTGTGTTTGGAAGAGAGAATCCTTCATAGTTTTCTATTTGAACATTAAATAAAGTATTTCCATCTTTTTCTGAAATATCATCTATTATGCTAGAAGCCTCATTGATGTTAGAAATATTTATAGTGGCAGCACCATTATAATTACCTCTAATATCTTTGTTAGCTGTAATTCTTAAGTCTATCGGATCTTTTAATAGACTATATCCATTTGGAGCTTTTTCTTCTGTAATAATATAAGTTCCTTCTTCTAATCCTGTGAATGTTGTAACACCATTTGAGTCAGTTACTGCATTTCCTGTAAGAGGAACTACTTGTCCATCTTTATTGTATGTATATGATGCTAATACATTTCCTTTAGAATCTTTTATTGAGAATTCAGCACCAGCTAAAACTTTAGACTTATCATTTGAATCAACTTTTTTAATACCAAATCCCCAAGTATAAGAAGTAACTTTATCAGTTAAAGTTTTATAACTATTTTCAACATTTGGATTATTAGTATAATCTAATTCTATAGTATTGGGATTACCAGGATTTCCTACAGTACTAACAACTGCCTCATTATTTAAAGTAGCTTGGTAATTTAATGTTAAACCAGTATCTACATAAGTTTTTATATTATCATATACAAAATTAATTGTAATCACTGTTGAACCATCTGATTGTTTTTGTGAACTTAAAGTATAATCTTCTGGACTACTAAAAACTTTATCTCCTGAAGTTATTTTAAATCCAGTAGCCTCATCGTATGTTAACCCTTTGCTCATAGTATCTGTAAATTTATACATTATATTTTTCGCATTTGCTTCATATGTTGGTATAGTCGCATTTACTTGATATTTTATAACATCTCCAATATTATCAGAAGAAGTTTTAACTTTTTCATTATTTTCAATTATATTTTTTTCTAATGCAGGAGTATTATCTTTTGGATTAATAGTCACATTATAATTCCATGTATCTCCTGAAACTTCTGGAACTGAAACTAATATAGGTCCTGAAGCAACAGCAGCCCCCTCTGAATCACTTGAAGTTTCTGTTACTAAATAATATCCTAAATTAACAGTATTTTCTTGTCCCTCTAAAAGTTTTTGTCCTAATACATCATTATCAGTAACATATTTATGTAAATCAACGGCAAATTGTTTTGTTTGTTCTGCATCTAAATTTTGTATATCATTTTCAGAATAAGAACCATATTGTGAATTATTAAAAAATCCTTTAAACTCACTAGTTGGTGAATATTCATAAGCATCTCCACTCTGGGTTGCATCTAATAACTTATATGCATTAAAAGTTGCCCCATTTTTTGCTATTGTTATACTACCTGTAGTTGGTGCATTCTTAGAAATTGATGGTGTTGCTGCAAATACAGGGATTGATGTTGCAATAAAAATAAACATGAATGACATAAAGATACTAAGTTTTTTTAAAATATTGTTTTTCATTTATTAATTCTTCCTTTCTTTTAAAATAAATTTAGTGCTAACTAACAAGATTAATACCCCTGCTAATAATGTAATTCCAATTAAATAAAATTTAAAAGTTCCACTTCCGCCTGTTTCAGGTAATATTATTCTTGGGATATTTTTTACTGAAATACTATATCCATCTATTTCCGAGTTTTTATTTAAAATTATTTTTTCGCCTTGTTCTCCTATTTTATAAAAGCTTTCTTCAGAGTTTAAAGTTATATAAATATCTTCACTTAATTTATAACCATTAGGAGACTTTATTTCTTTTAATATGTAATTACCATAAGGTAAGTTATTAATTTTAAAAGATGCATCATTTCCTAAAGGTACTAAATTTATAGTTCCATTTTCATTTATTTCATAATTGTCTTGTTCAGAGCTAAATTTTAAAGCATTTTCAGGATCGTCTTGTTTTGCTAATTCAAATTCAGCACCTAAAATAGGATCATCTTTTTCATCTATTTTATTTATAACTAAGTTACAAGTAGTTGGGAGTGGATCATCTTTAGCAACTACTTTAACTACCTTACTTTGATTATTCACATTAAATTTAATAGGTATCTGACCAAGTTTATATCCATCTGGTGCTTTAGTTTCTTCTAATTTATAATCACCATAAGGTAATTCTAGTGTTATTGGTGATTCTGATGAACTTATAATATTGGTAATCTCTTTACCATAGACATCTTTAACAGGGTTGCCATCTTTAGTTGTTAGTTTAAAAATAGCTCCATCAAGTAAAGTGGCTTCTGCATCATTTTTAGATATTTTGATTATTTCTACTAAAGGATTTTTTTTAGTAGAAACTTCATTGGTAGGATTGCCATTTACATATGCAATATTTTTAACCTCATCTCCTGGCTTAACATTTTTCATACTTGCTTCTATAGTAATATAAGCATCATCATTAGGATCTATAGCCGCTTTATCATTTTTAATAGTCAGTTTTTTTGTTGTTTCATCAAAATTAGTAGTAAATTGATCAGTAGATGTTATTTTAATATCACTTAATCTAGAATCTAATGTATCAACAATATTTAAAGTATCTTTTAAAAAATGTCCATAAGAATCAAATTTAATTTGATATTTAATTTTTTGATCATTAGGATCATTGGTTACATTTGTTTTATCTACATGTTTGTAAACGTTTAGAGCACCTGCATCTTTGGATAATCTTGAATAATGACTAGAAGGTACATCTTTTGATTCACTGTCATAATATAAATTTGCATTATTTAAATATCCATCTTCAGTAGATGTAACAAGTGTATTATAACTAATAAAGTAATGGTCATATGGTATATCTCCAAAATCTACTTCCAAAGATTTAGTATCAGCTTTAAGTTTATTATTGTCCCAAAACTCTTGTGTGGCATCTGTGCTTTTCCCAGAAAAACTATCTCTCCTTATATGTATACTTGCTGTATCTAAAGCCATTCCTTTTGGAATATTATCAACAAATTTAGCATTATTTAAATATTGTCTAGTATGTGGATTTATACCATCACCTAAATTTATTTCTATATAATATGTTATAGGCTTGTTTCTATCAGTTATTTCTCCATAATATTGCTTTACCCCATCCTTATCTATAGCAGCGTTTGGTAAATTAGCTGTTTTGTACATAAGTGGATACTTACCAGAACCCCCACCTTGAGACTCGTTACCTGTTACATCTATTGTTTTAGTTTGTCCATTTAAATCAATGTTAACTGGATATTTTACACCTTGTCTAATATTGCTATTTCCAGTGACACGTATAGATAGATAT
Source organism: Clostridium sp. LIBA-8841 (assembly GCF_034439435.1). Classification (GTDB taxonomy): domain Bacteria; phylum Bacillota; class Clostridia; order Clostridiales; family Clostridiaceae; genus Sarcina. Next base: position 99,838 of record NZ_JAPCKJ010000007.1, on the reverse strand, counting down.
CCTGTTACAGCTTTTTCTACATTTTCATTAAATATTAGAGTAACTACTCCATTTTTATTAGTACAACTGGTAAAATGTGCATCGGAATATACAGGTGTTATATCCTTAAAAATATCTGGAAATTCAATAACAATTTTATCGCCAGGTTTTAGTTTGCTTTTATCTAAAATCTTATAGTCAATTTGTAAAGTATTGATTATATCTTTTGAGACAGTATTACTTTGGAAAGTAGCACTTGTAATTTCAACACCACCATCACCTTGAAGTAATTTTGAATTTTCACCAAATACAAGAACTCCAGGTGAGATTATACTTAATAGCATAGAAATAAATGTTGCTAAGGCCGTAATAAAATACTTTTTCTTTCGCTTCACAGAACTCCTCCTTTCTTTAATAAAATTAAAAATAAAAAAACCGACTAATATTTATAAATTTTTATAAATATAGCCGGTTGCATCAATAACTCAATATATCCCAGATGCCCAGATACAGGATATATCTCAACGTTTCTATAATTTGTATTCATTTTATTTACTTTTTAATTGTTTTTAGGTCAATTGAATTCGTCTTGTATACTACATCATTTTGGGAAAACTGTCAAAATATATGTAAAATTTCCGAATACATATTATTAATATTAATCACAAATAATTAATATTAATAATTTATTCCTATATTTAGTTACCATATTTCTAAATAAACAACAAATTTCTTAACAAATTCATTTTATTTAATTTATTAAAGTTATTTTTAAAAATGAATTTTTAATCTATTACTAATTGAGTTGTTTTTCATAAATCTTTATTTAATTATTTACTATATCACTTTTTATAAGAATATAACAAAAAGTTATTCCCACAATTACTAACCCTATTAAAACTGACACAACAACTAAATTTCTTATATTAGAACTTATTCCTATTATTATTGGTATTAATATTGAAATTATTATTGAGGTGACCAAAGTTGCTACTGATGATTTTTTTATACTTCCAATAACAAATGGAAGTAATGATAATATACCTCCAATAATTATACTTATAAAAAGTACTACTATCATGAAATTTTCAAAGACGAATTCTCCATATATTACATGTGTAAAAGAATTTAAAATTATCATATAAGAAGAACAGACTAAATCTCCAATTAATATAGATATCATAGTAAATCCAACAACTATAAGCATTTTAGATATAATAATTTTTCTCCTACTTATTGGATATGTAAACATAACTAAAATAGTTTTATTCTTATATTCACTTATCATTATTTTTGCTGTTAGTACTGCTGAAAATATTATAAACGTTATTGTTACAATCATAATACTCATTCTTAAATTGCGTAACATTGTATTTCCTGTATCTATAGCTCTATTTGAATCTTTTACAAAATCACTTGTCATACTAGCCATTATTGCGACTATACATATAATAGCCGCTAATATATATCTTTGTAATTTATATTTCTTAAATTCTAACTTAATTAAATCAAACATATTTTTTATCCTTTCAAAATTTATCAGTCTCTAAACATTATTTCTTACCTATAATTATTTATCTCCTTTTTAAAAACATAAAACATTGATATAACTAAAATCATTAAAATTACAGCAATTTCAATAAATATAGCTTTTTCATTGATTATTAGATTTGTGTTTTTAGATATTATCTTAGGCATAAACGCAGCTATTATTACTGCTGTAACTATGGTAACTATACCCGACTTTTTCAAAATACCAATTACAAAAGGAAATAATGATAAAATTATTCCCATGATTACACTTATAATAGGGCCCACTATAATAAAATGTCTTAAATTAAAATTTCCCTTTATTCCTTGTGTAACTGATTCTAAAATTATCATATAACCTGTACATACTAAATTACCAATTAGTAAAACTATAATTGTAAATATAATAACTATTATTAATTTTGCCAAAATAACCTTTTTTCTGTTTATTGGATAAGTAAAAAGAATTAGAATGGTTCTATTCTTATATTCATCCATTATTATTTTTGTCATTAATACTGCTGAAAATATAACAAATGTTCCTATAACAATTACATCAACCATCCAAAAAATCATTTCGTATGTAGTATTTCTTTCTATAATTTTTTGTGTAAATAAATTAGTTATTGTTATATATGTCAAGATACCAATTATGCATATAAAAGCAAAAAATATGTATTTATATAATTTATATTTTTTTAATTCTAACTTAATCAAATGAAACATAGTTCTCCTCCTTGATAAGTAAAAAACTTCTAATCTCTCTATTAATTAGTTTATCAATAGAAAAATTCTTTTTTCTGTCTTAAAACTATCTTTTATATTAATTTTTAATTTCAACATTTTTTATATTCTTAGCAACTTATTAATCTATTTATTAATTTAAACTAAAAAAGAGAGTATAATTACTCTCTTAAAACTTATAACTTTCAAATTAAATATTTTCAAAAATATGTTTTTTATCTTCGTCATCTAAACGTAAATATAACTTAATTATTTCCTCATAAATTATTTTAGTAAAATTACAATTACGATAACTCGAAGTTTGAATATTACCTGTATTAACTAGATTTTCATTTGGACATCCACCTAGACATAAATTTTGCACCCAACAATTTTCGCATTGTTTATGGCTATAAACATTGAATTTTTTAATAAATTTATCTATGTTATTAAATTTTTTAAATATGCTTCCAACACAATATTCTTTGTTAGCTACAAATCTATGACAAGGAAATAAATTACCATATATATCTACAGCATATGTATTTCTACCCGCTCCACATCCCAAAGATCTTTTATTAGAAAATTCTATTTTCTCTAAAGCTGACTTTAACATTGGAAATTTATTTATTTCAAAATATTTCTTTTCTTTTATTAAATTTTCAAAATAATTTATAAATTTTACATATTCTTCAGTCGCTTTTTTATAATCATTATCATCTAGTAAATTTTGTGCTAAAGCAATTGGAATACATTTAAATCCTAATGAATTTAAGTGGTTAAATATTTCAATAAAATTCAAATTATTTTTTGTAGCTGTTGCTCTGGCAGTAATTTTATCATATTTTCTTATATTTTTAGTTTTGATTATTATTTCATCGTATGATTCTCTTTTATTACTAAAATATCTATTTTCATTATGTTTTTCTTTTACACCGTCAATACTTATTTGAATAGAAATATTATTTTCTACTAAGAATTCTTCTATTTCATCATTAATAACTGTTCCATTAGTTGTAATTGTGTAAGAAAATTTCTTATTGTATTTTTTCTCTTTTATTTTACAATAATTAACGACTTCTTTAATTAACTTAAAATTTAATAAAGGTTCTCCCCCTAAAAAAGCTATTAATAATTCTCTTTCATCTGTATTATCTATTAAGAAATCAATTGCCTTTAAAGCAACTTCCTTATTCATTTTACCTTTGTCACTATATTCGCCACCATCTCCATAACAATATTTACATCTCATGTTACATTCTTGAATAACCATTAATGTTAATGAAGATAATTTCTTATCTAAAAGATAAGTATCATTATTATATATTTTTTCAAATCCCTTTAAGAATTCTACCTGCTCCATTTGAATTAATACTTCTATAAATTCATTTTTAGAAAATAAATGTTTTAAATTATTATAAGCTTCCTTAATACTTTTCCCCTCATTTTCTATTAAAAGTAAAGTTCTATAATCTAATTCAAATAATCCATTTGAATTAATAGTATATAAATAAATTTTATTATTTTGTTTAAAAATTTTAAATGGATAAAATTCTAAAACTCTATCAAAGTTATTCATGTATAAACTCCTTATATTTTCTCATATAAAAAATCACTTTTTATTTATTAAATAAAAAGTGATTTTTTGTTAGATTTTTTTAGCTAAGTACATCCCATGACCATTCATCACAAAGCATACAAGGCCAACGATTCTCTTTTTTAGCATTTTGATTTACTTGTTTAAACATTAATATCTCTCCCTTGTTGTTTATTTTTTGTATATATAACAATAACTAGTATATCAATTAAATATTTCTTTTTTATATTGTAAAACTGTCTAAAAACTTTCTTTTTTATTAATTTTTCAATTTATATTTTGTATTCAGCCATCAACTTACATATAATTTTATTATCTTGCAAAAAATTTTTATTGTTCTCACAAATATAAAAAACCATCAGATAATCTGATGGTTATATATTAAATCTTTATATAAAATCACTATTATTTTTAATCTACATAATTATTTTCTATTTTATTTATTTGATTTTTTAAAACATAGAAACTTATACCCCAAACTATTATTAATACTATTATTAACTTAATAAGTGTACTTAATAAACTAGAGTTGCCTATTATTATAGGTTGTAATACTACTGCTATTATTACTGAAGTAATTAAAGTAGCCACCCCCGATTTTTTTAATATAATACCAATTGAAAAAGGAATTAATGATAAAATTCCTCCCATAGCTACGCTTGTAAGAAGTACTCCTATAAGAAAATATTTTAAATCAAAATTTCCACTTACTACATTTACAAATGAATCTAAAATCATTACATAAGCTGTACATATTAAATCACCAATTAATATAGCTATCATTGTGAATAATATAATTACTAATAGTTTTGCTATAATAATCTTCTTTCTATTTATTGGATAAGTAAACATATTTAAAATAGTTCTATTTTTATACTCATCCATTATTATTTTTGTCGTTAATACTGCTGAAAATATTATAAATATTTGTGTCATAATCACTTGTATCATTCTTAAAGTGTTTTCATATGTATCCATAGCTTGTCTTGAATCAACTAAAGTAGTTATAAAAGACATTGTTAAAAAAGCTATAACGCCAATAATACAAATAACAGCTGGTAAAACATATCTATATAATTTATATTTTTTTATTTCTAGCTTAATCAAATGAAACATAGTTTGCCTCCTGAATAAGCTTTAAAAAATATTCTTCTAAGGTGCTTTCCTTTTTACTTATACTTTCTAATTCAATATTATTATTAATCATTAATTTTGAAATTTCATTTTTGGATACTGTTAAATCATAGATTCTAATTTTATTTTCAGAAATTATTTTATAATTTTTAATACCAAATTCTTCTTCAATTAAGTATCCAGTCTTTTCTAGATTATTAACTTCTAATTCTATGTAATTTGAGTTATATTTTTGCATATCTTTCATAGAAATTTCTTCTAAAATTCTACCATTTTTTATAACCCCAATAGTATCTGCTATCAATTCAATTTCTGATAGAATATGACTTGAAATAAGTATTGTTGTTCCATACTTCTCATTTAACTCCCTTATTATCAACCTCATTTCTTTTATTCCCTCTGGATCTAATCCATTAATAGGCTCATCTAATATAAGAAATTCAGGTTGTGTAATTATAGCTCTAGCTATTGCTAGTCTCTGTTTCATTCCTAATGAAAAATCACAAACACGTTTTTTTTCGATATTATGTAAACCAACAAAATCTAAAACTTCTTTAATTCTTTCTTTATTGTGATATCCCATATACTCACAATGTAAATTTAAATTTTCTCTTGCCGTTAACTTATCGTAAAAATATGGACTTTCTATGAGAGAACCAATTCTTTTTAAAATATCAAAATTATCTCTATTAGAATCTTTATCAAATACTAAAACTTCACCTTCAGTTGGCTTTACTAGATTAAGAATTATTTTCATAATAGTACTTTTCCCTGCTCCATTCGGACCTAGAAAACCATATATTTCACCTTTTTTTATCCTCATATTTACATTATCAATAACCTTATTATTGTTATATATTTTAGTTAAATTATTTATCTTTAACATATCATCCATGAAGTTCTCTCCTTTCAATGAAAAGTATAGCAAAGTAAAAATTCTTTTTTCTGTCTTAAAACTGTCTTTTATATTAACTTTTAATTAGCTAATGGAAATAGTATTTTAAATACCGTTTTTTCATTAGGTATACTAAACAAACTAATTTTACCATTCATCTTTTCAACAAGTTCTTTTGTTATAGTTAAACCTAGCCCACTTCCTTGATATTCCATACTTCTTGAATCTTCTAATGTATATAATCTTTCAAAAATTAGTTCTTTTTCTTTTTCTATTATCCCCTTACCATGATCCTCAACCTCTACACAGGTATATTCTTTATTTTTATAAAGCTTTATCCCTAAATATTGCCCATCACTACCATATTTAATAGCATTATCTATCAAATTTTTTAGTATTCTTCCAAGCGCTTCTTCATCACCACTTATAAAAATAGGTTCTTCTGGTATTTTTATTTTTACTTCAAGTTTTTTTCTAGAAATAACATTATAGAACTCAAACATATTTTTCCTACATACTTCACATAAGTTTATCTTCTTTAACTTAAGAATTTTATCTCCTGACTCAAGTTTTGCTAAATCAAAAAATTTATTTATCAGTTGTAAAATTTCATCAATTCTAGATTCTACTTTAATGATCATTTTGTCCTCATTAAATTTCATTTTTAGCATTTCTACGTACCCTTTTAAAGTTGTTAATGGTGTTTTCAAATCATGTGAAATATTAGATATCATCCTCATCATTGATAATTTAGAATGCTCATATGCTACTTTATTATTAGTACTATAATCCAACAATCTGTTTATACCAGAAATTAAACTTATTAACTCTTTACTATCAGTAAATAATAAAATTTTTTCATTTGTTCTATTTTCCAAAATATCATTAAGTTTGTCGCTTATATAATTTATTTCATTTGTTTGTTTTTTATATTTTTTAAATTCATATAAATAACCTAATATTAAAAAAATTATTACTAGTAACATTAGTATTTTCATCAGTTATTCCTCCTCTATACAGTACCCAATGCCCCATAGAGTTTTAATATAACTATTTTCCTTTTTATCTTCTATCTTTTTTCTTATCCTTCTTATATGTAAATTTATCACGTTTTCTTCACCATAATATGGTTCATTCCATACATGGTTATATATCATTTCCTTTGAAAAAACTTTCCCTTTATTTGAAGCCAATAATTTTAAAATTCCAAACTCTGTCTGAGTGAAATTTAAATTTTCTCCATTTTTAGTTACTGAATATCTATCTAAATCTATTTCTAAGTCCTTCACAAAAATTATATTATTTTTCTTTTCTATATATTGAGTAACCCTTCTTATATTTGCTTTAATTCTTGCAGAAAGCTCAACTAAAGAAAATGGTTTAGTTATATAATCATCAGCTCCTAACCCTAATCCTATGGCCTTATCATTATCATCATCTTTAGCAGTAATAATGATTATAGGAACTGTACTAGTCTTTCTAATTTTTCTTAAAACATCTATTCCATTTATTTTTGGTATCATTAAATCCAATAAAATCAAATCATATTTTTCTGTATTGAAATAATTAATAGCATCTTCTCCATTGAAGCATGTGTTAATAATATATGATTCACTGGTCAAATAATCTGTAATCATCTCACTTATGTTCTTATCATCTTCCACTAATAGTATTTTAAACATTTTATCGCTCCTCTTAAGTTTATGTATCTAACATATATATTAGTTTAAAATTCCTTTTAAATCAAAAATTTCTAAAATAAACTATTTATTCAATGAATTCATATTAAAATAAAAAGCTATATTTAAGTCAAAGTATTTTAAAACATAAGAAAAAGTGCTTAACATTTTAAATGTTAAGCACTTATTTTTGCATCATTATCTTTCATCCTCAATTACAAACTTTCATTCTTCATAAATTAAGCTTATTTTAATTTCTATTTATTCATTCATCAATAATCACTATACTATATTTTAATTTTTTACTTTTAATGATGTAAATATAAAAAAATATATACTTAATATATCTAAAAAGAGTTAGCAAAAATCAGCTAACTCTTTTCTAACTTATTTACACAATTTTAGTCGTCCACTCTTCGCAATTCCATACATCTGTTACTACATCTCTATAGAATTCAGGTTCATGGCAAACTAAAAGTATGCTTCCTTTATATTCTTTTAATGCTCTCTTTAATTCATCCTTAGCTTCAACATCTAAGTGGTTTGTAGGCTCGTCTAGGATAAGTATGTTTGTTTCATTGTTTATTAGTTTACAAAGTCTTACCTTAGCTTGTTCTCCCCCACTTAATACTGCTACTGAGCTTTCTATGTGTTTTGTTGTTAGTCCACATTTAGCTAAGGCGCTTCTTACCTCGTATTGAGTGTATCCTGGGAACTCTTGCCATACTTCTTCTATACATGAATTGTAATTAGCTTCTTTTATTTCTTGCTCGAAGTATCCTATGCTTTGGTAATCTCCTGTTTCAACTTCTCCACTTATAGGTTTAATTATTCCCATTAAACTTTTTAGAAGAGTTGATTTTCCAAGACCGTTAGCTCCAACTAAAGCTATTTTTTGGCCTCTTTCCATTCTTATGTTAAGTGGCTTACTTAATGGCTCATCATATCCTATAACTAAGTCTCTTGCTTCAAATATTAATTTACCTGAAGTTCTTCCTTGCTTGAAGTTGAACTCTGGTTTTGGTTTTTCTCCTACAAGTTCTATTCTATCCATCTTATCTAATTTCTTTTGTCTAGCTCTTGCCATACCTGTTGTGGCAACTCTCGCCTTATTTCTAGCAACGAAATCCTCAAGCTTAGCAATCTCAGCCTGTTGTCTTTCGTAAGCGGCCTCTAATTGCTTCTTATTAGCTTCATATACTCTCATGAAGTTGTCGTAATCTCCTGTGTATCTAGTTAATGCTCTATTTTCAACATGGTAGATTACATTTACTACGCTATTTAAGAATGGAATATCATGTGATATTAATATAAATGCATTTTCATATCCTATTAAGTAGTTCTTAAGCCAAGCTATATGTTCCTCATCAAGATAGTTTGTAGGCTCGTCTAGAAGTAATATATCCGGTGTTTCTAATAAAAGTTTAGCTAATAAAACCTTAGTTCTTTGTCCTCCACTTAAATCAGTAACGTCTTTGTCTAATCCTACATCTCTAAGACCTAAACCAGCTGCAACTTCTTCAACCTTTGCATCTATCATATAAAATCCGTTATGATCTAGCATATCTTGAATTGTAGCTGTTCTTTCTAAGGCTTTAGTCATTTCATCCTCTGACATTTCACCCATTCTCTCATAAAGACCATTCATTTCAATTTCCATATCAAAAAGATATTGGAATGCTTCTCTTAAAACTTCTCTTATACTCTTACCTTTTTCAAGTTGAGCATGCTGATCCATGTAACCAACTCTAACCTTGTTACTCCATTGAACATCTCCCTCATCTGGCATAAGTTTACCTGTGATTATGTTCATGAAAGTTGATTTACCTTCTCCATTAGCTCCTATAAGACCTACGTGCTCCCCCTTTAAAAGTCTAAAGGACACATCTTCAAATATGGCTCTATCTCCAAAGCCATGATTCATATTCTTAACTATTAAAATACTCATTTAACTTATATCTCTCCTTATCTACAAATCTAAAAAAATTTCTATAAAAATCATTAATCTTATATTATAAACTCAAAATAGTATATCTTAGTAAATTAAACCTGCACTTCAATACTAAGTGAAATTTTCATATCAAAACTTATATATTATGTAACATATAAAATATTTTAAGCTGGAATTTATATTTACCGAATAGTTATTCGTGCAAATAAACTCCAACTAAGTAATCAATTCTTAAAGAAACATTTGGCTACCAATAAACAAAATTAGAGCTAAGAAACAAACTCCAATTATATTATATAGAACTGATCCCTTAGATGCTTTTTTCTTATTTAATCTACTTACTCTGCTCTCTACCATTTCCCTATTCCACCTTTCAAACTAAAATTTTTATATAAAAATCTATATTACTGTTTTTCATACTATGTTTTAAACTATTATTTATTTTTAGCTAAATCTGAAAGTCTATCTAAAAATAAATATTAACTTTAAAATTCTTTAATACACATCATATATAGTATATTATCTAAGTTTGATTTTTCAAATATATTTTTATTTCCTCCCCATAAAATTCAAACCTTATTTACTCTTAATTTACTGAAAAAAATTTTTACTTCCATGATAAATTCCCTCAATAAACTAATATATACATTTTAAAGAAAATTGTTCTAAAAATTTTACTTTAAAATAAAAAATTCTTTTTATCAATACTAATTAAATAAAAAACTATATTTTAAATTAACCTTTACTTAAATCAAAAAAAGAAACTCTTACTCTAACTCTGTATATAATATAATCAAGATGTTCTATTATAGTATTAATAGGTTTCAATATGCTATAATAAACTAAATACTTGGTATAAATTTGTACATTTAGTAAGAAAGGGGTTTATTATGCTATATTATTTAGTTGCATTATTTGACAAGGCTTCCTATGCAATAATAAAGCCACTGCAAGAATCAATTTCAAATGAATATAAGCTTTATGAGAATCTCCCAATGCTTCATATTACTCTAGATGTAATTGAAGATCCTGATATGGATAAATTAAATGAGGTAGTAAAAAACACTTTAAAATCATATAAAAAATTTGAAGTGCACATAAACGGGCTTATTAAGTTTGGAGAACCATATAGGTCTGTAAATTTAAAAGTAGATGAGAAAAGTGGCGTAATTAAAAAACTTTCTATAGAGCTTTATGAAAACCTATTAAAAGCAGGATTTAAGCTAACATCTAATCCAAATACATGGAAACTTCATGTATCCTTAGCTAATCCATATTTTGCTCAAAGGGTATGGGGAAAGGACGAGTTTGAATCAGCTTATACTAAACTTCAAGACTATAATTTTAATAGAGAACTTCTAATTGATGAAATTCAATTTTGGAGACCAATTAATGATGAAAGTAAAATGGTGGTGTTTAAATACTCATTATCCTAATAAAAAGTTTATATTAAAGATTATATAGATATTAATAAAAACTTACACAGATACTAAACAAAATAGTATTTATGTAAGTTTTTTTAGAAAGTAATTTTAATACAACAATTTTTATTTTGTCCATAAACATACTAATTTAATATAATAAAAAGGACTATCTCTAAGCTTAAAATAAAGAACTTTTAATTGGCGCAAGGGTAATGTACCAATTAATTTATAAGTATTTTAAGCTATTTTTGATGCAGTCCTCTTAAAGTGTGCTAAATAATATTATGGTAATCGTAAAAAAAATTCAGAGAGAGTTTAGGCTCCCTCTGAAATAAGTTTAGTTTTATCAAATTCACATTCAATCCATAATAAAATGGTACGAGTTAAGCGTAAATAAAATTTATATTTTAATAAGTTTCTTTAAAAACTTCAAAGTAACCTTGTGGATGATGACATGAAGGACATTTTAATGGAGCTTCTTTACCTTCCCAAATGAATCCACAGTTATCACATTTCCAAAGAACAACTTCATCTTTTTTGAACACTTGTCCTTCTTCAATGTTTTTAGCTAATTTAGTATATCTATTAAAATGAGCTGTTTCAGCTTTAGCTATCATTCTAAAAGAAGCAGCTACTTCTGGGAATCCTTCCTTATCCGCAACCTCTGCAAATGATGGATAAAGATTACTTAATTCATCATATTCTCCTGCAGCAGCAAATTTTAAATTAGTTAATGTATTTGTAGGTAATTCTACTGGATAAGCAGCATCAATTTCTACCATTTCTCCTTGTAAATCATTTTGTAAATGCTTAAAAAATACTTTAGCATGTTCTTTTTCATTTTCTGCAGTTTCTAAGAAGATATTTGATATTTGAATATATCCTTCTTTTCTAGCTGTACTTGAAAAATAAGTATATCTAGTTCTTGCTTGGCATTCACCAGCGAATGATTTCATTAGATTTTCAGCAGTTTTAGTTCCTTTTAAACTTTTCATTATAAAAACCTCCTACAAATCACTTATTTGAAGAAACATTACATTGTCTATTTTTCCAAATAAATAATTTCTAAATTGTATTAATTAATAATAATTATTTCTTACATATTTATAATAACACTTTCCTATGAAAATTCAAGTGCTTTTTAAACATTTTATGAATAAATTTTATTTTTGTTCATAATTTTATGCATACTATTCTTTTATGCATATTTTTTATTATATTCAATATAGAATAAAGTTGACTATTATTTTTATAAAAGGCTATGTTTTAAACAAACAATATAATAGATTCTTTTTTAATCTGAGTATATAATCTAAGTCATAAAGTTAAATTAATTATATAAAATCTTTAACATTAATTTTATGGAAGGAGTTTTATTATGAAGATTAAGATACATCCAAACTCAATTGACAAAGTTAAAGATATGCTTGCCAACAGTGATAAAGATGCTATTAGAATAGAAGCTTGTTCCTCTGGCTGAGCAGGCTTAAATATCAAGGTTGTTCTGGATGAACAACATGAAAATGACGATGTGGTTATAGATAATGGTATTAAAATAGTTGCAGATAAAAAAATATCTCACTTTTTTACTGACGCAACCTTAGAATATAAAAAGACTATTCTTGGTAAAAAATTTAAAGTTTATTAAGATGTATAAATTTTAATTTATTAGTTAATAATATTAGTAACTTAATACACTCTTAAGTTAACCACACAATTTAATAGAAAAAGGAACTGTTATCCCAAAACAGTTCCTTTTTTGTATTCTAAAATTACTAAATGGCTATAAAGAAGGTGTAAATTATAAATATTATTACACTTAATACAAATGGTACATTTATTACTTTCTCTTCTTTGTAAGAAACTCTTGTTGCAACATCTAGTTCATCTAAAGTAATATTTAGATTTCTCTTTTCCATTTTTCTTATTAAATAACTAATTAAAAATCCACAAATTATTGCTAATACTAAATAATAGAATAATAATTGTATTTTAACCTCAATAGGTACATTTTGTACCGCATCCATTTGATGTACTAGATCCTCTGTTGTTATTCCTTGGCTAGTTATTCTCTGCATAATTAAATTCCATGAGTTAATTAAAAAGTGAATTAACATTGATAAGAATATGCTTCCAGTTGCTCTTACTACATAAGCTAAGATTATTCCCATAACTGCAGCATATAAAAATTGCTGAGCATTTAAATGAAGGATACCAAACATTATACCTGTCATTATTGCTGCTACATGCTTACTTTTAAATTCAAATCCTGATAGAACAATCCCTCTCATAGTTATCTCTTCTGTTATGGCTGGTGTAACCCCTATAACTAAAACCATTAACCATAATGGGAATGAATTCATTTGACCTAAAAGTAATGCTACATCATTTGTATAAAAGAAGCTTGATAAATATGAAAAAAACATCATAACTGGATTTGCTAAAGCTGCTATTAATATAGCAAAAAACACATCTTTTCCCTTTGGCTTCTTAAAGCTAAAAACTTTCTTGTAATTACTTTTAGTTACTATAATATATATTATTGCTGGTATTATAAAAAATACTATGTGCGTTGCCATTAAAACTAATGGTGGCGTTAATCCTATGCTATATAGAGCTGGTGATAAAAAATATGGCCCTATTATTGATAAAACTAATACTATAAGAAAATATAAACTTACTTTAAATATAGGCTTCATCTTATTTCTCCCTTCTAAAACATAAAATTTAAAATATCGCATAAACCTAAGTTTAATACATTAAAGCATATTTACTCAACTTAAAATATAACATATTTATTAATTAGCTAATATTACTAATTAATTACTTTTTTGTTTAATTACTATCTTAGTGTAGTAATTTTGCAAGGTATAAATTCACTAAAAAAATTCTATAAAATATTAAAATATTTTGTTTATAACTGTATAAAAAAATTAATACTGTTAATACTATTTACTGAGGCAATAAGCTTCAATCTTATAATAGCCTCTCCCCCATTTTATTTATACTGACAGTTTCGTTAATGTACGGAATAACGAAACTGTCTCCCCCTTAAAACCCTTATAATGTAATAAATTTTCTTCATGTTTTTCTAGTAGAGAGTATTTAAATACTCTCTTACTTTTTAAAAATTTAATTAAGACATATATTTATAAGTTTTATTTTAGGTTATTTTTGATTTTTAGATAGAACTGTAAGACCATCTTAATGAGCAATTAGAGTTTCATTATATATGAAAGAATAATAGCGTTAAGAGGCTTCTTCTGTTCGACGCGAAGCTAGTTTAGAAGCCTTAGCTATTATTCTGGAATAGATAATAGACACTCTTTGCGAAATTAAGCTAGGTCTGAAAGTCTAGCTAAAAATCAATATTAACTAAAACAAAGCTTTTAAAATAAATTATTAGCTAGTCTAAGCACATATGAATACCCATTAAGTAAACTTAATGGGTATTTCCATTTTTATCTTTAGTTTCTCTTTTCGAGCTCTCTTCTTATCCAATCTAATGCATTCATCATGGTTCTAGTTCTAACTCTTTGTCTTTCTGCTTTAAAGTTAAATTTCTTAACCTTTGTAACACCATCTATACATAAACCAACATAAACAAGTCCTACAGGCTTCTCCTCAGTTCCACCACCAGGACCTGCTATTCCTGTTACAGAAACTCCAATTCTTGTGCTAGCATTCTTGGCTATTCCTTCTGCCATTTCCCTAGCACACTCTTCACTAACTGCACCAAACTTATCTAATGTTTCTTTTTTAACACCAAGTCTTTTCATTTTTGCTTCATTAGAATAAGTAACAGCACCTTCCATAAATACCTCGGATATTCCTGGGTAGTTTATTAAGGTACTTGCAATCATTCCGCCAGTACAAGATTCAGCTGTTGAAATTGTCATCTTCTTATCTACTAGTAACTTTCCAACAACCTCTTCTAAGGTTACTTCACCTTCTCCGTAAATATTATCTCCAAGTCTCTTTCTAATTTCTTTTTCCATTGGAGCAATAAGTTTCTCAGCCTCTTCTTTGCTCTTACCATTGGCAGTTACTCTTAAGATAACATCAATATTCTTTGCATAAGGAGCTACTGTAGGATTCTCACTGTCTAAAAGATCAGAAACTAAGTCCTCCATCTTGCTTTCTCCAATACCAAAAACTCTTAAAATTTTAGAAACTAATACTCTGTCAGTAAATTTACTTAAATATGGTACCACGTGATTTGTAAACATTGGTTCCATTTCTCTTGGTGGTCCTGGAAGAAGTATTATTCTTTTATTATTTTCTCCCTCTAAAATAGCTCCTGGAGCAGTTCCATTAGGATTTGGAAGTATTATTGCCTCCTTTGGAAAATAACATTGCTTTTTATTATTCTCTGTCATTTCAAGGTTATTTTTCTTAAAATAATCCTCCAAATCACAAAGCAGATCTTCTCTTAAACACATTTCCACATTGAAATATTTTGCTGCAAGTTCCTTACTTAAATCATCCTTAGTAGGTCCTAAACCACCAGTTGTGATTATAGTGTCACAATTCTTAAAAGCATTATCAAAAGCTTCTAAAATCCTGTCTGAGTTATCCCCAACTACTGATTGGTGATACACACCTACACCTAAATTGGCTAGCTCTCTAGCTAAAAATTGTGCATTTGTGTTTACTATATCACCTAAAAGTATTTCTGTTCCTATTGCCATTATTTCAGCTTTCAAAAAATCACCTTCTTAAATTTAATATGTAAAATATCTTTTCTATATAAATTCTTATAAAAGTTATTATTCTCTAATAAATAATTTTACTCCACTTTTCTCTATATGTCCTAGTTTTTATTTATATTCTTTTCATTATTCATAATTTATTTGTATATTCAAAACTTTTCTCGACTAATTTTATATAATATCCTAAATTATAAATAATTATCCCAACTCATAAAAATAATTTACTTAATTATCTTTTTATAAACATATTCTTTTATTTCAAACTTCAATACATTTTTTTGTACCAAATTAATAACTTTGCTATGTTTAAAGCTTGATAAAATTTTAAAGTTTAATTCATCTTTTTTACCTATTTTTTGATTTGACCTCTCTTTTTCTTACACCTATAATAGTCTTTGTTTATATAAATACAATAAACATCTAAATTTTTTATAGTAGAATATGTTTTAAAATAGTATTTATTTAAGGAATACAACCTCACTATGTTCCATGGTATAAGTTCAAGATACCAAATTGAAAATTTGGACTTTCACTTAAATTCAACGCATTATGGATAAAAATATATTAAGGAGAAGAAAATGAACTCAAAAACTAAAGGAATTATTTTTATGATACTTTCTTCAGCAGCCTTTGCTACTATGAACTTGCTTAGTAAGCTTGCTGAAGGTGTTAACCCTTACCAAAAAACCTTTCTAACAAATGTTGTAGCAACCATAATAGTTTGCTTCATCATAGGATATAAAAAAGGTTCTTTCTTTGGTAAAAAAGGAAGTAGAAAATATCTATTTGCTAGAGGTGTTGCTGGAACTTTAGCAATACTAACAAATTATTATGCTCTAGATAAAATGTTTTTATCTGATGCAACAATACTTTCTAAATTAGCTCCATTTTTCACAATAATTTTTTCTTACTTATTAATTAGCGAAAAAATTACTAAAAAACAAGCTACTCTTTTATTTGTAGCCTTTGGAGGAAGTTTATTTGTTATAAAACCTCAATTTAGCACTGCTGTTATTCCTGCTCTTATAGGTGTTGCTTCTGCTGGTTTTGCTGGTTTCGCATATACAATGATAAGGGTATTAGGAAACAAAGAAGATTTCTGGACAATCATATTATCATTTACAGGTATTGCTACAATTGTTATGCTACCTTCAATGTTTATGAATACAGAGAATTTAACAATGATGAATGTGGTTCTACTTGTAAGTGCTGGTGTGGCATTCACATTAGGACAAGTTGCTTTGACTGTGGCTTATAAAAATGCTCCTGCATCTGAAATTTCAATGTACGATTACATAGGTCTTATAATAGCTGCTATGTATGGATTTATGTTTTTTAAAGAAATTCCAGACTTCTTATCATTCCTAGGATATGTAATAATAATTGGAGCTTCAATTTTTAATATTTTAGGTGGTAAAAAACCTTCTCAGGATGAAATAACAGATGAAGACTCTGCTATTTCTACTAATTAAAAAAGCTGTGAGAATCTCACAGCTTCCTTTTTTGTCGAAATGTAAAATTATTATCTTATAATGAAATCAATTAATTATAAATTGTTATTAAGTAAAAATCAATATAAGATATTACCAGATACTATGATACAGAATATATATCTAATTATTTTTTTGTATTTATGATATTACATATTAGCCCCCTTACAATTAATATATAAAATGTAATATATTGTAACATTCTGCAATTATAAAAATACTATATTTATATAGAATATAATCGTAGACATAGGAGGATAATAATATGTCTAAACTTGACTTTAATAATAAAGTAAAGATAAAACAACAAACAACTTATCCAATAGTTGGATCTAATAATGCTGAAGTAAATGTTATGCCTGAACTAAGACTTTTTAGATATAAATATTCATATCAAGAAAATGACCCTAATCCAGCAGGCAATGGTGATGACATTGGCTTCTCTCTAGTATTTGGTAACTATGGTGAGCTAAGCTGGGAAACTGATAACAGAACCCCAACTCTAGAAGATACTTTAGTAATAGAAAAGCCTGTAAACTTAAAATTAATGCATTTATGCCTTCCTTGTGGTTTTAAACTATATATGTATAGTGATGATATGGATGCTGCTACTGAATTACAAACAGGAATGCCACTAATCCCTGGAACTTATACACTTCAATTAAGAAAATGTGAAATGAGTGAAGAAGACCTTAGTGAGGAAGAATGCACACCTTACTTTGATGTTCCTTGCCACTTTATATGCTGTATATCAATGCTATTCCAAGTAGAATTCCCTCCTTGTTCTCCAGACTCAGATTCAGGAGACTGTTCAACTAGTCCTATATCAAATGGGGATTTTGAAGAATCACCTCATGGAGTAGATAAGATACCAGACTGGGAAGTATCTTCAGATGATGGTAAAACTAAAACCGTGAAAAAAGCTAAATTAAAAAATATTAGTAAGGAATTCCAACACGAATATACTGCTCCTCTAAATAATTATTTTGCACTTTTAAGTGCAGATAGTTCAAAAAATTATGATTATATATCTCAAAGCTTTGAAGTTTGTGCTGGTGATAAAATAGAAGGACATGCATTCTTCTTTAATGAAGGTTCCTCTGATAATGGCTCTAGTGCTGAAATCAATATATTGGATAATGAATCTAACATTGCTTATAATCTTTTTACAGGAGAATCTAACAATAGTGATCCAGGATACGGTTCAACTTATTGGGAAGATTGGTCTTATACATTTGAAGAAGGCGGATCCTATACTATAAGATGTGAAGTTGATAATGGTGAAAATGAATACTCTTCTTATTTAGGTGTAGATGCAGTTAATATTATCACTGAATAATTCTTTTCATTTCTAGTAGTTAATGATCTTCATTAGCTACTAGAAATACTATTTAAAAATTTATTATATATTAATAATTAAATTTTTAGGAGGATTTATATATGGCACTATTTACATTCAATAGCAATGTAGGATCTCCATCAAATATAATTGAACCAATTCCTAAAAATGCTAATCTTCATAAGCCAACTGATTTTGTAGAAAATGATATTGGCTCTTCTAACTCTAAAAAAAACAAAAAACATTCTATTAAGAACTCTTATCCTATATGCGGGAATGTTTGGTGTGACTTAGATGGTAATGGCATTAAAGACTCTACAGATACCCTTTTAAGTGATGTTAGAATTGAGTTATATAATTTAGATAATTTTAATTCTCCAATATTGACAACCTTCACAGATGTTAATGGTAATTATGAATTTAAAAATATTCCTCTTGGTTATTACTTTGTACGAGCTAGACTGCCTAATAATTATACTGTTATAAAAAAATGTACCGATTCACTTATAAATGATAGAACATTATTATCAGATAAGATATATAACGATAAAAGTGGAATTCATATACCTATTGGTCTAACAAAACAGTTTAAAGTAAGCGGTATTGTTTTTTCTGATAGTGATAAAAATGGTATATATAACGAATCTAAATTAGGAATAAATGATTTAACTCTACAGTTGTATAATAGCGATAATATTCTTATGGCTTCAATCCAAACCTCTGATTTTATGAAATTTAAAGGTTATTATGAGTTCATAAATATTACTCCTGGTTTTTATAATTTAAAAATACTTATTTCAGACTCCATAAAACTTTCAAACTCTAAAATTAATGAGTATTATGGCTCTAAAATTAATTCATCTACAGCTACTATGAACTTTAAGGTTATTGATGGAGACATACAGAATATTTTTATTGGAATAATTAAATAAAAACCTACCTAATTTAAAAGGTAGGTTTTTTTATTTTACTCTTCTTTACATTCTAAATCATTTTTAACTCGTACTATAATAAATCCTAGTATTCCAAGGTAAATAACTAATCCTTCTAATGCACCAAAGCCAATTGTATAGCCAAGTTTAACGCATTGATTATAACCAAAACTTAAGAAGTTTTCTAACATCTTAATCCTCCTAATAAAGTCTTTCATTAAACATATATGAATAAAAACCATATAAATAGAAGAGGTTATACAAAACTTAAAAACAATTATTTTGTACAACCTCTTTAATGATGATTTTTATTTTATAAATATGCTAATCAATGATATAGCGAATATGATTTGGCAAACTCCTACAAGGCCTCCATAAAGCATTGATTTTGGACCTTCTTTTACTAAGTCCCCAATTTTTACTCTCATACCTATGCCTGCTAAGGCTATGATTTCAAAATTAGAGCTTATCCACTTAAATGTACTTCCAACAATACCTGGAACCATTCCAAGAGTATTTAGAATACATACTATAAAAAAACCTATTATAAACCATGGTATATGTACCTTATGTGTTGGTTTATGGTGATGGGCTATTTCTTCTTTATTTTCTTCATTAACTTCTATTTTGGCAAAAACTAAAACTACTAAAACTAAGAATATTATTCTTATTATCTTAAATACAGTAGCAAGTTCTACAACTGGATCACCAATAAATTTAGCGGAACCAATAACTTGTCCTACAGACTGAAGTATTCCTCCCATTAGTGCAGAGGTCTGTAAAACATCATTGTTATAAAGTATAGCTGTAAGTACTGGTAAAAGAATCATTAATATAGTTCCAGTAACGTTAACTATTGTTATGGCAATTACTTTATCTGAATCCTTAGCTTTTATTACTGGAGATACTGATCCTATAGCCGATGATCCACATACAGCATTTCCTGCTGACATTAAAAGTGAATACTTTTCTCCAAAGCCTAGTTTTCTTCCTATAAAATAAGTTATGGCTATTGTTAATGTCATTAAAATAGCTATATATATTACTCCATTAAATCCTAGAGCTATTATGTCTGTCATATTCAAAGAAGCTCCCATTAAAACAATTGAATAGTTTAAAAGATCTTTCTCTGAAAATTTAGTTCCTTCATCATATTTATCACTTTTTAGAAATGTATTTCCAGCAAAAATCCCCATAAATATTGCAAAGGTAGCTGCCCCTATAGTAGGAAATTTATTTCCTAAAACTTCAGCAATAATGCCAATTATTAAACATATAATAAGACCTGGTATTATTGATTTAATTTTTATTCCTAATTTCTTTGTCATATGTTACCTTTCTTATTTTCATATTAAGTAAATGCCATAAAAGATTATTTTATGTTGGCTTTACGAAATTATTATACATATGTATATATATAATTAAAAATACTAAAAATTTATATATAAGATAAGTTTTTAGTTATATAAAATAAAGGAAATGAATTTTAGATTCATTTCCTTTATCTTTTCAATTTCTACAAATAAGAAATTACAGCATGACATATTATTTTGGAAGTATTTTATAAAAAGATTATGAGTAGAGACTAGTTTATAAATTTATTAGTTGATAAAGTCGGTGGGAGTTTAACTTACTATAAATGTAATTACCCATAATCTTTGTTATAAAACACTGTGAAATGATTGATATTTTATTATGTTGTTTGATTAAAAGTTTTTCTTATAGCCCTTAAGAGCCAAAAGAATTTTTATCCCTAGAAGTTTGACCCCATTCTAGAAATATTCGACTAAAATTCAATTGTGAATCAAGTCTAAATTTATGTTAACTCCATTCAATTATTTTGAATAAAGAGCTCCACCAATTAATTCTTCTTCCTCTTCTACATATTCTCCAAGCTTTGGATTTATAGCTTTGAAGAACATATTTAAGAAGTTTAATAACATAAAGAATATTACATATGTTGCTATAAATATTTCAACATCACCTAAGAATTTAAATAAGGTTGCCATTCCTGTATAGCCTAAACCAGTAAAATAAGTTGTTAACTTAAATGCTGATAAAGTAGCTATTGCTAATGGGAATGTAAATGCTGCATATGATGGTTTAAAACCTTCTTTAAATAGTTTTAAAATATATCCATAAACAACTACAAGTAATATTAAACCTGTTACTATTAACCAAGCTAACATATATGGGTTAGGGTTTGGTTCTATTGTTAATATACCAACTACTCCAAGTGGAGCTGGTGAACAAATTATACCTACTGTTGGTAATTTATGATCATCTAATATCTCGCTTTTAAATACTATATATAAAACCACTGGTAGAAGAATTGTATAGAATATAAATCCGAACATAAGCATAAAATGTGCTATTTGTGGGATTTGAGAAATTACTCCATCCATACCTTTACTTGCTACACTACCTGTTATCATACCTGTATAAACTATGAAACAAGTTGGCATTATGTTTTCAAATTTTCTTTCTTTAAATCTAATTACTGTATAAAAAATCACTATTCCATAATGATATATTACTGCTGCTATCCAAAGCCAACTACATACTACTGGGAAGTAAGGATAGAAGAATCCAGATACTAGCCAAAGTACCATTCCCATTGTAGGATAGAAAGTTCCTGTTACTGGGTTCTTAAGTTCTTCATACATAAGCTTTGGAAATTTTACAAATCTTAAAAACATTAAGAATAACATGCAAACAGCTAAAAATATCGCTATTGGTTTAAAATAATTTATTCCTTTTAATTGCCAAGAATTGCTTAATGTTATAAAAGCTAAACAAGTTCCGCTAATTCCTATTGGCATATTTTTAAGTTTATCTAAATATTTTCCCATCTATCTAATCACCACTTCCTACTCACTTTATGTCTTTATTATACTTCCATTTACTTATAAGTAAAAATACTTATTTTGCATATATACAATAAGTATTTACTTATATATGATTTTAGTATATCTCCACAATGCCAAAACCTCTTATTCCTTTATTTCAAAGGCTTCTAAATATCTATCCCTTATTTTTGTAAATATTTTTATAAAATACTCAAGAAAAAAGCTTACTATGATTCACAACTAAAATTTCCAATTATTTTTAACATAAAAAGTTCTTTAAAGAAGTCATTATGATAACTTGTAGAATAGTAAATAGTTTAATCTATTGACACTCAAATATTTAAAAAGTATTGTATATATAGACCAATCGTTATAATTATTAGGAGAAATAATATGGGAAATAAAATAGATACTAGAGAAAAAATACTAATGACATCATCACAAATGTTTTTTTCAAATGGATATCATGCAACAGGCCTAAATGCAATTTTAAAAAAAAGTGAGTCTCCAAAAGGGTCACTTTATTATTACTTTCCAAATGGAAAAGAAGAATTAGCATTAGAAGCTATAAAAGTAGTAAGAGAATCTATTAAAAAAGATATAAAAGAAAAATTATATTCATGTAATAATCCAATAGAAGGAATACAAAAAGTAATTTTAAATATTGCTGATATAATAGGGCGAAATGAAATAGAAAAGGGGACAACGGTTAGCCTTTTAGCATTAGAGGCATCTCAAACTAATGAAAATTTAAGAAAAGCATGTGCAGAAACATTTGGAACTTGGGAAAACTTATATGAGGATAGATTATTAGAACTAAATATAGAAAAAGAAGATGCCATAGAAATTAGTAGGATGATTCAAATAATGATTGAAGGAGCTATTGTAATGTCTTTAACAAAAAAGGACACTAGTTCACTTATACTAGTTAAAGATAATATAACTAGTATTATAAATAAGTATATAAAATAGATTTGTTTTAATAAAGGATATTTTATATAATACCCTTTATTATTTTTAAGATAATTATATAGACTGGTCTAATTATAGAAAGAGGTTAAAAAGATGAACACGAAAGAAAAAATATTTAAGATTATGGGAGTATTACTATTTGGTGGATTTATGGCTCTTTTCAATGAAACAATAGTAAACGTTGCGCTTCCAAAACTTATGGAAGAACTTAATGTAACGGCTCAAACAATACAATGGCTAAGTACTGGATATCTTTTAGTTATAGGAATATTAGTCCCTGTAACTGCATTTTTGATACAAAAATTTACTCTTAAACAACTTTACATAGTTGCAATGAGTTTATGTTTACTTGGAACTATCATAGCAGCAAGTGCACCAAGCTTTTCTTTTTTACTATGTGGTAGATTAATACAAGCTTCAGGTACAGGAATGTTAGTACCAATAATGATGAATACAATAGTTGTAATAAGTCCTCCAGAAAAAAGAGGAGCAGCAGTAGGTCTTGGACTTTTTGTTATATTATTTGCACCATCAATAGCACCAAGTATATCAGGA
This sequence comes from Clostridium sp. LIBA-8841, assembly GCF_034439435.1. Classification (GTDB taxonomy): domain Bacteria; phylum Bacillota; class Clostridia; order Clostridiales; family Clostridiaceae; genus Sarcina. Next base: position 76,077 of record NZ_JAPCKJ010000007.1, on the reverse strand, counting down.
TTTATACTTGAAATGTTATCATGGCGTTATTTATTTATAATAGAAATACCTTTAATAATTATTGCAATATTAGTTGGATACAAATACTTAGAAAAAGTTACTGAAGTAACCAATCCCCAAATTGATATACTATCAATAATTTTATCAACATTAGGTTTTGGCGGAATTATAATGGGCTTTAGTTTACTTGGAAATAGCAAAGCAATTATCGCATTTATAGTAGGAATAATATCACTTATTCTTTTCTCAATTAGACAATTAAAATTAGAAGAACCAATGCTAGATTTAAAAGTTTTTAAATCTCCAATATATACTTTAGGTGTAATATTTGTAATGATATCTATGATGACTTTATTTGAAACTTTAGTTGTTATGCCAATGTATTTAGAGGGAGCATATCATTTAACACCACTTCAAGTTGGATTTGCAATACTTCCAGCCGGATTAATAAATGCGGTAACTTCAATCATAACAGGTAATATATATGATAGATTAGGGGCTAAAAAAGTAGTTCCTTTTGGATTTGTTATATTAGTTGTATGTTTTTATTTATTATCAAGAGTTGAAGTTAGTACAAGTTATAGCACAATAATAATATTACTTTGTATATTAAATGTAGGAATGCCACTTGTTATGACTTCATCACAAACAAATAGTTTAAACCAATTGAAACCAAAGGAATATCCACACGGAACAGCAATAATTAATACAGTACAACAAATTTCAGCTGCAATGGGATCATCTTTATTTGTTAGTTTAATGACTACTCATAAAAATTCTTATTTAGAATCTATTTCTGGAGCTATAAGTAAAGAACAATCAGCTTTAGCATTTACAAAAGGTTTTAATTTCACATTCTTAGTTGGATCTATTATCCTTTTAATAGGATTAATTGGTTCATTAAGTTTATTTATAAATAAGAAAGATATAAGAGAAAAGCAAAACTTAGAATACTTAAGCGAATAAATTTATATTAGTGGTAGCACCAACATTTCCGCCCCCGTTACTGAAAATAGTATAATAAATTATATAGAAAAATATAAAAATCCACTCAAAAATTCTTAAAACCTATATGAGGGAGCTTACTCAGTATGATGGCTCCCCTTTTAGGTTGTAGACCCAACACAATTCTGCATTGCGTCTTAAGACGCTTAAATCGCTCCGTCAGCCTATTTCAAAGACTTCTAAATATCACCTCCCTTGTTTTCGTAAATATTTTTATAAAATACTCAAGAAAAAAACTTACTATTTCTATATTAAGTTTTGATTTTATATTTAAGCGAGTTATTTTTAGTGCAACTTTATGGGGAATTCCTATGTATATTGCATTTAGTTTTATGATTAAAATTTCAGAAAAGAATGTCAATAAAGGTGCAAAGTCTTAAAACTCTCTGAAATAAATTTTCAAAGTTTACATTTTTTAAGAATTTTGATACAATATTAACAATAATTACATAATATTTACTATTTATAAATATTTTAGTTTTATATAAAATAGGTATGTTTTAAGTAAGTTTTAGATTTTAGCCAGACTTTAATATTTATTTAATTTATCAAAGTATTAACCATGAAGTTATTCTTATAGTTACATCTAAAAATCAACACTAATTTAAACATATCTTAAAAGCAAAATATTTTGAAAAAAAGGAGGTCAAAATATATGAAAAAAGCCTTTAAAACATTAGGATTCGTAATAGGATTACCTCTACTTTATTACTTTATATCCAGTTTAGTTTCAGGATTTTTTATTGGATTTTATTTTGTCGTTAATCAGGTAGGATCAGATTCCTTCAATGTACTAGAAGTTTTAACGCCTGTTATGTATCACCTATCTTTGGTTTCTGATTTAATAATGCTTCTTGTACTATTTTTAATATATTTAGGAGCAAAAGAAAAACTATTTAAAAGTTGTAGATTTAATAGAATTCAAGGTAATACTATACCGTATATTATTATTTTTTCTATTGGTTTAACAATGCTTATATTATTCTTAATGGGTGTTTTTAGTAGCTTGTTACCTAGTATATTTGAAAGTTATTCAATTGTTGGTAACGCAATGCTTGCTACTCACAATTCAGTATTATCACTTATAATAGTTATAGTTTTAATACCAATCTTTGAAGAGATATTTTTTAGGGGAGTAATTTTTGGTTTTTTAAGAGATAATTATAAGTTTCCAATAGCTTTAATAGTACAAGCTTTAGTCTTTGGTATACTTCATGGTAACTTAGTTCAAAGTGTTTATGCATTTATATTAGGATTATTCTTAGGTGCAATTTTTTACTACACAAACTCCTTATATGCATCAATACTATCTCATATAACTTATAATTTATTTGGTATTTTAATACTTCCATTAATAGTGTCTTCATTACAAGGATTCTCACCAATATTAGTTAATATAATTTTTGTAGCAATTGCATTAATCTTATTAATCTTCGGAAGTATAAAACTTATTAATACATTAAAAAAACAGACTATGTTTTAAAACTAAAATTAAAATTCTAGATAAACTAATACTTCATAAATTATAAAATATACCAAAACAAAAGTTCCTTATGAAGTTTAGGAACTTTTGTTTTTTTAATATATTTGAATTTTAAACTCAAGGAGATGGTTTGATGTCTAAATTAAAATTAATCCTAAAGGCAGCTTTAGGACTTCCATTCTTTTATTTTATTAACTGTGGTATTTCTTATTTTATAGTACTTACTATATTATCCCTAACTTCAGGATATACATCTGATCAATTACACTCATCACCACATTATATAGGACTTGTATCTAACTTATCATATATATTAGGGGCCATCCTAACTCTTGTAATGTATAAGATTATTTGTGAACCAAGTAATTCTCAGATTATGAAAATGTGTAAATTTAATAAGATTTCATCTAATAAAATTACCTATATAATCTTATTTTCTTTAAGCTCATCAATCTTAGTAAATTTAATAAGTTGTATAGTATATCCCCTTTTTCCTAACCTATTTAAAAGCTATGAACATATTTCTAGAACATTAGTATACTCATCCAGTACATTTTTTGGAATTTTTACAACTGTTGTTATAGCTCCTATTTTTGAAGAAATATTTTGTAGAGGTCTGGTTTTTGGATATCTAAGAAGAGACTGTAAGTTAATTACTGCTTTAATTCTTCAGGCTTTTGTTTTTGCCTTTATGCACGGAAATTTATTTCAAGGTTTTTATACCTTTCTTCTTGGTATATTACTCGGATTATTAGTTTATTATACAAATTCAATTTATTCATCTATGATTGGTCATATAATATTTAATACATTAGGTTCTGGAGTACTATCTTATTTAAGTGATTACTCAATCTTATCTAATATAATTATTGTAATTTCAATTCCTTTAGCTATATTTACTGGAATTAAATTGTTTAGAAATAGTGGTCAATTAATACCTGAAAAGCAAATTGATACAAGCAGAATTTAGATTATTATTAAAATTTATATTAATATTTATGAATTTCTCAATATAACCAATTAACCCTACTTGAATTAAAGTGCTATAGTTAAAGAAATGGCTTATCTATTAAATTTTAACTTAAGAAAAGGAGAATAAAAAATGGAGTCTCAAGTAAATAAGGTAAACTTATCTTTAAGAATATTTAAGTTTTTTATAACTTTATTTTTAGCCGTTATAATATACAAAGCACTCCTTACACCTATACTAACAAAAAAACTTAGTATAATGTTTTATTTGTTTTTTTGGTTAGTTATATCTTATTTTGTTTTGCCTATTTTAACTAGATTAATTACCAAACTTTATCTACCTAATTATTATATTGGTAGAACAAAAACAAGTGATGGATTATTAGGTGACCCTATTAACCTAGCTTTTTATGGTACAAGAGAAAATATTATTAAGGCCTTTGAAGCTAGTGGATGGCATGTAGCTGATGACCTTAATATTAAATCTTCCTTTAAAATTGCCTTAGCAAGTGTTCTTGCAAAATCTTATCCTACAGCTCCTGTTAGCTCATTATTTTTATTTTCAAATAAACAGGATTTAGCCTTTGAAAGAGAGATTCATGGAAATCCTAGAAAAAGACATCATATTAGACTTTGGAAAACTCCTGAAGACTGGTACTTGCCTGGTGGGTTTAAAGCAGATTGGCTAGCCGCAGCAACTTATGATAGAAATGTTGGTTTATCTCTTTTCACTTGGCAAATAACACATAAAATAGATGCTAATATAGATAAGGAAAGAGATTTTGTTATAGACTCATTAAATACTAAAAAAACTATTGAAAATGTTAATGTTATTGAGCATTTTACTAACAGTTATAACGGACGTAATGGTGGAGGAGATAAAATCTTTACAGATGGTTCTCTTCCATTTGTAACAGTAAAAAAGAATGCTTAACAAAATAAGATTAAGATAAATATCTTAATCTTATTTTGTTATATAAATTATATCAAACTTATTAATCTATTATACAGTTATACTTTATGTTATTTAGTTACTCTATACTTTACAACTTTTATAATCACAAAATAGAAACTAAATAAAAGTTTCACTTAACAGTTTTTCTTAATTATTTTCAACTAATTTTTTTAACTTAATACTATAAGGTATATATAAAATTAAGCCTATTAAAAATGTTATAAATTCTGCTATTGTCATAGACCAAACTAATCCATGTAAACCATAAAACTTATGAAGTACTATTACCACAGGTATATATAAACACCCTTGGCTTATAGCCATAATACCTGTTGATATTCCTTCCCCAGAAGCTTGATATATTGTCATAAATAGAGTTGTTAATCCATTAAACAAAGCTGATATAAGCATTGCCATTAATACATATGCACCTATAGATAAAACTGCAGGATCACTTGAAAATGCTTGAACAACTTGATTTCTAAATATAAATACAACTCCAACAAATACTACCGAAATTGAAATTATAAATAAAGCAGAGTATTTTATTCCATCTTTTAATCTATGTAAGTTTTTATTAGAAAAATTGTAAGCTATAAGTGGCATTACGCCTAAAACTATCCCCATAGTAAAAAACTCAGGTAACTGAACTATTCTAAGTGCTATACCGACCCCCGCAACTACACTATCTCCATATTGCATAGAATAATTATTCAATAATAAAGTAGTTACAATTAAGAATGCACATTGAATTAACTCAGATACACCAATTTTATATATTTCAATCTGATCACTTATATTAATTTTAAAATGATGTAAAAATCCTCTTAGATTTTCACTTCTTTTATCTAAATACCATACGTAATACGCACTTGATGCAATATTAGCAATTACCATTGATAAGGCGGCTCCATAAACATGCATATCAAGAATTAATATAAATAACACATCTAATAAAATACTAACTGCAACACTAACAAACATACCGTACATTGATTCCTTTGATGCACCTTCTGCTCTTACAACTTGCTCTAGTCCAAAGTTTAATATAATTGCAAATCCACCTGCAAACAATGTAGTTGCATATTGTCTTGTATAGTCTAGTGTAATTGAATCTGTACCTAATAAATTAACTATTGGCTCCATAAATAAATAAGCAATAAATCCTAATAATAAACCTGCAATAATACTTCCATAAAAAATATATCCAACTACTTTTTTAGCCTTATCTCCTTCATTTTTAGCAATCAATCTTGTTGTAAAACTTCCTCCCCCTACACCAAACATATTCCCAAATGCCATTAAAACTGTAAATATAGGTAAACCTAATGTAATTGCACTAAGCATTGCAGTATCATGAACTAAACCTATAAAATAAGCATTTATTATATTGTAAATAGTCCCTACAGACATACCTATCATCATAGGTATAGATAGATGAGCTATAGCCTTTTTTATAGGCTCATCCCTTAAATATTTAATATTTGATTCATTATTTTCCATCTTAACCTCCTTAATAAATATTCTAATAATTAGAATTCTAACTATTTACTTAAAAATTTTTAAATAAATAATCTTGATCATTCTAATTATTGGAACTCTAATAATTAGAATTCTATGTTTTATTATATTCTCCATATAATTACCTGTCAATCATCAGTTCAATTATTTTATTAAACTTAATTAAATTATATAAATAAAATAAGAATGGTGATTTCAACGTATATCACCATTCTTATCTTGTATTATTATCAATTTTAATAAGCATATCTAAAAACATATTTTTTTCATCATAAGTTAGTGAAGAAGTAATCTCTTCTTCTATTTCCATAAAAATTTTCTTGAACGTCTCTATTAATTCTATTCCTTTAGGTTCTACATAAATATTTTTCTGTCTTTCATTGTTTGAAGGTATCTCTCTTCTTATATAACCATTTTTCTCTAATCCTTTAAGCATACTAGTTATACTTGCTGTTGTTCTTCCAAATACATCAGCTAAATCTTTCTGAATCAATCCATCATCTTGATGTTCATAAATATATTGTATTACTCTACCTTGTTGAGAGTTTAATCCTAATTTTTTTATTTTTTTATCTGCTTTAAACATTAAATTTCTTGATATCATGGCAATAAGATTTGTGTAAATTGTATCTTCATTCACTTTAACCACCTCATTTCATACTAACAATTTGAATTCTAATTGTCAATTTGTTTGATTTCATAACTTCCTAATAAGTTGTTTACTTTAAATTTTTTATCTTTTCGTTTATAAGTTTTAATAATTCTTTTCTTTCTTCTTCATTTTCAAATGCACCACTAGGAATAATTATTGCGCTTAAATCATCAACATATACATATATATGAGTATCTACATCCTCTACTTTCTCTATTTCATTCCATGAAAATTTCGCAAATCCATCTTTACTTTCATTTCTAATTCCATATTGATCTATTATTAAAATTTTTTCAGAACAAATACGTTTTGATTTACTAAAGGTTCTTTTTAGTTGAGTATTATATCTAAATTCTATAATTTTTGGGTAAAAAACAACCCATAATAAAATTATTGTTATGCAAACTATCAAAGATGTACTATCTATTTTATGACTTTTATCAATTAAAACAACCAAAGTAAATGTAAAAACAATAATAATAGGAATTATTATACGCAGTAAATTTATTCTTTTCTGGATAGATAAATCTTTTTTGAATAAATACATACCCCATTTTATAAAATCATCTATACTATTTTTATATTTTATTCTCATGTTAATACAACTCCTATTGTAGTAATAAATAACCCAGTATATAAGTTAAATTATTTTAATTTTATCTATAACATTTTTAGCTATAAATTATTTACTATTACTATATAAATTAGTTAATTTATATTCTTTTATCTTCTTTACTTCATTTACTAATTCTCTAGCTACAATAATCCCAACGTTAATAATGTGTATTCTATTAAAATTTATTGTATTAATAAATTCCTTTAATATATTAATACAAAAACTCTAATTACTTATGTCATAAAAAAGTAAATCATTATTATTAATTTAAGCAATATATTTTTATTTATTATCTAGTTCATCATCCTTAAATTTCTTTAATTTTAATAATGATACTCCAGTTATATTGCTAATAGTATCTATAGAGATTCCCTACTCAATAGCTTTTAAAGAAATTTTTATATCTTGACTCTCTAAACTATTGATATACCTATCCAACACATTAAAATATGTATTAAATAATTCTGAATTATCCTTACTATATTCAATATAGTTATTTTCATCTAACTTTGTAGTATATTCTTTTAATTTAAAATAATTTATTAATAAAAAATAAGCACTACTTTCTAATTTACTATCTTCAGAAATTTCATTTATATTTCTAACTTTTTCAATAATCTAATATTCATTTAATATTGCTATATTTCTAAATTTAAATCCCCTTATATTGATTTTTTTGTAATACTACTATTTATTTCTAGTAAATTTAGTTCATCATCAATATAACTATAAGAATTATACTTAGTATATATACTATTAGATTCACAGACTACGGATTCTAATAAATAATTCATTTGAATATCTTTTAGCTTATACTTATATTTGTATTCATCTAAACTTTCACTAATATCATTAGAATTTACTGCATTGATAAATTCCTTTGACATATTAACATAAGAACTTTGATTGTTATTTATATCCTTAAAAATCAACTTATTTATATCTATGTACTTTCTTCTATCTTTTGCTAAAAACTCAACTTCAAAAACTTTTCGACTTAATGCAATTACTTGTATAACTTCAAATAACACGAAAAATAATATAAGCATTGTTTGATTAGCTAAAATACAGATAATTAAAAGAATTAATGTTCCTACTGGACCTATTATTATTGTCCTAACTTCATAATTTCCCCCAATATATTCTCCTTTTTCAACTAATCATTTTAATTTTATACATAATATTAGACTTATTAAATTTAATACTACACATAACCCCTCTATTAATATCACAAATTTATCCCACTTTATTACTTAAAATAACTATTATAAAGTAATTATACTAATTATATTAGAGATTTTGAATGAATATCATAATATAAATTCTATTTATTATAATAAGTAAATTAATATATACATTGGATTTTCTAAATTTTATTTATAAATAATTTATATTTTTATACATATATGTTAAAATATTTTATAACTTTATATGAAATGAGTTAATGATTTTATGGTTAAAGAAAAAGATTTAGAGTCTAATCGTCCACTTATATTAGCAGTAATTTTTTTTGTAGACTTTTTTTATATTTATTTTATTTATACATAACTTTAATATTTTTATATAGCCATATTTAATATTTTTTTTTGATAAATTTAATATTATTTATGAAAAAACTATATAGTTTCATAGATTTGTACACTGCTATCTCAATGTCATCTTTTTCACTATTTTTATTTTTAGCTGGTTTATGTAAATTAAATGAAATGCTTTCTACAGCTAATTTTATTAATTTATCTATTTTATTCACAATAATATATATTTTAATAATTATTCTATCAATAAATCATATGAAAAAGTTTTATACTTATAAAAGTTATCAAAGTAAAATTTTAAGACATTCCCCTAAATATGATTTAATAGTTATTGGTAGTGTATTAGGCCTGCTTTTATCTAAACTAAATTTGAACCAAGATTTGATTATTACTTTAGGCATGTTATTACTTAGTTGTAGATTTGCAGTATGTTATTAACATTTTTATAATTTAATCCAATAGCTTTTACCACTATGTGTATTAGTCTTAGTTTTATCAAAAAAATACCATGTAACTCTAGAAGCTCAATTTTACATTACTCTACTAACATACTGTATTAAATGACTTATCTATCTAACTCTTAACTATTACAACCTAAAAAATAATTTAAATTTTAAAAAACTATATTTATTATTTCTATATCTAGTTTTTTATTTATTTCTTGTTCAACTTAAAATATTGAAACAGTTAATATCCCATGCGAAGCTGATTATAATAATTTTAAGGTAAATGTTGAATATACTAAATATTATCCTAATTATTTAATTACAAAATACTATTTAGCTCTTCCGGAAAATAATTCTACATATATAAATAACATATTTAATATATTTCTATATTTAATTTTATTAAAATTCTTTCTTACTTTAAAATACAATTATATCTATATATATTAAATATATCATAAAAATGTCAAAAGGACTGATTTTTTGAATAATAACTTTTTAAAAGAATTTACTAAATACCCATCAAAGGAAATAGCCGATAAGATATTTAAGTGCTGTTTTTTATTAAACTTCTTTTTTGTTCCATTAATTTTTTTCTGGTATAAAATAAAGAGTAGTTTATAAATTTTAATAAAATTTTTAACTACTCTTTATTTTAAAAATTATTTATTTATATCTAGTATTTCAATATATTTTGAATCTATATAATTAGATAACCATACATTATCTTTTCCTATATAAAAATCAATTCCATCATTCCAAGCAGCTAATGAATTTATCTTCAGTATTACTGGTTTCTTATCATATCTTAATCCTACTTCATATGCCTCATTAATATTAGTTGTTAAATGCACATATTGTCTCTGCATAGATTTTAAACCAAATTTAAATATATTATTAATTGCCTTATTACTTGTTCCATGAAATAAATATTCAGGTGGTTTACTTTTATCTTTCTTTATTTTTTTTATAAACGAATGTCCATATACTGCTCTTATCTTATCATTGGCTACTTCAAACCTTTTTTTATCTGAAGTTTTAATTATATGTTTAATTTCATTCTCAGTTATTTTTTCAGGATTAATTAAATTTAAAATAGAAATTAATTCCTTTAATTCTACCCACCCAAATTCATCAACTATTAAATCATATTCAATAGCTTTATGTCTTAAAATATATGAAATGATTTTACTTACTTTTTCATAATCCATAAAAATCATCTTATTCTAATTCAATCTTATTAAATTCTATTAATTCGTCTATAGCATCTTTAAACCATAACCAAAAATTATTATATATTGATACTTGCTCAAATCCTTCTGATGCGAAGTCATGTATTAATTGAACTTGTCCTTCAATATCACCAACTTCAAAACATGCTACATCATCATTATCAGCTCTTTTAGCAAATGGTATTAATTTTCTTTTTGGATATCTTTTCTTTAATCCATTTAACTTATTTAAGAATTCATCTCCACTAAGTATATACCATACATCAAAATCTATTAAATTAAGTTCTAAAATTTTAATAAATTCCTTTGGATAGCTAAACTCTTTATAATCTATATTTTTTTCTAAATCTTTTATGTTCATTTTACATACCAATCCTTTCAATTTCATAATTTCCTAATGGGTTATTCTCTCTAAATTTTTTATTTTGCTTACCAATTCTAAATCTTATTGCATCTCCCCAAGTTTTTGGCACTTTATCTTTAACAGTAAATCTTTCAATCATCTCTTTATCTACTAATTCTTCAGTTTCTTCATGTATATTAGCTAAAACATTAGTTTTAGTTTTTCTAGCTGCAACAACTCTAGTATTATCTATCGTAGTTAATTTTCCATCTTCCATTTTTATAACATCAATAGGATCACCTTTCCATCCATTTTTCTTCATACTTTCAATTATTTCTCCAGCTCCATTTACAGATGATTGACTAAACCTAATTCTTTCTGGATCTAATTTTATTGTTTTTCTAGAAGCTTGTTTTAATGTTGATATTATTCCATCAGTATCTCTAAATGAATTATGAAAAATTACTGAACTTAAATTAAGTATTAATGATGTTCCCCTACTAATTTCTTCACCTGTTATTATATCTTTTCCAACTATAAAATCAACTACCTCTTTTGCAAGCCCAACTCCTGGAACAAAACCTATTCCAAATGATAAAATTTTATTTATTATAGGATTTACTGCATATGCATGATGATATTTTTCTAAATCCTCATAAATAGGCATTAACATATATTTACCTGATATATACTGCCATCTAAAACGTATATCATATCCGTTTATATTAGATGTAATTATTCCAAATAATTCATTTGGTTCCACATTAAATCTAGCATCTTCATTTCCAGAGTTTAATTTTATTATATAATCTGAATGTACATAACCATATCCAGAACCATATTTTATTTTAAACCAAACAACTCCATTATTGACTAATTGTACTACATCTCCATCTTTTAAACTTCCAATTACTTCATAATTTGTTCCTGGTCCCTTTCTTACATTAAGTGATGTTTCAATACCAGTTACCATACCTTTAGCATACACTTCTGTTTTATTAGGTGCTAAATCATCTATATCGCTTCCACCTGATGAACTACCACCAGAACCACCGATTAGGTTTGTTACTGCATTTGTTATTTTTTGTAGATATCTTCCATTAACTACATCACTATGACTCTTAGTTGATCCTGGTAATTCTATTAAGGCTGCTTTTGCTCCTATGGATTTTGCCCATCCTATCATGAATCCTCTATCATCACCATATCCATATCTTTGTTCAAATCCAAATTGATTTCTAAAATACTGACCTATCTCTGGATTTCCTATTGCTGCGCCTTCCCATCCGTGTAAGTCTATTACACACATTTCTCCTGATGTTCTATTTTTAATACCTTGAATAAAGTTACGTAACCCTCTTGACTCTGGTACACTTAATGGTTCATTTCCTGAATGGTATCTTGGTACTCCACCTTTTGAAAATCCTAATGGGAAATCTCTATTACAATCTACTGCGCCTACTATAGTACATCTTCCTGGTCCATTATTAGTAAAACCTTCTGATAATCCATCTGGATTTGCTACTGGAATTATATATAGTGACCAGTTATTTGTTGATGCATTTTGGAAATGCTCTATAAGCCCATTACCTATTCTAGTTAATTCAATACCATCTGCTGGCCAATTATCTTCCCATCCATGTATTGCACATACAAATACTAATGAATTTGAGCCATTACCAACCTTATAAGCTGCCAACTCTCTACCTCTACCACTTGTTCCATATACTATTTTTTGTGCATTTGTTATGCTAGGATAAGGTATGTCTACTCTAGTAGCTGCTGATCCTTCATACTTTACATACCCTGATTTTGTGTTAGGTCCTTTATCTGTATCATATACAACATGTTTCATTCCATTTTTCTCATATAATGGTGTTGCTGCTTCATATGGATTTAATGATCCTAAGTGTCCACCATTTTCATCTAATACTTCTTCTGGTGTACTTCCATTGTGCCATGAATATTGATTAAAGTATCTTATTAAGTTAGTTGCATTTGTTACATAACCTTGTCTTACTACATTTCCAGCTGGATATTGTACTAATGCTAATTGTTTAGTATATCCTACATCTAAAACTGTTATCTTATCTCCTACACTTACACTTCTACCTGGTATTAAGTTACCATTTGCATCTCTAAGATATAGCTCATCTCCAACTACTTCTGCATTGTTATCATATGTGAATCCACCTGGTACAACTTCTCCTGGTGCTACTCCATTAAAGCTGCCACCTCCAGTAGAACTTCCTGAACCTTCATAATGAACTAATCCTGACTTTGTAAGTTTACCTTTTCCTGTATCGTAAGCAACATATGTCATACCACCTACTTTATAAAGAACTACTGCTCTTTCTCTTGGATCTAATGTTCCTATTTGAGTTGTTTTATCAAAGTCATATACTGGCTCAGGTGTTGAACCATTTACCCATGAATAATCATCTTTGTATTTTATTATGCTTGTTGCATTAGTTACATATCCTTGTCTATATCCTGAACCTGTTGGATATTGAACTAACACTATATTTTTTTCATTACTTATAAATAAAACAGTAATCTCATCTCCATCACTTACTGTTCTACCTGGAATTTGATTTCCATTAACATCTCTTAAATATAAGAAATCTCCTCTTACTACTGCATTTGTTGGAAATGTAGGGGTACTTCCTACTAAATCTCCTGAACCAACATTTGGAATTATATTATTTGCCATTTTAAGCCCCTCTTTTCATTTATTCTTTTGCTTTTTATCTTTTATCTTTTATCTTTTATCTTTTGTTCTTATAATTTTTTATCTTTTGTTTATTGTTTTTACAAAAATCAAGCTTGAATTTGTCTTACATAATATAAAAAGTAATTTTCTTTTATTTTGTAACCCTACAAAATAATTTTTTTTGCTAACTTGTGATTTAAACTTCAAAATAACATTCTCAGTATTAAATCCATTTAGTATTTCACCTCCTTCAAATTAGCTTCTAAAATTAGCTTTCATAAATAAAGAAGTAATTTTATTTAAAAATGTAACCCTAAAAAATAAAAAAAGCCGATATTTTCATATCGACTTTTTATAATTTATTTCTAAATCTACTTATAACCTACTTTCAATCAATTAAGTTTAATTTTAATTTTTTGTATAATAAAACTAAATAACATCTTTAAGCTTTTTTAAAGCTCTATTTTTAGTCTTATTCACAGCTTGTCTAGATATATCTAACATTTCTCCTATTTCTACATCACTTCTTCCTTTAATAAACTTATATTGTATTACTTTCTTTTCTTTTTCAGTAAGAGTTTTTAACAAATCATTTATTAAAATATTGGAATCTACCAATAAAATATTAGAATCATCCTTAAATTCATTTAAATCAAATTCATATGTACATATTAAATCATCTAATTTTCTTCTTTTATTTATAGACATGTCTTTTTTTCTATGTACTATAGCTTTATTTATATATTTAACTATACTTCCATCATTCTCAAAACCATCATTCATAATAGGAATTTTTTTACTACTTTTAAAAGAGTAATTATTAAATCATGTTCATTATCTTCTATATCATGCTTGTTATAAAATTTACTCCTATCAAAAGATACCTTATTAGAGTTTATCAATCTTCTAAATTTATTGACTATATACTCCATTGCAGTTTTATCTCCATTCTGACATAATATAATATTTTCGTATAATTCACTCATAAAAAATCTCCTTTTAATTTCTTTTACTAAGTAAAAACAAGTTAAAAGAAAAATTGTAAACCAATTATGTATAAAATATTATATTTATTTACATTAAATCCATTTGTATACTTTTTGTAACTAAGTTCACTTTAGATCCTTACTTTTATGTATATACGTATTAAATATCTCAGAATAAAAAAACCGTACTCCTATTAAATATAGGTGCACGGCTTAAAACTAACTATTATATGCTTCTTCAATTAAAAAACTTTTTTCATTACTTATCATTTAATTTATTTTTAATATCTTCTACATCTTTTTTTATGGTTGGTAACAGCTCCGTAAGTTCTTGTATTATACTTTGATAATTACCTTCTCTTTTACTATTTTCTTTTAAAACATAAAATAACAAATAAGAAAATAATACAGCAAATCCACCTTGAGTAACTATTAATTTAAATACCTCATTCTCCATATAAATTAATCCTCCAATCTATTTTTAAATTAGGCCCTCTTTATGTGCATACTAATTCTTTAGTTTACTTCCTATTTATCTAAAGCTATGTTTTAAAATAATCCTAATTTTACTCAGAATTTAATCTTCTTTAAAATATTTAAAGTTATTACGAATTTAAAACATATTTTTATCTAAAAAATGAGCATGCTCAAATTTATAACCTAAACAAATTCAAGCTCACTTCTATGTAACAATAAAAATAGATTTTCAAATTAACATAACTAAAGAACTTCTTTAAGTTTCTTTAAAGCTCTGTTCTTAGTTTTGTTTACAGATTGTCTAGATATTCTAAGCATTTCACTTATTTCTCTCTCACTTTTTCCTTCTAAAAATTCATATTCTATTATAAGTTTTTCTTTTTCTGTAAGAACCTCTAATAAATCTCTTATAAAAATTTCTGATTCTATATCTGGCGTATAATATTCATCTCCAAACTCTACCATGCTAGATAAATACTTATTCATAATAAAATCTTTCTGTATGTTTTTATTGGCATACATATACCTTCTACTGTTTTTAATTGATTTATAAATATAGTTAACTAAACACCCTTCATTCCTAAAACCAGGATTTTCAATTGGTATTCTTTTAACTATATTTAAAAGGTTCATTACTAAATCTTGTTTATTATCTTCAATATCATAATTATTGAAAAATCTATTTTGGTCAAAAGACATTTTAGAAGAATTTATTAATCCTTCAAATTTATTTATGATATATTCCATAGCATTTTTATCACCTTTTTGGCACAATACAATATTTTCATATAATTCACTCATACAAACTCTCCCCTAACTACATTGCTTATAAAAGCAAAATAAAATTATATCTGATTATTTATTAGGCTATGTTTTAGGTGAGTGTTGATTTTTAGCTGGTTCTTCAAATCTAACTTACAGTTCTATCTAAAAATCAACACTAGTTTAAAACAACGCCATTTATTAAAATTAATAGTATTTTTAACATGGTAGAGTTTGCATTTGATTAAGAAAATTATTGTTATTTGCACTTTGTTCTAATTCTATGCGAACATGTGTTCGTATTAAATGTTAAAACTTTTCCATGGAAATGTCAAGAAAAACATTTATTAACATAAATTTTAAGCTCATTCCAAATAAGTATTAATTTTCAACTAGCCATGAAAATGGTCTTACAGTTTAATCAGAAAATCAAAATAATTGAAACATACAAAGTTTGTCCTTTATTTTAGATAAATGTTCACCTTAAGTCAGTTTTTTACGAACCTCTTAAATCATAACTAAATAAAAATGCTATTATGTAATATAAAAAGATTACTTTATTCATTCTGTAAACCTAAATAAAAAAGTTTATTTATAAGCCTCTGTTTAGGCTCATATTGATTTAATATTGACTTAAAGTTCTCTCTAAATACCAACACTAATTTTAAATAGAGCCCTTAACAAAAAAAACTGTATCAAAACTTTAAATAATAAAGTTTTGATACAGTCTATTAAAATCGCTCTATATTCAATAATTTATTCTACGCTCTTTCATTTATGTTTTTCTTAGCTCCTAAATATGTTGCTAAGAAATAGCCTCCATAAATTATAACAAGAACTATTGCTGTCATAATTATATTTGGCATTATACTAGCACTTCCAAACATCTCTACAATATGAGATGAAACTTTTAGTCCAACTATTGCATGTACTATAGCTAAAGATAATGGAAGCATAAAATATATTCCTACTTGAGTGAATACAGACTTATTTATCATCTTTTGATCCACACCTATTTCTTTCAATAATTTATATCTCTCTATATTATCTGTAGACTCTGTAAGTTGTTGAATAGCAAGTACAACTGCTGATGTTATTATAAAGATTAAACCTAGGTATATTCCTAAGTAAGCTGCTGTAGCCCCTAGACCAGCCGCATTACTATATATTTCTTCATTTGTTATTGAATATACTTCATTATCTACTAACTCATCTCTTATACTTTCTAACTCTGTCTTTGTAGTAGAGTTATTATTTAACATAATATTAAATCTACTATATATAGGTTTTAATCCATCAAGTAAAGAATCATTAACAACAAAAAGTAAAATATCAGCCTTCATAGTATAATTATATAAAGTTACATCTTCATACTTTTTATTTGCTGGTTCTAAAATTTTTCCTGAAATATTTATTTTCTTTCCTACTTCTAAACTATTGTTAACCCATTTTTGCATATCTAATATATTCCCAACTGCTAAATATTGATTTTCTTTTAAATTAACAGGTTCTTTTCCAAGCATTTTTAATGTATTATTATATCCCTTTTCTCCAATAACCATTATATTATCATCATGCGCTATTGGAAAATAATTTCTCATAGCATACATTCCTTCTTCTGATAAGAAATTACTATATTTAACGCCACTATCATACATAATTATATTTGAATCCTCTTTTGCCACAGAAGATATATCAATATTTTTTTCTTTTAATAAATTTTCTATATTTTCACCACTATTGCTCCAACAGCTAACATCAAACTTAGTTAAATCCTTTAAATCAGCATTTAAAGCTTTATTTATTCCTAAGCCACCTGAGAATGTACAAATAGCTAAGAATAACATTAAACATATAAATGATAATGATACAAATGCTGTGTTTATTTTACTACTTATTTGTTTCATAACAAACATATTTAAATCTCTTAAATAGAATTTTTTATTTCCTTGAATCACCTTTAAAAAGAATCCTGTTAACGAATAAAAGAATAGAAATGTCCCAACACAACCAAATACTATTGGTAACCCAAGAACATTAAAACTAGCAACAGCAATACCATCATTTATAACCTTATAATAAGCTATTCCTAACATTCCTACACTAATTAAAAATAGTATTACTGATACCCATAAGTTTTTAATAGTAGGCTTTTCATTTCTTCTTGAAGCTGTTAATAAATCTATTAATTTAATCTTTCTAATACTTATAAAATTAAAAATTAACACAACAAGATATATTACTGAAAAACATAATACTGTTTTCTTAAATCCACTTGGAGAGAATACAAATTGAAACTTAGTAAGGTCAACTTGGAACATATAAGCTGTTAATACTGAAAGTGCTTGAGATAGCATTATTCCTAAGATTAATCCTATACCTAATGATATAGCCCCTATAAGTAAAGTCTCTAGGAATATCATTCTTGATAATGTTCCATTCTCCATTCCAAGAGTCATATAAACACCAAACTCTTTTTTTCTTCTCTTTATTAAATAGTTATTTGCATAAATTATTAGAAATCCTAAAACAAAGGCTATGAAAACTGAGAAATATCCCATGAAAGTTTCTGCCATATCAAAAGCTACTTTCTTTTGTTCATTAAGATCCATCATAATACTTTGTGATTCTATTGAGTTAAAAGTGTAGAATATACAAACTCCAAATATCAAAGTTAAAAAGTATATTACATAATTCTTATAACTCTTTTTTATATTCTTAAAGGCTAATTTAAAGTACATTATTGCTGTCACCTCCAAGAAGAGTTATGACCTCAATTATTCTATTAAAAAACTCTTTCCTTGAATCAGTTCCTTTTATAAGTTCATTAAATATCTTACCGTCTTTAATAAATAAAATCCTGTTTGCATAGCTTGCTGTAAACGCATCATGAGTTACCATCATAATTGTGGCATTTAATTTCTTATTTAAATTTTCTAAGCTTTCAAGAAGCATAGTTGCTGCCTTTGAATCAAGTGCTCCTGTTGGTTCATCAGCTAATACTAAAGATGGATTAGTAACTATTGCTCTTGCCGATGCTACCCTTTGCTTTTGTCCACCTGACATTTCATAAGGATATTTATTAAGTTCATTACTAATATTTAAAGCTTCTGCCACTTCTCTTACCCTTCTATCTATTTCCTTGTTATTAACTCTTTGAATTGTAAGAGCCAAAGCTATATTTTCATAAGCTGTTAAAGTATCTAAAAGGTTAAAATCTTGAAATATAAACCCTATTTTCTCTCTTCTAAACTTAGCTAACTTTTTAGAATTAAAAGTTGTAACATCTTCCCCTTCTAAATATATATGCCCACTAGTTACCTTATCTATAGTTGATATACAGTTTAAAAGTGTTGTCTTACCACTTCCTGAAGCTCCCATTATTCCAACAAATTCGCCATCTGAAACAGTAAAACTAATATCATTAATAGCCTTTGTAACGTTGCCCTTTTTACCATAATATTTTTCTATATTACTTACTTTCAAAATATCTTTACCCATAATCCTTCTCCTTTAATATACTTCTATTTAACCCGCGGTATCTCATCTCTATAATTTAATTCTAAGTTATATTAAAATTTCAATCCATAGAAGTATATAACACCAAACGAACAAAACTGTCACATTATAGTTTTTAAGTAATTTCTAACTTAAAAGAAAAAGTAGGTCAATGCAACCTACTCAAAAATCATCATTCTGTTTATTGGAAAAACAATTGAAACCTTAGTGTATTTTCCTTCTTCAGAAGTTAAGGAAATATCTAAACCAAGCTTTTTACAAAGTTTTTTACAAAGATATAACCCTATGCCAGTAGACTTTCCAAATTTACGTCCATTCTCTCCAGTAAAGCCTTTATCAAAGACCCTTGGTACATCTTTCTCACTTATTCCAACACCATTATCCTCAATATTTAAAACTATATATTTACTGCTTTCCCCGCAATATATTTTAAGTTCTTTTTCTTCTTTATTCATATATTTAATAGAGTTTGAAATTAGTTGTCCTAAAATAAATTGAACCCACTTACTATCTGAATAAACAGTTTTATCTACATCTCCAATATTAATTTTAACTCTCTTTTTTATTAATATATCTGCATTATTGTTTAGTGCCTTGTTTATACTCTCTCTTAGGTTCATTTCCTTTATAATATAATCCTTCTCAAGAGTGTTACTTCTAGTATAGAAAAGAGCTTGATCAATGTAATTATCAAGCTTACCGACCTCTTCTCCTATACTTTTAGTTAAAGGTGATTCATTATTTTCTATTAATAATCTACAGGTTGCTATAGGAGTCTTTATTTCGTGAACCCACAGTTCTATATACTCTTTATATTCATTTAAATTTCTCTTAAAGTTTCCTATTTCATCATTCATAGCCTTATTACTTTTATTTATTACATCATATATTAATTTACTCTCAGTAAAATTTTCTTCCTCAATAACTTCTGATATCAAATATTTTTTATCTAAAGATTCCATATTTTCTTTTATCTCATCATAATATTGTTTTTTTCTTAAGTAATCATATATGTGGAATGAAAGAATACCTAATACATTTATAATAACAATAAAAATAATAGCAAATCCTCCAACATGTAAGAAATATAATAAGACAGCTGTAAAAAGTAATATTAATAAATTTATTATAATAAAAATAATTCTTTCTTTAATAAAATCACTTAAACTCATGCTAATATATACCCCTGCCCCCTCTTAGTTTGTAAATATCCTTCCGCTCCAATTCCTTCAATTTTTCTTCTAAGTCTATTTACATTAACAGTTAAGGTATTGTCATCTATAAACTCATTTGTTTGCCATAAAGCTTTAATAATCTCATCCCTAGACACTATTTTCCCTTTATTTTTAATCAATACATATAGTATTTTACTTTCATTCTTAGTTAATTCCATTACTTCTCTATTAAATGAAACCTCACTTGTGGACATGTTATACTTTAAACCTCTATGCTCAAAACATTCTCCTTCACCTTCTGAATCAGAATAAGTTCTTTTTAAAATTGATGCCATTCTCGCTAAAAGTATTTGAGTGTTATATGGTTTAGTAACAAAATCGTCTGCTCCTAAGTTCATACTCATAAGCTCATCCATCTCACCCTGCCTACTAGTAACAACTATAATAGGAACTTCACTTCTCTTTCTTATCTCTCTGCAAATATAATAACCATCATAATAAGGAAGATTTATATCTAACAAAATTATGCTAGGTTCATATTCTAAAGATATATCAACTATATTTTCAAAATCATTTGATGACCTTACAATATAGCCATACTTCTCTAAAAATTTAGTAAGCTCTTCTCTTATCTTTTCCTCATCCTCTATAATAAAAACTTTTTTACTATTCATAAAATACTACTCTCCTTATAAAACTAAAGCCGTACACCAAATTGTACGGCAATAAATCCTTTTGTATAATTATACCATATATAATATTATTAAGAATAATATATATGGTTTTGCATTTAACTCCAAATAACTATTTAAATTATTACTATGTACTATTAAACTATTTTTAACTAATATAAAAGGTATAAGAATTAAATTCTTATACCTCAAAATTTTACATATTAAGCCATTTCAAAGATCTCAGTTGTCTTTTCAACTATTTGTCCTCTCACCTTTGAAACCAAATCTCCACCAGTTGAAAGAAATATATTTGATGTTAGTATTTTTTCCATAGCGTTTTGAACTTCTTCTTCAGTTACATCCTCTCTTATATGCTTAAGTGTTATTGTTGTTGTTTTCCCCTCTGCATTTTTAAAAGACATAGCAAGATATAATTCTCTCTCCATTTTATCTTCCCCCTTATTTATATTGATAGTTAGGTTCTCTCTAAGAGTTATGAAGTCATTAACATTTAATTTATTAGGTTAAGTCTTTTGTGTTTCTACCCCTTTATCCTAAGTACTTATTAATCTTTCGATCTTCATTAATAAGCTAAAATTATAGCTCTTTATCTTAAGTATTTACTTATAATCTCTAGTAATTTTCTTAAAGTAGTAATTCCCTTTTCTATTCTTTTGATTGTTATTAATGTAGAATTTAAAAGACTTTTTAGATTTTTAAATGCTACTAAGTCGGCTAATCACCTCTCTAAATTTATTAGATTTCTGGTGCTGCTTCCTCAAACTTAAAGTCATCCTCTTTTAATACAAAATTAACATCAGATGCTAAAAGTGCTGTTAATGCTTCTCCCACCTCATAAAGTTTTGAATCCTCTGCATCAACTCTTATTTTAGAAAACTTTTGTGTTGAGAACTTAGGGTCTCCATTATTATCTACCCCCTTTTGATACTTTAATACTAAGCTTTTCTTTGTTAAGATTGCCTTTGCCATATCTATCAACTCCTTTCACTATATAAATATGATTTACTTCTTCTTTCAGTTGTAAAATTATAAAAAAAACTGCAATAAAAACATATTTTTTTATTATCTATGTTTCTATTGCAATTAATTTATATATTCTAGGGTAAAGTTATTTGCTTAATATTAATATCCCTAATTATTTAAATATTATAATCTAAAACTTAATTTTCAGGATTAGAATCTCCATATCCACCTGTTTCAGGATTATATTCTTGTCCCTGTGCATTGTGTAATGGTACCTTTTTACCATCAACTATTATATAACCATTATTTTGATCTGAATCTTTTCCAGCATCTTCAGTCTCTTTTATATGTCCGTATCCACCAGTAACAGGATTATATTCCTCACCCTTTGAATTATATCTAGGAACTACAGTACCATCTTGAAGTGTTATGGTCTCCTTACTCTTATCTGTTGAATTATTATTGCTTCCACTATTATTTTTGTTTGGACTATTTTCTGATGAACTTTCACTATTTTTAGAGCTGTTATTTTGAGCTCCTCCATTACTTTGAGTACTATTATTTTGAGTACTATTATTCTTATTTTGCTCTCCACTATTGTTGCTATCACTTTGCTCTTTATTATTAGATTGAACATTTGATTGCTCATTAGAATCACTTGATTGTGATTTTCCATTAGCATTATTTGGAGTTCCATCAGTATTATTTGGAGCTTGTTCATCTATTGAAGTTCCTTCATTGTCTATTTGCTCCTTATTTACCATGTTACCATTTTTGTCATATGTAACTCCATTTATAGTGACTTCACCACTTCCAAAATATGATACAAACCAATTTTTTATATCAGTACAAGTATCTAAAATTTTATTTAATATTCTATCTAAAGTTCCACTTTCTTTTAGTTCTTGTCCATTTTGCTTTAAAACTTCTTGTATATTATTAGACATATTATCTAGTTCTCCTTTTAGGCTAGAATAATCTAATCCTAAAGAGTTTATATTAGCCATAAGTCCAACTAATTCTTGCTCCTGTTCTGGAGTTAACTGAATATTATAGTTATTTGTAACGTTATTTACTATTTCTCCAACCTCTTTATCATTTTTAGGCTTATCCTTTATAACCTCTTCTTTAGCTTGGTTTACAATGGCACTAGCTCCATTTTGTCCAATATCTTGCCCATCACTATTTTTAGCATTAGCTAAGTTATTTGTTATACTTAATTCCTGTCTAGCCACCTCTTTATTTTCAACAGGTATATTCTTTCCTGTAGCCTTTTCAAAGGCTTGTAAAACACCTGCTAAAGCTGATGTTCCAGTTACAGGGAATGGAGATGTAGCAATAACATCTGCATCAGTAACTCCTGATGTTAGTAGTGCATTACTTAACATAGTAGGTGTGACAGCTGTTAAATTATTTGTTTTAACCTTTATTCCATATCCAGGTTGTTCTATCTTAACAAAAGCACTTGAATATGCATTTCCTTTAACATCTCCTGATATTGGAGGTAATCCAAGCTGCTCTCTTATTTCTTTAACATTCATGGTTATAACCTTAACATCACTAGGCTTAACTCCAAATTCATTAAACATTTCTTGTTTTTGGCTCGAATTTAGGTTAGCTCCCAAAGTTACAACCTCATTTGTACTAGCAAAAACCGTTGTAAATGAACTAATACTTATTGCTCCTGCTAGTATTATTGTAGTTATCAATTTATTTCTCTTCATTTTTCGTCTCCCTTTCTAAAAGTTACTTTTTCTAATAACTCATTAAAGTAAAACTTCCCTTTTTCCTAAAAAGCTAATAAATCTAAAGCTTTAATCTAAATTATACCAAAATAAAATCATCAATGTTTACAAATTGTTTTAATTCAATATAAATTTATCTATTTTTTCACCATAGAAAATTAAGCTATATTTTTAAAAATTTTGTAGTATAATTATAATAAGTCTTCTTTGTTGCGAGATGTTATTAAAAAGGTAAATTCTTTCAACCGAGAAGCTAAGTCAAAAATAATATAAATATACTTTAGTCCTAATTGTAAGGAATTCTCTGAACAAAAAGGTAAGAAAAACTATGAACTTTAGAAAGGTTTGATGACAATATGAGTACTAGAATTGCCGTTGTTGGCATTGTTATTGAAAGCCTTGATGATATAAAAGAAGTAAATTCTATTTTAAGCGAATACGACAGAATAATTGTCGGCAGAATGGGTCTACCATACAAAGAGAAAAACGTTAGAGTTATCTCCATTGTTGTTGATGGAACCACTGATGAAATCTCAGCTATAACAGGAAAAATCGGAAAACTTAGAGGTGTTTCTGTTAAGGCTGCCATATCTAAAAATAGCTTCTAGCCATAGTGCTATAAGCATCTTAATCACTGAATTCCCATGAGTATATTTTAGTTATTTATATTATTTTTTGGCAAACTCTAAAAGTAATTTTAAAGGAGATTTGTTATGCTAAAAGATAACGAAAAGTACAATGCTTTAGATTTTATTAAAGATGATGAAATTAATAGTCTTATAGCAAAAGGAAAAGAACTTGCTTCTGATAAGGAGTTAGTTAGAGAAATCATCGAAAGAAGTAAAAGTGCTGAAGGTTTAACACCTGAAGAAACTTCTGTTCTTCTTAACCTTGAAGATAAAGAGCTTATTGAAGAAATGTTCAAAGCTGCTAGAGAGGTTAAAGAAAAATTATATGGTAAAAGACTTGTTGTATTTGCACCTTTATATGTAAGTAACTACTGTGTAAATAACTGTCAATACTGTGGATATAAGCATTGTAATGATGAGCTTAAGAGAAAGAAACTTAATAAGGAACAACTTATTGAGGAGGTTAAAGTTCTTGAAAGCTTAGGTCATAAGAGAATAGCATTTGAAGCTGGTGAAGACCCTATTAATGCTCCTCTTGACTATGTTTTAGATTGTATAAAAACAATATACTCAATTAAATTTGATAATGGAGCTATAAGAAGAATCAACGTAAACATAGCTGCAACAACAGTTGAAGACTATAAGAGACTTAAAGATGCTGATATTGGAACATATATTTTATTCCAAGAAACTTATCACAAACCAACTTATGAAAGATTACATGTAAGTGGTCCAAAACATAACTATAACTATCATACAACAGCTATGCATAGAGCTAGAGAAGCTGGTATAGATGATATTGGTATGGGTGTTTTATATGGTCTTTATGATTACAAATATGAAACTCTAGCAATGCTTATGCATGCAATGGATTTAGAAGCAACTACAGGGGTTGGTCCTCATACATTATCAGTTCCAAGATTAAGACCTGCTGAAAATGTTAGCTTAGAAAACTATCCTCACTTAGTTGGTGATGAAGACTTCAAGAAAATTGTTGCTATCTTAAGATTAGCTGTACCATATGCTGGTCTTATTCTTTCAACAAGAGAAGAACCTACATTAAGAGATGAAATAATAGCTCTTGGTGTATCTCAAGTAAGTACCGGTTCATGTACTGGTGTTGGTGGCTATTCAGAAACTTATCATGATCCAGAAGAAAAACCTCAATTCGAAGTTGGAGATCACAGATCACCAGTTGAAATGATAGAAAGCCTTATGGAAGCTGGATATATTCCAAGTTACTGTACAGCTTGCTACAGAGAAGGTAGAACTGGCGAAAGATTCATGGAAATAGTTAAAAGTGGAGAACTTTACAAAGTATGTGAAGCTAACGCTTTAATTACATTAAAAGAATTCGTAGATGACTATGGTACAGATAGAACAAGAGAAATCGGTGACGCTTTAATTAAAAAATCTTTAGATGAAATCGAAAATGAAGGATTTAGAAAATCTGTTGCTGAAAAAATCGAAAAAATAAGCAAAGGAACTAGAGATTTAAGATTCTAATATAAAAATTGCTTATTAAGTAATTTAAGATTAAAATAGTTATAAAGCTATTTTTACTTAATTTAAAACCAAAATCTATGAGAAATAAATTAATTATTCATGCAATATCATTTTAAGTTTTACAAAAATACCTACTCCACAATCAGGTATTTTATGAAGGAAAATGATAAAACTAACTTTTAAATACTAAACACTTATTTAAAATATAAGGACTTGCACCAAGTTTACTAATAAAACTTTAAAATGCTTTATTAGTTTTGGTACAAGTCCTTTTTATTATTTTCCTTATAGCACATCTCTTTTAACTTTTTCAATTCCTCTTACTCTATTACATACGTATATAGAAAATATTAATGCTGGTATAAGTAAAATCCATGTCATCTCATTATTTATAAAATCTAAGTAAGACATAATCATAACTATAACCATATATATAATAGAAATAATTCTCGGTATTAATAAAAACTCTTTCTCCCTCATAAACACTTCACCCCTTTCATAAATTTTACCACTTATGAGATTCCATTTAAATAATTAAAATCTCTAAACTATTCTTTATAACTTAACTATATTTAATTAAACATTACCAACAATCATAAATTTCTTAATTAATATAAGCAAATTTGCTTTTTCTCTCCCCCATCTATTTGCCAAGCTATGATACTATTAAAATAACTATGGTAAAAATTAAATTTATTTTTTATTTGAGAGGAGACTTTTTTGAAATGACAGGAGTTATGTCTAATGTAGTTCCGATAATATTACTTATTTTATTGGGCTACATTATAAGAATCAAAGGATTATTAAAAGAAGAAACTATGACGGGTATAAAGAAACTTGTCCTAGATATATCTTTACCTGCAATCTTATTTTCAACATTTCTTAATATGGACTTTGAAAAAGGATATTTATCTGTTATCTTTATATCCTTTATCATGCTCTGCATATTTTTCTTAATAGGTTCATTAATAAATAAAATCAAGCCTTTATACCATCCAATGGATCCATTTATTTCTTCAGCCTTTTGTTTTGGATTATTAGGTGTTCCACTTTTCGGAACAGTTTTTGGCACAGAAAACCTTGGAAAAATTTCTATACTTGGAGCTGGTAATGAGCTTTTTTGCTGGCTTGTTTATTATAATGCTCTAGAGCTTAGATTTAATGAAAAGAAATTTTCCATTCATTTATTAAAGGAATTATTTAAATCTCCACTTTTAGTAGGTATGTTTATAGGAATACTTTTCAATCTTTTAGGATTTAAAGATTTATTTAAAACAAATGCTCTATTGTCAGGTGTTTATACCACAATTCAATATATTGCAAATTTAGGTACTCCATTAATATTACTTATTATTGGATTCACATTAAAGGTTAATAAGGAATATACTAAACAAAGCATTAAATTTGTAATAACTAGAATGGCTATAATTCTTGTTATTGGATATTTAATCAAATTCCTAATAATAGACAAGCTCATAATTAGTGATACTTTATTTAATTATGCATACTTTACTTTTTTAATACTCCCATTACCATTTTCACTGCCAATATTCGCTGGAAAACATTGTCCTGAGTATGAGGAGCTTATAAATAATACTGTTATATTATCTACAATGTTATGCATATTAACCTTTATTATATTCATATTATTAATATAGGAACTTTAAGTAAAAATAATAATTTCTTCAAATATCTCTTAATTTCTTTAATTATTCACATAATTTTAGTTATTATTATCATCTTAAAGTGCGCCATAGATTGTTAAAAATTTGACTATTCAATGTAAAGGTTGTAAAATATAGTTGAACATTATGTAAATATTAGGAATAATTTGAGAGTTTTATTTATTATGAGGGAGGTTTTTTTTATGGCAGTAAATCAAAATTCAACAGAAAGAAAAGCTTGTTGCTGTGCTTTATACAAAATAGTTCTTACTTTAGAAAATGGTTTTTCTTCAATGGAAGCTTTAAAAGATGCAGTTATAACGCGCCTTCAAAATGAAGGATATAGGTGTAAAGATACAAAAAATAATATAGGGGATTATCCTTTATTAAATATAAATGCTAATGATTTTTTATTAACTTTAAAAGATGTAGATGAAAGCACCGTAAACTTCGAAGAATGTAATGAAGTAGTTTTAATTCCACAATGTTAATTTGTAGACAAACATTAATAAAGAGAGACGATAAAGATAGTTGTTATAACTAACTTTTATCATCTCTCTTTTATTTTACTACTCTATCATCCTAAAAAAGTCTTTAAAATACAAATTAACTTTCTAAAAACTTATTAATAAAATCCCTTATATTTTAAAATTACTTCTAATAAGACTCTATAACTTGTATAATAATAATTATTAATTGGCTTTATATTCTACTAGTTTTTGATTATAAAGCTAACATAATCACAGCTTTCATAATAAGTTTGAGTAAAATTATAGTTAGAGTTTATTTATATTTATTATGAAATAGGGGGAAATCCTTAATATTTTAGAATCACATTTAATTTCATTCAAATAGACAATCTAACTCTATATAGGAAATATTATCCTATAGTGTATATATAAAAGTTTTATAACACTTGCTAAAAGGTATTGTTTATATATGAATACATAATATATTTAGATTACAAATTTAGGATATTTCAATATTTAGTGTGTATACAAATATACCACAACTATATGTTGTGAATAACTACCGAGTTATCCACAGGCTAATGTGGATAACTAGAAATCTTCTATGTAAATAGGTATGTATTTTTATAATTTTCCAATGAAAATTTATAAAGGAAAAGTAAATTTTTTGAAAAGGTGAAAACTCTTATAAACGGCTTGGTATAGCCATTTGTAGTTGTAATTTTTTTACTTTTTTCGTTGCTTATTTGCATGATTTGACTTTAATTTTGACATGAAAATTCATTAAAAAAGTTATCCACAGATTTATTCACAATTGAAAATATTTTCACTAAAGATTTAATATAAGGAGGTGAAATTCTACTATTCATTTCTTGCAATAGTAGAAAAATTTATGAGTAATTTTAATGAAACTCCTAGAGGAAGTAGAATACATATTTCTCTTTTTGGTAAAACAAACTCTGGAAAATCTAGTATAATAAATGCTTTAACAGGACAAAATATATCCCTAGTTTCTGATGTTAGAGGGACAACAACTGACCCAGTTTATAAAGCAATGGAACTTTTACCTTTAGGCCCTGTTGTTTTTGTTGATACGGCAGGATTTGATGATGAAGGGGAAATAGGTAAACTTAGGGTTGAAAGAACTGAGGAAGTTGTAGGGAAAACAGATGTTGCCCTTATAACACTTTCACTATGCGAAATATTAGATGCCATAAAATCAAATACTTCATTCAAGGACATGCTTTCTAAGGAAATCTTATGGCTAGAGAAATTAAAAAAAGCTAATAAACCAGCTATCCTAGTTATCAATAAATGTGATTTAGTTCCTAACAATCTTATTGAATCTAAGATTGACTTAAAAAATATAGATGAAACATCTAATTCTAATAAGGACTATTTTGGTGATAACCAACTAAACTCTACATTAAAAGCTATTGGTGAACTATTAGCTATTCCTTATGTTGCAATAAGTGCTAAAGAAAATCTTAATATAGCAGAATTAAAGAAGGAACTTGTAAAAGTATCTCCTGCTTCAATTACCGAAAGTGCAATAATAGGAGATAAAATAAAACCTGGTGATAATGTTCTTTTAGTTGCTCCACAAGATATTCAAGCTCCTAAAGGAAGACTTATACTTCCACAGGTTCAAGTCTTAAGAGATATATTAGATCACGGTGGAATACCTACTATGGTTACATTAGATAAATTAGAGGATGGACTTAAAATATTTAATGGTAAGCCTGATTTAGTAATAACAGACTCTCAAGTATTTAAGCAAGTTAATGCTAAATTAGATAGGGATGTTCCCCTTACTTCATTTTCAATACTTATGGCTAGATACAAAGGAGATTTAGACAAATTCTATGCAGGTGCTAAGGCCATAAAAAATCTTAAAGCAGGAGATAAAGTTTTAATATCCGAAGCATGTACTCATCACCAACTAAAAGGTGATATAGCAAGAGAAAAATTACCTACTTGGTTAGAAGAAATTTGTCCTGGCATAATTGTAGATAATTGCTCTGGTAAGGATTTTCCTAAGAATCTCAGTGAATATGCTCTTGTAGTTCATTGTGGTGGCTGTATGTTTAACAAGGCTGAAATAATGAATAGAATCGGAATATGTGATGATGCCTTCGTTCCTATAACGAACTTTGGTACATCAATAGCTGAAATTAATAATATATTAGATAGGGTTATGGAACCTCTTAAATAATATTAATCTCGCTATGTTCTATTGCATAAGTTCAAGATACCAAATTTAAATTTGGACTTTCACTTAAAATAAAAATGCCTAAGATTTCATTTAATAATACGCTTTTATATGTTTATTAAATGTATTTCTTAGGCATTTAAATTAAATATTAGATTTCAAAATCATCGTCCTCAACCTCTACAGATATGTTAGGTTGATCTTTTTTTAGATTTAAATTTTCTTCTGAATTTGCTTCTTTTTCTAAGTCTGATTCTTTCTCTTGATCTAATTTTTCTTCTATAACTACTTTATTATCTAATATTGAAAGATAATAAACTCTATATACTGTATTAGCATAACAATAGAACCATAATAATCCTATTCCAAAAGGAGCTATTAAAAGCATATTCCAACCCATTAAAGCAATTAATACACTTCCTATTATTATAGGTAATATGGCAAGTATTCCCCAACCAATTAAGCTTAATTGTAATATAAAAAGTTGCCATTTATGGCCTTTCATTATCTTAAATCCTTTTCCAACCGCTTCCCATATTCCAACTTCAGGTTTATCAACTATGATATATTTAACTGGGAAAAGTAATAAACTAATAACTACATTATAAATAGTTGCCAAAATTAATGTTATAATTAAAATTCCTAAGAAACGCTGTATTACTACAGTATAATCCATATAGTTTGCAGTATAATTCATATAATTTGAAAGTAATGAACCATAAAAATTTGTATAAACATTCATAAATGCTACAGCTATCATAATACCACTTAATATTATCGCTGGAAGAGTAAATAATATTAAAACAAATAATTTTTTAATAAAGTTTATCCAAATTCTACGTGATGGAATTGCTTCCTTTAAAGGTAATATTTCATCGCTATTAACTAATTTAACTACATATACTATTAATACAGCTCCTAGAAAAGGTGTTAATAAAATACTGTCACATAAGTTTAATATTGAATGTAGTACTCCTTCATTCATATTAAACAATATAGTTGTAACAACTATTTCTACTATAGAAACTATAAGCATAAGTAAAACAAAATTTTTCCATCTTCCTTTCAACTTACTTTCAGCTAAATCTTTTACTTCTTTTCTTGTCATCTTATTTCACCCCTTTTATTTTTAATAAAATGTTAACACCCGCATAATACAATGTCAATATTATCCACTAAAATAGTTCTTTTTATTGTATAAATCATAAAAAAACCAGCCTTAATACTAATTAAAGCTGGTTTTGATATTTAAATTGAAAGAAAATTTTGAAGTAAAATCAGCTACTTAATTATTTGACTTCAAAATCTTCCTCAAGTTCGAATTTAACAGTTTTTCCTAACTCTCTATCAGAAATTGAAAGATAGTATATTCTCATTGTTGTTTGAATATATGGTATTAACCATAAAAATCCGATTCCTAAAGTTAATATTGAAAGTATTCCCCATCCAATGAAGCTTAATTCTAAAACAAAAAGCTCCCATTTATGACCTTTCATAATTTTAAAAGATTTACCTACACCTTCCCAAACTCCTAACTCTTGTTCTTCTGTCATTATGTATGAAAGTGGGAATAAGAAAAGTGATATTATTATACAGTAGATTAATGATATAATGATAGCTACTACAATAATTCCAGTAAATGTAGTTATTGTATCACTGTCAATAAACATTGATGGAGAATATGCTATTACTTGTGATACTGTTGCTGTTAGTATTGATATTATTTGTGAGACAAATACAATCAACATAGCTGGTAGTATAAATAAAGTAGACGCTAAAATGATCTTAATAAAATTAATCCAAACTTTCTTTGTTGGTACTGCTTCTTTCATTGATAATTTTTCATCACTATGAACAAATTTAATAACATAAACTATTCCTGCTGCACTTAAAGCTGGTGCTAATAATAAATAATTACATATATCTAATACAAAAAACATTCCTAGTGAATCTATCCTATTAATTAAAAGTGTAACTATTAGTTCTATAGCAATTATTATAAGAGTAAGTAATACAAAATTCGTCCATCTTCCTTTTAACTTATCCTTAGCTAAACTTTTCATTTCTCTTCTTGTCATCATGATACTCACCTCTTTCTATCTATCTAAATGTTAACACTTTATTAATTTTATGTCAATTTTGTAAACTTTATTTTGTACTTAAAACTTCTCTTATTCCACCAAATGTAGTGTGTTATTAACTATTTTCAATATTTATCTATTAATACCTAAACTTTTTAATAAAAAAAGGCCATATCATACGATACAACCTTTTTTCTATTAATTTATTTCATTTTCTCTACCTGTAATTGAAAGATAGT
Source organism: Clostridium sp. LIBA-8841 (assembly GCF_034439435.1). Lineage (GTDB taxonomy): Bacteria > Bacillota > Clostridia > Clostridiales > Clostridiaceae > Sarcina. Next base: position 43,484 of record NZ_JAPCKJ010000007.1, on the reverse strand, counting down.
AAATTCTTAGAGTAACTTGTATATATGGTAATAACCATAATAAACCTATTCCAAGAGTTAATAATGATAATACTATCCATCCTAAAAAGCTAAGTCCCATAACAAATAGTTTCCATCTATGCCCATTCATTATACTGAAACTTTTTTTAACAGCTTCCCATATTCCGCAATCCTCTTCAGCCATTAGGTATGGTAATGGGAATAAAAGAATTCCTAATATAATAGCTAATAATGCTACAAATATTATCATTACTAAAATAATTCCCCAAAGTGCTATTACAGGATTTATTGCTGACTGTCCCATAAGCATAGCATTATGTAAAGATGTTATCGACAAAACTAAAATTATGTTTGCTATAAATACAAATATCCATATTGGTATGCTAAATATCATTGTAACTAACATAGCCATTATAAATCTTCCCCAAGTATTAGCTGTTGGTATTGCCTCACCTAAAGGTATAACTTCATCACTTTTAACAAACTTAATAGTGTATATAATCCCTGCTGCAGTTATAGCTGGCATTAATAAAAAGTTATTTACTAGACTTAGAACAGTTGATACTATTCCATCAGCTCTTCCTATAATTTCATTAGCACCCAATTCTATTAAAGCTATTATTAGGGTTAATAGAACTATATTAAACCATCTACCTTTTAGCTTTGACTTGGCAATGCTTTTTATTTCCTTTCTTGTCATTATTCCTTCCACTCCCTTCTTCTGCTAATAAGATAGTAACCTGTTGAAGCTTTTACTGTCAAACACTTCAATTTCTACTAAATAAAAAAAGTTCAAGCTAGGTCTGAAGAACTAGCTAAAAATCAATATTCACCTAAAACAAAGCTATATTAATAAATTGGGGCTATATCAAAACTTAGTTAATTTTGATATAGCCCCTTAAAATATACTATTCTTTACACAGTAGAAAATCTATAGCCTCTTTAAGCTCTTTTTTTAATGTCCATATAAAGTAATATTTATTCTCTTTTTCATCATATTTCTTTGATCCATTAAACATAATAAGCCAATGTCTAAATTTGTGTCTCCAGCTTCCTATTTCTTTTTCTTCTAATTTTATTCCTACTTCAGACTCTATTCTCTTGCCCATTTTTTGAATTCTAGTTCCAATATCACTAAATTCTAAATGCTCTCCTATTAAAGCAGTCTTAAGGGGTTGTCCGTTATTACCATATAAATTAAGTAGTATCTTCATATCTCTTAGCCCAATTAAATCTCCATTTTTTAATATATCAACCCACTGTTCCTTAGTTAGATTATTCTTGAAAACATTTTCATTTAATTGTTCTTTTTTTTGCTCCACTTAAATCACCCCATAAATTAATATTCTACATAAAAATATACTAAGAACTGAATATCTATAATTCTGTCCTTAGTATACTTATATTCTACTGAATATATCATTATGATTTTTTTAATGTTAATTTACATAAAATTTAAAGCTTTATCTAAGGTATTAATATTTTTTATTCCTTTTATACCTTCTTTTTTCTACATTTTTTCCTCTTTCAAGTTTCATTAAATTACTTCTCATGTAGGGATTTAAAACTCCTTCATATACCTTTATAGAACTTGCACCTTCAACAGATACAATCCTATATATAGGTATTTGATTATATAAATACACATAAAATACAGGTTTATTAGTTGTCTTATCATTAAAAATAAGTTTTTTCTTTTCTTCTATTAACTTATTAACTTCATTCTCTGGCTCATTAACCTCTATCATATTTTCTTTCTTCATCTCAGAAAATAAATTTTCACCAATTTCTTGAATAGCTTGTTCATCTTCAATATTACTATTTTCCTGTAAGTTATTTACTAAAACCAAATTATCACTATTATATTTATCTAAATCCATATCCTTATTATCGAACTTAACAAAAATACTTGCAGCGACGATACATATTATTACAGTCCCTCCAACATACTTTAATAAATTAGATTTATTCTCTATAATAAATTCTAATAAAATCCCTACAATAGCTATATTTATCAATATTTCATGTTTTACACTTATAATCGACAAATAACATATGTATGTTCCTATTAAGAGAACTAGAATATTAATTACATTCTTCTCAAACCTATTCCTTTTTCTAATGAATGATGAGCTTGCCATTATTATTGTTAAAAAAATAATTGCAAGTACATATGGAGAAAATCTCTTAACTATTAATTTAAAGGTATATTTATTTTCAATAATTTTTATTTCTCTCTTGACCTGCTCATATAAATCTTTTCTATCTGCTTTAGATAGATTGTGTTTATCTATGTATGGTCTTATATATGGTTCTAAATATCTATTTTCATCTTGTCCAAAATAGATTATGTTTATTGCCATTAACTTATCTACTGAGATATTATGCTTATTTGAATAGTCATCATATATATCTCCGAGACTTTTATCATTATTCTTTATTTCATACTGAAAAAATTCACTATAATCATTTCTAACTATTTCTACAATTACTTTTCTCGTTTCCCCTGAATTTATTAAATTACTTACAGTAAATATGCAAGAAAAAAGAACAAGTAAAACCAAACCCAAGTATCTATAAAATTTAAATTCGTACTTTTTTTCAGCATCTTTTTTAACACTCTTTTTATCTAACTTTTCCAAAGATGCTCACCCCTTAAAATTGTAATAAATAGACATATTCATATAATTTTAATTATATACTATTTTTCCCAAAATATCACTTTATGATTATATATATTTTATCTTAAATCTTTCTTAAAGCAGAAAAAAAAATTAAGGCTATATAAATTCTATCCATGATTTTTGAAATATAATATCTAAAATTTATAACTATCATTTTTTATATAAATTTTTGGCAATTATATTTTAAAAGCATAAACTAAATTTTATATAACCTTAACTTAAACTTTTAAGAATTAACTTAAAGTACTCACTCCCCCATTGGAGACTCCAAATCAACTCTCTACTCCCATTAATAGTTTTAATAAAACATATATTTGAGTATTAAAAGATTTATAATTTATCCTGAATAGCCCACTAAATTATTGCTTATTAAATGTGTTAAATCTTTTTACTCATAAGATATATTTCTCTCGCAAGTATAAATATCCTTCTAATTTGAGAAAATATTTTTATAAACTTTCTTTAAATAATTATATTGGCTATTATTTTCTTTTTATATGGTTCTATATGGTTAAATTAGAATAATATTAAAAACTACTTGATAACAATTATTATTTGTTATATAATAAATTTATAATTCAGAGTAATTAACTAGGAATTAAATTAGGAGATGATATATATGATAAAAGAAAAAACTAATAAAATCTCAATAATAGGTGCAGGATTTGTTGGCTCAACAACAGCTTTTGCATTAATGCAAGATGGATTAGCATCTGAAATAGTAATAGTTGATATAAATAAAGATAAGGCACATGCTGAAGCTATGGATTTAGCACAAGGCGCAGCATTTGTTAAATCTGTTGATATACGATCTGGTGATTATGCCGATACAAAAGATTCTGATGTAGTTATAATCACTGCTGGAGTTGGTCCAAAACCTGGTGAAACAAGATTAGATATTATAAATAAAAACTTAAAAATATTCAAAAGCATTGTTCCTGAGGTTGTTAAATACAGTCCAAATTCAATACTTTTAGTAGTATCAAATCCAGTTGATATTTTAACTTACATCACTTATAAACTTTCTGGATTCCCTAAAGAACGTGTTATTGGATCAGGAACTGTTCTAGATACTTCAAGATTAAAATATATGCTTTCAGAACATTTTGATATAGACGCTAGAAATGTTCACACATATATAATCGGAGAACATGGTGATTCAGAAATAACAGCTTGGAGCTTAACTAACATAGCCGGAGCAAATGTTGATGAATATTGCAAAACTGTTTGCTCTAAATGTGATGGCTCATTCAAAAAACAACTTCCTGAAAAAGTTAAAAATGCCGCTTACGAAATAATAAATAGCAAAGGATATACAAACTATGCTGTAGCTCTTGCCGTTACTAGAATAGTTGAAGCAATTCTTCGTGATGAAAACTCAATCTTAACTATTTCTTCTCTATTTGAAGGACAATACGGAATTGATAATGTTTATTTAGCAATGCCTACTATAGTTGATAGAAGTGGAGCTAGAAAGATTCTAGATGTTCCCCTATCATCTCAAGAAAAAGAAGACTTAGTTAAATCAGCTAACATTTTAAAAGGTCATATTACTAATTCTGAATTAGATTAGTAATTAAATTCAGATGTGGTTATAAACTTTAATCCACATCTGAATAAAAAATATTAACTTTATTTTGTAAAAACTGCCAAACTTGAAACTAATTAATATTCAAACTATTGTTTGAATATTAATTAGCATCAAAAGCTAACACAAACTATATTCCTTAATTACATGATCCTTTTACATTTAAAGACACCATACAAGATTTTGCCTAAGATTATTCTTGTATGGTGTCCTTTTTCTTTAAAATCTTTTAAAAGTCTAACTTGTTCCTTATATTTTTAATATTCTCTATGTCATACTCTTCTTTTATAGTACTATCATTTATTGGTATAATTTAAATAATTATATTTATCTAATAGCTACTAATTCTAAGATTCTAAATTAAAAAATTAGAATTTTAGAAATACTAAGCTCCTAGATAAATTTGTTTAAAAAAAATTTAATATAAAATAAGTATCATTTTATTGATTGGAGTTCTTGTTATGAATTACATAGCTTTAATAAAAATGTTTATACTTAAATATGGAGCAATCAGTATATTTTTCACTAGCTTGCTTGAATATTTATCAATGCCCATTCCAAGCGAAGTTGTCCTCCCTTTTGTTGGAGCTGTAGCAAAAAGTAATAACCAAAATATTTACTTTTTAACACTGGTAGCTGTTTTAGGTGGTTCTGTTGGTTCATTAATAATGTTTTTACTTGGAAAATATTTAATTAAAAATTTTATAGATGACTTAAGAGCAAAACACCCTAAACTAAATAAATCTGTAGAAAAGTCACAAAAACTACTTTTCAAATATAGATATATTGGAGTGTTTCTATCTAGAGTAATCCCGATGGCCAGAGCCGTTATCTCTATTGTATCTGGAATAATAGGAATGAAACTTCATAGATTTTTATTTTTTTCAGCACTAGGTATGATTCTCTGGGATTTTACATTAATTAAATTAGGTACAATATACACCCAAAATTATACTGTAATAGATTCTGTAGTAAAAAAATATTCATGGGTACTAGGTGGAGCATTAATATTACTTATTATTTTCTACTTTATATTTAAGTACATAAAATCAAAAAGGAAAAATAAGGTATAGGTGAAAATAACTTTAAATAGGAATTATAATTATGAATCCTATTTAAAGTTATTTTTATTTATAGAAAGTCTCTAAAAAGTAAAATAAAAAGACTATATGCACATACGGGAATTATTTCATTGCATACAGTCTTTTTACATCAAAAGTAATGTGAAAATTTTTTTATTTAATTATATAATAAAATATTATTATTCTCTTGATTCTATATCAGCTTTTAATTCTTTAGCAAATTCTTTAGCATTTTCAGCTTCTTCTTTTATTTCTCTATCTAATTCTTTATTTATAGCTCTTCCTAATTTACCAGCCTCTTTTTCATCTTCTTTGTAAGCTGGACTATTTTCGTCAAGAACTTTTATATCTTCTTCCATTTTATTAATCATATCAGCTTTTATATCTTCTACACAAGATCCTTCTATATCAGCCATAACTTCATTTTTTAATTCTTCTACTTTTCTAGTCATTTTAAAAACCTCCTTAAAAATGAACATAATTAATGAACATTTTGTTAATTTTATTTACAAACTAATTATATCACCCTCTTATTTATAAATAAATACTTCTCTATAATAATTATTATTTTATCAATTCAAAGGTATATTCCTTAAAAATTATCACTATTTTCCACTATAAAATTAAACAAAATAAAAGAATCAATATCTAAATATTAATTCTTATAATATATTCTATATTTAACTAAATATATTAAATAAAATAGCAGGGATAAAATCTCCCCGCTACTAAATATTTATCTTATTTTGTTAATGCAATTTCTGCTTCAACTTCTTCAATTTCTTGTTCTTTTTTATCTCTGATTTTTCCTGATTTTAATCTTCTTTCATAAACAGCAGCTAATATATATCCTATTAATCCAAATGCAATTGGACCCGCTACTATCCATATTCCTTTTTGTATATCTCCTTGTAAAAAAGGTTCAATTATTGAAAATACTGTAGCAAATATTATTGTTATTAAAGTTATTGATGCAAAAATAACTCCACATTTTTTATTAAAAAATTCATATTCTTTTTTGATATTATCATTTAGTTTAAATCTTATGTACGCATAAACTATAAATGCCCATGGTATTGATGTTGCTATAGTAACCATAAATGTTAAGTTATTATATATTGTATTTGCTGTATCTCCGCCAAATCCTATAGCTAACATTACAATAATTATTATACTTGCTTGTATCATTAAAGCATTTCCTGTAAATCCATGTTTATTTTTCTTAGTTATAAACTTAGGTAACATCCCCTCTGGCATTCCTTCAAACATTTGCTTGATTGGAGAATAAAGTATTAATGGTAGATTAAGCTTCGCTATAAATCCAATCCAAGTTGTAAGTCTATTTACCCATTCTCCTAAGGCTATTGAAGCACTTTGGGATAATCCTAAGTATTGTCCTAAGTTATAAAATTGAGCTTGTACTAAATATATTCCATAGTTATATAAGTTAACTCCTGGTTTATTAAAGGCGTCTGACCAACTAACAGACATACCACATATAACAACTATGACTATATATAAAACAGCTATTATAATTCCTGATAAAATCATAGCTCTTGGAACATTCTTTTTAGGATTCTTAACCTTATCTACAAGTCCTCCACTACTTTCCATTCCACCTAATATAAATATAGCAAACACTAAAAATCCAACTGCTGCTAAGGGATTATTATAGGCTTCATTAGGTCCCATGAAAAATGATTGAACCCCTGTAAAGTTTAATGGTTGTTGAAATTTAAATCCAGATAAGAAAAATACTAAAAGGCCACCCCCAAGTATTAAAACATGCATTATTATTGTTATAAGCATTGAAATATTGGCTAACATTGTTACTGATTTAACACCTTTACGACAAAAGAATACTATTAACAAGAACCATGCAATCCCTATTAAAGTTGTTGTAGCTGTATTGCTTAAACCAAAGAGATGCCAACTTTGTGAAAGGTCTCTCCCATAAATCATATTAGAAAAAGTAATTGATATTGAACTTATACTAAACCACCATATTATGGCTGATATGTACCATATAAACGCTCCAACAGTACTAAACTTTGTACCTACAGATTTTCTCATCCAAGAAAATATTCCACCTTTTTCCTCACTAAACGCTGAACTCATTTCTGATACTATAAAAGTATATGGAACAAAGAATAAAATAACCCCGATTATTACATATGTTATGGATGCATACCCCATTTGATAATATATTTGTTGCCCATTTGCTAATCCATAAACAGTCATGAAGATCATAGCTACAAATGACCAAAAACCTATTTTATAGTTCTTACCATTTCTTGCTTCTTCACCGTCAATAAGTTCTTCAACTTCTACTAAATCTTCATCATGTATTTGACTGCTTTCTTTCATATAGTTTTCCTCCCCAATTTATAATTTTAAATATTTTATATGTTTTTACATCAATTTTGAATATTTATTCATTTGTCATTTCATATATATCTAATTATCTCTAAAGATAATTAATAATATTATTATTTTTTTCTTGAATTAATTTATAAAATATATTACTCAATTCAAAATTGTATTTTTTAATTAAATTAACCACTTATTAACACTTAATTCATTATTTCTTTGTATTTTATGCTAATTTTTAGTAAATGTCAAAGGTTTTTTCATGTTAAATCATTTTTTATGTACATATGTCTCTGTATAAAATACACTTGATGTTAAAGTCCTTGTACAGAAAACACTCTTTTATTCAAGAAATTTAATTATCAATTGTATTTTAACAAAACTAAAATTTTCTTTTTTATTTTAAAACTCACTTTAATATTTATTCATAAATATGTATTTTATGAAATATCCTCTTTTCTTCTCTTTACTCTCTATTAAAATTTTTAACTATGATAATTTATAAATATTATTTAATTTCACTTCTAAATAAATATATTGTTTTCTACAAAACTTTTAATTTTAGATAAGATTTGCTTAAAGAAAGATTTTTAAATGAAAAAACTAAAAAAAATAGCTAAAGTATAGACTGATGACAAGTATTTTTATCTTTAATCAGTCTATACTTTAGCTAAGAAACTGTAATTTCTATTAAATTTTTTTATTTTTATATCTAATGAAAGCTACTATAGTTGCAAGGAAACAAATTATTGTAGCTGAGAAAAATGCACAATCTAATCCATATAAGAATGCAGATTCATGCCCTGGTACATAATTTGAAACCCTATATCCAAGTTTGTAACTCATTCTTCCATATAATATAGTTGTTGCAAAAGTAAACCCATAGGACATTGCTAAATTTGTAACTAGAGAGTTTACACTTCCTGCAATTCCAAGTCTATCTTTTTCAACTTTTTCCATTACAAGAGCGTTATTAGCTGATTTAAACATTCCATTACCAATCCCCATGATAACACAACATATCCCAAGATAAACTAGAGAACTTTCTATATTAATTCTTGCCATAAAGAAAAGTCCTACTGTTAATAAAGTTATACCAATTAATGAAATTAATCTTCCATTGAATTTATCAGAAAGGGAACCGCTAAGTGGTGCTACTATTGATAAACATAATGGGTAAATTATTAAGAATAAGCCTGCCTGTAAAGAACTCATTTGTAAGGCTTGTTCTAAATATAATGGAATTACTATATTCATACAACTTATAGCTAAAAATGAAAGTGCTGAACAAACTATACTTAATGAAAATAATTTATTTTTAAATAGTTTTAAATCTAAAACAGGAGACTCTAATGTCTTCTGTAAATATATGAATACTATAAAAGATACTATTGCTATTATAAATCCAAGTATTACATATTTATCTGTATACCCTAAGACTTCACCTTTAGTTATTGATAAAGTACTAGATACTATAGATATTGCAAATACTATTGTTCCTCTAATATCTATCTTTTCCTTTGAGTTTGTTCTCATCTTAGGTAAATATCTTATTGAAAGTAAGAAAGCAAGTATTCCAATAGGCACATTAATCCAAAATATAAGATCCCACCTAATAGAAACTAAAATACCACCAAGTGCTGGTCCAACCATTACTCCTAAAGCTACAGCACTAGCTGATATCCCCATAGCCTTTCCTCTCTGTTTTTTATCAAAAATAGCCGTTATTATGCCCATTCCAGTTGCCATGGCACAAGCGCCTCCAACCCCTTGAATAGTTCTAGATAAGACTAATAAAGGTAATGTTTTTGATAGTCCACTAAAAAATGAACCAATAGTAAAAATTAATACTCCAACTTTAAAGACATTACATTTTCCTTTAATATCACCTAATCTTCCACATAGTAACACTAAAGACGATATTACCATGAGATAACTGGTTACAATCCATTGTGTATCTAAAATTGGTTTATTTAAATCAGATGATATTTTAGGTAAAGCAACATTTACTATACTACCATCTATACAGGCCATAAAAGTCATTATAACTACACATATCAATATGGCCCATTTGTTCTGATTATCTCCAGATATAACTCTCTTATTATTTTCTATATCTTCCATATCAAAGTTCTCCTCTCGTAAATTTTATCTACATTATACACCTTTGTTAACTTTTTGTTAACAAATCAATTTATCTATGAAAATTTTGATTTTTATTGATACTATTTTAGCCATTAATTCTTTAATAAAATCTAATGATTATACTTATTTCCATAAAAACTCGATGTTTTAATAAATAATCGTTAAATTCATTTCTTTAGAATAATTTACAATACAAAAAAGAATGTATTAAGAACAGGTGTGAGATGCTTATTATGACAAGCATTACTGTTCTTTAATACATTCCCTTAATCTATAAAACTATTTGAACTATCTATTAAAATTTTTATTTTATTAAACTATTTTATATCATTTGATATTTCAGTGAATATTACACCTAGTCCATACGCACCTGCATCTGGATAACCAATACTTCTTTCACCTACTGTACCAGCTCTTCCCATACGAGCTACTATTTCTTCTGTTTTCTTAGCTCCTAAAACTGCTGCCTCTGCACCATTTTTAAATGCTTCCTTGAATTTTAATCCTTCTTTTGCATTATTTGTCCATGAATCTGCACAAGGGACTAAAGCATCTATTAATGTTTTGTCTCCCACTACAGCGCCTCTTCCAAATGAACGCTCTCCAGTCTTTTGAATTCCTAATACAGCGGCTTGCATCATTTCAGCAAAATCTTCTACTGTTAACTCATTTTTATTTATAACACTTTTGCTTGCTGCTCTGAAAGCTGATCCCCATATTGGACCTGATGCTCCACCACAGTGTTCCATTATAACTAATGAACAAGCATTTAAGAACTCAGATATATTTAAGTTTTCTATATTTAATATATCTTTCCACTCTTTTTTAAGCATTCTAAATCCTTTAGCAACACTCATTCCAAAATCTCCATCTCCTGCATGAGAATCTAATTCACAGAATGGAACTTCATTATCAATTATTACTTCACTCATTTTATCTAATATGTAAATCATATTATTAAGTGATATTTTTTCACCTTTTATTTCATTAAATGATTCACAAGTTTCAACTTTATATGATACTGGAACCTCTTTTTCTTCTATTACTACTTCTTCATATTCTTTTACATCCATATGATTAGAAACTTTAAATGCTGGAGTATCACACTGATCTTTCATCAATTCTTTTAATTCATCGTCAAGTTTCATTATTGATACTGAAGCTCCAGCCATATCTATACTTGTCATGTAGTTACCAACGAAGTTTTTACATACTTTAATTTCTCTTTTATGTAATTCTCTAAATACTGAGTTATTTAATAAATATAACTCTTGAAGTGGTGTAGCTCCAAATCCATTTATAAGAACAACTACCTCTTCATCCTTATAGTCTAATTCATTTATAAGTTGATTAACCATTCTTTCAGCTAATTCATCTGCTGTAGCTATTTTTTCTCTACGAATTCCAGGTTCTCCATGTATTCCAACTCCATATTCCATTTCATCTTCACCTAATTCAAATGTTGGAGTTCCCTTAGCTGGAACAGTACAAGATGTGAATGCAAATCCTATACTTTTAACACTACTAGCAGCTTTCTCAGCTATTCTTTTAACTTCTTCTAAACTGTTTCCTCTCTCAGAAGCAGCACCTGCTATTTTATGTACTAAAACAGTACCTGCAACCCCTCTACGTCCTACAGTATAAAGACTATCTTCAACAGCTATATCATCATCAACCTTTATATAATCAACTTTTATTCCATCTTCTGTAGCAAGGTGAGCTGCATTCTTGAAGTTCATCATATCCCCACTATAATTCTTGATTATAAGAAGTGTACCTTTATTACTCTTAGATGCTTTTATAGCTTGGTAAACTTGTATTTGTGAAGGTGAAGCAAATACATCTCCACATACTGCTACATCTAACATACCTTTTCCTATAAACCCTGCATGTGCTGGCTCATGACCGCTTCCCCCACCACTTATAAGTGTTACTTTATCTTCATTAATGTTTTTCTTTTTAACAACCTTATATTTATTTAAAAATTCTAACTCTGGGTGTGCCATAACCATTCCGTTACACATTTCTCTTACTAGTGTTTCTGCTGAATTCATTATTTTCTTCATGTTAAACTCTCCCTTGCTATTAAAATTACTTTCTATTTTTGTACTCTCTACCTATCTTATCTGCTAATTTAATTGCTGAAACTACTTCTGAAATTTCTATTCCAAATGGCATTGAGTATATTGATTCTTCTGGTATACAAGCCTTTTCAGCAACCTCAAATAACTCTTCATCTGAAACCTCTGTTACTCCTATATCTTCAAGACATACAGGAAGACCTATTTCTAAACAGAAATCTAATACTTCATATAACTCCTCTTTTGGTGCATTCTCAAGAACTAATTGAGCTATTGTTCCAAAAGCAACCTTTTCTCCATGGAAGTATCCATGTGTTCCTTCTAATATTGTTAAACCATCATGTATTGCATGAGCTGCAGCTAATCCACCACTCTCAAATCCTAATCCTGATAATAATATGTTTGTTTCTACTATATTTTCTAAAGATTTAGTAACACAGTTACATTCACAAGCATCTTTAGCTTTCTTTCCATCTTCTAATAATGTTTCATAGCAAAGCTTAGCGAGTGCTAATGAAGCATTTGTTCCGATTGCTGGTCTACACTTTTCTTCTCTTACCCCACATGGTAATCCCGCATTGACTTTAGTAAATGAACTTGATGTTGCTCTTGCTTCAAAGTAAGTTGATAAGGCATCTCCCATACCTGCTACTAAGAAACGTGTAGGTGCTTTTGCTATTACCTCTGTATCTACTAAAACAACGCTTGGGCTTGCTTTGAAGTACGCATAATCATCAAATGATCCATCTTCTGTGTATAAAACTGCTGAGTGGCTAGTTGGAGCATCTGTAGCCGCTATTGTTGGCACTACTATAAGCTTTTCACCTTCAGCTACACACTTAGCTGTATCTAAAGCTTTTCCTCCACCAAGACCTACTGTGCAATCACATTTCTTTTCTTTTGCAAGTTCTTGAAGTCTTTTAACTTCTTGACGTGAACATTCACCTTTAAATCCGCCTTCTATAAATTCAATATTGAATTTCTTTGCTGTTGCATCTAATTTGTCTTTAATTCTCTTTATATCCTCCGGATGAGCTATTAAAAGTGCTGACTTTCCGTAAGTCTCTACAAAGTAACCTAAATTAAGTAACTCATTTTCTCCTTGAACATATTTTGTTGGACATATAAATGCCTTTCTCATAAAATCATCTCCTCAATAAAATCGTTTACCAAATGTTATGATGTTATTATAAACCTCACTGCAAACTATTACATTGAAGTTTATTGATATAATATTGGACTATTTCAACCTTTTCATACATCTTTTTCATAAAAAATAGGACTTTTGACACATTTAAAGCAAACGTATTCAAAAAGTCCAATTATTTTTATTATTTAAGTTATTCTCCTTTAAAATATGTATTAAAAAAATATACATATTAAAGTTTTGAATTACTATTTTTGAAAAATATCAGGATAAAATCGTAATAAATCTAAACATTGTCAAAATAAACTATTTATTTTATAAATCTTATTTTTATGTAATTTGCTTATTCATTTTTAAAGGTTTATATTAAGGACAAGGTTGTTGATGTTAGAAATTTTGTTCAGAGTATTGTTAAAAATTCGCTTAGTAAATTTAGACAAAATAATCTATTTACTAAGAAGTAGTACACTTCTGTAAGTGGTTATAGAACAAAGAAATAACATCAGCAACTTTACTATATAATGCTGTATAAATATATTTATATGTCTTTAAAAATCAATATAAGGTTTGGAAGTGGTTAAGATGAAAATTATATTTCATATTGATGAACCTGGTAAATGGCCTATTGTTTTAGAGAATCTAAAGAATGTATTAAACAATGCTAAAGAAACTAATAGAACATATGAATTAGAAGTATTAGCAAATTCTATGGCTGTTTTTCAGTTAAAAGAAGTAATAGCTAGAAATACTAATTTAATAGACAAAATTATTGAACCTGCTGAACAAGGTGTTGTTTTTGCAGTGTGCAATAACTCATTAAAAAAATTTAACATAGCTAAAAATGAATTGTTTTCTTTCTGCAAAGTAGTTCCCACTGGAATTATTGAGCTTGCTGAAAAGCAATCAGAAGGATATTTATACATCAAACCATAAAATTTAACATAACCCACTACCCTTTAAAATTATTTAATAAAAACTCTATGTTCTACCGACATAGAGTTTTTTTTATTAAATATTATTCAAATTTATCTACTAAAACAGATGGAATAGTTATATTTCCTCCCATAGTAGATTTATATGTTAATAACCCTGCAGATTTTCCCATTATAGTAATTTCATCATTCTCTAAAATTCTATTATTACCAGTTAAAGTCTTAGGTACTCCTAAATATAAAATATTATCATAATTATCATTAACAGCTAACCTTATTTGAGTTTCATCATCATCTTCCATTACTTGTACAACTTTTCCACTAAATTTTACTTTTTTCCCTAAATAATCATCTGGAGTTCTAGCTAAATTTTCATAAGTTACGCCTGTATCATATCCCTTTTTTTCTTCTTCCTCTTTAGCCTTTTTCTCAGCTGCCGCCTTTTCAGCTGCCGCTTTCTCTTCTGCCTCTTTTTGCTTTTTCAATTCTTCTTCTTTAGCTTTCTTTTGAGCATCACTCATTTCAAACCATGGTTTAGCTTCATCAAGTTTACTATTTAATTCTTCATTCTTTTTATTTAATAAATCTATTTGAGAATTATATTTATTCTCTATATCTTTAATTCTTTTATCAGTATTTGATTTTTCTATGCTTCCCCCTAAAATTAAACAAACAATAGCTACTACTATACAAAGTCCTTTTTTTGATTTAAAAAATTCCGTCAATTTTTGTTTATTCATAATCCTACTCCTTAAATTTAATTTAACATTATTATTTTTTTACTGGAATATTATAGCATACAATTCATAATAAGTTAATAATTTACTTTATAGTAATTTAATATACTATAGTATATTTTTATATTCAGTACCTTGTAATATATAGTAGTGTATGATATATTATAGTCAAGATTTACAAATTATTGTTAATAATACAATTGAAACTCCGCATATTGCAAGGGTTTTAAGAAGATTTATATAAATGAGAAAGCAGGTGAATAGATGAATTCTCAATTTAAAAAAGGGGTTTTAGAACTTTGTGTTCTCTCTCTACTCTCAAAAAAAGACTACTATGGATATGAACTTATAAGTAAAATCTCAGAGAGAATATATATTTCAGATGGAACAATATACCCTATCCTAAGAAAACTTAGCAAAGAAGGTTTTTTTACAACCTACTTAAGAGAATCTCAGGAAGGTCCCCCAAGAAAGTATTATAAAATCACAGACTTAGGACTTCAGCGTAAAGAACTTTTAAAACGTGAATGGTTTGATCTATTAGATGGTATAAATTATTTATTAGAGGAGGGTGATGAGAATGACTAAACAAGAATATCTTAATGAATTAAGAAGAAATTTAAGAGGTTTTTCCCAAGAAGAGATTGATGATATTTTATATGATTATGAAGAGCACTTCTCTATTGGATTATCCTCAGGTAAAACTGAAGAAGAAATAGCTGAAGATCTTGGAGATCCCAAAGATATAGCTGAGCAATATAAAAAGGCTAAGGGTAATCCAACAATTGAAGAAACAGCAAGATATTATAAAGAAAAAGCAAAAGAAAAAACTAGAGCATTCAGTAAAAGTATATCTGAAAGTTCAAATAAAACAGATAAACTTATGAAAATAGTTTTATTCATTGTATTAGCTATTATTTTATCTCCTATAATTTTAGGAATCGCAGGATCAATTATCGGCATATTTATAGGTGGAATAAGTCTTATATTTAGTTGTTTAATCGGCATGATATCATGTATAGCTTTAGCTGCTACAAGTACAGGCGGACTTACATCTCTATTCTTTGGAGTTATTTGGATATTAATCTCTTTAATATTCCTAGGAATTCTTATGACTACACTGGGATATTATGGAATTAAAGCATGTATAGTTTTAATAAAGAAAGCTATTGAGTATTTAACAGAGCCTAAATTAAAAGATAAGAAGCCCTTCTGGAATAAGAAGGCTGTTGTTGGTATGATAGTTTCTCTAGTGATATTCATAGCAACATTTTCAGTGGGATTATTTCAAACTATTTCATCAGGACTTTCTATAGGAAAAGATTTAGCTCCTCAGATTTCTAATTACTTAGGTGAATTTGATTATGGTCAATTTAATTTTGATTTATTTGGTACTAGTCATACTATAAATGATAGTGAATCTCGTAGCATAGAGTCTGTAAACAAAATTACTATAAAATCAAGTATTGCAGATGTTAATATACTTAAGTCTGATACTGATGAGTTAAAAACCGAGCTTAAAGGAAAATACAACTCTAATGATAACAACACACTAAAACTTAGTGTAACAGAAAATAATGATAATTTAATTATAGAAACTCAAAACTCTCCTCATAATATATTTTCAAGAGATTTAACATTAAATATTTATATTCCAGAAAGTTATAAAGGCGATATATCAATAACAAATGTATCTGGAGACATTAAATCTGAAAGAGTTTTAGAACTTAACTCTCTTAGAATGGAAACTGTAAGCGGTGATATAGAATTCAACTCTGTATCAGCTCCAACAGTAACAGCTAACACAACTTCTGGTGATATAGAATTTAATAAACTAAATACAAATACCTCTTCACTAAAAACAGTTTCTGGAGATATTAAGGCTAGCTCCTATGTAGGAACGCTAACTGTAGATTCAACTTCTGGATCTATAGATATAAACTTAGCCGAGGTTAAAGGTGCTTCAACAATAAACTCTGTTTCTGGAGATGTAGAACTAGGAGTTGAAGTTTCAAACAATCTAGCTTTAGAAGGGAAAACAACATCTGGCTCTATAGAAGTTGCTGATGGTGTAAATACATCAAATATAGAAAAAGGTGATAAACTTTTAAAAGCAACATTTAATTCTGGAGATAATAAATTAAATATTACAACAGCAAGTGGAGATATTAAATTAGATAATTTCTAAATTAAAAGCACCCCGTGGGTAAAGCGGGGTGCTTTATTAATTAGTTGTTGTTTATTTTTGTTGTTAGTTATTAGTTGTTGTTTTTATTTGAGCTTACAAACTCAATGGTTGTCCATTTTGGATTTAAATAAAATTGTTTAAGGGTTAATTGGAGTTTATTAACTCCTAAAGTATTAATACATTTTTATCACTTGGTTAACTCTCATTATAAGAGCTAAGCATTCATTTTTAATTTTGACTTTTAGTTAATATGTTGTGTGTGTTTAATTTTCAATTAACTTCAAACTGCAGATAGTGTATAGTCTATTTTATTATCTAAATAAACTTCCACTTATTATTAATTTTTGAATTTCATTTGTACCTTCATAAATTTGAGTTATTTTAGCATCTCTCATCATTCTTTCTAATTGGTACTCTCTCATGTATCCATTACCACCAAGCATTTGAATAGCTTCAGTAGTAACATGCATTGCTGCATCTGTACAAACTAATTTAGCCTTTGCAGCTGACAATGAATAAGGTTTTCCTTCTTGCTTGTCCATAGCTGCCTTATATAACATATATTTAGCTTGTTCAATTTCAACAGCTAATTCAGCCATTTTAAATGCTAAATATTGTTGTTTAAATAAAGGCTTACCAAATTGTTTTCTTTCCTTCATGTATTCCTTAGCAATTTCGAAAGCTCCTTCTGCTATTCCTAAACCTTGGGCTGCAACCCCGATTCTTCCTCCATCTAGAGTTTTCATAGCTATCTTGAAGCCATCACCTTCCTTACCAACTAAATTGCTAGCTGGCACAACACAGTCATTAAATAAAACTTCTGAAACTTGTGCTGATCTAATACCACATTTATCTTCTATTTTTCCTATTGATACTCCTGGAAAATCTTTTTCAACGATAAATGCAGATAATCCTTTAGGTCCTTTTGTTCTATCTGTTAATGCAAAAACTATGAATGTTCCTGCTAAAGGTGCATTTGTTATGAAGCATTTAGCTCCATTTAATATATAATTATCGCCTTTTTTCTCAGCTACAGTTATAACTCCACTAGCATCTGAACCAGCATTTGGCTCTGTTAATCCAAATGATCCAAGTTTTTTACCTGAAAGTATGTCAGGTAAATACTTTTTCTTAAGCTCCTCTGAAGCGTTACTAATTCCTCCTGCACATAATGAAGTGGTTACTGAGACTGCTATCCCCATAGATGCATCAACCTTTGAAATCTCTTCAACAGCTATAACATATGAAAGATAGTCTCCCCCAGTTCCGCCATATTCAGTTGAATATGGAAGACCTATAACTCCTAATTCACCTAACTTTTTATAAGCTTCCATTGGAAATGTACTATTTTCATCATTTTCAATAGCAAATGGTTTTAGTTCTCTTTCAGCAAATTCTCTTACCATTCTTTGAACGTCTAATTGTTTCTGTGTTAAACTGAAATCCATACCTTAATTCCTCCCAAAATTCTGTAATTATATCTAAAGCTAAAAAGCTATTTAAACATCTAATATTAAGTTAAAATTATTCTTTGCCACTATAAATGTGACTAAGTATTATCTTTTAATATATTTTTCAATTTCAAAGATTACCTAATACTACTTATACCAACTTATCCTTATTTAATTCCCATAAGTTTATCGTGGAATATTCTTTCATCCATTAACTTAAGAGGCTCGTCTATCTTAGGAACAAAGTCCATATAAGCTAAAATATCATTTTCAAGATCAACTCCTGGAGCAATCTCTGTTAAGTGTAATCCATCATCTCTTAATTCAAATACAGCTCTTTCAGTTATATACATAACTGTCTGATTAGTTTTGTTGGCATATTCTCCACTAAAAGTAATTTGCTCAACATCTTCAAGAAACTTACTACACTTTCCTTCTTGAACTATATGAAGTTTGCCATCTCCTATCTCTACCTTTAATCCTGAAGCCGTGAAAGTACCACAGAAAATAACCTTTTTAGCATTTTGAGTTATGTTTATAAATCCACCACAGCCTGCTATACGAGGTCCAAATTTACTTACATTTATATTTCCATTTTTATCAGCCTGAGCTAATCCTAAGAATGCTATATCAACTCCACCACCATCATAGAAATCAAATTGATAAGGTTGATCTAAAATAGCATCTGGATTTATACAGGCACCAAAGGCTGCTCCCCCTTGAGGTACTCCTCCAACAGGGCCAGATTCAACTGTAAGTGTCATATAATCTCCAATACCTTCTTCATTAGCAACTAATGATATAACCTCTGGTATACCAATTCCTAAGTTAACTATAGTATCTTTTTTTAGTTCCATAGCGCCTCTTCTTGCAATTACCTTCCTTGCATTTAAAGGTGCCTTTTCTATGCTACTTAATGGAACTCTTACTTCTCCTGTATATGCCGGATTAAATTTCATTCCTAAACATTGTTCATGATCACAGGGTTCTGCTAGAACTATTCCATCAACATATATTCCCGGAATTTTAACAAGTCTAGGGTCTAAACATCCACTTGCTACCACTCTCTCAACCTGTACAAAAACTTTTCCGCCGTTATTCTTACAAGCTTGCGCAATTGAAGTAACGTCTAGTGTGGCAACTTCTCTATCTAAAGTTATATTTCCACACTCATCAGCTGAAGAGCCTCTTAAAAAGCAAATATCTATTGGAAAAGATTTATAAAGAAGCTTTTCTTCTCCTTCTATTTCAATAAGTTTAACTATATCCTCTTTAGTGACGTCATTTAACTTTCCTCCACTAATTCTTGGATCAACAAATGTATTTAACCCTACATGAGTTATAGTTCCAACTCTCTTACCAGCTATATCTCTAAATAACTGAGCTAAAGTTCCTTGAGGCAAGTTATATGCCTCTATTTTATTTTCAACAGCCATCTTTCCTAGCTTCGGAGCCATATTCCAATGACCTGCTATTACTCTCTTTGTCATTCCTTCATGAGCAAAGTGGTCAGCACCACTTCCATCTCTATTTCCTTGAGCTGCAGAATACATTAAAGTTAAATTCTTTGGATGACCAGTTTCCAAAAAACGCTTTTCTAAAGCCTTAGTCAAAGACTCTGGACAACAGCTAGCAACAAATCCTTCTGTTACTATAGTATCTCCATCTTTAACAAATTCCGCGACCTCACATGGTTTCAAAAAACTAACCCTTACCATACATAACAATCCTTTCATGGGTAGATTAATATAAGTTACATAAACTTAATTGCTGTTTTATTTTTTATAAACTTATTTAGATTTTATATATTCAAAGTAGTTTTATTTATCCTGGAAATCAGCTTTTCTCTTTCCAACAAAGGCATTCATTCCTTCTAATTGATCTTCTGTTGAGAAACATAAAGCAAATAAATCTGCTTCATAGTTATATGCTGATTCAGTATCCATGTTTAATCCGTTGTTTATTGCAGCCTTAGCTAATCTTACTCCTACTGGGCTCTTGCTCATTATCTTATTAGCTAACTCTCTTGCTTTATCCATTAACTCTTCTTGCTCATAAACCTTATTAGCAAGTCCTATTCTATGTGCTTCTTCAGCATCAATCATATCTGTTGAGAATATAAGTTCTTTAGCTACTCCCTTTCCAACTAATCTTGGAAGTCTTTGAGTTCCTGCAAACCCTGGAAGAATTCCCAAGTTAACTTCTGGTTGTCCAAATTTAGCTTTTTTAGAAGCTAATCTTATATCACAAGCCATTGAAAGTTCACATCCACCGCCTAATGCGTATCCATTAACAGCAGCTATAACAATTTGTGGCATATTTTCTATGTCTGAAAATACCTTTTGAGCAAGTCTTGAGAAATCTCTTGCCTCCATTGAATTTAAATCTTTCATCTCAACAATGTCTGCTCCTGCTACAAAAGCCTTTTCTCCTGATCCTGTTATAATTACAGTTTTAATATCTTTTCTTTTTGAGATTTCGTTTATAACGTCACCAAGTTCAGTTATAGTTTGATTGTTTAAGGCATTTAATGCTTTAGGTCTGTTTATAATAACCTCTGCAATCCCATTTGCTTCATTAAAAATAATATTTTCCATAATACTCTACTCCCTTTCAACCTTTAAATAATTTTAAAATTTGCCTGTTACTATAAATTCTTTAGTTTTTATATATTAATAAAATTTGAGATATTTATTTTTTAGTGTAGTAAAATTTATCAAAATCAATAATTTTAAAAGGTGGTAATTTTTAAAAATCATTGTTTTTAGGTGCTAAATAAAATTTATAATTAACAGATAAGGAAGTTAGTTAATTCATAAAAAGTTATTCCATGTCCATGCTCATAAATTTAAGTGGTAATGCTAACAGAACTCCTCCCCCAACCATATTTCCTAAAGTAACCCAAAATAGATTACGAAAAATAAGTGGTAAACCTAAACTTCCAGAAGAAAAATAAGTTATTGAGAATATTCCCATATTAGCAATACTGTGTTCAAAACCAGCGATAACAAATGCAAATATACACCAGAACATAATTATTAATTTTCCTGTTTCAGATTTCATTTTTATTGTGCTTAGGAATGCTATACAAACCATGAAGTTACAAAGCATACCTCTTAGAAAGAGCTCTATAGCCGGCAAAGTAAGTTTTATATCAACTATACTTTTGGCATAATCACTGATTAAATCAATGGATGCTCCACTTTTCACAAATAAAAACGCTAATAATATAGATCCTATAAAATTACCTAAATAACTCATGAACCATACTTTTAAAGCCATGGTTAAAGTACAATCTTTGTTGTATATTCCCATTGCCATTACTAAGTTGTTTCCTGTGAAAAGTTCTCCTCCAATGAAGGCAATAAGCCCTAATGCTAAAGAGAATGTAGCAGCCACCATTATTCTAGCTATTTCTGGATAGGAATTATTTAATACCGCTCCAGTGGTATATGAAAGAATTATAGCCACTACTAGGAAAAACCCAGCAACTACTGCTCTGAAAAAATACTTTATAGGAGCTCTATCTGCAAATTCAAACTTATTAACTGCCATGTCTGAAATCAATTTTATGTCTTTCTTTTGCATTCATTCTCCTTTATTTATATATATTATGTTTTTATTTGGCTGATTTTATATTTTTAATTTATTAATTTAAATCACTAAAGTGCTAAGTAAAACTTAACTTCCTCAATGATAAATAACCATCTTTTAATTTTAAAGTTATTAGATTTTTAATTTATATAAAACTACTCTTTTAATTAAATAATCTTATATTGGGCGAAGCCCAAAAATTTATTGAAAAACTTATCAAAATCCAATCTTTTCCATAGCTTTCCCAATATAAAGATATTTAATTGAGTATTAGGCGGCTATTTTACTAACTCATCGTAACCTTCGTAATTAACTTTAACTAATTCTCCAGTTTCGAAAGATTCTTTACAAGCGTATCCAACGATAGTAGATAATACACCATCTTCAACAGTTACATCTGGCTTTCTATTTTCTAATACACAGTCAACAAACTCTTTAACTTCTGCTAAGTATGCATCTTCAAATCTCTCTAAGAATCCACCAGCACATTCTTTATTAATTCCTCTATCATCAAATACTGTAACTATGTTCTTATCTGGAGTTGTTCCAATTCTTAATGTACCTTCAGTTCCTATGATCTCAGTTTCTATATGATAACCATGAGCACAGTTTCTTCCAGCAACAAGTAATGCCATTGTTCCATTTTTGAATTTAACCATAGCTGCTCCAGTTTCAGCATCATTTATCTCATCAAACTCTTTATGTCCATAAGCTCCACCTATAGCCCATAATTCATCTGCTTCTGACTCTAAATACCATCTAGCTAAATCTATATCATGAATTGCCATATCTAAGAATAATCCACCACTGTAGCTATCTTTAGCAAATTTTAAGAAGCTTGGTAAAGCTTTAGCTGGATCTAATCCATAACATCTAACTAATACTGGTTTACCTATAGCACCTTCTTCAATTTTTTGTTTAGCATAAGCATATGATTTATCATATCTTCTCATAAATCCAAGCATGAATATTTTTTCTGGATGAGAATTTACAGCTTTCATAGCTTCTACTGCATCTTCTAAATATAATCCAAGTGGTTTTTCACTAAACACATGGAATCCAGCATCTAAAGCTTTCTTGATTTGTTCACAATGATACCCTGATGGTGATGCTATAAATATTGCATCTAACTCTTTGTTAGTTAACATTTCATCGAAATCAGTATATCCATATGGAATGTTCCATGCTTTTTGAACCTCATCAACTTGAGATTGATCTATTGAACAAACAGCTAAAAGATTTGCATTTGGAATTTTAAATGCTAAATTTTCAGCATGAGCTCTTCCTAATCTTCCTAAGCCTACAATACCAAAGTTTACTTTTTTCATGATTAATTCCTCCCAAAAATTTATCTTGATACATTAAGTTATATACTCATAAACTCTTATAATTTACACTGCTATTCCTAAAGGTGAGAAAGTTAAATAAACTACTATCATAATAAGAACTACAGCTATTGATGCTGATTTTGCATATTTCCAAGGAGTCATATCTATTAATGCATGGTCAGCTTGAACAAAATCTGTTTCTCTTGGTTTAATCTTACCTATAATTAACATTACAACTATAGCTACTGGTAGTAATACACCTAATACGTATAAGAAATGTACATCTGATAAGAAGAATTTTGATAACGTATACAAAATAATGTGAACTATGAATACTACTTTAGCAGCTAAACTTGGAACTCTCTTTGTAAAGAATCCAACTATTACACAGGCTAATATTGGTACGTTAAAGTATCCATTACATTCTTGTAAGAAGTTATATAATCCTGATGGAGCATATAAAATGAATGGAGCAACAACAACTGATACAATTGATACTACTATAACAAATTTTTGTCCTACTCTTACAAGATGCTTTTCTGAAGCCTCTGGATTTATCATAGGCTTGTATAAATCTAATGTAAATAGTGTTGATGAACTGTTCATAGCACCATTTAATGAACTCATAGCGGCTCCAAATAATACTGCTGCAAATATTCCTAATAAAGGTTTTGGTAGTACATCAAGTAATAATGTTGGGTAAGCCATATCTGCATTTGGTAATCCATTTCCATATTTTGCGAATGCTATAATTCCTGGGAATACAAGTATTGCTGGAGTTAAAACCTTGATCAAGCCTGCAAGTATAGCTCCTTTTTGAGCTTCTTTTAAGCTACTAGCTCCTAATGCTTTTTGTACTATTGACTGGTTTGTACACCAATAGAATAAGTTATTAAATAATAATCCTGTAAATAATACTGGCCATGGAATTAATGGTGCTTGTGCATTTGCTGGGTTAATAGCGTTAAGCTTTTCTGGGTTTCCAAGGATTATTTCAAATCCTCCAATAAAATCTCCATTTCCAAGTAATAATAGACCTAATATAGGTACTAAAAGACCTCCAATTAATAATCCAAGTCCGTTTATAGTATCAGAGAATGCTGATAATTTCATACCTCCAAGTACTGTGTAGATAGCACCTACTACCCCTAGTAAGAATCCAGTTAATGCAACTGCTTGGAATGTAGTTATTCCAAACATTTCTGATATACCAAAAATCTGATTTAAAACTAAACCACCAGAGTATAAAACTGTAGGTATGTAAGTTATAACATAACTAACTAAGAATAAAATTGAAACTATTCTCTTTGTTGTACTATCGAATCTTTCTTCTAAATAATCTGGGATTGTTGTTATTCCACCTTTTAGATATCTTGGTAAGAATATAAGTGCTAATGTTATAAGGGATATACATGAGGTTACTTCCCATGCCATTGGTCCCATATTAGTGGCATAACTTTGACCGTTAAGGCCTATGATCTGTTCCGTTGAAAGGTTTGTAAGTATCATTGTTGCAGCGATTACAGGACCACTTAATCCTCTACCTGCTAAGAAGTATCCTGTTGCTGTTTCAGTGTTATCTGTTCCTTTAGCTTTATACCATGCAATAGCGAATACACCTACTAAAAAAACTGCAAAACTCAAAAATATGAACATAAAATTTCCCCCTACCCTACTTAGTGGTGGTAACAGCATTTTTAATGCTGTTACCTAAAATTCATTATTAACCAATTTAGTTATTAAAGATTAGTTTTTTCTTTTATATATTCTCTAGCTTTTATTGCATATTCTAATGGGTTTGCTATTGCTGGATCTTGTTCAGCTTCAACTAATAAATATCCTTCATAGTTATTATCGTCAAGTACTTTGAATATTGGTTCAAAGTCTATACATCCGTCTCCAGGAACTGTGAACGCTCCTTTTCTTACTCCTTGTAAGAAACTTAATTTATCTTTCTTAACTTCTTCAACTACATCTTTTCTTATATCTTTTAAGTGAACATGTTTTATTCTATTTACATATTTCTTTAATACTTCTAAAGCATCTTCACCTGAGTAAACTAAGTGACCTGAATCAAATAGTAAGTACACTAAATTTTCGTCTGTTAAATCCATTAATTTATCTATTTCTTCAGTTGTTTGTACCCCAGTACCCATATGATGATGGTAAACAACTTTCATACCTTTTTCCTTTGCTAACTCTCCTAATTTATTTAAACCTTCAGCTAGCTTTTTCCATTCTTCTTCATTGAAAACATACTTTCCATCGAATATTGGTGTTTCCATTTGTCCTTGGATACTATGTCCTTGTTCTGAAACTACGATTACCTTTGCTCCCATAGCATTAAGGAAATCTCTATGTTCTATAAATGCTTTTTCAGTTTCTTCATATGGTTTAGTTGTTAAGAATGAACTAAACCAAGCACTTGCTATTTCCATATCTCTTAACTCTAAAGCTTTTTTAAGAACTTCTACATCTCTTGGATATTTGTTTCCAACTTCTGATCCTTTAAATCCTGCTAAAGCCATCTCACTTACACATTGTTCAAAAGTATTTTCTTTTCCTAAGTCTGGCATGTCATCATTTGTCCATGCTATTGGTGCTATTCCTAATTTTACATTTGAATTAAACATTCTCTCTTCCCCCATTACCTTTTTATTTGTCAGAAAAGCTAACTCCCATTTAGCTTTTCTGACCAAACCTCATTTATACCTTTTAAATTTTTATACCGTTCTAATTTATCATTTTAATATTCTATTTTAACTGGCTTACCTTCTTTTAATGATTTAGTAGCAGCTAGTCCAACTAAAACTGAATATAAACCTTCATTAGCTCCAACTGGAACTTCTGTATTGTTTTCTAAGCAGTTTATAAATTGTTGCATCTCGTTTACATAAGCGTCCATATATCTTTCTAAGAAGAAATATTTTGGTTTTTCTCCAACAATACCATCTACTGAAGCTATTGTAACAGTTGTATCAGAATCATTGTCAGCCATTACATATCCTTTTCCACCAAATACTTCAACACGTTGGTCATATCCATAAGCAGCTTCTCTACTGTTATCTATTACCCCTATGCATCCATTTTCAAATTTTAAAGATATGATTGCTGTATCAACATCTCCAACTTCTCCAATTTCAGGATTTACCATACATGCACCTTGTACATATACTTCTGAAATTCTGCTTCCACTTAAGAATGCAGCCATGTCAAAATCATGAATTGTCATATCTAAGAACATACCACCTGAAACTTTCACGTATTCTATTGGTGGAGCTTGTGGATCTCTTGAAGTAATTTTTATTATATGTGGATTTCCTATTTTACCTTCTTCTATAAGATCTTTTAGTTTAGCAAAGTTATGGTCGAATCTTCTGTTGAAACCAACTTGATATTTTACTCCGGCTTTTTTAACAGCTTCTAAAGTTGCTTCAATTTTAGCAACATCGTAATCTATTGGTTTTTCACAGAATATGTGTTTACCTCTTTCAGCAGCTTCAATTGATATTTTTGAGTGAGTATCTGTTGATGAACATATTATTACTGCATCAATTTCTGGATCATTTAAAATTTCCATATAATCTCCTGTATAATTTGGAATTTTAAACTCCTCAGCAGCTTTTTTAGCTGACTCTTCAAATACGTCTGCTATAGTTTTAACTTGAGCTCCCTTTACCTTTTCTTGAATAGATTGAGCATGGATTCTACCTATTCTTCCTGCTCCAATAACACCAATATTAATCATGACCAAATTCCTCCCTATTATTTAAAACTTAGATTTATTTTTAAAATACTTTAAAGTCAAATAGCTTTAAATATTTTAATATCTTCTTGCGTTCTTTAAATTTTTCTCTTTGTTCTCAAATGCTTTATTTACATCCTCAATCTCTGACTCTCCAGCTATTCCAACATGCCACCATGCATCATAACCATCTGTCATAGTTTTTGGTAATACTTTTATATCTATTAAAGTTGATACTTTTTGCTTTTTAGAATCTTCTAATGCCTCTTTTAATTCTGATAAGGTCTTAACTGTATATGTTTTCAAACCATACCCACTTGCAGATTTAGCAAAATCTATTGGAATTAATCCACCTTCTAATTTGCCCTCTTCATCTCTATATCTAAACTCTGTTGCAAGGCTTCCTATACCATTTGACATCTGTAAGTTGTTTATACATCCAAATCCACAGTTATCAAATAAAAGTATATTTATCTTTTTATGCTCTTGCATAGCTGTTGCTATCTCTGAATGAAGCATTAAGTAGCTTCCATCACCAACCATTGAGTAAACTTCTCTCTCTGGTTCAGCTAACTTAACTCCTAATGTAGCTGCTATTTCATATCCCATACATGAATATCCATATTCCATGTGATATGAATCCCTAGCATCTGTTTCCCACATTCTTTGAAGATCCCCTGGTAAACTTCCAGCAGCTCCAACTACTATGGCATCATCATCTATTGTTTCTCTAATAACCCCTAAAGCAGCTGTTTGAGTTATTAAGCCACCTGTTAATACGCTAAACTCTTCTATGCAACCTTTTCTCTTAGGTTTTATTAAAGCTTCAAAATTTTCATCATATTTAATGCCTGTTAATCTCTTCATTTCTTTTTTCCAAGCTTTTTTAGCCTCTACTATCTCATCTTCATATGATGATTCATAGTTATTAGCTTCTAACATAGCTTGTAACTCTTCTATACAAACTTTTGCATCACCTATTATTTTGTGAGCATCCATTTTTCCACCATGGAATTTTGATACGTTTATTGTTACAAAATCAACATTTGGATTTTTAAACAATGATTTTGATGAAGTCGTGAAGTCTGAGAATCTTGTTCCAACACCAATTACTAAATCAGCATCTTTAGCAATCATATTTGCAGCAAGGTTACCAGTAACCCCTATACCACCTAAATTTAATGGATGACTTGATTTTATAGCACTCTTTCCAGCTTGTGTTTCACATATTGGAATATTAAATTCTTCTGCGAAATCAGCTAAGGCTTCACCAGCTTCTGAGTATCTAACTCCACCACCACAGATTATTATAGGTTTCTTTTTAGTCATTATTACATCTAATGCCTCTTCAAATTCTTCTTGTACAGCTAAAGGTCTTGTTATTCTATGAACTCTCTTTTTAAAGAAATATTCTGGGAAGTCATAAGCCTCTCCTTGAACATCCTGTGGTAATGCTATGCAAACAGCCCCTGTTTCTGCTGAATCAGTTAATACTCTCATAGCATTTATCATTGCTGACATAAGTTGTTCTGGTCTATTTATTCTATCCCAATATTTACATACTGGTTTAAAGGCATCATTTGTTGTTATTCCTAAGTTATAGGATTGTTCTACCTGTTGAAGTACAGGATCTGGTTGTCTTGTAGCAAAGGAATCCCCAGGCAATAATAATAATGGAATATTATTAACTGTAGCCGTTGCAGCCGCTGTAACCATATTGGCAGCTCCTGGCCCTACCGAACTTGAACAAGCTATTATTTTTCTACGATTGTTTTGTTTTGCGAAAGCTGTTGCAACATGAGCCATACCTTGCTCATTTCTTCCATGATAAACTCTTAGATTACCTGGTTCTTCATACAAAGCTTCTCCCAAACCAACTACAATACCATGTCCAAATATAGTGAATATACCATCAACAAATTTTTCTTCTTTGCCATCAAAGGAAACGTATTGATTATCTAAAAATTTTACTAGCGCTTGGCCTGTAGTCATTCTCATAAACTTCTCATCCTTCCTATTTTTCATCTAATAACCAAATATGAGCTGGATCATCAATTCTATCTGTCCAAGGGTTTCCATCTAAATGTCTTATCATCCAACAATAATACATTCTATAACCTGGTGCAGTAGCTTGTGGATGTGTATATCCACCTTCTATAATCGCATATCCACCATCTTTAACTTTATAAGCCTCATCACCTATAAAGCAAGCTCCAAAGCCTTGTGGCTTATCAAATTTATAATAATAAACCTCTGGTTGTGGATGTTCATGTGGAATATAGCTTGACCATCTTCCTGGGTAAGAAACTATTTCTCCGTTAACCATATTAGAATATGGCGCATTACTATAATCAAAGAATGTTTTAATCTTACGAGCTGCTGTTCCATCCCATCTATCTAAAGATGATTCTTGAATTATTACATCTTCTGGTCTATAAAGTTTAGCTAAGAACTCTTTATCATTCTCAGTTTTTTGAATTAATATTTCAGTATCTTCTAAAGCTTCAATCTTAACCTCTACATTTTTGCAAACATGTAGGCAAAAACCTTCTTCTTCAAACACATTCTTTCTACTAGCTTCAACCTCTTTGTTTTCCCAAAGGTATTTTATTTTACCTTCCATAAGAAGTACTGCAACCTCTTTTTTAGGCTCTAAAATTGTTATTTCATCACCTTTTTTAATTTTTATAACTTCTATATCCATTAGCATATCGCTATGTTTACCATCAATTTCTGTTACAATCTTTTTCCCATCTTCTGAAAAACCTATATTTTCTACCATAGTTATGACCTCCCTAGCATCTAGCTACCATTTCTCCATACTCTTCTTTTTCTTTCTTTATGAACTCTTTAATAGCTTCTACTGTTGGCATGTCCTCTGAGCAACTATGACTTGCAACTAACATTGCTGCTGATGCACTTCCAAACTCTAGGGCATCCATCATATCCCATCCTTCTAGTACTCCATATATGAATGCTGATGCGTAAGCATCTCCACCACCAAAGGATTTTAAAAGTTTTACTGGGAAAGGTTTTATTTTATATGATTTTCCGTCTCCAGTATAAGCTGTAGAGCCTTCTTTACCATGTTTAATTACTACAATTTTATTACCATAGTTTAACCATCTTTTTGCTGTCTCTTCATCAGTGCTATCTTTAGTTATTAAACCTTCCATTAGATCAAACTCTTCTCTTGATCCCATTATGATATCACTTTCTTTTCCTACTATTGAATAATAAATTGCAATCTCATCTTTATTTTTCCAGTTATATTCTCTATAATCTACATCGAATATAACCACTGTTCCATTCTTTTTAGCAAGTCTTAATGCCTTTAATGAAGCTTCTCTTGAAGGACTCATTGCTAAGGCTGTTCCTGAAATAACTATTGCCTTTGTATTCTTTATATAGTCCTCGTCTATCTCATCTACATCTAACTGTAAATCAGCTATGCCATTTCTATACATTAAGATACTACTTTCTGTAGGACTTAATATTTCTGTAAATGTTAATCCTAAAGATTCACCATTTTTTGCTTTACTTATTTCAGATACATCTATTCCTTCCTTTTTGAAGTAATTTACTACGAACTCTCCAAATCTATCATCTGAAACTTTTCCTATAAACCCAACTTTTTTTCCTAACCTAGCAAGTCCAACTGCTATATTTGCAGGGGAACCACCTAGGTATTTATTAAAATTCCTACTTTCTGATAATGGTTTATGAATATCTGTAGGATTGAAATCTATTGCTACCCTTCCTATTGGAACAATATCAAACTTTCTATTCTCATCAAATTCTATATATCTCATACTAACCCATCTCCTAAGCCTTATTTACACTCTCAAAAATATCCATATGCTTCTTTACATTCTCATAAGCTCCCTGAACCTCTGTAGCTTGAAGTGTGAAGTAATCTTTCTTCTCATTATCTGCATATAATCCCCTTACAGCCTCTTCAACAGAATTGAAGGTTGCAGTCGCAATGTTTATTTTTCTTATACCTTTATTTTTACACTCTTTAAAGCCCTCTGGTGTTATTCCTGATCCACCATGTAGAACTAGTGGTGTTTCTATGTTTTCTCTCAATTCTTCTAATACATCAAATCTAAGTTTTGGAGTACCTTTATACACTCCATGAGCATTTCCTATTGCTACTGCTAAAGCATCAACCCTAGTTTCTTGAACAAATCTCTTAGCGTCTTTTAAGTTGGTTACTTTCATCTCTATATTTTCACTTCCATCCTCACTTCCGCCAACTTGTCCAATTTCAGCCTCTACAGCAGCACTATATTTATCAGCTAATTCTTTTACCCTCTTAGTTATTTTAACGTTTTCATCAAAGCTTAAATGAGACCCATCTATCATCACTGATGTAAATCCAATCTCTAAAGCCTTTTCTATATTTTCTAAGGTTAAGCCATGATCGAAATGAACCGCCACAGGAACCTTAGCATTCTTTGCAGCACTTACCATTAAAGGTCCGATTAATTCTAACGGGGAGTTAGTTAATCTAACCTCTGCAATCTGAAGAATCATCGGGGAATGCATTTCTTCAGCTGCCTTTAAAGCACCCATAACCATTTCCATATTTGATATACTGAAGCTTCCAACTGCATAGTTCTTTTCTTTTGCTGCCTTTAAAAGCTCAGTCATTTTTACTAATGCCATTTTTTATTACCTCCAAAGATTATTGTAGATTTTTATTACATCTTCAATTTCAATAATCTTACGAGTATTGCTTGGGCTTCCACTTTCCATAGCATCAGCCGCCATTTTTTCTATATTATCAAAGAACTTAGTTTTATCTACTCCAAACTCTTCTAAAGTTGGTATTTCTAATTTAACCATTAATTTAACTATTTCTTCTATAAATAATCTTGAAGCTTCTTCATCACTAGTATTATCAGTTGCCACATTTATTTCTCTAGCTAACTGAGCGAATTTATCATAAGCTCCATCAACTACATATGTGAAACAAGCTTCTAAAAGCATTGCATTTGATAATCCATGTGGTACATGAAATAAAGCACCTATTGGTCTACTCATTCCATGAACTATTGTAACTGAAGAGTTATTGAATGCTATACCAGCTTCTAAAGCTGCTATTGACATTTCTTCTCTTGCTCTTAAATCTTTCGGAGTATCAAAAGCTATAGGCAAATATTTAAATATTCTTTTAACCGCTGAAACTGCAAAACCATCTGAAAGTGGTTGAGCTTTTCTAGAAGTATAAGCTTCTATTGCATGTGTTAAGGCATCTAATCCTGTAGCCGCTGTTATTTTAGCTGGTGCTGTCATTGTAAATCTAGGATCTACTATAGCCAATGTTGGTAATAAGTTAGCACCTTTTAAAAGCATCTTAACATCATTTTTTGTATCAGTTATTATTGTAAACTGTGTTGCCTCTGAACCAGTACCAGCTGTAGTTGGTATTACTGCAAATGGTGGAAGTTCTTTTTCTATCTCTCTACCCATGTAATCTGCTATGTTTCCTTCATTAGTTATCATAGCACCTATAGCCTTAGTAGAATCTATTGGACTTCCTCCACCTAACCCAATTAGGAAATCACAATTATTTTCCTTATAAAGCTTTACCCCTTTTTCTATCATAACATCTGTCGGTTCGCTGTTTATTTCATTATACAAAACATGCTCAATATTCTCACTATCTAGGATATCGGTTAAAACCTTTACATTACCTAGATCAGTCATTACTTTATCAGTAACAATTAATACCCTTTTACCAAAACTCTTTAAGTAAGATTTACTTTCTTTTAAAGCATCCTCACCTGATAGAATACGCTTTGGCATAATAAATTGGTTTGCCATATAATCACCTCTCATGAGTTAACGTTTTCTTTATGTTTACTATTTGTTTTCCTTATGTCTCAATAATATCAACTTAACCACTACATGTCAATAACCTTTTCACAACTTTACCATAAATATAATCAATTTTTATAAAAAATATAACCAAAAGTTACTCATTTATTTTCGAAAATACCCTTCCTTTTATTTTAAAATTCGTTTATAATAAAAACAAAAAGCCTATGAAAGGAGATGAACACTTGTTGTAGTAGGTCTCATGACAATAACTTGCTGTATTAAATCCAGATTATACACATAATATTTTGAGTTAAATTTAGTTTATATAGATTACTTTCTTGGGGTTTTTATTGGTTAATCATAAAATTAAAGTGATACCTTTAGTATAAACTCTCTATATTATAAAAGGTTACAAACATAACAATTAATTATCTATATTTATATTGTTGATAGTAGATTGCGAGCAACAAGGAAAGATATGCGTTCAAAAAGAATAGATCTAGTAGAGAATTACATTATTAACCACAAAACCGTATCGCTTGACAAACTATGTGAAGTATTCGATGTATCAAAAAATACTATAAGAAGGGACTTAAGTGTTCTAGTTGAAAAAGGAACCATAAAAAAAGTCTATGGTGGAGTAACTGTTAATGAAAACCAAGAATTAGTATCTTTTGAAGAAAGAAATATTAAAAATAGTAATGCAAAGTTAGCTATAGGTAAAGCGGCTGCTGAATTTATTGAAGATGGAGATAGTATCTTCTTAGATTCTGGTACAACTACAGTTAATATAATTGACTTCTTGAAAGATAAAAAAGATATAACAATTTTCACAAATAACGTTACTGCTATATGTAAAGCTGTGCATTATAATAACTTAAACATAATTTGTTTATCAGGTATCCTTAATAGAAAAACTCAATCATTTACAGGCCTACATAGCACAGATATATTAAAAACTTATAATATAAATAAGTGCTTTATGGCTTGTACCGGTATCTCTTTAAAAAGAGGAGTTACAAATTCTACAAAAGAAGAATTTAAAATAAAGAAAATTGCTATAGCTAGAAGTGCTGAATGTTTTCTTCTAGCAGATCAATCAAAATTTGATCACGTTTCTTTAATGACATTCTGTGAGATTAATGATTTAGATTGCATAATAACTGATTCAGAACCTAATGATACCTATGTGAAATATTTTAATGATAATAATGTAAACCTAAAAATCTGCGAAAAATTAATTTATTAAAAGAAAAATAGAGGTACAATAATGTACCCCTATTTTTTTTATGTGCTTATAGATTATCTAAAAGTATAATTTTCCATAACTTTTTTGCTACTATTTAGCTATAGTCTACTAAGTTTAATCGATTAATATTAGATAATAAAATCTACTATTTTTCATTTAATACTAACTTTTAGATTTAGGAGGTGCTAATTAAAGCACCTCAATATTTAAAAATCTTATTTCTAAAATTTATTACCTTCTCCCCATTATCGAAGAAGATAGATTTTTGTAAATCGCTAAATTTTAGACTTAAGATTTGTAGCACAAATCTATTATTAAATTGTGTAGTTTCTAAATTTTTATTCATTAAATAATTTGCTATTTAAAAATTTAAAAACTTCTATATTACTTATCATATTCATAATGGTCAATATTGTTCAAAGTAACTACATCAAATTTTTCTCCATTCCAGTTAACCTCATTATAACTAACTTGGTGAAATATAGGATAATCTACTATCTTACTTTCTTCAAATTCATTTTTAAAATATCCTATTAAGTATCTAACACACATTCCATGAGTTACTATTAAGATATCCTTATCCTCATTACTTTTAATTATATCATCTACAGTTTTAAACAATCTTTCTGTAAATTCCTTTATATTTTCTCCTTCGAAACTCTTATAAGAGAAAGGTTTATTAAATAGGTTGTCTAATTCTTTAACATATTCCTCATAGCTTTTTATTTCTTCAGTAGTCATTCCTTCCCACTTACCAAAGCTAATTTCTTTTAATCCTTCAACCTCTTCAACTTCAATATCCTTATTTCCTTTTATTAAGTGAGCTGTTCTCTTAGCTCTTTTTATAGGACTTGTAAATATCTTATCTATTTTAACATCCTCTAATCTTTTTCCTAATAACTCTGCCCTCTTAACTCCTGCTTCTGTAAGTTCAGAATCTTTCCATCCTTGAAATCTATGTTCAAGATTCCATAAAGTCTCTCCATGTCTAGTAAAATATATCTTCATACTACAAATTATGCTCCCTTCCATCTATTTATCTATCTATAAGCTTTAGTGTTTCCTCTTCACTTAAAGGCTTTGAAAAATAATATCCCTGTATTTTATCAATTTGTATATCTTTAAGTATATCTAATTCCTCTTTACACTCAACGCCCTCCGCCATAGTTTGCATACCTAATTTAGTTCCTATATCTTTTATTATCTTTACAACAACTTGCTTCTTATTATTTTTATGTATATCTGTTATAAAGGCTTTATCTATTTTAATAGCATTTATAGGCATATGTATTAAATAAGATAATGATGAAAATCCAGTACCAAAATCATCTAGATTTATCGCTATTCCTAATACATTGTTTATATAATTTATTTTTTCTAAATTCTGTTTAGTATTTTTGAAAAATGCAGTTTCCGTTATTTCTATACATATATATTTATTACAAACTTTAGTTTCCTCTAATAATCTTTCTAAATCATCTATAAAATCATTCTCTATGATTTGAAGTGCAGATATATTTATAGATACAACTAATTTATTCTTTCTATTTCTATTTATCTTTTTTGCAAATAAAAAGGCTTCTTTCATTATATAATTATTGAATTTATTTAAATATTCACTATGTTCTATAATTTCTATTATCTTATCAGTTGGAATTTTATCATATTTAGGTGTATTCCATCTAGTTAGAGCTTCAAATCCAGTTAATTTCTTATCTATAGTATACTGTGGTTGATAAAAAAGGACTATTTCTTTTTCTTCTATTGCCTTTAATATATCTCTTTTAACATTTAATATAAGATTAAACTTTTTGTTTAATTCTTCTGAATAAAAAATATATGAACTTCTGTTTTTACGTTTAGCTTCTACCAAGGTTAAATCTACTTTTTTTAATAACATGTCCAAACTATTTTCTTGAAGATTATCAATTAATATTCCAGTACTAACTGATATTATTTCTTCTGAATCACGCTCATATTTCTTAAGTTCTATCTTAAAATCATCTATTTTTTCTGCTAATTTTTCCTTATCAATTAAATCATTAAAAACAATTATAAATTCATCTCCAGCTATCCTTGCTAT
Source organism: Clostridium sp. LIBA-8841 (assembly GCF_034439435.1). Classification (GTDB taxonomy): domain Bacteria; phylum Bacillota; class Clostridia; order Clostridiales; family Clostridiaceae; genus Sarcina. Next base: position 7,251 of record NZ_JAPCKJ010000007.1, on the reverse strand, counting down.
GAATTGATTTTTAAAACATTTTTTTAAATTATTTGAGAATTCAATGAGCAATTGATTTCCGCGAGTATGCCCAACACTATCATTTATTAATTTAAAATTATCTATATCCATTAAGAAAATTCCAATTTCCTCTATTCCATCCTCTCTTAATTGATTTAAATAACTTGTTAAGAATCTTCTATTTTTTAATTTAGTTAAAGGATCTATTTCTGTTAGCCTTTTTATTTCTTCTAATTTTTTTATCTTTTCAGTTATATTCATATATATACATAATAATAATTCAACTATCCCATTTTTATTTTTTAAAGGAATTTTATATACTTCAAAAATATATCTTTGCCCATTATAATAGTATACATTATTAAATGTTAATATTGTCCTTCTCTGTATAACTAATTTATCTTCCTCTGTAACTCTCTTTAACTCTTTTTCATTAAGCAAATCATTATTATCAACATTCATAATAATCTTAAATTCTATATGTTCGTCATTAAGAGCCTTATTATTTGATTTTAAAACAGTTCCATCTAAATCCTTTAAAAAAAATTGAAATGGGAATTCATTCATTATTGAATTAAAATCTATATCCTTCTTATATACATATTTCAATACTTTTTCTTTTGCCTTATATTCAATAAAATCAATAATTAATAAATCTCGACTAAAGCTATCACTATACTCAAAAGCATAATATTCTATTCCCAACTCTTCAATAACACTCTTATTCAAAGTAGTAATAAGAAAAATTTTATCTTTTTTTCTTAGATTTTTTAGTATATCATAATCATTACATTGCAATATAAGTACATCAAAATCTAAATCTACTAATTCTTTTACTCTTTCTATTTGCAAATGTTTATAGTTAACTTTATCTACTAAATCTAATAATTCATTATATATATTATCATCTAAATACGCTTTTATCTTCAATTTATATAAATTGCTCATCTTTTCTATCTACCATTAAACTATTAAAGCATTGTCTGATTAGTTTTAAATTACTATTATTAAATGCTAAAGTATAAAATAGTATTTCCTCCCATTTTTTTCTTACGAAATAAATTATATACCTTTTTTTTGCTTAAGAGTATTCACATATAAATTTTTTTATTTATATTGTTATATTAACTTAATGATTATTTTGAAGTAGAATATTAAGAATTTCAAATTTAATCTGTGTAAATACTTAAAAATAACCCTATATCTAAAGTAAATAATAATTTATATAAGAAAAGAGATACCTAAAAAGGTATCTCTTTTAAATAAGGAAGTAATTAAATCCTTTAATTTATAAAGCGTGTAATTTTTATATATTATTTTTGGAAATATCTGTTTAATAATCCAGCGAAAGCTTTTCCATGTCTAGCTTCATCTTTACACATTTCGTGAACTGTGTCGTGGATTGCATCTAAGTTTAATTGTTTAGCTAAAGTAGCTAAGTCTTTTTTACCTTGGCAAGCTCCGTGCTCTGCATTTACTCTTGCTTGTAAGTTAGCTTTTGTATCAGCTTCTACAACTTCTCCTAACATTTCCGCGAATTTAGCAGCGTGCTCTGCTTCTTCGAAAGCTATTCTCTTATAAGCTTCTGCAACTTCTGGGAATCCTTCTCTATCAGCTTGTCTTGACATTGCTAGGTACATTCCTACTTCTGTACATTCTCCCATGAAGTTAGCTTGTAATCCTTCGATTATTCTTTCATCTACACCTTTAGCAACTCCGATTCTGTGCTCGTCAGCGAATGCTAAATCTTCTCCTTGCTCTATGAACTTGTCAGCTCCAACTCCACATACTGGGCATTTTTCTGGTGCTTTTTCTCCTTCATAAACATATCCACATACTGTACAAACAAATTTTTTCATAATATTAGTCCTCCTACAAACAAACATTTATTTAATTTCAATTTATAATCATAATTTAAAAGTCTTTATTATTAAGTCATTTCTTGTTGATGTTTTTTCTTCATCAACCCTATGACATTATTATATAATAATAATTATTATTTAGCAATAGTTATTTTCAGTTTTTAAAAAAAATTTTTAAAGAAACTTTTAAGACTTAAATTTCTAAAGTTTAATACATAAAATATTCTTACTTAATCACATCAATTATATACTCTTATTAGAGATATTATATTTATCATAACTTAAAATTATATTATAATTTTTATTATATTGTTTTATACATATATTGTCACTACATTTTATTTTTAAAATAAAAAAGGTTCTATATAATTTTAATTATATAGAACCTTCTTATAAGTAATCACAATATGTGGTTATGACCTAACATTCAAACTAAATTTTCCCATTTTTAATATAGTTTTATCACAAAATTATCTTTTTTTCTAGTCTTTATCCCTTTAATTCTTTCTAGTTCATAAATTTATAATATTTTACTATCTTAAACCTATATTTGTCTAGTATAATCTTTCATAAAAAAATAAAGTTAGAAGCTTAAAAAGCTTCTAACTTATTATATAAAAATATTATTTACACTCTAATAATGCTAATGCTACTGCTCCAACGACACCTGCATCAGTTCCTAAACCAGCAGGAACTATTTTACAATGTTCAGACATAGATTTAAAGCATCTTTCATTAACAACTTCTTGAACTATTTCAAAAACTATCTCTCCAGCTTTTGAAACTCCTCCACCTATAACAACCATATCTGGGTCGAAAGTTGCTATTGCATTTGCAACACCAATTCCTAAATAATTTAAAGCTTCATCTATGATTGACTTTGCAACTTTATCGCCTTTAGCAGCTTCAACGAATACTTCATATGAAGTTACGTTGTCATAGTCTTTTAAGCTTGTTTCTACGTTTGTAGCAACAGCTTCTCTTCCTCTTTTACCAATAGCTGTTCCTGATGATACAGCCTCTAAACATCCCATGTTACCACAGTTACATCTTACTGTTCCTGGTGCAACAGTTGCATGGCCAATTTCTAAAGCATTTGAAGTACTTCCTCTGTATATTTTACCGTTAAGGATTGCTCCTCCACCTACACCAGTACTTACAGTGATATAAATCATGTTTTCAGTACCTTTACCAGCACCTAACATAAATTCACCAATAGCAGCTACGTTAGCATCGTTATCTAAGTAAACAGGTATGTTAAACTTAGCTTTTAATGGTGCAACTAAGTTGAAGTTCTTGAAAGGTAAGTTTGGAGTTGTTATTATTATACCAGTTCTAGCATCTAGTGGTCCTGGTGATCCAATCCCTATAGCTTCTACTTCATCAATAGTTACCTTTCCTTCACATATTACAGTTTCAACACAACCTATTATTCTATCTAAAACTGCTTGCTCTCCTTCATGAGCATTAGTTGGAGTTGTATGTTGAGCTATAACATTTCCTTCTAGATCAGCAAGAGCACAGCTTATTTTTGTTCCTCCTAGATCTATTCCAACAACGTAATTCTTCATTTAAAAAATCCTCCCCCATGTTTCTTATGGATTAATTCAACTATAAGTGCTTCTTACAAGTTGCCCTTTAGAATTCACTTTGTTAAATTATTATATGACAACTTAAATTATAGCTTATTAATAATTAATTATTTAACACAAAGTACATTATAACACAAATGTACGTACCTTTACACAGTTAAAGTTATACCCTTTTTAAATTATATACTTTTACAATTATTTATATAAAAAATACTATTAAAAGTTAGTCATTTTAGCCTATTTTTTTAGCATTTATATAGTAAATTCCTTGATTATCATACCCTTGGTTTTTTATGTTAAAATTGTTATCTTCAAGCATAGAACAAATAATACCTATATTATCATCATCTAATGATTCCATATAAATCATAAATCTATCACATACACCAACAATGTTTATATAATCAAAGATATTACTGTAATCACTTAAACCTATTTTACCCTTTATATCCATTCTATAATTACACATGAATTGCACCTCATTTAAGATATTATCTCTAAATATATAATTAGATATGTAAATATAAAAATCCTTTTATTTCTATTAAAAATCTAAAAATTTTATAATTGTTTTTAATAATTTAAATTAATTTGCTTTAAATTAAGGTAATTTTTAGAAATAAATAATTTAAGTTAAAGTAAATTCATATTACTAAATAATAATTTTTAATTTTTTTAATTATGGCCATAAATAAAATATTTCTAAAAGATTTATATTCCACTATCTAAAGTTTTATTCCTTCTTTTTTATAAATACTATTTTCTTTAATTTTTGAACTTTATCCAAAATTTCTAAAATAATACCTTGAACATTATTAATTTAACCACATTATTTTCCTAGTATACATAAAAAGTACCATCTTTTTAAAATTTAAGATGATACTTTTAAAAATTTCTATATTTTTATTATTTAAGCTTCCTTAGCTTCTTTAATCTTTCTAGCAACTTCTATTATTTTCTCTGTTTCATTACTTGGAACCTCTTCATATTTTTCAAAAGTCATACTAAAACTTCCTCTAGCTTGAGTCATTGAACGTAAATCAGTAGCATATTTAAACATCTCTGATAAAGGAATCTCAGCTATAACCCTTTGATTCTTTCCATCTGGTTCCATTCCAATTACTCTACCTCTCTTTTTATTTATATCACCAATTATATCTCCCATATATTCATCAGGAATAACTATTTCTGCTCTCATAATAGGCTCTAATATTACAGGTTTTGCACCCTCTATACCTTTCTTATATGCTAAAGATGCAGCGACCTTAAATGCCATTTCTGAGGAATCTACAGGATGATATGAACCATCATATAAAGTAGCCTTAATTCCAATCACAGGGTATCCTGCTAAAACACCTTTCTTTAAACAATCTCTTAATCCTTTTTCAACTGCTGGTATATAGTTTCTAGGTACAACTCCACCAACAACCTTATCTACAAACTCTAAATCACTTTCTCCATCTCTTCTTGGCTCAAATTTGATCTTTACATCACCATATTGTCCATGACCACCAGATTGCTTTTTGTGCTTTCCTTGTACATCAGAATTGCCCTTAATAGTTTCTCTATAAGGAATTTTAGGTTCTTGAAGTATTACATCAATACCAAATTTACTCTTTAATTTGCTCGCTAAAACCTCAATATGAGTTTCACCAATACCAGATACTAAAGTCTCTGCATTTTCTTTGTCTCTAGAAATCTTAAATGTTGGATCTTCATCTAAAAGCTTAGCAAGACCTTGAGATATTTTTTCCTCATCACCTTTACTCTTTGGCAATACTGCCATAGTCATAACCGGCTCTGGAAAGTCAAATCTTTCATATGAAACCTTAAAATTACTTTCACAAAGGGTATCCCCTGTAACAGTATATTGAAGCTTTGTAACAGCCCCTATATCTCCTGCGCTAATTTTCTTTGTTTGCATTTGGTTTTTACCTCTTAAGAAGCATAAAGCACCAATTTTTTCTGATTTATCATTTTTAGAATTTATAATAATTTTATCATTAGTAAGCTCACCTGTTTGAACCTTAAACATAGAGAGTTTACCTACAAATGGATCTGCGATTGTTTTAAACACAAATGCAGAGAATGGCATTTCATTACTTGCCTTAATAGCTATTTCCTCATCATTACTATCTGTAGCAATTTTAGCCTTACTTTTATTTGGTGATGGAAAATATTCTTTAATTGAAGATAAAAGACTTTGCATACCAACAATTGATGCTGAACTTCCACACATAACTGGTGCTATATCTCCACTTTCAAAACCAATAGAGAAACCTTTATATATTTCATCAACTGTAAGTTCTCCATCAGATAAATATTTATCAAGTAATTCCTCATCAGTCTCTGCTACAGCTTCTATTAAATAAGTTCTATATTCTTCAACTTTATCTTTAATACTTTCTGGAATTTCTATTTTATTTATTGTTCCTGTATTAGCTTCATATTGAAAAGCTTCTTCAGTTATTAGGTTAACAATACCTTTAAAATTCTTCTCTGTTCCTATTGGATAATGAGTAGGTATTGCTCCACTTCCAAATGTATTTCTTATGTTTTCTAAAGTTTTATCAAAATTTGAATTTTCTCTATCTAATTTATTTATAAAAAATGCTCTTGGTAAATTTTCTTTTTTACAACATTCCCATGCTTTTTCTGTTCCAACCTGTACTCCAGTAACTCCACAAACAGTTATAATAGCTGAATCAGCAGCCTTAATTCCCTCTATTTGCTCTCCAACAAAATCAAAATAACCTGGAGTATCTAATAAGTTAATCTTAATTCCATTCCACTCAAAAGGAACAACAGATAATGATAATGATATTTTTCTTTTCTTTTCTTCTTGATCATAATCACTTACTGTATTGCAATCTTCACAAGTTCCTAATCTATCAGTAGTTTTTGTATAGTAAAGTAATGCTTCTGTTAATGCAGTTTTACCTGAATCACTATGTCCTATAATCCCTACATTTCTTAAATTCTCAATCTTATACTCTTTCATAAAACTCTGCTACACCATTGATATTGTTTACATAACAATATATAAGTAGCACCCACCACCTTTCTAGAAAAAATTAGTATTAGTAATCTGTTTAAAGTATGCATTAAATTCATATTTAATAACTTAATTTATATTAAATTCCCTTATGCATTAACTTAAATAAATAAGACCTTATATTAAATAGACTTCTTGATTCTATTTAACCCCAGTCAAGTTATCAAAAACAATAGAACCTATTTGAGGCTTTATTCCTATAGCTCTATATTTAAGATAAATTTAAAATCACTTTATACTCATTTGCTTTCTACCAGTGTCTTTAAATCTAGTCTAAAAATTTATTTTTATAACAATTTAAATTTGAATAAGCAGCTTATATAACTAAATATATTCTGCTGAACTAAAAATTATTATATTTATTATTTAGTACTTTTGTATAATAAGATTAAGCATTTTAACTTTTCTAAATTCACCTATACTTTTTATATAATATAATTCTTATCTTCTTATAATTTTTATCTGATTAAAATTAATAATTAGCTTAAAAATATAAGTTAAAAATTTTTTATTTTATTTAAGCTAAAATAAATTGAAATATTTTATTTTATATTTTTTTAATTCAACAAAAATTTAAAAATCCCTTTTAAAACAATAAAAAGAGTTATTAAAAAAGACAATGCTATCTTCTTTAATAACTCTTTTTAGACAAAAAAAATGGCTCCTCGGAGAGGACTCGAACCTCCAACCTATCGGTTAACAGCCGAGTGCTCCACCATTGAGCTACCGAGGAACATTTTGG
>NZ_JAPCKJ010000006.1:0-220777 GCF_034439435.1 Clostridium sp. LIBA-8841 | reverse complement strand
GCTTTGTTTCACCGCCGCTCTCTCGCGACGACAATAGTTATTCTACAGTATACTTATTATTCTGTCAACACTTTTTGCAAAGTTTTTTTTAAAAAATTTATCGAATCCTCTGAACCCCTGATTAAATCTAGGTTTTCTTTTCAAAAAAAGTGTTAATACATAACATTTTTTATATATTAACACCTATTCTTGTTAAATTATATTCTAATTATATAGCAAAAAATCTCACACTTGTATTATCACCATTTATATCCATAAATGCTATACTAGCTTCACCATCTTTAGGTATAGAGGGGCTACCAGGATTAATAATCCACATATTTCCTTCTTGTAATGCTATTTTTCTATGTGTATGTCCAAAAATAACTCCGTCCACTCCTAATTCCATTCCTCTATAGTATATTCTGTCTAAGCCATATTTAACCTCATACTTATGTCCATGGGTTATTAAAAACTTTTTCCCTTCTATTTCAATGACTTGTTCTACTTCGCCATCTTTCTCATAATCACAATTACCTATAACGGCATATACCTTTCCATTAAATCCTGAACTTAAAAGCTTAGCATCATTTATACTATCTCCTAAATGTATAAGCACATCTGAATCATTTAATAACGTTTTTATATATTCAATAACATTTGTAACTCCATGTGTATCACTTACTATAGCTACCCTCATTCCTTCTCCTCCTATTTAAGTAAATCTTTTAACTTACTCTTTAGTTTTTCTAAAGCTCTCCCTCTATGACTAATAGCATTTTTTTCATCTGAAGTCATTTCTGCAAAAGTCTTTTTATATTCTGGTACAAAGAATAATGGATCATATCCAAACCCTTCATTTCCACTTAACTCTTCTAAAATTATCCCATAGCTTTTTCCTTCAGCTACTATCTTTTCTCCCTTATCTGTAACAGCTACTATTACGCATATAAAATTAGCCTTTCTATTTTCCTCTTTAATACCTTTTAATTCATTTAATAACTTTTCATTGTTTTTTGCATCATTGCCGTGTTCCCCAGCATATCTAGCTGAATATATTCCTGGTTCTCCATTTAAATATTCTACTTCTAAGCCAGAATCATCAGCCATTACAATAAAATCACATTCACCTTGGCTATCTAAATATTTTCTTATTTCATCAGCTTTCTTAAAAGAATTCTCTTCAAAAGTTTTCCCATCTTCCTCAACATCTATGTCTATTCCAGCTTCTTTTAAAGATAATATCTCAAAATCAAAATCCTTTAATATTTCTTTTATCTCTTTAATCTTATGTGCATTATTACTTGCTAATATAAATCTTTTCATCTTATTCTCTCCCTGTTCCAATCCATAAAGAATCAGTTTTTAAAGCATCTTTTTGTGCTTGTATCATTTGTCTTGCTCCTTTTTCAGCAAGATTTAATAATTCATCCAATTCTTTTCTTGAAAAAGGACCAGCTTCTCCTGTTCCTTGAATTTCTATAAACTCGCCCTCTTCTGTCATGACAACATTCATATCAACCTTGGCAATATGATCTTCCTCATAACATAAATCTAATATTTTCTCTCCACCTACTATCCCTACACTTATTGCACTAACAAAATTTCTTACTGGATATACCTCAAAAGGTTTCTTTTGATGAAGTTTATTTACAGCATCAATTAAAGCTACAAAAGAACCGGTAATAGAAGTTGTTCTTGTTCCACCATCAGCTTGAAGAACATCACAATCTATCCAAATAGTTTTTTCTCCTAAAGCTTTCATATCTACAGCGGCTCTAAGTGCTCTTCCTATAAGCCTTTGTATTTCCATTGTTCTTCCATCTATTTTTAATTTATTTATATCTCTTTGCTTTCTACTTTGAGTACTCCTTGGAAGCATATTATATTCAGCAGTTATCCATCCTTCACCTGAACCTTTTAAAAAAGGTGGAACCTTATCTTCTATAGAAGCAGTACATAATACCTTTGTATCTCCTACTTCTATTAGTACAGAACCCTCAGCATACTTTGTGAAGTTTCTTGTTATTTTAACTGGTCTTATCTGTTCTTTTTTTCTTCCACTACTTCTCATTCAATATCTCCTTACCTTATTTTAATTTCAAACACTAATTATAAGAATAGTATATTGGTTATTTTATCCTTTATCAATATTTTACCTATTAAAATCCACTAATAAATATACTTACGAAAATTACTTAAACTCTATATTTTCTATAAAGGTATTATATACTCACCAGGTAATATTTATAATAAAAATTCATATTAATATATATAAGAAATAATATCATGAGGTGAATTATTTGAAATATATAGGTTCATTCTTCAAAAAAAATTCTCTTTCAAAAGAAGAGATAAAATCACAATTACTTTTTCTTTCAAAAGAATCAGTAAACCACATAGTACTTGAATCTAGATGTGGAATATCTACAAACTATAAAAATCTTAAAGAAAATTTTAAAAAAGATGAAATTTCCTTTTTTAAAAATAATACTCCATTAGTATGCATATACAGAAAAGCAAAACCTAATATCTATTCTTCTAAGTATTCAAAAACTTGGGATGATACAACATTTAAAAAGGATATCCCTATTTCCTCTAATGCATTAATGACCCTTTCTATTTTAAGACTTTGTCCTTACTATGAAAAGTTTAAAAAAATTAATAATGCTCTCTATAAAAAAGTTGCTTTTTATAAAAATTTAAGCAAACTACAACTTGACTTTTATTATAATTATCTAAGAAATCCTGAAGGTTTCTTTGTAAATAAAAAAAATGAGGATTCTTCATCTAAATCTGGATTGAACATAAGTGAAAAAGAGGATGCTATATCTTATTCAGATCAAGCGTTTATGATGTTAGCATACTATTTGTATAGTACTATCTGTCCTGAAGATCCAGATAGTAAAACTTATGAAGACTTTGCTTTTCAAATATTAAACATGTTCATCAATTTTAAGGATGAAATTTACTCACTTCCACTAGATGAATGTTGTAAGATAAACTATTGTTTAAATAACATGCTTCTATACTCTAATAGCGAAGATTGTAAGTCCTTAGTTTTAGACTTGTCTGACTTTATACTAAATAAATACTACGAATCAAGTAATACATTTTCTGACATTGAAACAACATCACTTTTAGCATTAAATATGTACTTAAGCTACAAGAATACAAACATACTTATATTTAAAGATGCTTACTTAGACTTAATTGAACTTTTCAGCAACATGTTTAATGATGATAAAGGAATAATAATAAAAGGAACAGATAAAAAAGAATATAAATATTCTAACGTTGAAATCTGTTTATACTTAACAAATCTCTTAATATCTTTTGATATAGATAAAGAAGGCTCAGAAAAAAGAGAAAATATAATAGCTAAAGTCTATAAAAACTATGTGATAAATTCTGGAATGGTTACTAGTTTCCCAGACGCTCCAAACCTAGATTCTCATGAAAGATATAAAAAATTCTCTTTAAAACCAGATGATTTAATTGATGAATCAATGTTTAGAATAACAAATGCTAATAGTCCTGAACTTACTGGAATGGCACCTATCTTTGTAAAGAATATAAAATACTCTAATAGAAAATCAATTTTCACTTCTGATAAAACTACTTTTGATAGTACAAAAAATATGTTTATATTCTTTGTATTTATAGATAGCTTTATTGATAGATATATTGATTATATTACTGATGCAAATGTAGAAGAAAAATATACTCTTTCAATAGAAAAAATAGAAGCAATAAAAGATGTAGAGAACATAGACAAACTAGATGTCAATAAAACACCAGATATAGAGGATCCTTTAATTCCTCCAAATACTATAGAAACAGAAGATAAAATTATAAAAGAACCAAGCAAAATTCATCCAATTCCTCCTCCAGTAACTAATGGAATTTTACCTAGAGAAATTTCTGAAGGCTCTAATACAACTGATGTAAAAGAAGAAAATCTAGATGATAAAATGAAAAATGTTCTTACTTCCACAGATTTGTGATAAAAAGCTGTATCAAATATTATTTGATACAGCTTCTTTATTAACTACTATATTTAAATATTAAATTCCCATTTCCATCTATAAATAGATAATTAACCTTTTGAGATTTACACCAAACATCATTTTTAAAATATAAGCTTATTAAACTCAAGTTCTCTTCTTTTAAAAACATTTCTTTTTCTTTATTTTCTAAATTTTCCTCAGTATTACTATCAACTGAATCCTTTTCCTCATTTTCTAAATCACTGATCTCTTCTTTGGATTCTTCTAATAATTCTTCATCTTTATTTAAATTTAATTCCACTAAAGCTATATTAAAATCTCCTTTTTTTATAACTTCATCAATTCCCTCTTCATGTACTTTAATTATACTTTTTATAGATAACTCTTTTTCTAAGAAACTTTTTAGCTCATTTGCTAATATTTTATCCTCTTCTTTATCTTCTATAATTATTTTTAATACTTCATTTTCATCAATACATTTTTTCAATTTACTTTTTGCTATTTCTCTATAATTATTTTTTTCCCCATCACTTATTTTATGATTTAATTCACTACTTTGTTTATTTTTTAATGAGAGCTTTTCTTTATTATCTATTAAATTCACATAAGGTTCTCCCAAATTATTTTTTAATATATTACTTTCATTAATCAGAACATTCATAATAGAAGATATTCCTTGGCTTAATTCAGGATTTTCACTATTTACAAGCATAACCTTTAAAGTTTCATTATTAAATTTACTTAAGTCCTTATATAAACCTAAGTCATCTGAATATATTATTGGAGGATTTTTTAAAATATCTACTTTATTCAAATTAAAAGCAGCTAGTTCAACTTCATCAGCTTCTTTTTCCTTTAAAACTACATCTTTTATTTCAAGTTGACTTTTATTATATGGGTTGTCTTTCAAGTGAATAAATCCATTATCAGTTATATCATATATAGTATAAGGACCAGTATATGATACTTGATTAAAATCTTTTTTATAATTATCTAAAGGTTCATTTAAATCTCTTAATCTATATATAGGTTTTGATAATTTTTTTAACAATTGATCATCCTTATTATTCATTCTTATAGTAAGTGTATAATCATCTGGGCTATTAATAGCTACCTTACTAAAATCTGATTTTCCTTCTCTATATTCCTTAACTCCATATATGCTATCTAATTCATCACTTGAATACTCTTCATTATCTGGACTTAATAACTCCCTAAAGAATATCTGAAAATCTTTAGCTACTATTTCCTTACCATTACTCCACTTATTTTCCTCATTAATCTTAAATGTATATTCAAGTCCATCTTCACTAACCTTCCATCCCATAGCTAGGTCTGGGATTGGCTCTCCTTTTTCATTTAACTCAATTAATCCTGAAAATATAGAGCATGTTAAATCTTCTTCTCCCCTACTTACGAACTCACTAGGGCTTATAGAATTTGGTAGGCTATCAACTGCATATATTAAGCTTTCATTAGTTTTAAAATTAACAGTAGAAACTGGAGTTACCTCTACATAACTCTTCAGCAAACCTACGCTTAACAAAACTATTAAACATATAAATAAAATTACTTTCTTCATGTAAATATCTCCTTCAATAATCTTTTACCCTCTAGATTATTGACAATTTTAATAAAAGAAATACTTACACCTTAGAATAAAGATTTAAAACTTAATTTATCATAGGAAATATGATGATGTTTTTTCCTCTTTATCCATCTTTGCTTAACAACAAACTCTTTTCCATCTAAAAGTTTTATTTTGTTTATAAATCTATCTGTTTCTACTCTGTTATAGACATCCTGTTGAAATACTCCCGTAGTTATATATACGCCTTTATCAACTTCTCTATCTTGCATTAAATGTATAAATCTATCATAATCATAAATTGTTACAGCTAATATTTTGTGAAATGCTATTAATGTCTTCTTTCTACTAGAACTTATTTCGATTAAAAATTCATTATTATTTTTTTTGATTATTTCATAATTTAAATTTTCTTTAATACACTCTTTAATTATTATTTGACTTACTTTTTTTATTGATATTTTCCTGAACTTCATAAGTGACTTTTCTATATTTTTTGAGTTCAATAAAATATAAAAGGATTTGAGCATAGTTTTCTCTCCTCATTTATTGCTTACTAAATTATATGTTCTAATGTAATAATTATTTAACACTATTTTTTCCTATTATTATGGTATAATTTATTTATTATTTTATATGGAGGTAAAGTTAGATGACTTTAGCAGTTCAAGTTATTGCTATACTTTTCATGCTAACAATGATGTTCTTAGGAATCTGGAGTTTTGTTATAGCTAACAAGGCATATAGACAAATAAAATATAAAAATTATTTACTTGAAAAAATAGCACATAACATATCTCTAATAAGAAATAAAGAAAAAATATTTGATAACTTAAATGATATGGATGACTCAGTTTCATATTCTGAAATAAAAGAAAACCTTTTAGATAAAGATGATATAGCTGAACCAGCTTTAGAAGAAGATATAGAGATATCAAAAGAAATTGAAGACGCTATAGAAATAAGCGAAAAATAAAAGTCATGTGAGATTAATCACATGACTTTTATTTTTTGCTATGTTGATTTTTATATCATATTTTCAAATTCTTCTTCACTTAATATAGTAACACCTAAAGATTTTGCCTTATCATATTTTGAACCTGCAGCTTCTCCTGCTATTACAAAGTCAGTCTTTTTACTTACACTTCCAGCAACCTTTGCTCCTAAAGACTCTAATTTTTCTTTTATTGAAGTTCTAGAATAGTTTTCTAAAGTACCAGTTACAACTACTGTTTTACCCATAAATGGACTTTCTAAAACTTCCTTTTTCTCATAATGAGGATTTACTCCAAGAGCTAATAATTCATTTATAACTTTTAAAGTTCTTTCCTCTTTAAAGAATTCTATTATACTTCTAGCAACTATATCTCCAACATCTTGAACAGATACTAATTCCTCAAAAGTAGCCTTTTCTAAATTATCTAAAGACTCAAATCGCTTAACTAGATCCTTAGCAGTCTTAACTCCTACATTAGGAATTCCTAAAGAATATAAAAAGGCTTCTAAAGTACAATTCTTACTTTTTTCTATAGCATCTAAAAGATTTTGAGCTTTCTTTGGACCAAATTTATCTAAGTCTAATAATTTTTCATACTCTAATTTATAAAGATCTGATATATCTCTTATATCAAGTTTTTCAAATAATTGCTCTGCTGTTCTTTCAGAGAATCCTGCTATATTCATAGCTTCTCTTCCTGCAAAGTGAACTATAGTTTTAACCATTTGAGGCTTACACCCTAAAGTATTTTCACAATAAATGTGAACTCCTTCATGAACTAAGTGAGCTCCACAAGCTGGGCATACCTTTGGTTCTTCAATTTCTTTTGTACCCTCTAAACTTTCTGGAACTACTCCCATAATTTCTGGAATAACATCATTACTTCTTCTTACGAAGACTTCAGCACCTAATCTTACTCCTTTTCTAGCTATATCGTCCATATTATTTAAAGTAGCTCTCTTAACAGTAACCCCTGCTAACTCTACTGGTTCCAAGATAGCCGTTGGTGAAACTCTACCACTTCTACCTACATTCCATTCAACATCTAAAAGTTTAGTTGTAGCTTCTTGAGCCTCAAACTTATATGCAATAGCCCACTTAGGGAACTTAACTGTATAACCTAAAAGTTCTCTTGTTCTTATATCATCTATAGCTATAACTAATCCATCTATGTCATAATTTAAATCAAATCTTATATCTCTTATATAATCAATTTCTTTTTGAATTTCATCTAATGTAGTGCATTCTCTAATGTAATCATCCATTGGAAATCCCTTAACTTTTATGAATTCTAGCATCTCCATATAAGTTTTAAATGGAGTTCCTTCCTTATATCCAATATCATAGAAGAAAGCTGAAAGATTTCTTTTAGCTGTCTCTGCTACATTTAGATTTCTTAAAGCCCCTGCTGCTCCATTTCTTAAATTTTTAAGAGGAGTATCCGCTTCTGAATTATATTTTTCAAAAGCTTCAGTGGTCATAACAGCTTCTCCATGAATTTCTAAAAAGTCATGACAATTTATTTTTAAAGGTATTGATTTTATAGTTTTGACTTGGGCTGTTACATCTTCTCCAATAGCTCCCGTACCTCTAGTTGCACCAGTAACCAACACTCCATTTTCATCATAAGAAAGGTTTATTGTTAAGCCATCAAATTTTTTAGTTAAAATATATTTTAATGGTGGTAATTCTTCACCTGAAGTTCTATTATATTCTTCAATAAACTTAACATTTCTATTATGCCATTCTTTAATTTCATCTAAAGATTGCGCTTTATCTAAACTCCAAAGTCTAGCTTTATGAGTATATTTCTTAAATTCAGGAAGAATTACATCGCCAACTCTTTGAGTAGGTGAATATGGTAATTTATATCCTATTTCCTTTTCTAAATCTACTAATTCATAGTACTTTTTATCATAATCTTTATCTGTTACTGAAGAATTTCCTAAAACATAATACTCATATGCATACTTATTTAATTCTTCAACTAACTCTTCTATTCTTTTTTTCTTATCCATTTTACTCATCTACTCCTTATTAAAGTAAATTTCCATTATAAAATTAAGGCTACTTATTATTATTGATTTTTACATAAAACTGTAAAACCATATTTCACCTAAAACAAACCTTAAATTAAAGAAGCTCTAGTGGCGCAAAGCTAAACATTAAGTGTTTAACTCCTTGACTATCAAAGGCTATTGTAAGTTTGTAATCATCTCCAACCTTACTTTTTGTTATTAATGTTCCCACTCCAAACTTAGGATGCTTAACCTTTCTTCCTATAGTTAATTCATCGATATCAGCTTTTTTATCATTTTCTGAAAATATTTTATTTAAAGCTGCACTAGCCTGAGAATCATTCATTGTGGTTCTAAGCTTATGTGGATTATAACTTTTTCTTGATTCTCCATAAGTTGAAGCATTATTTTTGAAAGAGCTACTTGAACTTTTACCATTAATATTTACATAGTCTTTTATATTAGCTGGAATTTCTGATATAAAGTCTGATTGTGAATAAGCTACAGTCTTACCAAATATCATTCTTGTTTCAGCTGATGTCATATATAGTTTTTCCTCTGCTCTAGTTATTCCAACATAGCAAAGTCTTCTAGCCTCTTCCATTTGGTTATCATGTTCAAAACAAGCTGCACTTGGGAATATTCCATTTTCCATACCAACTAGGAAGACAGTTGGGAATTCAAGACCCTTTGAACTATGAACTGTCATAAGCATTACATAGTTATCTTCTGATTCTAAATCATCCATATCTTGAACAAGAGCTACTTTTTCTAAGTAGGCTGATAATGATTTATCCTCTTCATTACTCTTTTCAAATTCAACAGCATCAGAAACTAATTCCTCTAAGTTTTCTATTCTACTTTGATCTTCTATAAGATTAGAATCCTTAAGCGCTTTTAAGTAACCTGTTTTCTCTAAAACATATTCTATTAATTGAGATACACTTAATTGCTCTGACATGACCATTATTTCTTCCATCATATCAGTAAACTTTTTAATAGGATTTATACTTCTAGCTGTTAATCCTGGTACATAATCTACATCTAATAAAACATTGTATAATGTATCTTCTATTTCATTAGCATGATTTTGAAGTTTTTCTACAGTGGCATCTCCAATACTTCTTTTAGGAACGTTTATTATTCTTCTTAAACTTATAGCATCCTTAGGATTCACTATTATTTTTAAGTATGAAAGGATATCTTTTATCTCTTTTCTATCATAGAATTTTAGTCCCCCAAAAATTCTATATGGAATTCCTGCTCTTCTTAAAGCTTCCTCAAAGTTACGTGACTGTGCATTTGTTCTGTAGAGAACAGCGAAATCTTTGTATTTATATCCTTTATCACTTTTAAGCTTTTCTATTTCTGAAATTACAAAAGATGATTCCATTTTATCTGAGTAAGCTCTATGGATACTTATTTTCTCTCCCTCTACTTGCTCAGTTCTTAAAACTTTAAATTTTCTCTCTGCATTATTTTTTATAACTTTGTTAGCCGCCTCTAAGATATTTCCTTTTGATCTATAGTTTTGTTCAAGTTTAACAACTTTAGCCTCTGGATAATCCTTTTCAAAGTCTAATATATTTCTTATATCAGCACCTCTCCAAGCATAAATACATTGGTCATCGTCACCAACAACACATATGTTTTTATATTTTGCTGCTAAAAGCTTAGCAAATTCATATTGGGCCTTATTTGTATCTTGATACTCATCTATCATTATGTATTTAAACTTATTTTGATAAAAATCTAATACATCACTATGCTTTTTAAATAGTTCAACTGTTTTAACTATTAAATCGTCAAAATCTAGAGCATTATTTTCTTTTAATTTCTTTTGATATAAAAGATAGGCATCTGCTATTTTATTTTTTCTGAAATTTCCTTCATTTTCTTTTTTGAAACTTTCCGCACTTTGTATATTATCTTTTGCTTTTCCTATAGTACCTAAAATCTCTTGATCAGTTATCTCTTTTTCATTAATATTAAGCTCTTTCATTACAAGTTTTATTAATGTTTTCTGATCTGATGAATCATATATTGTGAAGTCTTTACTATAGCCTAATTTGTCTATTTCTCTTCTTAAAATTCTTACACAAGATGAATGAAATGTTGATATCCACATATTATTTGCTACTTCACCAACTAGAGATTTTACCCTCTCTCTCATTTCTCCTGCTGCTTTATTTGTAAATGTTATTGCTAATATATTATAAGGTTGTATATCCTTTTCTATCATGTACGCTATTCTATGTGTAAGTACTCTAGTTTTACCAGAACCTGCTCCTGCTAATATAAGTACTTGACCATCAATTGTTGTTGCTGCTTCATATTGTTCTTTATTAAGCAAGCTTTTTAAATCCATTAAATCACTCCTCTTCCTACAATAAAACTAAACTTTATTATACCATATAAATCTATATATTATATTCTATCAGACATATTATTCTTTTACATGATTAACAAAAAAATAAATGGTCACATTATAAAATGTGACCATTAAATTCAAATCTAATACTAAAAATTTAAAATTTAAATTTTAATATATAACCCTATAATAAAATCTTTTAATTTACTATTGGTTGTTTTTCTTCATTAGTACTGTTATATATCTCAGAAATATTATTTTCCTCTACATTATCTTTACCTAATTCATTTATTTTTTCTTCTTCTGCCTGATTACTTTCTGGTAATTTATTTTCTATAGTAGAATTATTATCCTCTTCTTTAGGAGCTTCTATATCTTCATTATTAACTTCATTTTCTACTGGAGGTTCAACTAAAATCTCATTATCAGGCTGTACTATCACATCCTCCTTATAATCATTAGTCAAACTCCAATTAATATTTTCATTGAAATCAGAATATAAATATAGTGTAATTTCTTCTAAATCTTTTCCAAACCTGTCTTCAAAATTTGTATTTAAAGTTATACTAGGCAACTTATTTTCTAACCCTATTGGAAGTACAAATGCCCCCTCTTTTTTAGTTATAATAAGTTCCTTTCCTTCTATTGATATTTCAACATCATCTAAAAAATTTTCACTTCCAACTACATCATTAACCAGATTCTCTCCAGTGTAAAATATTCTTTTAGAAAATTCTAAGACTAAAGAATTCTCTCTAATGCTTATTTTAGAAACTTCAAAAGCACTATCTTTTAAATCTAACTCCACTATCTTAATAGTATTATTAATAGTATCCTCTCCTGTAAAATAAGCATAACTTCCATAAGTAGCACTTGAAGCAAGTGAAACTCCTAAAATTAATGCTATAATTTTATTTTTACTAATCACTTATACTCCTCCCCTACTACTTATTATTTGCTTGATTATATCCAACTCTTAAATCAAAATTAAAATCTGTTCCTGAATATTTTTCTGGCATATCCCTTTGCATATTTAATGTTAATGTTGCTGTTAAAATTTCACCTTCTTCTAATATGATTTCATTGTTATCTAAGTCTACTACTTTAACTCCATTTTCAAATAAAGAAAGTAATGTTTCTTCTCCATTTCCATATGACTTTAGCTCTCTATCTTTACTACTTTTAAAACTTAATGAATATTTTATTTTTTCTAATCCATCATTACCTATTGATGAATTTTCAAAATTAATTAATAATGATTGATCTAATGTACCATTATTAGTTATTAAAAATGTATCACTAACAGGAACTTCTATATCAATTCCTTCTATTTTAATTCCTTTAATTATTTCTGAACTTAGAGTACCTAAGGTTAATTTTATTTCTCCATTCATTTTTTCCTTATCAGAGAAATAAGCTAAACTTCCAACACTTCCTGTTATCCCTATAGCTAATACTAATGCAGTTATTTTTCTAATCTTAGCGTTTTCCATCTTAAACCTCCTCCCTCTTTTGAGGTAACTTTAATACCGCTCTTCCTACTCCTAAAGCAAGTATTCCTAAAATCATAAATACTTTATTGCTAAAGCCTCCTGTATTTGGTAAGTCTCCACTTCCATTATTACTATCATCTTCATATTCATAATGAACACTAACACTAAATTCATGTTGTATTCCTTGTCCTCTATCATCTAAATCCTCTGAAAGATTTATTTCTAATTCCATAGACTTGCTTTCATTAGCTTGTACAATTATTTCTTTTTCTAATTTAATATTTCTTTTTGAAAAGACATCCTCAAGGGTTCCTTTAAAGATGATATCTTTATTATCTTTAACAGTAATTGCTGCATTCTCTAAAAAATGCTTATATATTTCATCACTTTTATCTATCTTTTTAGAATTCAAATAGTCAAAAATACTATCATCATGAAAAGATAAATTTTTTATTTTTATAGCTTTATCTAAATTATTTGAAATATTAAGTAAGCTTTCTTCTATATGTCCAGGTTTCCAAATAACCTCTTCATCAAATAAAGTATTATTTTCCTCTACCACATCTACCCTTACTCCAGCTTTTTCATCAGCAAAGACAACAGTGTTTTTAACTAGCATAAAAGTTAATATTGCTAAAAATGTACATAGAAACACACTTTTAGTTTTTCTCATACTGCCTCCCCCTTTTTTTATAGCCTTAACATAATCTTCTCTTTTAACCCTATATTTATATTCATAGCACATAAAAAAAATAACCTTTTTAACATATATTTTAAAAAAATATCATATAATGTTAAGAATAAAATTAAATATTTCTAAATATAATAAGCCATTACTCTTATTTCAAAACTTATAAAAAACAAATTAAAGTTCAACTTATATATATAAATTTACTTAAACTATTATTTATATAAAAAAAGAGTTAGTATTTTTATATACTAACTCTATACATAATATTTGAATATTTTCTTTTAATTTTAATTATTCTTGCAAGTTTTCTTGCATTTATATAAAATAAAAAAACGCAACCCTTGGGGCTAGGTTGCGTTTCAGCAATAAGCAATAAATAAAAAGGGGGCTATTTATTCCTTTTATTTATCCTCGCACAACTATTATATTAGATGTTTACTTAAATTGCAAGTAATCTAATATTTTTTTTGCAAGTTTTCCTACATAAATTCTTCAAGCACAATCATTATCATTTAATTTTCTAAAAATTTTTGTAAAGTACCGCTAATTCACTTTCAGAAAGCTCTTTATATTCGCCTTCTTCTAAATTTTCATCTAGTGGAAGATTACCAAAAGATGTTCTTTTTAAATAAACAACTTTTTTACCCCTTGCCTCAAACATTCTTTTTACTTGGTGATACTTTCCTTCTTGAACAGTGACTTCTACTCTAGCTGAGTCTTCTAAGTTTTCTATAACTTTAAGTTTAGCACTCATACACTTATATCCATCATCTAAAGTTACACCATTTTCAAAGGCTTTAATATCCTTATCTGTTATAGGTGCATCTATTTCAGCATAATAAACTTTATCCACATGATACTTAGGTGATATTAACTTATGATTTAAGTCTCCATCATTAGTTAATAATAATAACCCTACTGTATCCTTATCAAGTCTTCCTACTGGAAATGGTTCAAAGACTTGATCTTCCATATATAATAAGTCAATAACAGTTTCATCTCTCTTATCATAAGTTGCTGAAATTACTCCAGCTGGCTTATTCATCATTAAATATATGTACTTTTTATACTCTACTTCTTCACCATTTATAACTATCTTGTCTTTTTCAGGATCTATTTGTAATCCATTATCTTTTACTATTTTATCATTAATTGTTACAAGTCCCTTTTTAACAACTTGTTTTATTTCTTTTCTTGTTCCGTATCCTAAATTTGATAAGACTTTATCCAATCTTTCCACTAGTTAATCACTCCTTTTAACAAAATTGCATTTATATCTGTGGTTAGTATAAAGCAAAGTCTAACTAATTACAACTCATTATATTGTAGAAAATAACTAAGACTCTGCTTTAGGTCAATATTGATTTTTAGCTATCCCTTCAGACCTAACTTACAGTTCTATCTAAAAATCAACATTATTTTAAAACAGAGCCTTACTTAATTTTTTTATTCCACTCTAAATTCAAAAGTATCATAATCTTCATAAGCACATTTTTTATAATAACTTCTAGTTAAAACTAAAACTTTATATTTTCCTGGTACATAAGGTCTAAAAGAATAATAACTTTTTCTACTATATTTTTGAACTAGTGACCAGTTGCCATTAACCATTATATAGTATTCATAACAAACTCTATTTCCACCTTCGCATTTCGTAGAAAAATTTATTTCTTCATTTATTTTAAATACCTGATCTGAAGTGTTTATTTTAGTATTCATAACTGGTGGTGCTTCATTAATGTAGAATTTTACTTCTCTTCTTGAATCAAAACCTTCTTTACATTTAACATTTCTTGCAAAAATATCTACTGAATATTTTCCTGGACATTTAGGAGTTACTTTAAACCTCTTATTTTTTATATAATCAGTTTCTTCAACTATTTGGCCATTAACCTTAGTTACATACTTAACCTTTACCTGTCTAGTATTCTGTGCTATAACCTCAATATCAATATCATCTCCAACTAAAAAATATTCTTTAGCGGGAACTAAAATATGATCAATTTTTCCTTCTGCATATTCTTTTACTTTAAAGTTTAAAACAGTATGCACATCATATTCTTTTGCTGAATATTTATCTTTAACCCTAACATCAAGTTCATAGTTACCTTTTTCACTAGGAATAAATTCAACCCAGTTAGTACTTCCATAAGCAATATTCTCCATAATTTGACCATCTTTAATTATTATAAAAGAATATTTCAAGTCAGTACCACCCTCTGCACTAACTCTAAGTTTTATAACTTCATTTATAATAGGAGTTTTATCCCTATCAAAAATCAATTCAGTTATCTTTATTGGTTTTGCAACCTTTTTATCTATTTTATAATCTAGTTTTGATTCTATTTCATAATCTCCAATAAATGAATCGTCCTTTGCCCAAAGAGTTATTCTATAATTACCTTCTTTTTTAGCATTCCATTTAAAAGTGCTATTTCTTGTATACCCTGAATCTTCTGATATTTCTCCATCTATTTTAAATCTATAAAGAACATCACTTCCTCCATCCACAATAGCTTTTATTGATATTGTTTCACCTTTAACCTGCGGTGAACTTAAATCTGTAGTGAAATTCCTTAATTGAAGAGGTTCGTACGGTTTTATGTCATAAACCATTACGGCTCTATCGTCAAACTCTCTATTAGAATACATGTCTCTTATTAAACATAGAAGCTTATATTTTCCTTCTTTAAATTCTCTAAATGTTACAATACGTCTTGATGAGAAATCTTGAATGCAAGTTCTACTTCCATCTGGTGATATCTTTATAAATTTATATAATGCCGTTCTTTCATCTTCAAAATTTGCTTCTACTTGGAATGTAAGATCTGAATTTACTAATAAGTTCTCACTTAAATTAACGAAATTAATTATTTCAGGTTTTATAAACTCTTTGGCTGTGAACATAACTGTCGCATAATCATCTGCTGTATTAGTTGAGCTAGGTCTTTTGCATTCTATTAAAAATTCAAACTGTCCACTTTCATTAATAGTGTAGTTTAATTTATTTTCTAAAGTATAATCTTTTATAAGCTGCCATCCGTTCTTTCCACTTATAAAATATCTGTACATAATATCTTCATTAGTGCTATCAACTTTTAAAACAGTCTTTTCCCCAACATTAAAAACATCTTTGTTTAGGTAAATTCCTTTTATTAGTTTCTCATCTTTTTTTTCTTCTACATTTATCTCATTATGAAGTCCATCACCTTTTTTATTCACATTCACACTCTGAGTAACTTTATAATCAAAAGGTTTATTTGACTTATCTTTTTTCCCTTGGACCATTAGCATATATTCCCCAACATCCTTAGGAGTCCAAACAAATTTATTTTCCTTTTCAAATTCTCTTAAAGTTTCCCAAATTCCATCCTTTCCTGTTAATATTTTATACTTCAAATTATCATCAGTGTTATTGATTATCTTTATGTTAACCGGACTATTATCTTCTATTATATCCCTTTCATCTAACTCTAAAAGCAATTCTCCCATAATCACTCCCCCTAAAACCCGAAACATTCTAGATAAATAAATTATATTATACTTCCGTTTTTATGTAAATATTTTCTATTTTTCTTGTTATAAAATACTCTATTTCTACATTTTTTTCTCTTTTATAAGGTGTATAAAAAAACTTTAAACTGGATATACTATAGCTAGTGTTACTTAACACTGTAAATCTCCTAATTTTATTATATCCATATAATCAAACCATTAAAGAAATCTCAGCTATTCTGAGATTTCTTTATTTTTGTAACTCAATAATTTTGTAAAAGCCTCTCTTTTAAAGTAGTATTGATTTTTAGATATAAAATAATAATTTTTTACCAACCTATCATTAAGCTTAGTTTGTTTTTTCTATAAGCTTTTTAAGATTATAGTATAATCTCTCATCATCTTCTTTGCTTCTTTTATGATTTCCTTTTGTTCTTCCACCAGCTCTTCTATTTTTTTGACTTAAGTGTCTTTCAAAAAGCAACCTATCAATATTATTATTATCATAAATATATCCTCTCGGACTAATAGCTAACGCTCCCTTTCCCAAAGCCATAGCTGCCACTCCATAATCTTGAGTTACCACAATATCATTTTTTTCTGTAGCGTTAGCAACATACATATCTACACTCTGGAATCCATCATCAACGATTTTAACCTCTGAATAATCAGATCTTATCATGTGATTTATTGTACAATATATTAAAATCTTTATTGAATTTTCTTTAGCGACTTTTTCAATTATTTCTCTTCCTGCGCAACCATCACCATCAACAACTATTTTCATGTTTATACGCCTCCCCCTAATATATTCTCCATTACATTTATAAATATTAATTCTAAAATTTAATTTAAACTATTAATAAAATTATACCTTTAAAATAAAAAAGAAGCTCTAAAAAGAGCTTCTTTTTTATTTTAAATTTATATTATTTTAATCTTTCTTCTAACTCAGCTTTTAAGTCTTCAAAACCTGGTTTTCCAAGTAAAGCAAACATGTTTCTCTTGTAAGCTTCAACACCTGGTTGATCGAATGGATTTATTCCTAAAACATATCCACTGATTCCACAAGCTTTTTCGAAGAAGTAAACTAATCTTCCGAAGTAGTATGGAGTTAACTCTGGAACATTTACAACTATGTTTGGAACATCTCCATCATTGTGAGCAAGTAAAGTTCCTCTGAATGCTTGCTTGTTAACATAGTCCATAGTTTTTCCAGCTAAGAAGTTTAATCCATCTATGTTTTCATCGTTAGCTTCTATTGTTATTTCTTCTCTTGGAGTTCCTACATTAATAACTGTTTCGAAGATGTCTCTTCTACCTTCTTGAATGTATTGTCCCATTGAGTGTAAATCAGTTGAGAAATCAACAGCAGCTGGGAATAATCCTTTGTTGTCTTTTCCTTCTGATTCTCCGTATAATTGTTTCCACCATTCATTGAAGTAGTGAACAGCTGGCTCATAGTTAACTAATATTTCAATTGCTTTACCTTTATTGTATAAAGCATTTCTAGCGGCTGCATATTTATAACATTCATTATCAGCTAATGAAGGATTAGCGTATTCTTCTCTAGCGTCAGCAGCACCTTCCATCATTTCGTCGATGTTTATTCCAGCAGCAGCTATTGGTAATAATCCAACCGCTGTTAATACTGAGAATCTTCCTCCAACATCATCTGGAATTACGAAAGTTTCATATCCTTCAGCATCAGCTAAAGTTTTTAAAGCACCTTTTTTAGCATCTGTTGTAGCATATATTCTCTTAGTAGCTTCTTCTTTTCCGTATTTCTTTTCCATGTAGTCTTTTAATATTCTGAAAGCTATAGCAGGCTCTGTAGTAGTACCTGATTTAGATATAACGTTTAAGCTTACATCTAATCCATCGATAGCTTTTAATAAGTCAGCCATATAGCTTGAGCTTATGTTATTTCCTGCATAGAATATAGCAGGAGTTTTTCTCTTATCTTTTGACATTGAATTATAAAAGTTGTTAGTTAACATTTCTATAGCAGCTCTTGCTCCTAGGTAAGAACCACCAATTCCTATAACAACTAAAACATCTGAATCGCTTTGTATTTTTTTAGCAGCTTCTTTTATTCTAGCAAATTCATCTTTATCATAATTAACAGGTAGGTCAACCCATCCTAAAAAGTCATTACCTGCACCTGTTCCATTATGTAGTTTGTCATGTGCTTGGTTTATAGTTTCTTGCATGTAAGCAACTTCGTGAGATTTTAAATATGGAGCTGCTTTTGATAAATCAACAACTAATCCTTTTTTCATTATTACTACCTCCATTAGCGTTTATAAATTTATTTTAACCACGCCATTAATATATATAATATAATCGCAAAAATAATTAACCCTCCAAAAACCATTGGAAGTATTATTGCGTATTGCGCTATCATTATAGCAACCAAATCTTTAAAGTTTGGCTTTTCTTTATTTTTAACCTCTTCCATTAATTTCTCGTATTCTTCTTTTTCTTTTCTTCTAGTTATTTCGTCTTTAAACCAAAACAAACTTAATTCCCTCCGTTTACCACACGTTAATATTTTATCATTTCTTATTTATGTATTACAATACAATATAGAACTTTTTATACATTTGATGAAATTTTATCATATATAGTTATAGTGTAGGAGAATTCAATCCCCTACACTATACAAATTTAAATTTTTAATTCATTTTTTACATTTTAATACATATTGCTTACATTTAATTAAAATTAAACTAAATGACATGCAACAAAATGGTCTTTTCCAACGCATTTGTATTCTGGCGCTTCCTTCTTACATTTATCCATAGCATATGGACATCTAGTATGGAACTTACATCCACTTGGTGGATTAGCTGGTGAAGGAATATCACCTTTTAATATTATTCTATCTCTTTTTAATGTTGGATCTGGTATTGGAACTGCTGATAAAAGTGCCTTTGTATATGGATGTAGAGGATTTTCATAAAGCTCATTTTTTGGTGCTAATTCAACTAAGCTTCCTAAGTACATTACACCTATCTTATGACAAATATGTTTTACTATACTTAAATCATGAGATATGAAAAGATATGAGAATCCCATCTCTTCCTGTAAATCCATCATTAAATTTACTATTTGTGATTGTATAGAAACATCAAGAGCTGAAACTGGCTCATCTGCAACTATAAAACTTGGATTTAAAACTAAAGCTCTTGCTATACCTATTCTTTGTCTTTGTCCACCTGAGAATTCATGTGGATATCTTTTCATATGATATCTAGCAAGTCCACATCTCTCTATAGTCTGAGCTACTCTCTCTGGAAGCTCTTCTTTACTACATAATTTATGACTTAAAAGAGCTTCACCAACTAAAGAATCTACTGGTAATCTTGGATTCAGAGATGAGTATGGATCTTGGAATATCATCTGCATCTTAGGTCTTAATTCTCTTAATTCTTTCTTTTTAAGTTCAAATATATCTTTTCCTTCAAAATATACATTTCCATCAGTTTTTTCAAACAATCTTAAAATTGCTCTTCCTGTTGTTGATTTTCCACAACCTGATTCTCCAACTAGTCCTAAAGTTTCACCCTTATTTATAGTAAAACTTACTCCATCAACAGCTTTTACGTGTCCAACAGTCTTAGAAAAGACTCCTGCTTTAATTGGAAAGTATTTTTTTAAATTTTCAACTTTTAAAACTGTATTATCTTGCATCTACTTTCCCTCCTTATATAACCAGCATGAAACCTTGTGTCTGTTTCCTACATCAATAAGAGTTGGTTGAGTCTCTGTACATTTCTTTATACATCTATCACATCTCTCATTAAAGTAACAATTGTCAGGCATACCTACTGGATTAGGAACTTGTCCAGGTATTGAATAAAGTCTAGTTTCTGTACCATTAACTGCTGGCTTAGATTTAAGTAATCCTTGAGTATATGGATGAAGAGGATTTTTAAACAGCTCTATAACTGGAGCTTCCTCAATAACCTTACCAGCATACATTACCACAACATAGTCAGCCATCTCAGCAACGACACCTAAGTCATGTGTTATTAATAATATGGAAGTATTTAATTTCTCTTTAATATCTCTCATAAGGTCTAGAATCTGAGCTTGGATTGTAACATCAAGTGCTGTTGTAGGCTCATCTGCTATTAAAAGCTTCGGATTACAACAAACTGCCATTGCAATCATAATTCTTTGTCTCATTCCTCCTGATAACTCATGAGGGTAAGATTTCATTATTTCTTCTGCTCTAGCTATACCTATTATTTTTAAAACTTCTATAGCTTTCTTCTCAGCTTCTTCCTTTGATAAGTGCTGGTGAAGAATTATAGCCTCACAGATTTGATCTCCTATTTTAAATACTGGATTTAATGATGTCATAGGCTCTTGGAAAATAACTGATATATCATTACCCCTCATCGCCATAAGTTCTTCTTCTGTAAATTTAAGAACATCTCTTCCATCAAAGAAGATTTCTCCTCCAACTATTTTTCCTGGAGGGCTAGGTATTAATCTCATAAGAGACATGGCAGTAACAGATTTTCCACAACCAGATTCTCCAACTACACAAACTGTCTCTCCTTCTTTTATTTTAAAACTAACATTATTTACAGCTTTAACTATTCCCTCACCAGTATGAAAGTGAGTTTCAAGATTTTTAAATTCTACTAATGTTTTTCCCATTATACTCTCCCCCTTAAACCTTTAGCTTAGGATCTAGAGCATCTCTTAATCCGTCTCCAAAAATGTTTATAGATATAACCGTTAAGAATATACATATTCCTGGTGGTATCCATAACCACCATCTATTAGTTAATGTGTAATAATCTTGAGCTGTCTGTATCATATTTCCCCATGTTGGTGTAGGCGGTGTAACTCCGAGTCCTAAGAAGCTTAGAGATGATTCTGTTAAGATTGCTCCCCCAATTCCTAATGTAGCTGAAACTATAATTACAGCTAATGTATTAGGTAATAAGTGTAAGAACATTTTTCTAGCATCTGAAAGACCTAAAGCCTCTGCAGCTTGCATAAACTCTTGTTCTCTAAGTGATAAAACCATACCTCTAACCATACGACAAGTACTGGTCCAACTTAAAGCCCCTATAATAAACATAACTACGAAAATTCTGTATTCTGGTGGTATTTTTAAATCTGACATTATAGCAGATACCATTATTAATAATGATAAGAATGGGAAACACATAAATACGTCAACAATTCTCATTATTAAACTATCTATAAATCCACCATAATATCCGGCTAATATCCCCAAAGTTGTTCCTATAACTATAGAAATACCTACTGCAACTATACCTATTGAAAGTGAATATCTACCTCCATACATAAGTCTAGCTAACACATCTCTTCCAGATCCATCAGTTCCTAGCCAATGCTGAGCTGAAGGAGGCTGATTAGTTTTTAATAAATCTATTGTTAAATGATCATGTGGATATAACATTGGCCCAAATATTGCAATTGCAACTAAAATTAAAAGTATGAATAATCCACTTAAAGCTAACTTATTCTTCTTTAATCTTTTAAAAGCTACAGTCCAAGGGCTTTCTATTTTTTCTTTTTTTATTTTAACTTTTTTATTTAATTCTGTTTGCATCTAAAAAGCACCTCCTACTTCAGCCTTATTCTTGGATCTACAAATGCGTATATAATATCAGCAAGCAAGTTTCCTATTAAAACTAAGATTGCTAAAGTAAGGTTTATACCCATAAGTAGGTAATAATCTCTGTTATTTACTGCACTTAACTGTACTGGACCTATACCTGGCCAGTTAAAGATTTTTTCTGTTAATGTAGCACCTGAGAATAACCCTGGAATTGACATTCCTAATAATGTTATAACTGGTATTAGAGCATTTCTTAAAGCATGTTTGTATATAACAACCTTCTCTTTTAATCCTTTCGCCCTAGCAGTTCTTATGTAGTCTTGTCTAACTACCTCAAGCATACTTGATCTTGTGTATCTCATCCATCCACCTACACTTCCAAGTGTTAAAACTATAAGTGGTAAAATCATATGTTTTAATACATCTAAAACATATTGCATTCCTGTATATGCACTTCCAGGAGTAGTCATACCTGATATTGGAAACAGATTGAGTTCAACCCCCAAATATTTTATTAATATAAGTCCAAAGAAAAAGGATGGCATTGATATTCCCATAAGGGCAAATACCGTAAAGAATTTATCAAAAAAGGAATATTGCTTAGTTGCTGAAACAATTCCTATTGGCACTGCGATTATTAATCCCAAAATCAAGGATGCAGCCCCCAAAATAAATGAATTTGGTATAAAATCCTTCATTACATCAGCAACTGGTCTCTTATAATAAAATGACTCTCCCAATGATCCCTCTGTTACAACACCTTTTAACCAATACATATACTGTGTTGTTTTTGGCTCATCTAAATGATATTTTTCTCTTATTGCTTGTTTAGTTTCGACACTCATATTTGGATCCATATTTGCTGTAATAGCATCACCTGGAGCCATAGCAAATATAAAGAAAAGTACTAATGATACTCCAACAATAGTTGGAATTATTAAAAGTATTCTTCTAGTAATATACTGTAGCATCTTGCTGTTCCCCCCATTTTTCAAAATTAGCCTGGATTTTTTGTCCAGGCTAATTCTTAATTTATTTTATTTTTATTCATTTACTAACTCTAATTTATGAACATCATGAGTCCAATCAATATAAGTTGAAGGCTGATACCCCTTAACTCTTGCACTTGATGCAAACATTTCTTGTGCATTTCCTAAAAGGATATATGGTACATCTTCAGAGAATTTTAATTGCCATTCAGCATAAGCTTTCTTTCTTTCATCTTGATTAGTTGTTCCTTTACCTTTCTTTAATAAAGCATCTGCTTCTTCATCTCTCCAACCAACATTATTAAATCCGCCTGGTACATCTTGCTCAATTGCGAATATTCCTGATGGATCTGGGTCTATTGAAAGGTTCCAAGCTGCATTGAATATGTCATATTCTCTCTTATCAACCTTATCTAGCATTGTTCCAAATTCCATTAATTCTGGAGTAACCTTAACACCAATTTGCTCCCATGATTGTTGAACTATTGGAATTAAAGCATCAACGTATTGAGAATCTGTATAAGTTAACCATTGAAGTTCTAATTCAACTCCATCCTTATCTCTTGTACCATTTCCATTTGTATCTTTCCATCCAGCTTCATCAAGTAATTGATTAGCTTTTTCTGGATTGTACTCATACTTAGGTACATCTGGGTTATATGCCCATGAAGTTGGAAGTATGTGTGAATTATAAACTTGGCCATATCCTTGATAATAAGATTGCATAAATCCTTCTCTATTTAATCCATAAACCAATGCTTGTCTTACTTTAGGATCTTTAACTTTATCGCTACCATAATTCATTCCCATATATCCATATCCATTTTGCATATATAAATCCATATTTAAGAACCCAGCTTGTTTTAATGGATCTATATTTTCTGGTTTAGCACCAACTCTATCTATATCAACTGTTCCAGCCATTAACTCTTGTAATAATGTTTGTGCATTTGTAACCTTCATTACGATGTAAGGAATTTTTGGTTCACCTTTCCAGTAATCTGGATTCTTCTCAAATTTAACTTCTTGTCCTGGTTTAAAGTGAACAAACTTATAAGCTCCTGAACCAACTGGTTGTAATAATTTATCCTTAACCGCTTGGAAGTTTCCTTTTTCAAATCCATAAACACTTTCCGGCATAATTCCATAAGCATAATTCCAAATACCTTGAGCATCTACTTCCTTATTAGTAAATTCTATTGTATAATCATCAACAACTTTTATTCCCTCAACACTTGTAGCATCACCTTTGTTATACTCTTCGTAACCAACTAAGTTACTTACAGCATCCATTCTTGGACCATCATATCCTGGGTCACAGATAGTAGTAAATGTAAAGGCAACATCCTTAGCTTTTAGCTCTTCTCCATTGGTAAACTTAATACCTTGGTTTAATTTAAAAGTATAAGTTTTTCCATCTTCAGAAATTTCATAACTTTCTGCTACATTTGGAACAGGTTCTCCTTTTTCATTATTTGTAATTAATCCATCAAATATTAAATTATTAACCCATCCATCATAAGTTGTAGAACCATATACGGGTACAAACTCTCCCTTTGGATCTGTTGTTCCAACTATTAATGTATCAGTTCTATTTTTAGCAGTCTCTGGAACAGCTGATGGATTTTCTGCTGCAATTCTCTCTGGCTTAGATAAATCCCTATTTTCCCCGCTTGAACTTGAGTCTCCTGAAGCTGAACCACCATTATTTCCCTCTGCTGGCTTTTCTGCTCCGCCTCCACATGCTACAAATAACATTGAAGTAGCTAACCCAGCTGTTAATAATGTAACTAATTTTCTTTTCATTAATTTTGCCCCCTTATAATATATTTATTGCTAGTATGTAACAATTTTCCAATGCCCCATATTAAATTAATGTTACAATACATACATTTTCTGTAATTTTCTAAAATAAAATTTTATTCCATATTTTACTTTATTTTCATATTAAAATTATATAACTTAGATTTTGCTTTGTAAATAGGTATTTTTATTAATAAATTAATAAATTTAAGAGCTATATCTAGATATATTATTAAAATAATTGGTGTATATCTCAGAAATACACCCGTCTTTCGAAATTGTATTATTTGTATTTTAATTTATTTCCGATATTTTTGCAATATTGGAAATAAATTTTCTTATTACAAATATTTTTACATTAAATTTATTCCTTTCAATAAATAAATCTTAATTGCAATTATGATTTACTCTAAGTATATGAAGTGTATATGCCAAATTATTAATTTTATAGATAATAATAAATATACTATGAAGTTTTAATAATTTACTCTTGTAAATAATTTATTACTTTTTATTCGTGATAAAAGTTACAGTTTATATTTCTTTTTAATGTTATAATCTTATGGCAATTAAATTTGATATATTATACATTTTAGAGTTAAAAAATTAACAAATTAAAAAAATGGAGTGAATGAAATGAAAAACTTAAACCTAAAAGGTAATCCAAATCGTGGATTAATAGGTGCTACATTAGGTTTCTTCATAGGATTCGCAGCAGTTTCTCTTTATGGACCAACTTCTGCGGTATTTAAAGAAGCTTTTGTAAACCTTAATCCGGTATTATTAGCATTACTTATAGCAGCCCCAAACCTATCAGGTTCTTTGCTTAGAATACCTTTCTCAGCATGGGTTGATACAACTGGAGGAAGAAAGCCACTTATTGTTTTACTACTTTTATCAATCATAGGTATGGGTGGTTTATACGTAGTTTTAGCCTTCTTCAGTGATAACTTAAATCAATATTATTACTTATTATTTGCACTTGGACTATTATCAGGATGTGGTATAGCAACATTCTCAGTTGGTGTCAGTCAAGTATCATACTGGTTCCCAAAAAGCAAGCAAGGTGTAGCTTTAGGAATGTATGGTGGTATTGGTAACTTAGCACCTGGAATATTTGCATTATTAATTCCAAACTTAGCACTTCCTCTATTAGGACTACCTGGTTCTTACTTAGCTTGGTTAATATTCTTAATAGTTGGAACAATAATTTACATAAAGATAGGTCAAAATGCTTGGTACTTCCAACTTCTTGATAAAGGAATTAGTAAAGACGAAGCTAAAGAAATAGCTTCAAAAGAATATGGTCAAGAATTATTCCCTAAAGGAAAAGCGAGTGAAACACTTTTAATATCAGCTAAATCATGGAAAACTTGGGCGTTAGTATTTATATACTTTACAACTTTCGGTGGTTTCTTAGCATTAACAGGATGGTTCCCTAACTACTGGATGACTTATTTCGGATTAAACATAAAAATAGCAGGTCTTTTAACAGCCTTTTATTCTATCTTAACTTCATTAACTAGAGTATATGGTGGAAAACTTGCTGATAAAAATGGTGGAGAAATAACAACTATAATTTCTCTAGGAATAGCACTTGTTGGTGCAATTTGTATGACATTTGCTTCAACTATGACTTTAGCAATAATAGGTATAATACTACTTGCTGTTGGTATGGGTATAGCAAATGCAGCAGTATTCAAAATCGTTCCTAATGCAGTTCCAGAAGCAATGGGTGGAGCTTCAGGATGGATTGGTGGATTAGGTGCTTTAGGTGGCTTCTTAATACCTCCTGTAATGGCATCATTCTTAAATAAATCAGGATTTGCTGGATATTCACAAGGATTCTCAGTATTCATTGTTTTAATGATATTAGCAATAGGAGTAATTGCTTTATTCCAAGCAATCCAAAAAAAATCAGTAAAATAAAATATTTATATAAACAAAAAGTAGCTATGAAAATTCATTGCTACTTTTTTTATTTATACACAATTACAAATGATTAATTAGTTATTTATATAAAACCAAATATTATCCACAGAATTTATAAATTTAATTAATCCACATTTATCTTTAATAATTACACTTTTTATTAATCACAAGCAATTGTGAATCTACTCACAAATAAATAGGCAATCAATTTTGATTGCCTATTTAATCAGTAATAAAATTTATATATTTAATGATTAATTGGATGCTTATTTTTTATTCCCACTCAATAGTTGCTGGTGGTTTTGAAGTTACATCGTAGACAATTCTGTTAACTCCTTTAACTTCATTTACTATTCTTCTTGATACCTTATCTATTACTTCATATGGTATATGAGCCCAGTTTGAAGTCATTCCATCTGATGATGTAACTGCTCTTAATCCTACAGTATGGCAGTAAGTTCTTTCGTCACCCATAACTCCAACAGATTGGATATTAGGTAATACTGCAAAGTATTGCCATATTTCACTTTCAAGGCCTGCTAAAGCTATTTCCTCTCTGAATATAGCATCTGCTTCTCTAACAACTTCTAATTTATCCTCAGTAACCTCACCTAATACTCTTATAGCTAGACCTGGTCCTGGGAATGGCTGTCTCCATACTAAATGATGAGGAATTCCTAACTCTTCACCTACAGCTCTTACTTCATCTTTAAATAATTCTCTTAATGGTTCTATTAATGAGAATTCCATATCTTCTGGAAGTCCTCCAACATTGTGGTGACTCTTAATTACCGCTGAAGTGTCTGTTCCACTTTCAACAACGTCTGGATATATAGTTCCTTGAACTAAGAATTTGATATCACCTAATTTATTAGCTTCTTCTTCGAATACTCTTATGAACTCTTCTCCGATTATCTTTCTCTTAGTTTCTGGATCTGAAACTCCTTTTAATTTACCTAAGAATCTATCTTGAGCATTAACTCTGATAAGGTTCATATCAAAACCTTCTTTAAAGATTTTTTCTACTTGATCTCCCTCATCTTTTCTTAATAAACCGTGATCAACGAAGATACAAGTTAATTGCTTTCCAACAGCCTTGTGAACCATAACAGCGGCAACTGATGAATCAACTCCACCTGATAATGCACATATTAACTTTTGATCTCCAACTACTCTTTTTATCTCAGCAATTTTCTCTTCAGCAAAAGAAGCCATTGACCAAGAATTTTCTAATCCACATATATTGTAAAGGAAGTTTCTCATCATATTTTGACCAAATGGAGTATGCTCAACTTCTGGGTGGAATTGAACTCCATAAAGTTTTCTTTCTTCATTTTCCATAGCTGCTACTGGACATACATCTGTATGAGCTATGATTTTAAATCCTTCTGGTGCTTCTGCGATATAGTCAGTATGACTCATCCAACAAGTTTCATTTTCTTCTATTCCTTCAAATAATTTTGATGAATTATCTAAAGTTACATTAGTTTTTCCATATTCTCTTACAGGAGCAGTTGCAACTTTTCCACCTAGAAGGTGTGCCATTAATTGATCTCCATAACATATTCCTAATATCGGAACATTTAAGTTGAATATTTCTTTATCTAATGTAGGAGTATTTTCTCCATAAACTGAGTTTGGTCCACCTGTAAAGATTATTCCCTTTGGATTTTTCTCTTTTATTTTTTCTATGCTATATGTATAAGGAATTATTTCACAATAAACTCCACATTCTCTAACTCTTCTTGCTATTAACTGATTATACTGTCCACCAAAGTCGACAACTAAAACTAAATCTCTCATTTGCTTTCCTCCACAACTTTATTTTTCCGTTCATCTTATATAATATATTGCAACAAAATGTTAAAACTTTCAATGTATTTATTCTAACATTTTGTTGGATTTTCTAGTCTTTTTATTATTGATTAACGCTATAATTTGGTGCTTCTTTAGTTATATTTATATCATGAGGATGACTCTCTCTAAATCCTGCTGAAGTTTGAACAACAAAGTTAGCATTTTCATATAGATTTTCTAAAGTTGGTGCTCCTAAGTAACCCATACCTGATTTTATTCCACCTATTAATTGATATATAGTCTCTGCTAAATGTCCTTTATAAGCTATTCTTCCTTCTACACCTTCTGGAACGAACTTCTTAGTACCATTTTGGAAGTATCTATCGCTTGATCCTTTTTCCATAGCTCCAAGTGAACCCATTCCTCTATAAACTTTATAGCTTCTACCTTGGTATATTTCTATAGCTCCTGGTGCTTCTTCACATCCCGCAAAGATTGAACCCATCATAGCTGCACAAGCTCCTGCTGCTAAAGCTTTAACTATATCTCCTGAATATTTTAATCCACCGTCAGCTATTACTGGTATTCCTAATTTTTTACCCTCTTCAGCACAATCCATAACTGCTGTTAATTGAGGAACTCCAACCCCAGCAACTATTCTTGTAGTACAGATTGATCCTGGTCCTATACCAACCTTAACACAGTCTGCTCCAGCCTCTGCTAAGTCTCTTACGGCCTCTGCTGTTGCTATGTTACCAGCTATTACTTGAAGTTCTGGATATTTAGCTTTTATTTTCTTAACGCCTTCAATAACTCCTTTTGAATGACCGTGAGCTGTATCTAAAACTATAACATCAACATTAGCTTTAACTACTGCGTCTACTCTTTCCATCATATCAGCAGTTACTCCGATTGAAGCTCCACATAAAAGTCTTCCTTTTTCATCCTTAGCCGCATTTGGGAAAGCTTTAGCTTTTTCTATATCTTTTATAGTGATAAGTCCCTTTAAGTTATTTTCATCATCAACTAAAGGAAGTTTTTCTATTTTATGTTGCTTTAATATTTCTAAAGCTTCAACTAAAGTAGTTCCTTCTTTAGCAGTAACTAATGGACTCTTAGTCATAACTTCTGAAACCTTTT
This sequence comes from Clostridium sp. LIBA-8841, assembly GCF_034439435.1. Taxonomy (GTDB): domain Bacteria; phylum Bacillota; class Clostridia; order Clostridiales; family Clostridiaceae; genus Sarcina. Next base: position 190,863 of record NZ_JAPCKJ010000006.1, on the reverse strand, counting down.
TATCATAGTTTGTTTCAAATACTATATCTCTGTTTGTTATGATTCCAACTAGTTTTTCTTCTCTTGTTACAGGAACTCCTGAAATTCTGTATTGAGCCATTAAATCTAATGCTTCTCTTACTGTGTGATCTTCTGATAAGAATATTGGATCTGTTATTACTCCATTTTCTTGTCTTTTTACTCTATCAACTTCTCTTGCTTGATCTTCAATTGTCATGTTTTTATGGACTATTCCTATTCCACCTTCTCTAGCCATAGCTATTGCCATTTTAGATTCAGTAACTGTATCCATACTTGCACTCATTAATGGAATGTTTAATTGGATTTTTTTAGTTAATTGAGTTTTTAAAGAAACCTCATTAGGTAGGACCTCTGATTTGTTTGGTACTAATAATACATCGTCAAATGTATATGCTGTTTTTAATATTCTTGCCATACTATCGCCTCCACACACTATCTTAAAGTTATTTATGTACAATTAAGTATTTTTCTGTAATTCTACCCTTTTAAATCCCTACTATTTTTGAAAGCAAACTTGCAATATACATTCTTAATGAAATTTTATATTCAAAAAAAAGCATACTAACCTCAAAGTGAAGTTAATATGCCTATAGTACACCTATAGTATATCAAATTCACTCATAGACGGAAATTTAAGGTCTCCGGTAGAAACGCCTTGCCTTATTCAAAGCTTATACGAGTTTATTTCTATTCCGTTTTGTTTAATTTTTATTAATTATAATCTATGAAAGAAGGCTTGTCAACAAAATGCAATAAATTAATTTTAAAAGCGTATTTTTGCAAGTTTAAATTCTCGCTTTAATATTTAATGATTGTTAAATTGCATTTTATTCTTTTTTTATTAACATTTTCATCTTAAATAAAAAGGATAAGATTATATTTTAAGTATAATCTTATCCATCTTTATTTTCTAAAATACATCAGGCATTTCTGTCGGTTGAAGAATTGCGTAATGTTTATTAGTATCACTACCTCCATCAATCGTTCCTTCTAGTTTTAATTGTCCACCATCAGGTATATCTGGAGTAACATTTATAACAATCAAATAATCATTATTTTCTTCTAATTTAAATCCATCTTTATCTTGTATAGCTATGACATTATTATTTAAACTAAATTCTGCAGTTTCTGAATTAATAAAGTCAATATTATCATTTATTATTTTATATTTACTTACAGATATATTTCTATTTCCCGATCTTAAATAATTTTGATTTAAAGAAACATCAATAATAGTGCCAGGAGAATTTACCTTTACACTTAACGCTACTTTGCTTGGAATTCCATTTACTACATTACTAACATCATTTATATTTCCAATATTACTTGGCTTTGCTGCAGAATCTAAAATTCCCATCTGAATTATTTTTGAACTACTTATAGCATTTATATTTATTGTTGGAAAATACTGAGTTATTGTTGCCATATCTTTTCCTGAATACTTATATGTAATCCTATTATCATTTCCATCAAAAATAAATTGTCCAATTCTACCAATCTGTATTTTAACTGGTATTTCTATATTTTGAGCTTTATACATCATATCATTTCTATCCAATGTATAAACCAAGTCATTATTAAATTTAACCGTAAAATTAGTACCCTTCGGTGTTTCATCTCCTGATTTTTCTATAGTATAATAGCGATTTGAATTCTCATTTAGATTGCTATTATTTCTTGAAACAAACTTAATTCCAGGTGGCAACATTCCATTTATCTCAATGTCAGTCAATATTATAGTATCCGGCAATTTTTCTTCTGATCCATTGCTTATATCTTTAGTCGCAATAGGTTTAGGCTTTAATGTATATTTTAGATCATACTTTTTCCCTTGAACTAATTTTTCACTACTATCTAAGCTAATATTAGTTATAAACCTATTTTCAACATTAAAATATCCATATTTTCCTTCTTTTAATACCTTTTGATTTGATGTATCCTTTTTTCCTATAGATACTATTCTATATTCTATGTAATAACTTCCTTCTTCTGATGGGAATGGTATTCCATCTTTTCCTCCAGTAAATATACCATCAGCATTTTCTCCTGGTTCTTTACTTTTTGAAGGATAAAAAGTAAATGCTGACCCATTTTCACCCATATATTCTCTATACCCATATCCATAATCTTTATTAGTACTATACTCATAACCTACTTTGAAGGCTCCTCCACCTCCCCAGTTAAAGTACTCTAATGATATTGGATAATACTCATCTGAGCTTAAATATATTGGGTTAGCATCTCTATTAGAAAAGTATTGTACTCCATGTGGATAAAAACCATCTTTTGAAAATGCATAAGCCTTTCCATCTGCAGTAATAGTACCCTTTGCACCATCATCGGATAATATACCGAGCTTATACCATCCAGTTTTTTTAGGTTTTATATAACCCCAATACTTTGCAGCCTCTTTATATTCTCCACCAATCATCATACTATTGTAAAAGGCCATATTAGGTACCCATTTATATTTTAATCTTCCATCACTATCAACATAGCTACTTAAATGTCCATACTGATTTTTACTATTAGCAACATTTGTAGGTAAATACTTAATATTACTTGATGGATTTTTAAATACTAGATTTGGATCAGACCATTGACTATTTCCACTTAAAGTAGGTAAATGGTTAACGTCATATGATCTAAAGGTTAAATTATTAGGATTATCATAATCTATATCAGCATTAATTACATCTGTATTTAATAATATATTTTGCCACTCTGGATTATCACCTTGTCCTTTTTTAATAAACCTATATTTTAAATAGTAATTACTATCTCTATCCTTTGCGATTCCTGAAACTTTAAAATTAGCTAGTCCTCTTCCTATTAAAGTATTGTCTTGAGTTAAATCTTCATAATAAAGCTTATTTTCTTTATCATTTATCGTATTATATGGTTTTCCCAAATTTCCTCTTGAATCACTTACTGATATATTTACACTTAACTCCTTATTAACACTAAATCTAACAGTAGGTAAATCTCCTGCGCGTTCCCAATCTACTTTTATGCTTCCATCAACTGAATATTCCTTGATAGCATCATTACTTAAATTGTTACCAATATATTTTATAGTTATTTCAATTGGGTTTGCTCTAAAATATCCATTCCAATACCAATGCCAACTCCACTTCCAACTTCCAATAGACTCATATTGTATACTAGGCAATTTAATTGAAGTTAAGTCAAGCCCATTTACATCAATATTTTTACTTACTCCATTTTGCTTCCATTCTATCCCATTTACTTGCATTCCATCTGGAACATTTAAGTCTAATATTGCATAATTAAGACTTTCTATACTATTAGGCTGTTCTCTATTACTATATCCAAAATAACTTGGGTCTAAGTCTTGAGGTTGAACTGTATAAGTTACACTTACTTCTTCACCATTATTTATTATGTAATCCGTAGTACTAGTATTTATTGACATATAAGGTACTTGATATGCCAATACATTTAGACCTACTAAGCTTATTAGTCCTATTACAAATATAAATATTAAAATATTTTTTCTATTATCAACTAACTTAATCAACTATTTCACCTCCAAACATCTATTTTTTATTTCTAAAGGTTAATATGTTACTAATCTCATATGGAGTAGCATTATTAGTATCAAACTCTATTTTTACTTCTATTGAACTAGCATTCTCAAAATTTGTTCCACTAGGCATAGCATTAAAACTCATTTTCTTAATAAATTGTCCTATTTGAACTTCTTTATTATCATCCTTTTTATAATATAAAATTTCATCATCTAACCTAAATCTTGTTTCTATATTATCCTTTATATCATCATTATCAAATGTTATTGATATAGCATCACCATTTCCTATAGATTCCGCTGTACTATTTTCCGCTAAGTCTATATTTTCCTTACTATTATTTAAATTAATCGCTAAAATCTTTGAAGCTTCCATAGCTGAATCAGTAAAATAATTCATTATTACCTTTGCTTCTCTTTGAAAATCTATTTGATTGCTTGTCTTATTTAAACTTCTATAGTTTGATATAAAGAAAGGTCCAACTATCATTAATATTATAGTAATTAATGACAAAGCAACAACTAACTCTATAAGAGAAACACCTTTCCTTTTAGTTTTAAGTTTCATACTCTTATCACCATCTTTCTCTTATCATTAGTTTACTTTCCAATCATTTGTCTTTACTAAATCTAAAGTTGTATCATTTATATCTTTTTCTGATTTAACTACTAAGTATGTAGAAGTTGGATTTCCACTAAACACACCTTTAAAATCCTCGTAATTATCTCCTACTAATTCTTTCAAATATTCCTCATCATAAGTTATTTTCACATTTTGTTTTTTAGTTCTTCCCTTATTTAAAACATCTAAACTGCCAGTAGTTATTATAGTCCCTTTAAAACTTATATCACTATCTATTTTTATATTTTTATCAGTTATAATAATTCCATTGCAATCTTTATTTATAGTTACAGTATTTTTATCAATTGTTAATGGACTATTATCGCTATTTTCACCTATATTACTTCCATTATTTATATCAATATATATTAAATCGTTACTCTTAGTAATTTTATTAACATACTTTTGATTTTTTGAAAGCATGCTTTCCGTATTTATAGAATTAATCTTTCTAAAATAATTATCTATATAATCACTTCTTATTTCTTGAACTTTGTCTAAAGTTAAATTATTTCCTTTTATATCATTATCACCTTCAACAGTTACACCAACACTTGTTACATCATCTGAATCTGGCAAAGAAATGCCCTTACTATTTATATTTACAGCCTTACTTGCTTCCTTAAAATATTTCGCCTTAGCATCCAAGCTACTATCTCCATCTATACTTTCTACTAACTGTAGTGGATTATAGTATTTGAATTTTACATCTTTTCCTTTTACAGCATATGTATATGCTATATAATTACCTTTTACCGCTACTGATTCACCTGTTTGATAGCTCTCCCCTAAAGTATTTATGTATGCACTTCCCATTATTACTGCTTTATTTTTAATATCTAAATTAGATCCATCGCCTAAATCTTTTGCATTTATTACTATAGCACTAGAGTTTTGCTTATCACTTGCTAGATTTTCATTTGAACTATTACTATTCAAACCATAAAATCCATCTTGAAGATTAATACTAGAATTTAATCCATTCATTATCAAGTCATTCATCGTATAAACTGGTACTTTAGAATCTATTCTATTTCCTTTTAAAAACTCACTATTTCCAAAAGCCTTCTTTGAATCTATATTTTCAAAAGAATATATACCTAAATTATGAGTATATATTCCACTATTATTTGTTCCTGCTGAACCTAAAGCTTTAAGTGACCCATTTTCTCCATTAAGGATAATATCTTGCTTGCTCACCAAAACTCCATTATCTATATTTAAGTTTCCCCCTGAAATTACAATTCCACTGGCAACTTTATTTTGATTTTGATTTTTATAAGATTTATTATCATCAAAACTATAATTAGCAGAAACATAAGCACTTCCACTTATATTTAAATCACTATTTTGATTAATATTAAGATTTTCCCCAACAACTAACCCTTGTTGCCATATATTATATACAGGTATTTTTTCTGTATAATATGCACCATTATAATCAGGTACCTCTATATTAAAAGTCAATTGAACATCCTTATAATTTTTAGTTTTATTTCCGTCTTTTACATTAAATTTTGAGTTTAATCTTATAGTTAGAATCTCATTGTTGTCAGAAGCTCCAAAAACAAAATATTTATCTAGATCACTTATTTGGTTAATCCCACTATATGAATTAATTTCTTTTCCATTTATTGAAATAACACTTATATCATAATAATCAGAATTCTGTTCATATTTAAACCCCTTAGTATTAAATAAAACTTGTCCATTTTTAATCTTAAATAGATTCTTAAAATTATCATGAATATAATTTTTGTATTCACTCTTGAATATAGAATTTTGAGTACTCTCTATATTTTCAGAAGTTAAACCCTCCACACTACTCTTTGCAACTGCATCATTCCCAGCCTCTACAGCTTCTGCAGTCATATCATTTATTTTAACTTTAACTTCATCTAAACCTGACTCAGACATATATAAATTTTGTGTTTTTTTAGATTCAACTATTATAGCTTTATAATTTGACAAAGAAAGTGACACTATTGCTGTACCAATTGTTGCAACTATTGCTAGTACTACTATTACATAGGCAAGAGAAGCTCCTTTTTTCTTTTTCATGTATAACATATAATCACTCTCCTATAAATTCTGTAGCTTTAAGGTTGTATATTTCTTCATTCCCACACTTTATATTTAAATTTATATCATATAACCCTACCTTATTGTCATAAGGAGACTTTTCAACATAGTTTTTGTAGATCTTAACTATCCCTTGTGGCTTTGTATCTTCAATAGTATCATAATATCTTACGCCACTTCCCTTGTATTTATAAGCATATATACTTAAGTCTCCTTCTAAATCACTGTTTAAAGCCCTTAACTTTATAGATTTATTTTTTTCATCTTCATAAAAAAGAACTTTCACTTTAGAATCTTTGCTTTCTTTAGCTAAATCAGCTTTATTTATATCACTTTCAGTTTTCACATTATCATTATTAACTGTGATATCATTTCCCTCATGAGTTGATTTAATATCAACAGTTCCATCACTATTTTTATCTATGGTTAATTCAAGCAACTCATTATTTAAATTGTTAATTCGTTTATATTTTAACCTGTACCACTCTCTATTTATTATTCTGTAAACAGTAATACTAGTATTACCAATATAAACGCAATAATTAAAATCTAATTTATTACTTTCATTATTTTCATCCTTATCATTGTTATATCCACTTAAATTTGGTGTTATAGTTCCCTCAACCTCAAAGTTTTTATTTGTATTATTAAACTTAACAACACCATTAACTTTATATGAATCAAAATTATTTTCACTATTATTTTCTTTATTCAAAGTTATCATTATGCCATTATTCAAAACTATCTTATTTGTATCTGGATAATTTGATAAATTATATAACTTATCAACTTTTAAAGCTTTTATCTGTTCAAGAGTACTTTGTGCTAAGTCTATAGCCTGTTGTTTTTCTGCACTTTTGCTAGATGTTTTAATTGCTGTCAAAGTAAAGCTTCCTAAGGGTATCATTATTAAGGTAAACAAAACCAAACTAATTATAGCTTCTATCACTGTAAATCCTTTTTTACTTTTTCTTTTTTTGATACCCATAAGCTTCACACCTCTTCTAGTTTTTTATTACTTTCACTTTACCTTCTGTTGTTACGTTAACTCTTGGATTGGATGTATCATCCTTATCTACAACCAAATTAACATTTTTATCTGAACTATTTACTATTTTTATATTAACTCCAGATTTATCATCATTATTTCCTCTTTTCTCTGAGAAAATTTCAAAATTTATATCATTTCCATTTGGCTTAAATTCTTCACCATCTCCACTAAAATCTGCTGGATATGTCTTACTTCCTACTTTATATTTATAATAATATTTACCATCCTTTTCAGTTATGTACATTTCTACATTGGTAACATCATTTTCATCGTTACTTAAATAACTTGTCTTATTTTTATCTTCAGCTTTACCTAATACTATAGTTGGTAAATCTGAGTTTATTGGTCTAATAGTCATTAAAAAATCATTTTTTGTTTTTGAATTTTCTAATTGACTTTCTAGTGTTCCACTACCTGCAACACTTGCTCCTGAAAAAGGATTTTCCTTACCATATTTATCATCAGCTGTTGTAAACTCTTCAGTTGTAGCATCAATCTTTGGTATTGCAATTAATTGTATATTTATATTAGCTGAAACTTTCCCATCAGTTTGAGCGCTTAAATTAAAATTAAGTATATTTATATGCTTAGGATTTTCATCAAGAGCCTTCATAAAATTCATAATATCATCATAAGTTCCATTTACACTTAAAGAAATAGTCATTTGATTTAAGTTGTAAATCTCTTCTTGTTTCTTACTTGAAGTTTCTTGTTTTTTATCATCAACTATATTATTATAATCATTTACTATACCTTGTATCTGATTTTGATTTTCTTCACCATTCTCATTATTACTTTGTTTATCACTCTTTTGTACAACTGGAAGAGCTTTTACTTCAGAAAAGCTCATAGTTCCCTTAACATTAGTATTATTCATTAAATTATTTAACTCTAAAATAATATTAGGTTGCTCAATACTTGAATAAAATCTAGATGTTAAATTGTTGATTTCTGTATTAAATATATTTATTTCTTCTTTATTTGGTTCCATAGATTGAACCATTTTCACATCATCTTCATATTCTTTTTCAGTACTTTGTTTTTTACTCTCTAAAGATTTTAATTCACTGTATTGATAATCCCATACTAATTTATAATATCCAAAGCCAAGAATTCCAAGAGCTAGGACAAATAATAAAGTCTTTTCTTTTTTAGTTATTTTCATTACTTCCTACCTCCTTTAGAGTACAACTTATAGAGAATGAATATTCTCCTTTTGCATCTCTTTCTCCAATACCACTTATATATGTATTTTCAATAAATCCAAGATTATTTAAATTATACTGTAAATCACTTATTGCACTTCTTGTTTTGGATAAAGCTTGGATTGTTAAATTCTTATTATCTATGCTTATTTGAGTAAATATAACATCATTAGGTACTGTACTATTTATTATTTTTATTCTTTGTGTATTTACATAGTCATTACTACAAATTTGTTCTGAAGCCGCTTTTACATTTGTATAATATTTTTCTAAAGTAGAGTGTTCTGAATCAATTTTTTTTGCCTGAGCTAAATTTTCTTTCATATCAACAGCATTTATTTCAGCTTCATAAGTACTTATTTGCTTTTTCAAAAGATGAATTTTCACAAAATTTATTGTAAAACTTGCTATAAATATAAATAAAATTACTCCTAGTATACTTAACCCTATATATTTTCTTGTTGAATCACTTTTTCTTTCTTGAACTATATGGGAGAAAAAGTTAAAATCTCTCATTATTAATCACCAACCTAAAGTCTTATTAAGGCTCCAATAGCATTTATGTATTCAGAAATACTTACTTCATCTACGTTCTTTTTAAATTCTATATTGCTATTTCCTTGAAGTATTTTAACTCTCATATCAAATTTAGTTGAAACATATCTCTCTAGTCCTTTTATGTTAGCTCCACCACCACAAAGATATATTTTATCTATTTTACCCTGAGAATTTTTACTTTTATAATACTTTATCAATCTATTTGCTTCGTCAAACCACATATCTACACTTTCTTTAACACAGTGTTCTAAAGGGCCCTCTTCTCTACTCATTAAATTACAACTTTCTTTTTTCTCACTTTCTGCTTCTTGTAATGACAGTCCTAACATTCTTGATATTTCATGATCTAAATGATTACCACCTGAATTTATTGTTTTAATTAAAACAAGTTCATTATTACTTATTATTGTTAGGCTAATATTATTTGCACCTATATCCATGCTTAAAACTGTTTCCTTTATATATGGATTCATTACATAAAGTGCCTTTCTCTTAGAATTGTAATTTAAATCAAGTGCATATGGTTTTCCACCAATCAAATTAGTAAGCTCTTCATAGGAATAAATCATTCTATTAGGGTAAACAACTATAAGAACCTCTAATTTTTCCTTTCCCTCAATAACTTTCTCACTTAATATATTGTATTGAATCATATGTTCTTCTAAATTTATAGGAAGATATTGTTTAACTTCATACTTAATTACAGTTTCTATTTCATCTTCATTTACTTTAGGTATCATTATGGTTCTATTTATTATTGATGTACTATTAGTAGTAAAAATAATATTATCAACATTTACCTTATGTAAATCTAAAGCATCACCTATAACGTCACTTAGCTCATCAATATTTTTTATATGTCCATCTTCAATTGCACCCTCTGGAGTTGATATTTTAAAAGCTTTTTCTATAGCAACTTTATTCTTGTTGTATCTTCCAACTACAACCTTTATATTTTCGCTTCCAATATCTATAGATACTGCCTTTTTAGAAATTACCTTAGCAGTTTTAATCGTTTTTTTATTCTGCTTTTTTCTCTTAAAAACTTTTAATATATCACTAACATCCATTTGCAATATGTTTTTTTTATCTTTCTTCTCTAAATTCAAGGGGATCCCTCCTTGCCTTTTATAGTTGAAAAGTGTAAGGATACTTGGTCCTTACACTTTATAATTTTATAATTTTATTACTTATTATTTTGCTATTTACTTAGCTTATTTATTTAAAGCATATTCTGAATCTGCTGTAGGATAAATATTTTTATCATTAATATCTACTTGTATAACAGGTTTGCTTTCAGGTCCTGTAATTGTAACTTTAAATATTCCTTTATCTACTGATTGAGCAAGTGGAATTGTTTGTAAATAGTTTTGTAAATCTTGTGCATCCATTCCAGGATCTGTTGATGGATCATCTTTTCCGTCACCACCATTAACTATTCCATCAGCATTTAAAGTTAAAGTTATCGTCTTATCTGCACCAGGAGCAATTATTTGACCTTCTGCTATTAAAGCTGAAGTTGCATCATATATTGTTTTCGCACTGGCTACATCTGCCTTAACTTTAGCTTTTCTTTGAATTGATAAGAAGTTTGGAATAGCTATAGCCGCTAATATTGCTATTATTGCTATTACTATAATTAACTCAATTAAAGTAAAACCTTTTTTCTTTTTATTTTGTTTTTTTGTATTCATTTGTTTTCCTCCTTACTAGTTTAATTGATATTCAGCATCTGTTGGATTAGGATAAACTAATACATCACTTGTTCCATCTATATATATTTGTATAACTGGGTTAGATTCAGTTCCAGTTATTTTAACTGCAAAGTGAGCATTATCAACTGATTCAGGTTTAGGTATTGTTTGAAGATAATTTTGTATGTCTTGTATATCTGCATTTACATCTTTTGTTCCATCTATTGGTGTAACATTTGCTAATACTGTAGCATCTTTAGAGCCTGGTACTATTTTTCCCTCTGCTATTAATGCTGATGTTGCATCATATACTGTTTTAGCACTTGCTATATCAGCCTTTACTTTAGCTTTTCTTTGTATTGATAAGAAATTAGGTATTGCTATTGCTGCTAATATTGCTATTATTGCTATTACTATAATTAACTCAATTAAAGTAAAACCTTTTTTCTTTTTATTTTGTTTTTTTGTATTCATTTGTTTTCCTCCTTAAAATAATATGTAATCTATTAAAAGCCCAAAAGACTATTAATTTCTTTTAAAATCACTGTCAGAGTTAGATGTAACTCTCAAAGTACATTATTTTTAACTACATAAACTATTAAACTTAGCTTGTCTAAGTTTTTAATCTAATTTTAAAATACCTGTTTGAGTGGGATATACATCGCCTACTGTTTTATTATTAGAGTTAATGATGGATACGTTTATTATTGGTTTACTTAAATTAAGTTTTCCATTTTCATATTCAAACTGAACATTTATATAAAAATATCCTCCACTAACTGATTGAGGTTTAGGTAATTCACCATTTTGCAAATATGCTTTCACTAAATTTGATTGATCATAAGAAGAAGATAAATCAATACCATACCCCCATCTTTCATCATTACCAGTTCCAGTATGTTCTGGCATTTTTGATTTGCCTTCTGCTATTAAAGTCGTAGTTATATCATACAAACTTTTTCCGGTAGCTATATCAGCATTAACCTTAGCCTTCCTTTGAATAGCTAAAAAGTTTAATATAGCTATTGCAGCCAAAATAGCTATTATTGCTATTACTATAATAAGTTCAATAAGAGTAAAGCCTTTTTTCTTTAGTCTTTTATTAATACTCAAGACTATCGCCTCCTTAAACTTAACCTATACTGTTATACATCTTAAACATAGGCGTTAATATCGAAATTAATAGGAATCCTATAATTACTCCCATAACAACTATCATAAAAGGCTCTATTAAAGCTGTTGCAGTCTGTATTCCTCTCTCTAACTCATCATCGTAAAAATCAGCCGTCTTATCTAATATACTATCTAAAGAACCAGATTCTTCTCCAACTTTAACCATAGAAGCAAGCATTGGTGGAAAAATTTTAATTGTCATAATTGAATCTCCAAGACTTTCCCCTCTTACAACCTTATCCTTAACTCTTAATAATTCCTTTTCTGCAATCTTATTTCCCACAACAGAAGCCACAATCTCAAGTGAGGTAACCAAAGACATACCACTTGAAGAAACTATTCCCATAGTCCTTGTAAATCTAGAAACTATTATCTTTTGAGTAAGCTTTTTTATAACTGGAATTTTTAAATTTATAATACTTAATCTATATTGACCTTCTTCACTCCTAAAATATTTTCCTAGGAAATAAATCCCCAAAACTAAAATTAAAAATAATATTATTCCATATTTCCCCAAAATTTTGCTTGTTCCTAAAACAAATTTTGTTATAGCTGGAAGCTCAACATTATTTTCTTCAAACATTTGCATAAAAGTAGGCATTACAAAGGTAAGAATAAAAGTTATTGCAATGATAGCAACAATTCCTAAAACTATAGGATAGATCATGGCACTTTTTATTTTTCCTCTTATCTTATTCTCTTTTTCATAATAATCTGCCATTCTCTTTAGAATCAAATCTAAATTACCACTTCTCTCACCTGCATCAACCATACTAGTAAGTAAATTGGGAAAAACACCTTTTCTTTTTTTCATAGAACTAGCAAGAGTTTCTCCTCTTTTTACATCAGCATTTACTCCAATTAATGCCTCCTTCATCTTCTGATTTTCATCCTGCTCTATTAATATATTTAAAACTTTTCCTACGGATAAACCAGAATCTAACATAACATAGAATTGTCTACAAAACACTGCTATATCTTTTAGTTTTACTTTATGCCTAAAAGAAAAGCGTTTTTTATTTCTGACATTAACTACTTCTATGCTTAAAGGATAATATTCATTAGATAAAAGAATTTCCCTAACTTGACTCTCAGAATCGGCAGTTTGTGTTCCTTCTATTCTTTGTCCCTCTGAATTAATAGCCTTATATTTATAATTTGCCATAATTCATCTCCTTCTCTTTTATCAAAACTAATCATCATGAGTTACTGCTAACATTTCTTCTACTGTAGTTACCCCTTCTAAAACTAAATCTCTACAAGCTTGTCCTAAAGTTTTCATTCCTTGTCTAATAGAAATTTCTTTAAGAACATGAGCACCTTCACTATTTAAAATTGCATCTCTATGTTTTTTAGTAATTTCCATAATTTCATATATACCAGCTCTTCCAACATAACCTGTGTTATTGCAATAAACACATCCTCTTCCTTTATGTAAAATTAGATTTTCATGCTTATCTATTCCTAAAATCGATTTTTCATATGAATTTGCTTCATACTTTTCTTCACATTTAGGACATATTTTTCTCACAAGTCTTTGAGCTATAACTCCTTTAATAGCATTTGCTATTAGATACTTTTGAACTCCCATATCTTCTAATCTTAAAATACTAGAAGGGGCATCATTAGTATGCAAAGTTGATAAAACCAAATGTCCTGTAATAGCTGCTCTTATAGCAATTTGAGCCGTTTCAGTATCTCTAATTTCTCCAATCATTATAATATCAGGGTCCTGTCTTAAAATTGATCTTAATCCTGTTGCGAAAGTTAACCCTGCTTTTAAATTAACATTAACTTGGTTAACTCCTTCTATTTCACATTCAACCGGGTCTTCTACCGTAATAATATTTTTACTCTCTATATTCAATTCATTCAAAATAGCATAAAGAGTTGTTGTTTTACCACTACCTGTAGGCCCAGTAACAAGTATTAATCCATTAGAATGTTTAGTTATTTTTTCTAATAAATCAAGCTCATCTTTCTTCATTCCAAGACTTTCTTTAGCTATTATAAAGTTCTCTCTATTTACTATTCTTATAACTATCTTTTCTCCTGTTATCATAGGTAAAATGGATACTCTTAAATCTATTCGTTTATTTCCTACTTTAGTAAGTATTCTTCCATCCTGTGGAAGTCTTTTTTCCGATATATCAAGGTTAGCCAGTATTTTAACACGTGTTACTAAGGGCGCTAAAGTATCTACTGGCAATGTTGATATAGTATGTAGCTTACCATCTATCCTATATCTAATCCTTAATATATTCTCATAAGATTCAATATGTATATCACTTGCTCTTTCTTCAACTGCATTCTTAATAACATACTCTATCATTTTTACAATAGGTGCATTATCTAAATTATCAATTTCCTCAATTTTATCTAAATTAAGTTCATTATTCTCTTCGCCTGATACTTTTGATAATTCTTCTGCAACTGAAAGAACTTTCTGATTCGAATAATATATGTCTATTGCTCTTTGAATAGATTGCTTTAAAGCTATATAAGGCTTAACCTTTAACCCTGTAGAAATCTCAACATCATCTATTGCTACTATATCCAAAGGATCAGCCATAGCAACCTTTATAATATTTCCATCTATTTCATAAGGAAATATCATGTGTTTTCTACAGACAGTTTCAGAAATCATCTTTATAGCTCTTCTATCTATTGTTATGATTTCAAGATTCACCTTTTCTATATTTAATTGTTTTTCTAAAACCTCTATTATGTCTTCTTCAGTAACAAAATTCTGCTCAACAAGTATTTCTCCAAGTCTTTTACCAACTTGTTTCTGAATTGCTAAAGCTTCTTTTAGTTCTTTTTCTGTCAGTTTTCCTGATTCTATTAGGATATCTCCTAAACGCTTCTTTTGATAACTTACCAAAGGAATATCCTCCTTTATCTAAAGTAAATACTTAAATTCCAAAATATATTGGAATTATAATATTTCCCATAAAAATTAATATTATAGTTGATATACCGATAGCTGGTCCAAAAGCTATATAATCGTCTCTTTTCTTTTTCTTGAACACAATCTCTAAAACAGCTAATATTCCACCGATTATAAATGACAAAAATATATTTATTATAGCTAATTTCCATCCTAGAAAAATTCCTGCTATAGCATGTATTTCTATGTCTCCACTTCCCATAGCTCCAGTTAGCTTACTAACTAAAAAAATCACTCCACTTGCTATTAAGCACCCAAAAAAATAATTTAAAATGCTTCCTCCAAAATAAATTTTTTCTATTAATGCAAAAATGATTCCAAGTAATATTGCTGGATAAATTGTAACAGCATAAACATCTTGAGTATCATAATCTATAAGTGAAATTACTATAAGAAATGTAATTAAGACTAAATACTTAATTGTCAAAAAAGATATACCATAATATTTATATACACAAAAATATAAAAAACCTGTAAGTAATTCTACTAGAGGATATCTTATAGATATTTTTGTTTTACAATATCTACACTTTCCCCCTAAGAATAAATAACTTAAAACAGGTACTAAATCTATAGGTTTTAAGTTTCTTTTGCATGTACCACAGTGTGAAGGGGGAAATGCTATAGATTCACCTGCAGGAATTCTAAAAATACATACATTCAAGAAACTTCCAATTATTAATCCAAATAAAAAAAATATTATAGACACAGTTCCTCCAAAATTAGTTAAAAAAATTAACTATTTATTAATATTTCATATTAATTATAAACATCATACATTTTTTTGTAAATAATTTTAAACAACATTTTTATCTTATTAAATGAATAATTTACTATTTTTCTTTTTATAAACAATATTCTTAAATAATACTTAATAATCCATTAAATTACACATTATAAAAATAAGCTTTTGATCTTAGTTTTATCAAAAGCTTTAAATATAACTTGTAACTAATTAAGTTTTAAAAAGATTCTGTTTTTCCTGTTGTTGCTTTTACTTTTCTTCCATTTTCTATATTTACATTATAGAAGTCTCCACTTTGTGGTTTATCTAAATCTTCAAGCAACTCTTGTAATTTACTCTCTCCATCGCCACTTATTCCTGATATTTCAACCCCTGAATCATTAGGTTCAATTTTTATATTTGTTGTACTACTTTCAATAACATCTTCTGCTAATAGCATTTCTACTGATCTTTCAATTGCCGCACAGTTTTGTTCATCAACTTTTGTTCTAGCTCCTTCTTTTACTGAGGAAAAATTTGGAGCTATGACTGTTATGATTATTGCCATAATAGCCAAAACAACAGTCAACTCAATTAAAGTAAATCCCTTTTTCTTTTTTTTCCTAGATTCCTCTTTTTTAAAATTTGTGTTTTTTAGTGATACCATTTCTGTACCCCTCCTATTATATTTTTCATAAAGTTAAATAATTTTTAACTTTAGATTTATATTAGGATTATGGACTTTTTTACCATTTTTATACATAAAAAAAGAGATTCTTTTAAAAAGAATCTCTTTCTATATATCATTCGTTTATTAAATTTCTTATGTTATTTAAAATCCTTAGTTATCTTAAAATCTTTCGTATATCTAAATCATTTGTTTGTTCTAATTTATGTACGTACTCTATAACTTCTTTCGTTTTTCTTTAACGTCTTTTGTTGTAATAGCATTAAGCTATTATATAAATTCAAATCATATGTAACTTTAATATCTTTTGTTTTATAAGTTCATTTGTTAATCATTATTTTATCTTTAGTGTATCTATTTCTTTTGTTTTTCAAAAAATCATTTGTAACTTATGTATTTATATTAACACATATTTTTCCAGTTGTCTACAAAATAATACAATATTTTTTGTTTTTTTTAATATATATTTTTTTCACCAATTAAAAATTTAAAATTAATACTTTTAATAACAATTAGTTTATAAATTAATTATTTACATGCTATTTTCAATTGATTTTTCGACATTTAAACCTTTAAAAGTATATTATGTAATTATTTTCAAAATAATACAATAAAAAAGAGATGACAAACAAATGCCATCCCTTTTTTCATTAATACATTCCGTCCATTCCCATACCTGCACCTTGAGGCATTTCTTTTTCTGGAATATCTGCTACAGCAGCTTCTGTTGTTAAGAATGTTGATGCTACTGATGATGCATTTTGAAGAGCTGATCTTGTAACCTTAGTTGGGTCAACAATACCTGCTTTAAGCATATTTTTATATTCTCCTCTTAAAGCATCAAATCCTATACCAGCTTCACTATTCTTAACCTTTTCTATTATAACTGAACCTTCTAAACCTCCATTGTGAGCTATTTGTCTCATTGGTTCTTCTAAGGCTCTTACAATTATATTTATACCAACCTGTTCATCTTGAACATCTGAAGTTAATTTAGCAACTTCGTTTATTACATTTACATAAGCAGTTCCACCACCTGGAACGATACCTTCTTCAACGGCTGCCTTTGTAGCCGCTAAAGCATCTTCTATTCTTAGCTTACTTTCCTTAAGCTCAGTTTCTGTAGCGGCACCAACTTTAACCACCGCAACTCCACCAGCTAGTTTAGCAAGTCTTTCTTGTAATTTTTCTTTATCAAACTCAGAAGTAGTCTCTTCCAATTGAATTTTTATTTGATTAATTCTATTTTTAATTTCTTCTGAATTTCCTCTTCCATTAACTATTGTTGTATTATCTTTAGTTACCTTAACACTTTCAGCTTCTCCAAGCATATCTAATGTAACTTCTTTTAAATCTCTTCCTAATTCATCAGATACAACAACTCCACCTGTTAAGATAGCTATATCTTGTAACATCTCTTTTCTTCTATCTCCAAATCCTGGTGCCTTAACAGCAACACAAGTGAATGTTCCTCTTAATTTATTAACAACTAATGTTGTCATAGCTTCGCCTTCTATATCATCAGCTATTATTAAAAGCTTTCTACCTGCTTGAACTATTTGCTCAAGTATTGGTAATAAATCTTGAATATTGCTTACTTTCTTATCAGTTATTAATACTAATGGATTATCTAAAGCAGCTTCCATTTTTTCTGTATCTGTTACCATATATGCTGATACATAGCCTCTATCAAATTGCATACCTTCTACTACATCTAACTCAGTTCCCATTGACTTAGATTCTTCTACAGTGATAACTCCTTCGTTACCGACCTTCTCCATAGCATCTGCTATTAATTCACCTATTTTTTCATCAGCGGCTGATATAGCAGCAACTCTAGCAATATCTTCTTTTCCATTAACAGGTTTAGAAATTTTCTTTATTTCTTCAACAGCCTTCTCAACAGCAAGCCTAATTCCATTTCTTATTAATATAGGATTTGCTCCTGCTGTTACATTTTTTAATCCTTCTCTTATGATAGCTTGAGCTAATAGTGTAGCTGTAGTTGTTCCGTCTCCTGCCACATCATTAGTCTTAGTAGCTACCTCTTTAACAAGTTGAGCTCCCATATTTTCGTAAGCATCCTCAAGTTCAATTTCTCTTGCTATAGTAACTCCATCATTTGTTATAAGTGGTGATCCAAATTTTTTATCTAAAATAACATTTCTTCCTTTTGGTCCTAATGTAACCTTAACAGTGTTAGCTAATTTATCTACACCTGCTTGCATAGACCTTCTTGCTTCTTCACCAAATAATAATGTTTTAGCCATATTAATCTACCTCCCAAATTTATTATGAATATCTAAAGCATTTATATGTTTTCAAACTATTCAACTATTGCAAGTATATCATCTTGTCTTAAGATAGTATATTCTTCACCTTCAAACTTAACTTCTGTTCCTGCGTATTTAGAGTATAAAACCTTATCTCCAACCTTAACTTCCATTTCAGTTCTTTTTCCATCTACTATTGCTCCTGGTCCTACTGCTATAACTTCTGCTTCCTGTGGTCTTTCCTTAGCAGTTCCAGTAACTATTATACCGCTTTTAGTAGTTTCTTCTGCTTCTAATCTTTTAATGACAACTCTGTCTCCAAGTGGTTTAATATTCATTCAAAAACCCTCCTTAAAAATGCTAATTAATTACTCAATTTTTAGCACTCTTCAATAAAGAGTGCTAATTCTTATTAATATAATATAATTTACCAGTTGTAAATTCAATAACTAAATTTATTAATTTACAATATGTTATTATTATTTTTTCTCTTTAATTTAAATTATCTTTTATTTTCTGTAATATACTCTATTTTCCTTTAAGTATCTTTTAAAATTTAATTATACCTTTTACTTCTTAATTCTAGACAAGTTCCTCTTTATTAATACACCATACACTATAAATTAATACTAAATGTATTCTTAAAATATGTATTCTTTGATTAATATTTTATAAAAAAGTCTAGAATTATTAAAAACATTTATTTTAAGGAGTAAATAATGATTAGAGTCTTAAAGAATATATTACTTTCTTTATATTTATTAATTAGTTCAATAATATTTTCCGTTATAATAACACTTAATAATTCTCCATTACTATATTCATTTTTTCTAGATTTTAAAAGTCTACCAGCAATAAGCAACCTTAGTAAAAATCAAATTATGAATGATTATAATAATATAATCAATTACCTGAATTCGCCATATGAAACTACTCTTAAATTTGAAAATTTTAAAATGAGTCCTACTGGAGAATATCACTTTTTAGAAGTCAAAAATATTTTTACTTCTGTTTATCTAGCTGGATTTATTTGTCTAATATTAGGAATAATTTTATTTATATTGATAAAAAAATCTAAAGTTAAAGTCTTATTGAAGTCATTTAATCTATTCTTCTATGAAGTTTTAATTATTTGCTTTTTTATACTCTTAGGATTTTATTTTGACTTTTCAAAACTATTTACTTTATTTCATAAAATATTTTTCAATAATGATTATTGGATATTTGATCCTCAAAAAGACCAAATAATAAATGTTTTACCTGAATCCTATTTTTTATTCTTAGCAGTATTGGTAATATCTTTAGTAATCATGTTTTCTATAATATCCAAAATCTTTTATAACCTAAATAAACCTATTTTTTCTTCTTCAAAATAAATTATATTTCCTTAAATTATAGAATAATTCTTCTTAAATTTTCAAACTATTAAAGTAACGGCTTTTTAAAATTTAAATACATATATTATAATATTTATAAGTATTCTATTATTTAAGGTGTGATGAATATGAATAAAGAAACTCATATATGTGATCTTTGTGAAAGGGAAGTTCCTACAATCACAGAACATCATCTAATTCCTCGTCAAAAAGGAGGAAGATTTCAAGAAACAGCTTGGCTTTGCGTGCCTTGTCACAAACAAGTACATGCTTTATATAGTAATTATGAATTAGCTTCTAGACTTTACTCTATACCAAGGCTTAGAGATGAAGAGAAGATAAAACGTTACTTAAAATTCATCAAGAAACACCCTGGTGATGCTAACTTTACTATAAAACAATCAAAAGCCATTCGTAAAAAAGGTCGTTATTAACAAAAAAGTAGATTATTAGCTCCTTAAACCCAAGTTTATAAAGCTCTTAATCTACTCTTTTTTTACTTGATCTAAAAACTATATTTTTATTCCATTTTCTCTTGCATAATAGAATAAATATTGTTGAGCAAATCCTGAATATTCTCCAAATCTTTCTCTTGCAAAAATTCTTATCTTATTTAATGAAGCATCATCGGCACCATAAAAATGCATCATAGCTCTTTTAACCCAAACATCAACTGGGAAAGCTGAACTTTTCTTCATAGAGAATAGCATTATACAATCTGCTACCTTTGCTCCTACTCCCATGAATTCTTGAAGGCCTTTATGGCATCCATCAACATCCATATTAGTTATCTTTTCTAAATCATATTTTTCTAATATTTCAACTATATCTTCTTCTGGTGCTTCTAGTATTCCTCTTTTTGCTAATTCACATTTATATATCTTTTGAGTTGTATCATATATGTATTTGCTTCTAAATGATGCACCAGTTTCTCTTATTTGATCTATTGAAGCCTTAGCTAAGCTCTCTGGTGTTGGGAAAGCATAATAGGTATTTCCTTTATATTCTATTGCTTCTCCCCATCTTTCACTTATTTTCTTTATTGTTTTTGATATTACAGGTATGCTATTTCTTGCTGATATTATAAATGAAATAACTAATTCAAAAGGATCTTGATTTAATATTCTTATTCCATATCCAAACTCAACAGCACTTTTTAAGGTATCATCCCAAGATAAAGCTTCTTTAACCTTTGAATAATCTCTTTCTAAATCGAAATAATCTACCCAAATATTTTCAAAATCCTCTTTATTAGTGTTATATATTATTACATCATCACCTTCTTGAGCAACTTCTATAACTCTTCCAAAGGCAACTCCTATGTATGAACCACTTTCTGTTCTTTCCCATCTAAAGCACTGCCCACATTCAAAAACTTGTTTTATATTAAAGTTTTTTGTATCCTTTAATATTACTTTATCCTCTCTATACTCTACACTTTTAAAATCCATTTATTTCACCTATCTTTCTATCTTTCTCTTCTTACGATTTCATCTAAAACTTCAGATGCAGTCTCTATCATAACTATGCATCTTCTATCATCGTCTTTTTTATATTTAGCTTTTAACTCAGTACAATTATATTCGCCTAATCTATCATAAAATTTTTCCATAAACTCTTTTGTGAAAGCTCTTGTTTGAGGACTTTGATGTCCTCTATCCTCTGTGAACATAACACCAAGAATACCAGCTGCACCTGTTGCTGCCCCACATACATTTCCTATTGCTAATCCACCACCAAAAGATGACATTACTTTTAAAGTTTCCTTTGATAAATTTAAATTATATTCTTCATTTGCAGCATACATTATGCACTCTGCGCAATTCAAATCATGTTTTTTATCCCACTTTTCTCTTGCTTTTTCAACTAACATATTATCCCTCCAAAATAAAGTTTTATTAATTATATCAATATTTATCTTATAGTTATTATAAATAAAAAAATTTCTCTTTCAAAATTATATATCTATAAGATAAACCAGTTAGAATTTAAATCTAAAAGTATTATCTAATTCTATTCATAAAACCTTATATGAATAATATTATACTAATAAAGGTTATTAATAAATAGTCTTTTTATATAAAACAAAATAAAAACATGGATAGGTGTTCTTTCGAATCACCCTCCATGTTATAAACTAAGCCTTCAATACTTTTTTCTTATCTCCTTTAAAAGTATCCCAAAGAATACTTATTGCAATTAATACCATAAGTCCAGATATAACTATAGGCTTTGATAAAAATACTGTAACATATCCTAGGAATGGTATATGAAATAAGACTTTTCCTATTAAATCTTCCTCTCTAACCATCTCAGTATCCTCTGCATTGTTATTATCACCTTTTGTTATTAACCCCTCTTCATTTTCTTCTACAATTCTATGAGTAACAATATTTCCTTCATATTTAAAAGTTATTACATCTCCAGAATCAACTTCATTAATTTCAGCACTTTTAACAATAACTAAATCTCCGGTTCTAATCTCAGGTTCCATGCTTCCACTTAATATTGAATATGTTCTAAACCCAACAGCCTTAAATATTGCATCTGACTTGCTCATAAAGTTGTTTATTAATATAAGAACTAACATACCTACAACTATATAATATATTGTATTACCTATCTTTTTATTACTCATAAACTCACCCTTACTAAATATTAAATATAGATACAATTGCCCTATTATATTTATATTCAAATATTATGTAAAATATGACTTTTTATTAGTATTTAATTCTTCAAATATATTTTTTTAATTTATATTTTAAAATACTTCTAAAATATAAATTGGTTGTATCAAAAGTAACTTTAAATAAAGTTTTGATACAACCAATTCTAAAACAAATATTCTATAGGTTATGAAGGTGACTATAAACTCCTCCAAGTTTTATAAGTTCTTCATGATTTCCTCTCTCTTCTATCCCCTTGTCTGTTAACACAATTATTTCATCAGAATTTTTAACAGTTGAAAGTCTATGCGCAACTACAAGAGTTGTTCTATCCTTACTTAATTCTTCTAAGGCTTTTTGTATTTCATATTCAGTAACATTATCTAAAGCTGAAGTAGCCTCATCTAAGATTAATATTGCAGGATTCTTTAAAAATACTCTAGCTATTGCTATTCTTTGCTTTTGACCACCAGAAAGCTTAACTCCTCTTTCTCCTATAAATGTATCATATCCATCTTCTAATCCCATTATGAAGTCATGTAGACAAGCATTTTTAGCTGCTTCTATAACTTCTTCCTCAGTTGCTTTAGGATTTCCATACATTATATTTTCTTTTATAGTTCCAGTAAATAAGAATACATCTTGTTGAACTATTCCTATGTTTTCTCTTAAAGATTTTAAAGTAACAGTGCTTATATCTACATCATCTATAAATATCTTTCCACTTTCATAGTCATAAAATCTAGGAATAAGATTACATACTGTTGTTTTTCCTCCACCTGAAGGACCAACTAAAGCAACCATTTTACCAGCTTTAATGTCTAAATTAAAGTTTTCTAGTATACTTTCCTTATTATCATATCTAAAAGTAACATCTTTTATTGAAATTTTCCCTTTTACATCTTTAAGTTCCTTTGCGTTAGGAATTTCTTTTTCATTTTCTTCGCCCATAATTTCTTCATATCTTTCAAAACCAGACATCCCATTTTGGAACATTTCATTGAAATTTATAAGTTTTCTAATAGGTTGTAAAAACATCTTTATATATAGTAAATATGCTGCAAAATCCCCAAGATTTATTTTTCCTAAATAAGTGAAATATCCAGCTGCTATTAATACTATAAGTTCAAGCATATCTATAAGGAAAAACATTCCTGAAAAATACTCAGCCATGGCTTTATATGCATGTTCTCTTGCCTTTTTAAATATATTATTACTCTTATCAAACTTATCCATCTCATAAGTCTTATTACCAAATGATTTAGTAACTTTTACACCTGAAATACTATTTTCTATAGTAGCATTTACTTCTCCAGTTTTAACTCTAGTATCTTTAAATGCTTCCCTCATTTTATTTTTCTTTCTAATAGTATAGAAAATTAAAAATGGTAAAAGAGCAAAAGTAATAATTGTTAAAGGTATATTTATTGTACATAAAATTATAAATGATCCAAATAACATAACTATTGATATAAATAAATCTTCTGGACCATGGTGTGCCAATTCTGATATGTCTAAAAGATCATTTACTATTCTAGACATAAGAACCCCTGTTTTATTATTATCAAAATATTTATTAGGCATGTCTTGTAATTTTTCAAACAAATCTCTTCTCATATCTGCTTGCATTCTTACACCAACTACATGCCCCCAATATTGCATAAAGTAGTTTAAACCTGCTTTAACTAAGAATATCAAAGTAAGCACCGTAGCAAAAACAAACAACAACCTTATTTGTTTATTTGGAATAACGTTGTTGATTATATTTCTTGTAATCATAGGATAAACTAAATCACAAGCAGCAACTAAAAAGGCTGCTAATAAATCTAAAATAAATAATTTTTTATATGGTTTATAATATTGTATAAATTTTTTTAACATATTTCCCCCTTAATGATATACGTTATTAATTAATATTTATTTTCATTCCTCTAATTATAATGAATTTTTTAAATTAAATCAACTAAAAAATAACTAAAAAGAGGTTGATAAAATATCAACCTCTTTTGCATAACTCAACTAAATTTTAATCATATAAATATCACACTATAAAACTATTTATGCAATTATTATAATAAATATTTATAATATAAATTATTTAATTTTTATAAACTTTTTTAAATTTCAATTCTATACATTGTAGTTGTAGAATCCTCTACCAGTTTTTCTACCTAACCATCCAGCTCTAACATATTTTCTTAAAAGACTGCTAGCTCTATATTTACTATCTCCAGTTTCTTTGAATAATACGTCCATGATAGCTAAGCAAACATCTAATCCTATTAAATCACCTAAGGCTAAAGGTCCCATTGGATGATTAGCTCCTAATTTCATTGAAGTATCTATATCTTCAACTGAAGCTATTCCTTCTGAATATATTTCAACAGCTTCATTTATCATAGGAATAAGTATTCTATTAACTACAAATCCTGGTGCTTCAGCAACTTCTACTGGAGTCTTTCCTATAGCTTCTGACATAGCTTTTACTTTGTCAAAAGTTTCTTGTGAAGTAGCCATACCTCTTATTACTTCAACAAGTTTCATTATTGTTGCAGGATTAAAGAAATGCATTCCTATAACTCTATCAGGTCTGTTTGTAGCTGAAGCTACTTCTGTTATTGATAATGAAGATGTATTTGAAGCTAATATAGTTTCTTCTTTACATATCTTATCTAACTCAGCAAATATTTGCTTTTTGATTTCCATGTTTTCTACTGCAGCTTCTATAACTAAGTCACAATCAGCAGCCATTCCTAAATCAGTAGTTCCAGTGATTTTTGATAATACCGCTTCTTTATCTTCTTCAGTTATTTTTCCTTTAGAAACTAATTTAGTAAGACCTTTATTGATTCCAGCTATTCCTCTATCAACAAACTCGTCTTTGATATCTCTAACGATAACTTCATATCCTTTTTGTGCGAATGCTTGAACTATTCCAGCACCCATTGTACCTGCACCAATTACAAAAATCTTTTCCATATTAAGTTCCTCCTAAATACTCTCTTTAATTGGACTTTTCTGATTTCTCAGAAAAGTCCTACACCATTAATTGAAAAATTTTATAAGTTTACCCTTGTTATATTACCTTTTAATTAAGCTTCCTCTTTCATAGCTTTTAATTGAGCTATAAATTCTGGAACAACTTTATTTACATCTCCAACTATTGCATAGTCAGCAATTTTCATTATTGGAGCATTAGCATCTTTGTTGATAGCTATTATCATATCTGATTCTTGCATACCAGCAGCATGTTGTATAGCTCCTGAGATACCACAAGCTACATATATGTTTGGTCTAACAGTTTTTCCTGTTTGTCCAACTTGGTAATCTTTATCTACCCATCCTTTTTCTACTGCTGCTCTTGAAGCTGCTATTGATCCGTTCATAACTTCTGCTAATTCCTTAAGCATTTTGAAGTTTTCTTCTGAACCAACACCTCTACCACCAGCAACTAATACGTTAGCTTCTGAGATATCTACGATATCTTTGTGTTCTTTAACTATTTCAACTATTTTTGTTCTTATATCGTTAGCATTAAATTCTATTTCAACATTTTCTACAGTTGCATCATTTTCTCCTAGTGGAAGTTTTTCGAAAACTCCTGGTCTTACTGTAGCCATTTGAGGTCTGTGATCTGGACATACGATTGTAGCCATTAAGTTACCACCGAATGCTGGTCTTGTTGCTAATAAATCTCCACTTTCAACATCAACATCTAAAGATGTACAGTCAGCAGTTAAACCTGTTTCTAATCTAGCAGCAACTCTTGGACCTAAGTCTCTTCCTATGAATGTTGCTCCTATAAAGATTATATTTGGTTTTTTAGCCTTAGCTAACTCACATATAGCTTTAGTATATCCGTCAGTTGTGTAATGCTCTAATTCTGGAGAATCAACAACTAGTACTTCATCAGCACCATGTCTTGATAAATCTTCAACTAAACCTTCAACTTTATTTCCTATTAATAACGCTGTTAATTTTGATCCTAATTTATCAGCGATTTTTCTACCTTCACCTAATAATTCTAATGAAACTTTTTGTAATTGACCTTCTCTTTGCTCTGCAAAAACCCAAACGCCATTGAAATCTGCTTTATTCATCTTAAATACCTCCCATAATCCTTAGATGTAGTGTTTTTCTTTTAATTTGCCTAGTACATAAGTAACTGAATCTTTAGGTGATTCTTTAACTATTTCTCCTGCACCTTTAGCTTCTTTAGTCATTGATCTCTTAACTTTTGTTGGAGATCCTTTTAATCCTAATTCAGCTTTGTCTACATCTATGTCATCAGCTGACCATACTAAGATTTCATCATCAGATGTTTCAAATATGTTTTTAACATTCATGTATCTTGGCTCATTTAACTCTTTTATAGCAGTTAAAAGTACTGGAGCATCAACTTTTATTAATTCATATCCATCTTCTAAAGCTCTATTTATTAATAATCCATCTTCTTCAACTTTAACACCTTGAACGTAAGTTACTTGAGGAATATTTAAATGCTCAGCTATTTCTGGTCCAACCTGTGCAGTATCTCCATCAATAGCTTGTCTTCCTGCGAATATTATGTCATATTCTAATTTCTTTATTGCTCCTGCTAAAGCTTTTGAAGTAGCTAAAGTATCAGCCCCTGCAAATGCTCTATCAGTTATAAGAATTGCTTTGTTAGCTCCCATACATAAAGCTTCTCTTAAAGCACTCTTAGCTTGAGGTGGTCCCATACTTATTACAGTTACTTCTGCTCCATTATTATCTTTTAATTCTAATGCAGCCTCTAAAGCATGCTTATCCTCTGGGTTTATTATTGATGGAACTCCATCTCTTATAAGAGTTCCTGTTTTTGGATCTATTTTAACAGCTGTTGTATCTGGCACTTGTTTTAAGCAAACTACTATTTTCATCTCAAAGCCCTCCTAAAATTATCTTAATATGCTTCCTGCGATAACCATTTTTTGAACCTCTGAAGTTCCTTCATAGATTTCAGTTATCTTAGCATCTCTCATCATTCTTTCTACTGGGTATTCCTTAGTATATCCGTATCCACCGAATAATTGAACAGCCTTAGTTGTAACCTCCATAGCTACATCTGCAGCAAATAATTTAGCTCTTGCAGCATCTACTGAATATGGTTTACCCGCTTCTTTTAAGCAAGCTGCTTTATATACTAAAAATCTTGCAGCCTCAATTTTAGTATCCATTTCTGCTACCATCCATTGTAATCCTTGGAATGCAGATAATGATCTACCGAATTGTTTTCTTTCTTTCATGTAAGCAACCGCTTCTTCTAAAGCTCCTTCTGCTAACCCTAATGCTTGAGCAGCGATACCTATTCTACCACCGTCTAGAGTTTTCATTGCTATTCCAAATCCTTTTCCTTCTCTTCCGATTAAGTTTTCTTTTGGAACAACACAGTTTTCCATTATTAACTCAGTTGTTGAAGAAGCTCTTATACCCATTTTGTCTTCTAATTTACCAATTGAAAATCCAGGGAAGTCTTTTTCAACTATGAAAGCTGAGATTCCTCTTGTACCTTGACTCTTATCAGTCATAGCAAAGATTATGAAAGTATCAGCAACTCCACCGTTTGTTATGAATATTTTACTTCCGTTTAAGATATAGTTATCTCCTTCTAATACGGCTGTAGTTTGTTGACCTGCAGCATCTGTACCAGCACCTGGTTCAGTTAATCCGAAAGCACCTAACTTTTCACCTTTAGCAAGTGGAGTTAAATATTTTTCTTTTTGAGCTGGAGTACCGAATTGATCTATTAATGAAGCACATAATGAAGTATGAGCTGAAACTATAACTCCTGTAGTACCACAAACTTTTGATAATTCTTCAACAGTTAAGATGTAAGATAAAGTATCTCCACCAGCTCCGCCATATTCTTTACTAAAAGGAATTCCCAACATTCCTAACTTAGCCATTTTTTTAACATTCTCCATAGGGAATCTTTCTGTTTCATCGATTTCTGCAGCTATTGGTTTAACTTCGTTTTGAGCAAACTCTCTAACCATTTGCTTAACTAATTCTTGTTCTCTTGTTAATTGAAAGTTCATTTTAATTACCCTCCTTAAATCCACACAACCATTTATTTAAAAAATTACTTGTTTTTAAAATTCTTTTCTCTTCTTTCTACAAAAGCACTCATACCTTCAGTTTGATCTTCTGTAGCAAAACATTTTCCAAAATCTTCAGCTTCTATAACTACTGCTGAATCTATATCAACTTGCATACCTCTATCAATTGCATCTTTACATAGCTTAACAGCTATTGGTGCATTAGCAGCTATTTTTTTAGCCATTGCCATTGCTTCTTCCATTAAAGTTTCTGGCTCAACAACTTTATTTACTAAACCAATTCTTAAAGCTTCATCAGCTTTTATCATATCGCCTGTGTAAATAAGTTCTTTAGCTTTACCCATTCCAACTATTCTTGGTAATCTTTGAGTTCCACCAAATCCAGGAGTAATTCCTAAACCAACCTCAGGTTGTGCGAACTTAGCCTTTGTAGTTGCAATTCTTATATCGCAAGCCATAGAAATTTCACATCCGCCACCTAAAGCGAAACCGTTTATAGCAGCAATTACTGGCTTGTCTAATTTTTCTAATCTTCTAAATACTTTGTTACCTAAAAGTCCAAATTCTTTACCCTGTTCTTCATTTAAATCTTTCATTTCTGCTATATCAGCACCTGCAACAAATGCTTTATCTCCAGCACCTGTTAAGATAACAACGTATACATCATCTTGTTTCTCGATGTGGTCTATAGCAGTATCTAAGTCCTTTAAAGTTTCTGAATTTAGTGCATTTAATGCTTTTGGTCTGTTAATTGTTAAAATTCCAATGTTGCCCTCTTTTTCAAAGATTACATTATTTAATTCCATCGTATTTCCTCCCTCATATACCATAGCGAATATATGGTTTTAAATAGCTTAACAACTAATAACTAACAACTTAATATTCTTCCACCTTATATTTTTCCAAAATTATTGTTAATTTTGTAACAAGCAAAGGCAAAAAAATAATTGAAGTACTTGGTACTTCAATTAAATTATAAAACTTAATAGTAAATATTTCAATATATTATTTATATTTTTTTGAAAATCTAATACTTTTTTTCCATATTAAACAATTTATCCTATGATAAATTCACTCTATTTTACGTCATTGTGATTTAAAAGATAAACTAAAGTCATCATACTCTCACTTAAATGTACATTTTCCACTCTTATCTCATTAGGTACTTCAAGATCTATAGGAGCAAAGTTCCAAATGCCCTTTATTCCACCTTCAACTAAATCATCACAAACCTTTTGAGCATTAGTTCTTGGTACACAAATTATTCCTATTTCAATGTCATTTTCTTTTACGAAATCTTTTAGTTTCTCTACATCTTGTATCTCTACATCTCTTATTTTAATTCCAAACATTCTTGGATTTGCATCAAATATACCTCTTAATTTAAAGCCTAATCTATTGAAACTATTATAGTTAGCTATCGCTTGCCCTATATTACCAGCACCTATTATTACTGTATTATAGTCTCTTGTAAGTCCTAATATGCTTCCTATATTATTGTATAATTCTTTTACATTATATCCATAACCCTGTTGGCCAAAATCACCAAAACAATTAAGATCCTGTCTTATTTGTGAAGCAGTAAATCCTATTTTTTCACTTAACTCTTTTGAAGATATTCTATCAACATCATTTTCCATTAATTCTTGTAAGTATCTATGGTATTTAGGCAATCTTTTTATAACAGCCATAGATATGCCTTTTTTCTTTTCCATTTTAATAGCACCTCTTTCTAAAATTGTTCTTTTTTTAAAAAGCAATTACTTTTTAGAATGTATTCTAAACTCAAATGATAAAATTACAAATTTAACCTTCTAAAATATTACCATACCCAAAAAAGTTTGTCTATATTTTAACATTCTTTTGGTTTCACTATCAAAAATATATGTATTTAAGTATATTATTTATATTTTTTTCCATTTTTATAATACTTGGTTAATATAATTAAAATTGCATTATTTTGTTATAACTTAACTTATTAATAAATTTCTACAAAAAAAATAAGGCTTGCGTGTCTAAAACCCTACGTGCACACAAGCCTATTTAAACATTTCATAATGTTTAATATAAAAGTTTAAGGGAATTATTTACAATCTATACCCTATGCCTGAAAGTATTCTTACCATGTAAGGATAGCAAAAAAACTAAGTCTTGTCAACAACATTAGACAAATTTCACGGTTATAACTTCTTATTTTTTAATATTCTACTTGAATTTAGTACAGCTATTAATGTTACACCTACATCTCCGAAGACTGCTTCCCACATATTAGCCATTCCTAAAGCTCCAAATATTAAAATTATAACTTTAATTGCTAGAGCAAAAATTATATTTTGCCATACAATTTTATTTGTTCTTTTAGCTATATCAATTGCTTTTATTATCTTACTTGGTTCATCATCCATTATTACAACATCTGCTGCTTCTATCGCTGCATCTGATCCTACACCTCCCATTGCTATTCCTATGTCGGCTCTAGCTAGTACGGGAGCATCATTTATTCCGTCTCCAACAAAAGCAATCTTTTTATCCTTACTTTTATTGTTAAATAGTTCTTCTAATTTTTCTACTTTGTTTTGTGGTAATAAGTTGCAGTATACTTTATCTATGCCTAACTCTTTAGCAACACTGTCTCCAACTTTTTCATTATCTCCAGTTAACATAATAGTTTGTTTAACACCTATTTTCTTTAATCCACTTATAGCTTCTTTAGCATCCTCTTTTATTTCATCTGAAATAACTATATAGCCTAATTCACTATTTTCATTAGCTAAATAAACTACAGTTCCAACTTCATTTATAGGTGTAAGAGTTATATTATCCATATTCATTAACTTTGAATTACCAGCCAAAACTGTCATTCCATCAATTGTTACCTTTATACCTTTTCCAGGAATCTCTTCATAATCTGATATTAATGATTTATCAACTTCTCCATTAAAGGCACTTACTACTGACTTAGCAATTGGATGATTTGAGTAATACTCAGCATATGCTCCTAATTTTAATAATTCTTCATTACTTAATTCGCTTGTGCTCTCTACTTTTTTAACTTTAAATGTACCTTTTGTTAGTGTACCAGTTTTATCAAAAACTATACTCTCTACATTATTTAAAGCTTCTAAATAGTTACTTCCTTTTATTAAGATACCATTTTTAGATGCTACCCCAATTCCTGCAAAATATCCAAGAGGTATAGATACTACTAAAGCACAAGGACATGAAACAACTAAGAATATTAAAGCTCTTGATATCCATTCTGAGAAGCTTGCCCCACTTATTACCAAAGGTGGAATAACTGCAAGTGCTAAAGCTAAAAATACAACTACTGGTGTATAATACCTTGCAAACTTAGTTATAAACTTCTCTGTTGGAGATTTTTTATTACCTGCATTTTCAACTAAATCTAATATTTTAGAAACTGTAGATTCTCCAAAACTCTTAGTAACTTTTATTTTTAATAAACCACTTCTATTTATTGAACCTGCTAATACATCATCATTTTTTTCTACTTCTTTTGGTAATGATTCTCCTGTTAATGCAGATACATCTAACGTTGCTTCACCTGATAAAACAGTACCATCTAGAGGAATTTTTTCGCCTGCCCTTACTACTATTATTGATCCTACTGAAACACTCTCTGGAGATACTTTTTGTTCTTCTCCATTAAGATTAATTAAATTAGCGAAATCTGGTCTTATATTCATTAAATCTGATATTGATTTTCTTGATTTATTTACCGCATAATCTTGGAACATTTCTCCAACTTCATAAAATAGCATTACTGCTACCCCTTCTGGGAATTCACCTATGGCAAATGCACCAATTGTAGCTATAGTCATTAAGAAGTTTTCATCAAAAACCTGTCCTTTTAATATATTTTTAAATGCTTTTAAAAGAACTTCTCCACCAGCTATAATATAAGCTACACCAAAGATAATAAATTCATACATCTTATCTAAATTAACTATCATTCCTATTATAAATAAAGTTAAGGCTGCCCCTAATCTAATAAGGTCTTTTTTATCTATTCCAAAATTATTACCTTTGATACTTCCATGACTATGTGAGTGACCATGAACATGTCCATGTTCATCCTCTTCATCACAACAATCTCTATGGTTTGAAGATTGCATTTTATTTTTTTCTGATTCCTTTAGAACTTTTACATCTGGTTCTAAACCTAAAACTATTTTTTCTACTTTTTCATCAAGCTCTTTTTCTGAAATCCCCTCTTTAGGAGTTATTAATAAAAGCTTTGTTGAAAAATTAAGAACAGCTTCATCAACATCACTAAGTTTATTTATCTTATCTTCAATCTTTCCTGCACAATTTGCACAATTTAAACCGTCTAAATAAAATTTTATTTCTTTCATGACTAATATCTCCTTTACTCTAAAACGTGGTCTAAACCTTCATTGAAAATGTGTTTAACATGATCATCAGCTAATGAATAATATACTACTTTACCTTCTCTTCTAAACTTAACAAGTCTTGCTTGTTTTAATACCCTTAATTGATGAGATACGGCTGATTGACTTACTTTTAATAACTCTGCCATATCACATACACACATTTCTCCTTCAAATAATGCACATAATATTTTTATTCTTGTTGAGTCTCCAAAAACTTTAAATATTTCTGCTAACTCATAAAGAACTTCTTCCTTTGGTAAGTGTTCTTTTACTCTCTTTAGTATATCTTCATGAATAGTAGAACAGTTACAACTTTCTATCTTATTATTCTTCATAATTCAAACTCCTATTATTAACATTAACATATGAGCATCTGTTCATATGTTCATTTATATTATATGTCTGTCCTATATAAAATGCAACTAAAAAAAGCTAAACTAATTTTAAATTAGTTTAGCTTTTCATTATTTCTTTAAGAATTTCTCTATTTTTTTTAATATATCTTCTTCTCCAACCACAAGTAAATTATCACCTTTTTCAAAAACCAAATACGGCCCTGGTGATATAATAAGCTCACCATTTCTTCTTATAGCAACAATAGTCGCTTTTGTGTTCTGCCAAAACTTTGATTCAGAAACGCTCTTTCCTATAAGATCACATTCTTTTGGCAATTCTATTTCTATAGGAGTTAATGGATTAGTATATCTAAGTCTATTTGAATAATCTACTATTCTCTCTATCATTTCTCCTATATTTTTTTCTATGGTCTCTTTTTCTCTCATTAAAGAGTCTATATCATGCTTTAAAGATGTTACACTTTCAATTGAATGAAACCTATTTATGAAATTATAAGCATTATCCTTTGAGATAATCGTTACTCCACTGCCTTTGCTTGATGATACTACTTTCATATCTTCTAATAATTTAACAGCTTTTCTAACTGTTTCTGGCGATACATTGTAATTACTTGCTAAAGTTGATCTACCATGTATCTTTTCTCCTATTTTCATGTCATCATTATATATTCTTCCTGCAATATCTAAAGCAATCTGCTTGTATATAGGTTCATTTACTTTACTCTCCATCTCATACCCTTTCTATTATAAAAATTACTCGTCTAAATACATATCAATTTTAACATACTTTATAATGGAAAGGAAATATTTGCATTAAGCTATAACTTCTGAATAAACCACTTGCGTATTTATAGATATAGAATCACTTATATACTTAATAATACTTCTACAAGCAAAATAAGCATATTGCATATCATTTCTATAGCTTTCTCTCCTTCTATATATCTTATGGGCTTCCTTTAAGAAAAACTCAACAGACATATTACCCAATATTTCAAATTCATCTTTTGAAGGGACATATGTTTTAGCAAAGTTAGCTAACTTTTTTTCATATTTAACATGTTTATTCATACTGTGCTTAAATTCCCATCTTTCGCTATGAGGAACACAGAAGAAGTCACATATAAAATGACATATAACTCCAAGTTCTTGGCTAAATCTGCTTACTGAGAATTTCTTTTTAAAGTCATACATACTAAGTGATGATAATTTTTTTATCTTATTCACTATCATATCAAAAGATTCATCTAAATAATGCTTCTTTAATTTATACTTTGAAACCATATCTGGTTTTACATTTCCATATATAAAATTTTTTTCACTAATTTTAAAATTTACGTCAACATCTCTCAATATATTTTGTGCAATAAGAACATGAGTGTTCATTAACATAATTTATTACCTCTAATCCCTTTTAAAAAAGTCTCTTAATTAATATGATATTTCATATCTAATAAAAGTATATTACAAAAATAATTTTTATTTATTAATTAATTATTAACAAACCTACTTTTTATTTAGAAAAATATAACTGTAACATAAACTTTAATCCAACAAAGTCATATTCCGCTTAAATTTCAGTTCTCTTTATATGAATATTGACTCAGAACCAAACCTAAATTTTAATAATATAATTAGTAATTTATTTTACCTAATTACAAAGACCTAAACATACTAAGTATAAAACTTAAATATGTTTAGGTCTAACTAAAAGTATTTTAGTAATTATATTGTCCTACATTTTCACAAATTCTTATATCTAAAAGATCATCTGGAAGAGTTTTTTTGTATGAGCATAAAAACTCATTTAATTCACCATCCTGAAGATCTATATTTTTAGGACTAGTTATAAGAACCTTGTTTTTTTCTAAAATTAATTCAATATCATTTTTTTCATTTTTTATAAAATATGTAGTAACATTAGATGTTTTTACTTTTCCTTTATATTTCTCTTGGAAACTTAAAGTTTTTCTTAAGCCCTCATAGTCTCCTTCTTGAATTCCAAAATTACTCATATCTATCCCTAAGTTTTTCATTTGACCTTCAATATCTTCCATATCAAAGCCGTATCTCTTAAGCATTTCTGTTTGTATGTTTAAGAACTTTTCCTGAGAAATATTATTTTCATTCATGTATTTAGTTATCTCTCTTGAAAGATCCATCATACTCATATTTCCCTGAGCTACTGAGTAGTATAAATCATAAATGTATGATTCAAAATTATCTATATCTTTATCTCTTGCCTTATTCTTTAATTCATTGAAATCTACAATTCTATCACTCATAAACAATACCTCCGTAAAGTCCAAATTTATATTATTATTATAATAACACAAAAACATATTTATAACATATTTTAAACACTAAAAGTTTTAATTAATACTTATTTATGTGAAAAAGTATAAAATTCAAATAAACATCACTCTTAAAAGTAATTAATTCAATTCATTATTTTTCTTTATAATAAAAGTTTAAAACTAATATAAATAATTAAAAAGACCTATATCATATGCTTTAAGAACACATGATATAGGTCTTTTTTTACATAAGCCTATTAAGCTTATAAATACTCTTTAAATTCCTTCTTACCACCAATAGAATTTAATAGATGTTTTATTTCTTGGTCTCTTCCCTTATCCATAACCAAAATAACATCTCCTGCATCAACTAATACTAAGTCTTTTATTCCAAATCCTATTATTAATTTTTCCTTTCCAAAAACGGAACAATTTTCACATTCCTCTAAAAAGACATTTTCTGAAGTTCTATTATTACCATTAGACTCTAAAAATCTACTTAAAGCTGAGAAACTACCTATATCATCCCAAGAAAAATCACACTTTATGACAAAGGATCTTCTTGTTTTTTGCATTACTCCAAAATCTATTGATATTCCATCAATTAATGAATATTGCTCTCTTATTATCTCTTCCTCATCCTCTTCTCCAATGTGTTGATATATCTCCATTAAACATTTATACATCTTAGGAATATACTTTTCAATTTCTCTCAATATAACATCAGCTCTAAATATAAACATCCCACTATTCCATAAATAAGTCCCCTTTAATAAGAAGTCCTTTGCAACTTCTAAATTAGGTTTCTCTGTAAACCTTGCTATCTTGAAGGTAGGAATGTCACCGTTAATTCTGTCACCCATTTCTATATAGCCATAACCTGTTTCTGGTCTGCTCGGCTCTATTCCAATGGTTACAATAGCTCTCTTCTTATCAGAAATTTCTACGGCTTGCTCCAGAGTTTGAAGATAACTTTTATCTCCTTCTATATAATGGTCTGAAGGCAATACAATCATAACTGCATCCTTGTCCTTCTTTAGAAGCTTGGCAGCCGAAAGACCTATACATGTTGCAGTTTCTTTATTAGCAGGTTCAGTAAAGATATTTTCTTTTCTTATATCTTTTAGTTCATCTCTTATTTTGTCTTCATACTCTTTGTTTGTCACCACATAAATATTATCTTTCTCGATTATGGGTCTAATCCTATCCACAGTATTACTAAGAAAACTCTTTCCATTATTGTGTATGCTAAGAAATTGTTTAGGGTTTGAGCTTCTTGAAAGTGGATAAAGTCTAGTTCCCTTACCCCCTGCTAAAATTAATGAGTAAAGCATGTTGCCTTCAACTCCGTTAATTGTTATAGTGTATTTTATGTGAAAATATGCCATTATGTGAGTATTAAAAAAATTTAAGACCTTAGTGTAAGTAAAAATACCCCTCTAAGGTCTTCCTAATTTATTAATATTAATTTATTTTATACTAATTTTAAAAACCATTGTTCTCAGAAACTTCTTTTATCCATCTTCCTGATTTTTTAATAGTTTTCTTTTGAGTAGCTAAATCTAAAGATATAAATCCATATCTATTTTTATATGAATTTAACCATGACCAACAATCTATTGGAGTCCATAAGTGATATCCAACACAGTTTGATCCTTCTTCTATTGCTTTATGAAGCCATTCTAGATGTTCGATTATAAACTCTATTCTATAATCATCCTCTATTATACCCTCTGCATTTTTGAACTTTTCTTCACCTTCAACACCCATTCCATTTTCTGAAATGAACCATTTTATATTTCCATAGTTCTCTTGAACATTTTTTGCTATATCATAGATTGCCTTAGGATATATTTCCCATCCTCTATGAGGGTTCATTCTCTTTCCTGGCATATCATAGTTATCAAAGTATTTTTCTGGTGCCCATGTTTCTCCAGTGTATTCTTCCTCTCTAGCCTTCACTCTTCTTGGTTGATAGTAATTTACTCCTAAGAAATCAACTGTATTATTTTTTATAACCTCTAATTCTCCCTCTGTTGACTCCCACATAACGCCGTCTTTCTCTAAAACTTCAATCAAGTTCTTAGGGAATTCACCTTTAGTTGCTGGATCTAAGAATAATTCGTTGAAGAAAGCATTAGCAATTTCAGCAGCTCTTAAATCTTCTTTTTCTTCGCTTCTTGGATAAGCCGGTGTTAGATTAACTATTATTCCAATTTCACCATCTTGTCCTAACTTTCTATATTCTTCTATAGCTCTGGCTGAAGCTAAGGCTATATTATAAGCCGCTTGAACTCCTCTTTTACCATCAACTATACAAGGATAATGCCACTTATAAAGATATTGCCCTTCTATAATAACTATAGGCTCATTAAATGTAGCCCACTTTTTAACCCTATCTCCAAACAATTCAAATGCAGTCTTTGCAAACTTAGCGAATAATTCTACAACATGCTTTGATTCCCATCCACCGTACTTATCATATAGC
Organism: Clostridium sp. LIBA-8841; assembly: GCF_034439435.1. Lineage (GTDB taxonomy): Bacteria > Bacillota > Clostridia > Clostridiales > Clostridiaceae > Sarcina. The sequence goes on along the minus strand of NZ_JAPCKJ010000006.1, from coordinate 152,591 downwards.
TCAACTGGAAGATCAAAGTGGTGTAGATTCATTATTATATCTATTCCATTAGCTAAACATTGATCTATTACATCATTATAAAACCTAACTCCATCTTCATCTGGTTCTCCAGTTTCAAAGTTCTTAATTAATCTTGTCCATTGAATTGAAGTTCTAAAAGAATTTAAACCTATTTCTTTTAGCATTACTAAATCTTCTTTATAACTATTATAAAAATTTGATGCTACATCTGGTCCAACACCATTATGAAATAATTCTGGCTGTATATCAAACCAGTGATCAAATACATTATCATGTTTCTTATTAAATCTACCTTCTGACTGAGGCCCTGAAGTTGCAGCTCCCCACCAAAAGTTTTCTGGGAAAGTATATTTCATTTGAAAACCCCCTATACCTTTGTAAACTTTTTCTTTATTTAATTGTATATTTTAAACATAAATATTTCTATAGTTCTTATATGGCTTAATTCAAAAAATAGTTGCTAATTTCAAGAAAAAAAAGGCCTAAGCATAAACTTAGACCTTTTTTCGCAAACCAATATAACTAATACAATTATTTAAATTTTAATTTAAACTTGAAACGTCCCCTTTAAATGACCATATTTAATAAATTCTCTCAAAATTCAATAATTAATAAAAATAATTTCTCAATATAAATACCCTAATATCTATCATAAGCTGAAAGATACATTAAGCTTCTTCCCCGTCGAAGCTAAAAAAATTCATGTAAGAACAAAACATGTTCTTTAAGTTTAAATAAAACTTAATCATATTTCCAACAGTGATTGTACTCAAAGGCTCCCCCAAACCTTGAAGCATAAAAACTTAATCTTTAATATGTTTATTATACAATATTATTGGTTTGTCAGAAGTTCATCTATAAATAACAGGCATTAGTACATAGACGTAACTTTCAAAGATTGTATTCCTAATTAAGTTATATGTTTTAAATATAAATTGAACACTATATTTTAAGAACTTTTTTATCCGCTCATTGAAAACATATACAATCTTTAATTATATTATACATAACTTTTTAAATCATTTCCATACAAAACCAGTCATATTCATCCATTTTTTATTTATTTCATAATTTTTTTAACTATTTTCAACTTATTTTTGAAAGGAGCATACCTAATTTTTATATCTAAAAATGTTTTTCTATTCATGACACCCTTTTTATTAGAAAATAAGTCAAAACTATACTTGCCATGATATTCTCCCATTCCACTTTTTCCAACTCCACCAAAAGGCAAATAAGATGAAGATACATGTACTAAGGTATCATTTATTGTAACTCCACCTGATGATGTAGTATTTAGCACCTTTTTAATCTTATTCTTATCTTCTGAAAAATAATACAAAGCTAAAGGCTTGTCTTTACTATTTACAATCTTTATAACATCATTTAAATCCTCAAAATTTAAAATTGGAAGAATAGGTCCAAAAATTTCTCTTTCCATTACAGGATCATCCCAAGTCACACCTTTTAAAATTGTAAGCTCTATTTGAAGAGTTTCCTTGTTATAGTTTCCACCAAAAACTAACTTATCCTTATCTATATAAGAAAGTACTCTATTAAACTCTTTTTCATTTACCATCCTAGAATAATCCTCTGATTTTAGAGGTTCTTCTCCAAATTGCTTTTTAATTTCTTCCTCTAATTTCTTAATAAACTCTTCCTCAATATCCTTGTGAACATACAAATAGTCCGGTGCTACACATGTTTGTCCTGAATTCATTGCTTTTCCCCAAACAATTCTTCTTGCAGCTAACTCTACTTTACAATCCTTATCTACAATACATGGACTCTTTCCTCCAAGTTCTAAGGTCACAGGAGTTAAATTCTCAGCAGCTGCCTTCATTACTATCTTTCCAACCATGGCACTTCCAGTGAAGAATATATAATCAAATTTTTCTCTTAACAATTCGTCAACCACTTCTTTTCCTCTTTCGGGATTAACATGAAGAACATACTTTTCATCAAATACTTGTTCTAAAATACTTTTAAGCACTTTAGATGTTTCTGGTGCTGATTCAGATGGTTTTAGAACAACTGTATTTCCTGCTGCTATGGCACCAATCAAAGGATCCATTGTAAGCATAAAAGGATAATTAAAAGGACCAATTATAAGAACAACACCATAAGGTTCTAAGTGTACAAAACTTTTTGCTGGAAATTGAACTATAGGAGTTTTTACTCTTCTATCTTTACTCCACTTTCTTATATTTTTAATTTGAATATTTATTTCATCATATACCATGGCAACTTCTGTTATATAAGATTCAAAAACTGATTTCATTAAATCTTTTCTTAAAGCCTCAAGAACTTTTTCTTCTTCACTTTTTAAAACCTCTCTTAGTTTTTTTAATTTATTTATTCTAAACTCTATATCTTTTGTTTCATTTGTACTAAAATACTGCCTTTGTTCATTTATCTTTTCTCCTAACGCACTCATAAAGCTCTCCCTTTCTGTTAACATTTTTAATTTATTATAATCTTACTTAATTAATGCAAATTTTAATCATAATATGGAAATAAGTTCTTCTTTTTTATCTATTATAATCGTATTTTTAAAAATAATAAAACGCCCTTTATATTTATTTTCAAATATATCACTGATTAATTAATCAATATTAAAATAAAAAATAGTTTAGAAAATCTAAAATTTATTTTCTAAACTATTCCAATATCAAACTCCTAATTTATAAACGAGACCTTCCTTTAATTCTCCATAAGGGATTTTAAACTCTCTGATTCCTGAAGAATATGGCGCTATTTCATACTGTTGAAAGTATACTATAATTCCATCCTTATTTAAGTAATATGCTTGATTTTCATTAACCCCCTTAAATAAAGCCCCATTTTCAAAATAAATATCTTTTTCTTTTTCAATATCCTCTCTCACCTTTTTATCAATTATACTTTTATAATCAAATCCTTCTTTAAACAAGTCATTTAGTTTAAGAATTTTTCCAGTCTTTAAATCATAATTATAAGAAACCTTAGTTGTCAATCCATGAGCTCCACCAGTATACTGATAATAAGTAACAGGTAAACTTATAACTTCATCTGTATTAAAAGCTTCAAATAAACTATAGGCCTCCATTTTAGGCATTGGAGTTCCTGCTTTTTCATATTCTTTACTATATTCTTCGCCCAGTAATTTAATATCATTTATCCAATCTAAAGTATAATTTTCTATGGTTTTATTTATTTTGTCTACAACTTCTTTTTCTCCGCCATGAATCATAGGATATTTAACTTTAACCTCATGTTTATCAGTATTTTCTTCTATAGATTTTTCTACAACTTCTATTTTGTTTATTTCTTCTCCGAAAACTGGTACCGCTAAGACTAGAATTACTAATATAAGCCCTAAAAAACTTCTTTTAATTTTCATAAAAATAAACCTCCATTTTATAATTAACTCAATTTATTTTTCTCTTAAATGTTATAATTATGTATAAATAAAAAACTATTTAAAATCTTGCTAGGAGTGATAAAAATGAAATACCTTATTATATTGATTGTTATTGCAATTCTAGTTATTATATTTTTCTCAGCAATAGGTATTTATATATTTAAATCAACTGTAACTAGAAAACTTCATGATATAGCTCAAAGCTATAATATATACGTAGAAAATAATCTTTTTGATGAGACACTATATGATTCTGTTCATAAAGAAGATATAACTTTAAAATCTTTTGATAATCTTAACCTAACATCAACATTAATAATGAATGAAAAACCAACAAACAAATTTATAGTATTAGTGCACGGTGTTTCTATTTGTTATGTTGGTTCTTTAAAATATTTTGATATTTTTTATAGAAATGGCTTCAACGTTCTTATAGTAAATCAAAGAAGACATGGAAAAAGTGAAGGTAAATACTCCACATACGGTTTTTATGAAAAATATGACGTAAACATGTGGATTGAATATTTAAAATCTAGATTTGGAGACGATATAATATTAGGACTTCACGGAGAATCTATGGGTGCAGGAACGGTAATGGAAACTATCCCTTTAAATAATTCTATAAAATTTGTTATTGAAGATTGTGGCTATTCTAATTTCTACAGACTTATAGGCTTTCAAATATCTCATGGTTTCAAAAATAGAATAGTTAGAAAAATTCTTAGCCCTGGCCTTATTTTCGCAGACTGGTTCATGAAATTAAAAGCAAAATTTTCTATGAAAAAAATAGTTCCTATAGATATAGTAGCCTCAACTAAGATACCAATTATGTTTATTCATGGTAAAGAAGATTATTTTGTTCCTTGGTATATGGCAGTAGATTTATTTAATGCTAAAGTTAGAGGATATAAAGAACTCTATTTAGTAGAAGGAGCTGAACATGCTGAATCTTTAGCGACCAATAAACTCCTTTATGAAAAAAGAGTAATGAATTTTATTGAAAAAGCACTATTCTTTTATGACACAAAGTAAAAGCTTCTGTTCTAGATAAATATTGATTTTTAGCTAGACTTTTAACCCTAGCTCAAAACATAGCCAAATAAAAAATGCTTATTAAGCTATAGAAGAAAACTCCTATAAATATAGAAATTTCTATATTTATAGGAGTTTTATTATGTTAACTTCTCTTATCTAGAAGCCTCTTCTGTTTTTATAGAGTTTGATGTAAGTCTATTTATTTCTGCTAACTCTTTTTTGGTTAAATATCTCCATGAACCTATCTTTAAATTTCCTAAACTAACATTCATTATTCTAAGTCTTTCTAGTTTCTTAACTTCATAACCAAAATACTCACACATTCTTCTTATTTGTCTATTTAAGCCTTGTGTTAATATTATTCTGAAGGCATATTTCCCTTCTTTTTTTACTAAACACTTCTTAGTAATTGTGCCTAGTATAGGAACACCATTACTCATACCTTTTATAAATTCATCAGTTATAGGTTTATTTACAGTAACAACATATTCTTTTTCATGATTGTTTCCTGCTCTTAAAATTTTATTTACTATATCCCCATCATTAGTCATGAATATTAATCCTTGAGAGTCCTTATCTAATCTTCCTATTGGAAATATTCTCTTCTCATGATTCATAAAATCAACTATATTTCCCTTTACTTTGCTTTCTGTTGTACAAGTTATTCCAACAGGTTTATTTAAAGCTATATAAACAAGTTCATTTTCAACCTTCAATGATTTACCATCAATAGATACACTCTGTCCTTTTGAAACTTTCATTCCTGTTGTTGCAACAACTCCATCTATTTTGACTCTTCTTTGTTCTATAAGCTTATCTGCTTCCCTTCTAGAACAAAATCCTGTTTCACTTATGTATTTATTTAATCTAACTTCATCTCTAACTTCATTTTTATTTGATATAACTATATCTTTTTCTGAAGCCTTCTTTGCTATTTTTTGTTTTGTTGGATTATTAATTTTTTTCTCTTCATTTCTATGCTTTTTTTTATTAGAAAAACTTTTTTCTCTTCTGTTGTTATTCCTTGATACTTTTCTCACTATAAATAATCCCTTTCTTATTAATTTTTCTTTTCATACCCTGAATTATTTATCTTTATTCTAAAATTATTATTTGCATTATCATCCTTGTTTACACTATCAACATAAGCTGTGATATTATTTAAATCTATAGTATCCACCATTTTTCCAGTTATATAAATACTAACAATTCTATTTGATGGTATCATATCCTGCTCCTCAAAGCCTTTTAATATATTAATCATTCCATCTTCAAATTTATCATTATTTAACTTTAACTCTGTTACTAATATATTTCCCTTTTCTGTTGGTGAATAACTATAGACTATTCTATTAAATCTATTTAATCCAATTTTGACTTTGGATGTTCCTTGAATTAATATGGTAGTTTCTTGTTGCTTATAAATAAATGTAAATCCACCTATAAGAACAAAGGCAATTAAAACAACACTGATTATTATCTTTCTATAATGTCTTAAAGTTTTCTTTTCCTTACCGGACAGTTCCTCTCCAACTTTATTTTCACATCTTGTTTTTATTCTTATAAATTGGCCTTCCTTAGTTAATATTATGGTACTATTTTTCCCTTCTAACATAACTAATCCTTTATAAACAGTCTCTTCTCCCTTAGTTCCTTTTATAACTGCAAGGCTTTCTAAATCCTTAAAGTTTATATTTAGATACATTGCTAAATTTGTATAATTTGCATTGTATAATAAAACTATATAAGCAATTATATAGTTTGACCAATTGATTATCTTTTCATTACTAAAGCCTGTTTTTTTAGCTATAACTTTTGTAGGCAACTCTCTTCTATTCAATATTTTTCTTAAGAGAACTTCCTCATCAACTAAAAAATATGCTATATTAAGAATTAAATTTCTTTCTTCAAGATTAAAAGATTCATTAGAAAGATTTTTTATATTAACTTTAAATTTTCTAAGTTCTTTTATAAAAGTACTTATTTCTTTTTTTAAGATATTCTTATCTAGATTCTTCTTTATATTTCTAGTAGAAAACATATATTTATCTTTTCTAAAAGTTACCTCACTCAATTAAGCTACACTCCTTTATATATATTTTACAAAAAATAAGACTAAGGCAAAAACCCAGTCTTATTCCACTAACTTTCCTTTTACTATTACTCTATTTTTAGCATCCATAGTACATGTAACTAAAGTCATTGTTGCATCTTTAGTAGGCTCTAAAGCTTCTGTTTGACTTGGAGTAACCTCATACATATCTGTTACTTCATAAGTATATTCTTTTCCATTATAAGTAACATTAACCTTGTCCCCATTTTCAAGTTTATCAATGTCTTTAAAAGCCTCTCCAAAATATGACTGTCTATGTCCAGCTATAGCAAAGTTCCCTTTTTCTCCTGGCATAGGTGCTCCTGGAAAGTGACCTACTACATACTTGATATCTTCATATCTAACGCCTTCTATTATACCAATTTCTAAGTCTATCTTTGGAATATTTAAAATACCAATTCCATTTCCTTCTTCAAGTTGTGCCTTTTCTGGTTTCTTACTCTCTTTAGTTTCACTACCTTCAACTTTGTTATTACCATCATTCTCTTCTTCAAAAGTTGCCTCACCATTTGAATTTTCACCTTCTGGAACATCAAAAGTTAGATTCTTAAAACTCTCCAAAACCGCTTGTTGTTGTTTATAAGTATCATACTTCATCCAAATTGTTATCCCAATAAGAGATACCCCTGCAACAATTAAAAAAATCCCTAAAACATTTTTAATTTTTCCCCACACTTCTCAATGCACCCTTTCTATTTAATTTTCCCTTTTATTATAATGCTATCTACTAATTTAAGCTTTAAAATAACTACTTTTATATAAATTTAAATATTTAAAAGCAATAGCACTATTTTCTTTAATTAAATCTCAATTTATTATACCATAGCATATATCATATCTATATAAAATTTTATACAGTAAATACATCTTTTTCATAAATTTGAATTCTTTAATTTATTTATATTTTAATTATATATTACACTCTTTATGTTACAAATTTATTTTTAATCTTTGCTAAATTATAATAAAGATTAATACTCTTTGATAACATAATAATAATTATATATAATGAAACCATAGAAATTATGGTGGCTCTCACCATAATGATAAATATTTTTAAGAGGTGATAAAAATGAGAATCGGAATGGGATATGATGTTCATAAATTAGTTGAGAATAGAGATTTAATTTTAGGAGGAGTTAAAATTCCTTATGAAAAAGGACTTTTAGGTCACTCAGATGCTGATGTTTTATTACATGCAATAATGGATTCGCTTTTAGGTGCTGCAGCTTTAGGTGATATAGGTAAGCATTTCCCAGATACTGATCCTAAATATAAAGGGGCAGATAGCATAAGGCTTCTTGAATTCGTTGGTGAACTTATATATAAAAATAACTATAAAATATCCAATATAGATGCAACAATAATAGCTCAGAAACCTAAAATGGCTCCTCATATACCTACAATGAGAGAAAATATAGCAAAAGCGTTAAATATAAATTTAGACCAAATAAATGTTAAAGCAACAACTGAAGAGGGTCTTGGCTTTACTGGCTCAGGTAAAGGAATTTCTTCTCAAAGTATCTGTCTTTTAATGAAATAAAAAAAGAGTATATAACTTCCTTAACATTGGAAGGTATATACTCTTTTTATAACTTATAAAATCCAACTTTATACTACATTTCTTTAAATCCGATATCTAAAATCCCCTTTTTAGTGCTTATTGCTTTTTATAGTTTATTGAGTTACTGCAACATCTAATTCTTCACTTGTTTCAGTATTCTCTTTCTTTTGGAAAAATGCTATAAATATTATTGCACTTATTCCCATTAAATATGGATAAAATAAGAATTTCATTATTTCAAATGAACTTAATCCTGTTAAAGCTGCTGCTGACATTAACTGTGCTCCATATGGGATTATTCCCTGAACTGCACAAGAAAACATATCTAATATTCCTGCAACTCTCTTTGAATCTAAATTATATTTATTTGAAATATCCTTTGCTAAAGGTCCAACTGTAACAATAGCAATTGTGTTATTTGCAGTACATGCATCAATTAAACTTACTAATAATCCAATACCAAATTCAGCCCCTCTTTTGCCATTGATTCTTTTAGTAACTAAATTTAATACATAATCTATACCGCCATTTTCTTTTATAATCTCAACAATTCCTCCAATTATTATTGAAATTAATATAAGTTCACTCATTCCAGCAACTCCAGCTGATATAGAATCAAAGAATGCTTTTAAATCCATAGCCCCAGTAAAGAATCCGATTCCTCCAGCTAAAATTATTCCACCTGATAATATAGCAATTACATTTCCCCCCATTAATGCTGCTATTAAAATTCCTAGGTATGGAATAACTTTTATTAAATTATAGTCATATTGTCCTACAGAAGCATTAGAACCACTTCCTAAGAATGTATATAATATAATTACTAAAATAGCTGATGGTAATATAACCTTAAAGTTTATTCTAAATTTATCTCTCATTTCACAACCTTGAGTTTTTGTTGCTGCTATTGTTGTATCAGAAATCATTGATAGGTTGTCTCCAAACATAGCTCCACCTACTACTGCCCCAACTATAAGAGGTAATGCTATATTAGTTTTTTCTGCAATTCCCATAGCTATTGGTACTATGGCAGCTATTGTTCCCATTGATGTTCCTAATGATATAGCTATAAATGATGATATTATAAATATTCCTGCTATTAATATGTTTTTAGGTAATATTGTTAAACCTAAGTTTACTGTTGATTCTACTGCTCCCATGTTTTTAGCCACTTCTGCGAAAGCACCTGCTAATATAAAAATTAAACACATTAAGATTATATTGCTATTTCCTGCTCCCTTACAGAATATCTCTATGTTCTTCTCAATCCCTCTTTTTCTGTTCATAAATATTCCGACTAATGCGGCTATTATCCCAGGAACTAAAATAGAAACCGAGTAGAAATCTTTCATTACTATTGAAGTTCCTAAATAGATTGATACAAAAATTATTAATGGTAATAATGCTGAAAACTTTCCTTCTTTCATTTTCTCTCCTCCTAATCTATTTAATAAACCTATCTTATTTATCCTACAAAATAAAAAAACTTCTATCCCAGGATAGAAGTTATTATTCTTACAGATTCTCTTTCTTATCTCTCAGTTTCTACCGCAGGATTTAGCACCGCTATAAATCTTTGCACATGAAATTATTACTGACTTTTATTATTTTAAAATCAGTATTGTTTTAACCGCAAAGAATTACCGGTTGCTGGGTTTCACAGGGCCAGTCCCTCCACCTCTCTTGATAAGATTTATTAAATTTTATTTTTTTTAATACTAACACGCCAAAATTACTTTGTCAATTTAATTTATATTGTTTTTAATAATTTATTTACTTACTAATTTATATAACAAACTTTCAAGCAATATTCCTTCATTAGGTGGATAATCAAATTTTTCACTATATTCTATTGCCTCTGCTATAAAGTTGCATGCTTTTTCTAAAGCTTTTTCATCACATTCGCCTCTTAGTATCCATCCTATTAACAAGGATGCAAAGGCATCTCCAGTTCCACAATAAAATGCATTTATTTTTTTATGAGAATAATTGTAGAACATCTTTTCCTGTTTATCATACAGCACAGTATCAATATATTCATTTCCCTTTGAACTTGGTACACTTGTTATTATACTTATTTTAGGTCCTAAGTTTCCCAAGGAAATTAAATACTCCTTAATCTCCTCTTCAGTTAAGTTTTCTTTATAGTCTTTTCCTAAAAGTAAAGTAGCTTCTGTAATATTAGGAGTTATTATATCAGCATTCTTAATCAAAACTCTCATCTCTTCAATCATTTTTTCACTCATGCCATCATATAGCTTACCATTATCAGCCATAACTGGATCTATAACAACTAAAGTATCTTCTTCTTTAAATTCTTTTATAAAGTCCTCTACAAATTTAACTTGATTAGGATCTGCTAAATATCCACTATAAATACATTGAAAACCTAAGTTAAGCTTTTTCCAATGCTCCTTAGTTTCATATATAAAATCACTTAAATCTCTAATTGCAGGTTTTCCAAATCCATCTGTATGTGTTGATAAAACCGCAGTTGGAAGTGGACATACTTGATTACCCATTGAAGATAATATAGGAATTATTGTCGCTAAAGCTGCTCTTCCATAACATGAAATATCATGTATAGCAGCAATTTTATTCATAGATTTCATTTTTATCTCCCTTCAAAAATCCGCTCTAAAATATATATTTCTCATTACACAGTATTATATTAATTAATTTTTCTTATATCAAATGTACCGATATATTTTAAAATAAAAAAAGCATCGCCTTAGTAAGCGATGCTTGGTGCACCATCAGGGATTCGAACCCTGGACTCCCTGATTAAGAGTCAGGTGCTCTACCAACTGAGCTAATGGTGCATATTGCATTTTTTAAGAGAATTTTACAGTAAAACCTTAAAAAATGGAGCGGGTACCGGGAATCGAACCCGGGTATCCAGCTTGGAAGGCTGGTGTTCTACCATTGAACTACACCCGCTTGGTATGTTTATATGTTAACATAATATTAACATGTTGTCAAGTATTTTTTGATTTATTATTCAAAAAAATGGCTGGGATAGCAGGATTTGAACCTGCGAATGACGGAGTCAAAGTCCGTTGCCTTACCGCTTGGCGATATCCCAACATGGTGTACCTTAAGGGATTCGAACCCCTGACCCACGGCTTAGAAGGCCGTTGCTCTATCCAGCTGAGCTAAAGATACAAACTTGAATCAACAAAAATTATTATACATAATCATTTAAAAATTGTCAACATTTTTTTGAATTTATTTTATATTTTTATTAATACTAAGCGAATTTAATTTTAAACAATATCTTCCAAGTACTTAAATAACACAGTTTTAAATTTTTCTCCATCCTCTTTATTTTTATCAGCATTTTTACAAACTCTATACCATTCTTCTGTAGTCATTCCTATAGTTTTTTCATAACAATCTTCACAATCAGTTTGTAAGTTAGTTTCAACAACAAACTTACCTAATTCTTCAGCATTATTGAAGACTTTTAAGTATAAAAACTCATCTTTATCTCCAATCCAATTGTTATTAAATCTACTACAGAATATTTTTAATTTTCTCATTCCATTTTCAGCATTAAATCCATTTAACTTTCTTAATGCTAAAATATCATTTTTCATTTTCTCTCTATCTTCTTCTGTTGCTTTACTCTTTACTATAGAGATAATTTTTTCTACATCATTTGATGGAATTTGTGTTACTAATTTTCTTTTTCCTTCAACCCATTTATAATAAGCCTCTGGCATAAAGACATATTGTATAAACTGTATGAGGCTATTAAAATCAGGTACCATTACCCAAACATTTTGGAATCCAACATGTCTATTAAATATTACATAATGTAGATATTTTGTGTCTTTAGTTATAGGTTCATCTTTGAACATTCTTCCTTTTAGGGTTTCATTTTTTCTTATTAATTCACCCCAATACTTCTCGGGATTTTCTTCTTTTTTTAATCTTTGACGAAATAAGTTACGCATCTTAAAACCCCCTTTATATATTTTATAATTTAATTATATTGCTAACTTTTTTTAACATCAAAGTGTAAAAAATCCTAAATTTCTTTATATACCCTCATATCTATTTAAAAAAGCTCGCTTATATTGATTAAACTATTTTTTTATGCTATTTTATTACTATAAATGGGTATATCAAAATTAAGGAGGATTATATGTCTTATTGTTGTGAGATTTGTGGTGATTACGCTGATGTTCATCACATAGTTCATAGAGCAGAAGGTGGTCTAGATTTCAAACTAAATTATAAATATTTATGTAAGAAACATCACCGTTCTAAAAATGGTCCACATAGAGATAAGTTTGTAGATTTAAATTATAAACTTGAAATGCAGAATAAACTTAATGAGCTTTTTATAAAAAGTTTTTATACCGGTAATGATATAAAAACTATGCTAGGGCTTACACCAGGTTCCTTAAAAAAATTAACTAAGAACCTAAAGCGTTATAAAGAAGGATATTCTAGAGATGAATTAATATTTAATCTCATGGGCAGAAAAGTTTATTCAGAAGAATATATAGAAGATTTCATGTTGCAAAAAGCAATAAGTTGTATATAAAATGTGCTGTATCAAAACTATTAATTTAATTTTAGGTTTTGATACAGCCTTATTTTTTTATTTCTCTAATTATTTAATATTCTTAAAGAAATAAACTCTATTTCGAATTTATCTATAACCTTATCTTTATTTAAATCATAAATTTCTATTTCACTCCATCCTTCAGAGTTTGAATTTTTTCCAAAATTCATTGAGACTAATGATAAATCACCTATATTTAAGAAACCATCATCATTTAAATCTCCCGTTAATTCATTTATCTCTAATGAATCAAATATAACTTTAGCATCTTGAAGAGCTCCTATATTTTCTTTCATTTTTCCTACAGCACCTGTATTTAAACATTCTTCTGCCTTAATTAAAGCATCATTTAAAAGTCTTTTAGCACCGTAGATATACTCTCCAACTTCATATCCTTCTTTGACATTATCACTTAATATTTTATATTCATTTATAATAGAATCTAACTGTTCTCTAACTTCTTCAAATATAGCATCACCTGGTGTATCTAATGAAAAACTACAAGTTAAACTATTATAATTATATATTCTTAAATCCTTTAAAATTTTCTTAGCAATTTCTAGATGTCCCCTATGATTTGGATTCCCCTCTAAGAGCCAAGATTCTCCAAGCCATTCTTGATTTTCATTTAATTTTCTCCAATACTCATAGTGATCTATTAATAATACTTCTTCCTCTTTAGCTACTTCCCTTATAACTTGCACATAATCCTCTATATTCTTTTCATTCTTAATTGGTGTTTGTAAAACTGGTACGGCTCCTATTTCCTCAGTTCTATTAACTATTGAAATTAAATTGGCTTTAAATTCTTCAGGAGTAATGTTTTCATTGCCTCCAATCATAATAAAAGTAGCTTTAGGATTATATTTAGTGGCTAAATTATCAAAATTACTTAATAAATATTCAGAATTAGCATCTTCTACAGCGGAGTTCACCATAAACTTTTCTCTTTTAGCCATACTTCCACCATTTAACTCCCAACGTACTCTTTCTTCCAAATACTCTACATAATTCTTGTAACCAAAAGTATCTCCTTTTCCAGTAGTATCATCATCACCCAAAAATACCCAAGAGACTTTTTCATTTTCATTTATTATCTTTATAATATCAACTAAGTTTTCATTTAAATTCTCCTTAGTTGATTTAATCAATTCCTCTTCAGACAAATTATTATCATATACATCTATATAAGATATATCCCCATAATAGAACCATTCACCAGAAGTTTTATAATCTAAATTTCTTCCTACATTTAAGGTATTTGCTTCTGTTACAGTATTAAAAAATCCTTTATTTGAATCACTGTGAATCATTTCTCCATCAACATATATTTTAGTTCCACTTTCACTTACATCTACTGCAACTGTATGCCACATTCCATCATTATAACCTCCTCTTGAGGTAGTTATATTACTTTTGAAAACCCCATTTTCTCTTGCTGAAAAGTGAATACTTCCATTATTTATAGCTAAAGTAACATTACTAGCATCATCTCTAGAATCAGAAAGACTTAAAATAGTTTGAGCATTTCTATTATTCTCAACTTTAAACCTAGAGACTATAGTTCCTTTTCCTAAATTACTGACCTTATTCAAATCTTCTGACTTGTCTATAAAATCATCATTAAATTTCTTATCTAGATTATAATTGATTAAACTTTCTTTTCCTTCTATGCCTTCATATTTAGGGTAATATGTTGTATCTACACTCCTTCCAAAATCATTTTCTATTTTTATTGGATAATTTAAATTACAGGTATAACTATCATCCTCAAAAATTTCTAGTTCCTTAAAAATAAGCTTAACCATTTCTAAATGTCCTTTTTCATTTGGATGAATTGAATCATTCAAAAATTCATTTTTAATATTAGGATTTTCTTTCTCTAAATCTTCCCAATGTTTATAATGATCTATTAAGGTAACATTTTTATCTCTTGAAATCTCTCTAACAGCATCCATATAAAGTGGAAGACTCTCTCTATTAGAAGACATTCTTATTGTGTTACTTGTCTGAAGAACTGGTATAGCTCCTCCTTCTCTTACTCTATCAACAAGCTCTCTTACATTTCTTTTATATTCATCTAAAGGAACCATTTGATTAGATGAATCATTCATACCAATCATTATAAAGACTATATCTGGATTATATAAACTAACCCAAGTATCGAATCCGTTTATTATATTTCTAGTGGTGGCACTAGAAACCCCAGTATTAAAAACCATACTATCCTCTTTAGTAACTCTATTTATACTTTCTCCTTTTAATCTTTCACTAAAATGTTCTGAGTAACTTCTGTATCCTTTTGTATGCAATGGGCCATGAGTTATACTATCTCCAGTAAATACTACGTTTAAATCCTTATCTCCTTTTAGCATTTTAATTAACTCTTCCTTTTCTCCCTCTGGTTCCGGGTTAGATTCTTCATTTACTTCACTTAAAGCTAAACACTCACTGGAACTTAATGCCGTATCAAAAACTTTTATATTTGATATCTCTCCATTTAAATACCATTGTCCATTCTGATTTTCACTGGTTAATATTCTACCTATATTTAAATTATTTGGCGTATTTACTCCATTAAAAAAGCTCATGTTAATATTATTACCAGTAGAATATAACTTACTTCCGTCTACATATAACTCTGCTCCATTCTCTCCCCCTATATTCACAACAAGTCCATGCCACTTTCCATCATTATAATTTCTATGTGGCCACTCAAACCCTAGCTTTAATTGTCCATTTTCTCTGACTTCATATCGAATTCGACCTGTATTAGTTATACCAACAAATAATCTACTATTAGAATCATTTTTATCACTCATAGAAAATAGTGTTTGCCATGTATTAATATTATTTGCCTTAAACTTAATAGCTATAGTTCCCTCTGTTAAATTTTCAATCTTCCCTAAGTCTTCTGTAATATCTACATAGTCATTAATACCATTGAAGCTCTTATTTAATTCATAGTCTAATTTAGGTTCTTTAGTTTCAAACTCTTCAATTATGTTATCTTTATTTTCATTTGCAAGCACAGATACATAATTTGAAAATATGCATGTTCCTCCAATACATGTAGCTAATAATAAACTTATGGCTTTTTTCTTCATAGATTTCTCTCCCAAACAAAAATTTAATTAGTTGTATATCCTCTTATATCCTTATTCTTAAGAAAAGACTAATATACTAGAAAGTTTAGGTTACCTTTTTATCAGGATTTATTTTAACAAATTACTTATACTCAAAATATTTCCTGTATAAAAAAAGACTTTTATTCCAAATTTGGAATAAAAGTCTTTTAATTTATTATATTAAACGAAAAAAGCAACTGAAATATCAGTTGCTTTATATGGAGCGGAAGACGAGACTCGAACTCGCAACTTTCACCTTGGCAAGGTGACACTCTACCATTGAGTCACTCCCGCATATTTAATTGGAGCGGGTACCGGGAATCGAACCCGGGTATCCAGCTTGGAAGGCTGGTGTTCTACCATTGAACTACACCCGCTTAGTGGTGCAGGTGAAGGGAGTCGAACCCCCACGCCGTAGGCGCTAGATCCTAAGTCTAGTGCGTCTGCCAATTCCGCCACACCTGCAAAACTATGTTTTAATTATAATATTTTTCAAACTCTATTTCAAGTTTTTTTTGTAAATTATTCTCTAAAAACTTTAATTTAAATGTATCAATTGTATAACTTTGATTATATAATATTGAGATACTAAGTTGTTCTTATATTTTACAAACTCTAAGAATTTTTAATTAAGTTTTATTTTATTATTTTATCCATTGACATACAAAACCAATAAACTTATAATCTAAAGTAAATATTATAAATCTATTAACACAATGAAGAGACGAGTAAACTTTGGTACATTTTCAGAGAGAAAGTACATTAGCTGCAAGTACTTTTAAATGGAATTAGTTGAAGACTACCTCTGAGTGACTCTAATCCAGTCCGTTATAATCACGTTACGATTAATTTAAGTGGTACTTTATTTAATATTACTAAAGTACAATTTGGGTGGAACCACGGGAATATACACTCTCGTCCCTTTTCTATATAGAAAAGAGACGAGAGTTTTTTATTTTATATGAATGATAAATAACTATATGAAAAACATAATTTTGAAAGGAGAAATTGATATGATAAAAATTACACTTAAAGATGGTTCAATAAAAGAAGTTGAAGCTGGACTATCAGTTTTTGAAATAGCTCAAGGCATAAGCCAAGGTTTAGCTAGAAACGCATGTTGCGGTATAGTAAATGGAAAAGTTGAGGATTTAAGATTCATAGTTAATGAGGATTCCAACTTAGAAATCTGTACTTTCGATTCTAAAGAAGGACAACACGCTTTTAACCATACAGCTTCTCATATACTAGCTGCTGCAGTTAAAAGATTATTCCCTCAAGACAAATTAGCTATAGGACCATCAATAGATAATGGATTCTATTACGATTTTGACACTGAGAAACCATTCACAGCTGATGAATTAAACAAATTAGAAGATGAAATGAAAAAAATAATAAAAGAAAATCCTGAAATAAAAAGATTTGAGCTTCCAAGAAATGAAGCTTTAGAACTTATGAAGGATGAACCTTACAAAGTTGAACTTATAAATGAATTACCAGAAGATGAAATAATCTCATTCTATCAAATAGGTGATTTCGTTGATTTATGTGCTGGTCCTCACTTAATGAGCATTAAGCCAATGAAGGCTGTTAAATTATTAAGATCTACAGGTGCTTACTGGAGAGGTGACGAAAGTAATAAAATGCTTTCAAGAGTATATGGTACTGCTTTCCCTAAAAAAGCTGAATTAGATGCTTATTTAGAAGCTTTAGAAGAAGCTAAAAAAAGAGACCATAACAAATTAGGAAGAGAACTTGGAATATTCACTACTGATGAAAATGTAGGTCAAGGTCTTCCACTATTAATGCCAAAAGGTGCTAGAATCATTCAAACTCTTCAAAGATGGATTGAAGATGAAGAGCAAAGAAGAGGATATGTTTTAACTAAAACTCCTTTAATGGCTAAAAGTGATCTTTACAAAATATCAGGACACTGGGATCACTATAAAGATGGAATGTTTGTTTTAGGTGATGAAGAAGTAGATAACGAAGTATTTGCTTTAAGACCAATGACTTGCCCATTCCAATATGCAATATACAATGCTACTCAACACAGTTACAGAGACTTACCTGTAAGATTTGCTGAAACTTCTACTCTATTCAGAAACGAAGCTTCAGGAGAAATGCATGGTCTTATAAGAGTAAGACAATTCACTCTTGCTGATGGACATATAGTATGTACTCCAGAGCAATTAGAAGATGAATTCAAAAACACTGTTGACTTAGTTAAGTATGTTATGACTACTTTAGGAATAGCTGATGATATTACTTACAGATTCTCAAAATGGGATCCAAACAATACTGATAAGTACATCAATGATCCTGAAGCTTGGGAAAATACTCAAAATATAATGAGAGAAATATTAAATCACTTAAATATAGATTTCACAGAAGCTGATGATGAAGCTGCTTTCTATGGTCCAAAACTTGATATTCAATTCAAGAACGTTCATGGAAAAGAAGATACAATCATCACTATCCAAATAGACTTTGCTTTAGCTGAAAGATTCGGAATGTACTACATCGATAAAGATGGAGAAAAGAAACGTCCTTACATCATTCACAGAAGTTCAATCGGATGTTATGAAAGAACACTAGCAATGCTTATAGAAAAATATGCAGGTGCTCTTCCAACTTGGATAGCTCCAGTTCAAGCTAAAGTTCTTCCTCTTTCAGACAAATATGCTGATTATGCAAATGAAGTTGTTGAAGAATTAAGAAGAAGAGGCGTTAGAGTTGAAGCTGACCACAGAGCTGAAAAAATAGGATACAAAATAAGAGAAGCTAGATTAGAGAGATCTCCTTATATCTTAGTAGTTGGAGAAAAAGAAGCTGAAAACAGAGAAGTTTCTGTAAGAAGCAGAAAGAATGGTGAAGAAGGTGCTATGCCTTTAGATCAATTAGTAAATAGAATAGTTCTTGAAATAGCTAACAAAGAAAACTAAGAACTTTCAAATCTATAAAAGACTTAGTTAAACAAAAAGAACTTGGATAATTTATTCCAAGTTCTTTTTTGATTTATTACATATTAGAATTTGCTATCATCTATGCCTTCTAGATACGAATCTACTACTCCAACTATACTTTCGACACATCCGTTTTCAAATGGTGATTTTAAGTTGGCGTATTTTAATAATCCTAGGAATGTTTTTGTTCCACCTATATTACAAAGATTTAAATAATCTTCCCACGCTCTTTCATGGTTTTCTCTATCTTTTTTCCAGAATTGAAGTGCGCATATTTGAGCTAATGTATAATCAATATAATAGAATGGTGATAGGAATATGTGATTTTGTTGGAACCACCAACCACCTCTTTCTAAGAAATCACACTCATCATAGTTTTTATGTGGAAGATATTTTTTCTCTATTATTCTCCATGCATCTTTTCTTTCTTTTGGTGTAGCCTCTGGATTTTCATATACAAAGTGTTGGAACTCATCTACGGTTACCCCATAAGGTATAAATTTAATTGCATCTCCTAAATGATAGAACTTATATTTATCTGTATCTTCTTTAAAGAATAAATACATCCAAGGCCAAGTAAAGAATTCCATACTCATTGAATGAATTTCACAACTTTCCATAGTTGGCCATTGACATTCTTGCATTTCTATCCAAGAACTTCTAAAGTTTTGGAATGCATGTCCTGCTTCATGAGTTAAAACATCTACATCTCCTGCTGTACCATTAAAGTTTGAGAATATAAATGGAGCTTTATAATTAGGGAAGTTTGTACAATATCCACCAGCTGCTTTCCCTTTCTTAGCTACTAAATCCATTAAGTTATTCTCAACCATAAAATCAAAGAATTCCTTAGTTTCTTTTGAAAGCTGTGAATACATCACCTTTGCATTCTCAACTATCCACTTTGAATCTCCCTTTGGAGTTGGATTTCCACTTAAAAATTCAAATTTTTCATCATAATATTTTAATGATTCAAGTCCTAATCTCTTAGCTTGTCTCTTATATAATTTGCTATCTATAGGAACTATAAATTCTTCAACTTGCTTTCTAAAGTTTTCAACCATTTCTTTATTGTAGTCATATCTTCTCATTCTTACATAACCTAATTCAACAAAATTGTTATAACCAAGCTTTTTAGCTATTCTGGTTCTTATCTTTACAAGCTTATCAAAGATTTCATCAATTTCATTTTCATGCTTAACAAAGAAATTATATTTAGCCTCTGAAGCTCTTTTTCTAACATCTCTATCTGATGATGTCACAAAAGGAGCTAGCTGTGCTAATGTTCTTTCTTCTCCATCAAAATCAATCTTTGCAGAAGCAATAAGCTTTTGATATTGACTACCTAATTTGTTTTCAAGTTGCATGTCTTCTATTACTTCTTTAGAAAAACTCTTTTGTGAATACTCAGCTTCTTTTATTATAGTTTCTCCATAATAAGCACCTATTTCATCTTTAAAAGGTGAATCAATTAAAGCTTTATAGAACTCATTGTTTACTTCTTCTATAAGAGGAGAATTTTCATCCCAGAAATCACTTTCTTCATTATAGAATTTATCCTCAGTATTTATTGTGTGTCTAACTTCTGATAAAGCCATCATGGTTGCTGTATTGTTTCTTATTTTATTTATTTCTCCTATGACTTTCTTAGCTTCATCAAAGTCTTTCGCTTTTTCTAAATCTTTTATGAAAACTCTAATATTTTCTCTGTCTTTTTCTATATTAGGTCTTTCGTACTTAAACTCTTCAAATTTCATACATTTTCCACCTCACAATTCTATTTCCTTTAATTTTGGCACAACTAAAAATTATTATCAATAAATTTAAATTATCAAAAATACTCTTTTATTATTTCACTTTTTTTAAGTTAATAATTTTTTCCTCACTTATTATTAAATCAACCTTCTCGTCAAAGAATTCATGTGGAATTTCATCAAAAATTTGAAAATCATAACATAAAGCTACTCTTTTACTATTAGGATATTTACTTAAAAATCTGTCGTAGAATCCCCCACCATATCCTAATCTATTACCGTTCATATCAAAAGCTAGACCTGGTATTATAATTAAATCAACATCTTCACTAATATCCTCACATTCAATACTTGGTTCTAAAATTCCAAAAGCACCACTTTCATTTAGTTGAAGCATTGAATTTATTTTTAGAGCCTTCATTTGTCTTTCCTTTAAGCTTACTGGAATAACTTTAGGTACTGCAACAATTTTATCTGAAGCTAATAATTCCTTTATTATATCTATTGTGTTTATTTCAGAGTCCATGTTTACATATATAAATACAACTTTACTATTTTTATAAATTTCACTTTCAAAAAGTGATTTTCTTATCTTTTCATCAGCCATTAACTTTATGTTTTTATCTAAAACTTCTCTTTTAAGCTTAATTTCTTTTCTTAACTCTCCCTTATCCATTGAACTCACTCCTCATAGATTTTTAATAATTTTACCATATTTTGTATTGCAATACTATATGAAAGAAATTAATATTATAGTTCATACATAAATTATAAAGAAAATTTCTATTTTACCATTACTCACACTAGATTAATTAAAATATTTTTAATTTAAACTAATACTATAAATAAAAAAATACTATAAATAAAAAAATACTATAAATAAAAAATAGGTATATAAATTGATTCCTACAAATTAAATTTGCCAATTTATACACCTATATAAAAACTTTATTTTTTTGCTATTATTGTAAATGTCTTTGGAATTCCCTTATCAAAAACTTCACTTGATAAATTCGGTTCTTCTTCTAAACTTTCAATTTTTAACCCTGAACTAGCTATTGCTGTAACTATTTCACCTAAATTCCATTTACGAAGAAGTACTTTCTCAACCTTACCTTCTTCTAAGTATTTTGAATAAGCAACCTCTTTTTCTTCTAGTGAAGTATCAAAATAATCTCCTGTAACCTTATGTTTTCTTACTTTTGCAGTGCTTCCTCTTGATGTTATAAGCTTTGTTGATACTGGATGAAAATCTCTTATTACAGCCTTTCCATCCTCTTTCAGTAAGCTATATATAACTTCCATAAAAGGAGTTAAGTCTGAAAAATAATGAAGTATTCCCATTTCAGCAAATACTATATCGTAATCTCCACTTAATATCTCTTTAGACATCTTTAAAACATCACTTAATATGTATTTAATCTCAACTCCACAAGCTTTTGCTAAGTCTAAAGCATATCTTTTATTTCCCTCTGAAAAATCTACTACGGTAACATCTGCACCTAATAAAGCTAAAGCAACAGCTTTATTTCCGTTAGATCCCATAAGATTAAATATTTTTTTGCCCTTAACATCTCCAAACTTATCTAATAAAACATTTAACTTTTTCTCAGGCATAGCTTTTATTTTCTCTGCCGCCTCTTCAGCTGTCCCAAATCTTTTAACCCAAGCATCATATGTTTCTTTATTCCAAGCCTCTTCATTTTCTTGAATACAGACTTTTTTATCTTCTAAAATATTATTTTCTTGAAATTTTTCCACTGTAAATACCTCATTAATTAATATTAGCTTATTCCTCAGCATTATAAGGTTTTAGCGAAAGTATTATACTTCAACCAAAATTATTTTTCAATATATTTCTTAATTCAGCGCATTCTAGCCCATAATTTTTTTATTTATTCATATAAAAACAAAGAGAGTGTGGAATTTACTCTCTTATAGAATTTTTAAACCCTATATATTATAAATTCCAACACTCTCTACACATATAAATAAGATTAAATTTTAAGCTATATAATTAAATTCCTTGTGCCCCAATTGCTGATTCTAAATCTTTTATTATTACATTTACTATTTCTAATTTACCTTTAGCATAGTCTTTATCTTGTAACCAGTTTAAACCTAGTTCAAGACATTTTTTAGTTTCCTTGTACTCTTCTAATAATTTTAATAAACTCTCATTATTCATATTCAAAATCCCCCTTTTTATTCAACAGTTACTGATTTAGCTAAGTTACGTGGTTTATCAACATCAAATCCTTTAGCTTTAGCCACGTAATATGAGAATAATTGTAGTGGTACAACACTTAAAACTGGTGATAATAAGCTTAATGTTTCTGGAATTTCTATTAATCCTTCAAACATTTTTCTCTTACTTTCTTCCATATCACCTTTAAAGCAAACACCTAAAACATTAGCTCCTCTTGTAACAACCTCTTGAACATTACTTATCATTTTATCCATAAGCTCTCTTTGAGTTAATAATGATACTACTGGTACATCTTTTTCTATAAGAGCTATTGGACCATGCTTAAGTTCTCCACCTGCATAAGCCTCTGAGTGAATGTAAGAAATCTCTTTAAGTTTTAATGATCCTTCCATTGCAACTCCATAATCCATACCTCTTCCTAAGAAGTATAAATCTTTTTCTGTAGATGCTTTAACTGCAAATTCTTTTATTAAATCTGTATTTCCAAGAATTTCTTCAACTTTTTCTGGTAATTCAAGCATTGCTTTCTTGATTTCCTCAATTTCTTCTACTGATTTGCTTCCTTTTAACTCAGCGAAGTGTAATGCTAATGTGTACATAGCAATTAATTGAGTTACATATGCTTTTGTTGACGCAACAGCTATCTCAGGACCAGCCCATGTATATAATACATCATTAGCTTCTCTTGAAACTGAACTTCCTACAACGTTAGTTACAGCCAATACTCTTGCACCTTTCGCTTGTCCATCTCTTAAAACTGCTAATGTATCTGCAGTTTCTCCTGATTGACTTAATACTATTATTAAAGTTCTATCTGTAATAACAGCATCTCTATATCTAAATTCTGAAGCTATATCAACTTCAACTGGTATTCTAACTAATTTTTCTATAGCGTATTTTCCAATAACTCCAGCATGGTAAGCTGTTCCACAAGCAACTATATATACTCTATCAACATTATCTAAATATTCTTTAGTTATTGATATATCATCTAAAGTTACTTCTTTTCCTTCCATAACTCTTGATGTCATTGTATCTTTTATAGCCTTTGGTTGCTCATGAATTTCTTTTAACATGAAATCTTCATATCCACCTTTTTCAGCTGCATCAACGTTCCATGTTATATGATAAACTTCTTTTTCTATTGGATTTTTCTCTTCATCATAAAGAACAACTCCATCATTTGTTAATACAACAAACTCTTTATCTTCTAAAAGATAAACTTCTCTTGTATAATTTAAAACTGCTGGTATATCAGAAGCTATAAAATATTCTTTCTCTCCTAATCCAACTATTAATGGACTGTCTTTTCTTACAGCAACTAATTTTTCTGGTTCATCGTTACATATAACTCCAATAGCATATGAACCTTCCATGTGTTTAGTAGCTTTCATAACAGCATCTAATAAGTCTCCTTTATAGTAGAAATCTACTAAATTTGGAATAACCTCTGTATCTGTTTCTGAATGGAATTCATATCCTTTTTCCATTAACCAGTTTCTTAATTCATTATAGTTTTCAATGATTCCATTGTGAACTACAGCTATTGTTCCTTTATTATTTAAATGAGGATGTGAGTTAACATCTGATGGCTCACCGTGTGTAGCCCATCTAGTATGTCCTATTCCGATTCCACCCTCTATTGGATTTTCTTCTAACATTCCTTCTAAGTTTGCTAATCTTCCTTTATGCTTCTCAGCTTTTATCTTATTGTCTTCTAATACAGCAACTCCTGCTGAATCATATCCTCTATACTCTAATTTTGATAACCCTTCAACTAATACATTAGTTGCCTTTTTCTGGCCTACATATCCAACTATTCCACACATATTATTTTCTTCCTTCCGTTTTTCAAATTATATTTCAACTTTCAAAATAAGTTATATATAACTTCTCAATGCATAGAAGGTTTTAACACCTAGTTAGCTTTGTCCTTAAAATTACTTCTAAGCTTTAACTAACCTTTTACGGTAGTGTCTTACCGTGGGGCACCCGCCGAAATCTCGATACTCCCCATCCTCGTCAACTTAAAGTTTTATGAATACTAATAAATCTTACCTCCATTTAAGGTCAGGCGACTTATTAACTTATGGCCATAAAAACTTTAAGCCCTGGCGCTTTAATTTATTATCTTGAAAGTTAATATATTCTATGCATCATCTTTTAAAAAATCTACAAACTTATTCTAGCACTTTCAAAAAATTTTTCAAGCTTTTTTCACTTATTTTTGTCCATTTTTCTTTATTTTTGATTATTTTTTAAGATTATTTTTATTTTTCTGTCTATACCTCTATATTTCTTCTTTTTAATATATTAATGTATAGTTGTATAGACATCTATAACCTTTAAAGCACCAATTAAATATTTAAAATTCTGTTCCCCAAAGAAAGTCTTAAATAAAATTCTTTCATTTTATTTCAAAGCACTAGTTAATCCACATAATAATTTTTAAAATATAACTTTTATTTTTTAAAATAGTAACTATTAAAACTTCTACTATTATTTATAAAAAAAGCTATAAATATCATGAAAAGTTTTTACTATATCTCTTCATGTATTTATAGCTTTAAAATATATTATCTTATATATTAATTACATTTATCTTCTATCATTTTTGCTAAATTATGAGCCATTTCATCTATTTCAGCTTGATTTTCACCTTCAAGCATAACTCTTACTAATGGTTCTGTACCTGAAGGTCTTATTAATACTCTTCCGCAACCTTCTAAAGCAACTTCTATTCTCTTGATTTCAGCTATTATTTCTTCATCTTCTTCATGAATATTTTTCATGTTATTTGGTATTTTAGCATTAACTAAAACTTGTGGTAATACCTTCATTACATTCTTTAATTCAAATAAAGATTTTCCTGTTCTCTTAACTATACTAGCTACTTGAAGTGCAGTAACAAGACCATCTCCTGTTGTGTTATGCTCTAAGAATATAATATGTCCTGATTGCTCTCCACCTAAAGAATATCCTTTAGCTAACATTTCTTCTAATACATATCTATCTCCAACTTTTGTAACGGCTGTGTTTATTGATTCATTTTTACATGCTATCATTAAACCTAAGTTACTCATTACTGTTACTACTAAAGTATCATCCTTTAATCTACCTAATTCTTTTAAGTACTTAGCACATATTGTTAATATAAAGTCTCCATCAACTAAGTTTCCTTGCTCATCAACAGCTAAACATCTATCTGCATCTCCATCAAAAGCAAATCCCATATGGCATTTCTTCTTAACAACGTACTCCATTAATTCTTCTGGATGAGTTGATCCACAATTTTCATTTATATTAGTTCCATCTGGATTATCGTTTATTACAAATATTTCTGCTCCTAATTCTCTGAAAGCTCTAACAGCAGCTTCATGAGATGCACCATTAGCACAATCTAAAGCTATTCTTAATCCTTCTAAAGAAACTCCTACTGTATCTTTAGCAAAGTTTATATAATCCTCTAAAGCAGCCTTCTCTATTATTTCTCTTCCTAAATCTGCTCCTGTTGGTGATGGAACATTTTCAAAGCCACTTTCTATAACTCTTTGTATTTCATCTTCTAATTCATCTGATAATTTATATCCTTTATCATCAAAGAATTTTATTCCATTATATTCAACTGGATTGTGTGAAGCTGATATCATAACCCCAGCATCAGCACCATATTCTCTTGTTAAATGAGCTACTGCTGGTGTTGGAACTACTCCTAAACAAACAGCTTCTGCCCCAACTGATAATATACCAGCAACTAAAGCCGCTTCTAACATATCTCCAGATATTCTAGTATCCTTTGCTACTAATATTTTAGGTTTATGAGTTCCTTCTGTTAAAACATAAGCTCCTGCTCTTCCTAAATTATATGCTAATTCTGCTGTTAATTCAGTATTCGCTATTCCTCTAACTCCATCTGTTCCAAATAATCTTGACAATTTCTGTCACCCCTCTAATAAATTTATATTATATTTAATTAAAATTCTTTTATTTTTGCTACTTAATTAATACTTTTTACACTTTCAAAGAATACTGTATGTACTACTTTTTGTCAAATATTAGTTAATAGAAATTTAAATTTTTTTCTATTTTTCATAGTCATTTTTTATATTATCATAGGAATAAAGCCTATTTATTACTAAAATATTATTTTTAGACCACTTTTTCATTAATATTATTTTAACAAATCTCTAAGGAATTTTACTTCTTTTAATATAATATATCCTTCATATTAGCATATACTTGAAATTAGAAAGGTGTTGTGTTTTATGTTCATTAAAATACCTATTAATAGTATATTTCTATATATCTTACATAAATATTCGTGAAAACATTTTAATTATGGACATAACTCCTATTACGCCTTAAAATATTAATTGAGTGATATAAAAGAAAGGGGATAATTAACATGACAACTAATGAATCTAATTACATAGATGAAAATAAAAATCCTATAGAAACAGAAGATTTTGCAAAAGCTTTAGCTGCTGAAGAAGAAAATTCTTGTAAAAGAAAAAAAGAGGTAATTGAGAAAATTAAAAGCTTAGCAAAAAACGCTCAAAATTGGAAAGAAGCTAATAAAGAATTCAACTCTCTTTTAGAAGAGTTTAACAATATTTATTACTATGACCAAGAAGCTGAGAATACTCTTAAAAGTGAATTAAGAGAAGCTAAAAATGAGTTTTACAATGCTAGAAAAGCATTCTTTGAAAAAGCTAACGAAGGTTTCAAAGAAAATGCTGCCAAAAAAGAAGATGTTATAAAAAGACTTGAAGCTTTAGTTTATACAAATGATATAAAAGCTGGAGATATGCTATCTAAATCTTTATCTGAGGAATTCTATGCTTTAGGCTTTGCAGGCAAAGAAGTAAATACTGAATTATTCAATAGATTTAAAGCTGCTAGAAATGCCGCTCAAGAAAGTAGAAAAGCTGCTATGGAAGGCTTAAAAGAAGAATTCGTAAATAAAGCTGAAAGAAAAAGAGAAATCATTGCTGAGCTTAAGGCTTTAGTTAACAATGAAAACTGGAAAGAAGCTACTGAAAAGTTTAATGCTCTTTGTGAAGAATTTAAAGGAATAGGCTTCTCTGGAAAAGAAGGAAATGAAGAAATATCTCAAGGTTACAAAGAAGCTAAAGATGCTTTCTTTGCTAAGAGACAAGAATTCTTCGATGCTTTAAAAGCTAAAAATAAAGTTAATATCGAAAAGAGAACAGCTCTTATAGAAGAGTTAAAGAAATTATATGAAAATGATAGCTGGAAAGAAGCTTCAGCTAAAGTAAAAGAAATAAGTGATGAATTCTTTAAAATAGGATTCTGCGGAAAAGAAGAAAATGAAAAACTTATAAATGAATTCAAAGAAATAAGAGACGGATTCTATGCTGCTAGACAAGAATATTTTGATAATATAAATGCTGCTAGAGCTAATAAACAAAGAGACTTCTTAAATGGATTACTTAAAAACAAAGATGAATTTGTTAAAAAGTTAAAGAAATATATTAGCCAAGACGAAGAAAGACTTTCTGACTTCACTAACAGATTATTCAATGTTAGACCTGGAAACAACTCATTAGAAACTATTGAAAAATACCAAGAAATAGTTGAGGATATTAAAGGTAGAATTGAAAGTAATAAGGCTAAAGTCAAAGAAGTTCAAAATGAAATGCATGAAATAAGAACTGAATTAAATGACTTAAAATAAAAAATTTAAAGCTTACTAACAAAGTATTAGTTAGTAAGCTTCTTTTATAACTTTATTTAGGAAGTATTATTGTAAATTTACTTCCCTTTCCTAATTTACTTTGTACTCTTACTTCTCCACCATGAGAAGATACTATAGACTTAACTATGGTTAACCCTATACCAGTTCCCCCAGTAGCTCTTGTCCTTGATTTATCTGCTCTATAAAACCTTTCAAATACATATTGTAAATCTTCTTTCGAAATACCTATTCCTTCATCTTCTATAGATATACTCAACTTATCATCGTTTAGTTTCTCCTCTATAACTATAGTACTTCCTTCATTAGAGTACCTAATGGCATTTGAAAGAATATTTACTAAAGCTTGAGTTATTTTATCTTTATCACAATATATCTGAATATTATTTTTTTCGTATTTAATTTTTATTTTTTTACTCTTGGCTAAATTAGAAAATTGAAATACTACAAAACAAATTACATCACTTATATTAACAAGATCTTTTTTTATCTTCATAGAAGCCTCATCATATTTATTAAGCTTTTGCATATCACTAACTAAAGAAGTTAGTCTTTCTGCTTCCTCTTTGACGCTCATAAGCCTTTTCTCTGTAGGTTCCCATATTCCATCTATCATAGCCTCTAAATGTGATTGTATATTTGTTAAAGGTGTTTTTAATTCATGAGAAATATCTCCTGTAAGCCTTTTTCTTATGTTCTCCTGTTCCTTTATGCTCTGTGAAAGATTATTTATAGAATTTATTAAATCATTAATCTCTAAAATATCTGTATTTATATCAATTTTTTTATCATAATCTCCATTTGAAATATATTTTGCTTTTATCATAAGCTTATTTATTGGTTTTGTTATAGATTTTGAAATTATAAAGCCTATTATAGTAAAGGCCAAGATTAATAATGCTCCAATACTTAAAATAATATTATTTACCATATCCAAGAACACTAATTCATCCTCCATATAAAAAATAGGACCATAAAATTTAACTCTAACTTCCCCTATTTTTTCTCCATTTTTGATTAAAGGATAATATACTGGCTCAAATTGACTTGTAGTAGAACCATATTTCCCTTCCATAGAACTTTTTATAAAATTCATAACCTTATTACATTTCTCTTTAGAGTTTTTCTCTATATTAATTACCTCTTGATCTTCCTTATCATATAAGGCAACTATAATTCCTTTGTTTAAGGCATCATAACTTATCTTTTCTAAATTTTGATAATTCCACTTACCATTAGAATATTGCTCACCTAAATCAATCAAAATATTTTGTACTGTATTTTGATTTTTAACCATAACATAATCTCCAAATTTTTTATCAAAATAAAACTTTGATACAAATACAGTAAGCAATGTAGCAATTATTATAATAGCTATAGAAGGAACTATTACCTTAAAGTTTAAACTCTTATATCTTCTTACCTTCAAACTTATACCCCACCCCATATACAGTTACTATAAACTTAGGTTTTCTTGTATTCTCTTCTATTTTACCTCTTAAATTTTTTATATGAGAGTCTATGACTCTATCAAAACTATCACTTTTATCACCTAAAACTAACTCAAGTATTTCATCTCTAGTAAATATCTTCTTTGGATATCTACTTAAGCAAAGAAGTATATTAAATTCTGTGGATGTAAGAGTTATTAATTCTCCTCTTACCCAAACTTCCATTGTATTTGCATTAATCTTTAATTCTCCATTATCAAAAATTAAACTATCACTTTCTTCTTTTGGACAATTAATACTTCTTCTAATAATGGCCTTTATTCTAGCTATTAATTGTTTAACACTAAAAGGCTTAGTAACATAGTCATCAGCTCCAATATCAAAACCTTCTAACAACTCCTCTTCTTCAGTCTTTGCAGTTATCATTATTATTGGAACACAACTCTTCTCTCTTATTACTTTACAAACTTCCTCTCCACTTAAATCTGGAAGCATAAGATCTAAAAGAATCAGATCTATATTATTATTTTCGAATATTTTTAAAGCCTCTTCTCCATTACTACAAGAAAAAACATTAAATCCTTCTTTCTTTAAATAGGCTTCTAAGACCTCTACTATTTTTTCTTCATCATCAACTAATAATATATTCAAAATTTACACCTCTTACTAAATATTTTAGATTTTCTATTTGTATATTATTTATATAAAAGAAATATATAAATAATATGTAGAAATATTTTAGGCTTTTCTATGCTTATATTTTTATTATAGTATACATGTAAATCGTAATCAGATAGCTTGTCTGCTTTTTTTCGTATTAATTTAATTATTTTATATAAAAAGAAGACTAACTTATATAGTCTTCTTTCTCAATTAGCAAAGTTAATATAACTTAATTATTCAGGTTTAAAAGTTGCACAATTTGTGCTTTCTTGATTTTGTGCATAATCACCAGAAATATCTATGCTTTCTGCATGGCATTTACAATCTTTATTGTGACAACATTTTTCTGCTTCACAATCAACACTAGTTGCTGGTTCAGCTTCTCCAACATCAACAGCAGCATTAGTAAATCCACCTTTTTCAACAAAGCTTCCACAACAAGTTGTTTCTGATTGCTTAGCAAAGGAACCATTTACTTTTATTGTGTTTAATGAACACATATCATTTTGATTATATGTACAGTTATCTACTCCACATTTTAAATTTGGCATACTATATACCTCCTTAAATATTTAGTTGATATTAGTATGTCTTTTCTTCACTACATTATTCCTAATGTGATTTTTACACCTATTTACTTTCTTCTAACCTATCTAGTATGGCATTGTACCCATCTGCTCCATAGTTTAGACATCTATTTACTCTACTTATAGTTGCTGTTGATGCCTTAGTTTCATCGGCAATTTCAGTGTATGTCTTCTTATCTCTAAGCATTCTTGCAACATGCAATCTTTGAGCTAGTGCTTTTAATTCTGAAATTGTACATATATCCTCGAAAAAGCTATAGCATTCATTTATATCCTCTAATTTTAATATAGCCTCAAATAAAAAATCTAAATCCTTACTTTTTAGTTTAGATTGCACTCCATTCATATAATCTTCTCCTTTAACTACTTGTATATTAATATAACTCTATAAAAATCAAATATATTTTAAATTCTTTAACAAATTAATTATATCTCTTTATTATAATAAAGAAAATAATACTTGCAATAGAGTTAGTTTAATATATCTAAACTTTAGTGAATTTTAATTTGAATATATTTCTTTAGTAATAGTCATTTAAATACTTATATTATAAGTAAATTATACTTCAGTATTTGAACTACCACTTGGGTCTGTTAAAGGTCTTAGTGAATCCCATCCATGCTCAAGCTTTTCATAAACAGATTTAGTTGGTATTAACCATACCTCTCCTGTTCCTCTAAACACATTTAAAAGACCTTCCCCACCAGTAGCTGTAGATACTAAAGATTTAGATGACTTCTCAACTGTAAATTCAATATCTCCAGTTCTTAAAACTGCAAAGTTACCATCAACTTTTAAAACATCATTATTTATCTTACATTTAAATATTTCTTCTTCAGGTACTGGTATTTCTAAAACTACTATTCCTTCTCCTGAAAGTTTTGTTTGAAATATACCTTCATTTCCTAAAACCATAGATGATAGTGACTTATTCATATGAGCTGTTATTTCAACACTACTTTCACAAGCATAAAACAATCCATCGTCAACTATTATCTCATCATCTTCTAATTCAATTAATGCATAATGTCCAAAAGAAGGCTCTAAAAATATATCTCCTGTTCCATCATATCTAGGCTTAAAAGTACTCTCTCCAGTAACTTTACTAGTAAAAAACTTTTTACCTAACCCTATTGGTCCACCAATCTTATTTTTCATAGATATCGGGCCTCTCATATAACTTAAAGCCCCTTTTTCTATCTTTACAGAACTGTCTTCTAATATAATTCTTACCTGTCTAAGCTTTATATTAGCCTCTCTCATTTGGTTTAACTTGATCGCAAGATCTAAAGAGTTTCCTCCTCTTAAACTATCATATTCTAAAACTTGAAATACAGAGTCTCCTCTCATTTCAGATATCATATTAATTTGATTTTCTATGTTTAATGATGTTCTCACACCTATCGCTCCTTTATGTTAAGTTCTTCCTTTAATTATATCCCAAAAGTTAGAACTTAATAATTACAAAAAATCAAAAAAGCTAGAGATTATAAAATTAATCTCTAGCAAAACATTTATATAAATATATCTTTGTGGGCTTTTTCTAATTTTTTCTTATTTCCTAATATATCTTCATAATAAACTCTAAGCATTTCACCAACACTCCAAGCTTGGGCATAACATCCTCTAGCTTTATATGGATTATCACCATCAAAAATTTCAGCAATACTTCCTAAACATTGATCTTGTATGTGATCTTCCATATCCCTCATTAGAGAATCTACTAACTCAACAGCTTCTTTAGAATAGTCATTCACCTTACAATAGGCTGTGAAAAATCCACCTAGTGGGAATCCCCATGTTGTTCCTTGATGATAAGCCATATCTCTATCAAAAAGCTTTCCTATATAAATTCCATGATAATCCTTATGATCTCTACTTAAGCTTCTTAAACCATAAGGTGTATATAACTCTTCAAAGACTTTTTGTACAACATACTTTTCTTTTTTTCTATCTAACATTGTAAATGGTAATGATACAGCCCAAATTTGGTTAGGTCTTAAGCTTGAATCTTTTTCTTCATCATTTACAACATCATAAAGATACTTACCATCTTCATTCCAAAAAGCTTTTTCAAATGAAGATTTAACTT
Source organism: Clostridium sp. LIBA-8841 (assembly GCF_034439435.1). Taxonomy (GTDB): domain Bacteria; phylum Bacillota; class Clostridia; order Clostridiales; family Clostridiaceae; genus Sarcina. The sequence continues at coordinate 119,312 of NZ_JAPCKJ010000006.1, read as the reverse complement.
TTTTCGCTAACTCTTCATATTCATTATTTTCTTCTTTTTCAAACTTATCTTTTAATAAAGCTGCTATTTTTAAAGCATTATACCATAAAGCATTTATTTCAACTGGCTTACCATGTCTTGGAGTAACTACTATTCCATTTACTCTAACATCCATCCAAGTTACTTGATCTAAACCTGAACCAGCATTTATTAAAGAATCCTCTTCATCCATTTTTATAGAGAACTCAGTTCCTTCTTTATAAGCCTTTATTATATTTTTTATTGTTCCATACACTTCATTTTTAACGAATTCTATTGCTTCATCGTTATTGCTATAAAGTAAATAATTATAAACTGCATTTATAAACCATAATGAAGCATCAACAGTATTATAAAGTGGTTCTTTTCCTTCTCCAGGGAACATATTTGGTATTAGTCCATCTTTCTCGTATAAACTAAAACTTCTTATAATATCTTTAGCATCATCTAATCTACCAGTTGATAGCGTTACACCATTAATGGCAATCATAGCATCTCTTCCCCAATCTAAGAACCAAGGATATCCTGCTAATATTGTTTTTCCATTTATAGATTCTCTATTAACTATAAATTGATCTGCTGCAATAGGAAGATACTTAGCCAAAACTCTTGAATCATCAAATGTATTTCTAAGTTTTCTTATTCTTTCTTCTTCATTTTTTATTATTTTTTCACAATCAAAATCATTTTCTTTCTCTATAGTACAAAGTAAATAAACTTTTTTTCTTTCATTAGGTTTTAAATTTATTTCAACAGTTCCTGGAACGTAACATTTATCCACAAACTTATCACCTGTACTTTTATCCACATCATAATAAATTTTATCCACAATTTTGCCTGAATTATCTATTATTTTTCCACCATAAGTTAAAAATCTTATGTTTATGTCCTCTTTTAGCTGTGGAATAAGTTCAATTTTTTCTTTATCCACAGTTTTTTTGAATTCTAAGTTTTCTTGTTCACTACATACTCCTGGATTTCTAAAAGTAACTAGTGGTTCAATGTTTATTTTTGATTCTTTACTTTCATTTAATATGTCATATTCTATTACTACAGTATTCTTTCCATATTCCATAGCAACTTTTTTATCCACAACTACTCCATCTACAAAAAATCTAAAATGAGGTAATCCATCATAATAAAATCCTTGTAAATTATTAAAGCCATCAACTATTTTATCTGTATATTTACAAGAACTCAACTGGTGAACCTTTCCACCAATATTTATTTCTTCATTTAAATTAGAAAGAATCATATATCTTTCCTCTGGTGAATTAGTACATGCTAATAATAATCCATGATATTTTCTGCAGTTTGCTCCAATAGCAGTACCTCCACAAAATCCACTTATGCCATTTGTTAGCATCCATTCTTTTTCTATACCTCTATCATAACTAATCCAATCTTTTTTTCCAAACTTCATAAATTGCCACCCCTTATTTTAATACCTAAAGTACCCTTTTTGCTATAATCTTTATAAATTTTAAACTTATATATAAATTTAAAACTATGTACCAAATAAATGTTGATTTTACCTAACTAATAAAATTAAATAAAAAATAATCATTATTTTAAACATAGCCTAATAAAAAATACTTTATAAATTTAGAAAAGGCTTTGCATTAAAAACCTAAAACCCGCTTAAATTTTACGCTTTTATAAAAAGTGTAAAATTTAGCTCTCCAAATTTTTAATTTGGACTTTAACTCAGTTTTCAAGTTTTAACAAAGCCATTTTCTATGATTGCCTATATTTCCTTAAGGAAATATAGGCCTTTTAGTAATATATTTGGGAATATATTGGAATGCTTATTAAATAAGCTTTTGCCCTATTATTTATTTGTGCATTTTTTGATTCCCCAGATATCATCACAATATTCTTGTATTGTTCTGTCACTTGAGAACATACCTGCATTACAAGTATTTTCAAATGCTTTCTTAGCCCATCCTAATTCATCTTTATAAGCCTCAAATACTTTCTCTTCAGTATCCTTAAATCCTTTAAAGTCTGCTAATAAGAAATATTGATCTCCCTCTTCTAATAATGAGTTATAAAGATCTTCGAAATCACCAGTACCACCATCATCAAAAGTACCATCAACTAATGAATCTAAAACTCTTTTTAATTCTTCATCAGCTTCATAGTAAGCAACTGGATCATATTTTCCTTTTAATTCTTCTATTTCTTCTACTTCTAATCCAAATATAAAGTTGTTATCTAATCCACTTTCTCTAACAATTTCTACATTAGCTCCATCGTTAGTACCGAAAGTTGGAGCTCCATTTAACATGAATTTCATATTACCTGTTCCTGATGCTTCTTTACCAGCTGTTGATATTTGTTTTGATACATCTGCTGCTGGGAATAATCTTTCTGCATAAGAAACTCTATAGTTTTCTACGAATACAACTTTTATTTTTCCTTTTATAGATTCATCATTGTTTATAAGTCTAGCAACTTCATTTGTTAACTTAACTATTGATTTAGCTCTCTTATATCCTGGGAAAGCTTTTGCTCCATATATGAATGTTACTTTTGGTATATCCATATCTGGATTTTCTTTTAATCTATAATATAAATCTAAGATATATAGAGTATTTAATAATTGTCTCTTATACTCATGTAATCTCTTAATTTGTATATCAAATATTGAATCTGGATCTAATTCCACACCTTCATGCTCTTTAATATATGCAGCTAATTGCTCTTTCTTAGTGTGCTTGATTTCCATAAATCTCTTTAGAACTTCTTCATCATCTTTGTATTTTTCTAATCCTTTTAATAAGTCTAAGTTTTTAACCCAATCTTCACTTCCTAAAAGTTCAGTTATTAAAGCTGATAATTCTTGGTTACATAACCTTAACCATCTTCTAGGAGTTATTCCATTTGTTTTGTTTTGGAACTTCTCTGGATATAATTCATACCAGTTTTTAAGCTCAATGTTTTTTAATATATCTGTATGTAATTGTGCAACACCGTTAACGGCGAATCCTACGTGTATTGCTAAGTTAGCCATTCTAACTTTTTCATCATTAACTATTCTGAATTCTTCTATTTCCTCTTCTGAGTATCCTTTTTCTTCTAAGTTAACTATAAACTCTGCATCTATTTTTTTAATTATTTCTAATATTCTTGGGAATAATTCTTCTATTAAATCAACATCCCATTTTTCTAAAGCTTCTGCTAATATAGTATGGTTTGTATAAGCAAAAGTTTTTGAAGCAACATTGTAAGCTTCTTCAAAAGTGAATCCTTCTTCATCTACAAGAATTCTTATAAGCTCTGGAATTGCTAAAACTGGATGAGTATCATTTAATTGAACAGCATGAAGCTTTGCAAAATCTTCAGTAACGTTTCCAAATACTTCTTTATGCTTTCTTATTATATCTTTTAATGATGCACTTACTAAGAAATATTGTTGTCTTAATCTTAATAACTTACCATCTCTATTTGAGTCATTTGGATATAATACTCTTGATATATCTTCAGCTCTATTTTTAAGTTCTAATGCTTCATCATATTTTTGTTCATTAAATAATTTGAAGTCAAATTCTTTTACAGGTTCACACTTCCATAATCTTAAAGTATTTATATTCTTACTAGCATATCCTATTATAGGAGTATCATATGGAATAGCTTTAACTGTCATATCTTCAAAATCAACAGTTACAAATTCATCCTCTTTTCTTATACTCCAAGGTTCTCCATATTTTAACCAGCTATCAACATCTTCCTTTTGGAATCCATCTTCAAAATATTGAGAGAATAAACCATTGTTATATCTAATTCCATAGCCTTTTAGCGGTACTTCTAATGAAGCTCCTGAATCCATAAAACAAGCTGCTAGTCTTCCTAGACCACCATTTCCTAGCCCAGCATCCTCTTCTATTTCCTCAATTCTATTTAAATCAAATCCTATTTCATCTAAAACTTCTTTTACTTCATTATAAAGCCCTAAACTTATTAAGTTATTTCCTAAGGCTCTACCCATTAAATATTCAGCAGAGAAATAATATGCATTTTTTTCTTTCTCATAAAGCTCTTCTGTATGATTCCAATCATCAACAATGTTTTCTAAAAGAGTTAATGATAGTGCATTAAACACCTCAAAATCTTTAGCATCTTTAATTGAACTCTTTCCATACTTTACTTTTAGGTATCTTTCGATTCCTCTCTTAATTTGTTCTTTATTCATTGTTATTCACCCTTCCATATAGTTTTGTTATATCATATATTTTCTCTGCTAATTCATCAGTTAAAGCATCCTCTTTAACTCTCCATTGCCAATTGCCCCCAAGAGTAGATGGATAGTTTATTCTTGCTTCATTTCCTAAGTTTAAGAAATCTTGCATTAGAGCTATTGCAGTATGTGCTACACTACTCCAAACTCCTCTGATGAATCCCCAGTTATAACCTTCTTCCTCAGTAAGTTTTAAATATTTTTTAGAGTATTCCACATCTTCCTTATTCCCTGTAACTTCAAACCAACCTCTAAATGTATCATTATCATGAGTGCCAGTATATGCTATTGTATTTACTGGGTAGTTATGTGGAAGATAATCACTTTCTTCTCTAGAATCAAAAGCAAATTGTAAAACCTTCATTCCAGGGAAGCCAGTTTCATTCCTAAAGTCTATAACCCCTTGAGTTAAGTAACCAAGGTCCTCTGCTATTACATTAACCTCTCCTAACGCATCTTTGATTGCATTAAATAGCTTTATTCCAGGTCCTTTAATCCACTCACCATTTACTGCAGTTTCATCTCCATATGGTATTTGCCAATAAGCTTCAAATCCTCTAAAGTGATCTATTCTTAATATGTCATAAAGCTTAAAGCTTTCTCTTACTCTATCAATCCACCAACTATAGCCGGTATCACCCATATAACTCCAATCATATATAGGATTACCCCATAACTGACCTGTTTCTGAAAAAGCATCTGGTGGACATCCAGCCACTTTTTTAGGCACATTATTTTCATCTAATAAAAAGGCTTTTGGATTTGCCCAAACATCTGCGCTATCCTCTGCAACATATATAGGCATGTCTCCTATTATCTTAATTCCTAAACTATTTGCATATTCTTTTAACTCACTCCATTGTTTAAAGAAATGATATTGTAAGAATACCCAATAATTTATTTCTTTAGTTAACTTAGCTTTGCATTCTTCTAAAGTCTTTTTATCTCTTAACTTTAGTTTTTCATCCCAATCTTGCCAACTAACTAAGTCATTTTCATTTTTAATTGCCATATATAAAGCATAATCTTCAATCCAAAGTTTATTTTCTTCTCTAAACTTCTCGATTTCTTCTTTGTTTTTATCTAAAGATTTTTCATATGCTATTCTTAACACTCTCATTTTCTTGTCAAATAATAAAGCATAATCTATTTTTTCTGGATCATCCCCAAAATTAATTCCTTCATAATCCTTTTTATCAAGTAATCCTTCTTTATTTAAAATATCAAAATCTATGAAATATGGATTTCCTGCAAAAGCTGAAAATGATTGATATGGTGAATCTCCATAACTTGTAGGACCTAAGGGCAATATTTGCCAGTATCCTTGTCCAGATTTCTTTAAAAAATCTACAAAATTGAATGCTTCCTTACCAAAAGTACCTATTCCATACTTTCCAGGTAAGGAAGCAATATGCATTATTATTCCACTTGATCTTCTCATATTGCTTCCCCCTAGTTACTATTATTGAACTAATATCTCTTTTTCAATCATATTTTTATTTAAATCAAATATCTTTATATTTAACTTTTTAACCCTTGAATTTTTATTTTCTATTGATAAATCATAATCTGATTCTGCTTTTGTGATTTTAACTTTAAGCTCTTCATAATCACCTTTTTTATAGTCTTTAGTAATTCCATCATCGTTGTAATATGTGTACTCAGCCATATCATCAACAAAAGCAATTAGATTTAATTCACTAGTATCTAAATTTTCCACCCTTTTACTTGGCTTACTTGCCATTGTTACTATTTTATTCTTTCTTATGAATATAGGAACTTCACTTAATTTAGCCTCTACATAATGATGACCTTTTTGTAAAACTTCAAAATCTCCCTCATCATATTTTCTAGCTCTCCATAGAAGCATTTCTTCTGGAAGATAAACATATCTTCCTAAAGCATTTTGCTCATATATAGGTGCTAACATCAAACTATCACCTAAAAGCAATTGATCTTCTACTCCCTTCACAAAGTTATCTTCATATTCAAATGTTAATGGTTTAAAATACATTTCATTATTTAAAACAGCCTTCATATACTCACTATAAAGATATGGAACCATAACATATCTTAACTCCAATATATTTCTTAATACTTTGACACTCTCACCTCTAAATGCATATGGTTCCTGATGTCTTGTACCTAAAGCTGCATGATTTCTAAATAAAGGTGTAAACATACTTAATTGTGACCATCTTATAACTAAGTCTTCTGTAGCATCTCCCCCGAATCCGCCAGTATCAGCTCCTGTATAGATAAATCCACACATATTGATATTTGGCATCATTTGAAGGTTTAACTTAATGTGTTCCCACCAAGACATGTTGTCTCCAGTCCATATTCCCCCATATCTATGCATACCCACTGTAGATGCTCTAGAGAAAAGTAGGAATCTCTTATTCTCATCTATATTTTCAAGACCTTCAGCGGCTGCTCTTGTCATATTAAATCCATAAAGATTATGAACTTTATCATGTCTTATTTTTTCATTTCCTACTCTATGATAAAAACTTTGATAATCTTCCATACTATTTTGAAGTCTTGGGAATGTATCCTTAACATCAAAGTAATCATATATACCTAAGTTTTTACCCTTTGCCTCTGATATTTTTTCAAAAGCCTCATTTAATCTTTTTTCTGAATAGAATATTGCAGGTTCATTCATGTCATTCCAGAAACCTTCTATTCCTTTATCAGTAAGGACTTTATACTTGTTTCCAAACCATAATCTTGCATCCTTATTTAAGAAGTCTGGGAAATGGACTTTCCCAGGCCAAACTGCTGCTACAAAAGGTTTTCCCTCTTCATCTAAGCAGTAATAACCATTTTTAACGCCTTCCTCATAAACATCATATCCCTCTTCAATCTTGCATCCTGCATCAATTATTGGGATAAGCCTAATTCCTCTATCTTTAACTTCTTTTACAAGGTTTTCAAAGTCAGGGAATGCTTCTTTATTTATAGTAAAGTTCTTGAAATCCTCCATATAATCTATATCAAGGTATAAACAATCAAGAGGAAGTTCTAATTCATTAAAATTATCTAGGACTTCAAGAACTTCATTGCTATCTTTATAACTCCATCTACTTTGTTGAGCACCAAATGCCCATTTAGGAGCTATGTAACTTTCACCTATAAGCTCTCTAAAACTCTTTGCTATGTCTTTTAAGCTTTCGCCTTCAATAATATATAAATCAAAGTTTTCATCATCTATTGTTATCTTTAATTCATCTCTTCTTGTATAACCTACATCAAACTTTACTCTTCCAGGATAATCTATAAATATCCCAAAAGTTTTTTCCCCATAAACCATTAAGAAATTATGAGCTCCATAAAGACTTTTCTTTTCTGGAGTATGTGAAAAATCATCTGTGCAGAAACTTTCATATATCCAGCCTCTTTTATTTAATCCTCTTACATTCTCTCCTAATCCATAGATTACATCTTCATCCTTAAGATCTAATGTAAAAGTGTTATTTTCAAAATTTAAATATTTTAATTCTTGGTTCTCTATTTCTGAACCTTCCTTTAAAACAACTGACTCAGTATTAAAAGGAGTTCCAAAAGTATATTTAGTTATGTGATTATTGATACCATTAATTCTCATAATATCTCCCCCATTATAATAACTATCTCATGTCTTTACATGACTCTCTCTCTATAATTTTTGTTTCAAAAATTATATGCTTATGCTCTTCCTTTTTAGTTAAAAGAGCTAATAGTAAATCTATACTATTATTAGCCATATGTCTTTTAGGCTGCTTTACAGTTGTTATTCCTGGATTATAATATTTGCTTATATCCATACCATCAAATCCGATAATAGACATATCCTCTCCAACCTTTAATCCTTGATCTATCACTGACTTAGCTGCACCAACTGCCATAATATCTGATATTGAAAAAATAGCTGTTATATCTTTTCTATTATTTATAATTTCTTTTGTAGCTTTATAACCTCCACTATAATCGTAGTCACCTATAAATACATTGTCTTCTGAATATGGTATATTGTTTTCTTTTAATGCCTCTTTATATCCTTCAAGTCTTAATCCACTGATACCAACGTCGTTTTTTTCTCCTAGTAAAATAGCAATGTTTTTATGTCCTTTATCTATAAGATATTGGGTTGACTCTTTTGCGGATAATATATTGTCTATTCCTATTGATGAATATTTACTTTTACTCTCTTTAGATATTGTATTAACAGAGGTTAATACTACTGGAATATCTAAAAACTGAAAACTTTCATCGTTTATATTTAAGAAGTTTCCCCCTAAACAAATGATTCCTTGAAGTCTCTTCTCCTTAACAAAAGCTATTAAATTATCTACATCATCCTCTGTAGCATAATCATTTTGTTGTAATATCATTGTATAGCCTGCTTCATTTATCCTATTACCTATAATATTTATCATCTCAGCGAAGAATGGGTTGAATACCCCTTTTACTAGAACTCCTATATTGTTTGTGTAATTCTTCTTAAGAATTCTAGCACTATTATTAGGTATGTAATTACTCTCTTTTATTATTTTTAATATTTTTTCTCTAGTCTCATCCTTTACATCTGGATGCTCATTTATAACTCTTGATACTGTACTAACACCAACGCCAGCAAGCTTTGCTATGTCTCTTATATTCATATAAAAATCCTCCTGATTTTCTATAATCTTTAATTAACTTGGAAATTGTTTCGGTAACGATACCAACTTAATTATAAACCTCATAGAAAGCATTAGCAATAATACTTACAAGAGTTTAAATAATTATAATAAAATTTCTTATATCTAGAATTTAATATTCTTAAACACACATTTTGATAATTATTTCTTATATTTTGATGGATGTAGAAAGAAGCTCCTAAACTTCCTCTACATTTTCCATCAATATATATATCTTATAAGAAGTATCTATTATTATATTTAAGGTATTTAAGTTCTATTCCATATAAAGTCTCATATTATTTTAGCCTTTAACTGATCCGGCAACTAAACCTTTAGCCATGTATTTTTGACCTACAGTTGCAAGAATTACTATAGGAATTGAAGCCATTATTGCAGCCGCTGAATATTGAGTCCAGTTAGCTGAGAAGTCATTCTTAATAAATTGTTGCATTCCTACCGCAAGTGTTAAACTTTGAGGATCCTTTAATATTGCTGAAGCAAATATAAATTCACTGTATGATCCTATGAATGTAAATAAGAATATTACTAAAATCATATTTCTTGTTAATGGTAATATTATTTTCATAAATATTTGGAAAGTAGTTGCTCCATCAACACTTGCAGCTTCTACAAGTTCCTTAGGAATTCCATCTATAAATCCTTTCATTAACCAAATGTTATATGCACTAGCACCTGCAGCTATAATTACTAATGTAATTAAATGGTCCATACCATTTAATCTATATGCAAGACCTAAAATTGCAGGTAATGCCATAGCTGCTGGGAACATTTGAAGTAATAACAAGAACATTAACCCTTTTTTCTTCCCCCAAAATCTTAATTTTGAGAAAGCAAATGCTGTTGGTATTGTTAAAAATAATTGAATTACAGATACTACAACACATATGATAAGAGTATTTTTAACCCATATTAAAAAGTTTGTTTCAGTTAAAACCTTTGAATAGTTTTCAAGTGTCCATGATTGTGGTAATAATGTTGTTTGTACGAAAGCTTCCCCTTTAGCCATAGAAGCAGTTACTATAGATAAAACTGGGAATAATACTACAAGACACATAAACCATAGAAACACTCTTGATATCCATACTGATCTTACTTCTGATGGTCTTAATTTCTTTTTATATTTAATATCTGAGGAAGTGTTTATTCCGCTCTTTTTTTGTACTCTACTTTGCATTTTATTCAACCTCCTCGAATTGTCCTGATAATTTCATTTGATAATATGATATAGTTGCTAATAAAATAAATATTATTATACTTATTGCAGATGCTATTTCAAATCTACCAAATTGTGTTGATAATTTATAGTTTACAGATGCAAGGATATCTGTGTATCCAGCAAACTGAGTCGCCATCCTTGGTGGATTACCATTGGTAATCAAATATGCCTGTCCAAAGTTATTAAAGTTAAATGCAAATGATGAAATTATTAATGGATAAGCAGTCTGTGCTAATGATGGTAATGTTATTTTTCTGAATTGAAGCCATTTGCTAGCACCATCAACATCTGCTGCTTCATAATAACTATCTGGAATAGCTCCTAAAGCTCCTAAGCAAACATTCATCATGTATGGGAATCCTAACCATATACCAACAAATATAAGTGCAACTCTTGCCCACATTGGATCTGTTAGCCATGGAATAGGATCAGCTATAATATGCATATTCATTAACAAGTTATTTATTGCTCCATAACTTCCATTTAAAAGACCTTTCCATGAAAGTATTGCTACTGTTGCTGGTAAAGCCCATGGAATTATAAGTATTGCTCTATAAATTGCTTTTTCTTTTAAGTTAGGATTATTTACTGCCATAGCAACTATTAATCCTAAGAAGAAAGTTCCTAAAGTTGAAGCTATTGCAAACACTAAGTTCCAACCTAGAACTGGGAAAAATATTTCTTTAAAAGGTCCTGTAAAAACCTCTACAAAGTTTGCTAATCCTACAAATTGGATATTACCTTGTGAATACATTGTATAATCTGTAAAAGATATATACACTGTATATAATATAGGAAAAATTGTGAATATTATAATTGATATAAGTGCTGGTAATAAATATGGAATAGATTTTCTTGTTTGAGCTCTACTCTTTTTTCTTGCTGCCTTTTTATCTGCTACTACTTGCATTACATACTCTCCTCCTTAATAAAATACCTCTACCCTCTAAGATAATTCTTATAAATAAGGGGGAATTTTCATCCCCCTAGTTAAGACTTCTAATTATTTTTGTTGAGCTATACCTTCTTTAATTTGCTCTACTGTCATTTGAGCACATTGTTCTGGTGTGATTTGACCTGAAGTTAATAATTGTAAGTTAGCTCCAGCAGGTGTCCACATAGCTTGAATTTCTGGTATGTTAGGCATTGGTGTAGCAAATTTAGCTTGTTCTGCGAAAGCACTCATATATTCATTGTTTTTAAAGTCTGCACTATCTAAGTATTTATTTAATACTGGAATTCTGTTACCTTTGTTTAATAATATATCTCCTGAGTTTTCAGCTAAATATTTAAGTAACTTCCATGATAAATCTTTATTTTGTGATTTTTCACTTACGAAAGCAGTTTGAACTCCTAAGAAAGTTGGTACTTGTTTTCCAAATAATGTTGGCATTGGAGCTACTCCAAAGTTTACTCCACCATCTTTAAATGCTGATACATCCCAAGGTCCTGAAATATAGAATCCAGTGTTCTTAGCTAAGAAATCACCTTTAGCTATATCTCCAGTTATATCAGCTGGCATTAATTTATCTTTTTGAACTAAATCTTGAACGAATTGATATCCTTTTATAGCTCCTGGTGTAGCTAGTCCAATATCAGTTGGATCAAGACTTCCGTTATTATCTTTATAAACGTATCCTCCATCTGCTGCTATGAATCCATAAGTAGCATAGAAGTTATTGATGTCGTATTTAAATCCTGCGCCCTCTTCTGCAACCTTAACTAAATCTTCCATAGACTTTGGAACTTCTTTAACTTTATCTTTATTATAGAAAAGAGCTGAAGTTTCTTGTGCTATTGGAACTGCATATCTTTTTCCATCTATTGTTACAGCATCTAACACTTGATGTGATGCGTAATCAGAATCATTTATAGTTCCTTCTGGAACTTCTGCTAAAAGTCCTGCCTTTTGGAATGTTCCTAAGTTATCATGTGCTAAACCAAACATGATATCTGGTCCCTTTGAACTATTTGCAGCCTGTATGTAAGCTTGCATTTCTGATTTATCTTCTACTACTTTAACTTTAACTCCATTTTCTTCGCCCCATTTTTGAGCTAATTTGTTTATCTCGTCCACTTCTGGAGTTGTTAAATGTGACCATACTGTTAATTCCTTTTCTGAACCTCCAGCATTTCCTGAATCAGTTTTTCCTCCACAGCCCACTAGTGATCCTGCAAATAACATTGTTGCTGCCATTACAGTTGCTAGAATTTTTGTACGTTTTCCCATTATAAAATCCCCCTCATAACTTATAATTAGCTAAAAGCTATATTCTTCATTCTCGCCTTCGGAAACGATACCAAAACAATTTAAAAAAATATTTAATTTGCTTACTAACAAATATTTTTTGAAAAGTTTCGTTTCGGTATCGTTTCCAAGATTATTATATAATATTCAGAAAACATTTTCAATACCTTTTTTGAAATTTTTCTGGATTTCTTATAATTTTTATTTATTTCTTTATTTTCCATTTTATCTTGTAACTGGTAATAAGTTTTCTACTATTACAAAACCAAATTATTTTTCTAAAAACGAAAGAACTGTATCAAATATAACTTAACTTTAATTTTTCTAAAGCATATATTTGATACAGTTCTTTAATCTCATAAATATATTTAATTATTACTTGCTGATTTCTTTTCCACGCCATATTAAAAAAGCTATTTTAAAGATTACAGCCTCATTAAAATTCCTTATATCATAAGATGTACATTTTTGAATTTTATCCAATCTGTAGATAAGAGTATTTCTATGTACATATAATTCTTTAGATGCATCACTTATATTAAGTCCACACTTAAAGAAAGTTTCTATTGTTTTTATCATTTCTCTATCTAACTTAGAGAACCCTAATCCAAAATCTTCATACATCTTATTTTTTAAATCTTCATCTATAGAGTCAACTAAATTTTCGAAAAGTAAATCTCTATCTCCATAAACAATTTCATCCAAATCGTATTTTATTGCAAGATTTATTTTAGACATATTTATCTCATAGGCCTCTTTTATTTCATTTATATTATTTAATTTCATATAGCTTATATAGCATTTTGTATAAAGGTTTGAGGCTATAGAATCTTTGATACTATTAAGATGCTCTTCAATATCTTCTAGCGTTCCAATGATTACTATACTATCATTCCTTAATACACTAACTATATTTTTATTGCCATAACACTCATTTATAAGTTCTAAGCCTTCTTGAATATGTGAAGCTAAATAAACATTAATTATAAAGAACTCATCCTTTAAAAAATATAGTTCTTTATCAATAATATTTTTGTCTATAACTACTCCATTTAAGGCTTTTTTAATAAGCTTTTCCTTATTGCTCGATACCTCTTTAATTTTATTTTCAATTAAATATCTCAATAAAGAAGTACAGCTTTCATATTCTTTTTGAGTTACTATTTTTCCCTTTTTATCATTAACTTCAAAGTCTAAAGAAACCGTATCACTATTATCAAATTCTGATAATATAAACTCCTTATCATCCAAAGTAACCTTGAAAGGTATTTTTGTATTTAAATATAACTCTTCTAAGAACTTATGAAAACTGTACATATTGATTACCCCTCTATATTAAAGCTATTGCTGATTAAACTAATTTTAATTCTGTTTCTTTATCGAATATATGAATTTTATTAGCATCAACGTAGAACTTAGCTTCTTGACCATTTTGTAATTTAGTACTTCCATTTACTCTAACTGTTATGTTTTGATCTGCAAGTTTAGTATAAATATAACTTTCTGCTCCCATTAATTCTGTAACTTCAACTTTTGATTTTATTACTGTTGTTGGATTTGCAGCAACTAACTCTTGGTCATCATCTAAATGTTCAGGTCTTACCCCTATTATAACATTTTTTCCTATATATCCTTTTTCTTTTAATAATCTAGCTTTATCCATTGGCATTTCAATTTTTTCATTTTGGAAAGTAGCAAAATATTTTCCGCCTTCTTCCTTTATAGTACCATCTATAAAGTTCATTTGTGGACTTCCAATGAATCCTGCAACGAATATATTAGCTGGGTTATTGTATATTTCTTGTGGTGAGTCAACTTGTTGAACTATACCATCTTTCATAACAACGATTCTTGTACCCATTGTCATAGCCTCAACTTGGTCATGTGTAACATATATGAATGTTGTTTGTAATCTTTGATGTAATTTAGAAATCTCAGTTCTCATTTGAACTCTTAATTTAGCATCTAAGTTTGATAAAGGTTCGTCCATTAAGAATACTTTAGGTTCTCTTACTATAGCTCTTCCTAATGCAACCCTTTGTCTTTGTCCACCTGATAAAGCTTTTGGTTTTCTATCTAATAAATGCTCTATATCAAGTATTTTAGCAGCATCTCTAACTTTCTTGTCTATTTCTTCTTTTGGAACTTTTCTTAATTTAAGTCCAAAAGCCATGTTATCATATACAGTCATATGTGGATATAGTGCGTAACTTTGGAAAACCATTGCTATATCTCTTTCCTTTGGTTCTACTTCGTTAACTAATCTATCTCCAATGAATAATTCACCTTTTGATATTTCTTCTAATCCAGCAATCATTCTTAAAGTAGTAGACTTACCACAACCTGATGGTCCAACGAATACGATGAACTCTTTGTCAGCTATTTCTAGGTTAAAGTCTTTAACTGCTGTAACATCTCCTGGATAAACTTTATAAATATGTTTAAGTGATAAATTTGCCATATTAATACTCCCCCATAAATTTCAGTTATTTTCTCGAATTTCTTTTATGATTTTATTTTATACCAATTAACCGTTTTCATCTATGGACATTATTTACAAAAGAATTCATTATTTTTTGTATGATAATCTAAATAGCCTGTACAAATTTCATTTTTCTTGTGATATTTTTTATTAATTTTTTTATATTTTGTAAAAGGCTATAAAAAAACAGAGTGTTTTAAAATTTAAACACTCTGTTTATATTTAAAATATTATTTTTTATATTTCATGTGTAATAACTCATGAGCTCTTCCATGACCTGGTTGACCCATATAGTTTTCGTACATTTTTAATAAAGCTGAGTTTTGATGTGATTTTCTCTTCTCTAAGTTCTTATCTTGGTTGTAAAGAACAGAAGCTCTTACTTCTCTAATGTCCATTTTATCACTATCTTCAGCTGAGATATGTGGTTGTCCTCCACCGTTAACACATCCACCTGGACATGCCATTACTTCGATGAAGTGGTAGTCATTTATTTTACCTGACTTAACTAATTCAAATACATTAGCAGCTCCACTTACAACAGCTAATTTATATTCATTTCCTGCTATTTCTATTTCAGCTTCTTTTATTCCAGCTAATCCTCTAACAACTTCATAATCTACGTTATCTAAGTTATCATTTTCCATGAAGTCCTTAGCTGTTCTTAAAGCAGCTTCCATAACTCCACCAGTAGCTCCGAATATAACACCAGCTCCTGTGTATTCTCCCATAGCTGGATCTACTTCGCTATCTTCTAACTTAGCGAAATCTATTTTAGCAGCTTTTATCATTCTAGCTAATTCTCTAGTTGTTAAAACTGCATCTATATTTCTCATTCCTTCGTTTTCCATTTCTGGTCTATCCGCCTCGAATTTTTTAGAAGTACAAGGCATTATAGTTACTGTAAATACTTTTTTAGGATCTATATCAGCAACTTGTGGATAGTAAGTTTTTGATGCCGCACCAAATATTTGTTGTGGTGACTTAGCTGTTGAAAGATTTTCTACTAACTCTGGGAAGTAATTTTCAACTTCTCTAACCCATGATGGACAACATGAAGTTAACATTGGGAAAGGTCCGTTGTTTTTGATTCTTTCTATAAGTTCAGTAGCTTCTTCCATTATTGTCATATCAGCACCAAAGTTTATGTCAAATACTTTATCGAAACCTAATGCTCTTAAAGCAGTATATAATTTTCCAGTAACGTCTTGGCCGTAACCCATCTTGAATAATTCACCCATTGATGTTCTTACAGCTGGTGCCATAGCAACTATTACATGCTTTTCTGGATCATTTAATGCATCTTGAACTCTTTCTATATGTGATTTCTCTGATAATGCATCAACTGGACAAGCAGCAACACATTGTCCACATAATAAACAGTTTGTATCATCGAAACATTTTAATTCTTCTGGTCCAACTAATCTAACACCATCAATTCTATGGAATTTTATTGAGTTAGTAGCTGTTCTTGTTCTACATGCAGCAACACATCTACCACATTTAACACACTTAGTTCTATCTAAAACTATTGATTTACTTCTGTCATCTACATATTCTGATTTATCTGCAACTATAAATGGTTTATGAGCTCTTGCTTTTGTTTTTATTACAAGCTTTAAGAATTCACAGTTTTCTCTTCTTTTACATGGTCCACATTTAAACTCATGCTCGTCTAAAAGTTCTGCTACTCTTTCTTTTCTAGCCTCTATAACTTTTTCACTCTCAGTTTTAATAACCATTCCATCTTTAGCTTTTATTGCACAAGATCTTAATAGTCTATCATTTCCTTCTTGCTCAACAAGACAAACTCCACATTGTCCTTTATTTCCGCAATTTTTTAACTCACAAAGCACCGGAATGTCAAATCCATTCTCTCTAGCTAAGTCAAGTATCGTCTTATCACCATCAAATTCGATAGTCTTATCATTGATTATTATTTTATTCATGCTGTTCCTCCACTTTTAGGATTTTTTAATAAATACTAAACATCAACTCTTATATCGTAAAAATCAGTTAATTTAAAAATCATCGTTACTATTCTAACATAATATTTGTGAAATATAAATATTTCAGACTTTTATGAACACTTTTTTAAAGCAAAATTTAAGGGAGAATTACAAAATTCTTCCCCTAAATACTTTACACTCTTAAAATTTATATCTATTTTATTAATTTATTTATATATTTTTGCTTCCTCTACACCATCTAATACCCTTATTGCACCTTGTGCTAAAGCTAAAAGTTCATCTTCTCCACCGTATACAACCATAGGTGCAATCCATTTTACTTTTTTGTTTATAGCATTTGTAACATAATCACTATACGCAATTCCACCAGTTAATACTATAGCATCAACCTCTCCTTCTAAAACCACAGCCATTGATCCTATTTCTTTTGCTATTTGGTATATGAATGCATCAAATATTAATGAACCTTCCTTATCACCTTCTTGTGATAACTTTATTAAATCTCTTGCATCATTTGTATTCGCGTAAGCAACGAATCCACCTTTTCCAACTAGTTTTTTATAAACCTCTTCTTTGCTGTATTTTCCTGAGAAACACATTTCTAATAATTCTCCTGATGGTACTCCTCCAGCTCTTTCTGGTGAAAATGGTCCATCTCCATCTAATGCGTTATTTACATCTATAACTCTTCCTTTTCTATGTGCTCCTACTGAAACACCGCCTCCCATATGAACAACTATTAAATTAACATCTTCATATGAAGTATTATGTTCTTTCGCATATCTCTTAGCGACGGCCTTTTGATTTAATGCATGGAATTTACTTTTTCTAGGTAATTCAGGAACACCTGATAGTCTTGCTACATCTTCCATTTCATCAACAACAACTGGATCTACTATAAATGCTCTTTTACCAATTTCTTTTGCTATTTCATTAGATAATATTCCACCTAGATTTGAAGCATGTGGTCCTTGAACTCCAACTTTTAAATCCTCAACCATAGCACCATTAACTTCATAAGTTCCACCTTCTATTGGTTTAAGCATTCCACCTCTTCCAACAACGGCATCCAACTCTTTTATATCAATTCCCTTTTCTTTTAAAACATTTAAAATAACTTCTTTTCTAAAACCAAGTTGATCGTAAATTGTATCATATTTTGATATTTCTTCTGCTGAATGTCTTAATGTTTCTTCTAAAATTTCTTTTTCTCCCTCATAAACACCAATTTTAGTTGATGTTGAACCTGGATTTATTATTAATAATTTGTATGCCATATAACTCTCCCCCAAAATCTATTATTTTAAATCATGAGCAACTACTGCTGCTATAGCTATTGATTTAACTTTTGTTTCAAAACTATCTGCTCTAGAAGTTAATATAACTGGTGCTGATGTACCAACTAATAATCCACCATTTTTACAATCTGACATGTAAGTTAAAGTTTTATACATTACATTCGCAACATCTATATTAGGTAATAATAATATATCTGCTTTTCCTGCAACTTCCCCTTTTACACCTTTATGTTCAGCAGCCTCTTCTGATATAGCATTATCTAAGGCAAACGGTCCGTCAACTATACATCCCTTTATTTGTCCTCTATCACTCATTTTAGCTAATAATGCTGCATCGATTGTTGCTGGCATATTAGGATTCACAACTTCTACTGCGCCTATAACAGCAACCTTAGGAACTGAAACTCCACAAGCATGTGCAACTTTAACTGCGTTATTTATCATAGCTGCTTTATCTTTTAACTCTGGATATGTATTAAATGCTGCATCAGTTAAGAAAAGTAATCTATCCATTCCTGGTATTTCAAATACAGATACATGTGACATTAGTTGACCTGTTCTTAATCCAACTTCTTTATTTAGTACACTTCTTAAAAAAGTAGCAGTATCAACTAATCCTTTCATTACCATATCAGTTTTGCCTGTTGATGCTAACTCTACTGCTAATAAAGCTGCTTTTTTATCATTTGGCTCATTTATAACTTCAAAATCAGCTAAATTCATATCTATCTTATTAGCTATTTCTTTTATCTTCTCTTCATTACCAACTAAAACAGCATCAGCTATTCCTAATTTTTTTGCTTCTCTTACTGCTTCTAAAACTGGTTCATCCTGAGCAACTGCAACGGAAACTTTTTTCATTCCATTCTCTCTTAGTTTTGAAAACAATTCATTAAAATTTTTAGCCATAATACTCAACCCTCTCCCTTGAATTTTGTTAAATTTATAACAATTACAAACAAAAAAAATTCGATTACATAATTTTATAAATTCAAAATTAATTCTACATAACTATATTCTACCAAAAAATATTCTGAAAACATAAGTTTTCAGAATATTCAAATTATTATTTTTTATTTAATTGTTAAATTTTAAACACTATATTCTTTCATTATATTTTCAGCTACCTTTAATCCATCTACTGCCGCTGAAACAATCCCACCTGCGAAACCAGCACCTTCTCCGGCAGGATATAGTCCTTCTAAAGATATACTTTGTAACTTTTCATTTCTTTCAATTCTAACTGGTGCTGAAGTTCTTGTCTCTATACCAGTTAAAACACCATCATTATGACCGAAACCCTTTATCTTTCTATCAAAATCAGTGATACCTTCCTTTAATCCTGCTATTACATAAGAAGGAAGACATTTTCTTAAATCTTCAAATCTATACCCATTACTCAATACACTTGGATTAACTTTTCCTAATTTGGTTGAAACTCTATCATTCATAAAATCTCCAACTAACTGAATAGGAGTATTATAGTTTCCTCCACCTAGTTTAAATGCAAGTTCTTCATAATGTCTTTGGAACTTCATTCCCTCTAAAGGATGATCACCTCCAAAATCATTTGATCCCACAGTTACAACTAAGGCAGAATTAGCATTTTCTTTATCTCTAGCGTGATAACTCATACCATTTACACATAATCTATTTTCTTCTGAAGATGCATTAACAACAACTCCTCCTGGGCACATACAGAAAGAATATATTGCTCTGTCTAAAGTTTTACTTTGATATGATAGTCTATATTCTGCTGCATTTAATCTAGGATGATTAGCATATTTTTCTCCATATTGACTTAAGTTTATAATTTCTTGTGGATGCTCTATTCTAACTCCTATGGCAAAAGGTTTTTGCTTCATGAATATTCCTTCATTAAATAACATTTCATATGTATCTCTAGAGCTATGTCCTAAAGCTAAAACTACTACTTCACATGGAACTTCTTCTCCATTAACCTTAATTCCTTTTAGTTTGTTATTCTTTTTTATTATTCCTTCAAATCTTGAATTAAAGTGAACTTCTCCGCCATATCTTTTTATTTCTTCTCTAATATTTTTAACCACATTCTTTAATATATCGGTTCCTACATGAGGTTTCCCTTTATAAATTATTTCCTCTGGTGCTCCATTTCTTACAAGAGCATCAAGTACGTAATCACATCTTGTATCTTTTATTCTAGTTGTAAGCTTTCCATCAGAAAATGCTCCTGCACCACCTTCACCAAACTGTACATTTGATTCTGGATTTAATTCCCCACTTCTCCAAAACTCTTCTACAGTTTTAGTTCTTGTATCAACATCTTCTCCTCTTTCAAATACTATTGGATTAAATCCTTTTTTAGCTAATAAAAGAGCTGCAAATAATCCTGATGGTCCTAATCCCACAACTACAGGTCTATGTTCAAGCTTTTTTTCTCCAAACTTAAAATCAAAGTCATAATTAACCGTTTCTATTTTCACATCTTTATCATTAAGTCTAGCAACTATTTTATCTTCATTTTCATGCTCTATATTTATACAATAATTAAATTTTATAAGATTCTTTTTTCTGGCATCTAAAGACTCTTTTATTATCTTTATATCTCCAACTTCATCCTTAGACATCTTCAATTTTTTAGCTACTTTATTTTTTAAAAGACTTAAATCTTCATTTATATCTAAACTAATATTATTTATTCTAATAGTCATAAAATTGCCTCCATTTTATTTTCTTTAGTAAATTATTTTACCACAGAATAACCCTAAAGTAATCTGTGGTAAATATTTATTGCTTATTATTTTTATTATGCTTATTATTTGCACGTGAAATACTATTACTATTACTATTATTATTGTTACTATTATTACTGTTACTACTGTTACTATTATCACTATTATTATTGTTTGGATTTTCTGGATTAGTATTATTATCAGTACCACCAGTTGACTCAGCATTCTTTTTAAAAGTTACCTTAACCTCTACTGGATTCATATTAATAACTTTTATGTTATCATAAGAATTTGATATAGTTGGTTTTACACTTCCTCCATCTGCTGTAAGTTTTGATATATCAATACTACATTTAAACTTACTTACATCTATATTACTTATAGAATCTTCTGGCCCATCTAATGTTAACTTAACGGTCTTAACATCAGTTTCAGGTGTATAACCTTCTAAACTTCCTTCTATAGTTACTGGAACATCAATTTCTTTTTGTGCGTCTTTGCTAAAATCTAATTTAACTTTGATCTGAGACTGATCATTAGAAGTTAAGCTTACTCCATCTGGAACTTTTAACACCGTTGTTACCTCTGCATCATCTGCAAATTGAGATACATCTATAGGTGTAGTTTCCACAAAGCTAACTTTACTTAATGCATCTTCCGGTCCAATTAAGCTAACTTTTGCAATACTTGGAGTAATTGATTTTAAGGCTAAGCCTTCCTTAGGAGTTCCTGTTGTTATTACATTAACTGGTACCTCCTTAGCTTTTTTAACTCCAAAAGATACATCTACCTTATTTGGACTTATATTTACATCCTTAATTTCATTTCCATTTTCATCTACAGCAACAACGGGTAAACTCATATTAACAGCTTTGCTAACATCATTTATCTCACCTTTTACTTCTAAAGCTTTAACTTTGCTTACTAAGGATTGAGCCCCTGATACAGTAGCATTCTGTGGATTAATAGTTATTTTATCAGCATAAGTTCCTTGTTCTGTATTTACTTTTATTTTACTTTCAATAGGTAAACTTTTTTCTTGATATTTATCAAGAGCTACATTAACTCTTAAAAGTCCATTGTTTTTTATATTTATATTATTAGGAGAACTTTCTATTTGTACTGGTATGTTGTTATCTCCTTCTTTTAAAACATACTCTCCTAAATTAACAACTATTTTAAATTGTTCTTTCTTAACCTTATATATTTCAGTTGAAGGCCCCTCTAAATCTAAGTCTACTGTTAAATTTTGATTAGGGATCAATACTAAATTATATCCCTTTAAAACATCTGCATTTACAACTTGAACAGGAACATTATTCAATTTATACTCTCTAACTGGATTCTCCACATTTATTATGTATAACCAAAGTGAAAAGGATAATAATAAGCATATAAATTTTATCAAGAAATTTTTTCCTTTAATTTTTTTAAGCATATTTTCACCTTCTCCCCATAAGATTTACCTCTCTTATCACGTCTATTCCTCATGACTTTTAATAATATATTTTTTAACTTTTTACCATCATAATTTCTAGTTAATCTTCCTTTTACAGCTAAGGATATCGCTCCTGTTTCTTCTGAAACGACGATAACTAAAGCATCTGATATCTCAGATAATCCTATAGCCGCTCTATGTCTAGTTCCTAACTTTTTATTTATAGTATTATTATTTGTTAATGGTAAAACACAACCAGCTGAAACGATTCTATCATTTCTAATTATAGTTGCTCCATCATGTAATGGAGTATTCTTAAAGAATATATTTTCTATTAATGCTGATGTTATAATAGCATCTAACTGAGTTCCTGTGGATATTATTTCTGCTAAACCAGTTCCCTGTTCAATAGCAATTAAAGCTCCTGTTTTAGTCTCAGCCATGTCTTCTACTGCTGTTATAAGCTGGTCAATAACTTCCTCTAGTTTTTGATCATCTTGAATTACATGAAAATCATCAAAAGCAGTACTTCCTATATGTTCTAATGCCCTTCTGATTTCAGGTTGAAAAATAATTACTATTGATAATACTCCTATTGTTAATGTCTTTGTTAATATAAAGTTTAACATTTGAAGTCTTAAAACATAACTTATAGGGATTAAAATCAATAATAATATTACTCCCTTTAATAATTGCTCTGCTCTAGTTTCCTTTATTAATATATAACCTCTATAAAATATAAAGGCTACAATTAAAATATCTATGATTGACCAAATAGATATATCCTTTAAACTATTTGTAAATATCATTATTAATTCTTGCACAAAATTCACCTCCATTACCTTAACAATTAAATTATACAATAAAAATATAATTATAAAATATATTTTAAATCATTTCTTTGTAGTTTTACATATTCTAGGTAATGTTATCATGTATTTCTTCATATATTTTAATAAAAATCAAATGAGGGGGTACTTATTATGGACTTTAAGTATAAAAAATATATTGATAATTCCTTGATATATATAATATTTGCAGTTCTAATACTAATATTTGTTTTAGGATTTTCCTTTTTTAGAGCACATAATGAAAAATCTAAGCTTGAAGACTTAGGAAGATCTATTTCTGAAATTAATCTTACTTATGATTTTTCTGAAGGAACCATAACTTCAGAAAATTATATAAACTCCATAGAAAATAAACTTGAAAAACTTTCAAACATAAATTCTAATATAAAATCTTTAACAGTTTCTCCAAAACGAGAATATTTATTAACACCTATTAGTAATGGCTTAGAAAAAAATATTGAACTTTTCAATAAAATACTATCTATTCTAAAAACACCAGATGCCTTAAATCTAGCTGATGAATATGCTATTGCGTTAAAGCTAAAAGAAGAATGTGAAAATTACTATTACCTATGTAGAGCTAATTTAATTCCTGTTTATTTATACAAAGAAGGAAATACTTATCTTCAAGACATTTTTTATTATATAAATGAGTTAATAAAAACAAATAGAGATAAAGACTTTGTCCAAAGCCAAAAAAATGATTTTGTGGTTGCCATGAAATCAATAGCTTTAAAACTTTCTTCAATGGATGAAAAACTTTTTGAAACAGCAAACCTAATAAAAGAATCCAATAGAGATTTAAAAGTTTTAACAACCGACATAGACAGTAAAATTGCTTCTCTCCAAGAACTTAAAAATGATTTATATTCCTTGCCTATTCCAGAACAAGCTAATGATTGCTTCTTAGCTCTTGAAAAGGCATTAAAATCTTATGGTAACTACATTGATTATTTCTACAAGGGTCTTTTAGATGAGATCGAAAATAAAAAGACTGCAGAAGATTATTATGATAAGTCTTCTGAGCTATTTGATGAATTCATCTATTCATTAGAATCTGCCGAAAAGTCCTTAGATAATTATATTAAAAATTAAAATAGCGTATTAAGTCTATTTTTTTGGTTACAATATACAAAGTAAAATAATTACCTAAAAGGAGGTTCTTATGAAAAAGAGTATTTATACTTACTTCATCTTCGCCTTCGCCTTATTTCTTATCACTACACTTAATGAGAAAGAAGTTTTAGGGCTTTCTCTTTCAAATGAGCATGTAACCAAAAATGATTATATAGAATTAGCAGAAATAGCTGCTAATTCACAAAACCCAGAATCTGATCAAATCTGTAATACACCTGACGAGGTTGTCGCTGTATTCAAGAGCTCAAACTCTACAATATCCTTGACCAAAGATGACATATATTTAATGTCTCAGGTTGTATATGCTGAAAGTAAAGGTGAACCTTTTGATGGCAAGATCGCTGTTGCTTCAGTAATTCTTAACAGAACAACAGATTCTCACTTCCCTGATACTATTCAAGGAGTAATAACTCAAAAAAATGCCTTTTCCTGCGTTAGAAACGGTAAAATAGACGTAGTACCTGATAGTGATAGCTATAATGCTGTTATTAAAGCTATAGAAGGCTGTGACCCAACAAATGAAGCATTATATTTTTATAACCCTAAAATTGCTACATGCTCGTGGATGAAAGGCGTTGAAAAGACAGGAGAAAAAAGTATAGGTCAACATGTATTTTTTAATGTTACCTAAAGAAAAAGCTAACACTTTGTGTTAGCTTTTTCTTATTTTCTACTGTCTAAGTACGATACTGCACTTAAGGCAGCTACATTTCCTTCACCAGCAGCTTTCATGTACTGATATGGTTTACCTGTACAATCACCTGCAGCAAAACATCCTTCTATATTGGTTTTCATTGATCTATCAACATCTATATGATCACCAATTATTTTTAAACCTGGTACTAATTGACCTGGTGATATACTATCTCTTAATACAAATATACCATCAGTATCTATTTCACCATTCTTAGTAACTAGTTTAGTGACCTTATTATCTCCTTGTATTTCTACAGGAATATCATCAACAACTTCTATTGATGAATTTAAATTAAATTCTCCTTTATATCTAGGAACATAGTAAACTTTAGCTGCTAATTCACTTACGAAGTTAGCTTCCTCTTCAGCTTCCTTATTATAACCAATTATAGTTACAACTTTTTCTTTATATAACGGAGCATCACAAGTAGCACAATAGCCTACACCTTTACCTAAGAATTCTGATTCACCTCTCATAGGTTTTGTGTATTCTATACCAGTTGCAATTATTATTGAAGTTGCTTCATACATTTTTTCATTTACCATAAGAGCGAAATAATCTCCCATAGCATAAATACTATTTATTCTTTCCTCAGTTATCTCTATATCCATTTCTTTTAAATGACCCATAAACTGATTCTTAAGGTCAATACCATCTTTTCCTACAAATCCAAGATAGTTATTTACTTTTGGTGCTTTAACAAGCTTTGTGCTTAAATCATCATTACCAAAAAGAATAAATTTTTTATTTCTGATTTTTGCATTTAATGCAGCTGAAAGACCAGCTGGTCCGCTTCCTATTATGGCTATATCATATCTCTCGCTCAAAATTGTTCATCTCCTTAAGAAGCTCATTAAACGTGTTTTTTGATAGCTTCAACTAATGCAGCTTTTGGTCTAAATCCAACTAAAGTATCAACAACTTTTCCACCTTTGAATATTAATAAAGTTGGTATACTTTGTATTTGATATTTTCCAGCTGAACCTGGGTTTTTATCAACATCAACTTTAACAAATTTAACATTTGTCATTTCATTTGCTAACTCTTCTATAACTGGTGCTATCATTTTACAAGGTCCACACCAAGTTGCCCAGAAATCAACAACTACTACTTCACTTGCTTCTATTACCTCTGTATTAAAATCTTGATCATTTATGTGTTTTACCATTTTTACGCGCCTCCTAATATACCCCTTAGGGGTACTTTATTACTTACAATTATATTATATTTAAAATATTAAGTCAATGTTACAAATAATAACTATTATTTAACTTTTATAAGTTTGTTATTCAAAGGTACCTTTTACTAACAATTTTTTATCATTCATCAAAATATTCCCTTTAGATATAACAGAATTTATATCTAAATTTTTTTTATCTAATAAAACTATATCTGCATCTTTTCCTGTTGATATAAAGCCTTTATGCTCTAACTTTAAAACATTAGCAACATTACTAGTAATAACTCTTATAGCCTTTTCTAAAGGTACCCCAAGCTTTATAGCCTCCTTAACTTCATTAAAAAGACTTTCTACTGAACATATTCCTAAACCTTTTAACTCTCCATTTTCATCAAATAATGGCATACTTCCATTTCCATCTGAAGAAAAGGTTATTCTCTCTATGTCTACTCCAGCATCTAAAAGCTTTTTAAGTCCTTCGCCAGCTGTTAGCTCTCCTTCCTCTAAATGCTGAGGATCTGATGATGTAGTCAAATCAATTTGACCACCAGCTTTAGCGTGGTTTATACCAGCCTCGAAAAGCTCTCTACTTCTTCCCATATGAGTAGGAACAATCTGGTTTGGTGGAATCTCAGTTTCATTTATTAATCTAGTTATATACTCGATCATTCTTTTTCCAGCACCTAAATGAACATTTACTATCCCAGCCTTTCCTGATAAAAGTCCTCCAACTCTAGCCTGAGCTACTATATTAATAAACTGCTCATAGGTTGGTTGAGAACTTCTATGATCTGAAAGGGCTATTTCACCAACACCTATAACTCTATCTATCAAAAGTAAATCACTCTTAATACTTTTAGTTATAGTATTTACAGGAACATCATAAGATCCAGTATAACAATAGCAAGTAACACCTTCTTCACATAAAGCCTTTGCTTTTGCAACTAATCCCTTCATGTCTCTACAAACTCCATCGGTTCCTATACACCCTACTAGGGTAGTTATTCCACCTTTTATAATACTGCTTAATTGAAGTTCTGGAGTTCGTGTTCTAAATCCACCTTCTCCACCCCCACCAATTATATGGACATGACAATCTATGAATCCTGGAACAGCTATCATTCCTTCTCCATCAATAACTTGAATATTTATAAAATTTTCTGGAACAGTTACTTCATCATATATCCCTTCAATTTTATCACTTAATATAACAATATCCTTTTTGCCTAAATACTCTGGATCATAAACCTCTATATTTTTTATTATCTTTAACAAAAAATACACCTCCTTTATTTAAATTATTATTATTTTTACCTAAAACTCAATAATAAATTTATTTAATAAAAAAATAAGTTTTTATATAAAAAAAGGCACGAAACAATTCGTGCCAAAACTTAGGGTTTTGAGTGTTGTATATTAATTTTTAAATTATTGACTATTATTCTTGTTCCATTATTATCTTTTTAGCAGTTAAGATTGATGAAGCACTCATTGAGAATTCATCTAAGCCATATTCAACTAATGTTGGTATAGCTCTTTCATCTCCTGCCATCTCTCCACACATTCCTACCCACTTACCATGTTTGTGAGCACCATCTATTGTCATTTTGATTAATCTTAATACAGCTGGATGCATTGGGTTGTAAAGGTATGATACCTTTTCACTCATTCTATCAGCAGCTAATGTATATTGGATTAAGTCGTTAGTTCCTATTGAGAAGAAATCAACATGCTTAGCTAATTCATCAGCATAAACTGCTGCAGCTGGAATTTCAACCATGATACCCCATTGAATTGAATCAGAGTAAGCTATTCCTTCTGCTTTTAATTCAGCTTTACATTCTTCAACAAATGCTTTAGCTTGTTGGAATTCTTCTAATCCTGAAATCATTGGGAACATTACTGCAAGATTTCCATAAACAGAAGCTCTTAATAAAGCTCTTATTTGAACTCTAAATATATCTTTTCTGTCTAGGCATAATCTTATAGCTCTGTATCCTAAGAATGGGTTCATTTCTTCTGGTAATGGTAAGTATGGAAGAGTTTTATCTCCACCGATATCTAATGTTCTGATAACAACTTGCTTACCATTTGCTTTTTCTAAAACATATTTGTATGATTCAAATTGCTCATCTTCAGTTGGAGCTTCATCTCTATCCATGTATAAGAACTCAGTTCTAAATAGTCCAACTCCGTCTCCACCATTTTCTAAAACTTGATCTATATCTTCTGGTTTACCGATATTTCCGCAAACCTCTATTCTTCTACCTGATTTAGTAGTTGTTTTAACATCTATTAATTTCTTTAATTCTTCTTGGTCTGCTTTAAACTTCTCTAATCTAGCTTTGTATTCATTTATAGTAGCTTCATCTGGGTTGATTATAGCTACACCTTCAATACCATCAACTATGATAGTATCTCCATTTTTAACTGAAGTTGTTATATCACCTAATCCAACAACAGCTGGTATTTCTAATGTTCTAGCCATTATAGCTGAGTGAGAAGTTCTTCCTCCGATGTTAGTTAAGAAACCAACAACTTTACTTCTATCTAATTGAGCAGTATCTGAAGGTGTTAAGTCATGAGCTACAACAACAGTGTTAGCTCCTACATTTTCCATTCCGTTTCCGCCCTTACCTGCTAGGTTAGCTATTATTCTCTTAGAAACGTCTTTTATATCTGCTGCCCTCTCTCTCATATAAGGGTCATCCATAGAATCAAATATCATAACGAAAGTATCTGTAACATTTTGTACAGCCTTCATAGCGTTTAATTGATCATTTTCAATAGTCATTTCCATTTGACCAGTAAACTCTACGTCATCTAATAACATTAAATGAGCTTCAAAAACTTGAGCTTCATGCTCTCCGATTTCTTTAGCTGTTTTTTCTTTTATTGCTTCTAATTGCTCTTTTGATTGAGCTAAAGCTTTAGCTAGCTTTTCTTTTTCAGCAGCTATATCTGAAACCTTCGCATCAGTTATTACTATTTCCTCATGTTCTTGTATAAATACAGTTCCTATTGCATATCCTTTTGAAGCAGCAATACCTTTTTTCATTATGTAGTCCTCCTTTAAGTTCGTACTCAACTAAATACAACATTAAATATCAATCACAATTCAACTAATTCACTTTTCAAATTCACTGCCTATATACAACAGCAATTTGCGTGCCAAGTTTTTAAAGCATAATATTTTTCAAGATATATTATACTCATAAACCCTAGTAAAAATGCCTATAATTCTTATAAAAATATTTTATTCATTAAAAACTTACATAAAAATAATTAGTTATATTAATTGCTTTTATTATACTAAATGTGATAAAAAATATCAATCAAATTTTACTCTTGATATTTTTTATCACATTTTCTTTAGAAATTTCTTTTTTATTAATAATAACATATATAAAACCTTTAAAATAATATGTTTTTCTGATAATATATTATTAATGCTTGATAAAAAATATCAAGTACATTCACTTTTTTGTATATAATTCATTAAAATAAAACTTTGGACGGTGATTTCATTTAATGTATTCAAGAGAATTAATCATAAAAACGCCCTTAGGATTACATACTAGATACTCTGCTATGATTGTTAATAAAGCCTCTGAAATAGAGTCAAAATATAAAGTTAAGCTTTATATAAAAAAAGATTCTTATACTGATTGGCTTGGAATAAGTATGCTTGCAATTCTTTCCCTTAAGGTTTTACCTGGTGAAAGAATATTAATTGGATGTCAAAATGAAGGAATGATTGAAAAATTAGCAGTTCAATCTCTTATGGATTTTATTGATAAAAACATAAATGATTCTTCAGAATCTGAAGATAGTGAAATTGATGAAATAATTGATGCTAGTATAGTAGCTAACGAACAGGTTCTAGAAAGTCTACCTATAGGAATTGTTGTTATAGATATAGACCAAAATATAATAACAATAAATCAATATGCTTTAAGATTCATTGGATGTGATAGAAAAGATGTTAATGGTAAAAAAATTAACGAGGTAATTCCTTCATCTCAACTTCCTCATGTTATGCTTAGTAATTTAAAAAAATATGGTTCTACACTTCATATTAATAATAGAGTTGGATTAGTGAATAGTTCTCCTCTTTTTATAAATGAAAAAATTATAGGAGCTGTTAGTGTAATTCAAGATGTATCTGATCTTATAGGTATGAAGGAAATAAACGAGAAATTTACAAAGATACTTGAAAACTCACAGGATATGATTTGCTTTTTAGATGAAAATGGCATAATAAACTACTTAAATCCTGCATATATTAAAAATTTCTCTAAAGTAAGTACTGATATTATAGGAAAAAGCATTTTTGATGTTTCTCCTAAAGGGCTTAGAGCTAAAGTATTTAAAGAAAAAACTTTATTAAAAGATGTAATTCATAAGAAAAATGGTACTAATGTCATAAGTACTATTGACCCACTATTTATTGATGGTGAATTTAAAGGAGTTATTTCAACTTCTAGACCAGTTAGCTTAATTAAAGAGCTTATGTCAAAATTAAATAAATCTGAACAAGAATTAGATTACTATAAAAATGAATTTTTAAGACAACTTTCTAAAAATTCTTCTTTTAAAAACATTATAGGTTCAACTAGAACATTAAAAGACATAATGTATATGTGTCAAAAAGCTTCTGAAACTACTTCTACAGTACTTATTAGAGGTGAAAGTGGTACAGGAAAGGAGCTTATAGCAAAAGCTATACATAATAATAGTAATAGAAAAAATAAACCCTTTGTTAGAGTTAACTGTGCTTCAATACCTGAAAATCTATTGGAAAGTGAATTATTCGGATATGAGAAAGGTGCTTTTACAGGTGCAGTTCAAAGTAAGCCAGGTAAATTTGCAATTGCTGATACTGGAACAATTTTCTTAGATGAAATAGGTGATATGCCTTTATCAATGCAAGTTAAACTACTTAGAGTGTTGCAAGAAAGAGAAATTGAAAGTGTTGGAGGAATTGCACCTAAGAACATTGATGTAAGAGTTATTGCAGCAACTAATAGAAATTTAGAAGAAATGATTGAGGAAGGTTCATTTAGAGAAGATCTTTATTATAGACTTAATGTCCTTGGTATTAATCTTCCTCCTCTTAAGGAACGTAAGGAAGATATCCCTGAATTAGTTGAGCATTTTATAACTAAGCTAAATAAAAAGCTAAATAAAAGTATATTAGGAATAAACCAAGATGCTCTTAATCTCTTAATTGAATATTCTTGGCCTGGAAACATTCGTGAACTTGAAAACATAATGGAAAGGGCTATAAATCTATGCGATGGAGATTATATAGATAGCAAATATCTTCCTTCTTATTTAAAGCCAATTGAATCTACTTCTTTCGCTTTAAATATTGATGTGGATCATATCCTTCCTTTCGAAGAATATGAAAAGCAAATAATTGAAGCAGCTATGAAAAAATATAAATCATTTAATAAGGCTGGTAAAGCTTTAGGATTAACTCATAGAACAGTTTCTCTAAAATGTAAAAAGTATAATATAGATGTAAAAAAATAATAAAAGTAAAAAGCACTTGGAGGCCAGCACACCTCCAAGTGTTTTTTATTAGTAAGAGTTTAGTAACATTATTAGGTATAATTATGACAAGATATTTTAGTCTTAACTACGGGAACAGCTTGGTAATTAAAACTAAATTTCCTATTGAATTAAACAGTTATACAGCATTACTATTATTTAGAATAGAATTCAACTATTAATTGCTCTTGTATTGTTATTGGAATTTCTTCTCTCTTAGGTTTTCTAGTAAATATTCCTTTAAAGCTTTCCTCTTCTTTACTTACGTAAGGAACTTCACTTCCTATACTATCCTTAAAGTTGTTTATAAACATTTCTGTTTTTCTTGATTTCTCTCTTAAAACAACTTCATCTCCAACATTTAATCTAAAAGATGGTATATTTACTTTTTCTCCATTTACTAAGAAGTGTCCATGGTTAACCATTTGTCTAGCTTGTCTTATAGAAGTTGCAAATCCCATTCTATATACCATATTATCAAGTCTTGACTCTAAAATCATAAGTAAAGCTTCACCTGGTTGTTCTTTACTATTAAAAGCTTGATCTACATATCTAGTAAATTGTCTTTCCATAACACCATAATAAGCTCTTAATCTTTGTTTCTCTAATAATTGAACACCATAATCAGATAATTTTTTATCTGCTCTGCTTGTTCCTCTGCTTGCTCGTTCCATCGCCTTTGGATGTCCTATTACATTTAATCCAAGTCTTCTACACATTTTGAAACGAGGTCCCATCATTTTAGCCATATTAAACCTCCAAATGTTTGTTTTTCTATGATGTCATTTTAACATAAACTTTATCTCATTGAAAATGATTATCATTAACGAATATCTATTTTATATTTATTTATCTTATTAATGCTTTTAAATACTCACTCTATCTTTAAACTATAATTTTATTGTCTATTTTGAAATAAAAATTTATACATTATTTTAGTAATAACACATTCTAATTAGCATGTTAATATTATGAAGTTATAAAGTTAATTTAAGGTGATAAGTTATGAATTCTATTAGTTCACGTCAAAATGTATATAATTTAAATACTCATCCATATGTTATAAGTCCAAATCCTAAAACTGAGATTAATAAAGTAAGTATTTCTCCAAGTATAGACCCTACAGCCTTTATTGGTCCTTTTTCTTCAATTATAGGAGATGTAACTATTGAAAAGAATGTTTTTATAGCCTGCAATGTTACTGTTAGATGTGATGAAGGTTCTCCATTTTTTATTGGTGAAAGCTCCAATCTACAAGATGGTGTTATATTACATGGATTAGCTAAAGAAAAAGTTCTTATAGACAATAAAAAATACTCTATTTATATAGGCAAATCAGTTTCCTGTGCTCATGGTGCCATAATTCACGGTCCTTGTTACTTAAAAGATAATGTCTTTGTTGGCTTTAATAGTACTGTTTTCTATGCAATAGTAGGTGAAGGAACTTATATTTCTGCAAATACCTTGGTAACAGGAGCCATTAAAATACCTCCAAATAAGTTTATACCTTCTGGTGCTATAATTGATACACAAGAAAAGGCTGATGCTTTAATGGATATACCTAAAGACAGAGAGGAATTTGCTAAAGAAGTGATAAAGATAAATAGTGCTTTTCCTCAATCATATTCAATCTTATTTGGAGAAGGCCTCTGTAGCTGTGGATTGCATTATGATTTAAATTCTCCTGATTTATTGGAATAAACCATTTTATTTAAATCTAGCTAAAATTTAATACCATTTTAAGACATGACAAAATAAAAACATGTAAAAAAAGAGACTGTATAAAAATCTTATATAATAGAACTTATAAATTATTGCTGGAATTTAGTAATTCTCAGAATATATTTATAAATTTTATTTTAAGCACTATTAATACAGCCTCTTCTTATGTTGAATATATTAAAGATTATAGATCATCTATTAAAGCTCCAGCTTTAGCATAAGCTGTTGATTTGGCTTCAAAGAAATCTGTTTTTACTTGGTTTGCATCAGCGTAGTAATCTACCCATGGTGCTGGATTTTCATTATATCCTTCAAATAAAGGTTCTAATCCTATAGCTTTAACCCTTAAGTTTCCTATATATTTTATATATTTTTCTATAAGATTTTTATTTATCCCATTAACATTATCACCTATAACATAATGTCCCCATGCAATTTCATGCTCGACACCAGTTCTAACCATTTCTCTTAAGTCATTCTTTAATTCTTCAGTAAATACCTCTGGCATTTCTTCTCTTAATTCTTTTATTATGCTTCTAAATAACCATAAATGAGTATTTTCATCTCTATTTATATATCTTATCTCTTGAGCTGAACCTGGCATTTTTCCATTTCTCTCTAAGTTATAGAAGAACATAAATCCTGAGTAGAAATAAACACCTTCTAGGATATAGTTAGCCATTACTGATTTTATAAAATTTTCCATAGTTGAGTTTTCTAAAAAGTTATTATATAGCTCTCCTATAAACTTATTTCTTTGAAGTAATATAGAATCATCCTTCCATTGGAATAGTATTTCATTTCTTTCCTCTGGTGAACAAATACTATCTAACATGTAGCTATAACTTTGTGAGTGAACCGCTTCTTGGAAAGCTTGTATAGTTAAACATAAGTTAACCTCTGAAGCAGTAATATAACTATTTATATTTCCTAAGTTTGCTGTTTGTATTGAATCTAAGAATATTAAGAAAGATAATATTTTATCATAAGCTGTTTTTTCTTCCTTAGTTAACTTTTTATAATCCTTTAAATCTTGAGCTAAATTTATTTCTTCTGGTATCCAGAAGTTATTCATAGCCTGTCTGTACCATTCTGAAACCCAAGTATATTTCATATTATTAAAGTCATTTAAGTTAGTTGTATTACCATTTATCATTCTCTTCTTATTAGTTTCAGTATCTCCAAACTCATTAAAAAGAGGTCTTTTATTTATTTCCATTTCTGCGTCACCTTTCATCACTTTATTTCTTGGTTTATACGTAATAGATACCCATCTAAATTTAGATGAGTATCTTTATTCTCTTAATCTATTTTTTCTATGCTGAACAACTCTCACACTCTTCAACAGTTAATGATTTACTTCTTACATAGTAAATACTCTTAACTCCATTTTTACATGCAGCTATGTAAAGATTCATGATTTGTCTCATAGTATAGTCTGTAGTTATATATAGATTAAATGATTGTCCTTGGTCTATATGTCTTTGTCTCACTCCATTAGCTCTAACAGTAAACTCTTGATTTACATTATAAGCTGAAACATAATACCAGAAGTTTTCTTGACATAGCCCTGGTGCTACTTTTGGAGTTATGCTTCCTTTTTTCTCCTCTAGCCAGAATCTATTCATAACTGGATCTACTCCCTCTGAAGTTCCCGCTAAAGTAGCTGTTGAACCATTTGGAGCCACTGCAAATAAGTATCCATTTCTCATACCATGCTTAGTAACTTCTTCTTTTAGTTCTTTCCACTGTGGTGAATTATATTCTCTTAATTCAAAATAATCACCATTGCTCCAGTCTGAACCTTCAAATAATGGATAGCTTCCTTTTTCCTTAGCTATATTTAAACTAGCCTTTATAGCATAGAAGTTTATCCTTTCATAAACCTTATCTACAAACTCTAAATGTTCTTCTGAATCCCATACAATCTTATTATTTACAAGCATGTGATGGTATCCTGATGTTCCTAATCCAACTGCTCTATATCTTTTATTTGTTATTTCAGCAAATGGAACTGAATAATAATTTAAATCTATTACGTTATCCATAGCTCTTATTTGAGTTTCAACTATGTATTCTATTTCTTCATCTGATGTAACATCTACATTTCCTAATACCACTGAAGATAAGTTACAAACAACAAAGTCTCCTGGTTTAGTTTTTTCAATAACTACTACATCACCATTTTCATCCTTAATCTCTGTTTGCTCTATCTCCATAGAACTCATATTTTGCATTATTTCAGTACAAAGATTTGATGAGTATATCATACCCTTATGTTTATTAGGGTTAAATTTATTTACAGTATCTCTATAGAAAGCAAAAGGTGTTCCTGTTTCTGCAGCACTCTTTATTATAAGTCTAACAATGTCCTTAACACTCATAACTCTCTTTTCTATTCTAGAGTCTTCTACACACTCATAATATTTCTTTTCCCACTCTTCTC
Organism: Clostridium sp. LIBA-8841; assembly: GCF_034439435.1. Lineage (GTDB taxonomy): Bacteria > Bacillota > Clostridia > Clostridiales > Clostridiaceae > Sarcina. The sequence continues at coordinate 83,411 of NZ_JAPCKJ010000006.1, read as the reverse complement.
CATAGAAATCTTCTAAGGAATATCCTTTAACAGTCTTTATTTCATGAGGACACATCATATACCAGTTAGCATCTATATCAGTTTCGGCTAACTTCCAAAATAAATCTGGATAACAAAGCCCTGGGAATATATCATGTGCTTTCTTTCTGTCATCTCCATTGTTTGTTCTTATTTGAAGAAACTCTGGTAAGTCTTTATGCCAAGCATCTAACCAAATAGCAACTGATCCATTTCTAACTCCTAGTTGGTCAACGGCTACAGCTGTGTCATTGAATAATTTTATCCAAGGTATAATTCCGCCTGATGCACCTTTAAAGCCCCTTATAGCTGAGCCTAGAGCTCTTACCTTACCCATATAGATTCCCATTCCACCACCGAACTTAGAAACTTTTGAAAAGTTATCTAATGATTTATATATACCTGCTAAACTATCATCTACAGTGTCTATAAAACATGAGCTTAATTGATAGAATGGCTTTCTAGCATTAGACATAGTTGGTGTAGCCATTGTAGCTTTTATAGAACTTAAAACATCATAGAATCTTTTAGCCCAATAAAGTCTCTTTTCCTTTTTCTCAGGAATAGCAAGATGCATAGCAATTCCCATAAACATTTGTTGAGGAAGCTCTAATGGTAATCTATTAAAATCTTGAACTAAGTATCTTTTAGCTAATAAATTTATTCCACTGTATGTAAATAAAAAGTCTCTTTCTCTTTTTATTTCTTTTTCTAACTCTTCTATATCTTCTTTAGAATAATTTTCTAAAATATATTTTCCGTATAAACCTTTATCAGTAAGTTCTTTTATAAAATCATAGAAGTTATCATATGGATTTACACCACCTTCTAATCCTCTGTTTATCCTTACCTCTTCATATAAATTCTTAACATATAACTTTGCCGCTACTTCTTGCCATCTTGGTTCCGTTTGAGAAGTTAACTCTAATGAAACTTGTATGAAAGATTTTATTATCTCTTTTTCTCCCATTTTTGATGTAACTATATTATCTAAAGCTACCATTAACTTTTCTTCAGTATATAGTCCCGTTTCATCATTTAGTTCTTCTATAGACCATGCACAATATCTCTTTAATAGTGTCATTAGCTACCCCTCCACAATATATAGTAATTAATCTTTATTTTCGCACAATATCTTGACAATTTATTATAATAATTTAAGTCTGTTTTGTAAAACTTGAATTTCTTGAAAAAGTTAGGTTTTTATATCAATAACTCTTATTATATAAGTTATATTTTCTTTTTTTAATGTTATTTGCTTAATAATAATTATTGACAATTTAAATTTATTCCTACAATAAGTAGAATAATGCTTTTGGTATACTAATAAAAAAAGACTACAGAATCTTCTCCTGTAGTCTTTTAATTATTTTAAATTTTCATTCCACTCTTCTTCTTTAAATCCTATAAGAATTAAATCATCTTTTATAAGTAGCGGTCTTTTTACTAACATACCATTACTTGACAGTATTTCTAAAAGCTCATCTTCACTAGCAGTTTTTACTTTATCCTTTAGGTTCATTTCCCTATATAATTTACCTGAAGTATTAAAAAACTTACTTAACTTAACTCCACTTTTTTCATACCAAGTTTTTAATTCCTCTTTAGTCGGATTTTCTTCAACTATCATTCTATCTATAAAATCTATATTATTCTCCTCAAGCCACTTCTTAGCCTTTCTACAAGTGCTACATTTAGGATACTCTAAAAATAAATAACTCATTTCCTCACACCTTCTCTTAATTAATATTTTAACAAATAATTTTATTAAATAAATATTATTATATAGTAATTATACTCTTTATGTGAAGATTTTAAAATAAGTTAATAATAAAAGACTATAATTCTTATTCATTATTGTCTTCCTTATTCTTAGGTATTATTACAAAAGCTTTAAATAAATCACCTTCACATTCAACTCTAAATTTACCGTTATGAAGTTCCACGATAGTTTTAGCTATAGCTAATCCTAATCCTGATCCTTCTATAGTTGAATTTCTTGATTCATCTCCTCTTGCAAATCTTTCCAAAATATCCTGTTCATCAAAATCTAAGGCATATGATGAAATATTTTTAAATGATATTTCTAAATAGTTTTCTAAATCTTTAATTTCAATATATACTCTAGTTTTCTCTAAACTATATTTTAAAGCATTAGTAGTTAAATTTTGAAAAACCCTAGACATTCTTTGAGGATCTATTTTTACAATGCATTCTTCTGGTGAATTTATCTTAAACTGAATTTCTTTTTCTGAATATATGTCCTCAACTTCTGCTATGCATTGATATATAAGTTGAATTATATCTATATTATACTTAAATAATTCAACTTTACCTGAAGACATCTTAGAAACCTCGAATAAATCATCTATAAGCTTTTTAAGCATTTGAGATTTTTTATCTAATATTTCAATATATTCTTTTCTTTCCTCTTCTGTTATATCATTTAATTGAAGGATATTTACATAATTTATTATTGAAGTTAATGGAGTTTTTAAATCATGTGAAACATTAGATATTAGTTCTGTTTTTAGCTTTTCATTTTTTACTCCCTCTTCAACTAATTCTTTATATCCTAATCTTAGATCATTAACATCATCTGCTAACTCTCTTACTTGTTTGTCATCATTATCCTTTATTTCAATTTCAGTATCACCTTTTTTAACTTTTTCTATATCTTTTATTATAGTATCTAACCCATCATACTTTCTTATGAATTTTCCAATAAAATGAACTATAAAAATAATTGGAATCAACCATAAATATCTATTATCTGTTAAGACATAGTGATATTGCTTCCATACGAATTCTATATTTCTCATAAAACCATTTATAAGAATATATATTATTGTAAAAGAAATAGTGAATATAACCACTTTATCTTTTAAAAATTCTTCTATAAACATCTTCTTCGTAATTAATACATTTAAACACTCTAAAAATTTATAGAAATAACCATTTCTCCAGCTTTTTTTATAAGCCTTTATTCCCATATTTTTAATCATAGCTAGTTTTTTTATAATTAAAAGTATCATTAAAATTGTAGTTGTCATAGTCACAATAAAAGCAATTTTAATTGAACTTATTTCAGAATCATAAAGCTCTCCTCTAGAAAAATATATTTCTTCATAATTATCTGAAGGATTGATTTCCTTAAAGACTACATTATCATTCTTTGATAAGCTTTCTAAAACTTCTTTAGGGGTTGAAAGATTGTATGGCTTTTCATAAAACCATACTCTATTAGAGTAATATTCTCCAGTTTTCTTATTTACTAAAACAACTCCAGAATAACTAGTTGCTCTTTCTTGAAGCTTTGAAATAAAAGCTTGCTTTTCTTCTCTTGTATCTAGGCTATCTAATGTACTTAAATAGTTGGTTTCATTATATAGAAAATCCGATATATCTACAGATTGAGCTAAAAGTCTACTTTCTCTATATCTCTGTGGATTTATTAATGCATTTCTATACATAACAGTGTTACTTATATCAGTATTTGCCTTTGCATTTAGTTTTACTATATTTTCGAAAGTATATCCTCCAAATAAAATAATATAAAGAACAGGAATAAATACTGCAAATATTATTATAAACATGTTTTCTATACTTCTTACTGAAAGGCTATAGTTTCTCCACCATCTAGAAAAACTATTTGTCAATTTTATACCCAAGTCCCCACACCACCTTTATATACTCAGGGTCTTTTGAATTAATTTCTATTTTTTCTCTCATTCTTCTTATATGAACTGTTACCGTATTCTCACTTTTATAAAAAGGTTCTTCCCATACTCTTTCATATATTTCTTTAATTGAAAATATTCTTCCTGGATGAGATGCTAAAAGTGTTAATATTTTATATTCTGTTGCTGTTAACTTGATATTATCATCTCTTAAAGCAACTTGCTTATTTACCGTATCTATAGTTAAATCTTTTATTACTATTAAGTCTTGAGTATTTTCTCTATTTAAAGGATAGTCATATCTTCTTAATTGAGATTTTACTCTAGCAACAAGCTCTAGATGGTTAAATGGTTTTGTCACATAATCATCTGCACCAATATTTAGCCCTAATATCTTGTCACTATCCTCTGATTTTGCTGATAGTAATATTATTGGTATATTTCTACTTTCTCTTATCTTTAAACAAGTTCTCATACCGTCTAATTTAGGCATCATTATATCTAAAACTACTAAATGGATATCTTCTTTATCAAGAACTTCTAAGGCCTCAAATCCATCTCCAGCCTTTATTACATTTATTCCCTCACCTCTTAAATATATATCTATTGCATCTCTTATTTCTTTCTCATCATCAACAACTAAAACATTAAACTTTTCTTTTTCCATAATAAAGCACTCCTTAAACTTATGCCTCCCTTAAATAGTAAAGGAGGAAAATTAAAATTAACATATTTATTTATTACGATTTTATTAAGATATAAATTCTACTATTAATTCAGTGAAAATCATAGTATATACAATGTATTTTACCATAAAAACACATCAGTTGCTTTTTCAATGTATCTATTTGCTTTACTTTAAAAAAAAAAGCATTATAATAACCTATGAAATTATTTATTGTAAATTTAGGAGAATCCCAATGAATTACATTAGAGAGAAAAAAGAATTACTAATTGATAATGCATTTATTATTTTAGGTTGTTTTATCGCATCTTTAGGCGTAAACCTATTTTTATCAAATGCTAAACTTCTTAGTGGTGGAGCAACAGGTATTGCACTTATCTTTCAATACTTAATGGGAGTTAACTCAGGTATTGTTGTTTTACTCATAAACATTCCCTTATTTATACTTAGTTATTTTAAACTTTCAAAGCAGTTTACATTTAACTCAGCTATAGGAATGTTAGCTTTATCTATATCATTAATGATAACAGCACCAGTATCACATCTTGTATCATTAGATGATAAATTATTGTACTGTGTTTTTGGTGGTGCCATATGCGGTTTTGGTTATGGTTTAGTATTTTCTAAAGGTGGATCAACTGGAGGAACAGATATAGTTACTATGGTTATCCGTAAAAAATACTCAAACTTTAATATAGGATCACTAAGTTTCGTACTGAACATGTGTATAGTTGCTTTAGGTGGAATTTTCTTTGGTTTAGAAACAGCACTTTATACACTTATATCTATATTTGTACAGACAGTATTAGTTGATAAAGTTATTAAAGGTATTCACTCAAAACAGTTACTACTTATAATAACTGATAAAGAACAACAAGTAATAAATTACATAATAAATGATCTTCATAGAGGAGTAACTTCTCTTTTAGCTGAAGGTGAATATACTCACGATAGAAAGAAAATGCTTTATTGTCTAGTTACTACAAGACAAATGATTGAGTTAAAAAACACAATACATTATATAGATTCAAGTGCCTTTATAACTATAATTGACGTTTCAGAAGTTAAAGGAAAAGGCTTTAAAAATATATAAAATAAAAGCTATGCTAATACAGCATAGCTTTTTTATTGTCATAATAACTAAATAAATTAAAGTATATATATAGTAGATTTATTTTGGGGAGTTTTTATGAATAAGTTTAAATTACTTAATTTCTTAATATGTCTTTTATTTATAATACTATTTTTCTTAATTTTAAACCTTATTTTTTTATCTTATAGATTTAATTCTATTAGACCTAATGATATTGAAGTAAATTTTTCAAGCCTAGTTTTTCTTTTCATCTACTGTTTTAAAATATTCATCTATTGAATTTGATATGGCATTAGCAATTTTAGTTTGGTACTCTTCCTTACTTAATAATACACTTTCTTCTGGATTTGATAAGAATCCACATTCTAATATTACAGAAGAACATTCATGGTCATCACTTAATATTTTATATTCTTTCTTTGCAACTTTTGGTGCTCTTTTGTTACTAGAATCAACCTCTTCTCTAAACTTTTGTTGAATTATTTGCCCTAACTTTTGACTCGCTTCATTGTTGGCACTCCATACTTGAGCTCCTTTACAACTTTTTTGAGGAAACATATTTTGATGTATGCTTATAAAAACATCACAACTACTTTCTTTCTTCATCTTAACTCTATTAGCTAAATCTTCTTGTTTCTTTTCTCTTACCTTTTTACCTTCACTATATAACCCCACATCTTCACTTCTTGTCATTACTACTTTATATCCCTTGCTTTCTAAAATAGCCTTAGTTTTCAAGGATATTGATAGGTTTATATCCTTCTCTAATATTCCACTTGCACTTTTACCTCCTCCATCTATTCCTCCATGGCCAGGATCTATCAATATAACTTTTCTACATTCCTCTGCATTAACTTTTACCAGAATCATATTAAAAGCTAAAAAAGAAATCATCATCATTGATAAAATCTTAATTATTTTCTTCATTTAGAATACCTCCTATATTTATATAATTATATATCTCTAAGATTCCTTTAATTAGAAACCATAAAGAAGCATTAATATCAAAGTAAATTTAATTATTACTCTAAAATAAACAACTTATTTAATTATGAAGTCCAATTTATTTTTTCCTATATATAAAGAAATATTCTAAAAGTTTATACAAAAAAAGAACACCTAATTCTAGGTGTTCTTTTAATAATCTTAGTAAACTTCCATAACACTTTCAGCTATGTTAGTTGCATGGTCACCGATTCTTTCAAAGTTACTTAATAAGTCCATAAATATTGCACCATCATAAGCACTACAAGAACCTTGACTTAATCTCTTAATATGATTTTCTCTAAATTCTTTTTGTGATGAATCTATTCTTCTTTCTATTTCGTAAATAGTTCCAGCTTCATCTACATTTTCATTTGCATAGGCATCTATTGTTACATCTAAAGCTTTAATTGTTTGATTATATATATAATCTATTTCTTTTAAAGCATCTTCGCTGTATTTTAGACTTCTTCCAACCTTTTCCAATGTTAAATCAGCTATATTTTCAACATGATCACCAATTCTCTCAATATCAGTTACAACATGGAAAGTTGATGCTACTAAGTTACTTTCTTTAGCAGATAATTCACACTTAGATAATTTAACTAAGTAAGAAGTTATTGCTTCTTCTAATACATTTATAAGTTTTTCATTTTCATATACTTTTTTAACTAAGCTCTCATTATTTTCTTTAAAAGCTTTCATACTTAACTCTAAGTTTTCTTTAGCTTTATTCGCCATTCTTAAAGTTTCTTTTTGAACTTGTCCTGCAGCTATTACTGGTGTTTCTAATAATCTTTCATCAAGATACTTAGGTCCACAGTGCTCAATTTCATCTTCACCTCTAATTAATTTGTTAACTATCATAATCATGTACTTACTTAATGGTACAAGTATTATAGTAGCAGTTATATTAAAGATTGTATGCGCATTAGCTATTTGTCTTTCAACATCCCCTGGGCTCATTTTTATAACAAGATCTCCAAGTGGTGCTATAAATGGTATAAATATCAATGTACCTAAAACATTAAACATTAAATGTATTGCAGCAGCTTTATGCGCTGTTTTATTGGCACCAATACTAGCTAATAAAGCAGTTACACATGTTCCTATGTTACATCCAAATAATATTGGTAATGCAACTTTTATATCTATACTACCTGTTGATGCTAAAGCTATTAATATCCCTGTTGTAGCTGATGAACTTTGTAGTATAGCTGTAAGTGCTAATCCAGTAAATATTCCTAAAAACCAATTATGTCCAATAGCAACTATAAGATCTTTAAACATTGGTGATGCAGCTAATGGTTTTAATGCTGAACTCATTATTCCCATACCCATGAATAGGATACCAAATCCTAATATTATGTTAGCCACATCTCTTCTTTTCTTTTGCTTAGCTGACATTAATAACACAACACCAATTATTACAAATAAAGGTGCAATCTCATCTAACTTAAAGGCAACAAGTTGTGCTGTAATGGTTGTCCCAATATTAGCTCCCATTATTACTCCAGCAGCCTGTGCTAAGTTCATAAGACCTGCATTAACGAATCCAACTACCATTACTGTAGTAGCACTTGAACTTTGTATTACCATAGTAACAAAAGCTCCTACTAAAACTGCTGATATAGGATTTTTAGTAACTTTCTCTAATATACTTTTTAACTTATCACCTGCAGCGTTCTCTAGTCCTTCTCCCATTAACTTCATACCGAAAAGGAATAGTCCTAAACCACCGGCAACCTCAATTAAAGTAAAAATTGCATCTTTCAAGATACTTCTCCTCCAATTTGCTTAATTTGTAAAGTACAAATCTCTAATTTTTCTTTTTTAATTTTAAAATATCAATCCTATAACATTTTACAATATAATCACTTGCTTGTTAAGTTTTAAATATTCTTTTTAACTTAAACTTAATATAGAATCCAAATTATTGAAATTTTTTCTAATTAATATCCAATTTATTTAAAAGAACTAAACATAGAATACATTTACATTAAGTTATTAAGCCACTTTTAAGATTTTATAACATTTATTGTCTAATCGATTTATTCATATTTATATTTCAAATTTGTTAATATTTATTGTAATATATTCCTTTGTTACCTATAAATATTGTTCAGTATTTGTAAATACTAATATTTATTTTAAACTTAGCCTATATAAAAAAAGAAAATACTTTTTATTCTTAAGATGAAATCATCTTATTGATTAAAAGTTCTCATATTTACAAAAAGATATAAAAAAAGAAGGAGGTGTTCCTCCTTCTTTCTGATAAAAACAATATTATCTCTTTGAGAATTGTGGAGATCTTCTTGCTTTCTTTAAACCGCATTTCTTTCTTTCAACCATTCTTGGGTCTCTAGTTAAGAATCCAGCTTTCTTTAATTCTGGTCTTAAGTTTTCGTCAGCTTTTAATAAAGCTCTTGATATACCATGTCTTATAGCTCCTGCTTGACCTGATAATCCACCACCATGAACGTTAACTAAAACGTCATATTTGTCTTTAGTTTCTGTTAAAACTAATGGTTGGTTAACTACAACTCTTAAAGTTTCTAATCCGAAATATGTTTCGATTTCTCTATTATTTACTACAACTCTACCTTCACCTGGTACAAGTCTTACTCTTGCAACTGATTTCTTTCTTCTTCCAGTTCCCATGTATTGAACTTTTGCCATTTGAACTCCTCCTCCCGAGCTTATAATTAGTATCTTAACTCAAGTACTTCTGGATTTTGAGCAGCATGCTTGTGCTCAGTTCCTCTGTACACATTTAATTTCTTTAACATTTTTCTTCCTAAAACGCCTGTTGGAAGCATTCTTCTAACAGCTTCTTCGAAAGCAAATTCTGGTTTATTTTCTAAAACTTCTCTGTATGGAGTTTCTTTTAATCCACCAGCATATAGGCTGTGCTTTCTTAACATTTTTTGATCTAATTTCTTACCAGTTAAAACTACTTTCTCAGCGTTTATAACGATAACGAAATCTCCACAATCAACATTTGGTGTAAATGTTGGCTTGTTCTTTCCTCTTAATATTGAAGCAACTTGGCTAGCAACTCTTCCTAGTGGCTTTCCAGCAGCGTCAACAACATACCATTTTCTTTCAACTTCTTGTGCTTTTGCAATGTATGATTTCATCGTTTTCCCTCCCTAGAATTTTAAAATAGGTTTTATATGTCCTCGTACTTTATGTTAAGATTCATATTGAATCCCGTACATCTCTCTTACAAACAAATACAATTATAATACACGCTTACGGGCGTGTCAATACATTTAGGTTACTTTTAGTAAAAAACTTTTTCTAGACATAGTCCTGTTGGCGGAACACAAATTCCCGCCTTTTTTCTATCACCAGAATCTATGACTTCCTTTATATACTCTGGCTTTTCTTTTCCTCTTCCTACTTTAAGTAAAGTTCCAACTATTAATCTCACCATATTATATAGGAATCCATCAGCTGATACAAAAATCTTTATTTTATTTCCTTCTGTTTCAATGTGCAAATCATTAATTGTTCTTACAGAAGTTTTAACTGTTCCTCCTGGTCTTTGAAAAGCCTTAAAATCATGATTTCCTAAAAAGTATTTACATGCTTCTTTCATTGCCTCAACATCCAAAGGCTTTTTCACGTGATAAACATAATTTCTTTCTAATGCTGGTGGTTCTTCTCTATTTAATATAGTGTAACAATAAGTCTTTCCAGTGGTCATATACCTAGCATGAAAACCTTCATCTACCTCTTCTGAATTCATTATAACTATATCCTTTGGTAACTTTGAATTTAATGCAGCCTTAAAATTCCTTCCTGGTATGCTAGAATTAGTCTTAAAATTAGCCACATAAGCTTTTGCATGAACTCCTGAATCAGTTCTACTACTTCCCAATAGTTCAACCTCTTCCTTTGTAACTTTTTTTATGGCCTCTTCAACCCTTTGTTGAATAGTATTACCTATAGGTTGTTTTTGCCATCCAAAATAGGATGTTCCATCATATTCTATAGTTAACTTTATATTTTTCATATTATCATTCCTTTAAATCTTTTTATACAATAAAATTCAATTAAGCACATTTCAAATAAATTTGTACTTATATTGTTTTTCAAAGAAAGAAAGACCACAAATTTGTAGTCTTTCTTTTATATTATCAATATTTAATTCCTATTAAAAGTACTAAATCTCTTTGAACTCTAAACTTATTTATATTACATAACCCTAACTACTATTGATAAAGCTAAAAGTAAACCTGCTACTCCGAAAGAAATAAAATCATTCTTAGAATACTTTAATACTTTCATTCTAGTTCTTCCATCTCCACCTCTATAGCATCTTGCTTCCATAGCCATGGCTAACTCATCTGCTCTTCTGAATGAACTAATAAACAAAGGTATTAATAATGGTATTAAGCTTTTTGCTTTTTGTATTATGTTTCCTGATTCAAAATCTGCGCCCCTAGCTTTTTGAGCTTTCATTATTTTATCAGTTTCATCAATTAAAGTCGGTATAAATCTTAAAGCAATTGTCATCATCATTGCTAACTCATGAGCTGGTACTCCAATCTTCTTGAAAGGCTTTAATAAGCTTTCAATCCCATCAGTTAACTCTATTGGAGATGTAGTAAGTGTTAATACAGAAGTACCCATTATTAATAAGATAAGTCTTAAAGCCATAAATATAGCTGTTGTTATCCCTTCCTTATAAATATATAAGAATTTCCAATGCCATATAAGAGTATCCTCTGTTCCTTTTATCATAAATATATTAAGTGCTGCTGTTATAGCTATTAATAAAAATACCGGTTTAAGTCCTTTATATAAATACTTAAATTGTAATTTAGATATTAATACTGTTGCACCTAAGAAGGCTATTATAAATATATATCCCCAAAACTTATCTACTATAAATAGTGAAGCAATAAAGATAAATGATATTAATATCTTAGTCCTTGGATCTAATTTATGTACAAAAGAATCCCCAGGAATGTATTGACCTATAGTAATGTCCTTTAACATAATTTCTTATCCTTCCTAATTATTATTCTTTATTATTTCTAAAAGAGCTTCTTTAGCTTGAGAAATAGTAAATATTTCTTCTGATATGTTAAAGCCCTTTTTCCTTAACTCTTTTATTAAATAAGTAACTTGAGGAACAGCCAAGCCTATCTTCTCTAAAACCTCAACCTCTTTAAATACTTCAGCTATCTCACCCTCTAAAACTATTTCTCCACTATTCATAACTATTACTCTATCAGCAATCTTAGCTACATCTTCCATACTATGACTAACCATTATTATAGTCATTCCATATTCCTTATGAAGAATTTTTATTTGAGCAAGTATATCTTCTCTTCCCTTTGGATCTAATCCAGCAGTTGGTTCATCTAATATAAGAACTTTAGGTTCCATAGCTATAACACCAGCTATGGCAACTCTTCTCTTTTGTCCACCACTTAAATCAAATGGTGATTTATCCTTGTATGTTTCATAATCAAGGCCAACCATTTCCATTGATTTCTTAACTCTCTTACTTATTTCCTCTTCACTAATACCTAAGTTTCTTGGACCATATTCAATATCCTTTTCAATAGTTTCTTCAAATAATTGATATTCAGGATATTGAAATACTAAGCCAACTTTTTTTCTAATATCACTTAACTTAACTTTTTTATCAGCTATATTAACCCCATCAACTATTATATTTCCACTAGTAGGACTTAATAATCCATTTAAATGTTGAATAAAAGTTGATTTTCCTGATCCAGTATGCCCGATTAATGCAATAAATTCTCCATCTTTTATCTCACAGTTTATATCATTTAATGCGATTTTTTCGAATGGTGTTTTAGGCATATAAACATGATTTAAATTTTCTATTTTAATTGACATAAAGCATTCACCATCTCATCTATATTTAATATTTCTGTTGATATATTTATCCCTTCTTTTTGAAGTTCATAAGCTAATTCAGTAACTTGAGGAACATCTAATCCTATTGATTTTATTTTTTCAACTTGAGAAAAAATTTCTCTTGGAACTCCCTCCATTACCTTTTCACCATTATCCATAACAATTATTCTATCAGCTTGTGCTGCCTCATCCATGTAGTGAGTTATAAGTATTATAGTAATTCCAAACTTCTTATTTACTTCTTTTATAGTTTTCATTACTTCTCTTCTACCTGAAGGGTCAAGCATTGCTGTAGGTTCATCTAAAACTATGCATTTAGGTCTCATTGCTAATATTCCTGCAATTGCAATTCTTTGCTTTTGTCCTCCTGATAATAAATGTGGTGCATGTTTTCTATATTCATACATACCAACTGCTTTTAATGAATCGTCGACTCTTTCTCTTATTTCTTTAGGCTCAACACCTAAATTTTCAGGCCCGAAAGCAACATCTTCCTCAACTATGGTAGCTACTAATTGGTTATCTGGATTTTGAAAAACCATTCCTGCTCTTCTTCTAACTTCCCAAATATTTTCTATATCAGAAGTATCTAATCCATCTACATACATCTTTCCACCACTAGGGAGTAATAAAGAATTCATATGCTTTGCCATAGTTGATTTTCCTGAACCATTATGACCTAATATAACTAGAAATTCTCCCTTTTTAACTTCCATAGAAACGTGATTTATTGCAATCTTTTCAGTTTGTTCTTCAGCGTTGACGTATTTAAAAACTAAATCTTCACTTTTAATCATATTTTCTCCCATACTAGCCTCCTATAAAGCTAAATCTAAAGTAGTTAGAGTTAAAAGTAATTAACTCCTTTTCTCAATATGTATTAAATTCAAAAAATTATTTTAGGTATAAAAAAAATACCTACTTATAAAATAATACTATTAATAATTTTATTTTGTAAATAGATATTTCCTTATTTTAACCCTTTATATAAAATTATCTTTCTTGAAACTTAAAATATATTTATTAAAAGTTTCTTTAAACATTTAATAAGCTACTAATTTACCACCATAATATGACTTGAATTTTAAACTTCATATGTTAGTACAAGTACCCTATAATTATTATTTTATATGACAAAAGAGGACTAAGCAAAAACTTAATCCTCTCTAAAGAAATATATTATACTAATTCAAGTATAACAACTTCAGCTCCGTCTCCTCTTCTAGGACCAACTTTGTACATTCTAGTGTATCCACCGTTTCTCTCAGCGTACTTTGGAGCTATGTTGTCAAATAAGTTTTTAACAACTTCTTCTTCTGTAACAAATGCTAATACTTGTCTTCTTGCGTGTAAATCTCCTCTTTTTGCAAGAGTGATCATTTTTTCTGCAAGGCTTCTAGTTTCCTTAGCTCTTGTTTCAGTAGTTTCTATTTTACCATGCTTTAAGAAGCTTGTAACAAGATTTCTAAGCATAGCTTTTCTTTGATCAGTAGGACGACCTAACTTACGATATCCTGCCATGGCTTTACCTCCTCACCTACTCGTCATTTAGTCTTAAATTTAAGCCTAACTCGTTTAACTTTCTTTCTACTTCTTCTAGAGACTTCTTACCTAAGTTTCTAACTTTCATCATATCATCCATGCTCTTGCCCGCAAGCTCTTGAACAGTGTTTATACCTGCTCTTTTTAAGCAATTGTATGATCTTACTGATAAGTCAAGCTCTTCTATAGTCATCTCTAAAGCTTTTTCTTTTTTATCTTCTTCTTTTTCAATCATTATCTCAACATCATTAGCGTTGTCAGTTAAAGTCATGAATAATTTGAAGTGCTCTATAAGAATTTTAGCTGATAATGAAATCGCTTCTTCTATTCTTATAGTTCCATTAGTCCAAATCTCTAATGTAAGTTTATCATAGTCAGTAATTTGACCAACTCTTGTATTTTGAACAGAGAAATTAACTCTCTTTACAGGAGTGTATATAGAATCTATAGCTATAGCTGATAATGGAAGATCTTCTGTTTTATTTTTGTTTTGAGTAACATATCCTCTTCCTCTATTAACTACGATTTCCATATATAACTTACCATCGTTGTCTAATGTAGCGATATGTAGATCTTTGTTTACAACTTCTACATCACCATCTGTTTTTATATCTGCTCCAGTCACAACACCTGGTCCTTGAGCATCAATATAAATAGTTTTTGGTCCTTCACCTTCCATAGTAAGTGCTAACATTTTAAGATTTAAGATTATCTCTGTAACATCTTCTTTAACACCTGTTATTGTTGAAAATTCATGAAGAACTGAATCTATTTTAACTGAAGTTGGAGCTACTCCAGGTAAAGAAGAAAGTAATATTCTTCTTAATGCATTACCAAGAGTTATTCCATAACCTCTTTCTAATGGTTCAATCTCAAACTTACCATATGTTCCGTTATCGTTTGATTCAACACATTGAATTACTGGCTTTTCTATTTCTAACATTTAAAAACCCTCCTTAATATAAAAATGGCAACCTTATGAGGGCAACTGATCCAATTGTAAAAGTACTCTTAAGATCATTAATTATTATTTGCTGTATAACTCGACGATTAGAGTCTCGTTAACTGGTACATCGATATCTTCTCTTGCAGGTTCAGCAACAACTTTACCTTCGAAGTTTTCAACGTTAGCTTCTAACCATTTTGGTAAAGCTTTTGGATTTTCAGCAAACATTTTGAATCTTTCTGATCCTCTGCTCTTTTCACAAACTGTTATAACATCGTTAACTGATACTTTGAATGATGCTATATCAACTTTTTTACCATTTACTAAGAAATGACCATGGTTTACTAATTGTCTAGCTTCTGTTCTTGAAGCACCATATCCTAATCTGTAAACAACGTTATCTAATCTCATTTCTAATAACTTAAGTAAGTTTTCACCGGCGATTCCTCTCATTTTTTCAGCTCTTTCATATGTGTTTCTGAACTGACCTTCAAGAACTCCGTATATTCTCTTAGCTTTTTGCTTTTCTCTTAATTGTGTTCCGTAGTTAGATAATTTCTTTCTGCTTGCTCCGTGTTGTCCTGGTGCATAGCTTCTTCTAACGAAAGCACATTTATCTGTATAACATCTATCCCCTTTTAGGAATAATTTCATACCTTCTCTTCTACATAACTTACATGTAGCTCCAGTATATCTTGCCATTCATTACACCTCCCGTGACGTTACTAAACTCTTCTTCTTTTTGGTGGTCTACATCCATTGTGTGGAATTGGAGTTACATCTTTTATTAAAGTAACTTCTAATCCAGCTGCTTGTAAGCTTCTTATAGCTGCTTCTCTTCCAGCACCTGGTCCTTTTACGTAAACCTCAACGCTTTTTAATCCGTGTTCCATAGCTGCTTTAGCTGCTGTTTCAGCTGCCATTTGAGCTGCAAATGGTGTGCTTTTTCTTGAACCTTTGAATCCAAGTCCACCAGCACTTGCCCATGCTAATGCATTTCCTTTTGCATCAGTTAAAGTAACTATTGAGTTATTGAATGTTGATTGGATGTGTGCTGCACCATGCTCAACATTTTTTCTTTCTTTTCTTCTTCTAGTTTTTTTAACTTTTTGAGCTGCCATTGTCTTCCCTCCTTAACTATTTCTTCTTATTAGCTATTGTCTTCTTAGGACCTTTTCTAGTTCTAGCATTAGTCTTAGTTTTTTGTCCTCTAAGTGGAAGACCTTTTCTATGTCTGATTCCTCTGTATGAACCAATCTCAACTAATCTCTTTATGTTTAAAGCAACTTCTCTTCTTAAGTCACCTTCAACTGTTAATTCTTTAATGTAGTTTCTTATTGAGTTTACTTCGTCCTCAGTAAGATCCTTAACTCTTGTATCAGGATTAACTCCAGTTACTTCAAGAATTTTTTGTGATGTAGGTAATCCTATACCATATATATAAGTTAGACCTATTTCAACTCTTTTTTCTCTTGGTAGGTCGATACCTGCTATTCTTGCCATTAATGTTACACCTCCTGGTAATTAAAATACGAAATTGATTTACATTAAATAAGTAACTCAATTGCTCTATTGTTTATTTATATTTAAAATTTTAGGTTGATGGTTTTACCCATCACAGCCGCACCTAAAATTTACTTGCTATTATTTAAATGCCTATATAATCATATTTTACTTTTAAATAAAAGTCAATAAGAATTCGCTCCCAATTGACCTTTTTATTATGTTTTATTTACCTATTAGCCTTGTTTTTGTTTGTGCTTAGGATTTTCACAGATTACCATTACTCTTCCTTTTCTTCTTATAACTTTGCACTTTTCGCAAATAGGCTTAACTGATGGTCTTACTTTCATCGCTAACCCTCCTTATTTTGCTCTCCATGTAATTCTACCTCTTGTTAGGTCATATGGTGAAAGTTCCACAGTAACCTTATCTCCTGGTAAAATTCTTATGAAGTTCATTCTTAACTTTCCTGAGATATGTGCTAAAATTTTATGCCCACTCTCTAATTCAACTTCAAACATTGCATTTGGTAGGGATTCTAAAACCGTACCTTGCATTTCAATTATATCACTTTTTGACATAAGGTAATCAAACCTCCTTGTTAGTGCGATTAAGCTTTAAAAATCTTTTTATTTTAAGATTTATATTCTTATCCTTTGATATTATACCTGATTTTAATTCATCATCCAATATCTCAGTAAGCACTACATGTTTTATTTTTTTCTTTTTTGGCATTTCCATGGTTTTAGTTGCTCCATTAGCTACTAGTAGATATTCACCTGCTGATCCAACCACAATATATGATTTTCCTGCATCTCTACCAGCATTTGAAGTAACTAATTTACCAATTAAGTGAGTTTCTTGCAACTTATCCACCTCAAAGATTACCTTAGTCATAAACTACAAATTCCTTATAGGCAAATGTTAATTTATAACTAAGCAATATATATTAAAACTATTTTACAAGTGTTAATATTTCAGGACCATTAGGTAAAATTGCAACTGTATTTTCATAATGTGCAGAAAGTTTACCATCTGCTGTTATTACTGTCCAGCCATCATCTAAAGTCTTAACTCTATATGATCCTATGTTTACCATTGGTTCAATAGCTAACACCATTCCTGCCATTAACTTTGGACCTCTGCCTGGTCTACCGAAATTAGGAACTTCAGGATCTTCATGTACTTTTCGGCCAATTCCATGTCCTACAAAGTCTCTAACAACAGAAAATCCATTTGCTTCAACATATTGCTGTATTTCATTAGAAATATCCGTTAATCTATTGTCTACATATGCCTTCTCTATTCCTTTAAAAAAGGAATCTTCAGTAATTCTAATAAGCTTTTCCGCTTCTTCTGATATATTTCCAACACCAAAAGTTCTAGCAGCATCACTGTGAAATCCATTTAGACAAACTCCACAATCAATAGAAACAATGTCTCCATCTTTTAATTCATAACTTCCTGGGAAACCATGAATTACTTGATTATTAACAGATATACATAATGAAGCTGGAAAACCATACAATCCCTTAAAGGATGGTGTAGCTCCATGCTTAGTTATAAACTCTTCAGCTATTCTATCTAATTCCGTAGTAGTAATACCAGGTCTTACTTTCTCCTTAAGCAGGTTAAGTGTTTCTCCAAGAAGCTTTCCTGCTTTCCTCATTAGGTCGATTTCATTCTCATTCTTAAGAATTATCATTACTTGTCGCTCCCTAATATTTTACAGATACTCTCAAAGACCTCGTTTATTGCTTGTGTTCCATCTACTACTGAAAGTTGCTTTTTGTTTTCATAAAAATCAATTAATGGTTGTGTTTGATTTTCGTACACATCAAGTCTTTCTTTCACTGTTTCCTCAGTGTCATCTTTTCTTTGGATAACATCTGATCCGCAAAGATCACATTTTCCATCATTAGCTGGTGGATTAAACTTTATGTGATAACTTGCTCCACATGAAGGACAAACTCTTCTTCCTGTCATTCTTTCAAGTATGAATTCTTTAGGTACTTCTATTAAAAGAGCTGTGTCTATTGACTCGCCTCTTTCACTTAAGAAATTATCTAAAGCCTCTGCTTGATGAACTGTTCTTGGGAAACCATCTAACAGATATCCGTTTTTACAATCATCTTGCTGAAGTCTATCTTTTACCATGTTTATAGTTACTTCATCTGGAACTAACTGTCCATTGTCCATGTATGTTTTAGCCTCAATACCTAAAGGAGTATTCTCAGAAATATTCTTTCTAAAAATATCTCCAGTAGATATATGAGGAATTGAATATCTATTACTAATTGATTTTGCCTGTGTTCCTTTTCCTGCTCCAGGAGGACCTAATAAAACTATCTTCACGGGCATCATCTCCATAACTTGTATTTCTATTTTAAGAATCCTTGGTAATGTCTCATTGTTAATTGAGATTCTAACTGTCTCATTATTTCTAATGAAACTGAAACTAAGATTAACAGTGATGTTCCTCCAAACTGTATTCCTTCAAAAGGAGTATAGTTTGCAACTAAGATAGGAACTACCGCTATAAACGCAGCAAAACATCCACCAAACATTGAAATTCTATTTAATACTTTCTCTAAATAAATCTCTGTTGGTTTACCAGGTCTTATTCCAGGAATGAAACCTGATGATTTATGCATATTCTCAGCCATTTCATCTGGCTTAAATGTTATTTGAGTATAGAACCAAGTAAAGAATATAGTCAGTAATGAATATAATACTGGATACATCCAAGTCTTTGCATTGAAAGGACTGTAAGAAGATCCTGTAATCCATTGTGACCATCCAGCTTCTGGGAAGAATTGAGCTATAGTTGTTGGGAAACTCATAACAGACATAGCAAAGATTATTGCTATAACAGTTGTTCCAATAATACTTAATGGAATATGAGTTGATTGTCCCTTCATCATTTTATTACCTACGGCTTTACCTGCATACTGTACAGGGATTCTTCTTTCAGCTAATGATAAGTAAATTACACCTGCTAATAAAGCTAATGTAAAGAAAATAAATAATGCTACTTCAACAATATTTATTTTACCTATCTTACTTAAGTTATATATTTGATAACCAGTCATTGGTAAACTTGATAATATATTTGCAAATATTATCAAAGAGGTACCATTTCCTACTCCTTTAACAGTAATTTGATCTCCTAACCACATTAGGAAAGTTGATCCTACTACTAATGTTAGTAATATTAAAAACATACTAACTGGAGAATTACTCTTAAGTGCTCCTACATTGTGAATTATCACATAAGTTCCATAAGCTGTGATTGCTCCAATAACAATTGAAGCATATCTAGTTATCTTTTGGATTTTCTTTCTTCCGTCATCTCCCTCTTTAGATAGTTGCTCTAATTTAGGAATTGCAACTGTTAAAAGTTGCATGATGATTGAAGCATTAATGTATGGTACAACACCTAAAGCAAATATACTAAATCTACTAAAAGAACCACCAGAAATTAAATCATAGAAGCTTACTAAGCCTCCTGATTGTGTTAAAGCTTTCAGACTATCTGTATCAATTCCAGGAACAGGAATATAACTTCCCATCCTGAAAATTGCTATTAAGAATACAGTCCAAATTATCTTTTTTCTTAAATCTTGAACCTTCCAGGCATTACGTAGGGTTGATAGCACGATTATTTCACCTCAACTTTTCCTCCAGCTGCAACTATTTTTTCAGCTGCTTGCTTTGATAACTTGCAACCTGCGATAGTTAAGTTCTTTTCTATGTTTCCATTTCCTAAGATCTTAACTCCGTCCATTAGTTTACTTACTACTCTTTTTTCTAATAGTAATTCTGGAGTAACTTCTGTTCCATTATCGAATATGTTTAATCTATCAACATTGATTGTTACAAAATGTTTTGAAAATGGGTTAGTGAATCCTCTTTTTGGAAGTCTTCTGTATAATGGCATTTGACCACCTTCGAATCCTGGTCTAACTCCACCACCTGATCTAGCATTTTGACCTTTTTCACCTTTTCCGGCATTTCTTCCTAGTCCTGAACCAGTACCTCTACCAACTCTCTTAGGAGCTGATTTACTACCAGCTGCTGGGCTTAATTCATGAAGTTTCATATGTTATTACACCTCCTCTGACACTCTATTTAATTATGCTTCTTCAACTTTTAGTAGATAACTAACTTTGTTTATCATACCTTTTATTTGAGGAGTTTCCTCATGCTCTACTGTTTTACCTATTTTTCTAAGTCCAAGGGCATGTGCAGTAGCGATATGGTCTTTTTTTCTACCAATTAAGCTTTTAACTAATGTTACCTTTAGCATCGCTATCCCTCCTAACCTAATATCTCTTCAACAGATTTTCCTCTTAATTTAGCTATATCTTCAGCTGTTCTTAAGTTTGCTAATCCGTTGATAGTTGCTTTTACCATGTTTCTTGGGTTGTTTGAACCTAATGATTTAGCTCTAACATCCTTTAATCCTGCTAACTCAAGAACTGATCTTGCAGGACCTCCAGCTATAACTCCTGTACCTTCAGTAGCTGGCATTATAAGTACATCTCCTGTACCGAATTTTCCGTGTATTTCATGAGGAACAGTAGTTCCAACTATTGAAACTTCAACTAAGTTTTTCTTAGCATCTTCTATTCCTTTTCTTATTGCTTCTGGGATTTCGATAGATTTACCAGTTCCAACACCAACGTGTCCGTTCTCGTCTCCAACAACAACTAAAGCACTGAATCTGAAGTTTCTACCACCCTTAACAACCTTAGTAACTCTGCTTATACTAACAACCTTTTCTTTAAGGTCTAGTGTGCTAGGATCGATTCTCATGTATTTCCCCTCCTTGTAGATTAGAATTTTAATCCGGCTTCTCTTGCTCCGCTAGCTAAAGCCTCAACTCTTCCATGATATACGTATCCACCTCTGTCGAATACTACATCAGTTATTCCTTTTTCTATAGCTCTTTTAGCAAGTAAATCTCCAACGATTTTAGCAGCTTCTTTGTTACTTCCTTTAACTTCTATAGCTTTATCTAAGCTTGAAGCAGATACTAAAGTAACAGCGTTAACGTCGTCTATTATTTGAGCATATATGTTCTTTTCACTTCTATATACAGATAATCTTGGTCTTTCTGGAGTTCCGAATACCTTCTTACGAACTCTTAGGTGACGTCTTTCTCTTGCTTCTTTTCTGTCTGCCTTTTTGAACATAAGGTTCACTCCTTTCTATATTAGTATTTATTATTTACCAGTTTTACCTTCTTTTCTTCTTATAACTTCATCAGAGTACTTGATTCCTTTACCTTTGTATGGTTCAGGTTTTCTCCATGATCTGATGTTAGCAGCAACTGCTCCAACTTTTTCTTTATCGATACCTTCAACGATAACTTTAGTTGTTCCGTCTAACTTGAAGTCAACTCCTTCAACAGCTTCAACTTCTACTGGATGTGAATATCCTAAGTTCATAACAAGTTTCTTTCCTTGTAATTGAGCTCTGTATCCAACTCCGTTTAACTCTAAAGTTTTTGAGAAACCTTGGCTTACTCCAACAACCATGTTGTTAAGTAAAGCTCTAGTTAATCCGTGAAGTGCTCTGTGTTCTTTAACGTCACTTGGTCTAGTAACAACTACTTGAGCATCTTCTACAGCTATATTAATGTCTTTGTGCATAGCTTTAACTAATTCACCCTTAGGGCCTTTTACTGTAACAACGTTCTCTGGTGTTACAGTAACAGTTACTCCAGCAGGGATAGCTATAGGCATTTTACCTACTCTTGACATAATGCGCACCTCCTGTGAATTTGGTCCTTATATTTTTAATTTATCTCTTTGCTTCAATCTATTTAAATCTATGTTATTTTCTCAATCTAAAAAATTACCAAACGTAGCAGATAACTTCTCCGCCTAATCCTAATTTTCTAGCTTCTCTGTCAACTACTAATCCTTTTGAAGTTGATATTAAAGCGATACCTAATCCGTTTAATACTCTAGGAACTTCATCTTTCTTGCAGTAAACTCTTAAACCTGGTTTTGATATTCTCTTTAAACCAGTTATAACTCTTTCATTGTTTGCTCCGTACTTTAAAGTTAATCTCATCATAGGAACTACACCATCGTTGTACTCCTCTACTCCTTTAAGATAACCTTCTTGTAATAATATATTTACGATAGCCTTCTTAACACTTGAAGAAGGTACTTCAACAACTTCGTGTCTTACTGAATTCGCGTTTCTCACACGAGTTAGTAAGTCTGCGATAGGATCTGTCATAACCATTATATTGTGCCTCCTTTCATTCTACTAGTATATTACCAGCTTGCCTTTCTACATCCAGGAATTTCACCTTTATAAGCTAATTCTCTGAAGCAGATACGGCAAATTCCGAATTTCTTTAATACAGAATGTGGTCTTCCACATAATCTACATCTAGTATACGCTCTAGTTTTGTATTTAGGTTCTTTTTTCCATTTTTCGATCATTGCCTTACGAGCCATGCGTATCCCCTCCTTATTATTGAGCGAATGGCATTCCAAGGAATCTTAATAATTCTCTTGCTTCTTCGTCTGTGTTAGCACTAGTAACGAAGATTATATCCATTCCTCTTACTTTATCTACTTTATCATACTCGATTTCTGGGAATATTAATTGTTCCTTAATACCTAATGAGTAGTTTCCTCTTCCATCAAATGCTTTAGGTGAAACTCCTCTAAAGTCTCTTACTCTAGGTAAAGCTATTGAAACTAATTTATCTACGAATTCGTACATATTAGTCTTTCTTAAAGTAACTTTACATCCTAAAGCCATGTTCTCTCTTATTTTGAAGTTAGCAACTGACTTTTTAGCTCTTGTTAATACAGGCTTTTGTCCAGCGATTATTTGTAAATCACTAACAGCTGATTCTAGAACCTTAGGATTGTCTTTAGCTTCTCCTACTCCCATGTTTATAACAACTTTTTCTATTTTAGGAACTTGCATTATGTTTTTGTATCCGAACTTTTCCATCATAGCTGGAACTACTTCTTTTTCATATCTTTCTTGAAGTCTATTCACGTAAAGTACCTCCTTTCAAATTTTAGAATGTTTCTCCACACTTCTTACATACTCTTACTTTTGCACCGTCTTCTAATAACTTATGGCTTATTCTTGTAGCCTTTTTGCATTTTTCACAGAATAACATAACTTTTGAGCTGTTTATTGCAGCTTCCATTTCTATTATTCCGCCTTGCATGTTTTGTCTATTAGGTTTTTGATGCTTTTTAACTAAGTTAACTCCTTTAACTACTACTTTACCAGTCTTAGGAATTACTCTTAAAACTTCACCAGTTTTTCCTTTATCTTTACCTGATATAACTACTACTGTGTCGTTCTTTCTAACATGTACCTTCATCTTAGCCACCTCCTAATCGTTTATTATAGAACTTCTGGTGCTAATGATAAGATTTTGTTGAACTCATTATCTCTTAGCTCTCTAGCAACTGGTCCAAAGATACGAGTTCCTCTTGGTTGCTTATCATCTTTTATTATTACAGCTGCATTTTCATCAAACTTGATGTATGAACCGTCAGCTCTTCTTAGTCCTCTTACTGATCTTACAATAACTGCTTTAACAACGTCTCCTTTTTTAACAACTCCGCCTGGTGTTGCACTTTTAACGCTAGCAACTATTATATCTCCGATATTTCCGAATTTTCTTTTAGATCCGCCTAAAACTCTTATGCACATTATTTCTTTTGCACCTGAGTTATCAGCAACCTTTAGTAAGGTTTGTTGTTGTATCATGAAATTAACCTCCTTTCAGACTTTAGAAAACTATTTTGCTTTCTCTACTATCTCAACAAGTCTCCATCTCTTATCTTTAGATAATGGTCTAGTTTCCATTATAAGAACTCTATCTCCGAATCTAGCCTCATTATTTTCATCATGAGCTTTGAACTTAGTTGTTCTGTTAACAGTTTTTCCGTATAGTGGATGTCTAACCTTTGTTTCAACCGCAACAACGATAGTCTTATCCATTTTATCAGAAACAACTCTACCTAATCTCTTTTTTCTTAAATTTCTTTCCACAGCGGTTACCTCCTTTCAGGATTACTGCTCAATCTTTAACTCTTCTTCTCTTATGATTGTTTTGATTTGAGCTATTGATTTTTTTACTTCTTTGATTCTCATTGGGTTTTCTAATTGACCTGTAGCTAATTGGAATCTTAAATTGAATAACTCAGCTTTAAGGTCTCCTAATTTATTTATTAAATCTTGAGGATTGCTTGTTCTTAGTTCTTTTAACTCTCTAGCTTTCATTATTCTTCACCACCCATTTCCTCAAAATCTCTTCTTGTAACGAACTTAGTCTTTACAGGAAGTTTGTGTGAAGCAAGTCTCATAGCTTCTCTTGCTTTCTCTTCATCAACTCCAGATAATTCAAATAAAACTCTACCTGGTTTAACTACTGCTACCCAGTATTCAACTGAACCTTTACCTGAACCCATTCTTGTTTCAGCTGGCTTCTCAGTTACAGGTTTATCTGGGAATATTTTTATCCAAAGCTTTCCGCCTCTTTTTATATATCTATTGATAGCTATTCTCGCAGCTTCTATTTGGTTACTAGTGATCCATCCACAAGTTGTAGCTTGGATTCCGAAATCTCCGTAAGCTAGAAAGTTTCCTCTAGTTGCCTTACCTTTCATTCTACCACGTTGTACCTTACGATGTTTAACTCTTTTAGGCATTAACATGTTATATTCCTCCTTTCTTAGTGCATCATATTATGCATTAGCGTCTTCCTTTTTTTCAACTTTTTTAGTTGGAAGAACTTCTCCATTGTAAACCCACACTTTAACACCGATTTTACCATAAGTTGTATCTGCTTCAGCAAATCCATAGTCGATGTCAGCTCTTATTGTTTGTAGTGGGATTGTTCCTTCATTATATTGCTCAGTTCTTGCTATTTCAGCTCCACCTAATCTACCTGAACAAGCAGTTTTAACACCTAATGTGCCAGCTTTCATTGCTCTTTGGATAGTTTGCTTCATAGCTCTTCTGAATGATATTCTCTTTTCTAATTGAGCAGCAATGTTTTCAGCCATTAATTGAGCGTTAGTTTCAGCGTTCTTAACCTCAACGATGTTTATTAAAACATTCTTCTCAGCTATTATATTTTTTAAGCTAGCTTTTAATCTTTCGATTCCTGAACCACCTTTTCCGATGATTACTCCTGGCTTAGCTGTGTGTATGTTTAACTTAATTCTCTTAGCTGATCTTTCGATTTCAATCTTAGCGATTCCAGCTGAGAAAAGTTCTTTCTTTATGAATTTTCTTATTTGTTGGTCTTCGATTAAGTTGTCAGCAAAATTTTTCTTATCAGCATACCATTTTGCATCCCAATCTTTAATTACACCAACTCTTAGTCCGTGAGGATGTACTTTTTGTCCCATGCTTTTCCCTCCTTACCTTATTAAGCTCTTTCTTTAACAACAAGTGTTATATGACTTGTTCTCTTGTTTATTCTGAATGCTTTACCATGATCCATTGGTCTGAATCTTTTTAAAGTTGGTCCGTGACCTACATGTGCTTCTGCAACAAATAATCTGTTTGCATCTAACTCATGATTGTTCTCCGCATTAGCAACTGCTGATTTTAAAACTTTGTTTATAACCTCAGCGGCATCTCTTGGAGTGTATTTTAAAATTGCGAAAGCTTCGTTTACGTTCTTTCCTCTTATTAAATCAAGAACAACTCCTACTTTAGTTGGAGACATTCTTACATATTTAGCTATAGCTTTAGCTTCCATCTAAAGATCCTCCTTTCCCGGATACTATTATTTTCTCTTTGATGTTTTTTCGTTTTTAATATGACCTTTGAAAGTTCTTGTTAAAACGAATTCTCCTAATTTATGTCCAACCATATCTTCTGTAACATAAACTGGGATATGTTTTCTTCCATCATGAACAGCTATTGTATGGCCTATCATTTGTGGGAATATAGTTGAGCTTCTTGACCAAGTTTTGATAACTTTCTTATCTCCATTTTGGTTCATTTCTTCTATTTTCTTTAAAAGACCTGCATGCACGAAAGGTCCTTTCTTAATTGATCTACTCACTAGAATTTCCTCCCTTCATAAACTTAATTATGCCGCCAAACTGTGAAGAGAATATTTAATTCTCTCCAAACTATTTAGCGTTTCTTCTCTTAATGATGAATCTATCTGAGTATTTTTTGTTCTTTCTAGTTTTGTATCCAAGTGCTGGTTTACCCCATGGAGTAACTGGACTTGGTCTACCGATAGGAGATCTACCTTCTCCACCACCGTGAGGGTGATCGCAAGGGTTCATTACAGAACCTCTAACTGTTGGTCTCCATCCCATGTGTCTCTTTCTACCAGCTTTACCGATATTTACGATCTCATGAGTTGTGTTTGATACTGTTCCAACAGTAGCTTTACATTCTATTCTTACGTATCTCATTTCGCCTGATGGTAATCTTAATGTAGCATAGTTTCCTTCTTTAGCCATTAACTGAGCTGAAGTACCTGCTGATCTTACCATTTGGCCACCTTTTCCAGCTTGTAACTCTATGTTATGAACAAAAGTACCTACTGGCATGTGTTTTAATTGAAGAGCGTTACCTGGTTTGATATCTGACTCAGGTCCTGATACAACTGTATCTCCTACTTTTAAACCTACAGGAGCAAGTATGTATCTCTTCTCTCCATCAGCATAAATAACAAGTGCTATGTAAGCTGATCTATTTGGATCGTACTCTACTGTAGCAACTTTTGCTGGGATTCCATCTTTATTTCTTTTGAAATCTATTATTCTATATTTTCTCTTAGCTCCACCACCGTGGTGTCTAACAGTTATTTTACCTTGTGCGTTTCTACCACCAGTTTTCTTTAAAGAAACAAGAAGTGACTTTTCAGGTGCATTTGTAGTTACTTCTTCAAATGTTGGCATAGTCATTTGTCTTCTTGATGGTGTAGTTGGGTTAAACTTTTTAAGTGCCATTATTGTCCCTCCTTCTTATAGCTTATCTGGCCTTCAACCAATACCTGCTTTTTATTATTGCATTCCTTCGAAGAATTCTATGCTGCTACCTTCAGCTAAAGTTATAACAGCTTTTTTGAAGTCAGCTCTTTTTCCGATATGAACTCCAACTCTCTTAGTTTTTCCTTCGAATCTCATAGTTTTAACGTCAGCAACTTTTACGTTGAAAACTTCTTCTACAGCTCTCTTTATTTGTACTTTGTTAGCTGCCATATGAACTATGAAGGTGTATTTATTTTCAGCCATAGCTGCCATACTCTTTTCAGTTATAACTGGTTTTCTGATTATATCATGGCTTGTTAACTTCATTATGCGTACACCTCCTCAATTTTGTTTACAGCTTCTTTAGTTATCATTAATGTTTTGCAGTTTAATAAATCATAAACATTGATGTTGTTAACAGGCATAACTGTTACACCTTCGATGTTTCTAGCTGATTTATATACATTTTCATTAACTTCAGCTGTTATTATTAATGTCTTCTTAGCTTCGAAAGCATTTAACATTTTAACTGCTTCCTTAGTTTTTGGAGCTTCGAAAGTTAAGTTTTCTAAAACAACCATATCTGCAACTTTGCTAGTTAAAGCAGAAGTCATAGCTACTTTCTTCATGCTCTTTGGTATTGACATTCTGTAATCTCTTGGTTTTGGTGCAAATACAACTCCACCTTTGATCCATTGAGGCGCTCTGATAGAACCTTGTCTTGCTCTACCTGTTCCTTTTTGTCTCCAAGGCTTGATTCCGCCTCCTCTTACCTCAGATCTTGTTTTAGCTGATTGAGTACCTTGTCTC
The DNA here is from genome assembly GCF_034439435.1 of Clostridium sp. LIBA-8841. Classification (GTDB taxonomy): domain Bacteria; phylum Bacillota; class Clostridia; order Clostridiales; family Clostridiaceae; genus Sarcina. Next base: position 55,240 of record NZ_JAPCKJ010000006.1, on the reverse strand, counting down.
TTGTTAGCTAATTGAGCTACTACTACTTGGTGTAAAGCATATTTGTTTACTTCAACTCCAAATACTTGCTCGTTTAATTGGATATCTCCAACTTGTTGTCCTTCTTTATTAAATAAACCTACTTTAGGCATTACGCTTCCTCCTTTCTACAGAAATTAAGCCTTAACGCTGTTTCTTATAACTACTGTGCCTTTATTTGGACCTGGGATTCCACCCTTTATTAAGATTATGTTCTTTTCAGGCATTATCTTAACAACTTCTAAGTTAAGAACTGTAGTGTTCTTAGCTCCCATATGTCCAGGCATTCTCTTGTTCTTGAAAGTTCTTGATGGGTCTGAAGCAGCTCCCATTGAACCTGGTGCTCTGTGGAATTTAGAACCGTGAGACATTGGTCCTCTACTAGCATTCCATCTTTTGATTGTACCTTGGAATCCCTTACCTTTAGAAACTCCTGATACGTCTACTTTGTCTCCAATTTCAAATGTGTCAACCTTTATTTCGTCTCCAACATTGTAACTAGCAACATCTTCCATTCTGAACTCTTTTAAAGTTCTTCTTAAAGAAACACCTGCTTTAGCAAAATGTCCTTTTCTTGGTTTGTTAACTAATTTTTCTCTTAATTCACCGAATCCAACTTGTATTGCGTCATATCCATCAGTTTCAACTGTTTTCTTTTGAACTACAACACATGGACCAGCTTCAACTACAGTTACAGGAATTACTTTTCCATTCTCATCGAATATTTGAGTCATTCCAACTTTTTTACCTATGATAGCTTTTTTCATGTGGTTACACCTCCTAAACGTATTAGCGGATTGCCTCTGCAATCATAACAGTTCAATCTCTTAATTCAATCTAAATAAACTATTAAAGTTTTATTTCGATATCAACACCTGCTGGTAAGTTTAATCTCATTAATGCATCAACAGTTTTTGGTGATGGATTAACGATGTCTATTAATCTCTTATGAGTTCTTACTTCGAACTGCTCTCTTGAGTCTTTGTACTTATGTACTGCTCTTAAGATTGTTATAACGTCTTTTTCAGTTGGTAGTGGAACTGGTCCAACAACCTTTGCTCCTGTAGACTTAGCAGTTTCAACAATTTTCTCAGCTGATTGATCTAATATTGTGTGATCAAATGCTTTTAATCTTATTCTTATTTTTTGTTTTGACATTTGGTTTCCCTCCTTTTCATGTACGCTTTACTTCTAACGCACAACAGTAAGTATTGTGTAAACTGCCCCTGGTGTTTCACACTTTAAACATGTTCACCTAACCCCTGTCGTCGGATTCTAGATCCTAACATGCTCATCAAGAATTACCCGGAAGTCCGGCAACCTCTTGATTCATCGCTGTTCGCTTTACAACTTCTTCATTATACTATGTATATTATGTTTTTTCAAGTATTTTTTTAGAAGTTTTAGCATATACATTTTTATACTTTTTAACCTTAAAACCGTCCAAAAAAATAAAACACTAATATTAATAATATACTATTCAAAAAATTTTTCAACAAGAATTTTATTCCTAACAAAAAATTCATATTCTTATTCTTGCCATAAAAAAAATTTCTAATTATATTATATTTTATTTTTTTATAAAAGCAACATATTACTTAAAAAAATAAAAAGAGAGAAGAATTTCCTCTCTCTTTTTACAGGCCTTTTAATAAACTCTCTTTCAAAGTCAAAAATTATTGCGCATTAATTTTTGACTTTTAAGAGCTTTCTAATATATACGTCTATATATTAGAAATTTTTCTTCATTAATCCTCAAGTTACACTCTTTTGCGCTAAGAATATAAGCTAGGTTTAATTCAGCATAAACTCCCGTTGTTCATCGGTACTATTTTTAAATTTATATTTAAGCTTTTCTAAAAAGTTAGAATTACTCGATTATTGAAGTAACAACTCCTGAACCTACAGTTCTTCCACCTTCTCTGATAGCGAATCTTAATCCTTCATCCATAGCGATTTCAGTGATTAATTCAACTTCCATATCGATGTGGTCTCCAGGCATAACCATTTCCATTCCGTCTGGTAATTTGATTGATCCTGTAACGTCTGTTGTTCTGAAGTAGAATTGTGGTCTATATCCATCGAAGAATGGAGTATGTCTTCCACCTTCTTCTTTTTTAAGTACGTATACTTGACCTACGAATTTTTTATGTGGGTTGATTGTTCCAGTTTGAGCTAAAACTTGACCTCTTTCGATGTCAGTTCTTTGGATACCTCTTAATAATGCTCCGATGTTATCTCCAGCTTGTGCTTCATCTAATAACTTTCTGAACATTTCGATTCCTGTTACAACAGTTTTTCTTCTTTCTTCAGTTAATCCGATTACTTCTACTTCGTCTCCTACATGTAGAACTCCTCTTTCAACTCTTCCTGTTGCAACTGTTCCTCTACCAGTGATTGTGAATACGTCCTCTACTGGCATTAAGAATGGCTTATCTGTTGCTCTTTCTGGTGTTGGGATGTAAGTATCAACTGCTTCCATTAACTCTCTGATACAAGCTGTTGCAGCTTCGTCAGTTGGGTTTTCTAATGCTACTAAAGCTGATCCTTTGATTACTGGAATGTCATCTCCTGGGAAGTTGTACTCGCTTAATAACTCTCTAACTTCCATTTCAACTAATTCTAATAATTCTTCGTCGTCAACCATATCTGCTTTGTTTAAGAATACTACGATGTGGTCAACTCCAACTCTTGATGATAATAGGATATGCTCTCTTGTTTGAGGCATTGGACCATCAGCTGCTGAACAAACTAAGATAGCTCCGTCCATTTGAGCTGCTCCTGTGATCATGTTTTTAACATAGTCAGCATGTCCTGGGCAGTCAACGTGAGCGTAGTGTCTATTAGCTGTTTCGTACTCAACGTGAGCTGTGTTGATTGTGATTCCTCTTTCTTTTTCTTCTGGAGCTTTATCTATTTCATCGTATTTGAATGCTTCTGCTCCACCAGCTTGTGCTAAAACTGTTGTTATAGCTGCTGTTAAAGTTGTTTTACCGTGGTCTACGTGACCGATTGTTCCAATGTTAACGTGTGGTTTGCTTCTTTCAAATTTTGCTTTTGACATTGCAAATTCCTCCTTTAATTTTAAAATATTATATACATTTATTTATTAAAGAAGCTTTAAAAGCTTCTTTAATTAATTATTTATTTTTCTTACCTGCAACTTCTTCTTGGATGCTCTTTGGAACGTCATCATAGTGATCGAATTCCATTGCATAAGTTCCTCTACCTTGAGTTCTTGATCTTAATGCAGTTGCGTATCCAAACATTTCTGATAGTGGGATGAATGCTCTTATGATTTGTGCACCATTTCTTGAGTCCATTCCTTCCATTCTACCTCTTCTTGAGTTAACATCTCCTATAACGTCTCCCATGTACTCTTCTGGTACAGTGATTTCAACTTTCATTATAGGCTCAAGTAAAACAGCATCAGCTTTAGCCATAGCGTTTTTGAATGCCATAGATCCAGCTATTTTGAATGCCATTTCAGATGAATCGACATCATGGTATGATCCGTCGAATAATCTTACTTTGAAGTTTATAACTGGGTATCCAGCTATTATACCACTTTCTGAAGCTTCTCTGATTCCGTTATCTACTGCAGGAATGTATTCTCTTGGAATAGCTCCTCCAACGATAGCATTTTCGAATTCATATTCACCTTCAGTTGGTATCATTTCTATCTTACAGTGTCCGTATTGTCCTCTACCACCAGATTGTCTAGCAAATTTAGCTTCTGCTTCAACAGCCTTCTTGATAGTTTCTTTGTAAGCAACTTGAGGAGCACCTACGTTACACTCAACTTTGAATTCTCTTTGTAATCTATCAACGATGATATCTAAGTGAAGCTCACCCATACCAGCTATGATAGTTTGACCTGTTTCTTGATCAGTCCAAGTTTTGAAAGTTGGATCCTCTTCAGCAAGCTTTGATAAAGCTATACCCATTTTTTCTTGACCAGCTTTTGTCTTTGGCTCGATAGCTATAGATATAACTGGCTCTGGGAATTCCATTTTTTCAAGTATTATTGGAGCTGATTCTGCACATAGAGTATCTCCAGTAGTTGTGTTCTTAAGACCTATTACAGCTCCTAATTCAGCAGCTTCTAATGATTCAACTTCCTCTCTTGAGTTAGCGTGCATCTTAACAAGTCTTCCGATTCTTTCTTTTTTACCCTTAGTTGAGTTTAATACGTATGAACCGCTTTCTAAAACTCCTGAGTAAACTCTTGTGAATGCTAATCTTCCAACGAATGGGTCAGTAGCGATTTTGAATGCTAAAGCTGACATTGGAGCGTCATCTGAAGCTTCTCTAGTCTCTTCTTCACCCTCTAAGTTAGTACCTTTAACAGCAGGTATATCTAATGGTGATGGTAAGTAATCAACAACACCATCGATCATTTGTTGAACACCTTTGTTTTTGTATGATGATCCACAGATAACTGGGATTATTTCATTGTTTATAGTAGCTTTTCTTAAAGCTATTTTTAATTCTTCAAGAGTTAATTCTTCACCTTCTAAGTATTTCATCATTAACTCTTCATCAGTTTCAGCTATAGCTTCTATCATAGCAGCTCTGTACTCTTCTGCTTTATCAGCTAATTCAGCTGGAACATCAGTTACATCGATGTCTTTTCCTAAGTCATCTTTGAATATGATAGCTTTGTTTTCTAATAAGTCAACCATTCCTTGGAATTGATCTTCTTGACCTATTGGAATTTGGATAGCAACAGCATTAGCTTGTAATCTTTCTCTAACTGTGTTTATACAGTTATAGTAGTCAGCTCCTGTAGCATCCATTTTGTTTACGTATATCATTCTTGGAACGCCATACTTATCTGCCTGTCTCCAAACAGTTTCAGTTTGTGGCTCAACTCCACTCTTAGCATCAAGAACAGTAACAGTTCCATCAAGAACTCTTAATGATCTTTCAACCTCAACTGTGAAGTCTACGTGTCCTGGAGTATCGATTATGTTTAACTCATAACCTTTCCAGAAACAAGTTGTAGCAGCAGAAGTTATTGTTATACCTCTTTCTTGCTCTTGAGCCATCCAGTCCATAGTTGAAGCTCCATCATGAGTTTCCCCTATTTTGTGGTTTCTTCCTGTATAGAAAAGAATACGCTCAGTAGTTGTTGTTTTACCAGCATCTATATGTGCCATTATTCCGAAGTTACGGAATTTCTCTAACGGATATTGTCTAGCCATTGTGACTCCTCCTCTCAACGTATAGTGTTTTTAAATTCAACAAAACTGTTTTGGCTCTTAGCCAAAACAGTTCCATTTTATTAATATCTGTAATGAGCAAATGCTTTATTAGCTTCAGCCATTTTATGAGTATCTTCTCTCTTCTTAACAGCTGCTCCAGTATTGTTAGCTGCATCCATTAATTCTCCAGCTAATCTTTCTCTCATGTACTTCTCGCCTCTTTTTCTTGAAGCAACAAGAAGCCATCTTAATCCTAAAGTCTGTCTTCTTTCAGGTCTTACTTCTATTGGAACTTGGTAGTTAGCACCACCTATTCTTCTAGCTTTAACCTCTAATAAAGGCATTATGTTGTTCATTGCTTCCTCAAAAACTTCCATAGCATCTCTGCCAGTTTTCTCACTGATTATTTGGAAAGCATCGTAGCATATTTTTTGTGCTACTCCTTTTTTACCATCTTCCATTACGTTATTTATTAACTTAGTAACAACTTTTGAATTGTACACTGGATCTGGTAATACATCTCTTTTTGCAATATGTCCTTTTCTTGGCACTTTTCTTCCCTCCTTAACAATTTTTGTTTAAGTTCATCGGTACTCGACACAACTTAATCGATTGTCGTAAAGTGCTTGCTTCATAATCTATATTTAAACTTCGAACAGTTATCTATCTAAACTTGAAGACACAGCACTTAAACTAAGTTTAAGCAATAACTATTTTTTTTGCTTTGGTTTCTTAGCACCGTACTTTGATCTTCCTTGCATTCTGTTAGCTACTCCAGCTGAGTCTAAAGCTCCTCTTACTATATGGTATCTAACACCAGGAAGGTCTTTAACTCTTCCACCTCTTATAAGAACAACACTATGCTCTTGTAAGTTGTGGCCTACACCAGGAATGTAAGCTGTTACTTCGTATCCATTAGTTAATCTTACCCTAGCAATTTTTCTTAACGCTGAGTTAGGTTTCTTAGGAGTAGTTGTTTTAACTACAGTACAAACTCCTCTTTTTTGTGGACACTCTTTAAGAGCTGGTGCAGTTGATTTTGATGCTACTGTTTTTCTGCCTTTTCTTACTAATTGGCTTATAGTTGGCATACTTTCACCTCCTGATAAATTATTTAACTATCTATATAAATTTTAGATGTTAACACGTTAATCTAAGATTAATGCTGCAGCTGATTTTACATCTATACCGCACATTTCTCCTAAAACTTTCATGCTTTTAACATGTTTCACTTCAATTCCACATTTTTTTGCTAATTCTACCAATGGAGCAACTATTTTATCGTTAGCATCTTTTGCAACATACAAAATTTTTCCTTCATCGTTCTTTATAGCTTTTGTGGATTGTTTTATGCCAATAACTTTTTTTCCTAAAAGTCTGTCTACCATAAGATTACCTCCATTGTAAATAATCATGTAGACAAGTTAATCCCTTAGTACTTTGCTAAGCACACAAACTGTATTTTATCATCTAAGAATACTACTGTCAACAAAATTAATCTTATTCTTCAATCTCAATTATTGTTTCAGCTTCTTGATTATTATTTTCAGTATTTAATTTTAATGATCTGTATTTCATCATACCTGTACCTGCTGGAATTAACTTACCAATTATAACATTTTCTTTTAATCCAACAAGAGGATCAATCTTTCCTTTAATTGCTGCATCAGTAAGAACTCTTGTTGTTTCTTGGAATGATGCTGCTGATAAGAAACTATCTGTAGCAAGAGCTGCTTTAGTAATACCAAGAAGAACTATATCTCCTTGAGCTTTTTCTCCTCCAAAACTTTCAACTCTTTCATTTTCAGCTCTGAAATCGAATATATCAATCATTACACCTGGTAATAAATTAGTATCACCTTGCTCAGTTATCTTAACCTTTCTAGTCATTTGTCTAACAACAACTTCTAAGTGCTTATCGTTGATATCAACCCCTTGAAGTCTATAAACTTTTTGAACTTCTGAAAGTAAGTACTCTCTTGCACCATCAACACCTTTAATGCTCATGATATCATGTGGATTAACTGAACCTTCTGTTATTTCATCTCCAGCTCCTATAGCTATACCATCTTTAACTTTTAATCTTGATCCAAATGGTATATCGTAGCTATATTCTTCTCCTGAATCAGTAACAACATAGACTGTTCTCTTCTTCTTAGTTTCTTCTATTCTTACAGTACCTGCAACTTCACTTACAATTGCTAACCCTTTTGGTTTTCTTGCTTCGAATAACTCTTCAACCCTTGGAAGACCTTGAGTTATATCGGCTCCCGCAACTCCACCTGTATGGAATGTTCTCATTGTAAGCTGTGTTCCTGGTTCTCCGATTGATTGAGCAGCTACGATACCAACAGCTTCACCAATATTAATTTTATATGATGTTGCCATGTTCATACCATAACACTTAGTACATACCCCAACCTTAGAATCACATGTAAATACTGATCTTATTTTTACTTTTTGAATTCCAGTATCAGCTATTTTTTCCGCTAAAATTGGATCCATATAAGTATCTTTTGCAGCTAAAAGCTCTCCAGTTTCTGGATGGAAAACATCTTCAGCAGTATATCTTCCTGTTAATCTTTCAGCTAATTGTTCAACTACTTCTGAACCTTCTTTTATTTCTTCAACGTAAATACCATTTTGAGTTCCACAATCATGCTCTCTTACTATAACATCTTGGCTTACGTCAACAAGTCTTCTTGTTAAGTAACCTGAGTCAGCAGTTTTAAGTGCTGTATCGGCGTTACCTTTTCTAGCTCCGTGAGTAGATATAAAGTATTCTAATACATCAAGACCTTCTCTGAATGATGCTCTGATTGGTAACTCGATGATTTTACCTGATGGACTCGCCATAAGTCCTCTCATACCAGCTAACTGTTTAATCTGTGACTTAGATCCTCTGGCTCCTGAATCTGCCATCATGAATATTGGGTTAAATTTATCCAAACTATTCATCAATGTATCTGCAACTTCTTCAGTAGTCTCAGTCCATTTTTCTATAACTCTTTCATATCTTTCATCTTCAGATATAAGACCTCTTCTATACATTTTTTCGATCTTATCTACAGTTTCATCAGCTTCTTTTAATAGTTCATATTTCTTTTGAGGAACTATCATATCTGAAGCAGCTACTGTAACAGCTCCGATTGATGAATAATGATATCCTGTTGCTTTTATGTTATCAAGCATTATTGAAGTCTTAGTTGGACCATGCTTTAAGTAACATTTATCTATTATTTTTCCTAATGACTTTTTAGTTATTAAGAAGTCTATTTCTAAATTAAACATTTCTTCAGGATTTTCTCTATTAACGAACCCTAAATCTTGAGGTATACATTCATTGAAAATTATAAATCCTGGAGTTGTTTTGATTATTCCTGACTTAATTTCTCCGTTTATTTCCTTAGAAACTTTCACATTGATCTTAGCATGAACATCAACTTCTTTTAATTGATATGCCATTATTACTTCATCAAATGATGAGAAGTATTTTCCTTCACCTTTAGCACCATCTTTATCCATTGTTAAGTAATATGAACCTAGAACCATATCCTGAGTAGGTACACAAACTGGTCTACCATCAGAAGGTTTCATTATATTACCTGCAGCAAGCATTAAGAATCTAGCCTCAGCTTGTGCTTCAACTGATAAAGGTACGTGAACAGCCATCTGGTCTCCATCGAAGTCAGCGTTGTATGCTGTACAAACAAGTGGATGAAGTTTTATAGCTCTACCTTCAACTAATACTGGTTGGAATGCTTGAATACCTAATCTATGTAGAGTAGGTGCTCTGTTTAGTAATACTGGATGATCTGCAATAACTTCTTCAAGTACATCCCAGACTTGTGGCATTACTCTTTCAACCATTCTCTTAGCACTCTTTATGTTATGAGCAACTCCGTCTTCAACTAACTTTTTCATAACAAAAGGTTTGAATAGCTCTAAAGCCATTTCCTTTGGAAGACCACATTGATACATTTTTAATTCTGGTCCAACAACGATAACTGATCTTCCTGAATAGTCAACCCTCTTACCAAGAAGGTTTTGTCTGAATCTTCCTTGCTTACCTTTAAGCATATCTGATAATGATTTAAGAGGTCTGTTTCCAGGACCAGTAACTGGTCTCCCTCTTCTACCGTTATCTATTAAAGCATCTACAGCTTCTTGAAGCATTCTTTTTTCGTTTCTAACTATTATGTCAGGAGCTCCAAGGTCTAATAACTTCTTAAGTCTATTGTTTCTATTTATAACTCTTCTGTATAAATCATTTAAATCTGAAGTAGCAAATCTACCTCCATCTAATTGAACCATTGGTCTTAAATCAGGTGGTATAACTGGTATTACATCAACTACCATCCACTCAGGTTTATTTCCTGATGATTTGAATGATTCTACAACTTCTAATCTTCTTATTATTCTAACTTTTTTCTGACCTGTGCTTTGCTTTAATTCTTCTTTAAGTTCAGCAGCAGTTCTCTCTAAATCTATTTCTGATAATAAAGTTTTAACAGCTTCTGCACCCATTCCAGCTACAAAGCTTTCTTCTCCATATTTGTCACACGCTTCTCTATATTCTTTTTCATTAAGAAGTTGTTTCTTTAATAATGAAGTTTCTTTTGGGTCGATAACTATATATGATGCAAAATATAGAACTTTCTCTAAAGCTCTTGGTGACATATCAAGAATTAATCCCATTCTTGAAGGTATTCCTTTGAAATACCATATATGAGATACAGGCGCAGCTAATTCAATATGAGCCATTCTCTCTCTTCTAACTTTAGATTTAGTTACTTCAACACCACATCTGTCACATACAATACCTTTATATCTAACTCTTTTGTATTTTCCACAGTGACATTCCCAGTCTTTTATAGGTCCGAATATTCTTTCACAGAATAATCCGTCTCTCTCAGGTTTTAATGTTCTATAATTAATAGTTTCAGGTTTCTTTACTTCTCCTCTAGACCACTCTCTAATTTGTTCTGGAGATGCTAACCCGATTTGTAAAGCATCAAAATTATTTAATTCGAACAAGGGTGTGTCCTCCCTTCATAGTTTAATGTGAATTTTTAAATATCCCCTTACTCGTGTGAGTAAGGGAACACTTTATATCCTAGTTAAAATCATCTTCTATGTCTAAATCACTTGTGAAGTCTAATAGGTCTATGTTTTCGTAGTCTATTTCTTCTTCAATTTCTTCTGCTGGGATGTATGCTTCCCCTTTTTCTTCCTTAGTTTCTTCTGTTGAATCTTCAGTACCCTCCATGTTAACTTCTAACACTTCGATTTCCTCATCTTCTTCAGCTAATTCTTTGAATTTAACCTCTTGATTGTTGTCATTTAAGACTTTAACATCTAAGCATAAAGCTTGAAGTTCTTTAATAAGAACCTTAAATGATTCTGGCACTCCTGGTTCAGGAATATTTTCACCTTTAACAATAGCTTCGTAAGTTTTAACTCTACCTACAACGTCATCTGACTTAACAGTAAGTATTTCTTGAAGAGTATGAGCTGCACCATATGCTTCTAATGCCCAAACCTCCATCTCTCCGAATCTTTGTCCTCCGAATTGTGCCTTACCACCAAGTGGCTGTTGAGTTACTAATGAGTAAGGTCCTGTTGATCTAGCATGGATCTTATCATCAACTAAGTGAGCAAGTTTTAAGATGTACATGATACCAACAGTTACTGTGTTATCAAACTCTTCACCAGTTCTACCATCTCTTAAAACTGTTTTTCCATTTCTGTTGTAACCAGCTTTTTCTAAGCAGTCTTCTATATCACTTTCTGTTGCACCATCAAAAACAGGTGTTGCAATGTGCCATCCTAAAGCACTTGCAGCCCATCCTAAGTGAACCTCTAGTACCTGACCGATGTTCATACGTGATGGAACCCCTAGTGGATTTAAGCATATTTGAAGTGGTCTACCATCTGGTAAGAATGGCATATCTTCTTCTGGTAATACTCTTGAGATAACCCCTTTATTACCATGACGACCTGCCATCTTATCTCCAACAGATATCTTTCTCTTTTGAGCAATATAACATCTTACAAGTTCATTAACTCCTGGTGATAAATCATCTCCATTTTCTCTTGTAAATACTTTTACATCAACTATTATACCGGCTTCCCCGTGTGGAACTCTTAAAGAAGTATCTCTTACTTCTCTAGCTTTCTCACCAAAGATAGCTCTTAATAATCTTTCCTCAGCAGTAAGTTCAGTTTCTCCTTTAGGTGTTACTTTTCCTACAAGAATATCTCCTGATCTTACCTCAGCACCGATTCTGATTATACCTCTTTCATCTATATCTTTTAAAGCATCCTCACTTACGTTTGGAATATCTCTAGTTATTTCTTCAGGTCCTAACTTAGTATCTCTAGCTTCACATTCATACTCTTCTATGTGGATTGATGTAAATACGTCTTCTCTCACTAACTCTTCTGAGATAAGCATAGCATCCTCGTAGTTATATCCTTCCCAAGTAATGAATCCCATTCTTATGTTTTTACCTAAAGCTATTTCTCCTAAATCAGTTGAAGGTCCATCTGCTAATACTTCACCTTTAAGTACCCAATCACCTTTAGCCACTATTGGTCTTTGGTTTATACAAGTACCTTGGTTACTTCTCTTGAATTTAAGAAGTCTATAAGTATCAACACCACCATCTAATTCTCTTTTAACTCTTACTTCATTAGCACTTACATAAACTACTTCACCAGCATTTTTAGCCTTTGGAAGAACTCCTGAGTCTACAGCTGCTTTGTACTCTATTCCAGTACCAACTATTGGAGCATATGGTTTTAATAATGGAACTGCCTGACGTTGCATGTTTGATCCCATTAGAGCTCTTGATGCGTCATCGTTCTCTAAGAAAGGTATCATTGCTGTTGCAACAGATACTAACTGTCTTGGAGAAACGTCCATTAAGTCAACATCTTTATTTGGAACTACTAATACCTCACCTTTATCTCTAACAGTTACTTTCTTATCTATAAAGCATCCATTTTCGTCTAATGGCTCATTAGCCTGAGCTACTAGGTATTGGTCTTCCTCATCAGCTGTGAAATATCTTATTTCACCTGTTACTCTTCCTTCTTCTTTATCAACAACTCTATAAGGAGTTTCGATAAATCCATACTCATTAACCTTAGCATAAGTAGCTAATGAGTTTATAAGACCTATGTTTGGTCCCTCTGGAGTCTCGATAGGACACATTCTACCATAATGAGAGTGGTGAACGTCTCTAACTTCGAAACCAGCTCTTTCTCTTGAAAGACCTCCTGGTCCAAGAGCTGATAATCTTCTCTTGTGAGTTAACTCAGATAATGGGTTTGTTTGATCCATGAACTGTGATAACTGTGAACTACCAAAGAATTCTTTTATAGCTGCTGCTACAGGTCTTATATTGATTAATTGTTGTGGTGTAATAGCTTCTTGGTCTTGAATAGTCATTCTCTCTTTAACTACTCTTTCCATTCTTGATAAACCAATTCTGAATTGGTTTTGTAAAAGCTCTCCAACACTTCTTAATCTTCTGTTTCCTAAGTGATCTATATCATCAATATATCCAATGTTATAAGCTAATCCTATTTGGTAACTTATTGTAGCAAATATATCATCTTTGATGATGTGTTTAGGAATAAGTCTTGTCATATTCTTTTTGATTTCTTCTTTTATAGTTTCTTCATCAGAATAGTTATCTAAGATTTCTCTTAATGTTGGATAGTGAACTAATTCTCTGATATTTAAATCTGATATATCAAAGTCCACACACTTATGTATATCTACAAAGTGATTACCTATAACTCTAATTACTCTGTCTTCAACTAAAACATCTACTGAATTTATTCCTCTATTTTGGATCTCTTCAGCTTTAGTTCTTGATATTTTTTCACCTTTTGAAACTAAAACTTCACCAGTTAATCTATCTACTATGTCTTCTGCTGCTATTTGGTTAGCTATTCTTAAACCAATTGCAAGTTTTTTATTAAACTTGTATCTACCAACTCTTGATAAGTCGTATCTCTTAGCGTCGAAGAATAAAGAATCTATTAAACTAACAGCACTATCAACTGTAGGTGGTTCACCTGGTCTTAATCTCTTATAGATTTCTAGTAATGCTTCTTCCTTAGTCTTAGTATTATCTTTTTCTATTGTAGCTTTGAATCTTTCTTCTTCACCAAAGTACTCTAAAAGTTCTTGGTCACTTCCAAAGCCCATAGCTCTTCCTAATATACTTATAGGAAGTTTTCTTGTTTTATCTATTCTTACATAGATAACATCATTTGAATCTGTTTCATACTCTAACCATGCACCTCTGTTAGGTATAACTGTTGCTGAAAACAGCTTTTTACCAGTTTTATCTACATTATAATTATAGTAAACTCCTGGTGATCTTACTAACTGAGAAACAATAACTCTTTCGGCACCATTAATTATAAAAGTTCCTTGCTCTGTCATTAATGGGAAATCTCCCATAAATACCTCTTGTTCTTTTATTTCTCCAGTCTCTTTGTTTTGAAGTCTTACAGCTACTTTTAGCGGTGCAGCATAAGTAGTGTCTCTTTCTTTGCACTCTTCAACTGAATATTTTATGTTATCCATGTCTAGAGTGTAACCTACAAACTCAAGCACAAGATTTCCAGTAAAGTTTGAGATAGGATTAATATCATCAAAAACTTCATAAAGTCCTGCATCTAAAAACCATTTGTAAGAATCTAATTGAATTTCAATTAGGTTTGGCATTTCAGCCACGTCTTTGACTTTTGCAAAGCTCATTCTCGTTCTTTTTCCAACTTGGACAGGATGTACCATCAACTTTCACCCCTTGTATAAACTAAAATAGCCAAAAGCATACTTTCCCTAAGGACCTACGCTTTCGGATTACATACAATATCATCTTTTTAGTATACCCATTTTTTTCTGTAGTATACATAAAATTCATATTCAACTTTATACTATTACACAATAGTACATTTACTTATGGTATCATAGGCAATACCCATTGTCAATATTCTTAAAAAATTTACTTTAAATTATTTTTTAACCCTCAATCTCTTGAGCTAAAAAAAAGAGGCACTACTCAGTACCTCTTTTAATATTTTAAAATTAAGCTTTAATTACTTAAGCTCTACTTCAGCTCCAACTTCAGCTAATTTAGCTTTCATGTCTTCAGCTTCTTCTTTAGCTACAGCTTCTTTTAATGTTTTAGGAGCTCCATCAACTATTTCTTTAGCTTCTTTTAATCCTAATCCAGTTAATTCTCTAACTGCTTTGATTACTTTTATTTTGTTTGCACCAGCATTAGTTAATACTACGTCAAACTCTGATTTTTCTTCTGCAGCAGCACCTGCAGCAGCTCCGCCTACAACAGCAACTGGAGCAGCAGCGCTTACTCCGAATTCTTCTTCACAAGCTTTAACTAACTCGTTTAATTCTAAAACACTCATTTCTTTTATAGCTTCTATGATTTGCTCTTTTGTCATGATTCGCACCTCCGAAATTTCTTTCCTGTTTTTTTAAGTTTCTTTTATTTTTATAAATTATTCAGCAGATTCTTCTTTCTTGTCTGCAATTGCACTTAATAAATATGCAAAGTTTGATACTGGTGATTTGATACTTCCAAGAAGTTTTGCAAGTAAAACTTCTCTTGAAGGTATAGCAGCAAGTTGCTCAGTTTCTTCTTTATTATAAACTGTTCCTTCTACTATAGCAGCTTTTAACTCAAGCTTTTTGTTTTCCTTAGCGAAATCGTTAAGTATTCTAGCTGGAGCAGTAGCATCTTCGTAACCGAAAGCTATTGAAACTGGACCTTCTAAGTATTCAACTATTCCATCAAAACCTAATTCTTTTGCAGCTAGAGTAACTAGTGTGTTTTTGTAAACTTTGTACTCAATTCCTGCTTCTCTTAAGTTCTTTCTTAAGTTTGTATCTTGTTCTACTGTTAAACCTTGGTAGCTAGCAAGTACAACTGATTGAGCTTTTTCTAATTTCTCTTTGATTTCTGCAACTTTAGCTTCTTTTAATTGTCTGTTTTTGTTCACTGTGTCCACCTCCTCACAGTTTTTAACTGCTTTATATAATAAGAAAAGTCTTCCCGTAGACATAGGAAGACTATTATATACACTATAATTGCCCTCGGTAGGTTGTTCTACGTTATACCTTACGGTACCTACTGTCTACGGAAACTTTCATTCACTTTTTTCAACAAAAATTATTTTAACATGAGCTTAATCTTATGTCAAGCATTTTATTAAAATTAATCTAAAGTTTTAGCTGGATTAACTTTAGCTCCAGGTCCCATAGTAGCTGAAACTGAAACTGATTTTAAGTATTGTCCTTTAGCAGCAGCTGGTTTAGCTTTTACTAAAGCATCCATTAAAGCTGTGAAGTTTTCAACTAACTTCTCAGTTCCGAAAGATTTCTTTCCTATTGGACAGTGAACTATAGCAGTCTTATCTACTCTATATTCAACTTTACCTGCTTTTATTTCTTTTATAGCATTAGCTACGTCAAATGTAACTGTTCCTGATTTTGGGTTTGGCATTAAACCTTTAGGTCCTAATACTCTACCTAATCTACCAACTACACCCATCATATCTGGAGTAGCAACTACTACATCGTAATCGAACCAGTTTTCACCTTGTATTTTTTGCACTAATTCGTCAGCTCCAACGAAATCTGCTCCTGCAGCTTCTGCTTCTTTAGCTTTCTCACCTTTAGCGAAAACTAAAACTTTAACATCTTTACCAGTTCCGTGTGGAAGAACAACAGCTCCTCTAACTTGTTGGTCAGCATGTCTTGGGTCTACACCTAATCTTACGTGTAATTCGATAGTTTCATCGAATTTAGCTTTTGCAGTTTTAACAGCAAGCTCTAAAGCTTCTGCTGGAGTATATAATGCATTTTTATCTATTAATTTTGAACTTTCAATATATTTCTTTCCCATTAATATAATCCTCCTTTGTGGTATTAGCGGTTTTTACCTCCCACCGATTTGAATAAATTATTCTACTACTACTACACCCATACTTCTAGCAGTACCTTCGATCATGCTCATTGCAGTTTCGATTGTTGCAGCATTTAAGTCTGGCATTTTTAATTCAGCAATTTTTCTTATTTGCTCTTTAGTGATGTTTCCAACTTTAGTTCTGTTTGGAACACCTGATCCACTTTCTAAGCCTAATTCTTTCTTTATAAGAACTGCAGCTGGTGGAGTTTTTAGTATGAAGCTGAATGATCTGTCTTGATATACAGTTATTACAACTGGTATTATTAAGCCAGCTTTATCAGCAGTCTTTGCGTTGAATTCTTTACAGAATCCCATTATGTTTACACCGTGTTGACCTAAAGCTGGTCCTACTGGTGGTGCTGGTGTTGCTTTTCCTGCAGGAAGTTGAAGTTTTATCATTCCTGTTACTTTCTTAGCCATGAGTTTATTCCTCCTATACTGTGGTAATTATCGGACTTCCGCCCTCCCACTTGATCGAGACGTTAGTCTGATTTTTAATCTAATTTTTCTACTTGATTAAAATCTAGTTCAGCAAGAGTTTCTCTACCGAACATATCTACTAAGGCTTTAATTTTGCCTTTTTCAACATTTATTTCTTGGATTATAGCAGCAAAGCCACTTAAAGCTCCTGAAATAATGTTTATAGTTTCTCCTACCTCCAAGTCAATATCCATAGCAGTTTTCATTACTCCCATAGAATCTACCTCTTCATCGGTAAGCGGTACAGGTTTTGACCCTGGACCTACAAAGCCAGTTACTCCTCTTGTATTTCTTACGACATACCAAGATTCGTCTGTCATAACCATGTTTACTATAACATATCCTGGGAATTTTTTCTTTAAAGTAACTTTTATCTTACCATCTTTCTCTTCTGCACATTCTTCCATTGGAACTTGAATGTCTAAGATCAAAGATTCTAAGTTTCTGTTCTCTATAGTCTTCTCAAGATTTGCTTTAACTTTGTTTTCGTATCCTGAATATGTGTGTACTACGTACCATCTAGCTCTATCACTCATATTATACCGGTGAATAAAATCACCAAACCTCCCTTATATTATTTAAGTCCAAACACTAACTCAAAGAGGTTCTTAAATACAAAATCCATTGCACCTATTAGGGCAATAGATATTACAGTAAATATTATTACTGCAATAATGGCCTTTTTAGCTTCTTCTTTTGGTGGCCAAGTTATTCTTTTGATTTCTGCCTTAACCCCTCTAAAGAACTTTGTTATTCCAAAGCCTCTGCTTTTTTCATTTACATTTTGCTTTGCAGCCATAAATTCACATCCTTAACACCATAATGTATTAGAATTTTTTCATTCAAAACACTACTTAGTTTCTCTGTGAAGAGTATGAGTCTTACAGAACTTGCAGTATTTTTTCATCTCTATTCTATTAGGATCGTTTTTCTTGTTTTTCATAGTGTTGTAGTTTCTTTGCTTGCACTCAGTACATGCTAAAGTTACTTTTACTCTCACGTTCAGCACCTCCAGTTTTGTTGTATATTAAAAGTAGTTCTATCTACCAATACACTGCTAGTTTATTACTAAAATACATTATCATAAATATACACAAGTGTCAACAAACGTTGGCTATGTAAAGGACTAGGTTATTTAACCCAGTCCTTATTATGATAAACTATATGTTGTTTTGCTTAAAACTACTCGATTATTGAAGTAACAACTCCTGAACCTACAGTTCTTCCACCTTCTCTGATAGCGAATCTTAATCCTTCATCCATAGCGATTTCAGTGATTAATTCAACTTCCATATCGATGTGGTCTCCAGGCATAACCATTTCCATTCCGTCTGGTAATTTGATTGATCCTGTAACGTCTGTTGTTCTGAAGTAGAATTGTGGTCTATATCCATCGAAGAATGGAGTATGTCTTCCACCTTCTTCTTTTTTAAGTACGTATACTTGACCTACGAATTTTTTATGTGGGTTGATTGTTCCAGTTTGAGCTAAAACTTGACCTCTTTCGATGTCAGTTCTTTGGATACCTCTTAATAATGCTCCGATGTTATCTCCAGCTTGTGCTTCATCTAATAACTTTCTGAACATTTCGATTCCTGTTACAACAGTTTTTCTTCTTTCTTCAGTTAATCCGATTACTTCTACTTCGTCTCCTACATGTAGAACTCCTCTTTCAACTCTTCCTGTTGCAACTGTTCCTCTACCAGTGATTGTGAATACGTCCTCTACTGGCATTAAGAATGGCTTATCTGTTGCTCTTTCTGGTGTTGGGATGTAAGTATCAACTGCTTCCATTAACTCTCTGATACAAGCTGTTGCAGCTTCGTCAGTTGGGTTTTCTAATGCTACTAAAGCTGATCCTTTGATTACTGGAATGTCATCTCCTGGGAAGTTGTACTCGCTTAATAACTCTCTAACTTCCATTTCAACTAATTCTAATAATTCTTCGTCGTCAACCATATCTGCTTTGTTTAAGAATACTACGATGTGGTCAACTCCAACTCTTGATGATAATAGGATATGCTCTCTTGTTTGAGGCATTGGACCATCAGCTGCTGAACAAACTAAGATAGCTCCGTCCATTTGAGCTGCTCCTGTGATCATGTTTTTAACATAGTCAGCATGTCCTGGGCAGTCAACGTGAGCGTAGTGTCTATTAGCTGTTTCGTACTCAACGTGAGCTGTGTTGATTGTGATTCCTCTTTCTTTTTCTTCTGGAGCTTTATCTATTTCATCGTATTTGAATGCTTCTGCTCCACCAGCTTGTGCTAAAACTGTTGTTATAGCTGCTGTTAAAGTTGTTTTACCGTGGTCTACGTGACCGATTGTTCCAATGTTAACGTGTGGTTTGCTTCTTTCAAATTTTGCTTTTGACATTGCAAATTCCTCCTTTAAAATTCAAATAAACTCTACCTAGCGTGTTGTATTTTCCTTATTTTGGATTGGAGCTCACGATCGGGATTGAACCGACGACCTCCGCCTTACCAAGGCGACGCTCTGCCGACTGAGCTACGTGAGCACCTTACATTCATTTAATTTACCTATGCCATAAAAATTTTACTACTAATAAAATTCTTTGTCAATACTTTTAAAAAATTGCATTATTTAATGTTTAAACATTTTTCAAGCTTTCTTTTTACACGTTGTAGTGCATTATCTATAGATTTAGCTTCTCTATCTAAATCACAAGCAATTTCCTGATATGATTTACCATCTAAATAAGAATGTAACACTTCTAATTCTAATTCTGAAAGCACACTATTTATTGCACTTTCTATTTTTTCAACCTCTTCCTTACCTATGATCAATGATTCAGGATCTGTAATTGTTATTCCCACAACAGTATCTAAAAGAGTTCTATCAGATTCCTCTTCATAAATAGGTTTGCTTAGAGAGATATACGTATTAAGCGGGATATGTTTTTGCCTTGTTGCTGTTTTTATTGCAGTTATTATTTGTCTAGTAACACAAAGTTCCGCAAAACTTTTAAATGACGCAAATTTTTCTGGATTAAAGTCTCTTATAGCTTTATATAATCCAATCATTCCCTCTTGGTATATATCCTCTTTATCTGCTCCTATAAGAAAATATGATTTAGATTTAGCTCTTACAAACTGCTCATACTTACTTATTATATATTCTTGAGCCCTATTTTCACCATTCTTAGCTAGTATAACAATTTCTTTATCTGTTAGATCTTTAAATTCTTCGCAATTATCAATTTTAGCTAAATCATAAGTAATCCCCATATTCTCTACACCCCCAGATAGAAACCTTATATCCAATAAATTACAAATAAATTATAAGATTTATATTTTACTTAGTCAATATTACCCTCTTCTCATTTTTTCTAATTTTTCTAATACACTTTCCTCTAAGGTATCTCCTAAAAAGTTTTTACCTATTTCAGATTTATTTTTTTCTGCCTTTTTTCTAATGTTATCCTGAACTTTTAATACTTCATTGTAGAATTCAATAGATGACATTCTGACAGCCCCTCTTTGGAAGATAGTTTGTTGTTCTAATCTATCTGAGGTTACAACAATAACTTCAACCTTTCTTCCTAATTCATCTACCATTCTCTCAATATATGCATCAGCAATTTCGCCTTCTTTTGTAAAGACAGTAATTATATTTCCAGATACCTCTTTACTCTCTATATTCCCAGCAACCTTATGTGCATCAAAAACCAAATAAATTCTACAAGAGTTAAAAGCAGCATAGTTTTCAAGCATTTCTGTAAGCTCTGTTCTTGCTATGTCATAGCTATAATTTTTTGACTTTTTTAAATTAGGCCAACTATTTATAACATTATAACCATCTATAAATATAACTCTCATTTTATCACTCTTTTTCTACTTTATTATTCTTGATTTTAATACCTCATACATCATTATACCACCTGCAACTGAAGCATTTAAAGAATTAATTTTTCCAACCATTGGTATTTTAACTAATTTATCGCATTTCTTTTTAGTTAGATTAGACATTCCTCTACCTTCACTACCTATAATTATTCCACAAGCTCCTTTGAAGTTTGTTTCATAACTGTACTCTTCTCCAGCTATATCAGCTCCATATATCCATACATTATTAGCCTTTAATTCTTCAATAGCATTGTTTATATTAGTAACTTTTGCTATTTTCATATGCTCAATAGCTCCCACAGAAGCTTTATAAACAGTTCCAGTTACTCCAACATTTCTTCTCTTTGGAATTATAATACCATGAGCACCACATAATTCTGCTGTCCTTACTATTGATCCTAAATTATGAGGATCTTCTAACTCATCTAAAATAACTATGAATGGATCTTCATTTTTACTCTTAGCTAAATCTAATATATCTTCAACAGTACTATATTTAAAAGGAGTTATTTGTGCTATTATCCCTTGATGAGCTTTAGTTTCACTCATTAGGTCAAGCTTCTTTCTATCAACTTCTTTTACAACTATTTTCTTTTCTTTAGCTAATCCTAAAATTTTGTTTATTGAACCTTCCATTTTTCCATTAGCTATAAATATTTGCTCTATAGTCTTATCTGACTTTAATAATTCTATAACAGCATTTCTTCCTTCTACTAAATCTTCTCTTACTTTAACTTCTTCTTCAACGAAACTTCTATTATTTCTAGCATATTTTTCTTCTCTTGATCTTTGTTCTCTTTCTAAAGCATACTTTTGCTTACGAGTTAATTGTTTATATTTATTTTCTGACTTTGTCATTTTGTTCTCTCCTTAAAATTTTCTATTTACCAAGATATAATTCTCTCATCTCTTTAAGCTTTCCACAGCACATTTTTCCTTCAGGACATGGACCTGCTACACAACTTGGACCTGCGTTTTTAAACAATATTGGTGCAACTTTTTTAACTTCATGAACCATTTGTTCAGCCATATTTCTTATTTCCCATTGTGCTCTATCACAACATCTATGATGGAAAAAATTCATTAAACTTCTAGCATTCATAGTAAATACAATTTTTGTTTCACAAGCATTTGGAAATACATATCTTGCATCTTCTATAGCCTTTTTCTCAGCAGATTTTTCTCCCATACCTTTGCTAATATATTTAGTTTTTAATCTTTCAACTATCTCATCATATGCTTTTTGTGCTCCATTCATTTGATCAATAAAAACCTTTTTAGCTACCTCATCTTCCTCTATAGCTGGTGGCACTATGTATTCAAACTGATCTAACTTAACATATCTTTGAGATTGTTGTGAGTAAGATGCTATTCTATGTCTAACTAACTGATGAGTTAAGCTTCTTGAAACTCCTTCTACAGCAAAAGTAAAGGAAACATGCTCTATTGGTGACATATGGCCATATGACATAAGCATATTTAAAAACTTCTCTGCTCCTTCATCAGTTAAATTTCCTAATATATCATCAACCCCTACAGGACTATAGCATAATTTAGCCGCTGCTGCTATTGTCTTTTCTGGTTCAGGTGTATATTGTAATAACTTAACTTTTAACATTAATAATTCTCCCCTCTAAATGTGTACTCCTATACATTTTAATAAGAACTCATTTAATCTTTCTTCTTTGCCAGTAAGATATAAATAACCTACTAAAGCTTCAAAACCTGTTGCATTTCTATAATCTCTAACATTTGCATTTTTAGGTACAGTTGCTGACTTAGCGTTCCTACCTCTTTTATAGATATAAAGTTCTTCCTCATTTAACTCATCTTCTAAAGCGTTTATTATGTCACTTTGAGCCTTAGCTTTTACATATTGTATAGCCTTAACATGTATTTTATGAGCTGATAAGCCTGCATTTTCACTTAATATATAGTTTCTTATAAAAACTTCGTAAACTCCATCTCCTATTAAAGCTAATTGAAGCGGGTTTAACATTCTAGCTTCACTTTCTGAAAACTCTCTGTATAATAAATTCTTCAATATCTTATCTCCTTTTGTTTGAGCTTAATCTAAAAATTATATAGAATTTATTTAGTTAAAACTATTAAACTACAAATTTAGGTCTAATTCAATCAAAGATTTTAATATAATTAAATTTAGCTTTCTTAAAATTATAGAATTAGAAATAAAATATTTAATAGTTATTAAATAAAATTCTTTAAAATAATAACTTGCAAAAGAAACCTCCTTTGCAAGTTTATTATCTACATTATATCATCTTCCATCTAACACCTTGAGGAGTATCTTCTAAGACAATTCCTCTATCTTTTAAATCATCTCTTATTTTATCAGCTAAAGCAAAATCTCTATCTTTTCTAGCTTGTTGTCTTTGAGCTATTAAAGTTTCGATTTCTTCTTCTAAGTTTCCTTTAGTTGACTTTTGGAACATTCCTAGTGGAGCTCCTAATTCTCTTATTAAATCTAAAGCTTTTTGAGCTAACTCTTTTGATGAATCAATTGTTATATTTGTATTAGTGTCTTTTATTAAATCAAATATAGCTGTTATAGCATCAGCTGTGTTGAAATCATCGTCCATTTTTTCAATATATTTTTCTTTATATTTATTTAATGAATCTAAGTAAGCTTTTTCTTCTTCATTCATTTCTTCTCTAGAAACTTCATCTATTAAATTCTCTAAGTTTCCTATAGCATTGTATATTCTTTCAACTGAAGCCTTAGCTGATTCTAATAAATCTTCACTAAAGTTAAGTTGTTGTCTATAGTGTGCTGATAACATTAAGAATCTTATAACATCAGCATCATATTTTTCTAATATCTCTCTTGCAGTAAAGAAGTTATTTAATGATTTTGACATTTTTTCATTGTTTACATTAACAAAAGCTGAATGTAACCAATATCTTGCAAAAGGTTCACCTGTTAAAGCTTCACTTTGTGCTATTTCATTTTCATGATGAGGGAATTTTAAATCTGATCCACCAGCATGAATATCTATAGTTTCACCTAGTAATTTTTTAGCCATGCATGAACATTCTATATGCCATCCTGGTCTTCCCATTCCCCATGGACTGTTCCAAGCAGGCTCACCTGGTTTTTGTGCTTTCCATATAGCAAAGTCCATTGGATCTTTTTTTCTTTCATCAATACTTATTCTAGCACCTGATTGAAGATCTTCTATGTTCTGTCCTGATAACTTTCCATATCCTTCAAACTTCTTAGTTGAGAAATAAACATCTCCATCAACTTCATAAGCATATCCTTTATCAACTAATCCTTTAACAAACTTTATTATATCTCCAATAAACTCTGTAGCTCTTGGATTAACTGTAGCTCTTTCTATATTTAACGCATCTGCATCTTGGTAATACTCTTTTATGTAAGTATCTCCAATCTTCTTTACAGTTGTTTCTTCTTCATTGGCTTTTTTAATCATCTTGTCATCTATATCTGTAAAGTTTTGAACAAAATCAACTTTAAATCCTCTGTACTCAAAATATCTTCTTATAGTATCAAAAACTATAAAAGTTCTACCATTTCCTATATGAAAAAAGTTGTACACAGTAGGACCACAAACATACATTTTAACTTCTCCTGGAGTTAAAGGAATGAATTCTTCTTTTTTCTTGTTTAAAGTATTATAAACCTTAATCACTATTTGACCCTCCTACCTTATATTATTAGTAACTCACCTTATTCTAAAATAAGGTGAGTTCTATATTATATTCTAATTATATACAATTCTGTTAATCTTATAAATTATAAACTTAAATTAGCCTTTTCAAACTCTTCTCTTACTCTATTATAAACTTCATCTATAGTTAAAGTCTCTACTTCTCCACCATTTCTAAGTTTAAATTCAACTTGACCTTCACCAATCATTTTTCCAACAGTTATTCTCATTGGAATTCCTATTAATTCAGAGTCTTTGAATTTAACTCCCGCTCTTTCTTTTCTATCATCAAGTAGAGCTTCAACTCCCATTTTTCTTAATTCATTATATATTTCTTCAGCTTTAGTTGCTTGTTCTTCATTTTTAACGTTAGCTGGTATAACTGATACATGGTATGGAGCTACTTCTAATGGCCAGATTATTCCGTTTTCGTCATTATGTTGCTCTATTATTGAAGCTACAGTTCTTGTAACACCAATTCCATAGCATCCCATTATAAATGGTTTAGCTTTTCCATCTTCATCAATAAATGTTGCACCCATAGATTCTGAATACTTAGTTCCAAGTTTGAATATGTGTCCAACCTCAGTACCTCTTGAAATAGTTATTTCTTTTCCACACTCAGGACATTTTTCTCCTACAGTAACGTTTCTGAAATCTCCAACTATTCCTTCAAAGTCTCTTCCATAGTTTACATTCTTTAAGTGCATATCTGTTTCATTAGCACCAATTATAAAGTTATACATATTAGCTACTTCTTGGTCAACTAATAACATATCTACTTTTATTCCTATAGGACCAGCAAATCCAACAGCAGCCCCTGTAGCTTCTTTAACAGCCTCTTCACTAGCCATTTCTAATTCTGTAACTTCTCCAACAGCATTAGCTATTTTAACTTCATTAGCTTCTCTATCTCCTCTTAATACAACAGCAACAACCTTATCATCTGCTTGGAATATTAAAGTTTTTGCTATTTTCTTTGGTGAACATTCAAAGAAGTTTGCTAAATCTTCAATTGATTTAACAGCTGGAGTCTCAACTTTTTCTACTTCTATTAATTCTTCTTTTTCTGCATGTTCTGGTGTTGATGGAGCTTTTTCTATATTAGCTGCATAATCACAAGCTGTACAGAATACTACATCATCTTCTCCAACCTCTGATTTAACCATAAACTCTGCTGAACCAGATCCACCTATAGCTCCTGAATCAGCTGCAACTGCCTTAGCATCTAATCCACATCTATTAAATATATTAACATATGCTTTTCTCATTTTTTCATATGCTAAATCTAATCCTTCTTGGTCTTTGTCAAAGCTATATCCATCTTTCATTATGAATTCTCTTGATCTCATAACTCCAAATCTTGGTCTTCTTTCATCTCTATACTTAGTTTGTATTTGGTATAGATTTAATGGTAATTGCTTATATGATTTTATTTCATTTCTAACGATATCAGTAAATACTTCTTCGTGAGTTGGTCCTAAGCAAAAATCTCTGTTATGTCTATCTTTTAATCTAAACATTTCTGCTCCGTAAGCATCCCATCTTCCTGATTCTTGCCATAACTCAGATGGTATTAAAGCTGATGCTAAGAACTCTTGAGCACCTGCATTATTCATTTCTTCTCTTACAATATTTTTAACATTTTCTATAACTTTTAATCCTAAAGGCATATAGTTATAAATACCTGCAGCCATCTTTCTCATAAGACCTGCTCTAAGCATAAGTTTGTGACTTGCTATTTCTGCTTCAGCTGGAACTTCTCTTAAAGTTCCTACTAACATATTTGACATTTTCATAGTATATTACCTCCTCATAAGCTGTTATTTAATCTTAATATTTTAATTAATTAAATTCATTTAAAAAAATAAAAAAGCTCTACCCTAAAAAAACATTAGGGCGAGCTTGTATTTCGCGGTACCACCTAAATTTGTACTCTCTTCATTGTTAACGGTATTAAACCCGGTTAGTTTTTTGCTACGACTCCAAAGTAGGTTCAAAACATATTGAAAATCTCTCAGCCTAGTATTTTCTCTCTGTATAAGCGTTTCTACTAATCTTTTTCACAGTCTTTACAACTATTAAATTTTCTTAAATCTTATAAAATTATATCCTTATAAAAATAACATGTCAATATACTGTCTGTATCTTGTGATTCTTACTTTACTAAATTTTCTGCTAATATTAAATCTTCTGGGGTTGTTACTTTTATATTTTTATAGTCACCCTCAAAAAGATAAACTTTTTCTCCTAAAAGTTCCGCTATCATGGTATCATCTGTAACTGGAATCTTTTCATCTTTAACTTTATCATGCCCCTTTTTTATTAAATCGTATTTAAAGCATTGAGGGGTTTGAACAGCTACTAAAGATGATCTATCTAGTGTATTTATTGAGAATCCTTCTAAATTTTTAACTTTTATTGTATCTTTAGGCATAACTCCTGGAGCTGCTGCTCCAAATTCCTTAGCATACTTTATTCCATCTTCTATTATTTTTTTACTTACAAAAGCTCTTGCTCCATCATGTATTAAAACTACATCACAATCTTCTAGGACATTTAATGCATTATAAACTGAATCCTGTCTTTCTTTTCCACCCTCTACAATTTTAGATATTTTAAAATCAAATCTAGATTCTATTCTAGTTTGAAAATAATCTATTTCATCTTTAGGAAGAACAAGTATTATTTCATCAATTTCCGTACATTCCTCAAAAGCTTTTAAAGTGTAATATATTATAGGCTTTCCATTTATTTCAATGAATTGCTTACTAACATCAGCACCCATTCTTTTTCCTTTTCCACCTGCTAATACTATACTAACTACTTTTCCCATAATTGAATATCCTTTTAAGACTTAGATTTAGCAAATATCATTCTACCTGCTGCAGTTTGAAGTACTGATGTAACAATTACTGTTATTTCTTTTCCCATGTACTTTCTTCCACCTTCTACAACAATCATAGTACCATCATCAAGATAGGCAACCCCTTGTCCAGATTCTTTTCCATCCTTCACTACAGTAAGGGTCATCTCTTCTCCTGGTAACACTACTGGCTTAATTGCATTTGCTAATTCATTTATATTTAGTACTGGTACACCTTGGAACTCTGCCACTTTATTTAAGTTATAATCATTTGTTACAACTTTTCCGTTTAATTTTTGTGCTAATTTTAAAAGCTTAATATCAACTTCTGCAATTTCTGGGAAATCACCTTCCCACATGTCAACTTCTATTGGAAGTTCTTTTTGAATTTTATTTAATATATCTAATCCTCTTCTTCCTCTTGTTCTCTTTAAGGAGTCTGAACAATCTGATATATGTCTTAACTCATCAAGTACAAAAGTTGGTATTACTAAAGAACCTTCTATAAAACCTGTTTGGCATAAATCAAATATTCTACCATCAATTATTACAGATGTATCTAGAACCTTTGGTGTAGCCCCAATTTTTTTATTTGTAGTATTTTTTGTCTTCTTATCCTTAGATTGATTCTTTTTTAAATTCTCGAAATAGCCTAAAATATCATCTCTCTTTTTAACAGCTATATCTGCTCCAATAATCATTGCAATTATATTTATAACTATTGATACAATAGGGCCTAACATATCATTTAAACCACTTAAGAATGTACTTAATGGCAACGTTATTACTAAAGCTAATATTAATGCGACTATAGCTCCTAAAGCCCCAAATATTATTTCGCTTGGTGATAATTTAGATATACCTTTTTCTATAAAAGTTATAAACTTTCTTATAGCTTTATAAATAAAAGGAGAAAGAATAAATAAAATGATTCCAAAAATAGCAATTAAAATTACATAAAATGATACCTGTAAAAAAATGTTTGTTAGATATTCTCTGCCTATAGCACTCTTTCTTATTGCATCTGCTAAAACAAATCCTATCAATAATCCTAAAATAGTAAAAATTACTCTAAAAATTTTCTTTATCACAAACTCACCTCCTATATAATTATTGACATGTTTAGTTTTTATCATTCATAGTTGTAAAATATTTATAATATATTTTCTTAATTATACCATATTAAACCTCTTTAATACTTACAAAATACTCTTTAAATATTATAATTAAAAAATTACCCCCTATAAATCTTTTGTAATTTGATTTATATTATAGTCAAGTTAACAAGCTAATTAGTTTTTAACATATATTTAGTTTTGCAACCTAAATCATTTGACAAATATAACCAAAAAATTCTATAATTACTATAGGGTCAAAGATTAGTATATAAGGAGTGAAACACTATGAAGGACGTAATTTTTGACGATTTTCAAAATAGCGTTAATAATTCTTTACTTAGACACAAAAGCATCTTAGATATATTAAGCAAATATCAAGAATCACAATCAAGAGCAAACAGAGCTATATGTAAAGCCGTTACGAATTGTGGCTGCATAGAGATTTGTGCTAAAAAACAAAGTATGCTAAAGGATGATGACCTATCCTTAGATGAACTAAACCCATGCCTAAGCTCTCATTTAAAAGGAAGCTTATGTGAAAATTGTAGAGAAGTTATAGAACGTGAACTTGGAAACAATCTCTTCTATTTAACATCACTATGCAATGCATTGGATTTAAACCTATTTGATATCTTATTAAAAGAATATAATAAAATGGATACCTTAGGTAAATTTACTTTCAGATAATAAATATTAAGTGCCATATTTATATGGCACTTCTTTTTATAAATTTTTATTCAAAGCAACTTGTTCTCTTATTCTTCTTAATCCATTTTTTATTGCCCTAGCTCTAGCTTCTCCAATTCCTTCTACCTGATCTAAATCTTCATTGCCAGCTTCAAGAATATACTTAAGCTTTCCGAAATGTCCTACTAGGTTTTCTATTACATTTGATGGTATTCTTGGTACCTTATTAGATATTCTATACCCTCTAGGTGACACTAATGTGTCAATTAAAGATTTTCCTACATAACCTAATTCTTTTGCTATTATATCTAAATCTAGTAAATCTTCCGATGATAACTCTTGAATTTCTTTGTAAACATCTCTATATTCCATTTTATCATAACAATAGTCTCTTATTAGAAGAACCCCATCTTGTTCTATACTTCTTACTAATTCATTTAACTGCATAGAAATAAGTCTTCCTTCATTACCTAATTCAATGATATACCCTTCTATTTCTTCAACTATTCTCATTACCATTTCTGTTCTTTGTATAGCTGTAGTTACATCAAAAAGCGTTGCTAAGTCTTGAAATTCAAGTATATTTAGATTGTTTGTTACTCTTTCAAGAACGGCTACATACTTTTCTAGTGTTTGTATAGCTTGATTTGCTTTACCTAATATAACTGCGCTATCTCTTAATACATACTTTATATCACCTTTATAAACAGTGATTATATTTCTTCTTTGTGATATTGCTATTGCTATTTTATTAGTTTGCTTAGCAACCCTTTGAGCAGTTCTATGTCTTGTTCCAGTTTCAAAGGTACTTATAGATTGATTTGGCATAAGCTGGGCATTAGCATAAAGTATCCTTTTTCTATCTGAACTCAGTACTAATGCTCCATCCATTTTAGCAAGCTCATATATATACGCTGGACTATACTCAGAATTTATATTAAAACCACCATCTACTAAATCTAATATTTCTTCATTATCTCCTAAAACTATAAGTCCACCAGTTTTGGCTCTAAGTATATTGTCTAACCCTTCTCGTAAAGAAGTACCTGGACTCATTATCTTTAATATTTTCTTTAAATCATCATCATGTACAGTTCTCATTTACTCACACCTATCCACCTTAAAATATCTTTCCTATTGCTTCTCGCACAGTTTTAACACCTATAAGATTTAACTTACTTCCTTTTAATTTTTCTAAGCTTCTATATGGAACAACAGCATTTAAAAATCCCATTTTTTCAGCTTCATTTAATATTCTGTCACAGTTGGCTATAGGTCTTATTTCTCCTGTCAAACCAACTTCTCCAACAACAACTAATTTTTCTAAACTAGCAGCCTTACCTTTCACTGATGACACTAAGGAGATAGCAATCCCTAAGTCAGCTGTAGTACCTTCTATTTCAAGGCCTCCAACTACATTTACATAAACATCAGTATTATAAAAAGGAACTCTTAACTTTTTCTCTAGTACAGCCAATATTAAACTTAACCTTGAATTCTCTACTCCTACAGAAGTTCTTCTAGGCATAACTGCTTTCGTTTCAGATGCTAATGATTGTATTTCTACAAGAATAGGTCTAGTTCCTTCCATTACTCCAATTACAACAGAA
Source organism: Clostridium sp. LIBA-8841 (assembly GCF_034439435.1). Taxonomy (GTDB): domain Bacteria; phylum Bacillota; class Clostridia; order Clostridiales; family Clostridiaceae; genus Sarcina. Next base: position 24,681 of record NZ_JAPCKJ010000006.1, on the reverse strand, counting down.
CCTTCTTGATTAAAGCTAGTATCTTCTAAGAACATACTAGATGGATCATAAACCTGCATTAGCCCTTCTCCACGCATTTCAAAGACGCCAATTTCAGCTGTAGTTCCAAATCTATTTTTCATAGTTCTTAATATTCTAAATTCTTCAGTTCTTTCTCCCTCAAAAGATAAAACAGTATCAACCATATGTTCTAACACTCTTGGTCCTGCTAAATCCCCTTGTTTAGTTACATGAGCAACAATAAATAATGGTATATTTTTTCCCTTAGCAATTCTCATTACAGCATTTGAACACTCTTTTACCTGCGAAACACTTCCAGGAGCTGAAGAAACTGTATCTCTATAAATAGTCTGTATTGAATCTATTATTATGAAAGCTGGCTTAAGTTTATCTATATATGCTTCTATTATATCAAGATTAGTCTCAGCAACGATATAAAGTTCTTCTGCATCAACTTTTAATCTATCTCCTCTTATTTTTATTTGTTCTTCTGATTCCTCTCCTGACACATATAAAACTTTCCCATATTTTTTTGAAATATTATTAGCTGTTTGTAAAAGAAGTGTAGATTTACCTATTCCAGGATCACCAGAAATGAGTGTAAGCGAACCTTTAACAAGGCCTCCACCTAATACCCTATTTAATTCACCTATTCCGGTATCATATCTTTCTTTTTCACCTGATTTTATTTCCTTTATTTTCTTAAGTTCACCAATTTGTCTTTCAACCTTAGGCGAAACTTGGTTACTTTTAGTATCTCTAATTTCTTCAACTAAAGTATTCCAATTATTACATTCTGGACATTTTCCCATCCATTTTGGAGATTCATATCCACAATTTTGACATACATATATACTTCTAACTTTTGCCACTTTACCAACTCCATATTTCTTCATTTTACGTACAAATTTAATTATTTCCTAATATATCCTTAAATAATCATATCATATCATTATAACTAATCACATACTTATTTATGACTATTTTCTTAAAATGCTTCATGTAAAAGGTTTAATAATAATTATTACAATTAAAATAAAAAACTGCCTGTAAATCTAAGCTTTTAAAATAAGCTTTTAATCTACAAACAGTCTTTTTATATCATTAATTCTGAGATAGTAATAACTATTTTAATAATTTAGCTGCATCTTCATCAACTATTAATACAACATCTCTATGCATTTGTAACATAGTTGCAGGAATTTCAGTTGTTATTTTTCCACTCATCATAGCTTTAACAACTTCAGCTTTACCTTCACCACTTGCAATAACCATTATATTCTTAGCTTTCATTATTCCACCAAGCCCCATAGTTATAGCTTTTCTTGGTACATCATCAATTGAATCAAAAAATCTTGCATTTGCTTCTATAGTTGATTCTTTAAGATCTGTTAAGTGAGTTCCTACACTTAACGCTTCTCCAGGTTCATTGAAACCTATGTGTCCATTTGCTCCTAATCCTAATAATTGAAGATCTATTCCACCCATATCTTGTATTCTAGCATCATATGATTTACATTCTTCTTCAACCTCTTTAGCTAATCCATTAGGTACAAATGTTTTATTTTTATCTATGTTTATATGATTAAATAAGTTTGTATTCATGAAGTATCTATAACTTTGATCATGATCTCCTGGTAATCCAACATACTCATCTAAGTTTATGCTTGTAACTTTTGAGAAATCTAATTCTCCCTCGTTGTACATTCTGATAAGTTCTTTATACATTCCAACTGGAGTTCCACCAGTAGCTAATCCTAAAACAATTTCAGGATTTGATTTTATGCTTTCAGCCATTTCATTTGCTGCAACTTTACTCATCTCATCATAATTCTTAGTAACAATTAATCTCATTTCAATTTCCCCTCTCTCTTAGAAATATTAATTTCTAAAACATATTTATCTGATCTATAAATCGCGTCTTCAACATAAATTATTTCACCTTCTGAATTTAAAGCTGCATTATGACTTTTTAGAAGAGGTACTTGTTTATCAACGTTAAATAAATTCTTTAACTCCTCATCCATAATTACGGATGCTAAAGCTGATTCTGTGCTTTCTATTACATATCCTTTTTCTTCTAATAACTTAAATAAAGAACCCTCTAAATCCTCTTTAGTTACAAAGCCACAATATTCACAAGGAATATAAACAACCTCATTAGCAACAGCTTCCCCATCAACTAATCTTAATCTATTTATTTTATAGATTTTATCAACATTAAAAGTATCTGCTAATTCATCAGGTGTATTAATAACTTCAAAGGCTAAAACCCTAGTTATTAAACTTCTTCCTGCTTTTTTTATAATGTCTGAGAAACTCATCATATCTTCTTGCTTTACTTTAGGTTCACATACGAAAGTTCCCTTTCCTTTTTCTCTAACAAGAAGTCCTTCTTGCACTAACTCCCCTAAAGCCTGTCTGACAGTCATTCGGCTTACACCATAAGCCTCTGTTAACTCTCTTTCACTTGCTATACATTGTCCTACTTTCCAAGTACCCTTTGTTATCTTTTCTTTTATCATCTCTTTTAATTGGTAATACACAGGTATAGGACTATTTTTATCTATCATGATTTCTCCTCCTAATTAAATTATACTCAACTGATCCAAACTTGTCTAGACCACTATACATTCTTTTCAATAATTTCATATTTAGTCTATGTTATATTTTATCATTTATTATTAAATATTTTCTACTTTTATCAATAATAATGAATATCTATTGATTTATTGTTAAATACTATAAATAAAAACTAGGAGGGAGTCTATTGAACATAAAAGATAAATTCAATAACAACTCTATAATTTCGGAAAATCCATTACATTCTTCTAATGCTGGTTTAACTAATTTATCTTCCTTTATTAATAATCATAGTGAAGATACTATGCACAACCTAATTTTTAATGACCATTTAGACGATAATCAAATTAAATAATTATTTTTATTGATTTAAATCACATATTTTATACACTTTTAATAATTAAAATAAAAGTATATTAAAAATTGATTTACATAGGAGATGATAGTATGGTAAAGGTTTATTCAACAAACTCTTGTCCATGGTGCGTAAAAGCAAAACAATATCTTAAATCCAAAAATGTTGAGTTTGAAGATTTAAATGTACAAACAGATATGGCTGCTAGAGAAGATATGCTTAAAAAGAGTAAACAAATGGGTGTTCCTGTTTTAGATATAAATGGAACTATTATAGTTGGTTTCGATAAGAACGCTATTGATACAGCATTAAATAAATAGAATAGGAACATCGAAATAGAGAGATATTAAAAATATCTCTCTATTTTTTATAAAATACAATAAGACTATAAGCACATATCTTAAAGTTTTCTCTTTAAAATCACTGTGCTTATAGTCTTATATTAATTTTATTATCTTATTGTAATTACTGTAGCTTTAGGTCTAGACATTGCTTCTATTGAATATCTTATACCCTGAGTTCCCATCCCTGAAGATTTTACTCCTAAGAATGGGAAATGGTCTGGTCCTCTTTCAGTTTTATTATTAACATGAACAGTTCCAACTTCTAATTTATCAGCAATATAAAAGGCTTCATTTATATCTTTAGTAAATACTGATGATTGTAATCCATATTTAGATGCATTAGCTATTCTTATTGCCTCATCCTTATCATTTACCCTTATAATAGGTAAGACTGGTCCAAAAGGCTCTTCCCATGCTAATCTCATATCTGTAGTAACATTGTCAAAAAGAGTAGCCTCTATTAAGTTTCCTTTTCTGTGGCCACCACAAACTAAAGTAGCACCTTTTTCTTCTGCATCCTCAATAAGTTCCATAACGAAGTCTGCTGCCTTACTATCTATAAGAGGTACTATTGTTACATCTTTAATTTCTAATGGATTTCCCATTTTTAATTTGCTTATTTTTTCTTTTAACTTCTCAACTAGTTTATCAGCAACTGAATTCATTACTAGTATTCTCTTAACAGCAGTACATCTTTGACCTGAATATGAATATCCACCTGCTATTATATTATCAACAGTTAAATCTAAATCTGCATCTTCTAAAACTATTGCTGCATCTTTCCCACCAAGTTCCATAAGAAGTGGTTTCATCACTGTTATTTTTGAAATTCTTCTTCCTACTTCTGTACTTCCTGTAAAGTTTATAAAATCTATTTTTCTATGAGTTACACAGTAATCCCCAATTTCACTTCCTCTTCCAGTGACAGTATTTAAAACTCCACCTTGAAGTCCAGCCTCCTGAAACATTTTAGCTAAATATAAAGCTGATAAACTTCCTTGAGTTGCCGGCTTAAGAACAACACTGTTTCCAGCTACTATAGCAGGTGCTATTTTTGAAGCTGATAAATTAACTGGATAGTTAAAAGGTGATATAGCTAATACAACACCTAATGGCTCTCTTGTTACCACTGATATCTTACTTCTATTAAAGCCAGGGAAATTGTCTGATGGTATACTTTCTCCATCCATACTCTTAGCGGCATCCGCTGTAAATCTAATATAGTCTGCAGTTCTAGTTATTTCTGATAATGCACTTTTTCTATCCTTAGCAACTTCTCTTATCATTATTTCTGCTAATTCATCTTTATGCTCTTCTAATAAATCCGCAGTTTTATAAAGTACATGTGCTCTTTCATTTAAAGGCACTTGGTTCCATTCTTTTTGTGCTTTTTCTGCATTTTCAATAATTATATCAACATCTTCCTTAGAAAGACTTTGTATTTTACCAACTAAACTACCATCTATAGGTGATTTTATATCTATAAATTTATCTGATTTATTTTCATAGAAATGTCCACCCATAAAGTTATAAAAAACATTTTCTCTAGTATTCATCAATATCACCTTCTACTTTATTTTCTCTATAGCAGAATCAATCTTTTGCTTATCAAATCCAACTATAACATCATTTCCTATAACAGCAACTGGCACTGATCTTTGACCTGAAACTTCTAATACTTCATTTCTATCTTCTTTACCATCAGCAACTGTTATTGTTTCATATTCAACACCTAATTTTTGTAAATATTTTTTTAATTTATTACATGGTCCACACCATTCAACTGAATATACTTTTACCATAACTATCTATCTCTCCTTTATTTCTGAAATATATTTTTCTGCATTTAGGGCTGCTATAGTTCCATCTGAAACAGCAGTAGTTATTTGTCTAAACATTTTATCTCTAACATCTCCTGCTACATAAACACCCTTAACATTAGTTCTCATATTTTCATCAGCTTCAATATAGCCGTTTTCTTTAATTCTTATATATTCTCTAAACATAGCTGTTTTAGGCTCTGTTCCTATATAACCAAAGACTCCATTTATAGAAATTTCTTTTTCTTCACCAGTTTTTGTATTTCTTATTTTGGCACCTTCAACAAAATCTCCACCTAAAACATCAACTAAATCCCAGTTATACATTATTTCAATATTTTCTTTCTTGCTAGCAGCCTCTAAAGTTTTGGCTTCAGCACGGAAATAATCGTATCTTCTTATAACAATTACTTTCTTAGCAATATTGGATAAATATAAAGCTTCTTCTAAAGCAGCATTTCCGCCACCGACAACGGCAACAACCTCATCTTGATAAACTGCTCCATCACATACTGCACAGTAATGTATTCCCTTACCTAAATATTTGCTTTCACTTGGAATAGGTAATTTCTTAGGTGTGGCTCCTGTAGCTATTATTACAGCCTTTGGCTTATATATATAGTCTCCAGTTTCTACGATTTTCTCATCATCTTTTAATGAAACATTCTCTATAAAATCAAATTCATCTATTGTAGCTCCGCAAGCTTCTGCTTGTGCTTGGATTCTATCAGCAAGCTCATTACCTGTTATTTCAGTAAAACCTGGATAATTTTCAACAGTATAAGTTGATCTTACTTGCCCTCCAATTATATTATCTTCTAAAACCAAAGTATCTAACTTTGCTCTTGAGGCATATATAGCAGATGTTAATCCTGCTGGTCCTGCTCCAATTATTATTAAATCAATTTCTTTAATTTCTTTTTCCATAATAACACTCCTTACTGAGGTTAAATTTATTATTTGTATTATATGATATATTATTCGATATACCCCCTAAGGGTACCTGTTTTTTATTAATTATACTACTTATTAAATAACTTTTCAATAATAATTATTATCAATTATAAACTTTTATTTAATTTTATGTTTATTCTATCAAAAAGCCCTATTATATTCTGTGATTTAGAATACAATAGAGCTTAACTTTATTTTCTTTTTTTATTTATCTTTACTTTTGCTTTTTTAGATTTAAACATTGTATTAATTCCATCAATAGTTCTTTTTTGTACATAAACAAATAATGCTACTACTCCTATTAAAATAAATATAACTGATGTTCCCCATTTATCAGAATTAAGCACTACAGAAATTAACAAAACTCCTAACAATGCTATAGGTAATGCTAAACTTTTACTTACTTCTTTTCTATCTTTATCAGTCATATTCTCAATTGCAGCCTCTTCAATTTTAAAAAGTTCTAACTTTTGCTTTGACCATACAAAGAAAGCAACTCCAAAGGCTAATATTCCCATTATGATACCTATCAATTCCATAAAAATCCTCCACACCATTTTCATCATAAAAAAATAAGATTATATATATTTTACCATATATAACCTTATTATACATTATAATCAAACTGTTTTTTTAAATTTTACAATATCATCTTCTAGTAAAACATCAACCTCAGTACCTTTTAATATATTACCACTCAAAAGTTCCTCACTTAATTTATCTTCAATATATTTAGTTATAACTCTCCTTAATGGACGCGCTCCATATTTTAATTCAGTTCCTTTTTTAACTAAAAACTCCTTACACTCTTGTGAAAAATTTAAAGAAAGTTGTAAATCATTTAATCTTTCTTTTAATGAACCTATCATAAGGTCCACAATTTTAAGAAGATGCTCCTTCTCCAGACTATGGAATACAACAATGTCATCTAATCTATTTACAAACTCAGGTTTAAAACTTTGTTTTAGCTCTTCTAGCATAAGGCTTTTCATATTATCATAATCTCGTTCCTTATCTTCTCTTGCACTAAATCCTACCGCATTTTTCTTATCTAGTTTATCTGCTCCAATATTAGATGTCATAATTATTATTGTGTTCTTAAAGTCTACTGTTCTTCCCTTTCCATCTGTCAGAACACCATCTTCTAATATTTGAAGAAGAACATTGAATATATCTGGATGTGCTTTTTCTATTTCATCAAAAAGTATTACTGAATAAGGATTTCTTCTTACTTTTTCCGTAAGTTGCCCCCCCTCTTCATATCCTACATATCCTGGAGGCGCTCCAATTAACCTAGCTACTCCATGCTTTTCCATATACTCAGACATATCAAGTCTAATAAACTTATTTTCATCTCCAAACATAGCCTCTGCTAAAGCCTTACAGAGCTCTGTCTTTCCAACACCTGTAGGTCCTAAGAATGCAAAAGATCCAATAGGTCTTTTAGGATCTTTAAGTCCTACTCTTGATCTTCTTACTGCTTTAGATATGGTTTTTATTGCTTCCAATTGACCTATAACTCTTTTACTTAGCTTTTCCTCTAATTTAAGAAGTCTATTAGACTCTTTTTCAGTCAATCTTTCTACTGGAATTTGAGTCCATTTAGAGACTACCTTTGCAATATGTTCCTTATTTACTTCATATATTTTAGAAGCATTCTCTTCTCTCCAAAGTTCTCTATCTCTCTCTAGTTCTTCCTGTAAAAGTAATTCTTTATCTCTTAACTCTGCTGCTAGTTCAAAATCTTGTATTTTTATAGCCTCTTCTTTTTCTACTTTTAGATTAGAAATTAACTCCTCTTGTTTAAAAAATTTAGGTGGAGTAATCATACTTTCTATTCTTACTTTTGCAGCTGCTTCATCTATTAAATCAATAGCTTTATCAGGTAAAAATCTATCAGTTATATATCTACTAGATAAATTTACTGCTGCCTCTATAGCCTCATCTGTTAACTTCACATTATGATGCATTTCATATTTTTCTTTTATACCATGTAATATTAATATAGAATCCTCTTTATTTGGTTCCTTTACCACTACTGGTTGAAACCTTCTCTCTAAAGCAGAATCCTTTTCTATATTTTTTCTATATTCATCAGTTGTTGTTGCTCCTATACATTGTATTTCTCCTCTGGCTAAAGCAGGCTTTAGTATATTTGAAGCATCTATTGCTCCTTCAGCACCTCCAGCTCCAACAATATTATGCATTTCATCTATGAATAATATTATATCTTTCGAATCTTTTACTTCATTTAAGACCTTTTTAAGGCGTTCTTCAAACTCTCCTCTATATTTTGCTCCGGCTAACATTGAAGTGACATCTAAAGTATATATTCTTTTATCCTTAAGCATATCAGGTACTTCGCCTAATAAAATTCTTTGTGCTAATCCTTCTACAACAGCAGTTTTCCCAACTCCCGGTTCTCCTATTAAACAAGGATTATTTTTCATTCTTCTACAAAGAATTTCTAAAAGCCTTTGTGTTTCATCTTTTCTTCCTATTACAGGATCTAGTCTATTTTTATCCGCTCTTTCTATTAAATCTATACCGTACAAATTTAATGTAGGAGTGTCTTTTCTTTTCGGTTTTTCCTTAACGCTTTTACTTTCCTTATTAGGAAGTCTTCCAAGTATATTGTTTAACTTATCGCTTATGTTTTTTATATCATTTTTCACTATTTTGTTTAGGATTAAATTAGCTACACCTTCTTGTTCCTTTATTAAGGCTGACAATATATGCTCCGGTCTTGAAATACTTTGCCCTGCCTCTTTAGCAATTTCTACACTTCTATCTAAAACTTTTTTGCATCTAGGTGTAAAAGGCACCTCATCTAAACTATAATTTATTTCTCCAATTCCAACATATAGCTTAACAAAACTTAGTACCTTTTCCTCTGTTACATTGCTCTCTTCCAAAATCTTAGAACATTGTCCATTTTCATTAATTAATCCTATTAACAAATGCTCTGTTCCCATATAGCCATGTTTAAGCATTAAAGAACTTTCTTTTCCTTTATTGATTACTATTTTGGAATTTTCATTAAAATTATCAAGACGCATCTTTTACCTCCCAATACCCTATAATTATGTGTTTAAAGCATTTCTAATAATTTTGGCTCTTTCTATTTTTAAAGTCTGTATATTTATTTTTTTATCTAAAGATTTATTTATTATAATTGGCTGAATTTCAACCATTGCAGAATTTATAGCTTCTAGATTAACCTCTTCTATAATTCCACACTCAATTCCTAATCGAACATATGATAAATATTTTAAGGCTTCACTAATATCAATGATATATGCACTTTTTAAAATACCTAGTGCCCTAAAAATAGTATCCTTTAGTTCAACATATTCATTATCTAAAAGTTTATTTCTCTCTCTTTTTTCCTTTAGAATAAGTTTATTTGCAATAGATATAAGAGAATCTAATATATCTTCTTCTGCCATACCTAAAGTTTTTATATTGGATAATTCATAAATATTTCCGACATCCTTGTTACCCAAGTTATATATACTTTTAAAAGAAATTCCATCTTCTTTTAAATCATCTTTTATTTCTCTTATGTTGTTTTTTAAACTTAAAACTGGCAAATGTATTAAAACCTTTGCTCTTAATGTTGTTCCTAAATTTTTTATATTTGATGTTAAGTACCCTAACTCAGCATCAAAGGAATAGTTTATTTTTTCTTCAATTAAGTCATCTAACTTATCCACTTGGGAATATGCTTCTCTTAAACTTAATCCACTCTTTGTACATTCTATCCCAATATGCTCTTCTTCATTCAGTAATATATTAAATTTTCCATTTTTATTCATTATTAATACTATATTATCTTTATTTGAAAATTCTTTTACTAAGCCAAAATTCTCTTTATAGTAATTTACTAATTCTTCTTTATCGTCTTTTAATCTTAATACGTAGCATTTATCTAGAATTTTAATATCTTCTAACTGTTTTAAAACAGGTTCTACAACACTATTAAACTCTTCTTCTTTTAGAAGACATGTGAATTTAATTCCCTTTATGTTTCTTAATATTTTCACTTTTGATGCAATGACTATACTCTTATTATCTTGAGGACTAATCCATTGAATCATTATTACTATCCTCCTCCACAATTTTTTTCAAATCATGTATCTTTTCTTTAGTAATAATAGCATTCTCATATTCCTCTTTAAGTATATTAATTTTCAGTTTCTCTTCTAAATTTAATATCTCTATTTTTTTAAGATTCTTTTTTATTCTTTTAGGCTGTTTTCCAATATGCTTAACATTTGCTTCTTCTGAATCTAATAAAAATCCTATATTTTTTCTAAAGCTTTCATAACACTTTTCGCACCCCAGTAATTTATGCTCTTGAAAATCCATATATTCCGTTCCACAATTGACACAAATGAATTCTTCAGCTTCTATTATTTCATTAATACAATCTATATAATTATTTAAATCCATTAAAAATTCTTCTAAACTAATATCATCATCTTCTAATGAAGAACTTACTATTTCAACTGCACATTTATCACAAAGCATTATACATTCTTTATTACCATCAGTATCTTTTACTAACTTAATTGTTGCATTATTCTTATAACACCTCTCACAAAGCAAATTTCTCAACTCCCTATAAAATTACTTCAATAACACCATAAGCATAGCCTTAAAAATACCTGCCCTTGTTTCATTTATATTCTTAGAATTCTGAAGGGTTCTATCATTTATCGCAACTTTAGTAAGATTTGCTGATTTCTCATCTATAATATTATGTTCAAGTAAGTTATCTACAATTGCGGCTGCATTATGATATGTAATTCCTGAACCAATTTCACCATATATTAAATCTCTTCTATCAGCATGAACTTCATGGACTACCTTTTTAATAACAATATATCCTCCACCACCTCTTCTACTTTCGATTAAATATCCTTTTTCATAAGTAAATCTTGTTGTCAAAACATAATTTATTTGAGATGGTGCACATTTAAATTTGTCCGCTAACTCATTTCTTCTTATTCTTAAATTGTTATCTTCTGTTTGTTCTAATAGATCCTTTAGAAAATATTCTATTGAATCTGATAACTTAGCCATATATATCACTCCTCAAAATTTGACCTTTACTGACCTTAATATACAATATATATTAATACATTTAACTTACTTAATCAATGTAATACATCTACTCTCATCTATTGTTTTTGTAAATATTTTTTAAACAGTTTTAATTTTTAAAAAAATTATTTTTATATTTTATGTTTATTTTTATTATATGTGTCAACAATATAAATAATTTTTATAGGAGGATTTTTAATGAATATTTATTGGTTAGGTCATTCTTGTTTTTTAATAAAAACTAATTTAGGAAAACGTATATTAATAGATCCTTTTGATATAGATATAGGTTACGTACCTTATAAAGGAGAAGTTGATGTTGTAACCATAAGCCATATGCACTTTGATCATAATTGTACAAAATATATAAATAGTGAGGCAAAAGTTTTAACAGATTTAGTAGATTATCAAAACGGCTTTTGTAAAATTAAATCCTTTCTTTCCTTTCATGATGATTGCTTTGGGTTAAAAAGAGATAAAAACTTTATATTTAAGATTCTTTGCGATAATATATCACTCTGTCATTTAGGTGACTTAGGCCATATACTCTCTCCAAAATTAGTAAGACAATTAGGCCATATAGATATTTTATTTGTACCAGTTGGAGAACACCTAACTATTTCTATAGAAAATCTAAAAAAGGTTATTTTAGATATAAATCCATACTATGTAATTCCAATGCACTATAAAACTCAAAAATTAAGTTTTTACTTGAATACTTTAGATAATTTTCTTATGCAAATGAAGGATTATAAAATAACACATAACGAAATTCTTTCTGTAAATTCAGAATCACTTCCTGATAAAACAACTATAAAAATATTGGAACTTACGTCAGAAGATATGATATAAAAAGACTATATCAAACGCCCTCATGATAGGACTTTGATATAGCCTTTTTTGTTAATGATAATTTTTCAAATCAACATCTATTATTCCTTCTCCTAATTTATCTAAATGCTTATTTATCACAGGTATTACCACATCTAAATGTTGGGTAAAATCCACTATAACATCTCCATTTTTAGCTATTGATAGTGCCTTTTCTACTGCTTTTTCCTCATCAACTATTGATAATACTTCTACTGATTTATTAGAGGTTTCTTCTATACCACTCTTTATCAAATTAGTTAACTCTAAATCTTTTCTTCCTCTCCTATCAAAAGTTTCCTTAATTATTATGGTATCTGAATTTTTTCCAGCTATTCTTCCTAACTCTTTTATGTATTCATCAAGCCTATCTCCTGGAGAAGACACTATTGAAATAATATTATTCTTTTTCAGATTCTTAGCTAAACAGAATACTTCTTCAAAAGCTTCTGGATTATGACCATAATCTAATATAATTTTAAAATCTCCAATATCTAAAATATTTTGTCTTCCTAAATTATTATTAATATCACACTCTACATCTTTTAAAGCATGAACTACCTCACTTAAATTCTCATGAATAGTAAATATAGCCGCTATGGATACTAAAACATTATTTATGTTTGTTTTTGATTTTCCTTCATGAGTGAATTTAAAATCTTTTATCTTAGAAACTATATTTTTATTTTTTCCATCATAATATATTATATTTTCATCCTCTACATACCAGGCTTCCTTTTGATTTTTTATATGTTCATCAATCCACTCATTTCTTTCAAAATTAAATAAAACTAAATTGCCTTTCATTTTCAAAGCTTCATAAAGCTTTGATTCAGCTTTGATTATTACTTTTCCTTCTGGCAAAACTTCTTTAGTAGTAATTATTTTTAGAGCCATCAAGTCATTTATATTTTTTATGCCATCAGAGCCTATATGATCATCACTTAAAGAAGTTATTATGGCAACCTTAGAATTTTTAAATCCTAAGCCTTTTCTTACTATTCCTCCTCTAGCAGTTTCTAAAACTGCAACCTGGACTTTTGGATTGGTAAGAACCTTTTTAGCACTATAAAATCCAGTAGTATCTCCTTTTTTTACAAACTCCTTATTTATAATGACGCCACCAGTCATAGCTAACCCGCTAAAATACCCTAAATTTTCAAAACCCTTATAAATTAATCTTGAAGTTGATGTTTTTCCATTAGTTCCTGTTATAGATATTATAGGAATATTTCCTTTATTATTTAAATTCAAATTGTAATTCTTATTTTCATAGTCATCTTGACTTATTCTTTTAGAGTTAACTCCATAACCAACAACTACTTCATCTTCAACCTTAAAAGCATCTATTCCTTTTTTTGAACATTCCTCTAATAAATGATACTCCCAAAGTCGTTGTCTCTTTGATACCGCATTATTCAATAAGTCATCAGCACTTACTTCATCAACTAAATTTTCAATTATAAATAAAGCCAATTCTTTGTTGGAATAAGTTAACCAAGCTTTGCCACCAAACTCATCATATATAGCATCCTTTAATGTTCCCTCAACATTCATTTGTCTACATATAAATTCGTAATCGCTTATTAACCAATATAATCTTTTTCTTTCTGATTCACCTATATCTATAAAAATAAGTTTTTCCGCTCCCTTAATATTTCTCCCTTCTAGTACTTTTAAATCCTTAAGTTTCAAAATACTCACCCTTCCTGCCATTATTATCATTATATTTTTCCATTGCTTACCTATATTTATTCAAAAATTAATTTAAAACATAAAAAAAAGCAGCTAAAAAAGCTGCAAAAAAAAGATCATCCGAAGATGATCTTTAATAATATTATTCTTGAACTGGTGCACCTACTGGACAAACATTAGCGCAGTTTCCGCAATCGATACAAGTATCTGCATCTATAACGAATTGAGTATCTCCTTGTGATATTGCGTCTACAGGACACTCAGCAGCGCATGCTCCACAGCTTACACATGTGTCTAATATTTTGTATGCCATAATAAAACACCTCCTAAAATGTTGGTATAAAAATACCATATTTATATTATCATATTTCTTTCAACTTTTAAAGTGTTTAATATCTCTTTTAAGCATATTTAGCTTATTCTAGTAAAATTAGAATTAATATGCTAAAGAATACCCCCATACCGTATAAGAAATATATTTTTAGTTGTCTTTTATTAGGTTTTTAATTAAAGCCTTATCAGCTTCATCAGTAATTTCTAATCTGATATTTGTATCCTCAACTTCATCTTCATAACTACCTGAAATTAATTTTACATCATACATTTTAAACTCTTGTATAAATTCTTCATTCTTTCTTGGTAATTTAACTCTTACTAATTCCTTTAAAATATTATTAGCTATTACTTCCCCTTTTCCAAGTTCAGTTTCAACTATTGAGCCAACTTTAGGAAGCTCTTTTCTAATTTCTTCATATGTGCTTTGTTCATAATTTAAACAACACATAAGTCTTCCGCAAATTCCTGAAATCTTAGTTGGATTTAATGATAAGTTCTGTTCCTTAGCCATCTTTATTGAAACAGAAGCAAAATCTCCTAGGAAAGTTGAACAACAAAGAGGTCTTCCACATGGTCCAAGTCCACCTATCATTTTAGCCTCGTCCCTAACCCCTATCTGTCTAAGCTCTATTCTTGTTTTAAATATTGTTGCTAAATCTTTTACTAATTCTCTAAAATCAACTCTACCTTCTGCAGTAAAATAGAATATAACCTTATTATTATCAAAAGTATATTCAACATCTATTAACTTCATTACTAAATTATGTTCTTCTATTTTATTTAAGCATATTTCAAAAGCTTCCGTCTCCTTAGCCTTATTTTCTTTATGCTTATTTATATCTTCCTCAGTAGCCAATCTTAATACTGATTTTAATGGTGCAACGATATCTTCTTCGCTAATTTTTCTTATACCAATTACACATTCTCCAAATTCAACACCTCTAGCAGTTTCAACAATTACGTTTTGACCCTTTTTTATTTCTATACCATTAGGTCCAAAGTAATATATTTTACCAGCTTTTTTAAATCTGACTCCTATTACTTCAATCATTTTTTATTCCTCCAATATACTAATCAGCATACTATCTAAAGTTAGCCATAAATTAGTATTACTTTTCAAATTATTTCTGGCCTCATTAACTACTTTTATTATCCTATTTAATTTATTATAGGATAGATTGTTAGCAATCTCTCTAATCTCATCTATCTTATCTCCATTTATAATGGATGAATTATTTTCTATTTCCTTAAATATAATTGAGTCCCTTGCAAAAATAGTTATAGCCTCTAATATTTCCTCTTCATTTCCCTTCATGCTATAAAATTTATCGGAATATTTTATAGGTACATCTATTTTTCCATGACCAATATCCTTTAACATTTCTATAACTGTATTTCTTATTTCTTTAAAAATATCATCATTCATGAATTTATCAACTCTTCCAGGTATGCCTTCACTAAAAGATATAAGAGTTCTATTTAATTCACTATCTATATCATTAAATTTTTTATTTATATATAAATTAATTTCCTCTTTGCTAAGAGGTGCTAATCTATGTATTTGACATCTAGATCTTATGGTTTCTAATATAGAATCAACGTTACTACTTAAAATTATTATAAAAATACCAGCAAGAGGTTCTTCTATGGTCTTTAATAAAGCATTCTGTGCTGCCACAGTAAGCTTTTCTCCATTATGAATTATTATAACCTTTTTATCACATTCGTAAGGTTTTTTATTTGCCTCTTCTATTATACTTCTTACTAAATCAACACCAAATGATGCTTTTTCAGATTTATAATGAACAATATCAACATGTTCTCTCTGCGATGGTATTCCTAAAATCTTATAAGCAAATTCATCTGCTAAAAGACTTTTTCCTATTCCATCCTCACCAATAATTAAATGAGCATGGGAAAGTGCATTTTTACTTACACTTTTATTAAATCTATCTCTAATTTTATTGTGACCTATCATTTATGCACTTCCCTTTCTACTTTTAAATCTTTATAAATTTATCTACATCAACAACAAAGATTGTGGCTCCTCCAACTTGAACTTCCATAGGATATGGTATATATACTGCTCCTGGTTCTGAAACAGTTGTAGGTCCACTTACAACGCCTTTTCTTGTCTCACATATATTTTTTATTATCTTTATTACGTCATCAACCTTTTCTTTTTGAACCCCAGATAAAAGTGTAGTATTACCTGACTTTAAAAAGCCACCAGTTGTAGCTAATTTAGTTACACTATAACCTTTCTCATTTAACGCATCAACTAAATCTAAAGCATCATCATCCTGTACTATAGATATTACCAATTTCATAACACGCCCTCCTTACCTTCTCTACCCTAATTTCAAAATTATGTTTTAAATAATTATATCATTATTTATTACTCTTAACCAAACCTTCTTAATGGTTTAATTTCATAACTTATATAATTTACTCTTTATTTAAAAATTTATATATTAAATATGAAAATTATCTGATTTTACTTTATACTTTTTATACCTAAAGCAGCTAAAATCGCTCCTACTACAGTAAATATTTTATTTACTCCATATGTATCAATACTTGAAACAGCTAAATATATTCCTATTAATATTATTAAAAATCCAACAAGAGTTAATTTTAATGCATTTTTCATATTTCCCACCCCATTTTATT
The DNA here is from genome assembly GCF_034439435.1 of Clostridium sp. LIBA-8841. Taxonomy (GTDB): domain Bacteria; phylum Bacillota; class Clostridia; order Clostridiales; family Clostridiaceae; genus Sarcina. Next base: position 7,942 of record NZ_JAPCKJ010000006.1, on the reverse strand, counting down.
TAGAAAGTTTTCTTATAACTTCTGATATGTCATTTATACACTTATTCAAGTCGTAATTATCATATTTCTTAATTATATTATTACTAATTAATTTATCTTCACTAAAATCTTCATTATCAGCTAAAAATCTTCTACACATCTCATTGTAATTAGGATTTTTTTGTTCTCTTTCTCTTTTTAAAGCTCTTTCTAACCTAATGCCATCATCTAAATTTATATATAGAGGAATAAGCTTTTCATCACTAAAATACTTTCTAAACTCAGAGTAAGCTTCTAAAGTCACAATAACTATATAATTGTTATTTTCTAAGTCTATTTGACCATCATCTATAGTCGAATAATACCATTTTCCATGCACAGTATCATAAACTCTACACTCTATTATTTTCCCCTCTTTATCAAAACTATCTAACTTTTTTTTATCTATAAAAAAATATTCCACACCATCTGTTTCATTATTTCTTTTAGGTCTAGTTGTATATGTAACTATAGTTTTTAGATTTAAATCTTCTATTTTATTTATTTCTTTTAAAATAGTGTCCTTACCTGAGCCACTTTTCCCCATTATGCAAAATATCTTACCCATAACTACTCCAATCTATATAAAACATTTAATTTTTCTAATTTATATCAAAGCTATTATATCAAATTCTATAATAACTCCTAATCTTAATCTTCTTAATCCACAGATTATTATATCAAATTATACAAGATTAAAGTTATTATATACATTAAAAAGGCTGTACCAAATTTTATAAATAAAATTGATACAACCTACTGAATCTTATCTAATATTCTTCATAATCATTTTGTAATCTTTAATATTTGACTATGTTTTAAAATCAACATTTACCCAAAACAGATCCTAATATTTTAATTACTTCTAATCTTGCTTTATAACTTTCACTTTATTATCCTTTATACCTATTAAATCTACCCTATTTTTTCTATACTCATTAATCAAATTAATATGCTTTTCCTCTATTATTTCTCCCATAACAAGCATAGGAACCCCTGGTGGATATGGAACTATACTTTCGGCTACTATTTTCCCTAGTGTTTTATCTATACTAATTCTCTCATATTCTGCATCTAATACCTCAAAAGGTTCTAAACTCTTTTTAGGTAAATCTGTTAAATAAAAATCTACTTCTTCATCTTCTAAGCATTTTATATCACATGACTTTAAAGCTTCTTCTAAAACTCTGAAGTCATCTTCTGTATTAAATGGTGATGGTATTAAAACAACATTCTTATTATCACTCATTTCACATTGTATTTTCTTGCTTCTTAAATAATCTAATAGTTTATTTCCATTTAAGTTTTTCTCTAGATTTATTACTATTCTACTTCTATCTATTTTAATATCATTTATCTTAATATTTTTTTCTAATCCATTAATTAAAAATTCTTTATCTAATATTTTAAAATATGATAAGTCCTTAACTAATTTCTTAAAATCATCTATTACTTTAAGTAATCTATCATAAGATTCTTCACCATATTCCTCTAAAAAATTCCTTGAGTAATCTAAACTCATCATGAACATATAAGAAGGACTAGTACTCATGAATACATTTTTATAAAACTCTATTTCCTCAATAAATCTTTCATCATTAACATGGATCCAAGCAGTTTGAGTTAAGCTTGGCAATGTTTTATGAGCACTCATCACCACCATATCAACTTTTAATTCTTGTACACTTTTTGGTAAAGATTTATTAAATCCAAAATGTGCACCATGAGCTGAATCTATAGCAATTTTCAAATTAGATTCTCTCGCTATTTTTACTGTTTCATCTATATTTACCCCAATTCCATAATAGTTAGGATATGTTAATATTATTCCTTTTAAATCTTTATTTAAATCTATTTGACTCTTTAAATGATTTAAATCTATTCCAACTGGTGCTTTTAATTTTGAATGAAATATATTGTTTATGAAAACCGGTTTTAGCTTTCTCATTATTATTCCATTCATAATGCTTTTGTGACAATTTCTTTCAACTAAAATTTTGTCCCCTTCTTTAAATAAAGAAAATATCATTATTAAATTTCCACAAGTACTTCCATTGACTAAAAAATAACTTTTCTTACTTTTATATAGATTAGAAAGTTTATCTTCAGCCTCCTTAATTATTCCTTCTGGATGTTGAAGGTTGTCTAATCCCTCAACCTCAGTTAAATCACCTTGTAAAAATATTTCTTCTAATCCCTTAAATCCTCTTCCCATCTTATGACCAGGCATTGAGAAAGGGATTATTTCTTCCTTTAAGTAACTTGATATTCCATTAATTATAGGAATATTTTTCAACGCTATCCTCTCCTCTATTTATCCTAATTTTTTCTTATAAATTTCTTCTTTTAATCTATTTTTATAAAACTCATAAAACTCGCTATTTACATCACAACTTATAGCTTTTTTCTCACATTCTGTGCATATTAATTTTCCTCGTATCATTATACCACAGCCTTCTTTTCCACAAATTATACAAATTGATTTACTCATAGATAACACTCCTTAAAATTCTGTTTTTCTATATTTTTTCCAAATAGTATTTTTCTATACATACTATGCTAGGAAAATATTTAAGTAAATAAAAATAAATATTTTTTTCATTGTAGCACAAACTAAAGTTATAAATATTTAGGAGGTTTTTCAATGAGACAGGAAGTTATTTCTTATTTATCTACAGAAAAAGAAGACTTATTTAATCTTTGCAAATTTCTACATGATAACCCTGAAGAAAGCTATAAAGAATATGATGCTTGTAAATATATATGTAATTTCCTAAGAGATAGAGATTTTAAAGTAACAGAAAGATTTTTAGATTTAGATACTGCTTTTTATGCTGAAAAAGGAAATGGATACCCTAAAATATGCTTTTTATGTGAATATGACGCTATTAAATCTAAATGTGGCCATATAACTGGTCATAATCTTCTTAGTACAATATCAATTACAAGTGCTCTAGGTCTAAGTAAAGTTATTGAAAAGTCTGGTGGAACCGTAGTGTTAATAGGATGCCCTGGAGAGTATTTAGGTGGAACTAAATCAACTTTTGTTAGACAAGGTATATTTGATGATATAGATGTAGTATTAACAGCTCATCCAGACATAACCACTTCTGAAAGTGGTACATCTAAAGCAATTATTCCCTTAAAAGTAACTTTCAAAGGACATGATGGATTAAGCTTTTTAGATTTTGATAGTTTTACCTCTTTAGATGGTACTATGTTAACTTTTAACGTAATAAACGCTTTATCTAAAGGATTTTGCAAAAAAGCTAACATACATGCTATTTTATCTCAAGGTGGTGTTACTCCGCTTTTAAGGCCTACTGAATCAGAAGGTAAACTATATATAAGAGCGGAGAATACAGAAACTGCAAAATGTATAGAAAAGAAAATTAGAAATATAGTTTCTTGTATTTCTGATACTATGAATTTAGAAGGTTGTGTTGAACTTTATGAACCTCCAAATGAGGAGCTTTTATCAAATCAAATATTAAATAGATTGTATAGCCATAACTTAAAAGAAAACGGAATAATAAATATAGGAAAACCAAGAGATATAGATGCAGGCCTTTCTCTAGGCACTGTAAGTCATAAAGTCCCTTGCATACATCCTTATGTGAACATAGTTGATAATATAAATATTAAATATGGAACTAAAGAATTTGCTGATGCAACAATATCAGGCTTTGCTCAAGAACAGGCACTCTCAGCTTCTTATGCACTTATTTCAACAGCTTTAGATCTTATAGAAAGTGATTTCTTACTTTCAGAGGTTAAAGAAACATTTAATCTATCTAAAGAAAATTTATATTAAAAAAAGAGAGCCTTAAAACTCTCTTTTTTTATTAACTAGCTATGTTCTTTTCTAATTTATTAACAAGCTCTTTGCTTGGCTTAAAATAGAATTTATGATATCTGTCATCCTTTTTATATATACAACAATAATGACCTGTTAAATCTAATAAACTACAAACATATTTCCTACAAGAAGAAGTTTTAAATTCTTTTTCTTTTTTAGAATCATCTTTTCCTAAGTAAACAATATTATTTATCTTAACATTTTCTAATGTTGATTGCTCATTAGATTTCATTTTATGAATCATTAGTTGATTAGCTACAATAGAGTATTTATAGCTTGTATTACATTTTCTATATTCTCTAAAGAATATAACTAATGTTAAAACTAAAAATATTGGATCTGTTATTGTTTCTGCTCTAAAAGATTCAAATTTAAAATTTCCCAAGAAATTCGATAGGCTTATAGCTAAACTCATACAAATTATACTAATTACAATAGCTACATCCCTTCTTTTTTTGACTATTTCCTTGTGCATAGTGCCCATTTAAAAATCCCCCGACTTTTAATATTATAAACAAAACACATTATACTAATTTTCATAAATTAATTCTACCTAGGTAAGGGCAAAATTTTATTAATTTTAATCTTAATTCTTCATATTTAAAGTTTATATCAATTGTATTGCTTGTACCTCATTATTTCTGTTGCTTTCTTGATTATATATAAATTATTTGTAAAAATTCTCTTGATTTTATCTTAAATAACTTGTTTAATGGTAATTGGAACATTAATATAACTTAATACTTTGGGAGGGATAAAATGATTCAGATATATAAATCTTTAAGTGAAAATGATGGGACTTTAAAGAAAATTGATTCCCTTGAACCAGGTTGTTGGATTAATATAATAGCACCTTCTCAAGAAGAGTTACTTCTTATTTCTAAAAAAACTGGAGTTCCTTTAGAATTTTTAAGAGCACCTTTAGATGATGAAGAAACTTCTCGTATAGAAATGGAAGGAGATTTTATATTAATAATAGTCGATATTCCTTTTACAGAAATGGAGGATAACTCCTTAACATATGATACTTATCCACTAGCAATAATTCATACTAAAAATGAATTAATTACTGTATGTTTAAAAAATAGTAAGGTATTAACCGACTTCTCTTCAAATAAAGTTCGTAATTTTTACTCTTTTAAAAAATCAAGATTTATTTTACAAATTCTAAATAGAGTTTCTACATATTATCTTTTGTACTTAAGACAAATTGATAAAAAGAGTATTATGATAGAAAAGCGACTTCATAAATCTATGAAAAACAGAGAGTTAGTTCAGTTGCACTCATTAAGTAAATCATTAGTATATTTTTCAACATCTTTAAAATCTAATGAAATAACATTAGAAAAGATGTTAAAGCTTGATGTTATTCAAAGATATGAAGAAGATAAAGATGTTTTAGAAGATGTAATAATAGAAAATAAACAGGCTATTGAAATGACTGAAATATATAGTAACATTTTAGGCAGTACTATGGACTTCTTTGCTTCTGTTATTTCTAATAATCTAAATATAGTAATGAAATTCTTAGCTTCAGTTACAATACTCATGTCAGTATTAACTGTTATTTCTGGTATATATGGAATGAACTTTGACTATATACCATTATTACACCATCCAAATGGATTTTTTATAGTTATGTCCCTATCTATAATACTTTGTGGTGTAATAGCATTTATATTATATAAAAAAGATATGTTTTAAATCACATGTAAACATAGAAAAATTTAAGCATATAATTAACTAAAAGAGTATTGAGAGCAATTTTGCTCTCTATTTTTTTAGGAGGTTTTATGATGAAATTTCAAAAACTCAAAATCGGAGATACTATCGGTGTTGTTTCTCCTGCCAGTGGAGATAACTATGATGTAATAAACTACAATATATCTTCATTTAAAAATCTAGGCTTTAAGATTAAAGAAGGAAAATATCTAAGAAAGAAAAATGATTACTTAGCTGCCTCAGATGAAGAGCGTGCTGAAGATTTAATGAGAATGTTTGAAGATAGAGATGTAAAAGCAATAGTAGCTTATAGAGGTGGTTATGGATGTATAAGAATGTTACCTTATTTAGATATTGGATTAATAAAGAAAAATCCTAAAATTTTATGTGGCTACAGCGATTTAACTCTTCTCTTAAACTATATATCACAAAAAACAGGATTAATAACATTTCATGGTCCAATGATAAATTCTAAAATCAACTCAGATGAATTAACTAAAAATAGTTTTCTATCAATGCTAACTGATGAAAATAATTTAATTAACATATCTACTAAAAATTTTAAGATAATAAATAAAGAATTGTTTAGAGGAACTCTTTGTGGAGGAAATTTAACAATGCTATGTAGTTCTCTCGGAACTCCTTATGAAATAAATACTAGAAATAAAATACTTATGATTGAGGATATAAATGAAGAAAACTATGCTATAGATAGATCTATGATGCAACTAAAGCTTTCTGGGAAGTTAGATTCATGTAGAGCTTTTTTAATAGGTTACTTTACACCTTATAATCCTAAAGCACTAGATACTATCATTTCAATATTATTACCTTATAATAAGCCAATAATATATAATATGCCTTTTGGACATGATTATCCTAATATAAGTCTACCTATTGGCTCTTCTATATTATTTGATCCAGCTAAAGAAAAACTAATAATAAAATACTAGTAAAATGAAAAAAGTGGATTTATCAAAGATAAATCCACTTAATCCTTAGTGTTTGGAATAAAATTTAGTGTGTATATGTAAATTTCTACAAAGCAAAAACCTCAGTAAAGTTACTGAGGTTTTTTATGGAGGCGCCACCCGGATTTGAACCGGGGAATAAAGGTTTTGCAGACCTCTGCCTTACCACTTGGCTATAGCGCCACACTGGTGGCTCGAGCAGGAATCGAACCAGCGACACGAGGATTTTCAGTCCTCTGCTCTACCGACTGAGCTATCGAGCCTTACCACCAAAGAGCAATTGCTCTTCACAAGTATTAATTATATAGATATATCTATACTATGTCAATATATTTTTTAAAAATTTTATATGTTTTTTTATAAAAATATATTTATTCTATTAATATCTACTAAAAAATACAATATCATATCAAAAAAACATCTATTTATAGACATATTATTAATTGTATTTAATAAAATACTTTTTTGGTAGTGAAAATCTACTTAGCTCAAAAGACACTTACTTATATTTTTATTATATTCTTATAGCCTAAATTTGTTCATTTAATTTGTTTTATTTAAATTAATTATATCCTGTTGATAAATTTATTTAAAAAGTTATCAACAGATAAAGTTAATTATATTTTATCAACAAAATTTTATTATAAATTTTAAATAACACTTTTAAAATTGAACCTATTTTATTTTTATATTGTCTTTCTTGATTTATTTCACTTTAATAAAGGCCTTTAAAGTATCCAATAAAAGTTTCAAATTAAACTAAAGATCCCTTACTATTATTTGTTTTTGAAAAAAGCTATAAAGCTATACTAGTTCTACTTTTCTTAAAGTTTGTTATATTAAATATCACATATTTTAAGACGAGTAATTAATTCTCTAAAAATTATCCACAATAATAATTTATTTTTTAATTTTTAAATTCTGTGGATAATTTTCAAAATAAAAATATCCACAGAAAAACTCAACTAAAAAAATCAAGGCTTTCATGTGGATATTTTAATAAATTACAAAATAAAAAAGCTTGAATTAAAATTCAAGCTTTATCTTACCTAGCGACCATCTACTCTCCCACACAGTCTCCCGTGCAGTACCATCGACCGTAAAAGGCTTAACCGTCGTGTTCGAAATGGGAACGGGTGTTACCCTTAAACGCATCATCACTAGATTTGGCTCCTCGAAGAGGACTCGAACCTCCAGCCTATCGGTTAACAGCCGAGTGCTCCACCATTGAGCTATCGAGGAATACTGACCTGGCGACCACCTACTCTCCCACACAGTCTCCCGTGCAGTACCATCGGCTTCTAAAGGCTTAACCGTCGTGTTCGGAATGGGAACGGGTGTTACCCTAAAGAACATCATCACCAGATTATTA
>NZ_JAPCKJ010000005.1:0-270420 GCF_034439435.1 Clostridium sp. LIBA-8841 | reverse complement strand
CTTTAGTTTATCACCACTTTCGAACTTTGTCAACATTTTTCTTCAAAAAACTTTTTTAACTTGTTTCCCAAGTTTTGTTTTTTGTTTGTTGCTGTTCGTCAGCGACAAGTAATATCTTATCACATACCTTCTAATCCACATTTTTATTTCACTTCATTTTAATAAATTAAGCTGTATTTTCTCTTATTTTCTTTATTTTACTCATATATTTAATTATTGATACACTAGGTAAAGTTTATATCTTAATTTCTCTTTTATCTATGCTTATAGCCTATTTTTCTTACTTTAATCTCAAATATCTTCAACAAATTCTATTTTATTAATATTATATTTTTCTTTTAATTCAACTCATTTTTTATTATTTAATTTAATAAACATATAAATTTCTATAAAAAAAAGCTCTGATGCTATAAAAACATCAGAGCTAATTTAAAACTATATTAGTTTTCCTCTTCTTTAACCTCTGTAGCTACTTCTTCTGCAATTTCATTTGTGCTTTCTAGTTGGTCTAATAAAGTTGATTCTTCTTCCTCTTCTCCATTATCCCCAGATATTTTTGCAATAGTTACTACTGCTTCATCTTCTAGAGTTCTCATAAGTTTAACACCCATTGCAGATCTACTTGTAACTGAAACTCCACTTACATTTATTCTTATAGCTACCCCTTGGTTATTTATAAGCATAAGTTCATCATCTTCTTTACATACAGTAGCTCCAACAACTTTACCAGTCTTTTCTGATACTTTATATGTTATAAGACCTACTCCACCTCTATTTTGTACCTTATACTCATCTAGGTTAGTTCTCTTACCATAACCATTTTCACTTACAACTAACAGTTTTTCACCTTCTACAGCGATATCCATACAAACAGCAACATCGCCTTCTCTTAAGCTGATAGCTTTAACACCAGATGCACTTCTACCCATAGGTCTAACATCTGTTTCGTTAAATCTTATAGCATTACCATCTTGAGTTACAAACATTATATCTGCATCTCCGTATGTTATTTTAGCTTTTAGAAGTTCATCACCTTCTCTAAGGTTTAAGGCTATTAATCCATTCTTTCTTATGTTCTTGAAGTCTCCTAATCGAGTTTTCTTAACTATTCCTAGTTTAGTTCCCATGAATAAGTATCCATCTTCTTGAACATCCTTAACTGAAAGAACTGTTTGTATTTTTTCATCAGCTTCTAAAGGTAGTATATTTACAAGATTTGTTCCCTTAGCAGTTCTTCCTGCATCAGGTACTTCATATGCCTTAATCTTATATACCTTCCCTCTATTAGTGAAGAATAATAAGTTTGCATGTGTTGATGTTACAAGTATATTTTCAACAAAATCATCCTCTTTTGTTGTCATTGCTTGTATTCCCTTACCACCTCTCTTTTGAGCTGAATAAACATCTGAAGAAATTCTCTTGATGTATCCAGTGTGTGTAAGAGTTATTACAACATCCTCTTCTTGTATTAAGTCTTCTATATCTATTTCATTTTCTTGTTTCTCTATTTGAGTTCTTCTGTCATCTGAGTACTTAGCTTTGATTTCTAGAAGCTCTTCTTTTATAACTTCTAATAATCTTTCTTCACTAGCTAAGATTGCATTTAAGTAGTCTATTAACTTCATAAGCTCATTATACTCATTTTCAATCTTATCTCTTTCAAGACCAGTAAGTCTTCTAAGTCTCATTTCTAAGATTGCATTAGCTTGCTTTTCACTTAAACCAAATCTTTCTATAAGTGTAGTTCTAGCTATATCTGTAGTCTTAGATCCTCTTATTATTCTTATAACTTCATCAATATTATCAAGAGCTATTATTAATCCTTCTAATATGTGAGCTCTTTCCTTTGCTTTATTAAGCTCGAATTGAGTTCTTCTAGTTATAACATCTTTTTGGAAATTTATATAATGAGTTAGCACTTGTTTTAAATTTAAAATTTGTGGCTCATTATCAACTAAAGCAAGCATTATAACACCAAATGTATCTTGCATCTTTGTATGCTTATATAGCATGTTTAAGGTAACACTTGGATTTGCATCTCTCTTAAGTTCTATAACAATTCTCATACCTTCTCTATCAGACTCATCTCTTAAATCTGATATTCCAGTAATCTTTTTATCCTTAACAAGATCTGCAATGTATTCTATAAGCTTAGCCTTATTAACTTGGTATGGAAGTTCAGTAACTATGATTCTATGTCTTCCATTCTCCTCTTCAATTTCAGCCTTAGCTCTTACTACTATTCTACCTTTTCCAGTTTCATAAGCTGCTCTTATACCTGATTTACCCATTATTATTCCAGCTGTAGGGAAATCTGGTCCTTTGATGTATGTCATTAATTCTAAGCTTGTTAACTCTGGATTGTCTATAAGAGCTATAGTTCCATCAATAACTTCACCTAAGTTGTGTGGTGGGATATTAGTAGCCATACCAACTGCGATACCTGATGAACCATTAACTAAAAGGTTTGGATATCTTGAAGGTAATACAACTGGTTCTTTTTCCTCACCATCAAAATTTGGTGCAAAATCAACAGTATTTTTATTTATATCTCTAAGCATTTCAGAAGCTATTTTATTCATTTTAGCTTCTGTATATCTCATTGCCGCTGCTGAGTCCCCATCAACAGAACCGAAGTTACCGTGTCCATCAACAAGCATATATCTTAAAGAGAAATCCTGTGCCATTCTAACTAAAGCATCATAAACTGATGTATCACCGTGTGGATGGTACTTACCTAAAACTTCCCCAACGATTCTGGCACATTTTCTATATCCTTTCTCAGGATATAGTCCTAATTCTTGCATTGAATATAAAATTCTTCTGTGAACTGGTTTTAAACCATCTCTAACATCTGGTAATGCTCTACCAACAATAACGCTCATAGCATAATCTATGTAGCATTTTTTCATTTCTTTATTTATATCTATGGGTATTACTTTTCCCTCATTAAAGCTCATGTACTTCACCTCATATTAGTACTATATATCTAAATTGCTAACCTTTTTAGCATTCTTCTGAATAAATTCTCTTCTCGGCTCTACTTTATCGCCCATAAGAATTGTAAATATCTCATCAGCTGCCATAGCATCTTCTATATCTGCTCTTAACAATACTCTTGATTCTGGATCCATAGTAGTTTCCCAAAGTTGGTTTGCGTTCATTTCTCCAAGACCTTTGTATCTTTGAACATTAACGCTACTATCTTTTCCACCAAACTCAGCTATTATTTCATCTGCAGCAGAATCTGTGTAAGCATATCTTTCTTGTTTACCTTTAGAAATTTTATATAGTGGTGGTTGTGCTATATAAACGTGTCCTTGCTCAACTAAGTCTCTCATATATCTATAAAAGAATGTTAATAATAGAGTTCTTATGTGAGCACCATCAACGTCAGCATCTGTCATGATTATTATTCTATTATATCTTATTTTCTCTATATCAAACTCAGGTCCTATACCTGCCCCTAAAGCAGTTACCACTGATCTTATAGTATCTGAACCTAAAATTTTATCTAATCTTTGCTTTTCTACGTTCATTATCTTACCTCTTAAAGGTAATATAGCCTGGAATTTTCTATCTCTTCCTTGCTTTGCAGATCCACCCGCTGAGTCTCCCTCAACTATATAGATTTCACATTCCTTTGGATCTTTTGATGAACAGTCAGCAAGTTTACCCGGTAGTGAACTTCTTTCAAGAACTGATTTTCTTGTAAGTTCTCTCGCTCTTCTTGCTGCTTCTCTAGCTCTTGATGCTAATAAAGCTTTTTCTATTATTACTTTACCAACTTCAGGATTTTCCTCTAAGAAAGTAGATATTCCTTCCCCTGAAATTGAATCAACAGCACTTCTAACCTCACTGTTCCCTAATTTTGTTTTTGTTTGCCCTTCAAATTGAGGTTCAGATATTTTAACAGAAATAACAGCAGTTAGACCTTCTCTGATATCATCTCCTGATAAATTCTTATCTGCATCTTTTAAATGGCCAAATCTTCTAGCGTAATCATTCATTACTCTAGTTAATGCTGTTTTAAATCCTGCTAAGTGAGTTCCTCCCTCAACAGTATCTATATTATTAGCAAAAGTAAAGATATTTTCATTGAATCCATCATGATATTGTAATGAAACCTCTACTGAAATACCATCTTTAAGACCTTCTACATAAATTGGTTCTTTATGTAAAACCTCTTTGTTTCTATTTAAATAACTTACAAAAGATTTTATACCACCTTCATAGTGATATACTTCTTCTTTGATTTCCTCTCCTCTTTCATCAATAAGAGTTATGTTTATTCCTTTATTTAAGAATGCTAACTCTCTAAGTCTTTGTGATAAAATTTCGAAATCATATTCAGTTTCTTCAAATATTTCAACATCTGGTTTAAAGTGAACTTTAGTTCCACTTCCTTCAGCTTCTCCTATTTTCTCTAAACCAGTAAGTACAGCACCTCTTTTATATATTTGTTTCCAAACATATCCATCTCTAGTTACAATTACTTCACATAATTCTGAAAGAGCATTAACTACAGATGCACCAACACCATGTAATCCACCAGATACTTTGTATCCGCCTCCTCCGAATTTACCTCCTGCGTGTAGAACTGTCATGATAACTTCTACAGTTGGTTTTCCCATCTTTGGATGGATTCCTACTGGCATACCTCTTCCGTCATCAACTACAGTAATTGAATTATCCTTGTGTATGTAAACTTTTATATTCTTACAGTATCCTGCTAATGCTTCATCAATACTGTTATCAACAATTTCGTAAACTAGATGATGAAGACCTCTAGAACTAGTACTACCAATGTACATTCCTGGTCTTTTTCTTACAGCTTCTAATCCTTCTAAGACTTGAATCTGACTAGCATCATAATTTTGATTGTTTTGCTCCAACATATAACTCCTCCTATATAGCAGCAATTTAACTTTTATAGGGTCTTCCGTGAATAATTTCAAACAACTTAGTTGAAATTCCTTCGATCCTCACACTTAACGTAAACATTATTTAAGATCTATTAATTTAAAGGATATGGGTTAACCCTTCCCAAATAATGTGGCAATCCTATATTTCTAAAAACTTTTTAAAAATAAATAAATCTTTAGTTAATAAACTTAAATTTATCTTTATTCAAAAATTTAAGGATTATAATTAATATCTGTACGCTTTGTTAATGTAGATGATGAAATAGGTGAAAGATATACTTTACTCATTTTATCTATCTCAGCTATAACAAAAGATTTTGGCTTTTCATCTGTAATTCTTTCAACGAATCCATCCTCTTCAGCCATTCTTAAGAATTGTATAGTATCTGAACTATACATAGCAGTTTGAATATCAAATATTCCTATAACATCTTTAACTGGAACTACTACATTCTCTCCTAAGTGTAAAAACACAAATACTCCTCCTTTAACATTGAATACGTCCATTTATAACTCTGAATACTTTTGAGTTTTCATCTAAATAACTGGTTAAATCCTCTATTCCTGTACATGTTATTACTGTTTGTATGTTTTTTATAGATGTTAAAACATATCTTTTTCTATTAAAATCTAATTCTGACAATACATCATCTAATAATAACACAGGATATTCACCTGTTATTTCTTTTATTATTTTTAAAGATGCAAATTTTATTGTTAATACACTAGTTCTTTGTTGACCTTGTGAACCATAAATCTTTGCATCTATATTATTTAAATATATATTAAAATCATCTCTATGTGGGCCTATAGATGTTGCTCTTTTATCTATATCCTTTTTTCTATTTTGTTCTAATAGCTTTATCATAGAATCTTTAATATTATCTAAATCTTTTACAGTTGAAATATATTTAAATTCAATCTCTTCTTTTCCTGAAGTTATTTCTTTGTGAATTTCTTTAGAATATTTGTTTAACTGTTCTATATACTTTAATCTTGTCTTAATAATATTCTCTCCATATTGTGCCAATTGTATATCATATATATCTAACATTTCCTCATTTACATTTTTATTTTTAAGAACTAAGTTTCTTTCATGTAAAACTTTATTGTATTGAACTAAATTATGATAATACCTTTTATTTAATTGGCTAAGTTCCATATCAAGAAATTTTCTTCTTATTCCAGGAGATTCTTTTACTATTTTTAAATCTTCTGGAGAGAACATAACAACGTTAAACGTTCCAATTAATTCTCCAATTTTACTTATCTTTATTGAATTTATGCTAATAGCTTTTTTTCCATCTTTTAAAATATTCACATCTATGATTTTATCTAATCTATCTTTATGAACATCTAACCTTATAAAAGCTCTGTCCTTATTCCACTCTATTAGCTCCCTGTCTTTATTAGTTCTATGGGACTTAGCAAATCCACAATAATATATTGCTTCTATTACATTAGTTTTTCCCTGTGCATTATCACCTATAAAGACATTTACATTCGGACAAAGCTTGATTGATAAATTTTCATAATTTCTATAATTAATTAATTGCAAACTTTTTATATACATAAAAACACCTATATTTAATTATACCATATTCTTATGTTCTTTAGGCTATGTATCTTTAAATTAACTTATAAATTTCACCATTGAACTCTACAGTATCATCAACTCTTAATTTTTTTCCTCTTTGAGTACATACTTCTCCATTAACTAAAACTTCTCCATCCATTATGAACATTTTAGCTTCTGATCCTAAGCTAACTGCTCCACACCATTTTAAAAATGAATCTAATTTTATAAATTCTGTATTGATCTTTACTTCTTGCATAATTATTCACCCAATGTATATTAAAAATAAATACATTGTTTCTCCTTTCAAAAATAAAATAAAAAATAGTCTATGGTGAGTTTAGTAATACTAAACTCACCATAGTTATAAAATAAGTTTAAATTATCTTGCTATTCTTACTGGTAAAACTAGATATTCGCATAAATCATTGTTTTTATTTCTAATAATACAAGGAGATATACTACTTGTCATTCTTAATTCTATTTTATCCTCTTCCATATTTTTTAAAACGTCTAAAAGATATTTTGAGTTAAATGCAATTTGTATTTCATCTCCTTGCAATTTTATAGTAACCTCTTCCCTAACTTTTCCTAATTGAGAATTAGATGTGATTACTATGTTTTCATCAGTTATATCAAACTTAACTAAGTTACTATTTCCTTCTTTAGCCATAAGTGATGCTCTTTCAATACCATTTTGAAGTGTTTGTTTATCTACTTCAATTTGTAACTTATGTTCTTTTGGTAATAAAGCATCGTATTTTATAAATTCACCTTCTAATAATCTAGAAATTACTTTTGTATCTCCCATATTAAATAATATATGATTTGGAGTAAATGTAATATTAACTATTTCATCAGAGTCATCTAATATCTTAGCAACTTCATTTAAAGTTTTTCCTGGTATAACAGCATTAATTGTATTGTTAGTATCTATATCTTCCGTTCTTATTGCTAGTCTATATCCATCTAAAGCTACTAAGTTTAATTTAGAATCTTTAATTTCGAATAATATACCTTGAAGAATAGGTCTTGTTTCATCTTGAGCTATAGCAAAAGATGTTCCTTTTATCATATTCTTAAGAATTCCTTGGTTTATTGAGAAGATCATGTTCTCATTTATTTTAGGTAAACTTGGGAAGTCTTCTGCATTCATGTGTAATAAATCAAAAACAGACTTTTGACATGTTATTCTTATAGCTTCTTCTGAAACTGTTTCTATTTTAATTTTATCATTAGGTAACTTTCTTATTATTTCTCCAAAGATTTTGGCATCAACAACTAATTTACCTGGTTCATTAACTTCTGCTTCAAATTTAGTTTCTATACTAACATCCTTGTCTGATCCTATTATAGTTACTATATTTTCTGAAGCTTCTATGTATAGACCTTCTAATATAGGCATTGTTGATTTTCCTGTTATAGCTTTTTGAGCTATAGCTATAGATTCTTGTAGTTTATTTTTATCACATGTAAATATCAAAATTAAAACCCTCCTTCTAGGACTTATTCACATAAGTTATACACAGTGTGAATTTTTGTATAATAGATATATTAATAGATAATATATATAATAATAATAGTAATAGTACCTGTGGATTTGTGGATAAACCTCTGAGCCTCTTATATATCAATGCTTACAGAGATTTTTTGCTTGTGGATAACCTGTAGATTACTGTGAACAATTATCCACAACAAAATAACAGGTAAAAAATAATAAACATAATAATTAACAGGTTATCCACAGATATTATACAGTTATTATGTACTTTGTTAATTACTTTTGAGTAAGCTTTTTAGTAATGTCGTTTATCATACTTTGTAGACCTTCATCAGTCTTTAAATTCTCAGAAATTTTTTCGTAAGCATGAATTACTGTAGTATGGTCTCTACCACCAAATTCTTCACCTATTTTAGGTAAAGACATATCTGTAAGCTTTCTACTTAAATACATAGCAATCTGACGAGGATAAGCTATATTTCTAGTTCTTCTTTGTGATTTTAAATCATCTATTCTTAAATTATAATAATTTGCTACAGATTCTTGAATAGTTTTTATTGTAACTGGAGCACTTTCTTTATTAGATATTATATCTTTAAGTGCTTCAGAAGCTAAATCAACGCTTACATCTCTATTAGTTAAAGATGAATACGCTATTATTCTTATAAGTGCGCCTTCTAATTCTCTTATGTTTGATTTGATTTTAGTAGCTATATACACCATAACTTCATTTGGTACATTTAGCCCTTCAACATCAGCTTTTTTCTTTAGTATTGCCATTCTAGTTTCGAAATCGGGTGCTTGAATATCTGCAATTAGACCCCATTCGAATCTAGATCTTAATCTATCTTCTAATGTAGGAATTTCTTTTGGTGGTCTATCTGATGATAGAATTATTTGTTTATTCTCTTCATGTAATGCATTAAAAGTATGGAAGAATTCTTCTTGAGTACGTTCCTTACCAGCTATGAATTGAATATCATCTATTAATAAAACGTCGACTTTTCTATATTTATTTCTAAACTCTTCGTTTTTATCATCCTTAATAGCATTTATAAGCTCATTAGTAAATTTTTCAGATGACACATAAACTACTTTTGCTTTAGGATTTTCTTGAAGAATATAGTGTCCTATAGCGTGCATTAAGTGAGTCTTTCCAAGGCCAACTCCTCCATATATAAATAAAGGATTATAGGCTTTGGCTGGTGACTCAGCAACAGCTAAAGATGCTGCATGAGCGAAACGGTTACTATTACCGATGACAAAAGATTGAAATGTGTATTTAGGATTTAGTGTAGCTGACATTTCATCGCTTACAACTATAGAGCCATCGACATCATTTGTATTCTCTTTTTTTTCTTCTTTTTGTTTTTCCTCATTCTCTTTCTCTTCTTCTAAATCAGATTCAAGGTAGAACTCTATTTTAAATCTTCTAGATGTAACTATCTTTAAAGCTTGAATTAATAAGTCCTTATATCTTGTATCTAGAATCCCTTTAGTGAATTCATTAGGAACAGAAAGTTTCAATGTATTGTCTGACATTGATATAGGAGTACAGCTCTTAATCCAAGTATTAAAGCTTATTTCAGAGATTTCTCCTTTTATTATATTCAACGCTTGTTCCCATAGATTGTTTAGTTGGGCATCCATCTTCTATCCTCCAATCATAAATGATTTTAAATTTTAGTTATGCACATATAATTAACATATTAGATTATTGCTTTACATGGTGTGAATAAATTTATTAACAGGCTGTTGATATTGTGGATAATTTCTATTAAAAAAAATATATCAACAAGAAGTATAAAGAAGTCTTGTTGAAAATTAAGAACATAATAAACTGTTGAAATAACAGAATTATAAAGAATATAAATATAATAGAATATAAAGAATATACAAGTTATCAACAGGGTTATTCACAAGTGTGGATAAGTTGTAAAATGAAATAAAGTTATTCACAATGCATTAATATGATAACATAAAGTAATAGAGGGATTCAATAAGTTATCCACAAAAATAACAGCTGTTGATAACTTATTTTGTGAAAAACTTATAAGAATTTAGAATTAGGCAAATACATATGTACAAGCTCTGTTGAAATTTAAACTTTTAACAGAATTGAAAAGTAAGATATTATGGTTTTAAATAAGAAAAAGAGGGAGAGAATTATATAAATATAAAAGTTAATAACAATTGTTATTTATTTTGTGGATAACTTTATAACTATAGTTATAAAGTTGGTATTAAATTAAAAAATAAATTTATTTATCTAACTATAATATTATAGAAGGAAATAATAAAGAATAAATTTCTTTATCTAAAAAGAGGAAGATGCAAGTAATTAAATTAGTATATTAAGGGTAAAATAGTAGAAGATTTTAGCACGCTATTTCTTAGTATATTAAAGAAGAGTTTTTATAGTAAACTAAAAGTAAGGAAGTAATGACTTTCTATTTATATATTTTACAAGCAAAATAAGGTAGACATAACAAATCTTTAAGTGAGTTATTTTCTTGACAGAGGGCAACTTGAAAGATATAATTAAACAGTAAAACCTAAATTAGCAAATAAGTAAAAAAGCTTTTAGCTTTTTACTAGAATAAAATATTGGTTGAAGGGGGTGTATTTAAATGTTCATGACATATCAACCTAAAAAGAGACAAAGAAGCAAAGAGCATGGTTTCAGAAAGAGAATGAAAACTAAATCTGGAAGAAATGTTTTAAAGAGAAGAAGACAAAAAGGTAGAAAAAGATTAACAGCATAAGGGCCGCATTTTGTGGCCTTTTTCTGCACCAAAAAGCAGAAAAAAGGAGAGCAAATTTAAATGTTACTAAGTTTAAGAAAGAACAATGAGTTTAGAACAGTTTATAGAAGAGGAAAATCTTATGCTAATGATCTACTAGTTCTTTATGTTTTTCCTAACAGAAAAAATGTTACGAAGGATGGAGAACGTTTCAATAAGGTAGGAGTTTCAGTTAGCAAAAAGGTTGGAAAAAGTGTAATTAGAAGTAGAGTTAAAAGACTTGTACTTGAAAATTACAGACTTAATTCTAGTGAGCTTAAAGAAGGCTATGACTTTGTATTTATTGCTAGAGTTGCTATAAACGGTAAAGATTTTAAGCAAGTAGGAAAAGCCATGAATAATTTAATAAAGAAGGCGGGTCTACGTGATAATGAAAAAATTGTTCATAGTAATGATTAAATTCTATAGAAAATATATTTCACCTTTAAAGAGACCTTGTTGTAGATTTTATCCAACATGTTCTCAATATGCACTAGAAGCAATACAAAAGTATGGTGCTATTAGAGGGGGATTTATGAGTATAGGAAGAATATTAAGGTGTAATCCACTTTGTAAAGGTGGATATGATCCTGTCAAATAAATATAGACGGTTTAAATATAGGAGGGTAACATATTGCAGACAATTTTAAAGCCGATAACTGATTTATTCACTATTATATTCCAAGCTATTCACAGCTTTGTTGCTTCATTAGGAATATTCAGTGAAGGTGCGGGATATGTAATGGCAATTTTCTTATTAACTTTATTAGTAAGATTAATAGTATTACCATTAAATATAAAGCAAACTAAATCACAACAAAAGATGCAAGAAATACAACCAGAAATATCTAAATTACAAAAGAAATATAAGAATAATCCAGAAAAAGCTCAACAAGAAATGATGAAGCTTTACAAAGATAATAACGTAAATCCAATGAGTGGTTGTTTACCTCTATTAATACAAATGCCAATATTATTCGCATTATACTATGTATTCTATGGATTAACAGAGTTAAAAGGTATATCATTCTTATGGCTTAAGGATCTATGGGCACCAGATAAAACATTTATATTACCAATATTATCAGCAGCTACAACTTACTTATCATCATTATTAATGATAAAGTCAACTCAAACCCCAGGTGGAGCTGCTCCAACAGGTGGAATGAATATGACTACTATGAACATTGTAATGGCTGGTATGATGGGGGTAATGTCAATCAATTTCCCTTCAATGCTAGTATTATATTGGGTAATAGGTAACTTAATTCAAATAGCCCAAACATATTTTATAGTTGTTATACCTAAGAAAAAAAGAGAAAAATTAAACGCTGAAGCTAAAGATGGCAAGTAATTAGATTTTATTTTATTTTTCTAAGGTGGTGAAACAAGGGTATGAAGACAATTGAGATTACTGGTAAGACTGTTGAAGAGGCCTTAAAGAGTGCATTAAGACAGTTGGGCACTACAGAAGATAAAGTAGAGGTTACTGTTATAGATGGAGGAAGTAAAGGTTTCTTTAATCTAATCGGTACTAAGCCTGCTAAGATTTCAGTTACAATGAAAAGAGATAGAATCTTAGAAACTAAGAAGTTTTTAAGTGAAGTTCTTGAAAAGATGAATGTAAAAGCTGAAATTAATATTGAAGAAAGTAATGATACTGTTAAGATAAATATTACAGGCCCTAAGATGGGAAGCATTATAGGATATAGGGGGGAAACCTTAGATTCACTTCAATATTTAACTAGTTTGGTTGTTAATAAGTCTAAAGAAGATAAATATAAAAGAGTGGTTTTAGACACTGAAAATTATAGACAAAAAAGAGAAGAAACTCTTAAGCGATTAGCTAATAAAATAGCTTATAAGGTTAGAAAGTCAGGAAAAAACTTAAAGCTTGAACCTATGAATCCTTATGAAAGAAGAGTTATTCATTCAGAGTTACAGAATAATGATTTTGTTAAAACTTTTAGTGAAGGTGAAGAACCTTACAGAAGAGTTGTAGTAGAATTAAAGAAATAAAAAAGAAAGCTTAAAGCTTTCTTTTTTTTATCCACAATAACCTATGGATAACTTGTGGATAACTTGTGAGTAATATTAAAAACATAGCTATATCAATGGGTTAAAATATTGATAATTTTAAAAAATGAGGTGGAAATATATTATTTTCATCTTATTTTTTTATTAAGTATAGCATTGGATTTATTGGATAGTATTTTTAAGTAAGTAATCTATTAAATGATTTAGTAAAAAGATAATTTTTTGCCACAAATAATATGATTTAAAATTTTGACTTATTCTATTTTGTTGGGTAAAATCAATATTAGTTCAAATTTGAGAATGTAATTATAAAGGAGGAGCTTATGAAAGAATTCGATACTATTGCTGCTATAGCTACAGCATTAGGAGAAGGTGGAATAGCTATAATTAGAGTATCAGGAAATAAAGCTCTTGAGATTGTAAATAAAATATTCAGAGGAAAAAACGGAAAAGATTTATTAGATATAAAACCATATACAATGAGATATGGTCACATGATAGATGAAAATAACGAAATTATAGATGAAGTTATAGTTAGTTTTATGAAAGGTCCTAGAAGCTTCACAGCCGAAGATACAGTAGAAATAAACTGTCATGGCGGTGTTGTGGCTACTAATAAAGTTTTACAAAACGTAATAAAGGCAGGAGCTAGACTTGCTGAACCAGGTGAGTTTACAAAAAGAGCTTTCTTAAATGGTAGAATAGATTTAAGTCAAGCAGAAGCTGTTATGGATATAATAACTGCTAAAACAGAACTTTCAATGAAATCAGCTATGACTCAAAGCCAAGGAAGACTTTCTATGGAAATAAACAATCTTAGAAAAGAAGCTTTAGATATATTAGCTCTAATTGAATATGCTGTTGATTTTACAGAGGACGATGAAGAACCAGATGAAACTATACCTGTTAAGGTAAAAGATGATGTTATAAGTCTTAAAGATAAAGTAAATGACTTAATAAACACTGCTGATGAAGGTAAGCTTATTAGAGATGGTTTAAGTATGGTTATAGTAGGAAAACCTAACGTAGGTAAATCATCACTTCTAAATGCCCTATTAAACGAAAAAAGAGCAATTGTAACTGACATAGCAGGAACAACAAGGGATGTAATAGAAGAATACATAAACTTAGATGGAATACCAGTTAGATTAGTTGATACAGCTGGAATCAGAGAGACTGAGGATGTTGTAGAAAAAATAGGTGTGGAAAAGTCTAAGGAAAAAATCAATGAGGCTGATTTAGTTATCTTAATGCTAGATACAAGTAGAGAATTAGATGCTGAAGATAAAGAAATCATTGAATACATTAAAGACAGAAAATACATAGTACTTTTAAATAAAGTTGACTTAGATAGAAAGTTATCCTCAGAACTTGTGGATAACTTAGAAAATAAGATAGAATTATCTGCAAAAACTGGTTTCGGAATAAATGATTTAAAGAGTAAAATAAAAGATTTATTCTTTAATGGATCAATTGATGCTGAAAGTTTAATGGTAACTAATACAAGACATAAGGAAGCATTATACAGAACTTCTGAGAACTTAGAAGGAGCATTAAACGGTCTTAATAACAATGAGTTTTTAGATTTAGTATCAATTTATGTAACATCTGCTTTAAGAGCTTTAGGAGAAATAACTGGAGCAGAATTAGAAGAAGACTTAATAAACAAAATATTTGCAGAATTTTGTTGTGGAAAATAGGAGAATGATGAAATATGAGATATAATGCAGGAAGTTATGATATAGTTGTTATAGGCGCTGGTCATGCAGGTTGCGAAGCTGGATTAGCAGCAGCTAGAATGGGATGT
This sequence comes from Clostridium sp. LIBA-8841, assembly GCF_034439435.1. Classification (GTDB taxonomy): domain Bacteria; phylum Bacillota; class Clostridia; order Clostridiales; family Clostridiaceae; genus Sarcina. Next base: position 255,791 of record NZ_JAPCKJ010000005.1, on the reverse strand, counting down.
AAAACTTTAGTTTGTACATTAACATTAGACTCTGTTGCTATGATGCCATGTAACCCTAATATAGGCGGTACTGCTAAGGGTCATCTAGTTAGAGAAATTGATGCTTTAGGTGGAGAAATGGGAGTAAATATAGACCATACATTTATCCAATCTAAAATGCTAAATACATCAAAGGGACCTGCAGTACACTCTCTAAGGGCACAAGCTGATAAAAAGAAATATCAAGAAAGAATGAAAAAGGTTTTAGAAAACCAAGAAAATCTTCACTTAAGACAATTAGAAGTAGTTGCTGTAGAAGTTGAAGATGGAAAAGTTAAAGGTGTTTTAACTAAAAATGGTGCATTTTTTGAGTGTAAAGCTGTTATAATGACAAGTGGAACATACTTACAAAGTAGAATAATAATTGGGGATGTAAGCTATAGCCAAGGACCAAATGGACTTAGCAATGCTAATGAACTTTCAAAATCCCTAATAGATTTAGGAATAGAACTTAGAAGATTTAAAACTGGTACTCCAGCTAGAATAAATAAGAGAAGTGTTGATTTCTCTAAGATGATAGAACAACCAGGGGATGAGGAAATAGTTCCTTTCTCATTTATAAGTGAAAATATAGATAGAGATCAAGTTTCATGTTGGTTAACATATACTAATGCTGAAACACATAAAGTAATTCAAGATAATATACATAGATCTCCTATGTATAATGGAAGTATAAAAGGTGTTGGACCAAGATATTGTCCATCTATAGAGGATAAAGTAATGAGGTTCCAAGATAAAGAAAGACATCAAATCTTCATAGAACCAGAAGGTGACGATACTGAAGAAATGTATGTTGGAGGAATGTCATCATCTCTTCCAGAGGATGTTCAACTTCAAATGATAAAGACAGTTCCAGGGCTTGAAAATGCTGAGGTTATGAGAACTGCATATGCAATTGAATATGATTGTATTGATCCAACACAATTAAAAGCTTCATTAGAATTCAAAAATATAGATGGATTCTTTAGTGCTGGACAAATTAATGGTAGTTCAGGATATGAGGAAGCTGGTTCACAGGGGATAGTTGCAGGTATAAATGCAGCTTTAAAAGTTCAAGGAAAAGACCCTATGATACTTACAAGATCAGATGGATATATAGGAGTTTTAATTGATGATTTAATCACTAAAGGTACTAATGAGCCTTATAGAATGATGACATCAAGAGCTGAATATAGACTAATATTAAGACAGGATAATGCTGATTTCAGATTAACTGAAATTGGACATAATGTAGGATTAGTTACAGAAGAGAGATGGAATAAATTCCAAGAAAGAAAGCAAAACTTAGAAAGTGAGCTTGAAAGACTTAAAGAACTTCAAATAACTAATAAAACAGAAAATAATGAGAAAATAGTTGAGTTAGGTTCAACAGAACTTAAAAAACCAATAAGAATGTATGAACTTATAAAAAGACCAGAGTTAGACTACTTCTCATTAGCATGTTTAGATCCTGAAAGACCTGATTTACCAAAGGATATTGGAGATCAGATAAACGTAATGGCTAGATACGAAGGATATATACAAACTCAATTAGAACAAGTAGCTCAATTTAAGAAATTTGAGAAAAAAGTTCTTCCAGAAGATTTAGACTACAATGATGTTAATAGTTTAAGAATTGAAGCTATTCAAAAGTTAAATAAAATTAGACCTTTAAATATAGGTCAAGCTTCAAGAATATCAGGGGTATCCCCGGCTGATATATCAGTTCTGTTAATATTCTTAGAGCATTACAGAAAAACTGGGAAAAATAATGAAAATTAAAAGTTATTAAGAAGTTTTCAACAGCACCTGTGGATAAGTCTTATGTAAAACTTATAAACGGTGCTGTAATACTACTTTTAAAAAGTTATCCACATGTGGATAACTTTAGTTTTTTAGTAGAAAATATTATTAAAATAAATTATTTATACTCTTAAGGTTTTGGAGGATTAAGAATGCAATATTTTGATTTAATGAAAAAAGCTTGTGATAGTGTTGGAATGGAATTTAATGAAGACAAGTATCAAAAATTTATGCTTTATAAAGATTTATTAAAAGAATGGAATGAAAAAATAAATCTAACAGCAATAACAGAGGATGAAGAAATAGTAAAGAAACATTTTATAGATTGTATAAAAGCTTTCAAAGCAGATGAATTTAAAAAAGCTAAAACAGTAATAGATGTTGGAACAGGTGCTGGATTCCCAGGATTACCTATAGCTATTATGAGGGATGATGTAAATGTTACCCTACTAGACTCATTAAATAAGAGAATAAACTTCTTAAATGAAGTTGTGAATAAATTAGGTTTAAAAAATGTTGAGACTATACATTCTAGAGCTGAAGATGGTGCTAGAAAAAAAGAGCTAAGAGAAAATTTTGATATTGCCACATCAAGAGCTGTTGCTAATATGTGTGTACTAAGTGAATTTTGTATGCCATATGTAAAGGTAAATGGAAACTTTATAGCTTTAAAAGGACCAAATATAACAGAGGAGTTAAATGATTCAAAAAATGCTATTGGAACTTTAGGCGGTAAGCTTGAAGGAATAACTGAAGTTGAAATCGAGGGAACAGATTTAAACCATAACTTAGTAATAGTAAATAAAATAAAAAGCACACCAAAAACTTTCCCTAGAAAAGCAGGTAACGTAACTAAAAAACCATTAAAATAAAAGACTATGTTTTAAAGTAAATGTTGATTTTTGATGGAGCTGTAGACTTAGCTTAATTTTAAGTAAAAATGAAAATTTTAATTTTGAAATTTGAACTTACACATTTGAGTGAAGCCAAGGAGCTTACTAAAATAATATCATATACTAGTTCTTATTAAGATGGTCTTACAGCTCTATCTAAAAAAATCAATACCAAATAAAACAATAGAAAAATAAAAAAAGTAAAGGTCTCTGTAAACTTTAAAATTTTAATAAATGAGTTGAAGTTTAACTTAGATCTTTTCTTAAATGAGAATTTAACTAAAAATAGCTTAATTTAAATTTTTATTGTTTAAATATACATAAATGGGATAGGAGTAAGAAATGGGGAGAGAGATAATACATATAAATGTTGAAGATATAGTGCCTAATATCTATCAACCAAGAAAATATTTTGATGAAGAGGCATTAGCTGAATTAGCTAATTCAATAATTAATCATGGAATTATTCAACCTTTAACAGTTAGAAAAATTGGAGATATATATGAATTAGTTGCTGGAGAAAGAAGATTAAGAGCTGCTAAGTTAGCTCAATTAGATACAGTTCCATGTACTGTAGTAGATATAACAGAGAAAGAATCTGCTGAAATTGCCTTACTTGAAAATCTTCAAAGAGAGGATTTAAATTTTATAGAGGAAGCAGAAGCTTACTATAACTTAATACTAGATCATAATTTTACTCAAGAGCAATTAGCTAATAGAATGGGAAAAAAACAATCTACTATAGCTAATAAATTAAGATTATTAAAATTAAGTAATAAAGTAAGAGAAATATGCTTACAAAATAATTTAACTGAAAGGCATGCAAGAGCTTTGTTAACTTTACCAGAAGAAAAACTTCAATTAAAAGTTATAAAAGCTGTTGTAAAAAAAGGATTAAATGTTAAAGGTACAGAAGAACTTATTAATAAGGAACTTTTAAAACTTGCAGGAGAAGAATTAAACTCAAAAGGAAAGAAAAAAATATTAGGTGTTTTTCCAACAAAAATATATGTTAATTCTATAAAACAAGTTTTTGATAAGTTTAAAATTCCAGCAGAATATAAATCAAAAGATTGTGGGGAATATGTTCAAATAACAATTAATATACCAAAGGATAAAAAATAGGAATGTTTCACGTGAAACATTCCTATTTTTTAATTTTTTAATTTTTTAATCAGAAATAACCAATAAGTATCTTTTATTATGTAATGTAAAAATATATAATAAAATAGATGTGTTAGAAGGGAGGTGGATGTTCAAGAATAAGATATTCTTGGATAAGTTTAATGAAAACTATTTGTGTTTTTAATCAAAAAGGTGGAGTTGGAAAAACAACAACAAATATAAATATATGTTCTTACCTAGCAATGCAAGGATTTAAAGTTCTAGCAATAGATATAGATCCACAAGGAAATACAACAAGTGGATTAGGTATAGATAAAAGAAAATTGGACAAGTCTATATATGATTTATTAACTGCAGATGAAGATATAGAGTCAATAATGATGAAAAGTGAATTAGTTGAAAATCTTTATGTTGTTCCAGCAACAATGGAATTAGCAGGTGCCGAAGTAGAAATAATAGGTAGGGAAGATAGAGAACATATACTTGTAAATCAAATAAATAATATTAAAGATAAATTTGATTACATATTTATTGACTGTCCTCCATCTTTAGGGGTTCTAACTATTAATGCTTTAGTTGCGTCTCATAGTGTTTTAATACCAATACAAGCTGAATATTATGCTTTAGAAGGGGTAGGACAATTAATAAATACAATAAATTTAGTTAAGAAATCTCTAAATAAAGATCTTGATATTGAAGGTGTAGTAATGACTATGTATGATTCAAGAACTAACTTAAGTACAGAGGTTTATAAAGAAGTAAAAGAATACTTCAAAGATAGATTATATGAAACAACTATTCCTAGAAATGTTAGGTTAGCTGAAGCTCCAAGTTTTGGATTACCAATATGTTTATATGATGAAAAATGTAGGGGAGCTAAGTCTTATGAAAAATTAACTGAGGAATTCCTAAAAAGACAGGGAGTGAATATATAGATGGCTAAAAAATTTGGGTTAGGAAAAGGATTAGGGGCCTTAATACCAGAAGATAATAATATTAAGGAAGAAAAAGAAGAGAAAAGTGGAATAATAAATATTGAGATTAAAGAAATAAAGGCTAATAAGAAACAGCCTAGAAAATTCTTTGATAATAATAAATTAAAAGAATTAGCTGAATCTATAAAAGAACATGGTATAATTCAACCTTTAATCTTAAAAAAAGAATCTAAAGGATATTCAATAATTGCAGGGGAAAGAAGATATAGAGCTGCTAAAATAGCGGAATTAATAGAAGTACCTGCTTTAATAATGAATATTTCAGATGAGAAACTTCTACAAATATCTTTAATAGAAAATATCCAAAGAGAAGATTTAAATCCTATAGAAGAAGGATTAGCATATGAAAGATTATTAAAAGAGTTTGCTTTAACTCAAGAAGAACTTTCTAAAACTATAGGTAAATCAAGAACTACAATAACTAACACAATGAGATTGTTAAAATTAGATGATAGAGTTAAGGATTATGTAATAGAAGGAGTTATATCAGAAGGTCATGGAAGAGCTATTCTACCATTAGAAAATGATGCTCAATATGAAGTAGCTCAAAAAATTATTGATAACTCCCTTTCTGTTAGAGAAACAGAAAAGTTAGTTAAGAAAATCTTAAATGATGTTGTTGAAGAAAAAACATCAGAAAGAAGAAAACCACTTAATCCATACTATAAAGATGTTAGAGATAGACTCCAAGATCATTTTGGAACTAAGGTTAATTTAAACTCTAATAAGAATAAAGGTAAGATAGAAATAGAATACTATTCAGAAGAAGATCTACAAAGAATACTAGACATTATAAATATTTAAAAATGTTTCACGTGAAACATTTTAAGAACATGAAGGGATGATAAATTACATGGAGAATGTATTAAATATACTAACACAGTATTCAACTTATATAACAATAGGATTAATAGTATTAGTTTTAATCCAATTCATACTATTAATAGTAGCTTTCAGAAGTTTAAATAAAGTAGAAAAGAAATTTAGAAAAATTATGAGGGGAGTTAATAATAAGAATTTAGAGGAACTTATTAACTCTTATTTAGACAAAGTGGAAGAAGTTAAAAAAGATTCAGAAGAAACTGTAGAAACAAATAAAATATTAAAATCTCAACTTGAAAAATGTACTCAAAAAGTATCTGTTATAAGATATAAAGCTTTCGAAGATGTTGGAAGTGATTTAAGTTTCTCAATTGCCTTACTAGATGGAGAAAATAATGGAGTTATCTTAACAGGAATATATGGAAGAGACTATAATACAACATATGCTAAGCCAATAGATAAAGGAATATCTAGATATGATTTATCAGAAGAAGAATTACATGTTCTAAATGCTGCAATGAATAAATAAATTAGAGTCATATATTCATTAAATAAAAATAGGTTATATTAAAACAACTTTTAGATTTATTAGTTGGCTTTAATATAGCCTATTTTTTATGGATTAAACAAAATGTTTCACGTGAAACATTTTGCATTTTAAAAATTATATTTTACTAATAAGTATTTAAAATATCTAAAAATATATATTAATTTCAATAGAATAAAAATTTAGAATAATTCCATCTACAATATATTTTCTAGGGTGGAATCTATTAAATCCTTTTTAAATCCTACTGATTTTAATATGCAATGATGAATTCCACTAGATATAGCATTAGCTAAAAGCATAACAGTGTATAATCTAGTATTTTGTAATACCATAAACTCTAAAGAACCAGATATATTAACTATGCCAAGAATACTTAAATCCCCTACAGGTGGCAAATTTTTATTTAATGCTATTCCTGGCTTAAGGGGTCTTTTTTCAATGAGTACATGACCAACATTATCAACTGACCCTAAACATGCATCAATAGCTATGATAAAAGGTTTTTTATGTTTTAATTTTATTAATTTTATGGTTTCTTTTAAATTTTTAGCATGAACAGTTTCTTCTAATGTTCCATAAACAAAAATATTATTTTTTGATAAAAATTTAATTTTTTCACCAATTAAAGGACCAAGGGCATCTCCTGTTGAACGATCAGATCCGACACAGATAAAGACAATAGGTCTATTCTCTTTTATTATTGGATTAAGTTCATTACAAAGATAATCTCTTATTTTAAATGAAGCTTTAGGATCTAACGAATCTATATAAAAACTTGTACACATGATAACAACCTCCTTATTTGAAATTATTACCAAAATTAAAAAGTCTATACTTATAATATCTTAACTTTTTTAAATATATTGAAAAATATTATGAAGAAAATAAAGAATACAATTCCTAAAAAGCCGTTAAGTTCTAGTCCTACAAATATACATATTAAAGTTAATAAAGGATGTATTCCTAATGTAGATGACATAAGTTTGGGCTCTAAAAATTGGCGTAAGAAAAAAATAAATAAATATAATATTAGTAAAAAAATAGCTGAAAAAATATTGCCTGAGCTATATGAAATAAAAATAAGTGGAAGATAAATTAATGGCATACCTAGTATAGGAATTAAATCTAATAAAGCTGCAAGTACACTAAGTAATAGTGCATACTTAATTTTTAAAAAAGAAAATCCTAAAAAGGTTAATATAAAGGAAATAAGAATTAAAAATAAATATGAAAAACAATAAGTTAAAAACATCTTTTTTATTTCATATAAAATAGTTAAAATCCTCTTACTATAATTAGAATTTAAGTAGTTGGATAATATTTTGTTAAAGTTAGAAGTATTTAATTCTTTAGATAAAAAATATGTTGATAGCACAGTAAAAATAAGAAGCATAAAAGTATATGGTAAATAGCTTATCAATAGAAAAATTCTTTGAATCAATTCTGTGCCAAAAGATAAAATAAATACTGTTAATTCCTTAATAGAAGATATTAAGGAATTTTTTATTAAGTTTAGAATAGTATTATCAATAAAATTATTTTCAAGCCAATTTTGAATAGAAATAAAGTAACTATGAAATTCTTTTGAGTTAGTAGATATTATTTCTTGAATATAATTTGTTAGTGATGATGATTCATATGCTAAAGATGTAATAAATAAAGTTAAGATCACTATTATTATAAAGAAAAAAATAAATGTACTTATAAAAGAGGATACTCCAACGTTAAGCTTAAATTTCTTCATTAAAAATTGAGTTGGAGTTTTTAATAGTAAAGAAAAAATAAATGCTAGTAGAAAGGGTAATGTATACTTTAAAGTGTTAAAAAATGTAAAAAATATAAGTGTGTACAAAATAAAAAACACACTTATTTTTTCACTTTTGATTATTAAATTTTTCATAGGTCGGAAGTCTACCTCCTTGAAATTAATTCTTTTATAACCTCAACAAATCTATAGACTTCTTCCAATGTATTGAAGTACCCTAAGCTTATTCTTATACTTCCAGTTGGATATGAACCAACTGTTTTATGAGCAAGAGGAGTACAATGAATTCCTGTCCTACATGTTATATTAAACTCACTATCTAATAAGAATCCTGTGAATTCAGGATCCATACCTTCTATATTAAAAGATATTGTTGAAGTTTTCTTTTTTGCATCTATAGGACCATAAAGTTTAACTTCAGGAATTTCAGATAATAAATCCATAGCTTTTTGACATAACATTTCTTCTTTTAATTTTATGTTTTCAATGCCTTCTTTTTCTATGAACCTAACACCTTCTAAAAGACCTATTATTCCAGGAGTATTTAAAGTTCCATACTCGAATTTATCAGGTAATTCTTGAGGGTGTTCTACTAGAGAAGAATTACTTCCTGTTCCTCCAGAAAAAATATTTTTACAAATAGAATTTAAGTTATCATCTATAATAAAACCACCAATTCCTTGAGGACCTAAAAGAGATTTATGTCCTGTAAAAGTTAATGCATTTAAGTTTAGTTTGGTCATATCAATAGGAATAACCCCTGCTGTTTGAGCTGAATCTAAAATAAAGAAAATATTCTTCTTCTTACAGATTTCACCTATTTCTTCAATTGGTTGTATTGTTCCTACTAAATTAGAAGCGTGAGATAAAATTATAAGTTTTGTATTATCCTTTATTTTTTCTTTGATTTTTTCAATTGATAAAAGACCTTCTTCATTGCATTGAACAATATCTAGTTCTACATTAGGGACTTCTTCACTAATTTTTACTAGTGGTCTTAGTACAGAATTATGTTCCATAGATGTAGTAATTATATGCCAGCCAGATTTAATTATTCCTAAAAGTAACATATTTAATGATGTTGTAATGTTATTTGTAAAAATAACATTTTCACTTTTGGGAAAATTAAAAAATTTGGCTAATTCATATCTGCATTCATAAACAGCTCTACTACTTTGTAATGCTGTAGATGATGAACCTCTATTTGCACTTCCTCCTTCAAAATTCATATAATCAACCATTGCCTTTATTACAGAGTCTGGTTTAGGAAAAGTAGTGGCTGCATTATCAAAATATATTCTATTCATAAATAAAAACCTCACATGAAAATTTTAAATATTCCGTATATGGTAAAACCTAATCCAAGTAAAACCATAAAATACTTTACTCCAGTATGAGCTTTACCCGTAAGCTCTTTCTTTACTAAACCTCCACCTTTGGCAGCCATAAAATTTAATAATATAAACCACCCTAAAGTAGTAATGAACATTGCACTTATAGCTACTGAGAAGAAATGTCTACCTGAAATTTTCCATATACTCATTATTCCTGCACTTACTGCCATCCAAACTGATAAAGTCATAGGGTTTACAAAGGTTATTAAAAAACCATTTATAAAGCCGCTACCAGTTTTATGACTTTCTATAGTTTTAACACATTTCTCATCTAAACTTTTTTGAGAAGCTTTAAAGACTAAATTTACTATTATAAGAACTAATCCTGAAATAATCCAAAAAGCACATTCTACATACCTATTTAAATTTAATAATTGAGCTACTCCGAAGTTTATTAATATTATATACAAATAGTCGGCTGCTATTGCACCTAAGGAAACTTCAAAGCCTTTTTTAAAACCTTTATCTAGAGATTGTGTTGCAGCTTCTATTGCAGCTGGGCCAAGGGGTATTGAAACTAAAAGGCCTGTTATAACTCCAGATAAAATAGCCTTTAAATAGAAAAAAGACATACTCAAACTCCTTTTATAGTTGTTTTTATAAATTTACATAATTATATTATAGTTCAAAATGAGAAACCTTTCATCATTATTTTAAAAGTGTTAACTTTTATGATATATACTTATAATATATACTAATAACGTTATAGATTTTAAGAAAGGAAGTTTTTTTAGTATGAAAGATTTTATAATGGTTTTTAATAATACACATGAGGCTATGGAAGGTGAAAGAATACTTAAAGAAAATGGTATATCATTTATAATAATGCCTACGCCAACATACATAACAAAAAGCTGTGGAATAAGTTCAGCTTTTAATAAAGATCAATTAGAGATGATAGAAGGTTTAGAGATTAAATTTAAAAATATATATTCCATAACAAGCAAAGGCTTTGAAATATATAAATAAAGCCCATATTTTTAAGTGGATATTAATTTTTAGTTAGCACTTCAGATTTAGCTAAAAATCAACAATAGTTCAAAATAGAATTAAATAAAAAGTATATTATAGTGAAGTTATAAGGGAGGGGTTTAATGTTATTAGATAGCGTTTTAGGAATTAATTTTGAATTTGATTACATTAAGTTTGGAGCAATGAAAATACCTTTATCAACAATTGATTTCTTATTAAAGAAATTTATAACTATAGTTGTTATAGTTATATTAATGGGAGTTACTATTAAAATAGGAGATAGAATAATAAATAAAGCTGTTAAAAAGCAAATTGATACAAATTTTAAATTTTCTATAGATGCTAGAAAAGCAAATACTATAGGAACTTTATTAAAAAGTATAGTAAGATATTCTGTATATTTTATAGGCATAACAACAATGCTATCAAGTATATTCGGAAATATATCTTGGGCCTTTGCATCTGTTGGAGGTGTTGCAGTAGGTTTAGGAGCACAAAGTTTTGTCAAAGATGTAATAAATGGAGTTTTTATACTTTTCGATGATCAGTATAATGTGGGCGACTATGTAACTATTGAAGGTGTAAGTGGGGTTGTTGAAACTATAGGGCTTAGAACAACAGAACTTAGAGATTTTGATGGTTCTCTTCATATTATACCTAATGGAATGATTAGAATAGTAACTAACGATTGTAAGGGTAGTATGAGAGTACAAGTAGATATTGGAATAGCTTATGAGGAAGACATAGATAATGCTATAAAAGTAATAAATGATGTTTGTAATACATACAACAAAGAAAATATGAACATAACAGAGCCTTTAAAGGTTTATGGAGTTACAGCTTTAAATAATTCTAGTGTAAATATTAGAATATATGGTAAAACTAAACCAATGGAACAATGGGGAGCTGAAATAGAGTTAAGAAAGCGTATTAAAATGGAATTGGATAAACAAGGTATAGAAATACCATATCCAAAGACTGAAATAATAAAGGATTAATTTAAAGGGGGAGTAATTTATTATGATTAACAAATTTTATCTAGGTGATATAGTTAAAATGAGAAAAGTTCATCCATGTGGCAGTGATGAATGGGAAGTTATAAGAATTGGTGCAGATGTCAAGATAAAATGTTTAGGGTGTGCAAGAATCGTAATGCTTCCTAGGTCTAAATTCCAAAAAGGGGTTAAAAAGGTTATAAAATCTAATGCCCCAGAGGAAGAAATTACTGAATAAAAAATTAAAAAAATAATTTTCAAAAAGTTATGTTTACATTAATAAAGAGGGTTGCAATAACCCTCTTTTAATGTTAGAATATTTAATTGTAATCCCTGCTATGCTAGAGCATAGCCATAGTCCAGAGGGAGGAGGTGTAAATGATGAGAAAATATGAAACTATATTCGTAGCTCACCCATCATTAGACGAGGAAGCAGTTAAAGCTTTAATCGAAAAATTCAAGGGTGTTATAGAAAACGGAAATGGTACAGTTGACAACGTTGATTTCTGGGGTAAGAGAAAATTAGCTTACGAAATCGCTAAAGTTAACGAAGGTTACTATACTTTAATAAACTTCACTGCTAACCCAGAATTACCAAAAGAGTTAGACAGAATATTCGGAATAACTGACGGAATAATCAGAAACATCATCGTTAAAGAAGAGCAATAAGAGGTGATCGTAAATGAATAAAGTAGTTTTAATTGGTAGACTTACTAAAGATCCAGAGCTTAGATTTGCTGCAGGTAGTGGTACGGCAGTTGCAAGATTTACACTAGCTGTAAATAGACAATTCAAAAAAGATGAGGCTGATTTTATTAGTTGCATCGCTTTTGGAAAAACTGGTGAGACCATAGCTCAGTATATAACTAAAGGTAGACAATTGGCTATCTCAGGAAATATCAGAACTGGTAGCTATGAAGCTCAAGACGGAACTAGAAGATATACTACTGACGTAGTTGTTGAAGGTTTTGATTTCATCGACTCAGGAAATGGTGGAGCAAGAGGAAACTCAGGTTTTAACCAAGGAAATGATTTCGGTGGTTCTTTCGGTATGCCAGACAATTCATTTAGTGATTCATCATTCAATAGTAATGATGACATGACACCAATTGATGATGGAGATATTCCATTCTAATTCAGATTTTAGGTAAGGAGGGAAATAGTGATGAATAACAACGTAAAAAGAGGCGGAAAATTCAGAAGAGCAAGAAAAAAAGTTTGCATATTCTGCGTTGATAAAGCTGAATCAATAGATTACAAAGATGTATCTAAATTAAAGAAATACATCACAGAAAGAGGTAAAATATTACCAAGAAGAATTTCTGGAACTTGTGCTAAGCATCAAAGACAATTAACAGATGCTATCAAGAGATCAAGAAATATCGCATTATTACCATTCACAACTGAGTAATGGTTACAAAACCCCTGATATTTTCAGGGGTTTTTTTATTATATAATTAAACTTGTATTATATAGATTGATTGAAACACCTTATTAAACTTTTTTTATTATATAAATTAAAATTTTTTTTGTTTAATGTGGTAAGTATATTAAAGTGTACAAGTTTCCGTATTGAAGTGTACACTTTAATATAAATTCTGCTAAAACTCAGAGTTAGCTAAAATAATCTCTGAATCAAGTCTCACTTTGCCTAATAGCTATCAATTCTAAAGTTCCAGCCTAAAGCTGTCGCTAAGAATTGCTATGCTCCTAGGGTAAATTCGACTAAGATTCATTTTATCTGATAATTAACCAATTCTAAAGTTCTAGCTTCTATCACTAAGAATTGATAAATTCCTAGATAAATTCGACTAAGATTCACAGTTCGCCAAAGGCTCCTTTGAATCAAGTCTCATTTTATTGCATAAGACTATAAAAATAAATAAAATAAAGGTATATAATAAAGGGTATAATTGGGAGGGGACTATGAAGAAAGATAATTTTAATATTATGGGAGATATAAAGGTTATTGAAGAGATAAAAGCTCAAATTATCTGTATATTAGGAGAGTTATTTACTCTTTTAACAAAGGGAAGTAATGTAGCAAAGGATGCTATAGTAAATTGCATAGCATCTCTAATGATTTTACTATACATTTTGGCAGATAAATTAGGTCATTCTGCAATAGAAGTAGATGAGACAATGAAAAAAAGTTTAAAAATTGGTATAGTTGAAGAAGATAATCTAGAGAAACAAGGAGGTAATTTAACTAAATTATTTAACCACTTAAAAGAAAGAAGATAATCTATTTGGAGGAACATATGGAACAAAAGTTTAGGAGTAAATCTATAGTGGAAGCTGGAATTATGTCAGCAATAACATTTGTGTTAATGATGCTTACTAGTTTGCCAGGCATAGGTCAAATAATAGCCTTTGCAGTTCCAATTCCTATAGCTTTACTATATTTAAAGTATAATCTTAAAACCTCTATTTGTTCTGTTATTATTAGTGGAGTTTTAATTGGATTTTTTATGGGGCCAATATATGGAGTTCAATCGATAATAACAAATGGAATTATAGGGTTAGTTTTAGGAAACTGTGTTAAGAAGAAGTTTTCTGGAGTAAAATCCTTTGTTTATTTAATTTTTGCTAATACAGTTGGTGTAATAGTAGAAATAGGATTAATGTTTTCTGTTTTTACAGGAGTTACTTTTAATCAGTTCGTAAATGAATTAGCAAAGGTATTTAATGAAGCTGCTAAGATGAGTGAACAGATGGTAGGTACTACACCAGCTAATGCACAAATGATAGAATTTATGAAATCTGTAGATGCTAATTTTATAATTACTATGCTTCCTATAGCTGTAGTAACACTTATAATATTAAGAGCATTTTTAAGTTACGTTGTTGGTAAGGCAATTATCAATAGTTTAGGATTTAAGTTAAATAGTCTACCACCATTTTCAAAATGGTTCTTTAATCCACTGCTTATTGCAGTTGTTGTTTTAATAAATATGATAATTATATACTTAGTAAGTAAAGGTGTAATAAGTAATAAAGGAATATACTTAGTTACTCTTAATTTATTATTTATGATGCTTCTTGTTCAAGGATTAGCTGTAATTTCAAATTTATTAAAATATAAATTAAAATTTAATAATGTTTTAATAGTTTTTATGAGTATATTATTAGTTACTTCAATGCCAACATTATTCGCTTTATTAGGAATAATTGATGTTTTAGTCGACATAAGAGGTGTAGATCCAAATAGTTTAGGAAGTTACATTAAGGAGAAACTAAAAAAGAAATTGCAATAACTAATGATTATATTTAGTAAGGGGCTGTTAAAATGAAATCAATATTGGAAGATTATAATAAATTTTTAGCGTACTTTGCGTTTGTAGTTTTAATGTGCTTAGTATTCTGGAATTTAAATTTAAAAATTGTAGCTTTGTTAATATCTTTTATATACATAGTTTATTTAATTTATAAAATTTCTAATTTCCTAAGAGAAGAAAAAGATGAAGAGGAAAAGATAGATAAACTATATAGAGATGTGGATGGAAAAGTTAAAGATAATATTTTTAATTTGATTTTTCCTTTAACCATATTAAATTCTACTGGGGAAATAATATGGTATAATCACAAGTTTAGCAAACTTATAAATAATGATGATTTATTAGAGTCGAATTTAGTATCTGTTATAAAAGGAATTGCTTTAGATAAGGTAATTAGAACAGGAAAAGAAAATTCTCAAAATATCAAAATAAAGAGTAATATTTACGAAGTCTACAGTGAAAGTTTAAAATTAGATGAATCAGGAGATAAATTCTTTTTAGTTTTCTTTAATGATGTTACTTATCTAAGGAAGGCTACTAAAGAAAGTATAATGCTTTTAGAAGTTGATAACTTTAGCGAGGTCTTAAAAACAATAGATGATGATAAAAAACCACTACTTATAGCAGAGATAGAAAGAACCATAAATAACTATGGAAATTCATTAAATGCTATGATAAAAAAATATGACAGCAGTAAATATATTTTATCTGTAGATGATTCTATTATTGGTAAGGAAATTTCTAAAAAGTTTGATATACTAGATACTATAAGAGAAATTAACTTAGGAAATGAAATAGAAGTCACATTAAGTATTGGTGTTGGTAGAGGTGGAGAAACTCCAGCGCAAAACCAAGATGATGCTACAAAAGCTAAAGAACTAGCCTTAGGAAGAGGTGGAGATCAAGCAGTTATTAAATCAGGTAAAAAGATTGAGTTTTTTGGTGGAAATGCTAAAGAGCTTGAAAAGAGAACAAGAGTTAAGGCTAGAGTTGTAGCTCATGTATTAAAAGAACTTGTTTATGAAAGTAGTACTGTTTATATAATGGGACATAAGAATCCTGATATGGATTGTTTTGGTGCTTCATTTGGTTTAGCATCAGTAGTGAAGAAGTTAGGAAAAAATGTTAATATAGTATTAGAAAAAGATACTAATGCTATAGAATTTTTCTTAGAAAAGGTTAAAGAAAAAGAAGAATATAGTAAACTATTTATATCTACTGAAGAAGCAAAAAAGAATATAGATGACAATACTTTACTAATAATATTAGATGTTAATAGTGCAAACTATGTATTGGACAGAGAGCTCACAGAACTTATTGAGAGAGTAGTTGTAATAGACCATCATAGAAGAAGTCCAGAGGATATTAAAGGTGCATTATTAAATTATATTGAGGTATATGCTTCATCTACATCAGAACTTGTTACTGAAATGGTTCAATATATGCTAGAAAAACCTAAATTAAATAGAATTGAAGCAGAAGGTCTTTTAGCTGGAATATATATAGATACTAAGAATTTCTCTTTTAAAACAGGAGTAAGAACTTTTGAAGCAGCTTCATTCTTAAGAAGATTAGGTGCTGACACAGTAGAGATTAAAAAGATATTTAGTAACAATTTAGAAAATTATCTAGCAAAAGCAGAAATAATAAAATCTGCAAAGGTAGAAAATAAAATAGCAATAGCAACTTGTCCAGATAATATTACAGATACTGTTGTAGCTGCTCAGGCTGCAGATGAGCTTTTAAATATTACTGGAATACAAGCTTCATTTGTTTTAATAAAATTAGGAGAAGATGTTGCCATAAGTGCAAGATCTTTAGGTGATATTAATGTTCAGGTAGTGCTTGAAGAGTTAGGCGGAGGTGGTCATATGACTATGGCTGGTGCTAAACTTAAGAATACTACCGTTGAAGAGGCTATAGAAAAAATTAAAGAAGCTATTGTAAAAAACTCAAGGGAAGGTGAATAAAATGAAAGTAATATTACTTCAAGATGTTAAAAAATTAGGTAAAAAAGGTGATGTTATAAATGCATCAGATGGATATGCAAGAAACTTTTTATTTCCAAAAAAATTAGCTCAAGAAGCTACAGATAACAATCTTCACATATTAAATAATAAAAAAGAAAATGAAAGAAGACAAAAATTAGCTGAATTAGAAGCTGCTCAGGCTTTAGCTGCTGATTTAAAAGATAAAGTAATAAAAATCGAAGGTAAGTCTGGAGATAATGGAAAATTATTTGGAGCTATAACAAGCAAAGATGTAGCTGGACTTATCAAAAAACAATTTAATGTAGAAGTTGATAAGAAGAAAATAGTTATGGATACAATAAAAATTGCAGGAACTTACAACATAGAAGTTAAACTATATCCAGAAGTTTCAACAAAAATGAAGGTTATGGTTGTTCCTGTTCAATAAGAGGAGGATTCTATTTTGAAATCAATTAAAGAATTAGAGGTTCTACAAGATGTTATGAATAGCGAACTAGGAGTAGAATCTCAAGTTGAAGCACTAAAAGATATAATAAATAACATATTAGATGAAGGTGCATTTAGAGCGAGAGTTATAAGATTTAAAATACAAGAGTATATAAATTCAACTAATCCTTATGAAAAACTTTATGGATTAAGTAAAATTGTTTCTGAAGGAAAGGGATTAAGTGAAATTCCAACTGAAGAAAATATAAATGAAGCTTTAGAAGATGTTTGTGCTATGATATCAGATGCTATTGCTAGAAGATATGTTCAAAACAAAATAGAAAAAGAAGTTGAACAATTCTTAATGGAAAAGCAAGAAAAGTATGTTGATGAGCTTAGAGTAAACATAATGAAAAAGAAAAAAGGTCCTGAAAATGGTAAGACAGAGAAGAAACTTGAGGAACTTGAAGAGTTAGATGAAAGAGTTCCAAATAAGAATATAATGTCTTTACTAAGACCTGATTCATTTGAGGAAGTTGTAGGGCAAGAAAGAGCTGTTAAATCACTTCTTTCAAAACTTGCTTCACCATATCCTCAACATATAATTCTTTATGGACCTCCAGGGGTTGGTAAAACAACAGCTGCGAGAATTGCTTTAGAGACAGCGAAGAAATTAAAGTCAACTCCATTTGATGATAAATCAAACTTTATAGAGGTCAATGGTACAACTTTAAGATGGGATCCAAGAGAGATTACAAACCCACTTCTAGGTTCAGTTCATGATCCTATCTATCAAGGTAGTAAAAGAGATTTAGCTGAAATAGGAGTACCAGAGCCAAAACCAGGTTTAGTTACTGAGGCTCATGGTGGTATATTATTCATTGATGAAATTGGAGAATTAGATGAAATACTTCAAAATAAACTTTTAAAAGTTTTAGAAGATAAGAGAGTTGAATTCTCATCATCTTACTATGATCCAGACGATGAAAACACACCTAAGTATATAAAATATCTTTTTGATAAAGGAGCACCAGCAGACTTTGTTCTAATTGGAGCAACAACAAGAGAACCAGGAGAAATTAATCCTGCTTTACGTTCAAGATGTACAGAAGTTTACTTTGAACCATTATCATCAAAGGATATTGAAAAGATAGTTTTAAATGCAGCTGAAAAGCTTAATGTTAAACTTGAAGATGGCTTAGAAAAGAAAATAGCATCTTATACTATAGAGGGTAGAAGAGCTGTTAATATATTAGCTGATGCTTATGGCCACGCTATATATGGATTAGAAGGAGAAGTTCCAGAGAATTTAACAATAACATTAAAAGATTTAAATGAGGTTGTTAGCATAGGAAGATTTACTCCTTATGAAAGATTAGAAAATCTAGATAGTGGAGAAATTGGTCATGTTTACGGTCTTGGTGTTTTAGGATTCTTAGGATCAACAATAGAGATTGAAGCTACTGCTTTCAAAGCTAAGAAAAAAGGTGCTGGAAGAATAAGATTCAATGATACTGCAGGTTCAATGGCTAAGGATTCAGTATTTAATGCTGCATCTGTAATAAGAAAGTTTACAGATAAAGACATACATGATTATGATATACATGTTAACGTAATTGGAGGAGGAAAAATTGATGGTCCTTCTGCAGGAGCGGCTATAACAATATGTGTAATGAGTGCTTTATTAGAAAAGCCAATAAGACAAGATTTAGCTATAACTGGAGAAATCTCTTTAAGAGGAAAAATTAAACCGGTTGGAGGTATATTTGAAAAGATATACGGAGCTAGAAGAAAAGGAATAAAGTTAGTAACTGTTCCTAAAGATAATGAAAATGAAATCCCTAAAGGGTTAGAAGATATAGAAGTTAGAGCTATAAGTTCTATTGAAGAGCTTATGGATATAGCATTTAATTAATAAAGAAGCCTAGAGAGTTACTCTAGGCTTTTTAAATGTAATTATTAAAAGCATAATAAGGAAAATAATTTTATAGTTTTTTCAAAAAATTTAATTTATTATATATATTATTTTAATTTTTTTAAATTAAGATAATGCATGATTTATATTGTTTTAAATAGGTTAGAATTAAGAAAAAAGCATTATATTAAATTGGATTTATAGAATACTTTATGGTATAGTATGAATTTGGTGATTATAAAAATTTATATAAGAAATTAAATTAAGAAGATTTTTTTAGAAGTATTAAATTATCTAAAAATTTTTAATAATATTAGAAATTTTATTTTGAAGGAAAGGAGGAAAACTAGGATTAATGGAAACACCAGTAATGAAGAGTTTGCCACAAAGTATAGAGGCAGAGCAATCTGTTTTAGGTGCAATGATAATAGATAGGACTACTATCGCACAAGCAGCTGAAGTTTTAAACAAGGATTCATTTTATAGAGATGCTCATAAGATAATATTTCAAAGCATCATAGAAATGTATCAAAGAGATCAGGCTGTAGACCAGCTAACATTATTAGAGTATTTAAAATCTACAGATAAACTTGAAAAAGCCGGTGGTATAAGTTACGTAACGGAAATAAGTGCATCTGTACTTAGTACGGTTAATATAAAATCATATATAAAAATAGTTGATGAAAAAGCAATGCTAAGAAGACTTATAAAGTCTTCTACTGAAATTATAGAGAATTGCTATAACAATCAAGATGATGTTGAGAAGGTTATAGATTCAGCTGAAAAGAAGATATTTGATTTATCAGAAAAGAGATCGTCAAATGATTTTGAACCATTAAGTGTTGTTCTTGAAAGAGGCTTTGAACAAATAGAAGCTATATTCAATAATGAAGGTGAGCTTACAGGTGTTGGTTCTGGATTTAAAGATTTGGACGAGATGACATCTGGATTCCAAAAAGGAGATATGGTGCTTATTGCTGCTAGACCATCTATGGGTAAGACTACATTTGCTCTTAATATAGCAGAACATGCTGCATTAAGAGAGGGAAAAAGCGTAGTTATATTTTCTCTGGAGATGTCAAAGGAACAGCTTGCATATAAATTATTATGTTCAGAAGCAAATGTTGATATGTTAAGTCTTAGAACTGGTAAATTAAGTCCTGAAGATTGGGACAACATAGCTAGAGCATCAGGACCATTAGCATCAGCTAAAATTTACATAGATGATACTGCAGGGGTTTCAGTAATGGAAATGAGATCTAAATGCAGAAGGCTTAAAATGGAATATGGAATAGATCTTATACTTATTGACTACCTTCAACTTATGAGTGGTAGTGGAGAAAGTAGACAACAAGAGGTATCAGAAATCTCAAGAAATATAAAAGCTATAGCAAAGGAGATGGAATGTCCAGTTATAGCATTATCACAGCTTTCTCGTGCTCCAGAGCAAAGAGCAGATCACAGACCTATGCTGTCTGACCTTAGAGAATCAGGATCAATAGAGCAGGATGCCGATCTTGTTATGTTCTTATATAGAGATGAGTACTATAACAAGGAGACTGAAGATAAAAATGTAGGTGAATGTATAATAGCTAAGCAGAGAAACGGCCCAGTTGGGACTGTTAAACTTGCATGGCTTGGTCAATACAGTAAATTTGCAGATTATGAAGGCATTCATAAAGATGTTTAATAAAATTAGGACATATCAATATTTTTTGATGTGTCCTTTTTAATTTTAGAAAATAATTTATATGGAATTTTACAGTTGGTAGCCTAATATAAAAGGTATATAATAATTACAATATTATATTTTAAGAGGAGAAGATGATATGAATAAGAAAATTGGATTCATAGGCTGTGGGAATATGGGAAGTGCCATGGTTGGTGGAATATTAAAATCAGGTATTGTTGCTAAGGCTGATATTATAGCCTCATGTTCAAGAGAAGAAAGCGCGAAAAGAATAAGTGAAAGTTTAGGAATAAATACAACTCTTGATAATAAAGAAGTTTGCAATAATAGCGATATAATATTTCTTGCTGTTAAACCATATATGTATGAAAGGGTAATAAAAGAAATAAGAGACTATATAAATTTAAATAAGGTTATTGTTACTATTGCTGCTGGTATCAATTTAAGTGATGTTGAAAAGTGGTTCAATAAAGAAACTAAAATAGTTAAGACTATGCCAAATACACCTGCTTTAGTAGGTGAAGCAATGAGTGCTCTTTGTCCTAATGAATTAGTAAGTGAAGAAGAGCTAGCAGAGGTTATGAGTATATTTAATGCTTTTGGAAGAGCTGAAGTATTAAGCGAAAAAGATTTTCATGGATTTATAGCTCTTTGTGGATCATCACCAGCGTATGTTTACATGTTTATAGAGGCTATGGCAGATGCTGCTGTTAGAGAAGGAATAAGTAGAGAAAAAGCTTATAAGTTAGCAGCTCAATCAGTATTAGGATCAGCTAAAATGGTTTTAGAAACAGGAGAGCATCCAGCTAAGTTAAAAGATAATGTTTGTTCACCAGGCGGTACAACTATAGAGGCTGTTTTAGAGTTAGAAGAGAATGGCTTTAGAAGTGCTGTAATGAATGCTATGAAGAAGTGTGCAAAAAAATCTAAGAAAATGTAATATTTTTATTGACAAAAAATAAAAAAGTATATATACTTTAATTATGATAATCATTATCAATTAGAAATTGGTTATTATTCATGAACTGGATAAACACAAACAAAACAAACATAACAAACATAACAAACAAACATAATAAAACTCCTACAAAAAACTCCTAGAATATCTAGGAGTTTTTTTATTTTATATTAATTTATATAATGCTACAGTTGTTTTAATTTTATTACTAATATTGTAAAAATTATCAATAAAATAACAGAAAATTAAAATAAAATTATAATGAAAACTATTGCATAAAAATGGCAAAAGTTTTAAAATGGAAATATAAGAAAAAAATGGTAATTACAACATGAAATTCTTACAAAGATGTATTACTAGTTTTCTAGTGACATATAATAGTAAAAACAAGAGTAAAGGGGGACTGAAAATGCCAATTGTACATTTTAGGGTTGACGGAAGATTAATTCATGGACAAGTTGCTTTAGCTTGGTCTAAAATGACAAATCCCAATCATATCATAGTTGCTAATGATATGGTAGCAAAGGATCCTAATCAACAGGCTATATTAAAATTAGCTGCTCCAAAGCAGGTAAGAATATCAATGCAACCAGTTGATAAGGTTATTGCATACTTAAATAGAGGACTAGCTCCAAATGAGAAAGTTTTCTTACTTGTTAAGGATGTAGTAGATGCTAATAGACTTTATGAAGGTGGATTAAAACATATGGATTTAAATGTAGGTAATATGACTTACAAACCAAATTCAAGAAAGTTAAGTGAAAAGTTATTTGTTACAGAACCTGAATTTGAAGCATTAAAAAGCTTATTAGCTAAAAAGGTTAATTGCTACTTCCAAATGATTCCAACAGATTCAAAACAGGACATTAAACCATTAGTAGAAGTTTTTAACAGTTAATAATTTTAAGGGAATTATACAATTTAATAATTAGGGGGATATGTTTATGCAAGAAATAGGAATTATACAGATATTACTACTCTCTGTGTGGGCTTTCCTAAGTATCAATGAGATGTTAGGTCCTTACTTAGGTTTATGGCATAGACCATTAATCGCTGGTTTTGGGGCAGGTCTTATCTTAGGAGATATAAATACTGGTTTATTCGTTGGTGCTACTTTAGAGATGATGTCTCTAGGAGTTCACTCATACGGTGGAGCTGTTGTTCCAGATTATACTACTGGAGCTATCCTAGGTGTTACTTTTGGACATTTAACAGGAAGTTATGAAAGTGGTATCGCATTAGGAGTTCCAATAGCTTTATTAGGATCATACCTAGATGTATTAGCAAGATTATCTACTGGAATTTGTGCTCATAAAGCAGATGGACATGCTGCTAAAGGAAACTTAAAAGGTATGTGGAGATGGCATTTATTTGGATCAGTTCCATGGGGATTATCAAGAGCTATACCTGTTTTCGTAGGGGCATACTTTGGTTCAGAAGTTGCAACGGCATTCATAGAGAAGGTTCCAGTATGGTTAACTAATGGATTTGCTGCTGCAGGACATGCAATGCCAGCATTAGGAGTTGCAATATTATTAAACTACTTACCAATAACTAAGCAATGGTACTTTGCTATCATGGGATTCATTTTAGTATGTTTCTTAAACTTACCAATGATCGCTGTTGGTTTAGTAGGTCTTATAACTGCTGTTATTTACGTTGGATTATATTACAGAAATAATGATACTAAAGCAAATAATGATGCAGATTTTGATCAGATAGGAGGCGAATTCTAATGGAATCTAAAATAACAAAAAAAGATTTATGGCAAGTCTTTTTAAACCATTTATTAATACAAATTTCTTGGTCATATGAAAGAATGCAAGCTTTAGGATTTGCTATTTCTATATCACCAATATTAAAGAAAGTTTATAAAGATGATCCAGAAGGCATGAAAAATGCTCTAACTAGACACATGGAGTTCTTTAATACTTGTCCTAACTATGGTGCAACAGTTATCTTAGGTATAGTTGCTGCCTTAGAGGAACAAAAGGCCGATGCAGATCTTATCAGAGGTATTAAGACTGGTATGATGGGACCTTTAGCAGGTATCGGTGATAGTATGATGTTTGCAATCTTAGGACCATTACTAATATCTATACCAGCGTCTATGGCTTTAACTAAAGATTTTACTGGTGCTTTAATAGCTCTTATAATAACACAAGTTATATTCATAAGCTGGAACTTATTTGTTAAATGGAATCTTATAAGATTAGGTTATCAAAAAGGTGCTGATTTAGCTACAAGCTCAGCAGGTATTATGGAAAAAGTTACTTTTGGAGCTGGAATCTTAGGATTAGTAGTTGTTGGTGGTATGGTTGGTTCAATAATCAACATTACAACTCCAATTCAAGCTAACTTTGGAGGATATGAGTTTATTCTTCAAACAACTCTAGATAGCTTATTCCCTAAACTACTTTCAGTTTTAGCTGTTGTTGGAGTATTCCACTTATTAAGAAATAAGAAATGGAGCCCAGTTAAAATAGTTATATGCATGTTCGTAGTATTTACTGCTTTAGGTGCTTTAGGAATAGTTGCATAATAGTTAAATAATAGCATTTGTTTTAAATTTAAGAGTTTCCATCTAATTTAGATGGAAACTCTATTAATAAATAAAGGTTTTTAGGAGGAGAAAATAATGATAGGTGTATTAGTAGCAACTCATGGAGAAATGGCAAAAGGAATTTTTGATGCAATAGATATGATATGTGGAACTCAAGAAAAGTTTGAAATAGTATCTTTAAAAAGAGGACAAGATGCTGAAAGTTTTGGAGAGGAAATAGGAGAAAGAATTAATGAATTAAATGATGGTGATGGAGTAATAATTCTTGTAGATTTATTAGGAGCAACTCCAATGAATCAATCAGCTTTAAACTTATATAAGTCAGAGACAGTAGAAGTAATTACAGGTGTTAATCTACCTATGGTTGTTACAGCAACAATGGAAAGAGATTGTGTTGAAAATATAAAAGAGTTAGTTGAAAAAATAAAAAGTGATGGAAAAGACAGCGTTTGTAGCGTAAGAGAATTATTAAACGTATAAGAAAGTGAGGAGACCAATGAAAACTTTTATGATTATTTTATTAGTATTAATAGCAATATTTTTAGTTTGGTATATTGTGAGCTTTAGAGGGGTTAATAAAGATAAGGTCAAGATGATAGAGCAACAAGTCAATTTAAAAGTAGGATCAAATGTTGTTTTAAATAGCGGAATACATGGAAAGGTTTCAAAGGTCAATAAAGAAACTGTAGAGATTGTAATAGATAAAGCAAAGAATGTTACTATAACGGTTGAAAGATATTGTATCTCTAGAGTTTTATAAAATTGAAAATAATGATTTTTAAAATAACTCACAGTATCTTATATGCTGTGAGTTTATGTTTTATAAAGAAAAATATTGAAAAAAGGGAATAAATATGATAACACTATAATAGATTATTAGAAATTAGGGGTGGAAGAATGTTTAAGAGAAGCAGAGGCATAGCTCTATATCATCAATTAGAGACTGAGCTAATTGATCTTATAAATAGAGGAGAACTTAAGGAAAATGATAAGTTGCCATCTGAAAGAGAATTATGTGATCAATATAATGTTAGTAGAACAACAGCAAGACAAGCTATTGGAGAGTTAGAAAGAAAAGAGTATGTTTTTAAAGTTCATGGAAAAGGAACTTTTGTATCTCCTAAGGTTTATAAGCAACAATTATTAAAATTTTATAGTTTTACAGAAGAAATGAGAAAGCTTGGAAAGAATCCATCTTCTGAAATATTATCTTTCGATTTAATAAGAGCTGATAATAAGATTGCTGAAAAGTTAGGAATTGAGGAGAGTTCACAAGTATATAAGATACTAAGATTAAGAATAGCTGATGACACTCCAATGATGTTAGAGTTTACTTACTTACCTGAGTATAGGTTCATAGAATTAAAAGAAGAAATGCTTAAAGAGAAGCCTATGTATGATATATTTAGAGAGGTTTATAATGTTAGCCTAACTAAGGCAAAGGAAAGCTTTAAACCAATACTAATATCAAAGAGTGATTCTAAGATATTAAATGTAGAAGACGGTACAGCGGCAATGAGAATTGAAAGGATAACCTTCGAAAATAATAGAGTTATAGAATATACAGTAAGTGTTTCAAGAGGAGATAAATTTGAATATACTGTAGTTTTAGAGGAAGATTAGATAAATAGGATAATAAAATAGAGAAGACACCGTCTTAAGACGGTGTCTTTTATTTTAAACTTTAAACATTAACTAAATCTTCTTCAAGTGAGTATTGTGTTGCGAAAGTATAATCATCAATACATTCTTTAACTTTATCTTTTAATAAAGATTCAGCGTCATTTTTTAATTGGTTTAATCGTATTTTCTTATATTGAGTAGGCATATATTGACTTATAAGAGCTAGTGGAATTTCAGTTGAATTAAGGTTAGATAGCATTTTGTGTAATGAATAATCAACATCTGAATTTGGAAGATAGTATCTACATCTATCAGAGAAGCTATACTTTCTTTCAAATTTGATTTTATTTCCACTGCCTTTATAGTGATTTTTCCAGTTATCTGGCTCTTTAACCATTGTATAATCTAAGATTGTTTTAAAGTTAGAAAGCTCTATATTTTCATCTCTTGAGAATAAATCATCTTCTATACAGCTAAGAGCAAATAATCCTTCTCTTAAAGCAAAGGTTAGAGCAGGTCCAACCTTTAATATTGCGAATCCATCTTCAACTAATTCTTTTAGAGCATATGGTGTTTGATAATCTGTTGAGTGAGCTTCAAAAATAAGTGTTGGATATTTCTTTAAAGTTTCAGATAATGCAGATGCCTTTTCTCTGTTATATTCCCAAATTGTATCTCCATTAAATTCAACTCCAGGTTGAACAACCACTGCAATTACATCTTCATTAAATACTTTTTCAAGACCATGATCAGTAAATGCATCTTTAAAAGTTTTTATTGTAGTTTCGAGGTTGCTTGGTTTAGTCGCTTGAAGTTCTTCTTCCTCTTCATCTTGTCCACCACCTGGTATAGGAACTTCACTACCTATTACATAAACAGGATGCATGGCATCTTTATCAGATTTATTTAAAAGATTGAAGGCATCCTCTGCAACCTCACAAAGTATAGCTGCTCTTTCAGCTATAACTTCATCACCAAATTTTCCGGATTTTAAGTCGTTCCCAATGTGCATGCTTGTATCTATGTGTATTTTTGTAAATCCTGCTAAAACATATTCTCTTATTAAGAATTTTGAATAGTTCATAGCAGTATCTTCATCAAGTGATTTCCAAACTAGTGGGCCTAAATGGTCTCCACCTAGTATTATTTTATCTTTAGGAAAACCAACTTTATCAGCAATTTCAAAAACAAACTCTTTGAAATCTATTGGCTTCATACCAGTATAACCACCAAATTGGTTAACTTGGTTAGCCGTTGCTTCTATAAGCAAGCATTCATTATTTTCTAAAGCACTTTCCATAGCTGCTTCAATAACATAATTATTAGAAGAACAAACAGAGTAGATACCAGCTGGTATTCCGCTCTTTTGCTTTATTATTATATCTTTCATTGGGTGTAACACTTTAAAAACCTCCTTAAATTAAAGAATTAAGCTTTGCCGTTGCTACCACAAAGAAGAATCTTGTGTTTAACTATTTCTTTCATAGCATCTTTACCAGGAGTCATATATTTTCTTGGATCGTTAGCTTTTGGATTTTCGTTAAAATATTTTTTTACTGCATCTGAGAATGGAATTTTTAAGTCTGTAGCAACATTAACCTTACATATTCCAAGTTCTATAGCTCTTTTAACTAATTCATCTGGAACATCTGATGCACCATGTAAAACTAATGGTACAGATACTTTTTCTCTTATTTTTACTAATCTATCAAAATCTAATTTAGGAGTTCCTTTATATAATCCATGAGCAGTTCCAATTGCTATAGCAAGAGAGTCTATACCTGTTCTCTCAACAAATTCTAAGGCTGCATCAGGGTCTGTGTAAGCTCCTTCATTTTCATCAACCACTAAGTCATCCTCAACTCCAACAAGTTTACCAAGTTCTGCTTCAACAGTAGCATCATATCTATGAGCAAATTCTACAACTTTCTTTACTATATTTACATTGTCCTCAAAAGAGCGATGAGAAGCATCTATCATACAAGATTTAAATCCAGTTAGTATATGACTATTTATAAGTTCAGTATCCTCAAAATGATCAAGATGGATTGCTATTGGAATATTGTATTTTTGTGATGCAACTTCAGCCATAGCTACAATATAATCTGGTCCAGCGTAATCTATTGTTCCAGGAGTACCTGCAATTATAATAGGAGAATTAAGTTCAGCAGCAGTTTCAACAACTACTTGAAAAGTCTCTAGATTGTGTATGTTAAAAGCAGGAATAGCATATCCTCCTTTTTGAGCTCTTATAAGCATATCCTTAGTAGATTTAATTTTATTCATAAAAAACACCTCTCATAAATTAATTTATTTTAATTGTTAACCACTTTACACCAATTGCTTTTTTATTTAAATAAGTTTTAATTAAGAGTTAGTAAGAACTTCTTTTGAATTAAGCTCACTCTCATATTCGTGAATTATAACACCTTGAACAACTCTATTAACGGTTCCATCTGGTCTTGGATTATCAGGAGAAATTCCAAGTCTTAAAGAGTTGAATAAAGAAATCATTTGTCCAAAGATTATATAGTTAAATGCTACAAATGTATCATCTAATTTTGATCCATTAGCTGTTATATAGTTATGAGAAATTTCTTTAAGATTTTCTTTATCTAAATAACTTAAAACAGCAACCTTTTGAGTTCCTTCATCACTATAAACTTCTTTTATTAAGTCATAATCATAAAGGGCTGTATGATCATTTGTAGAGCATAAGAATATAACTAAGGTATTTTCATTTATTATTGATTTAGGACCATGTCTGAATCCTAAGATTGATTCGCAAACAGTAACCTGTTTACCAGAAGTTAATTCTAAGTTTTTAAGAGCCATTTCATGACAAAGACCCTTTAAAGCGCCAGAACCAACGTAAACAATTCTTTCAGCACCTAAATCTGAAATTGTTTTTGCATCTTCCCATTGATTATCAAGAGAAGCTTGTCCTTTAATAACTAATTCTTCAACAATCTTTTTGTTTTCTTCTAGGTTAGCTATATCAAATAAAAGTAGAGTAGCTAATGTCATACAAGTGAATGAACTTGTCATAGCAAAACTCTTGTCATTTGATTTTTCTGGCATTAATAAAACTAAGTTTCCTTCTTTTTCTTGAGATTTCTTAGCTAGTTGGCCATCTTTATTACAAGTAACAACTATATGTGCTAGGTTTGGAACCTTCTTTTCAAATAAATCATAAGTTCCAACACTCTCTGGACTATTTCCAGAACGTGCATAAGAAACTAAGATAGTAGCTACGTTTTCATCTATATATTCATCAGGATTTGCAACAAAGTCAGTAGTAGCTATAGCTTCAACCCTTTTACCTAATTTCTTAGCTAAGTAAAGGTAAATAGTATCTCCAACATAAGCTGAAGTTCCAGCTCCAGTTAAGATTATTCTTACATTTTCTTTGTTTAGATTTTTATCTAAGAAATTAACAATGTCTTCTTTATTATTTTCAACTATACTTAAGGTTTCTTTCCATAATTCAGGTTGTTGATATATTTCATTAGCTGTATAGATAGCTTTTAAGCTTTTTAATTCTTCCTGTGTAAAACCAAAAACTTTATTCATAATTCTCACCTCATTTATCATGTTGTCATTACCAGTTGATTTAAATAAAAATCATCATAAGTAATGATGTTACTACAAGTTAATCTTACAATATTATTGTAAGAAATGTCAATAATTTACTTATAGCTTTTGAAATAAAATTTTAAAATATGCTTTATTTTAAATAGAACTGTATTTAAATTATTTTTTAGAATATTAATTTAAAATAAAATGAGCATATAAAAATATATGCTCATAAATAATAATTTATTTATCTTTACCAAAAACTTTTTCTTTTAATTCAAGACCAGTTTTAGTGATAGCTAAGCCGCCTAAAGCTGTTTCTCTTAAGGCAGCAGGAAGTGATTTTCCTACTCTATACATAGCTTCAACTGTATCATCAAAAGGTATTTTACTATGAACTCCTGCCATAACTAGGTCTGCGGTAGTTAAAGCACTAACAGCACCAGCAAAGTTTCTCTTGGCACATGGTACTTCTACTAAGCCAGCTACTGGATCACAAACAAGTCCAAGGATATTTTTAAGGACGATGGCACCAGCATCTAGGGCCATTTCTGGAGTACCACCCATCATTTCTACAGTGGCAGCAGCACCCATAGCGGCTGCAGACCCACATTCAGCTTGGCATCCACCTTCAGCACCGGCTAAAGTAGCATTTTGAGCAATAATCATTCCTACAGCAGAAGAAGCTAATAATCCTTGAATAAGCTCCTCATCACTCAATTCTAATCTTTCACCAACAGTTAGGATTACAGCAGGTAATATTCCACAAGAACCGGCTGTTGGACAGGCTACTATTCTTCCCATAGAAGCATTTACTTCGGAGCAAGATAAAGCTCTAGCCATAGCTCCAACCATTACATCTCCAGTTAGAGTATTTCCTTTATTTAAGTATTTTCTTAGTTTGTAAGCATCTCCACCGATTAATCCACTAACAGAATAAACTTTTTTTTCTTGACCTTCATTAGCCGCCTCTTTCATAACATGAAGAACTTTTTCCATACCTTTAATTACATCTTCTCTAGTACAGTTTTTACTTTCCATTTCATGTTGAATTGCATATTCAGCTAAGGAGAAATTATTCTCTTTACATATTTCTAATAATTCAGCACCATTTCTTGCAAGCATTTATATTTCCTCCTTTACTGGATTTATAACAACTATATTTTCAACTGCTTCAACTTTTTTAATCTCATCAATTATTTCCTTAGTAAGAGGGTTATCCATTTCAAAGACCATTCTTGCAGCCTTTCCTCTCTCTGTTCTAAATACCTTCATGAAGGCAATATTAATATTGTGCTCATAAACTATTGTTGTTACCTTAGATACAGCTCCAGGAATATCTTTATGTGAAATTATTAATGTTGGATATTCACCAGTAAATTCAACAACACTACCATTTACTTCAGTGATTTTAATACTTCCACCACCTATTGATGAACCTACTATTTCATGAAAAACACCATCAATATCTTCAATTATAAATTTAACCGTATTAGGGTGTACATCACCTAAATCAACTTCTTTAAATTCTATTTCAATATCTTTTTCTTTTGCTATTTCTAAAGAATTTCTAAGTCTTGTATCAGAAGGTTCCATTCCAAGAATACCAGCTACTAAAGCTTTATCTGTACCATGGCCTTTATAAGTTTTTCCAAAAGAACCGTGTAGAAGGAAAGTAACCTTTTTCATTGGTTTACCGCAAATTGCTCTAGCTACTTTTCCAAGTCTCGCAGCACCTGCTGTATGAGAACTAGATGGGCCAATCATAATTGGTCCAAGAATATCGAAAACACCATATGTATTCATTTTTATTCTCCTTTGTTATATGTAATAAAATAAGATATTTTAGTCTCTAATATGTAAGTGTTTTATTAACTATAGTATAACATTTTTTTTATATTTAATTGAAAGTTTTAACCTAAATTTAATAGCAAAAATTTTATTAATAATTTAATCAATTTTTAGAAATATAAAAAAATATTTGTTAAAAAATCAGTTTATTGCTAAGAATAAGTATTAGGAAAAATGAATCATATTAATAAGAAATTTGGCGAAGAAATATTATTTAATTAAATAATGTTTAATCAAATTAAACAAAATGAACTTTAGGGCTGAAAATATGTTAAAACATTCGTTTTTATTGCCTTGACCTAAGGGTTTTACTCTGTTAATATGGTATAGGACAATGAAATTTATAGCAAAAATACCTATAAATACGAACATTGTCTACTCGGAAAAAGTTGATTAACCGTTATGGTTTATAAAGAAAGAATGTTAATGTTCTTTTTATAAGGAGGAAATAAAAATGTCAGCATTTGTTGTATTAGGAGCTCAATGGGGAGACGAAGGAAAAGGAAAAATGACAGACTATTTAGCAGAAGAAGCAGAAGTAGTTGTTAGATTCCAAGGAGGAAATAACGCTGGACATACAGTTGAAGTTGAAGATAAACAATATAAGTTACACTTAATACCTTCAGGAATATTACATGACGAGAAATTAAACGTAATAGGAAATGGTGTTGTAGTAGATCCTAAAGCACTATTTACAGAAATAGATTATTTAGAAGGCTTAGGAGTAAAAGTAACTCCAGAGAAATTAATAGTTAGTGATAGAGCACACCTTATAATGCCATACCACATAACTTTAGATAAGTTAAAAGAAAAAGCTAGAGGAAAAAATGATATAGGAACTACTTGTAAAGGAATAGGTCCTTGTTATACAGATAAATATGAAAGATCAGGAATAAGAGTTTGTGACCTTATGCACAAAGATTCTTTTGCTGAAAAATTAAGAATAAACATCGAAATGAAAAATGGATACATCAAATTATTAGGTGGAGAAGAATTAAACTTTGATGAAATATACAATGAATATATGGCATTTGCTGAAAGATTAAGACCATATGTTAAAGATACTTCAGTTGAAATATACAATGCTATCCAAGCTGATAAGAATGTATTATTTGAAGGAGCTCAAGGAATGCTTCTTGATATAGATTATGGAACTTACCCATATGTTACATCATCAAACACAACTTCATGTGGAGTTCCAAGTGGAGCTGGTGTAGGTCCAAACATGATAACTAATGCTGTTGGTATAGCTAAAGCTTATACTACAAGAGTTGGTAAAGGGCCATTCCCAACAGAGCTTGAAAATGAAACTGGTGAATGGATAAGAGAAAAAGGTCATGAATATGGAGTAACTACAGGAAGATCAAGAAGATGTGGTTGGTTAGACCTTGTTATCTTAAAAACTACTACAAGAGTTTGTGGATTAACTTCATTAGTAGTAACTAAAATAGATACATTAGCTGGATTAGATAAAATACAAATGTGTGTTGGATATGAATTAGATGGAAAAGTTATAGATTACTTCCCAGCTAGTTTAGAAGATTTAGCTAGATGTAAGCCAATATATGAAGAGTTCGAAGGATGGGGCGAAGAAGTTGCTGAAGCAAGAAGCTATGATGAGTTACCAGAGAACGCTAAAACTTACTTAAGAAGAATAGAAGAATTCACAGGAACTAAAGTTTCTATAGTTGGTGTTGGACCAAAGAGAAACCAAACTATAAGAGTAAGAGAAGAACTTTAATAAATACTAACAAATAACTAATTAGAAAATAGCTTAAGATTATTTAATCTTAAGCTATTTTTGATTTTAGGGTATAATATTTTTAAATTAATTTAGAATAAAAATATATAGGTTGAGAGGAGAGTTGTATGGGATATATAATGGATTTAAGAAAAGAACTTCCTAATCCACATAGACCGCTTATAATGTGTTCAGCAGGTGTTGTAATAATAGATAAGTTAGGAAGAATATTATTACAAAAAAGAACTGATAATAATAAATGGGGGCTTCCAGGTGGAAGTTTAGAGTTAGGAGAAAGCTTTCAAGAGGCTGCTGTTAGAGAGGCATATGAAGAAGTAGGCCTTAAAGTTAAGAGTTTAAACTTATTTAATGTTTATTCTGGTGAGAATTGTTACAATGAATATCCTAATGGAGATGAAATTTATAATGCTTCTTCTATATTTATTACAAATGACTATGATGGAGAAATTATTTTAGATGAAGAGGAAAGTGCAGATGCTGTATTTTTCTATAAAGATGAAGTTCCTGACTTAGAAAATATAAATCCACCTGATAGAGTAGTAATAAAGGATATAATAGAAAAATTAAATATAGAAAATTATATATAATAAGAGTTTTAAATTTAAAGAGATAATTCAGAGTAAAATACTTGTATTTGAAATTTAGAGAGAGTATAATTAAAAATATAACTTTTAATTTAAGATTAGTTAAGAGAGGTGTAGTTAATTATGATAACTAAAGATATGACAATCGGAGAAATAGTAAGAAAAATGCCAACAGCTATAGAGGTATTAATGAGCTTCGGAATGGGATGTGTTGGATGTCCATCAGCTCAATCTGAAACATTAGAAGAAGCTGCTATGGTTCACGGAATAAACTTAGATGATTTAGTAAATGCTATAAATAACATAGAAGACTAATTTTAAACTCTGCTTAAAAATAAGAAGCATTTTTTTAAAATGCTTCTTATTTTTTATAAAACTCTATTTTAGATTAATATTGATTTTTAATTAGCTTTTCAGTTTAACAAATTTTGAAAAGGATTACCTACAAGGAGGATCTTATATTTTATCTAAAAATAAAAATTAGTTTAAAACATAGTTTTTATAAAAAAATTTCAAAAAAATTAGAAATAACTATTGCTAAATAATAATTATTATTATATAATAATGACATAAGGTTGATGAAGAAAAAAACATCAACAAGAAACGACTTAATAATAAAGACTTTTAAATTATGATTATAAATTGAAATTAAATAAATGTTTGTTTTGTAGGAGGAATAATATTATGAAAAAATTTGTTTGTACAGTATGTGGATATGTTTACGAAGGAGAAAAAGCACCAGAAAAATGCCCAGTATGTGGAGTTGGAGCTGACAAGTTCATAGAGCAAGGAGAAGACTTAGCATTCGCTGACGAGCACAGAATCGGAGTTGCTAAAGGTGTAGATGAAAGAATAATTGAAGGATTACAAGCTAACTTCATGGGAGAGTGTACAGAAGTAGGAATGTACTTAGCTATGGCTAGACAAGCTGATAGAGAAGGATTCCCAGAAGTTGCTGAAGCATATCAAAGAATAGCTTTCGAAGAAGCAGAGCATGCTGCTAAATTCGCAGAAATGTTAGGAGAAGTTGTAGAAGCTGATACAAAAGCTAACTTACAAGCAAGAGTAAATGCAGAGCATGGAGCTTGTCAAGGTAAGAAAGACTTAGCTACTTTAGCTAAACAATTAAACTTAGATGCAATCCACGATACAGTTCACGAAATGTGTAAAGACGAAGCTAGACACGGAAAAGCTTTCGCTGGATTATTAAACAGATACTTTAAATAAGAATCCATAATACTTTGTTTGTATTGATATATTTGTAAAAGAACACCACTAAATTAGCTAATTTAGTGGTGTTTTTGTTGTTTGAAAGGTATTTTTTGATTTGATATACTTCCAAATGAGGAGTGATATAAATGGGGAAGACGTATGAAAAAATATATGAAATTACTTATGGAGAAACTGATGGAAGAAAAGACTGTAGAATAACTTCAATGATGAATTTCTTTTCTGATTGTTGCTTGAGTCAAGAAGAAGAAAATTCAATGAATTGTACAAACAATGATAATGATACTACATGGGTATTTTT
The DNA here is from genome assembly GCF_034439435.1 of Clostridium sp. LIBA-8841. GTDB lineage: Bacteria > Bacillota > Clostridia > Clostridiales > Clostridiaceae > Sarcina. The sequence continues at coordinate 220,711 of NZ_JAPCKJ010000005.1, read as the reverse complement.
TGATTATGACATAATCGTGAATAGATATCCGAGATATAGGGAAAAAGTTAAAGTTAGAACTTATGTTGAATCTATAAGAAAATTTTATGCTAATAGAATATTCGAGGCTTATGATATGGAAGGAAATTTAGTGTCTAGAGCTAATGTATTAGCTTTTTTAATAAATAAGAGTACTAGAAGACCTGCAAGGATAAGTGATGCAGAATATGAGGCTCATGGGGTAAGTAAAGAGTCTTCAAAATTATTAAGAAAAAAGCTAGATTTTGAGAAATTCGAAGAAGAAGATATTTCTTTAGAGTTTCATATAAGATATTTAGATATAGATTTAAATAAGCATGTTAGTAATATTAAGTACATAGAATGGGTTTTAGAGACCGTTCCAGTGGATATTGTTTTAAAATATAAAATGAAAAGAATAAAAATAAAATTTGAAAAAGAAATTACATATGGTCATAATGTAAATATAAAATCAAAAATAATTAGAGGAGAAAATGAAATAAAAGTTCTTCATAAAGTACAGAATGAAGAAGGAAAAAACATTACTTTAGCAGAAACTTATTGGTATTAAAAAATATTTAGGAGAATGAAATTATGAGCGAAAATAAATTTGCAAAAAAATATGACGTATTATATTATGACTCAGATATCAACAAAAATGTAAGAATGGTACCACTTATGAAAATTTTTGGTGATGTATCAGCGGTTCATGAAGAAGAGTTAGCTTATGAGGGTATTAAATACTTAAAAGATCAAGGATTAAGTTGGATTATTTATAGTTATTCAATTGATATAAAGAAGCCAATACCATATAAAAGTTCTATTAATGTAGAAACTTATTTAGAAGGAATAAAAAAGTTCTATGCTAGTAGAGTTTATAAAGTTTATGATGATAAAAATGAACTTATTGCAGAAGGAAAAATTATATTCTTATTAATAGATTTAGAAAAGCGTAGAGCAGTTAGGATTCCTAAGGAATATTGTGAGTTAATAAATATGGCTGATACTGGAGAGGTGGAATTAAAATCAACTAAAGTCGAAAAATTAATAAGAGAAGATTTAGAAGCAAACCTTTCAGTGAGAAGAAGCGATATAGATTTCAATAAGCATGTTAATAACACTAAATACTTAGAGTGGACTATGGAAGCTACTCCAGAGTGTATTTTAGATGAATATAGTCTTATATCAGCTAAAATAAAGTATGAGAAAGAAGTTAGACTTGGTGATGATGTAAGTATTGTCTGCCAGTGGGACGAGATTGAAGAGGGATATAAGTGCCTTTACAAGATAATTAATCATAGATTAGGAGAAGTATCAGCTCTAATAGAAACTATTTGGAAAAAAGAGTTTTAATTAATAGTTAAGGGGTAATTTAAATTTAGAAGTTATGTTATGAAATTTTCATAGATAGAAAAGGTGTTTAATTAGAAAGTTTTATTTTCTAATTAAACACCTTTTTTAATAACTATTAATCTAATTTAATATTTATAATTTTTTATTTTAATATATATGATTATTTCAATAGTCTACTTATTAAAGTGTGCAGGAAAGAGCAACAGTGAATCCTGAACTCCAAGCCCATTGTAAATTGAATCCACCACAATCACCATCAACATCTAATAATTCCCCACAGAAATAAAGATTATCTACGATTTTTGATTGAAGGGTTTCTGGATCAACTTCTTTTGTGTTTACTCCACCAGTAGTTACTTGAGCTGCTTGGAAGCCATTTGTTCCAGTACATTTAAATTCCCAAGATTTCATAAGATTTATCAATGATTTTTTCTCTTTCCAAGTAAGTTCATAACATGGTTTATGTAAATTATCGATACCTGCTTCTTTTAAAAGTATAGGTATCATTTTTTTATTAACAATACCTATAAGCGAGTTTATAACTTCTCTACAAGAAAAAACAGCAAAGTGTCCTTCTAAGAAATCTTCTAATTCAGTTAATGACTTTTCAGGCATCATATCAACTACAATCTTAACATCTTTACCTTTAAAACATCCTAAAGATGCTTCTCTAGAAATTTGTAGTATTGGAGGACCTGATATTCCATAGTCTGTGAATAAAATCTCTCCAAAGTCTTTTCTAATACTTTCTCTATCACATAAAACTTCAGCATAGCCATTAAACTTTATTCCAGATAAAGCTTTTAATTTATTATGAGAGAGTTTTAATTGAACAATAGCTGGATTAGGTTCAACAATTGAGTGTCCTAAATTTTTAGCTAAAGTATAACCTGAACCATCAGAACCAGTTTTAGGGGCAGATTTTCCTCCACAAGCCATAATTAACTTTTTGCACTTAATCACAGGAGAATCTTCATTTCCTGTGGATAAAACAAATTTTCCTTTTGATTTGTGGATAGATTTTATCTTATATGAATTATAAAGAGGAATTTCACGTTCTTCTAAAGATATTTTTAATATATCCACAACAGAAGAAGCTTGTAAAGATTGAGGATAACTTTTACCTTTTTCAAGTTCTATTATTGGTAATCCTAGATTAAGAAAGAAAGCCTTTGTATCCTCAACAGAGAACTTGCTTAATGTTTTAATAAAAAATCCATCATTACTACTGTGAAAATTTGAAAATGGAAATCCTATTAATGAATTAGTTATATTGCATCTACCGTTACCTGTAGTAAGAATCTTTTTTCCTATTCTGTCTGTTCCTTCGACTATAGCAACATCTAAACCAAAATCTTTTGCTGTAATTGCAGCTGTTAAACCAGAAGCTCCACCGCCTAGAACAACTACGTCATGGTATATCATAAGTTTAATTTCTCCCTTCTCGTATCGTTATATCTTAATTTTTATACTAACCTAAAAATAATTTTCTAAAAGTCTTGTTTATTTAATGATAACATTTCTAAGTTTGTATTGTATCATATTTACTTATTATTAAATACTTAAAGAATGATAAAAATCATAAGTCATATTATTTTTTTTAGGAGCAATACTAAATAATGAGGTGAGTATTATGAAATTTAAAATTACAAATAGTACTATGGAGGGACACAATACAGAATTAAAGATTAGAAGGATGAATTATGATCAAGTAGTTGTAGATTATTCTGATAAGTCAGGAATAAAAACTTTCAAAATGAAAGATGGAGAACTTATTTCAGAAGGAGAAATTGATGATATTATTAAAAAAAATCTTAATCTATTAAAAATAAAAATAAATAGAGGAATTTCGGCTTTATTTTATAAAGGAATAATTGATTCACTTGAGGAATCAATTGAAGAGGTAAAATCTTTAGAAGTTTTAAATGATTTTTCTAAAGGCGCTAATAAAAGAGGATTCTGGGATAAAGATATATTGATATACTTAAATGGACAATATCCAATAAAAATCGAAGCTAGTGGAAGAAACTTCAGAGAGGACAGCTATAAGTTCAATATTAAGGTCCTAGAAGAGCCAGAATTCCTTGAAATCTGTCATTTTAACATGGAAAAATTAAAAGAGCAGAGAGCTTGGAGAGAAAGACAATTAGAAATTTATAAAAAAATAGTTGAAAAAATAGAAAATGAGAGTAATTTTGAGTAAAAAAGCGAATAATAAATATAATTTTATTAAATAGCTATAAATAGACTAAAATGACTGAAAAAAGTGTTGACATAAGATTATTTTTTGGGTATTATATTCCTTGTCAGGTCGCCAAGTGCGAAAGACAAAAACAAAATAAACAAATTTAGTTTAAAGCTAAAACTGGTCAAAAATGATGTGGTTTTAAGAGTTAATGTGGCCCCTTGGTCAAGCGGTTAAGACACCACCCTTTCACGGTGGTAACAGGGGTTCGATTCCCCTAGGGGTCACCATCACGGTCGCATAGCTCAGCTGGGAGAGCACCTGCCTTACAAGCAGGGGGTCACAGGTTCGATCCCTGTTGCGACCACCATAAAAACTTTTAATGGCTCAGTAGCTCAGTTGGTTAGAGTGCCGGCCTGTCACGCCGGAGGTCGAGGGTTCGAGCCCCTTCTGAGTCGCCACATTTTTGGCCCCTTGGTCAAGCGGTTAAGACACCACCCTTTCACGGTGGTAACAGGGGTTCGATTCCCCTAGGGGTCACCATATTACGGTCGCATAGCTCAGCTGGGAGAGCACCTGCCTTACAAGCAGGGGGTCACAGGTTCGATCCCTGTTGCGACCACCATTAAAGTTTTTAATGGCTCAGTAGCTCAGTTGGTTAGAGTGCCGGCCTGTCACGCCGGAGGTCGAGGGTTCGAGCCCCTTCTGAGTCGCCAGTTTTGGCCCCTTGGTCAAGCGGTTAAGACACCACCCTTTCACGGTGGTAACAGGGGTTCGATTCCCCTAGGGGTCACCATATAAGGTCGCATAGCTCAGCTGGGAGAGCACCTGCCTTACAAGCAGGGGGTCACAGGTTCGATCCCTGTTGCGACCACCATAAACTTTAAATGGCTCAGTAGCTCAGTTGGTTAGAGTGCCGGCCTGTCACGCCGGAGGTCGAGGGTTCGAGCCCCTTCTGAGTCGCCATGCGCTGGTGTGGCTCAATTGGCAGAGCAGCTGACTTGTAATCAGCAGGTTATCGGTTCAAGTCCGATCATCAGCTCCACAGAACTTCAGTTTAACTGAAGTTCTTTTTTATTCTTCAAAAGAATATTTCGATATTTAATTTATTTATGCCAAAAGAATATATCTTATCTTTTAAGTAAGATAAGATATATTCTTTCTTTTTTGAAGATTTTTCTTTATTCTTATGTCATCTCCATAGGTTTTAAACAGAATAAAGTTTCCAAGTAATCTTGAAGTTATTCTTTCTGCATAAGCCTGTTTGAGTTCAGGTAAATTTAAATTAGTTGATATAATCATTTTTTTATTTAATAATATTTTTTTGTTTAGAAGAGTAAATAACTCAGTAGTTGAGAAATCAGTTATTTGTTCGGCTCCTAAATCATCAATAACAAGTAAATCACAATTTATAAGCAATCCTTCTAATTCACGATCATTATTAAACCTTATTTCTCTAAGATTTCTAATAAGCTCATCAGAAGTTCTATAAACTACAAGAAATCCATTATCTAATAACTCTTTAGCTATACAATAAGTCATAAATGTTTTTCCGGTACCAGGACTTCCATAGAAAAGTATATTTTCATTATGGCTATTAAATTTTGGAATATATCCATTAATCATTTTGTCTATAATGATTTGCATATTTTCTCTTGGAGAATACTTTTCATTTCCTTTGCTCATAGAAGAAAAAACATTTATATCAAATTTTGAAAAGTTATTTAATTTTAAGGCATCAGCCATATGAGAATTCTCATAGTATATCTCTACAAGTTTTCTTTTGTAACAAACACATTTTTCAGCGCCTATATATCCTGTATCTTTACACTTTTCACATTTATAATGCATATCTAAATAATCTTTTGAATATCCATTCATAGCAAGCAGTTGATCTTTTTCATCTCTAAGATTTTCGATTTCTTTTCTTAGTTTTTCAAAACTTTCTTTTTCATGCTTTCTTAAAGCAAGCATTGAAAGTTTTAGAGAAAGCTTACTTATTTCTCTTTCATATTCAAATACTTGAGGTATTTTTTCTTTTATTTCTTTTTGTCTATTAGCTAGATTTGATTTTTCTTTTTGACGAATTTTTTCGTACATATCCATTAATTGACTTTTATAACCTTTAATCATTCAGTATCCCATCCTAACAATTGTTTTTCTAAGGAATCATAGTCATAATCTCTTTGGGTAAAGTTTGCTTCTCTAGCTGGTTTCTTTTGAATTTGAGCTGTATTGTTTGTATTAAATGGTTTTTTGATGTTTGATGACTTCTTAACATCCTTCTTAGCAACATCATCAAGAGTTTTTATACCGTCTTTAAACCATTTAGCTAAAATACCGTCTATATATTTAAAGTCAGCTCTATTTAGTCTTTCAAAGCATATGTCACAAGCTTTAAGTATTAACTCAACAGAGAAGTTATAAGTTAGAAGCCATTTTTCCATCATAGTTTCTTGAGGCTTCATTATCTCAGTATTTTGTATTCCTAAATACTTAAGTATTTTTCTTATTTTAACCCATTTATCTTCTGTTTTAGTTATGTAAGCTTGAGCTTCCTCTATTGATTTTATTCCGGCGTTATGCCAACCAAGAGCCACTGTTTCTATGTATCTAACATCTTTTTTTCCTTTAGATACACAATACTCTATTAATATTAGTATAAGCTCAGAGGAAAAATTAAGCTCTGTTTGCCAAGAAAGATAGGTAGTCATTTCCTTTGTTGATAAAGGTCTACATATAAGTTTTTCTATATCTTTCAGCATATCTTTAGTATTATTTTCATCAAGTGCTGACAATAAATCAACAGAATTTTGATTTGATGAATGATTGCCTTCCGATAAGTCTACAAACTCTATTTTAAAGTTATTCATTTTATCTATAGGAACTAATTTTATGACACCTTCTTCATGCCAATAATTAAGAGCATTCATTATATCTGATTCTAAAAGGTTCAAATTTGTTGCTAAAATTGAAGAGTTAACTCCAGGTTCCCCCGTAAAGCTATATTTTATCATTAACAAATAAACCTTAATAAATTCCCCACGAGCTTTAGGCATATATTCTTCTATGAATACATTACTAACAGGAGTAAATTTAGTGGCTGAGTTTTTTAACATAAAAGTACTCAAAAAATAACCACCTTTCTAGTTTTGTATAAATAGTCTAATAATTAAAGATTTATAATAAATTAAAATTTTAGACTATGTTTAATTATATCAAAGTGTCTTTTCTATAACAATAAAGTAATCTCTTATAAAATATAAAAAATATTTTATTTGAATGAATAAGTTTTATTTTAATGGGCACATTAATTTACGTGTTTAATTTTAAACTAAAATTTTTATTAAAAGGAGAATTTTGAATATGAGTATTTCGGAGGGCGAGGGGAGAAACTTTAGTAGAGTTTTTCTTTTTACCTTAATTATTTTATTTTCTACAGTTAAAACTGAGGTATTTGCAAATTCCTTGTATGCAGAAAAAGGAGGATTTGAATATGTTGTTGAGGGTGTAAGCCGTATGGCTAATATTTATGTTGAGGCTTATGAGCTATCTTTAAATAACAATGTGGTAGGTTATATAGATAGTCAAGATACTGTAGAGGATGTTTTAAATGAAATCAAAGAAAAATATGTTAAAAAAGCTTCTGAAAGTGGAGTTTTAGTTAAAGAGGTAGAATTTGATACAAAAGTAGATTTGAAAAAAAATAGTGTTTTATCTCAAGATATCAGTTCAGTTGATGAAATTTCATCTAAAATTCTGTTAAGTAATAAGATTCTAGATGAGCCTTTAGTAGAAATAACTGTTAAAGCTGAAGTAGAAGAGACTGTACCAATAGATCCAGCCGTGGAGATTATAAAAGTAGATAATAAGTACTTAGGTGATAATACTGTTGAAAATGGAAAAGCGGGAGAAAAAAAGGTTAAAAAGAAAATGACCTTTATAAATGGAAAAGAAGAAAATAGTGAAGTAATATCTGAATCAATTTTAAAAGAGGCAGAGAGTACTAAGATTTATAAGGGAGTAAAGAATCCTATTAACTCCAACATGACCTTCTTATCACATCCAACGAGAGGTGGAGTTGTAACATCTGTATTTGGAGAAAAGAGCAGAGGGGGGCATAGAGGCGTAGATATTGCTGTACCAAGTGGAACACCTATAGAAGCAGCTTGCGATGGTGTAGTAAGCTTTGTAGGCTATGATGATATATATGGAAATATGGTTATAATAAAACATGATGATAACACAGAAACTTTATATGCACATGCTAGTGAGATATTAACCGAATCGGGAAAAGAAGTGAAAAAAGGTGAGACTATTGCAAAAGTCGGTAGTACTGGAAGAAGTACTGGGCCTCACCTACATTTAGAATTGAGATATAAAGGGAATCCTATTAATCCCGTAGATTATATAAATTAGTCCTATACATTTTCTAGTAAGAAGGATAAATCAATGACTCCTTCTCCAACAGAATCTGAAGGAAGTTCATATTTATTGTTAGAAGCTATTTTTAATAGTGAACATAAATCTTTATAGTTTAGTTCTGGCTTAGACTCTAAAAGTAATGCACATACTCCAGATATGTAGGCACAGGCTAAAGAAGTTCCTTGAAAAACAGTGTAGCTACTATCCAATTTATGAGGGTATAGCTTTATGCCATTTCTCTCAGAGATATATTGCTTATCTGAGTTTAAGCACATTATATTAGCGCAAGCAGAACAAAAATCTGGTTTTTTCAAGTTAGAATTTCCAGATGAAGAAAATTTAAAAGTTGTTGTTGGTGTCTTTGTAGAATCTATACCGCCAACTGTTATACACCAAGGAGATAATGCTAAGCCCTGAATAGTGTTATCTCCTTCTATGCTTCCAGAAGGAACAATAGGAATAATATTTTTGCTAACAGCTAATTTAAAAATCTCATTAAAATAATCTGAGATTCTAATATTATGGCTAGTAAGTTCAAATGGTAAGCATAAAATTCTTATAGGATTTTCTTCTTGATATATAAGGGTCTGAATAGCAAATAGTATATCTGATACATATCCTTTACCAGTAGCATCAAAAGCTTTAATGCAAGCTATTTTAGTGTTTTCTGCAATACCTTTAAAAACGAACTTAGAGGAATAACCGCTACCACATATAATTCCACTTAGAGCTGTTCCATGCCCATTATCATCATAAGGATAGGAATAGTTATTTAGTAAATCTAAAAACATATCTATTTTATTTTTAGGATTCAATAAATCTTGATGAGGATAAACGCCACTATCAACTAATCCTATAGATATATTTTTGCCAGTAAAATTAAAAGACTTATTAGAGGGAAGTCTATTTGCTGTTCCAATACTAAGACCACAAAGAATAGCATGGTCATCAAAAGAAATAAATTCTATTTCAGGATATTCAATTAATCTATTAATGGCTTTTGGTGTAAGAATAGCGCAAATCAAATTTAGTGATTCAATTTCTCTTACAATAGTACCTTTTAGTTGAGGCATTTTCTTTGCCATATCTTTCATAAATTTCTTACATTTGATTAAAACTCGATACTTAGTATAATAAGAGCGATTTATATAAATTTTTAGATTGCTATCCAATTTATTTTTTATTGAAAACATAATAAATACTCCCATATTATTTATTATTTTATAATATATGAATGGGAGTATGATTTTGACAATGTATTAACTTTTCCATTTAAATATGATAATTCCTATTATCATTATTATAATTCCAAGATAGTTATGTGCAGCAAATTTGATTTTTTCAGTATCAAAAAGAGCGAAAGCATCAATTATCCCTGCTGTTAGGAGTTGAGATATTAAAATTATAGATATACCAAAGGTTGGTCCTAAACTTCCTACAGCAGCCATAACAGTATAGGTTATAACAACACCAATTGCCCCTCCTAAAAGATATACTTTGTTTACAGCGCGAAGTTCAGAGAAGTTTCCACTTCTTAACATAAGCATAATTAATAAAGCTAGAACAAAAGCAGATCCCTGAACTATGGTGTTTGTTTCCCAAACTCCTATTTTTTCTGAAACTCTTGTATTAAAAACTCCTTGGATACTCATAGCTGCACCTGAAATAATTGCTAAAATAATACCAAGCATAATAATCACCTCAAGCTTAGTATTCCAAAATAAAAAAAAATAACTCTCTAAATTTTAGAGAGCTATCTTACAACAATCATTTTTGAAAAAATTTTCTTCTATTTGATTTATTGAAAAGCCTAAGCTTATTCCTAAGCTTATAAAATCTTCAAATAATGTTTTATAGTGATCAATAGATGGAGATATTATTAAGTCATTTACATCTATAAGTAAAGTTAAAAATTGATCGCTTAAACAATAATCATTTGGTTTAACTATTAATGTCTTTAAGCAAGTATAATTTTTATTTAAGCCTATAGTAAGGATTTGTTTTAAACAATCGACGTATTTTTCTAAAATTAATTGTTTTGAAACTCTAGATCTATTACTATCATTCCAATAAATAAAACATTTTGTTTCATCTGCTAATTCGCTTATCTTAACTTGAAGAGCTAAGTACATTCTAGTAGTAACCTTATAGGTACTTAAATTATTATCGATAACAAGTTCCTTGTTAAACTTATCTTGTTGAATAAAAAAATTATTTAACTCCATGAGTATATCCCCCTATCTTCTTAAGCAAAAAAATGCTTACCAGTTAATTTTACAGAATCTTTTCACAATTGAAAAGATTAGAAAACGAATACAAATCTAAAAAGTTACGAAATGTTTAATTTGCAATTATTTTAACCTAAGGTAATTATATATATACTATAAAAATGCTTATAAAAATATACATAATATAGATTATTTAGTAATTTCTTAGATCGTATGATTTTACAGGGATTTCTCTTTTGTTATTTTGAAATCTCCAAAGTTCTATTTTAGAAATTTTTAATATGTTCTTCTTGGAAGATTCTCTTAAGTTAAAAACAGTAGGTTGTGCATTATTCTTTTTATGATGTTCTTTGTAGTTAGTATTATTTATAGGAATATATAGGGGTGAATCTATACGTTCTCTAACATTAAAACCATGTAACTTTAACATGTCATTAAATAGTCTATGCATTTTTTTTATATAACCTTTGTTTTCAATTTGTAAGTTTAGAGCTTTATTGGTACTTTCATTAAATTCAACACTACCAGTTAACTCTATCTTAAATTTTTTATAAGGTTTAATTAATTTAAGAACCACTTCATCTAGTTTGTCTAGATTAGGGTTATCAATTGTTTCAAGGGGAATGTGTAAACCTATATGATTTCTTGGTAACTTGTATTTTCTTAATAAGCCTCTTTGAAGTGATTCAAGGGATTTACAAGATTCCTGATCAAACAATGCTACTAAATAATATTTCATAACAAAACCTCTCTTGAATATTAGTTTGTTCCAAATAAATACAAACTTTGTTATAAATTATAACATATAGAATTTTTAAAAAAAATAATAAGAGAGAAATTTCAGAATAAAAAGTATTTTTAGATAATACGGATTGGTTAAATTTTAAAAGTAATGAATAAAAAAAATCTTTAAATATTGGCTTATTATGATATAATGAAAATTATGAGTAATACTTTAAATTTCACTGTTTAGCCAGTTTAAATGTGGTTAGATGAAATTAAAAAATTAATTAAACAAGAATAAAAAAAGAAGAAAATGGTAATTGTATACATATAAAAAATTAGCAAGGGTGAATTGTATGAATAGATTAATTATAAATGGTGGTAAAGCTTTAAAGGGAGCCATAGATATAAACGGCGCTAAAAATGCGGCCGTAGCTATATTACCGGCGGCTATACTAGCTAGTAAAGGTGAATGTGTTATTGATAATGTACCAGACATAGCTGATGTACATTGCTTAGAAAGAATAATTAAAGGATTAGGATGTAGTGTTGAAAAATTAGATAGCAATACATTAAAAATAAATGCAGAAGATATAAAAACAGTTAATGCTTGTGGAAATGATGTAAGAAAAATGAGAGCTTCTTATTATTTTATAGGTGCACTTTTAGCACGTTTCAAAGAGGCTAAAGTTGAACTTCCAGGTGGATGTCCAATAGGAGTTAGACCTATTGATCAACATATAAAAGGATTTGAAGCATTAGGAGCTAAGGTTTCAATCGAGCATGGTGCTGTAAATATAATGGCTGAAAAATTAGTAGGAACAAATATATTCTTTGATGTTGTAAGTGTTGGAGCTACAATCAATCTTATGATAGCAGCAACATTAGCAGAAGGTACTACTATATTAGAAAACTCAGCGAGAGAACCACACGTAGTTGACGTAGCAAACTTCTTAAATGCTATGGGTGCTAATGTTAAAGGTGCTGGAACAGATGTTATAAGAATTAAAGGTGTTAAAGAATTAAAAGGATGCAACTATAGCGTTGTTCCTGACCAAATAGAGGCTGGTACATTTATGATAGCAGCGGCAGCTACTAGAGGAGATGTAACAATACAAAATGTTATACCAAAGCACTTAGAATCAATTTCAGCTAAGCTTTTAGAAATGGGAGCTAAAGTAGAAGAGGGAGACGATAGTGTTAGAGTTTATGTTGATGGAGAATTAAAAGGAGTAAATATTAAAACAGCTCCATATCCAGGATTCCCAACAGATGTACAACAACCAATGTGTACACTATTAGCCACAGCTAAGGGGAGAAGTATAATAGTTGAAACTATATGGGAAAATAGACATAAGCATGTAGACGAACTTAAAAAAATGGGAGCTACTATAAAAGTTGAAGGAAGATCAGCTATTATAGATGGAATAGATAAACTTACAGGAGCTATTGTTAAAGCTACTGACTTAAGAGCAGGGGCTGCAATGGTTATTGCCGGATTAATTTCTGATGGAGTTACAGAGATAACAAGTATTGAGCATATAGACAGGGGATATCCTCATATAGAAGAAAAGTTTAGAATGCTTGGTGCTGATATAATCAGAAAATAAGAACAAAAAATGGGGGAAATATATGATTTTTTGCTCACTATATAGCGGAAGTAGTGGTAATAGCATATTAGTAGGATCAGAAAAAACAAAAATACTAGTAGATGCTGGGTTATCAGGCAAGAAAATAATAGAAGGCTTACAAGAAGTAGGGCAAAATCCTAATGAGATTGATGGTATTTTTATAACTCATGAACATAGTGACCATATAAAGGGTGCAGGTATATTATCAAGAAAATTTGATATACCTATATATGCAAATGAGCTTACTTGGAAAGCCATGGAGAAATCCCTAGGAAAAATAAAAGAAGAGAATATAAAAATTATGCCTAAGAGAAGTACAATGAGTTTAAATGATTTAGACATAACGTCATTTAATACTCCGCATGATTCTGTGGCTTCTACAGGGTATACCATAAAACACAAAGGCAAAAGTGCAAGTATTGCAACTGATATAGGAACATTTACAGAGGAAATACTAAGAAATATTAGAGAATCTGAAGTGATTTTATTAGAATCAAACCATGATGTTCAAATGGTTAAGTTTGGGCCATATCCTTATGACTTAAAAAGAAGGGTACTTAGTGAAGTTGGACATTTATCTAACGAAGATTGTGGAAAAGCTATCGTTGATATCATGAAAACTGATAAATATAGAAAAATAATATTAGGTCATCTAAGCAATACTAATAATGTGCCGGAATTAGCTGAACAAGCTGTTATTAATGTGTTAAACGCACATAAAATTAATATAGGGAAAGATTTAGAGCTTAAGTTAGCAGATAGACATAAGCCAAGTAGTTATATAAGTTTTTAAGTAAGGGGAATTTATATGAAAAAAGGGATGATTTTATTAATCCTATCATCTTTTTTGTTAGTTGGATGTGACAAGATAAAAGTAGACAAATTAGCAGCTAACAATAATGAGAGGGTAAAAACAATAGCTAATGATTTAATAGGTGATATTGATTTATCTTTATATTTCGATGGTACTAAGGATGAAGCACATCCTAAAATAGAACAACAGGAGATTCTTGTAGATGGTGATGAAATTATTGGACAATATCTAATTCAAGCACTTATACAGGGGCCATCTCAGAAGGGAAGCTTATCACCTATATTACCTAAAGATACAAAGTTATTATCTTTTGATATAAAAGATGATATAGCGATTATAAATCTAAGTAAGGAAGCTGTTGTTAGTATGAGCTTATCTAAAGAACAGGCGGCTTTAGAAGGAATAACAGCAACAATAACTCAAATACCAAGTATTAACAAGATTAATATACTTGTTGATAACCAGATGATAAATTCAATAGGTGGTAATTTTGATGTTAGTAAGCCTTTTTCAAAAGAAGATATACCTAGTTTAAAGATAAATAAATAGGTTATTTTGTAAAAAAGTGTAAACAAATAATTTCAGATATATTAAATATATATATTTGTATATATATTAATTAGTAAAATATTGAAAAATATTGAATAAATTATTATAATTTTCATATAGAGTTGATTAAAAAGGAGAAGGAAGTATGAGTTTATATAAGCAATGGACAGATATGGTTGTAGAATATGTTAAGGTTAAGGGAGAAGCTGCATTCTGGAAAGAATATAGTGACGTAGAAACTAGAATATATAAAGATTTATTAGCTAATCATACAGAAGTTAAGAAAGCTACAATTGCTGACTTAGCAAAAGAATATGATACAACAGAAGAATTCGTAATGGGATTCATAGATGGAATAAACGATAGTTTAAAAAATCCATATGATTTAGAAAAAGTTGAAGGCGATACAGAGTTAGCATTTGATATAGACTTCGAAAGCTTATTCTACAATATGTTAGATGCAAAAGCAGATTACTTATTTAACTTACCTCAATGGGATGCTATATTCTCAGGAGAAAAGAGAAGAGAAATTCAATTAAAATACAGAGATTCAAAAACTGTAAGAAATGAAGAAGTTAAAGTTGGAAGAAACGATCCTTGCCCATGTGGAAGCGGAAAGAAATATAAAAAATGTTGTGGAAAATAATTCACTTTTTGAAATAGGTAGACTTTAGTCTACCTATTTTTTCATATATTTTTAACATATTCTATTGTGATATAATTTAGATAGTATTTATTCAAAGGTGGTTATGTTATGGATAAGAATGTATTATGGTTAAGAGAAAGCAGAATTAATAAGACTATAAAAGCTTTAGAAGTAAATAGAATGAACGGATACTTAGTTAATTCAAAAGAAGAACTTATAAATAAGATTGATGAATTAACTAAAGAGGGAGATGTAGTAGCTTGTGGAGGATCTATGTCATTATTTGAAGCTGGAGTTATAGAGCATCTTAGAAGTGGAAGATATGAGTTTTTAGACAGATACAAAGAAGGATTAAAACCAGAAGATACTAAGAAAATACTCAGAGAAACTTTCTCAGCTGATGTTTTTTTTACAAGTGCAAATGCAATCACTGAGAATGGAGAGATATATAACGTTGACGGTAATGGAAATAGAGTAGCGGCAATGCTTTATGGACCAGATAAAGTTATAATTGTAGCGGGATACAATAAAATTGTGGGAGATTTAGATGAAGCAATAAAAAGAAATAGAATGATTTCGGCACCTGCTAATGCTAAGAGATTAGATAAGAAAACACCTTGTGCTAAGGTAGGATTTTGTATGGATTGTAAGAGTCCAGAAAGATTATGTAGAGAATACACTTTAATAAGAAGTCAAAGTAATACAGATAGAATACATGTAATATTCTTAAACGAGGAATTAGGATATTAATTTTAGGCATTATTTTAGATAAATGTTAATTCTTAGCTAGATAGACTTTCATATCTAGCTAAAAATCAACTCTAGTTTAATATATAGTTTAATTTCAGAAAAAGTGAGAACATTTTAAAGTGTTCTTACTTTTTTTATTATAAATCTAAATTTAATAAATAATAATAATTTACAGATAATTATTATTAAATGTATTGCTTTGCAATTATTAAATTTTAAAAATAAATAAGGCCTTTTTATTAAGAAATTAATATTTATGAATTGTAAGTATAATATAATAGTATTATAATATGAACATAGTTCAGAAAAGGAGATAAAAGTAATGTCAAAAGAATTAATTATAGCAATCGTATTTATGAATTTAGCACTATTATTTTATAGTATAGGGGTTTGGTCTGAGAAGATACAAAAAACTTTAAAACCATGGCATTTAGCATTTTTCTATTTAGGTTTAATATGTGATACTACAGGAACTGGCGCAATGGAAAAAATAGCTGGTGGAATAAATTTAAGTTTCCACACAATTACTGGAGCAGCAGCTTTAATATTAATGTTAGTACATGCTATCTGGGCAACTATAGTTCTTATTAAGAAAGATAGAAATATGATGGCTAAGTTCCACAAATTTAGTATAATAGTTTGGGTGATTTGGTTAATACCTTTCTTTACTGGAGCCGCAATGCATATGCTATAGGATTAGATTTTTTAGAGGGAGTTTTTACTCTCTTTTTTATTTAAATTGAATTTATTTATTATATAGAAATAAGACTAAGGTTATGTAAAATATTAAATTTACATGGCCTTTTATTTTTAGAATAGTTCAAAGTTTTATGGTAATATTATTTGTAGTAATGCCTAGGAGGAGAAAAAGATGAATATAACAGTGATTTCAGTAGGGAAGTTAAAAGAAAAATACTTAAAGCAAGCTATTGATGAGTATTCAAAGAGATTAAGTAGATATTGCAAATTAGAAATAATAGAACTTCCAGATGAAAAAACACCAGATAATGCATCTGAAAAAGAAGAACTACAAATAAAAGAAAAAGAGGGAAAGTTAATACTTTCAAAGATAAAAGATAATATGCATGTTATTGCAATGGACTTAAAAGGAAATGAAATAACTTCAGAGAAGTTTTCAAAATACATAGAGAATTGTGGTGTTATGGGAAACTCAAATATTACTTTCGTAATAGGTGGAAGTCTTGGATTATCACAGGAAGTAATAAAAAGAGCAGACTATAAACTATGTTTTTCTAAAATGACTTTTCCACATCAATTATTTAGAGTTATGCTTTTAGAACAAATCTATAGGGCTTTTAGAATAATGAAGAATGAACCGTACCATAAATAAATGAGGTTTTTACTAAAATTGGATAAATAAAAATAAAAATTATATGCTATAATACAAATACATAAATAAAACTTTTAGAGATATCAATTAATATTGGTATCTCTATTAAATTAGTTTAGAATAAGAAACATCAAGTTAAATTGGTTACAAGGAGAGAAAAGAATGTATACATATATAGATTTATTTGCAGGGCCAGGGGGATTATGTACAGGATTTAAAAATGCTGGATTTAAACCATTAATAGCGGTTGAAATGAGTGATAATACAGTATTAACTTATGCTAGAAACCATGATGCAGAAATATATAAATTACAAGATTTGATTGATAATAAAGGAAGTTTGGAAGCTATATTAAATATAGAGAGTGATAATACTGCATTAATACATGGAGATATTAGATTAGTAGATAATGAAATAATAAAGGAAATTTTATATAAGAAATTTAAAGTAACTAGTGTTGATGTAGTTGCTGGTGGACCACCATGTGAGTCATTTTCAATGGCTGGGAAAAGAGCTGATGGAGATGAAAGAGACAACTTGTTTGAAAATATGTTAAGAATAGCTCAAGCAACTGAAAGTAAGTATATCTTCTTTGAGAATGTACCAGGATTGTTAACTAAAAAAAGTAATGATATTAATGTATTTGATATTATTGTTGATGAATTTAATAATCATGGATATAAGTTAGCAAGTACAGATAGAAATGTAATTAAGTGCTTAGCGGCAGACTATGGAGTGCCACAGAATAGAGAAAGAGTTTTTCTAATAGCTATGAATGATAAATATGGGGAAAATAAATTTAATTATCCAGAAAAAACTCATGGAGAAGGTAGACAATATCCATATATAACTGTAGGAGAAGCATTGAAATATTTACCATCATTAAATAGTGGAGAAGGAGAAGATATTCAAGATATTAATTATTCGTATGAAGAGGAATTTAATAATAATGAAATAAATGAAGGATTTTATAAATATATAAAGTTCATTTCTGGTAAAGAGGGATATATTCCAAGTCATATAAATCATAACCAATATGTAACTGAGATAGCTAATCATAAGGCTGTAAACCATAGAGAAAAAATGGTGCAAAGATTAAGCTATATAAATCAAGGTGAAGGAATGAAAAAAGCTGCAGAAAGATTAATTGATGAAGGAAGAAAAGAAATTGTTGAAATGTATTTTCCTAAGAAATTATATGCGGCTAGAAATAGGCGATTAAAAGAAAATGAACCTTCATTTACAGTAACAAGTCATTGTTTAGATGAGATGGTTCATCCAATTAGTAATAGAGCATTAACACCAAGAGAAACAGCTAGGTTACAATCATTCCCAGATTGGTATGTTTTTGAAGGAGATTATGTTAAATTTCATTCAGATCCACTTCAAGACAAATATGAACAATGTGGTGATGCAATTCCGGTGTTATTAGTTAAAGCATTAGCTGAAAAGTTAAAAATGGCATTAGATAAAATAGATGGTAATTCGTTAAGTGAAGTTATAATAACTAAGTAAATTTATAGAAATAACTCTCTAATATGGTATATAATATATATATATACTATATTAGGGGGTATTTTTATGTGCAATAAAATAAAGCAAGCATATGCAAAGTATAATATAGAAAATTTATCATATGGAGAAATAGGAGATAAGCTAGGAGATGCTTATGAGAGTTTTGTAGTAAGTGTGTTTAGTGACAGAAGTTACATAAGTAACTTTGAAAATCTTAGCAATTCAAAATTAGACGAGAGTATATTTAAAAGTATTATTGAAAAAGAAGGGATAAATATTAATGAAATATTAAAAATTGAAGCAACAGATAAAATTCCTAAAAGAGATAACGGTGGGAATCCAAAAACAGATGTATTATTAACAATTTATAAAAAAGATGGACAAATAATCAATACGCCAATTAGTATAAAACAAACTACTGTAGCTAAGGTTGCTATGGCTGAATATGATGTTGATACAATATTAAAAGAAACAGGGATAAAAAATACAGAAGTTGAAAGACTAATGAAAAAACATCAAAAGGATGCAAGTGCAAAAAATTTCTCAGTAGAGGAAAAGGAAGTTTTAAAAAGAGAATTGGAGAAAGACCATAATAAAGAAAAGCTATTAAGATGGATATTAACAATGAGTCCAGTAAAGGATAAGAATGATATTAGAGTTCCAAGATATATAATTAAATTTCAATTAGATAAGAAAAGTTTAGAAGTAAAAGAATCAGGCGTTTATAATATAGATGAATATATAAGACATATAAGTACAGATAAAAAAGGAAATCCTGCAAAGGGAGGATTTGGTACTGGATTATCATGGACATATGCAACAGGTTCAAAAGGTGAAAAAATTCAATTCAAAGGATAATTTTTTTTGTAAAGAAGAAATTAAAAATAATGATAGTATAAAACCTCACGTTAAAGCAATTATACTGGATAACTTATGTATTTTAAATAATATATAAATATATATTATTATAATGAAAGGATATACAGGAGGTAAATTTTACTATGAATAGTCAGAAAATTAAAATAACAAAATTTCTTCAATGGAATGATAAAAATGGATACTATATAGATGAAGAATGTGATTTAGAAGAAGAACCAAGAATGACTTATGAAGAGGCAGTTAAATATTTCTTTGGTGTGTTAAATGATGATTTTTACTATAACATAGTAGACAATATTTTTGAGTTAACATATGAAGAAGCAATTAAATATGCTAAAGATAATGGATTTTACAATAATACATATGAAAAGTTAATGCTTTTAGTAGAGAATGAAAATCCAACAGAAGAATTTTATAGAAGTTTAATTTAAGAGGACTATTACCTATATTTTAGATATGGGTAATGGTCTTTTTTACTTTAGAAAGGAGAAATAGTTAATGAAGAAAATTTATTTAAAGAAACAATTAGTAGAGTTAAATAATTATCCTGTAGAAGTAATCAAAAGTATTTTTGAAAATATAGATATATTTAATGAAAACTATGGAGAAAACAGAAATGTAGATAAAGATTTAGGAGGATATGTTTTAGTAGTTGAAAACATAGAAGATGTTAAAGAGCTTAAAAGTGGAATGTTGAAAGATATACTACCAGAATACACAGATGAGATTATATGTAGTGGAGGAGTTAATTATACTTCTTCACTATTTTTACTTTCTAGTGATTTTTCAGTAATAGTAATAGCTGATGAAGAACTTTCTAAGTTCCTACTAGATTAAGGAGGTGATAGTGTGGCTAAAAAGGTTGAAGAGGAAATAATAAAAAGCACTAGATATTGTAATCTTCTAAAACAAGCTAGTCTAAAAGATGAGGATTACACATATTGCATAGAGAAGATTTTTGTCAAATCTATGAACAGATATGAAATAAGATTCGCTATTTACAAAGATACTGTAAGAGGTGATGATATCTATGTTCCAAGAAGTTTAGATGTAACTGAATTAGAGTTAATGGAATTAATAAAGAAGTCCATTAAAGAGAAAGTATTTTCAGATGATTTCATAGATATGCTAAAGCAAGAATTAAAATAGCTACCTAATTACAAGAAAAGTAATTAGGTAGCTTTATTTATTTTTAGGAGGATTAATATGTTTAAGAAAGAGAGCAGATATATAACGAGAGGAGCTAATGAAAAGTTAGATTTAAGATTACAACTTATACTTTGGAGTATGATTGATAAGTTAAATGAAGAGGGTAAGGAATTAGACTACTTGCAAGTTTTCAAAGTGAGAAAATGTGAAGAAGGAATTGTAATTGAACATAGTCAAGAAGTACCAAATTACAAAGAAAAGTATGTTCTAGTTTTAAATGATGTAGAGGTTAATGAAACCTTAAAAGTATTTGTAATAGATGATGAAGAATACTCAACTATGATGTTAGCAGAAGAATATTAGGAGGTAAGAAAATGAAAGAACTAAGTAAAGAAAAGACTTTTGAGTATAGTTCTAAGGAACTACTTGGGGTAATGAGATTTGATTTCTATGATGGAGGACTTGCTAATCAATGGAATCCTAGAGATTTAATAATTGAGTTAAATGATAAAAAGGAAATAGATTTAAAGAAGTTACAGAAAGAATTAAACTACATTCAATTTGATTTAATAAATAACTTTGATACTGTAGTAAGGTTCTGTAATGGTAGAGGATATGATAATGAAACATTAGTCTACATAGATTTAGAAATTGCTAAGTATGTGATCAAATTAGTTCCTGTTAGAGATAGTTACTCATACATCTATACTTACTTGAAGGGGGAAAAGTAATGGAGTTAAATAAAATAATAAAAATAATAGGAACTGTTTTAACTGTAATAGCAACAATCTTAGATGAAGGAGAAACTAAAACTGAAAAATAATTAAAAGTAAGAAGAGGGCGTAAAAACGTCCTCTTAATTTTGCTTTCTAACTAAATTTTTTGCTTTAAGATAACAAATTAATTCTTGTTTGTCATAGTCATTCCATGTAGAAAAATCTTCAAGATAGGGAAGCAGTTCAGATAAATCAAGAATTAAAGTTTGATTTTTAGAAGGAGTTTCATCAAATAAAGAATCTAAGGAAAGATTTAAAACATCACAAAGACTTTTTAATGTTTCAATAGATGGTTTACTTCTGTCATGTTCAATGTCACTTAAAAAAGATGTTGACTTTCCAATTTTAGAAGAAAGAGTTTTTAAACTAAATCCTTTTTTCTTTCTAGCTTCTTGTAATTTAGCACCTATACTCATAATTTTACTCCTTTCAATACGTAAATAACGTATTTTTACTTAGATACATTATAGAATAAAGCATAATTTTTGTAAAATAAGGCTAAAATATTCTTTTTTAGCGTAAAAATATTGCATTTTATACTTAAATAACGTAAAATTGTCTTAGGGAGGGATTAAATGGAAATAGGAGAAAGTATTAAAAATATAAGAAAGAATAAAAAGATAAATCAAAAAACATTAGCTGAAAAGGCTGAGATTTCTTGTTCATATCTATGTGATATAGAAAAAGGAAGGACAAATCCATCTGTAAAAACAATGCTTAGATTGTTTAAAGAGTTAGGCGTTGAAATAGAACTAGATGAGATTGTAAATGAAAAAAATAATTAGCAAAGGAGAAGAATAAAATGGACATGCTTTTAGGATTAATAGTTTTAGTAGTAGGAACAGGTTTAGCAGTTTTAATAAACAGACTATACCATAGTATGTTTGATGTTGCATACTTTGGATGTGGAGCAGTTGTAACTGAATGGGTAGTATGTTTCATAATAGGAACAACAATAACAGAGTTCTTATTAAAGTCATTTAGTGGAGTTTTAATCTTTGGATTTAAAATTTTAAAGTGGATTTTAATAGGAGCAGTAATTTTAGCAGTAATAGGATTAATAACTGGTAAGTTAAGTGGAAGTGAAGAAGAAAATGATAATAAAGAAATAAGTGATAATTCAGAAGCAAGTGATAAAGAAAAGTAAGGAGAGATTTGAAATTAATGAAAGAATATGGGTAAATACAAGAAAAGCAATGAAAGATGCAATAGATGATAAATACAAAACAATAATTGTAACTGGTGAAATAGTAGATGATGTTAAAAGAGAAGTTAATTACTAAATAGGAATTCTATTTTAGATTCCTATTTTTTTTAGTAATTTTAATAAAAAATAGCTGAAAATACAATATGTAATAATTGAAAAATTATATTTTACAATTTAAATTTTGTAAAATTCGAAATTTAAAGAATTAAAGAGGAAACAAGAGCTGTTCCTATTTTACAAAAAAGATAGATTATGTATAAGTTGCTAAGATATTGAAAAAATATTAGAATATATTATCTTTTTTTACAATATTTATGTAAAAATTGCCAAAAAAGTCTGAGGAAGACGCGCCGACGGCGTGTTGCCGCGTACTCCTAAATTAACAAAAAATGTAAAGAGAAAAAAATGTTAATCGCGAAATTCCGCGTTTTTAGGAAGTTGAAGGTAAACTTCAAATATTTTAATATAATAGACAAGCTAGTTGAAAAAATATTTAATAATAGGGTGTGCACACTCCTTGAAATAAGGAGGAATTTCAAATGAATTTTTTTAGAAAACAAGGAATAACAGTAGGATTAAACGATGTTGAAATAATAAAAGCAGAGGTAAACATTAGTAAAAATGGATTTGAATTGCTTAAATTATATGTTGTAAATCATGAAGGTACTATTAAAAGTTTTAACATAAAAACATCAGATAATGAAAAGATAGATACTCTTTTAAAGCTAAGGTACAATGATGTTAATGATGAAAACATAAATCAAATAGATTTTGCGATAAATGAACAAGATTTTGTTGGTCTGAAAATTAGAATAAATGTTGGTTTTAGAAATGAATACCTTAATATTCTTGAAATAATGGAATGTCCAGAAGAAAGTTACTTTGAAGAAGAAAATGTCATTGAAGATGATTACCAAGAAGAAGTTTGATAAGTAATAGAGTTCCCCTAGAAAATCTAGGGGAACAAAACTAAAAATAAATCAAAACTTGGAGGTAATTAAAAATGACTAAAAATATAACAACTGATAAAAAATTCTTATGGATCGAAAATAACGGAGAAAAGAAGAGATTAAGTAGATACATGAAAATAACAGAAATTCTGAATAATATAGATGATAAAACTTTTAAAGCAAACTTAGAGTTTCTTACCTTAAATGGAATTTCTAATATAACAGTTGGTAGGGAAATATACTTAAATAAAAATAAGTTAATAGATTTACAAAATAAAGGTTTGGATGTTGTAAGTAGTAATGTTAACGATTTAATAGAATATTTAAGAGAATGCGAATACAAAGCAGTTAAAAAGAATGTTCACTCTAAATTAGGATTTTCAAATTACAACGGAAATGAAATCTACAAACTTTACAATGCAATAGGCATAAAATCAGAATATGTTGGAGAATATGATGTTAAACCAAGAGGTTCTAAAGAAAAGTACATAGAAATGCTTAAAAATGAAGTCTTTGGGAAATGTGAATTAGAATTTGTCATAGCTTCATCATTGTCAGCAGTAACATTAGGATACATAGGAGAAGAACTTGGGCTAGATTCACTGTTGATACATTTAGTAGGAAATTCTACAACAGGAAAGTCTACAGCATTAAAACTAGCAATTTCATGCTTTGGATATCCTGATGTAAAAAGAAATGGATTATACAGTACATATAACTCAACAAACAATGCAATTTTAAAGAAACTTACAGGATTAAAAGGTGTTCCACTTGCATTAGATGAAATTTCAATGTCACACACAAATAACTTTACTAATTTTGTCTATAGTGTAGCAAATGGAACTGATAAAGATCGTCTTAATAAAGACTCTGAACTTAAAGAAAAAGAAACTTGGCTAACGACAATTTTGTCTAATGGTGAAAGGTCACTAATTTCATCATCTAATAAAAATGCTGGTGTTCAAATAAGAGTAATAGAGTTAGAAAATGTTACTTGGACTAAGGACGCTAAAAATGCAGAGAATATAAAAGAAGCTATACTTGAAAGCTATGGTCATATAGGGCTTGAATTTGCTGGGTTTGTAATGCAAAAGGAAAAAGAAGCATTAATAAATCAATTTAAAGAAGTTAAAAATAGTTTTAAAGATGAGTTAGAGCAAAAGGAAATTTCAGATAATATGATTGATAGAAGATGTGAGAAGTATGCAATAATTCTACAAACAGCTTACTTGTTTGAAGAGATGATGAATGTTCAATTAAAAATAGAAGAAATAAAGGAAATGTTAATTGAAGTTGAAAAAGAATCAATTAAGAACAGAAACTTTAAAGAAAGTGCAATAGACTACATAAAGCAATATGTTGAAAAATACAAAAATAAATTCATAACAGAAGGTAATACAAATTCATCAAATGACATTTTTGGTAAGTTAATTAAAAATAAAAATAATAACAATAACATTGAAGTCCAAATGGACAAGATTTCTTTTGAAAGAATGATAAAAGAAGGTGGATTTGAAGATAAAAATGTTGTTCTAAAAGAATTAAAAGCTAGTGGATTTTTAAACTGTGAATCGGATAGATACACTAGAAGTAGAAAAAATGAATTTGGGATAACTGTTGATTACATAGTTGTTAGCTTAAATCAATGTACGGCTATATTAACAAAGAGTTCTTAAAATCCATAAGGGGAAAAGGGAGAAAACCCCGTTTCCCCGTCAATTTTAAAACATAAATATTTTTTTCTTAAATTTTAATTTTTTAATTGTATAAATTAGTAAATAGAGCCTAAAAATTTTGAGATGTTTAAAAATCTACGGGAAAACGGGATTTTTAAATTAAAGTTGAGTTTCTAAAGAAAGAGGTAATTAAGATGAATGAAAATTTTAATATAAAAGATGTAATAGATTTAGTTGTAGATATGATTTTTGATGAGTTAAGACAGAAAATAGTAACTGATAGAGAAGGAATTGAAGAAAAAGAATAAATATATATTATTTTTTTGATTAGGATTAGTTAATTAAAGGAGTGATATATATGGATAAGAAAAAAGTTGCTATATATGCTAGAGTTTCAACTGTTGAACAAGCAGAAGAAGGATATAGTATAGATGAACAAGAAAGGCTACTAAGAGAATACTGTGATAAGCATGATTTAGAGGTATATAAAACTTATTCTGATAGAGGGATAAGTGGTAAAGATATAAAACATAGACCAGAACTAAAAGAAATGTTGAAAGATTCGGAAGAAGATAAGTTTGATATGGTTTTAGTTTGGAAGATAAATCGTCTAAGTAGAAAGCTAGCTGATGTTTTAAAAATGGTAGAACTCTTTGAAAAGAATAATGTAACATTTAAATCATACTCAGAGCCATTTGAAACCAATACACCAGCAGGAAAAATGCAATTTCAGATGATGGCATTAATAGGAGAGTTTGAAAGAGGAACAATAGCGCAGAATGTTAAGATGGGAATGTTAGCACGAGCCAGAGAAGGTAAGTGGTGTGGAAATAGAGTTCTAGGCTACGATATAGTTCCTGTTGAAGGTTCACTAAATAAAAAGAGAAAAGAAACTAAGTTAGTAATAAATGAAAAAGAAGCTGAAACAGTTAGACTAATTTTCAATGAATACAGTAATGGTAATGGATATAAAGCCATAACTAATAAGCTAAATAAACTAGGATATAAAACTAAAAAGGGAAATAACTTTTCAGTTGGTTCAATCAAAGACATTCTAACTAATCCAGTTTACATAGGAAAAATTAGATATAATGTAAGACAAGATTGGTCAGAAAAGAGAAGAAAGAATATAAACCCTAATCCAATAATGGTTGATGGACTTCATGAAGCAATAATAAGTGAAGAATTGTGGGACAAGGTTCAGAAAATACTAGAATCAAAGAAAGGTAAGCCAGCTAGAATATACGATGGTGAATATCCTTTAACAGGAATACTTAGATGTCCAGTTTGTGGAGCAGGAATGGTCATAATGAGAACAACCAATAAACTAAAAGATGGAACTAAGAAAAGAATAACATACTATGCTTGTGGGAACTGGAAGAATAAAGGTACAGCAGTCTGTAATTCTAATGCAATAAGAGTCGATAAAGCTAATGAATATGTCTTTGGAAAGATAGAAGAACTACTGTCTAATGAAAAGATGGTTAAATCAATAATAGAAAACATAAATAACACTAGAAGAAGCAATGTAGAACCAAACAAGAAAAAGTTAGAGAAAATAGATAAAGAACTAAGTAAGCTAAAAAGTAGAAAAACAAAAATACTAGAAGCATATGAAGATGACTTAATAACAAAGGAAGAATTAGTTGAAAGGAAATCAGAGCTAGATAAGAATATAAGTGCATTAGAAGAAGAAAGACAAAAACTTTTAATAACAGTAACAGACGAAAATCAAACAGAAGTTTCATATGATGTAATAAAAGAAATTCTACAAAGCTTTGGAAGAATAATGAGTAATTGCACAAGTAGAGAAAAACAAAAGATGTTACTACATATGATAGTTTCAGAAATAACAATAGGAAAAGATAGAGAAATAGATTCAATAAAACTAAAAATAAATGATGGTTTAATAGACTATTTAAGTAATGAAGAAGAAGTGCCTATGAAAGGTGCTTCTTCTTTTCTTATGCAACATTTTAGATTTGGTAGAATGAAGTTGAATTTAGTGATTTAAAATATTGGATTTTAATATAAGACTATAAGTGTTTAGTCTTTAAAATAAAAAAGTTATAATATAAAGTAAAGAAGAAATTAGTATAAATTATGTTAATTAATATAAAAGGAGATATAGTTTATGAGATGTTTAAATTGTTCTAATTTGATAAATAGTATAGATAATTTATTAATTAGTTTCAATCCTGATAAATATGGATTAAGTAAAAACGAGTCAAATAAAATTTTAAAGTGTAATAGTTGTAATGAAGATATATTATATGGAGATTATTATTTAGATGAGGAATATTCGGAAGTTGATGATATTAAAGAAGATTTGTGTTATGAAGTTGCAAAAGCTATAGAAAAAAATATTAAGTCATGTTCAAATTGTGGACATGGGAATAGAATGAAAGATTTTCAAGCAAGTTTATATACTTATTTCAAAGAAGATAATGAATATGAGGAGTTATGGGATAAATATAATGTATCTACAGAATTACAAGAGTTAATATGTGATAATAGTTTAATAGATGAAGAATATTATTATTTAATAATAGATAATATTAGATGTCCGAAATGTGGAAATGGTGGAGGTGCATATAGTAAAGATACAATGGATTATGAGAAATTTGATAAATATTCAGAGGTATATACTAGAAGAGATATTGAATTATTTGATGAAAAATTTTATGGAGATTATCCAGAAATAAAGAAATACTTAAAACTAGTTGATGAAACAATAACTGTAGATGAACTTGAAAAATTTAGAGATGAATATATGAAAAATCCAATATTTATTTTTAATAATAAAGTATTTAAAATTATATATTCAAAATTAGAAGAAACTTACAGAAAAAAACAAATTATTTTACTATACTCTTCTAAAAGATTATTTAGAACAAGATTAAATAAAACTGGACAAATATATACAAAAGAATCAATGTGGAATCCACCAAGTGGTAAACCTAATCAAGGTAGATATAATTTCCATGGTAAGTCTGTGTTATATTGCTCTAATAATATTGAGATATTAAAAAAAGAGATAAAGGCTAATAAAGATGAAGAGTATAATTTTGCAGTACTTAGGTTATTAAAGCCTATGAATTTACTTCCAGTAGATTTGATTTTTGATGATTTTGATGGCTTCATAAATGATAATTCTGTAGATGATAATTGTTTAAAGAAAAAGTATATAATTACTAATATAATTCAAATGATATGTGAGCAAATTGGATATAATGGAGTAGCATATAAATCTGTAAAAGATAATAGATATGTAAATTATGCACTTTTTAATTTTGAAAAGAATAAAGATATAGAGATTATAAAAGTATTTAAGGAGAGTTTTATAAATAAGGAAAAAGTAAAAAGTTCAATATTTGATGATGATAATGAATTGGAAAAAATGATTAAAGAGTATTATCAACAAAAAAGTAAAATAGAAAATAATGATAGTAATTAGATTTAAAAGGATAATTTCTTATTATAAAAAATATCACTTAAATATGATACGGAGAACCGTATCACAAGTAAATGAGGTTTTTACTAAGTATAAAATAAAAAAACAAAGTGATAGCATATATTAATACTTATTTTGTATTAGTATAAGTCAATTTAGAAATTAATTAATAAAAATATGTGCTTAAGTTTATAAGCACATATTTTTATTTACTTAATTCATTTAGCTTTCAACCATTGCACCACCATTTACATGAATAACTTGTCCTGTTACGTAGGAGGAATCATCAGATGCTAAGTAGACATAAGCAGGAGCAAGTTCAAAAGGTTGTCCCGCACGCTTCATAGGTACATCGGATCCAAATTTAGCTACCTCTTCAGCTGAAAAGCTTGAAACTATAAGTGGTGTCCAAATGGGACCAGGTGCAACTGCATTAACTCTTATTCCGTCTTTAACTAAGGATTGAGATAGAGATCTTGTGAATGTTACAACTGCTCCTTTAGTTGATGAATAATCTATAAGATTTTTTTTACCTTGATAGGCTGTAATAGAGGTGGTATTTACTATTTTACTTCCTCTTTTCATATGTTTTAGAGCTTCTTGTGTAAGATAGAACATAGGAAAAATATTTATTTTAAATGTTAGCTCTAATTGAGATTCTGAAATACATTCTATGCTATCTTGTGGGAATTGAACACCTGCATTATTTATTAAAATATCTATACCTCCAAGAGTATCAACGGTAAATTGAACTAGCTTTTTGCAAAACTCTTTATGCATTATATCACCAGGTATTAGATAACATTTACCACCATATTTTTCAACATATTTTTTAGTAGTCTCAGCATCATCATGTTCATAAAGGTAGGAAATTACAATATTTGCTCCTTCTTTTGCAAAAGCTACTGAGATGGCTCTACCAATTCCACTATCTCCTCCAGTGATTAATACAGATTTATTCTTTAATTTACCACTACCTTTATAATTAGGGTTATCAAATATAGGTAGGGGATCCATTATTGATTCAATTCCAGGTTGAAGCATTTGATGTTGAGGTGGAAAGTTTTTAGGTAAATTTTCAATGTTTATATCATTATCATGATATGGATTCATTTAATTCTCCTAAAAGATTTATAACAGTAATTATTCTATGAGATTTTACATATATTTGTGAAAGTTTGCAAAATATATCTTATGTATATAATTTTAAAAATAGAATACTAAAATGAGGTGATTTTGTGAAATCAGTATGGAGTGAAAGTTGTAAACTAAGAAAAAGAAATAGTTTGAATAAAGATATAAAAATAGATACTGTAATTATCGGTGCTGGAATAGCAGGGATATTAACAGCATACATGTTAAAGCAAAATGGTAAGGATGTAGTTTTAATTGATGCAGCTGAAATAGCAAGTGGAAATACTAAAAATACTACTGCAAAGATAACATCTCAACATGACTTAATTTATAATAAATTAATATCAGAATTTGGAGAAGAAAAGGCTAGACAATATGCGAAAGCAAATGAACTTGCTATAAAAAAATATAAAGAAATTATTGAAGAAAGGGGAATAGATTGTGACTTTGAAGAGAAAGCAGCATATGTCTATTCTTTAAATGAAATAGATAGTCTTAAAGAAGAGGTAGAAGCAGCTAATAAAGTCGGTATTAATGCTGAATTTGTAGAAACTTCTAATCTTCCTTTTGAAATTAATGGAGCCGTTAAATTTAATAATCAGGCACAATTTAATCCACTTAAATTTTTAAATGATATTTCAAAGGATTTAATTATCTATGAAAATACTAAAGCATTAGAAATTAAAGAAAATTTAGTAGTTACAAAGGGTGGAAATATAACTGCAAATAATATAGTGGTAGCAACACATTATCCAATAATGAATGCACCAGGGTATTATTTTATGAAAATGCATCAAGAAAGATCATATGTTATAGCTTTAGAAAATGTAAAAGATATTGATGGTATGTATATAGATGTTGATAAAAGCGGATACTCCTTTAGAATGTATAAAGATTTATTATTGTTAGGCGGTATAAAGCAAAGAACAGGAGAAAATGAAGAGGGTGGAAGCTATGATGAGTTAAGAAGGGTTGCAAAAGAATTGTATCCAAAGTCAAAAGAAAGGTATCATTGGTCAGCTCAAGACTGTATGACTGTGGATGGAATACCTTACATAGGGAAATATTCTGATGAAACACCTAATATATACGTTGCCACAGGATTTAATAAATGGGGAATGACAAGTTCTATGGTGTCAGCCATGATAATATCAGATATGATATTAGAAAAAGAAAATGATTTTTCAGAAATATTTTCTCCAAAAAGGTTTGAGCTATCATCATCAATAAATAATATTGCTAATGATTTAATTACAACAGCTAAGAACTTTATTGCACAAAAGATATATATTCCAAGTAGTGATATAGAACATATCCAAAATGGTCATGCTGGAATTGTTGAGTATAATGGAGAGAAGGTCGGTGTTTATAAAAATAAAGAGGGAAAAGAATTTATTGTATCAACAAAATGTGCTCACTTAGGATGCCAACTTAGTTGGAATGCAGATGAATTAACATGGGATTGTCCATGTCATGGATCAAGATTTGATTATAAGGGACGATTAATAGGAAGTCCAGCGACTAAAGACATTATAGATGATTAAATGCAATTAGATGTTTAAATGAGTTAATACCAGAGCAAAATAATAAAGAAGAACCGAATCTATATGAATGAGGTTCTTTTTTCTATTTACTTTATAACTGAATGGTAATATAGTATTATAATTTATAGACCATATAGATGTAAAAGGAGTAATAATATGAGTTATTGTTTTCAATGTGGAACTAAGTTAATAAATAAGCCATGTAATAATGAAGGAGAAATTCCATATTGCAGTAAATGTGAAGTATTTCGTTTTCCTACCTTTAGTTCAGCCATAAGTGCGATTATTTTAAATCCTGATAAAAATAAAGTATTGCTTATACAACAGTATGGACGAGTAGATAATATACTTGTAGCAGGATATATCAATAAAGGTGAAGATGCAGAACAGACTTTAGTAAGAGAAATAAAAGAAGAAACAGGTCTTAATGTTAAGGATTATCAATATATGAAGAGTAGATATTTTGAAAGAACTAATACACTAATGTGCAATTTTATTTGTACAGTAGACAGTGAAGATTTAAATCAAGTTAATGAGGAAATTGATAAAGCACAATGGTTTACTTTTAAAGATGCACTAGAGAATATTAAAAGTGAAAGTTTAGCAGAGGAATTTTTAATATATGCCTTTAAAAAAATGAATTATATATAATTTTATAAACATTAATTAAATGAATTAAGTTATATTAATTTAGAAGCTTATATCTTTATTAATTAGGATAAAATAAATTTATAGAATAAAAGTGTAATAAGAATATAAAGAAATATCTTAAAAAGGTATTTCTTTATATTTTTTAGTTGTTTTATTGTAAATATTTATAAAATATACAAAAAAGAGTATATGAAATTCCATAAAAAATAATAAAATCCAAAGATAACACTTTATTAATACCTTATTAACCTTTTGTTGATGTTATAAATAAAGAAAAATTTAAAATAGAGGTATTACTACGTAAGAATAATAATATAAATATTATTTAAGGGTATTGATGAATATAAGGGAGGTTATCTAAATGATAAAAGGAATTATATTATTAGCAGTATTTACAATTATAGCATTAATGGTCGGAAAATTAGTTTCAAAGCTTAATTTACCATCTATACTTGGATGGTTATTAACTGGCATGATAATAGGTCCACATGCACTAAATTGGATGAATAGTAGCATAATGGATACAAGTTGGTTTCATATTATAAGTAATGTTGGAGAAGTTTTAGTAGGTATGCTAATAGGTGCTGAGTTAATATTAGAAGAGCTTAAGAAGTCGGGAAAACAAATATTGACTATATGCCTTTTTGAAGGTATGACGGCATTTATAGTTGTTACAGTGGCATTTTTAATATTTGCAGATGTTCCAATTTCTATAGCTTTAATATTTGGAGCAATTGCCTTAGCAACAGCACCAGCACCATCTTTGTCAATAGTTAAGGAGTATAATGCTAAGGGGCCGGTTTCAAAGACTTTAATACCTCTTGCTGCATTAGATGATGTGTTAGCACTAATTGTATTCTTCTTAGTTATAGGTGTAGTTTCAGGAAGTATGACTGGAGAATCGGTAAATATTATTTCTATATTAATGATGATAATATTGCCATTAGGTATTGGAGCATTTACAGGTATTATAGGAGCTAAAATATTACAAAATAAAAAATGTAAAGACGTAGATGACTCAGATGAAACAGAAAATAAAGTTTTACCTAATAAAAATTCAAAGTTAGAAATTTTATTAAAGCTCTCATTCCTTATAGGCATTACAGTTATTATTGGAAGATATGTAAATGATAATATACTATCAATAAACTTATTACTTTCTGGTATATCTTTCTTCGCTATTATTGTAAATAAAGTTGAAAAAGAAAGATTAAATGAGATAATGGAACTTTTTAATCCTATAATAGGCATAGGTTTAGTTGTAATGGTAGTAAATTTAGGAGCACCACTAGATTATAATTTAATATTTGGTGCAGGATTACTTACTGTAATATATATAGTATCTCGTGGAATTGGTAAGATATTAGGTGCTTACACAAGTGGTAAGTTGGTAAAAGCTGATGATAAGGTATGTAAATATTTGGGTTTATCTCTTTTACCTCACTCAGGAGTATCTCTTATATTTACAGGAATTGCAGTTGATGCATTATTTCCATTTGAGCCAGAGTACGCCATGATGATACAAGGTACTATTGCAGCGGCGGCAGTTATAAATGAGATTATAGCAGTATTTTTAGCTAAGCAAGCATTTAAAATGTCTGGAGAAATTCAAGTGAAAGAAGAGTCTAATACAGGAGGATTAAGTACCTAGAAAATAAAATATATAATAAACGGATATAAAAGTAGAAGGTTAAACCTACTTTTATATCTTTTTTATTTTAGAAGTGAGTTTGTATATTTATCTAAACTCACTTTTATAATTTTTAAAGAATATTGATTATTAATTATCATATGTATTAGCTTGAGTTAAGGTGATTTGACCACAATGATACGCTCATTGATTAGTAGACTTATAGTCGTCATGATTATACATAGGATAAAATTGAAAGAAGAAGTAAGAGTTAATTTTATCATTACAAATTTTAAAGATATCAGTAGTATTAATATTTATATTATAAAGTAAGTTTTTATAGAAAATTTTAATCTTAAAAACATTATAGAGAATATTATTTCATATAGTGGTCAACATATAAGTGTAAATAAAATAAGTAATTATATAAACATGTATTACTTATTTTACAATTAATATCTAATTATTCAATCAATACTTGGAAATTAGATATAGTTTTATGGATTAAGTTAAAATAATAATTTAAAAGGTGTTTTGTAAAAAACATAATTTTATCAAAGGAGGAAATCTTATGGGAAACGAAAATAATAAAAAAGGTGAAGGTAGCATATTAAAATGGATAGGAAGATTCATATTAGTTGCAATAGTTTTATTAGTAACATCATTTGTAACTCCAGGTTTTTCAATAAAGGGATTTTGGCCATTTTTAATAGCTGCTGTTATAATATCAGTACTAGATTATTTAGTAGAATTATTTATGGGTGTTGATGCATCACCTTTTGGTAAAGGAATAAAAGGATTTATAATTGCTGCAATAATAATATACGTAACACAATTCTTAGTTCCAAGCATGAGTGTATCTATTATAGGTGCGTTATTAGCCGCTTTAGTTATTGGAATTATAGATGCAGTAATTCCTACTAAAGTTATGTAATTTTAAAGATTTATATAACAAAATTGAGAGTATTAAAAATTATAATTTATTAACTGCTGATAACTAAGTTAACAGCAGTTTTTTTATTTTTTTTATATTTTTAATTTTAAGCACATAAAATCTTAAAAATTATAATTTAATATAAAAAGTATAATTGGGGAAATCAAATTTAAAAGTCGAGGAAAAAATAAAGAGGTATTTGCAAATAAATTTAAGGGGGTACTTTAATATGGTGAATTTAATGATACTAAGTGGACTAGTACTACTTACATGCATAATATCTAGTAAGATTTTTTATAAGTGGGGGGTGCCTGTACTTTTAGTATTTATTATAATAGGGATGCTATTTGGATCTGATGGTATTGGTGGAATATATTTTGATAACTATAATATTACCTATTCTTTATCATCAATAGCCTTGGTATTTATAATGTTTTATGGTGGTTTTTGCACTGAGTGGAAAAAGGCAAAGACTATATCTGTGCCTGCAATTATGTTGTCTACCTTAGGTGTTGTAATAACCGCAGGACTTACAGGTCTATTTTGTTATTTTGTATTGAAAACAAGCATATTTGAAGGATTATTATTAGGATGTATTGTTGCTTCTACAGATGCAGCTTCAGTTATGTCCATTTTACGTTCAAGAAATTTAAAGCTAAAAAATAATATTGATACATTAGTAGAGTTTGAAAGTGGAAGTAACGATCCAACTGCATATATGCTAACAAGTGTTATGTTAATTTTTATTACAAGCAATGAATCAATAGGTATCGGACTTGTTGGTATGATATTTAAACAAGTGGTTTTTGGTGTAGCAGTTGGTTTTCTTTTATCAAAGCTTGCAGTTTTTATATTAAGAAAAGTAGAGTTTGAAATTGAGGGATTATATCCTATATTCACTATAACAGTGGCTATTTTGGCTTATTCAATCAGTGAATTTTTAGGTGGAAATGGATACTTAAGTGTCTTTATTGCTGGTATAGTAATGGGAAACTCTAAAATACCTCACAAGAAGAGTTTAAATCAGTTTTTTGATGGGTTATCATGGATAATGCAGATAATGCTATTTTTTATGTTAGGACTTTTAGCATTTCCATCACAACTTCCAAGCGTTGCATTTGAGGGAATAGCTATTTCAATATTTTTGATATTGGTAGGAAGACCAATAGCTGTATTCTCAATATTAAGTTGGTTTAAAGTTCCTATAAAGGAGCAAGTATTCATATCTTGGGTTGGTCTTAGAGGAGCAGCTTCATTAGTTTTTGCTATATATGCAATAACTAGGACTTCAGCAATTGAAAATGATATTTTTCATATTATATTCTTTATTGCATTATTCTCAGTAGCAATTCAGGGAACATTAATACCTTGGTTTGCAAAGAAATTAGATCTAATATGTCATGAAAATGATGAAAGTGAGAATAAAAAGAAGCTTAAAAATAGGATAAAAGACTATATATTTGAAGTCAAAGTTGGAGAGAACAATAAGATTGTAAATAAAGCTATAATGGATTCAGAAATTCCAGATGAAATTTTAATTGTTATGATAAAAAGAGAGAATAAGGTTGTTATTCCAAAAGGATTTACTATTATTAAACCTAGTGATACATTGGTTTTAACAAGTGAAAATAGTGAAATTATGAATAAGTTTTTAGAGGAAATAAAATAGTATAGGATTTGTTGTCATAAAAAAAGGAATGATTAGTCATTCCTTTTTTTATATTAAATTCTGATTTTTAGAATATAAATGTTAGAAGGAATTATAATATCTTGACTTGGAGTTTACTCTAAGAGTTATGATAAAGATATAAATAAAAGGTATTCTAAAAGGAGATGGGAATATGAATTTTAATTATTACATGCCAACAAGACTTTTATTCGGAAAAGGACAATTAAATAATCTTCATAAGGAGAAGTTACCAGGAAAGAAAGCTTTGATAATAATATCTTCAGGAAAATCAACAAAGAAATTTGGATATTTGAGAAGGCTAGAAGAACAACTAGAATTAGCTAATATTGAATATATTTTATTTGATAAGATTCTTCCAAATCCAATAAAATCACATGTTATGGAGGGTGCTAAAATAGCAAAAGATAATGAATGTGACTTTGTTATAGGACTAGGAGGCGGAAGCAGTATTGATACGGCTAAGAGCATAGCTGTAATAGCTACAAATGAAGGTGATTATTGGGATTATATCGATGGAGGAACAGGAAAAGGATTTGAAGTTAAAAACAATCCACTTCCTATAGTAGCTATTACGACTACAGCAGGCACTGGAACAGAGGCTGATCCATGGACTGTAATAACAAATGAAGATACTAATGAAAAAATAGGCTTTGGTTATGAAAAAACATTTCCTACTTTATCAATAGTTGATCCAGAATTAATGATGACAGTGCCTCCAATGCTAACAGCATTTCAAGGATTTGATGCTTTATTCCATAGCACAGAGGGATATTTAAATAATACTGCTTATGCTATAAGTGATATGTATGCTATTAAAGCTATTGAGTTAATAGGTAAGTCATTAGCTAAAGCTGTTGAAGATGGAAATGACGAAGAGGCAAGATCGGATGTTGCTTTAGCTAACACATTATCAGGTCTTGTTGAATCAACTTCAGGGTGTACATCAGAACATTCAATTGAACATGCATTAAGCGCATATCATCCTGAACTTACTCATGGAGCTGGATTAATAATGATAAGTGAGGCTTATTATACTCATATTGCTCAAAGTGGAAAATACGATGATAGAATGATAGACATGGCTAAAGCTCTAGGTAAAAAAGATGCTAACAAAGCTATGGATTTTGTTGTAGCTTTAAAAGACTTAATGAAAGGCTGTGGAGTTGACAATTTAAAGATGTCTGATTGGGAAATTAAAAAAGAAGATATGGAGAAGTATGCTAGGAATGCAAGAGAAACTATGGGTGGATTATTTCAAGTAGATCCAATTGTAATAACTGATGAAGATGTTGTATCTATCTTAAACAAATCATTTAAATAAAATATAAAAAACAGAGTATTTTTGGTAAAAAGTACTCTGTTTTTTTATATTAATATTTAATCTATGTGATGTTATAATATTATGGATAAAAAAATAGAAGTACAAGATAAGAAGAAATGAGGATGTTTTTATATGAGCAGATATGCGATACTTGCAAATCCAGGACATAATCGTATCTATTTTGATACAGCGCTTAAGATTGCAGTCTCAGAATTAGAAGCAATTGCAGAAGCTTATGATATGGAGATTAGTGAGATTGAGGAAGGAAATTTAGGGCTTCCAGCTTCAATATGTTTCAGCACAAATAGAGAGCTTAAGGAAGAGGATTTTAAAGCATTAGGTTTTTCGTCAATTTACTATGCTTTATTTGAAATAGTAGAAGGAAATCTATTAAGACCTATTAGTGTACCTGATTTTCATACATTCCCAGAGAGTATGGTTCAAATATTAAAATACAATGGAAAGACTAATGAGCAATTTACTAGGCTTATGGTAAATCTTGCTTTAAGTGCATGTAAAACTGGAAGTAAAAAGATAACTTTATTTGACCCTATGTGTGGTAAAGGGACAACCTTATATGAAGGTTTTATAAGAGGGTTTGATGTTAAAGGAATTGAGATAAATGAGCAATGGACTCAAGAAATTCAAACATATATTGTTAGATTCTTAAAAGAAGGAAAATATAAGCATAAAACACAGAAATCAAAACAATCTGATGCTAAAGGTAAAAAGATTGCTAATGTATTTACTTTAACTGCAGCCTCAGAGAAGGATGCTTTTAACTCAGGAGAGGTACAATCATTCCAATTATTTAACTCAGATACTAGAAAAGCAGATTTTCTTATTAAGAAAAAATCATGTGATATTATAATATCTGATTTACCTTATGGAGTTCAACATGGAAGTAAAAATGATAGAGATTCTTTAATGGAGAGAAGTCCACTAGGTCTTTTAAAAGAAGCAATTCCAGCATGGCACAATGCATTAAAAACTAAAGGAAGTCTTGTTTTATCATATAACGAATTTACTATGAAGTATGATGATGTAGCTGTGGTTTTAGAGAAAAATGGCTTTAAGGTTCTTGATGAAGCACCTTACCACAATTATTTACATAGAGTAGACCAATCAATAAATAGAAATTTAATAGTCGCTGTTAAGGCTTAAAAATAGAGGATTACTTTTTAGTAATCCTCTATTTTTTATCAATTAAATATCAGGTGTTTTTATGGTTTTTTAATATTTCCAATAGTATAATTAAAAGTAATAATTTGTAATGTTAAATTAATTTTTAGGGGGATAAGATATGAAAAAGAGGTTAATTATTGTGGCTATAGTAGGGACTATACTTGTTGGAGGAACCACGGCTGCTATAGCCTTGAATAATAATTATTCTGAAGCTAAGAAAGAGAGTATTAGTGAAAATGAAAAGGCTACTAGTAGTAAAGAAGAAGAAAGTAAAGAAGTAGTTAATATGGAAGAGAAAGTGGACGATAAACAAGAGGAATCTAATAAAGAAGAACAAGTGGAAATAGCTCAAGAAAATAGTGACCAAGATAACTCTAACAAGAAGGAAAAGCAAGGTGATGAAAATATAAAGCCTAAGGAACAAGATATAATGGAGGGATATGAGATTTTTTATAAAGCTCGTGATGCCTACGATAGAGAAGATTTTGATGAGGCTATAAGATTATATGAAACTATAACTAATAGAGATGCTTTAGCAAAGGTTGAACTTGAGAAAGATAGATTTTATTTTGCAAAACAGGTAAATGACCAGATAGAGGAAGGACAAAAACTTTATGCTTCAGGTAAATATCTTGAGGCAAAAATATTTATGAGTAAGTTAACTAGAGGAAATGCTATGTCACCTAATCAAGAAGCTAGAGCTAATGAAATATACGAAAAAGCAAGTTCGAAAGTTACACCAGAGGAAGAGAATAATCTGAATGGTAATTTTACTTTTGAACAAGCTGTTGAATTTGTAAAGAAAGAAATAGGAGATAACCCTAATAATGTTTATGAAAACTTTCAAGAATACACAGATATACATGGTGCAAAAGTCTATCAGGTAATTGTGAAAAAGAATGGTGATATCAATAATTCAGAACTTTTTGTAGTTGGTTCTGATGGAAGTGTTTTATCAGGGTCTTAAGCTTAGGAGTAGAAAAAATGATGAAGATTTTAGTAGTTGAAGATGACAATGCTATAAATGACTTATTAGCAAATATATTAAGAGATGAAAAATATAAAGTTACTCAAGCTTTTTCAGGAACTGAGGCTAAATTCTGCCTTAAAGAAGAAGAATATCAGGTTATTTTATTAGATTTAATGTTGCCTGGGGTTTCAGGAGAAAATTTAATAGAAGAAATAAGAGAAAAATATAAAAGTTCAATAATTGTTATATCAGCGAAAAGTGATATTGATAGTAAAATAAGTGTTTTAAAAATGGGAGCTGATGATTATATAACTAAGCCTTTTGATGAAAGAGAGGTTTTAGCAAGAATAGAGGTTGTTTTAAGAAGAACACTCAATAATAAAGAAGATGAAAAAAGAACATTTTTTTATAAAGATATAGAATTAAATAGTTTAAGTAGAAAAGTTTTTGTTGGGGAAGAGGAAGTTCAATTAACGACTAAAGAATTTGATATATTAGAGTTGCTTCTCACTAATCCTAAGAAGGTATTTTCTAAGAGTAATATATTTGAAAGCATTTGGAAAGATAATTTTTTTGGAGATGAGAATACTGTAAATGTTCATGTCAGTAATTTAAGGAGTAAATTAAATAAAATAAATAGTGAGGAAAATTATATAAGAACTGTCTGGGGAATTGGTTTTAAGATGGAAGATTAAACTTAATACTTTCTTAAGGTTTTTCTTTAAATAATCTTAAAAAGTAAATTTTAAGATTAATATATAAGATATGGACAAGGAGGACATTATGGAAGAATTAGTTTTAAAAACCAATAACCTTACTAAGAACTTTGGGAATGTATGTTCAGTAAATAATCTTAATATGACAATAAAAAAGGGAGATATATATGGGTTCATAGGAAAAAATGGTTCTGGAAAGACTACAACCTTAAGATTAATAACATCTTTAATATTTCCAAGTAGTGGAGAGGTTATGATATTTGGAGAGAATATAGAAAAGAGTGATATGCTAACAAAGAGTAGAATTGGAGCTGTTATTGAAAATCCAGTATTTTATCCTAATCTATCAGCTAAAGAGAATTTAGAATTTTATAGAATACAAAAAGGAATAGTGGATAAAAACATAATCAATGAAGTTCTAGAGAAGGTAAACTTAGATGATACAGGAAAAAAGAAGTTTAAAAATTTTTCTTTAGGAATGAAACAAAGGCTTGGAATAGCTCTAGCTATTATGAATAATCCAGATTTCTTGATTTTAGATGAACCTTTAAATGGACTTGATCCTATGGGAATAGCAGAATTAAGAGAGATGATTAAAAAGTTAAATGAGGAGCAAAACATAACGATTATTTTATCAAGTCATATATTAAGTGAATTAGCACAAGTTGCCACTAAGTTTAGGTTTATTGACAATGGATGTTTATTAAAAGAAATAACAATTGATGAACTTAATGATGAATGTAATAAGAGTATTTCGATTGTAGTTGATAATGTGGAAAAAGCTATTGTAATAATAGAAGAAAATTTAAATACAAATAATTTTACTGTAATTAATGATCGTGAAATAAGATTATATGACTATTTAGACAATCCATCTGAAGTATCATTTCAATTAAACAGCAATGGAGTAAGAGTTAATTCTATTAAAGAGGTAGGATTAAATTTAGAAGATTATTTTATAAGCCTGATTGCTGATGAAAAAAGAGGTGATATATAATGATGAATTTAATTAGATCTGAGTTTTTTAAGTTAAAAAAAGAAAAAAATGTTTATATTGTTTTATTACTCATAGTTCTACTATTTTTTATTATGTCTAAATTTGCACATGATTATATAGTCATAGGATTAAAAAATATTTTAGGTACTAATAGAGTTAATTTTAATAGTGGATCTAATATTACTGTTGAGATATTAAAGTCAGGAGATATTTTAATATTATTATTTTTACCTATAATTTCATCTGTGCTTATGACAGATTTTTCAGCAGGAACTGTAAAAAACAATATAATATCAGGATATTCTAGAAGTAAAATTTATTTAAGTAAATTAGTAGTTTGCAGTATTACATGTATATTTATAGTTTTGTTTTATGTAATTGTGGCATTTTTAATGGTTACAATAAAAAATGGATACGATGGAAACTTAGATTTAAATTTAATATTAAACACATTAAAGGTTATAGTTATACAAATGCCAATATATATAGGCATAATCTCAACTGCCTTTATGATTGGAGTATTAACTCAAAACAAGACAGTTGTAATAACAGTTTATTTATTATATCAATTTGTTGCAGAAACTATATTTATAGCTTTAGGAGATAAAATTTCTAACATAATGCAATATGAACCAATAAGTAACTTAGATAAGGTGGCACATATAGGTTCTAATACATTTAGTGATAATTTAATTTTTATAGCAATTGGATTAGTAATATTAGTAGTAACAATGTTTATTGGCTTAACTAAAATAAATAGGATGGATATTAAGTAGAATTTTTTTATTAAACAGATTTTAAATAAGAGTAGGTTTAGGATGAGTGAAATGGGAAACATATTTATAGGAATTCTTTTATGTGCATTTGTACTAGCTATGATAAAAATATTCTCATTTAAGAAAGATATAAAAAACATAAATGATAATTTGAACATTATAAAGAACAATAATACAAATAAGAGAATAACAAGCGTATCTATGGACAAACAAATTATTGGGTTAATCAATGAGATAAACTCTATATTAGATGAGAAAGATGAAAATAGGATTTATTATGAAAAGAATAATAAAAATATAAAAGAAATGATAACTAATATATCTCATGATTTAAGAACTCCGTTAACCTCAATAAAAGGATATATTCAGTATGTTAATAATAGATCTATGGATACAGAAGAAATAAAAAATTATTTGAATATAGTAAATGAAAAAGCAATAGTACTTCAAGAATTACTTGATAGCTTTTTTGAGTTATCAAATATAGAAGAAAAAAAGTACCTAATAGAAATAGAAAAAGTAAATGTGAATAGCATACTTACTGATATTATACTTAGTTTTTATGAGGATTTTAATTTGAAACAAATAGAACCTAAGGTTTCTATTCTTGAAGAAAATATATTGGCATTGGCAGATAAAAAGGCTTTAAAAAGAATTTTTGTAAATTTAATTCAAAATGTATTAAAGCATGCAGAAAATGAGGTATCAATAAATTTATATTGCAATGAAAAGTGGGTATTTGTAGAGTTTAAAAATAAAGCTCTTGATTTAAATAAAGATGACGTAGAGCTTTTACATAACAGATTTTTTACAGCTGATAAATCTAGAAGCAATAAAAATAATGGTTTAGGATTATTCATAGCAAAAAAATTAACAGAACAAATGGGGGGAGAGTTTAATATAAATTTAAAAGATAAAAATCTTATATTGAGGATAGAATTACCTAGAATTTTAGTAAATTAGAATAAATTTTATTATTAATTAAGATTTTAGAAGATTATAGTAATTTATCTTAAAAAAGCTTAAAATTTGTCATTATTGCTAGACTATGATATTATATAAGCCTATAAGTAAATCCCTATATGTATAAAAGAATTAAGCTTGTTTATACTAAGGGAATTGAAACTAATGAACGGAGGATATGTAGAATGGATAAATTACCAAATTGCCCTAAATGTAATTCTGAATACACTTACGAAGATGGAAATCTTTTAGTTTGCCCAGAGTGTGCTTACGAGTGGACTCCAGGAAGTGAAAACGCAGATGAGGATGTATTAGTAGTTAAAGACTCAAACGGAAATATACTTCAAGATGGAGATACTGTAACTATAATAAAAGACCTTAAAGTAAAAGGAGCTTCATCAGCTTTAAAGAAGGGTACAAAAGTTAAGAACATACGTCTAGTTGAAGGTGATCACAATATAGACTGTAAAATAGATGGATTTGGAGCTATGAGTTTAAAATCAGAGTTTGTTAAAAAAATATAATTAATTAAAAGGAACATAATAATATTATGTTCCTTTTTGTTTTTTAGTTATATTATAATTTTAAGTATTTTTTATAAGTTTAAAACAATAGAGCAAAAATATATACCTAGTAAATATAAATTTATATTTATTAGGTATATATTCTAAAGATTATTCAGCTTCAGAAAATTCACTTTTTTCAGCACCGCAAAGTGGGCAAACCCAATCGCTAGGAAGATTTTCGAAAGCTGTTCCTGGAGCAACTCCGTTATCTGGATCACCTACAGCTGGATCATAAATATATCCACAATCATTACAAACAAATTTTTTCATAATAAACATCTCCCAAAACTTATTTTCTATTTGTAAATTTATAATATAAATAATATTAAATATTTTATGTGATTTAAAGCAAAAATTTATATATAAATAATAATTTCAATAAAATAATAAATAATATTAAGGAAAAGAATCAATTAGACGTATTTATATATAATACAATGATTTGTTGAATTAATTAAAATACTTTAATTTGAAAACGATAAACTAATAAAAATCTATAAAATCACTTTAAAAAGGTTTATTTGTAAACTAATTTTTGATACTATAGTAATTAAGAGTTTTTAAGAATCTCTTTAAATTTATGATTTAAGATAGAATATAAGGGGACTTAGTTATTTTAGTTTTATTAAATGGAGGTGTGTAAATGAAGTGGAGTAATATTTTAAAAGTGTTTAAGAGAGATATTAAAGCAATAATAAAAAATCCAATAGCACTTTTAATAATAGGTGGAATATGCTTTATACCATCACTTTATGCATGGATAAATATAGCAGCATGTTGGGATCCTTATGAAAATACAAGTACAGTCCCAATTGCTGTAGTAAATAATGATAAGGGAGCTTCATTCAATGGCAAAGAAATGAATGTAGGAGATGATGTCATTGATGAACTTAAAAATAACCATGACATTGGATGGAAAATTGTTAATGCTAAACAGGCAGATATGGGACTAATAGATGGTACTTACTATGCAATGATAGAAATTCCTGAGGATTTTTCAGAAGATTTAACTAGTGTTATGTCTGAAAATCCAAAGAAACCAGAAATAATATATAAGGTTAATACAAAAGCAAATCCTGTTGCAGGAAAAATAACTGAGGTTGCAGAGAGTACTCTTGTAAATGAGATAACATCTAATTTTATAACAACTGTTAATGAAACTATATTCTCTTCATTAAATGGAGTAGGATACGACATTGATAAAAATAAAGAAAATATAATTCAATTGAAAAATTCTATAATAGCTATAGATAAAAATATGAGCTCTATTAAAAATATGCTTAATAATATAAATAGTAACTCAGCAAATTTAAGCACATATTTACAACAAGTTCAACAAACAATGC
The DNA here is from genome assembly GCF_034439435.1 of Clostridium sp. LIBA-8841. Taxonomy (GTDB): domain Bacteria; phylum Bacillota; class Clostridia; order Clostridiales; family Clostridiaceae; genus Sarcina. The sequence goes on along the minus strand of NZ_JAPCKJ010000005.1, from coordinate 176,030 downwards.
CTTCAATAACAAGTGGTTTAAATAATATATCACAAGGGGCAGAGAATACAGGGAATTTAATAAATAGCTCTAAAGAGTCTTTAAATAATACCTTTGATAATATCAGGTTAAATTTAACAGAATCAAAAACTTCTTTAGATAAGGTTCAAAATAGTTTAGATGAGCTATCATCGATGGCAAGTGATGCTGGTTCTGCTAAAATTAGTGCTACAATAAACAGAGCTATTAGTGAAGTTAACAAGGTTGATAATAGTGTTACAGCTGTAATTAATTTCTTAGAGGCCATTAATAAAACAAATCCTAATGATAAGATATCTAGTATGATAACTTCTTTAAAAGGAGTTCAAACTTCATTAAATGAAGAAAAAAATAAACTTAATGACTTACAAAATAAAGTTAATAATGGTCAAAGTGTAGATAAAGGATTAGTTAATTCAATAAATGACTTAACTAAGCAAATAGAAGACCAAGTAGGAAATGCAATAAATAGATTTGATAATGATACAAGACCAGCTTTAAATACAATGGCAGATGGACTTGTTAAGGCTACTCAAGGAGCATCAGATTTATTAAATAAAGCTAATGGATTAGTTGATCAAATAAATAATTTACTAAGTACAGCCAATCAAGGCGCTCAGCTTGCAAATTCAACATCAGAGAAGCTTAAAGATAGTTTAGATGAATTCTCAGGTGTCATAAGTGAGTTAAGTTCTAAGCTTCAAAATGTTAGCGATGATGAATTAGGGAAAATAGTAAGCATTCTTCAAAGTAACCCAGCATTTATGGGAGATTTTATTGCGAACCCATTCAATATAAAAGTTGATGCAATATATAAGGTTGCAAACTACGGATCAGGTATGGCTCCTATATATTCAGTTCTAGCTCTATGGGTTGGTTCATTAATATTAATATCTCTATTAAAAACAGAATCTGCTGAGTTTGAAGGTAGTGAAAAGATTAATTTAAGAGAAAAACATTTCGGAAAGATGATGACTTTCGTGAGTTTAGGTATAATACAAGGATTTATAGTAGCCTTTGGAGATAAATTCCTTTTAGGAGTTCAAAGTGTTAATACAGCATTATTGATTTTTATATCAATGTTTGCATCAGCTATATTTACTATAATAGTCTTTACTCTTATGTCAGTATTCGGAAACTTAGGTAAAGCCTTAGCTATTATACTTATGGTTTTACAATTAGCAGGAAGTGGTGGATCATATCCTATACAAGTTGACCCATTATTCTTTAGAATAGTTCAACCAGCATTCCCATTTACCTATGCTATATCAGGGTATAGAGAAGCTATTGCTGGGCCTTTAGTAAGTACTGTGATTCTAGATTTCGCTGTTTTATCTTTAATGGGATTAGCATTTATACTTCTAGGATACTTATTAAAAGGACCTTTAAATCCTAGAGTTAGAAAGTTTGAAGATATGTTTGAGGAATCTGGAATAGCAGAATAAGCTGTATTTTAAGAGGTGAAATATGAAGAAAATTTTTAAAATCTTTAGAAGAGATTTAAGAAATATAAGAAAAAATCCAGCGGCTTTAGCAATAGTCATTGGATTATGTATAATACCATCTCTTTACGCATGGATTAACATTAAAGCATGTTGGGATCCTTATGTTAATACAGGAAATTTACCAGTTGCCGTTGTCAATAATGACAAGGGCGCTGTGGTAAATGGTAAAGAGGCAAATGTAGGAAATGAGATAATAGATGAACTTAAAAAAGATAATAATATAGGATGGCAATTTGTAGATAGTTGGCAAGGAAATTATGGATTAAATGAAGGTAAGTATTATGCAATGATTGAAATACCTTCAAACTTTTCAGAAGGATTAACAAGTTTAACTACAGGAAATCCTCAGAAGCCAGATATTATATATAAGGTAAACGAGAAAACAAATGCCATAGCAAATAAAATAACAGATGTTGCTAAGGATGAAGTTACAAAAGAAATAAAATCTAACTTCGTTGATACAGTAAACAAAGAAGCTTTTGATCTTTTAAACCAATTAGGAGGAAAACTAGAAACTAATAAACCGGAAATACTACAAATAAGAAATACTTTAGAAAGTGCTAATAGTAGTTTAAAAGAAATTCAAGATTTTGTTCAAAAAGCTAATGGTGATTCAAAGAATTTAAGTACTTACTTAGCTAGTGTTAAAAGTGATTTGCCAAAGGTAACTGAGCAAATAAATAACCTACAAAATACTGTTGAGGCAAGTAAGAGTTTAATAACATCAACTCAACAAACAGTTAGTTCAGTTTCAAATAGCTTTAGCGGTGATGTTATAACAATGCAATCAATGAATCAAGAATTACAAAGCTTACTTACAAAGCTTAAAGAATTAAGTGCAGCTATGGATAATTCAAAAATGATTGAGACCATAGATAAATTAATAGCATCAACAGATTCATTAAATAAAGTTATAACTAGTAATATAGAAGCATTAGAAAAAATTAATGCAGTAAAACCAAATTCTGCAATAAGCGATTTAATAAATAAATTAAATAAAACAAAAGATTTAGTAACAAATGAAAGAGAGCAATTAGTTGCCTTAAAAACAGCTTTATCAAATAATGAAAGTAAGGAAAATATAGCTAAAGCAATAGATTCAATTTCAAATGTAAGTAATGAAATAAGTTCATCTTTAGTGACTGTTTCAAATAATTTTTATAGTAATGGTATGCCGGCTTTAAATACTATAGGAGATTCATTAAAGGGTGGATTAGATACTGCAAACTCAGTATTAGAGACAACAAAGATTGTTATTCCTCAGTTAAATGCTTTAGCTACATTTGGAATTGCTAGTAGTGATGTTGCTAGCCAACAGGCTGATCAAATAACAAGCAAACTTAGTGAATTCCAAGATGCAATAAGTCAATTAATAGAAAAAACTTCAGGCTTAACAGAGGAAAATTTAAATAATATAATTGATATTATGAGTAAGAATCCTGATGAAATAGCTTCATTTATATCAGCTCCTGTATCTGTTAAAAAAGAAGACGTATATGATGCAGGAATATTTGGAGTAGGACTTACACCTTTCTATACTGTTTTAGCAATTTGGGTTGGTTCATTATTACTTACATCATTATTAACAGCTGAATGTGAAGATTTTGAAGATGGAACAAAGCTTAATTTTCTTCAAAAACATTTTGGTAAGATGTTATTATTCCTATTAATATCATTAATTCAATCAATAATAATAGTTTTAGGTGATATATTTATACTAGGAGTAAATCCAGTGAATATGCCATTAATGTTTGGTTTTGCCATAATTAGTTCTATAGTGTTTACAGTTATAATATTTACACTGGTATCACTGTTTGGAAATATAGGGAAGGCGATAGCCATAGTTATAATGGTATTCCAAGTAGCAGGGGCTGGTGGTATTTATCCAATACAAACAAATCCTAAAATATTTGAAGTGCTACAACCATTATGGCCATTCACTTATGCTATAGATGGATTTAGAGAGGCTATAGCAGGACCAATATGGGATGCTGTGGTAAAAGATATAAAGGCCTTGGGTGTATTCTTTGTAATATTCCTTGTTTTATGTGTTCTTAAAAAACCATTCCATAAAATAACTGAATTTGTAGATCATAAATTTAGAGAATCAGGATTATAGGAAGAAAAGAGTAAAGATTTAATCTTTACTCTTTTTATTTTGTAAAGATATCGGAAATTGATAATTAACAAGAAAAATGTGGTAAAATAAAATAGGAAAATATTTCTTGTTAATGCGAGGTTTTTTTATGGGAAGAAAAGAAAAATGCTTATATAAGCAAATTAGCATAGAGTATAAGGATATTATTGATGTTAGAGAAATAGGATATTATGCTACACCTGCATTCGTTGCAAGATATATAGGAAAAAGAATTATGGAAGTAAACAATCAAGGAAAAACATTATTTGATCCATGTTGTGGAAAAGAAGAGCTAACAGACTATTTTAGTGATTTAGGGATAAAGACAATTGGCATGGACTTAATAAGATATAAGAAAAATTATAGGTGTGAATTTAGGAAAGAAAACTTTATTAAGCATTATTGTATTCATAAATATGATGGTGAATGGGATTATGATTATTATATTGCTAATCCACCATATAATTGTCATGAGGTAGATTTTATAAGGAATAACAAGGATATGTTAAAAGAGTACTTTCATGAGGTGGGAGTACATAACATGTATAGCATGTTTATGGCAGCAATAATAGATAAGGCTAAGGAAGGGGCTGTTATTGGTCTTATTACTAATGATTCTTTTTTTTCGGCTAAAAATTATAAGGAACTTAGAAAAAAGATACTTAAGGAATGTTCCATATATGAAATAACTATGTGTCCTAGAGAGCTTTTTCATACACAGGGGGCTGATGTTAGGACAAGCATACTTATTTTAAGAAAAGGAACTAAGTATCAAAAAGATATTATTGTAAATAATAGGTCAAAATCCTTGGAAGAGTTTAAAGAACTATTGATAAAGGATATTAGAAAAGAAGTTAAGGAACGGTATTATAGCTTAGGAGAAATTATTCTTCATAATAAAAAGGATAATTTAGAGTTTATAATAGAATGTCCTAGTGATATAAGGAAATTATTCAATAATACTAGATTAGGAGAAAAGTTTAAGTGTATAACTGGAATTTCTACAGGTAATGATAAAGAGTATTTATCTAAATACAAGGAAAATAAATTTAATATTCCTTTTTACAAAAATCCAGGAAAGGATAAGTTTTATACAGATAGAGAGATATATCTTCATGAAGATTTTTTAGAAATAGAAAAAAGAGTTTCGAATTTTAATGTTAGAAATAAAGATATGTTGTATAAGGGTGGAATAACATGTTCATCTATGGGAGTTTCTTTTAATGCCTGTATATTACCTAGAGATTCTACTTTCGGAGTTAATCCAAATATAATATGTGAATCTGAGGACGTTTGGTGGTTATTAGCTTATCTAAACTCATCTTTAGTAACTTATCTTGTTAGAGGAGCTTTAATAAGAAGCAACATGATAACCTCAGGATATGTATCTAGAATACCGCTATTAAACTTTACTAAAGATGAAAAAGATAAACTTATGTATTTAGCTCAAAAATCCTATAAACTTAGGAAAAAAAACTTTAGTATAGAAGCAGAATTAGATGCCATAGATAAAATAGTTAATCATGTTGCTAAAATATCAGAAGAGTCTAAAGCGTTTATTTTAGAATTTAAAAAGCATTTAGTTGAAGTTACTTAGTTTAGTCTAGTTTTATGTGACAGTAACCATTAGGATTCTTTTTTAAATATTTTTGATGATATTCTTCAGCCTTATAATAGTTTTCTAATGGTTTTACTTCAGTTACTACCTTTTTAGAATAAGATTTTTGAATTTCATCTTTACTATCTAAAATTTCTTTTAAATCAGAAGGGTCTACATAGTAAATACCAGTTCTATATTGGCTACCAACGTCATTTCCTTGTTTATTTAATGATGTTGGATCTATTATTGTCCAAAAGTTGTCTAATAACTCTTTAAGAGATATTATAGTTTCATCATAAGTTACAAGGCAAACTTCAGCAAAATAAGTATTTTTAGTACATATTTCTTCATAGGTTGGATTTTGCGTACGACCATTGGCATAACCAACTTCTGTATCTATCACGCCATTAATTCTTGATAAGAACTCTTCAACACCCCAAAAACAACCACCTGCTAATACAATCTTTTTCATAATAAATCACCTCTATAAAATATTCGTTGAAATTAGGAGTAATAACCGTTATATAATGTGTAAAAACCTGTTAATGTTATTATAAATTAAGTTAATGAATATGAGGATAATATAATATTAATATTCATTTTTTTATTATTTTTAATTATTTTAATAGTATGCACTGTTATTGAGTTTTCTTTTTACCAAGTAGTTTTAGTTAAAAGAAAATCAAACCTCTTATGAAAAGAATGTTAAAGACCCTGTAGAAAGTGTTATAAACAAAGTTGGTTTAAAATAGAAAAAGGTTGTATCAAAACTTCTAATAAGTTATTTTGATAAAACCTATTTTATTTAAGCTTGGCTAACCTCAATTTCTTTTATTATTTTAGCTGGATTTCCACCTACAACTACGTTATTAGGGACATCTTTAGTCACAACTGCTCCAGATGCTATAACAACATTATTTCCTATAGTAACTCCTGGATTTATTGTAGCATGTCCTCCTATCCAAACATTATCACCTATTGTTACAGGTTTACCAAATTCAGATTTTAGTCTTTCAATAGGATCTATTGGATGAGTTGCTGTGTAGATATGAACACCAGGTGCAATGAAACAGTTTTCTCCTATTGTAATTTTACAAACATCAAGCATAACACAATCAAAATTTGCATAGAAATTATCTCCTACTGATATGTTGTATCCATAATCACATTTAAAGTTAGGTTCTATATATATACTTTCACCAGTTGAACCAAATAGCTCTTTTAAAATATTACTTCTCTCTTTAAATACTTCATCAGCATCTTCTTCATTATTAGGAAGATCTAAGTTGTTAAACTTTTGAAATAAAATTCTTGCTCTAAGTCTACCTTTAGTTAACTCTTTATCTTGAGGATCATAAGGTAATCCCGCTAACATTTTTTCTTTTTCTGTCATAATCATATATAATTCCTCCATAGTATATTCTCAAGTTCATTTTAGCAATAAACTAGTTATTTTTCACCATTTAGGCATAAATATAGTTAAAAATTCATATAGTGAATAGCTAATATTATTTTTTTGAGGTGTTAGATAATGTTTAATCCTAAGATGTTAAATTTAGAATTTAGGAATGGAATTAAAGATGAAGAACCAATAGAGGGGAGAAAGTACACATTAGTTCATAGTGATGAAACAGGAGAATTGTTTCTAACAACAGCATTAACATACGCATATGATAAAATAAATTCAATGAAAAGAGATGAGGTTTTTGGTGACTGGAAGAGAATAGATGATAGATTTATTTTAAAGGTATATGTTTATGTTGATGGAATGGGAGGTAGAGACGAAGCTGCAAAGAGAAATATGATTTTTAGAAAAGAGTTGCCTTTAGCTTTATCAGCAATAAGATATGGTGATAGAAAATTCTTAGAAGATCATAAGGAATTATTAAATAGTAGAATACTAGTAAGATTCATATCTGCTTATGAAGAGTTTAATAAGATTGAAAATTATGGATCCATTAATGATTATAATGTTAGAATGGAATCTACTAACAATAAGGAAGAGACTTATATGGAAGAGAGTATTTTTAATGATAAAGATCCTCTAACAAATCAATTTATAGTTACTCTTTTAAATCCATATATCAAGGAAGAGGTTGTAAAGTTATATAAAAAGGACATGTATTATTGTTTAAAGGATGTACAAGTTCTAGAGCTAATTAAGGGTAGAACAGATAATGAGTGTGAATTTAATTATAAAATTTATGTTGGAGTTAAAGTTGGTGAAATGCAACCAGTATATAATAATCTTATAATTGAATTCTTAGTAACACCTAATAAAGTTACAACTATAAGCGTTAAAAATCCTAGATAAATAAAATTTAATGTTTAAATTTTATAATAATATTGTAAATGGAATTTTAATACATTATAATTGTTTTAAAATTAAAAAAACTAGTATATATCTTTTATTAAGAACGGTGGAGGGACTGGCCCTATGAAGCCTAGCAACAGCTGATCATCATAGATCAGAATTGTGCTAAATCCTGCAAGGAGAAATCCTGAGAGATAAGAGATTGTAGAGATATTTGCGTGATTTTTTATTATGCATTTAGAGCTATTTCTTTGTCTTAAGGACTGAGGAATAGCTTTTATTTTTGGAGATATTTAATTAATAAAAGATTGCTAGCTAATAAAAGAGGGGGCTTTAAAATGAGTAAAAATTTTAGTAAGGACACATTATGTATAAGAGGAGGATTTAATCCTAAATCAGGTGAGCCAGTGACTCAGCCATTAGTACAAAGTACATCATATAAGTTTGAAAGTTGTGATCAGGTAGCTAATCTTTTTGATTTAAAAGAAGATGGACATATATACACTAGAATAAGTAATCCAACAGTTAGCAATTTAGAAGAGAAGTTTTTAGCTTTAGAAGTTGGTGTAGGTGCAGTATCAGTATCATCTGGACAATCTGCAGTATTATTAGCAGTTTTGAATATTTGTAAGGCAGGAGAACATATAGTAGTTTTATCAACGGTTTATGGAGGAACATTTAATCTTTTAGGAACAACATTAAAGAAATTAGGAATAGATACTACCTTCGTATCTCCAGATTGTAGTGAAGGTGAGTTAGAAGAAAGCATAAAGGATAATACTAAGCTTATAATTGGGGAAAGCTTAGGAAATCCATCTTTAAGGATTTTAGACATGAAAAAATTCTCTAAGGTTGCCAAATCAAATGGAATTCCATTAATAGTAGATAATACAGTTGCGACACCATACTTATTTAATCCACTAGAACATGGAGCTAATATAGTTGTTCATTCAACTAGTAAGTATTCAGATGGTCATTCATTAGCTCTTGGCGGAATAATTGTTGATGGAGGGAACTTTAATTGGGATAATGGAAAGTTTTCATGTTTAGTTGAACCAGATGAAAGTTATCATGGACTTAAGTATGTTGAAACTTTTGGGGAGGCAGCTTATATAACTAAGCTTAGAGTTACTTTGCTTAGAGATTTAGGATGCACAACAAGTCCATTTAATGCTTATCTAACTAATATAGGTTTAGAAACATTACATCTTAGAATGGAAAGACATAGTTCAAATGCTTTAACATTAGCTAGATTTTTAGAAAAAAATGAAAATGTAACTTGGGTTGACTATCCTCTTTTAGAATCTCATAAAGATTATGAGCTAGCTAGAGAATACTTTACAAAGGGTGCTTCTGGACTTTTATCTTTTGGAATAAGAGGAGGAAGAGAGGCTGCTAAGAAGTTTATAGATAACTTACAGTTAGCTCAGTTGGTAGTTCACTTAGGAGATGTTAGAACTACTCTTTTACATCCAGCTAGTACAACACACAGACAACTTTCTTCAGAGGATTTAATAAAAGCTGGAGTAACTGAAGATTTAATTAGGGTTTCTGTAGGAATAGAAGGAATAGAAGATATAATAAAAGATTTTGAACAAGCTTTTAGTAAATTAGGTGATGAATAAATGGGTTTATTTTTTAAATCATTGGAACTTGAGGGGATAAAAATATTAGGACTTAATGAGATATTCTCTCAGAAGGAGTGCAAAAAGAAAAGGAAAAGAATAGGTGTTTTAAATTTAATGCCAATTAAAGGAGAAACTGAGGTTCATATATTAAATATCCTATATAAATGTGGAGAAGATTTAGATATTGATTTTATAAGATTAGAATCACATAAATCAAAACATACCTCTAAAGAGTATTTAGAGAAAAATTATAGAACTTTTAATGAGATTAAGGATAGATTAGATGGAATGATTATAACTGGAGCTCCTTTGGAGAAGTTGGAGTTTAGTGAGGTTTCATACATTAAAGAGCTAATTGAAATTTTTGATTACTTAAGAAAATATGAGAAGAAAGCTCTATATATTTGCTGGGGAGCACAGGCAGCTTTAAATTATTTTTATGGAATTAGAAAAGTTGTTTTAGATAATAAGGTCTTCGGAGTTTTTTCGCATGAAATACTTAAAAAAGGAGATATTTTGCAGGGAATAGAAAATGGATTTAAGGCACCACATTCAAGACATTCAACTTTAAGTAAGGAAGATGTTTTAAATAATAAAAATCTTCAGGTTTTGGCTGAAAATGAACTAGGGGAATTTACTTTTTTAAAAGGAAAATCTAATGATTATTATATATTAGGACACTTAGAGTATGGTAAAGACGTGCTAAAAAAGGAGTACTTAAGAGATAAAGCTAAAGGAGAATTTATAGAGATTCCTACAAATTATTTCCAAGGAAATGATGAAAGCAAGGATATAATATTTTCTTGGGAAAAGACTGCTGAAAGAATATATAAGAATTGGATTCAGGGTATAGCATTTAATTAAAGCAATAAGCATATTTTAAGGGGGAATATTTTATGAAGAGTATAAAAATTGCATTACTTGGGCTAGGTAATGTGGGCAGCGGAGTTTGGAAGATATTCAATGCCAATAAAGAGGAGATTGTAAAACGTTCTGGTTATAATATTGAAATTAGCAAAATATTAGTTAGAGATATCAATAAGAAGAGATGTGTTGATGTTCCAAAGGAACTTTTAACTACAGACTATAATGATATTTTAAGTGATGATGATATTAAGATTGTTGTTGAACTTATGGGGGGAATAGAACCAACTAAAGAATATATAATTAATGCAATGAAAAGAAAAAAGCATATAGTAACTGCTAACAAAATGTTATTAGCAATTCAAGGAGATGAACTCTATGAAATTGCTGATAAAGAGGGTGTAGGACTAAACTACGAGGCTAGTGTTGCAGGGGGAATTCCAATAATAGCTGGAATAAATGAGAGTTTAACTGCCAATAAGATAGAAAGTCTTTATGGAATAATAAATGGAACCACAAATTATATTTTGACTAAGATGCAATTTGAGGGAAGTAGTTTTGATGAAGCATTAAAAGAGGCTCAAGAAAAAGGATATGCAGAAGCAGATCCAACATCAGATATAGAGGGGTATGATGCGCAATACAAACTATCAATATTAGCATCGCTGGCTTTTGGAACAAAGATAAGTACAGAGAATGTATATAGAGAGGGGATAACAGGAATAACAAAGAGTGATATTGAGTGTGCAAACCAATTTGGATATGTAATAAAATTATTAGGAATTATTAAAGAGGTAGAAGGTGAATTAGAACTTAGAGTTCATCCAACAATGATTCCTAAAAGACATCCATTAGCTAACGTCCATGATTCATTTAATGCTGTGTTTGTTAAGGGAAATGCTGTGGGAGATTTAATGTTTTATGGAAAGGGAGCAGGGGATTTACCTACAGGAAGTGCTGTAGTAAGTGATATAATTTCAATAATCAGAAATAATATAAGCTTAGAAGCAGAAGGATTAGTAACTAAGAATAATCTTTGGGTTAGAGAAACAAGAAGTTTTGATGAAATAAAGAGCAAGTATTACATGATGATATCAGTTGAAGATAAAATAGGAGTTTTAGGAACTGTAACTAATGTATTTGGAAAGAGTAATGTGAATGTTAAGTCTATTGCTCAAAGGGAGGTTAAAAATAATTTTATAAAGTTAGTATTAACTACCCATGAAACAAAAGAAGAAAATATAAAGCAAGCAATCAAAGGGTTAGAAAGACTAGAAGAAATCTGTACAGTTCATAATGTTATAAGAATAGAGGATTTTTAAATACAAAAAAGAGATTGTCATATGACAATCTCTTTTGCTTTTTAGAATAATAAGTGTGCTGCAAGTGCTATAACTGGTAGAGTAACTAGTGTTCTCATTAAGAAAATCATAAATAACTCTTTTAGGTTTAGTGGAATTTTTGATCCTAAAATAACACTTCCAACCTCTGATAGATATATAAGTTGAGTTACTGAAACACAAGCAACTACGAATTTAGTCATATCACTAAGAATAGTTTTTGATGCTATAACTGATGGTAAGAACATGTCAGCAAATCCAACTATAACAGTTTGAGATGCAGCAGCAGCTTCTGGAATTCCTAAAATCTTAAATAGAGGAATGAAAGGAACTCCAAGCCATTGGAATACAGGAGTATATTCAGCTACCATAAGAGCTAATGTACCCATTGCCATAACTACAGGTAAAACACCTATCCACATTTCAAGCACATTTTTAATTCCATCAGTGAAGAATTTCTTTAAGCTACTTTCATTTTGTGCTTTTTCAACTGCCTTAGCAAGTCCGAAAGTAAAAGGAGTAAATCCTTCTGGAACATCTTCTGCATTCTTAGGTTCTAAGTTGTTATAATAAGCATCTGGTTTCTTACTAAGAGGCCAAATTCTTGGAAGAATTATAGCAGCAACTACACCAGCAAGAGTAACTGTTAAGTAGAATGGAATAAACATATTCTCTAATCCAACTTGTGATAAAACAACAAAGCTAAAAGTTATTGAAACAACTGAGAACATTGTACTAACTATACAAGCTTCTCTTTCTGTGTAAAATCCTTCTTCATATTGCTTTGAAGTAAGTAATACTCCAATAGTTCCATCACCTAACCAAGAAGTCATACAGTCAATTGATGAACGACCTGGTAATTTAAATAATGGTCTCATTACTTTAGTAAGTAGAGCACCACAGAATTCTAATAAACCGAAGTTTAAAAGAAGTGGTAGGAACAATCCTGCAAAGAAGAATACAACAATAAGTGTTGGTAATAGATCATTTAATATGAATGTACCTGTTGAGTCAGACTTTATTATTTCAGGTCCTATTCCAGTGAATGCTGATATTATAAATAATCCACCTAATAATCTTCCGATTGTCCAGATCCAGTTAACATTTAATAATGAGTTTAAAAAAGTATTCTCTATTATAAATTTTGGCTTAAATGCTTTAGTTATTATTGTTAATGAAGCAGCTATTACAACAACTATCATTGATAAAGTAGGTAAATAATCTCCGATAACATCCTTAAGTCTAGTTGTGAAAAATGCTACTGGTATTGTTATATTTCCACCATCGTTTATAGGAACCATAAAAAGAATTACTCCTAATAACGACGGAATTATAAACTTTAGTAAATCAGACGATTTGTATTTAGTTTTCAAAATTAGTCCCCCTTTTATTAAATAAATAAATTAGTACAAGGCTTATTATATATAAAAATATGTATAAAATCAATAAAAATGTGCATAAAAATAATGAATAATGTATAAATATTCAGAAACTAACTGTTTTTATACAAAAATTTCTATTATTAAATAAATTTATTAAAGGTGTAACATAAGTTACCGAGTTCATGATATGTACATTGTATAATCGTAAATGTAAGGTAGCTAAGAGAGCTGCCTAATAAAAAGAAACTTAAAAATAGAATTTACATATAAAGATTAAAAAAATGGAGGAATGAATAATGAGTATGTTTTGTTTTCAATGTCAAGAAACTGCAGGATGCAAAGGTTGTACTGTAAGAGGTGTTTGTGGAAAAACTGAAGATGTAGCGAAAATACAAGATCTTTTAATTTTTGTTACTAAAGGTTTAGCTACTGTAGCTAATGAAGGAAGAAAAGTAGGAATAGTAGATAATAAAGTAAATAGAATGATAATAGATAACTTATTTATTACTATTACTAATGCAAACTTTGACTTTAAAGCAATAGAAAAAAGAGTTAAAGATACTTTAGCGGCAAGAGAAGAGTTAAAAGAAAGAGTGCAAGCTAAAGGTGGAAATCCAGTAGGAGCAGACTTTAAAGGATGTGCAACTTGGACAGCTACAACTAGCGAAGAAATGATAGCAAAAGCTTCAGAAGTAGGAGTATTAGCTACAGAAAACGAAGATATAAGAAGCTTAAGAGAGCTTATAATGTATGGATTAAAAGGATTAGCTGCATATATGGAGCACGCTATGAACTTAGGACATGATAAAGAAGAAGTTCATGCATTCATGGCAGAAACTTTAGTTAAAATATTAGATGATTCATTAAGTGCAGATGAATTAACTGCTTTAGCTTTAGAAACAGGTAAATTTGGTGTTGATGGAATGGCATTATTAGATGAAGCTAACACTTCAACTTATGGTCATCCAGAAATAACAAAAGTTAATATAGGAGTTAGAAATAACCCAGGAATATTAATATCAGGACATGACTTAAAAGACTTAGAAATGTTATTAGAACAAACTGAAGGAACTGGAGTAGATGTTTATACTCATGGTGAAATGTTACCAGGACACTACTATCCAAAATTCAAAAAGTATGCTCATTTTGCAGGAAACTATGGTAATGCATGGTGGTTACAAAATAAAGAGTTTGCATCATTCAATGGACCTATATTAATGACTACAAACTGTATAACACCAGTTCAAGATTCATATAGAGGAAGAATATTCACAACAGGGGCTGTAGGATATGAAGGATGTACTCATATAACAGCTGATGAAAATGGACATAAAGATTTCTCACAAATAATAGAGTTAGCTAAAACTTGCAAAGCTCCAACAGAAATAGAAACAGGAGAAATCGTAGGGGGATTTGCTCATAACCAAGTTCTTGCTTTAGCAGACCAAGTAGTAGATGCTGTTAAATCAGGAGCAATAAGAAGATTCTTCGTAATGGCTGGATGTGACGGAAGAGCTAAATCAAGAGATTACTATAGAGAATTCGCTGAAAAATTACCAAAAGACACTGTTATCTTAACAGCTGGATGTGCTAAATATAAATATAATAAGTTACCACTTGGAGATATAAATGGAATTCCAAGAGTTTTAGATGCAGGACAATGTAATGACTCATATTCATTAGTTGTAATAGCTTTAAAACTTGCTGAAGTATTTGGAACAAGTAGTGTAAATGAATTACCAATAAGCTACAACATAGCATGGTATGAACAAAAAGCTGTAATAGTATTACTATCATTATTACACTTAGGAGTTAAAAACATTCATTTAGGACCAACTCTACCAGCATTCTTATCACCAAATGTAGCTAAAGTTTTAGTTGAAAACTTTGGTATTGGTGGAATCACAAACGTAGAAGATGATATGAAGATGTTCCTAGGAGAATAGTTAAGAAGAAAATATATAGATTTGATATTTAACATTAGTTAAATTAATAAAGAATAAAGACTAACATACATATGCTAGTCTTTATTTTTATTACTTGAGTTATTATTTGAATTATTGTTTGAATTATTATTTGAATTATTATTTGAATTATTGTTTGATTTAGCTTTTAAGCTATCAAAATAGGAAAAGCTAGCAGAATATACTACTATGTTAGAACCTAGAGCAATAAAAAAGTTACCTAAAACATTGAGTTGATCAGCATTATATTTAGTAGAGAAATCTTTAGCTATTAGAATACAAAGAGCATTAAGTTGATCAGGAGATAAGTTAAAGAGTTCCATGTAATATACTCCTAAATTTTTCTATATAACTATTATATAAAAAAAATCCCTTATTGATATCAATAAGGGATTTTAATTTATAGTTTAAAGCTATATTTGAGTTGCATGAAGTATAAAATATATTAAAAAGATTGCTGATATAACGTACATAGGGATTGAAACGTCTTTATACTTCTTTGTTGCTAACTTACAAATAGGATAAGCTATAAATCCAAAAGCAATACCATCAACTATACTAAATGTTAAAGGTATTATAGTTAAGGTAATGAATGAAGGGAATGATTCTGTAAAGTCTTCAAAGTTTATTGAAACTATATTTTGAATCATTAATCCTCCGATTATTATTAATACTGGTGCTATTGCTGCGTTTGGAATAAGTGATATAACTGGTATAAAGAAGATTGATATTAAGAATAATAATCCTGCAAATATAGCAGTTAAACCTGTTTTACCACCAGCAGCTATTCCAGCACTACCTTCTACAGTTGAAACTGAAGGACTAGTACCGCAAATACCACAAATTATAGTGGTAAAAGCAACAGCATTAAGAGCCTTTTGTCTTTTACTAGGTTGTTTTAACATACCATCAATTTGTCCATGAAGTAATCCTATATTCTCAAATACTAAAACCAAAGTTAGTGAGAATGTTGCAACCCAGAATGTAACTGAAGATATTTCACTAAAATCAGCTGACATAAAGACTTCTTTGTATTCATTGAAATTAGGTAGTGAAAATTGGAAGCTTGATAAATCAACGATTCCAAATAATATTGATATTACAGTTCCAGATAAAATTCCTATTAAGAATGAACCTGGTACATTTTTTATAAATAAAATTAGCATTATTATCATAGTTATGAAGAAAACAATAACTTCTTTAGATGAAATATCACCTAATGCAACAAGTGTTGAACTGCTTCCTACTACTAGACCAGCTTTTTGTAATCCTAAGAAAGTAATAAAAATACCAATTCCAACAGTTATTGCTTCTTTCAATGAGTTCGGTATTGAGCTAGTTAGAATTTCTGCTAAAGGTGTAACCGCTACCACAATGAACAATAATCCAGCTACTATAACAGATGCTAGAGCTTGTTGGAAAGTAAGACCCATAGTAGTTACTATGGTATATGTAAATAGTGCATTAATCCCCATACCAGGCATTATAATAAGTGGAGCATTACTTAGTAGTGCAACTAGTACACATCCAATTAATGTTGCTAAAACTGTAGCTATTATAAGAGGTTCAACAGGGACACCTCCATCACTAAGTATGCTAGCATTTACTACAATTATATAAACTGCAGCAAAAAATGAGGTAAGACCAGCAAGTAATTCTGTTCTTATATTTGTTTCATGTTCTTTAAGTTTAAAAAAGTTTTTCATCCTTTCTCCTTTTCAAAAAAATAGCGCCCTCACCCTCCCACATCATAGATGCAAGTGTTATTATATCATATGTTAAACGTTTAATAAAGTTTTTTAAAATAAAGGTTTACAGAAAAAACTTGACAATTTAGTAAAAAACATAATAATTG
This sequence comes from Clostridium sp. LIBA-8841, assembly GCF_034439435.1. GTDB lineage: Bacteria > Bacillota > Clostridia > Clostridiales > Clostridiaceae > Sarcina. The sequence continues at coordinate 159,423 of NZ_JAPCKJ010000005.1, read as the reverse complement.
TTTTATTAAGGATTTTTTAGAGGGGAATTTTTTATGAAAAAAACAGTTTTAATAACAGGAGCAACTAGTGGAATTGGATATAAATTTTCTAAGATATTCATAGAAAATGGATATAATGCAATTTTAGTAGGAAGAAATTTAGAAAAATTAAGAGAATTACAAGAGTTCTCAGTGAAAAAATCTGTAAGTGCTTACATATATAAGGCTGATCTTAGTCTTAATGAGAGCATAGATAGTTTATATAAAAAAATAAAAGATGATGTAGGAAGAGTGGATATACTAATTAATAATGCTGGTATAGGATTCAATGGAGAATTTAATGAAATAGATTGGCAAAAGCAATTAGATGTAATAAACGTAAATATTATAAGTTTAACAAAATTAACGAAATTGTTTTTAAAGGATATGATAGATCAAGGAAGTGGAAAAATCTTAAATGTTGCCTCTACAGGAGCATATCAACCAGGTCCTTTAATATCTGTTTATTATGCAAGTAAGGCATATGTTTTATCCTTTTCAGAAGCTCTTAGAGAAGAAGTTAAAGATAAAGGTGTTGATGTGATTACATTGTGTCCAGGAGCAACAAAAACTAGCTTTTCAAAGAGAGCAGGAAAAGGAGATTTAGATGTGGCAATGAGTGCCGAGGAAGTTGCTGAAATAGGATATAAAGCTTTAATGAAAAATAAAGCTATATGTATTCCAGGTTTTATGAATAAAATATTAGTTTTCTTATCTAAGGTTTCACCTATAACTTTAAATGCAAAAATCGTTAAGAAAATACAAAGTAAAGCTATAAGTAAAAAATAATTGAGAATAATAAGCTTATAAATAATTGAGTTAAAGTTAAATGTTATATTAAGGAGGAAATTATTTATGAGTAATGAAAATTTATTCCCAAGACAATTCCCAATTCAAAATCAAAGTGTTCATCCAGGAGTAGAAAGTGATATGAATCCTCTACCTATATATGAGTTGCCTGAATATATAAATGATGGAAAAAGGCTTAAAAATAAGGTAGCTATAATCACTGGAGGAGATAGTGGTATAGGAAGAGCAGTAGCTTTAGCTTATGCTAGAGAAGGTGCTAAGGTTTGTATTATTTATTTAACAGATAAAGAGGATGTAGATGCAAACAAAACTAAGGAGCTTATTGAAAATATAGGAGCTGAGGTATTAGTTTTAAAGGGTGATATATCCAAAATTGAATTCTGTAATGAAAGTGTTAAAAAGGTTATTGATAAGTGGGGAAAACTAGATATATTAGTTAACAATGCTGCTGTTCAACATGATTCTAAAACGTTAGATGATATAGGACCAGAGCAGTTTGAAAATACATTTAAAGTAAATGTTTTTGGAACCTTTTATATGACTAAAGCTGCTTTAAAACATATGGAGTGTGGAGCTAGCATAATAAACACAACTTCTATTGTTGCTTATAGAGGAAATGAGACTCTTCTTGATTATTCATGTACAAAAGGCGCTTTAACAACATTAACAAGAACTCTATCATCTATGCTTGTTCCAAAAGGAATAAGGGTAAATTCAGTTGCCCCAGGACCTATATGGACACCTCTTATACCTTCAACTATGGGTGGAGGAAAGGTTGCTAACTTTGGAAGTGATTCTCCTATGGGAAGAGCTGGGCAACCAGTAGAATTAGCAGGCGCTTATGTTTTCTTAGCTTGTAATGAATCATCATATATATCAGGTATAACAATACATATAAATGGTGGAGAAATTATAAATGGGTAGTTTCACGATTTAAAATATTAGAATATAATATACTTATAATTTAAGGAAGAAAATATATTTGTAAATAAAAAGGGGGAAACCTACAAATGAGAAAAATATTGAAAGATAGTAAGAGGATAGTTGTTAAGGTTGGAACTTCTACATTAACTTATGAGAATGGAAGTACAAACTTAATGAGAATAGAGAAGTTATCTAGGGTAATTTCTGATATATGCAACATGGGAAAAGAAGTTGTTCTTGTTTCATCAGGAGCTATTGGGGTTGGAGTTGGAAAGCTTAGACTTGAGAAAAAACCAGAAAGTATAAGAGAAAAACAGGCTGTTGCGGCTGTTGGACAATGTGCTTTAATGCATATATATAATAAGTTTTTTGGGGAGTATAGTCACGTTGTGGCACAAGTTCTTTTAACTAGAGATGTATTAGAGAATGAAAGAATGAAAAATAACGTATGTAATACCTTTGACACTCTATTAGAAAAAGGAATAATACCAATAGTTAATGAAAATGATGCTATTTCAATTGATGAAATAGAGAATATATTAAATTTTGGAGATAATGATAGTCTTTCTGCTACAGTTGCCACTTTAGTAAAAGCAGATACATTAATAATATTATCTGATATAGATGGATTCTACGATTCGGATCCAAGAAGTAATAAAGATAGCAAAATGCTTAAAGAAGTTTGTGAGATAACTCCAGAGATAGAAGAGTGTGCAGGAGGCGCTGGAAGTAATAGAGGAACAGGCGGAATGGTAACCAAGCTTTCAGCAGCTAAAGTAGCAACTAGCCAAGGAATAGATATGATTTTAGCTAATGGAGAAAATCCAGAAATATTAGTAAACATATTAAATGGTGAAGATGTAGGAACTATGTTTGTTGCTAAAAAGGGGGAATAAAGAATGAATAATGAACTTATCATAAAAGGTAAGAAAGCAAAAGAGGCTTCTTATGAACTTTCATTTGCATCTACTAATGAAAAGAATAATGGGCTATTAAAAATAAGTGAAGCATTAGTAAAAAGATGTGATGAAATATTAGAAGAAAATAAAAAAGATCTTCAAAAAGCTATTGAAAAGGGAACATCTAATGCAATGCTAGATAGATTAAAACTAGATGAGGAAAGAGTTAAATCTATAGCTAATGCTGTTGCAGATGTTGTTAAGTTAGATGATCCAATAGGAGAGGTTACATCTATGTTTAAGAGACCTAATGGGCTTAGAATAGGAGTTCAAAGGGTGCCATTAGGAGTAGTTGGAATAATATATGAGGCAAGACCTAATGTAACTGCTGATGCTGCTGCTTTATGCTTAAAAACAGGGAATGCTGTTATTTTAAGAGGGGGTAGCGAGGCTATAAATTCTAATTTAAAGATAGTTGAAATTATAAGTGATGCTTTAAAGGAAGCTGGACTTCCTGAAGGAGCTGTACAAATATTAGAAGATACTTCAAGAGAAACTGCTACAGATTTCATGAGATTAAATGATTATTTAGATGTTTTAATTCCAAGAGGAGGAGCAGGGCTTATAAAGGCTGTAGTAAATAATGCTACTGTTCCAGTAATCGAAACTGGAGTTGGAAACTGTCATATATATATAGATGATGAAGCTGATATAGATATGGGAGTAGACATAATTATTAACGCAAAAACATCAAGACCTGCTGTATGTAATGCTGCAGAAAAATTATTAGTTAATGAAAAAATTGCAGGGAAATTCTTACCATTAGCAATAAAAGCTTTAAGAGAAAAAGGTGTTGAAATAAGAGGTTGTGAGAAAACTAAAGCAATCGTTAAGGATATAAACATGGCAACTGAAGAGGATTGGGGAAAAGAATATCTAGATTATATTCTTGGTGTTAAGATTGTTAAAAATTTAGATGAAGCTATTGATCATATAAATAAATATGGAACAAAACATTCAGAGTCAATAGTAACTAAGAACTATTTTAATTCAGAAAAATTCCTTCAAAGAGTTGATGCGGCTGCGGTATATGTGAATGCTTCAACAAGATTTACGGATGGTGGAGAATTTGGATTTGGGGCTGAAATTGGGATAAGTACACAAAAGCTACATGCTAGAGGACCAATGGGACTTAAGGAATTAACAACAAGTAAGTATATAATTTATGGAAATGGACAAATTAGGTAAGTTAAAAAAGGGCTTTTTAAATTAAAGCCCTTTTGTTTTATAAAATCAATAATTTTTACTAAATAATTAACTTTTAAATATTGTATAATATTTATAAATATTTTTTTGTAAAAATTAATATACGATGATAATAATTATTTAATGGTGTAAAAGCTTTTAAATTTTAAAGTTATAATTTTTTAAATTGGAGGCTTTAGATGAGAAAAATCGATGATGTTTTAAAAGCGGTTATTTTACTCGAAGGAAAAGAAGATAAGGGAGTAACGGCAAGTGAAGTTGGAGAATACCTAAACTTAGATAGAGCAAATGTAAGTAGGTATTTAAATAAGTTATACAAGGAAAATAAAATAAAAAAAATAGAAGGAAGACCTGTACTTTATAAGGTTGGAAAAGAAGAGGAAAAAATTGAGCAAGATATTAAGATTATCGAGAATGACAAAGAGCCTCATGAAGAAAGATTAGGCATTGAAGTTGAGAATAGCTTAGATAATTTAGTCGGAGCAAACCAATCATTACAAATACCTATACAACAAGCAAAGGCAGCTATACTTTATCCACCTTCAGGATTACACACATTAATTTTAGGAGAAACAGGTGTTGGTAAATCTATGTTTGCAGAAGCTATGTATTTTTTTGCAAAGGAATCACATGTATTAAATGAGAATTCTCCATTTGTAAGATTTAACTGTGCAGATTATGCAGATAATCCTCAGTTAGTTATAGCACAGATATTTGGTGTTAAGAAAGGTGCATTTACTGGGGCCGACAGGGATAAAGATGGACTGCTAAAAAAGGCTGATGGCGGTATTTTATTTTTAGATGAAATACACAGACTTTCTCCACAGGGGCAAGAGATGTTATTTACATTCATAGATAAAGGTGTTTTTAGACCTTTAGGTGAAACAGAAAAGCAAGAAGAAGTTAGAGTTCAAATAATAGCGGCAACTACAGAAGATCCTAAATCATACTTATTACAGACATTTACTAGAAGAATTCCTATGACAATAGTTTTACCACCATTAAGAGAAAGAACTATTGAGGAAAGATACGATTTATTAGAAGAGTTTATAAAGTCAGAATCTCTAAGATTGAAGGAAAGTATATATATAAATAAAAATGCATTAATTTCTTTCTTATTATATGATTGTCCAAATAATATAGGACAATTAAAGAGTGATATTCAATTATCATGTGCAAAAGCATTTTTAAATTATAAATTTAATAAGAAGAAATATATAATAATAGAGCAATCGGATCTTCAATCTATAGTTAAAAAAGGAATAATGAAACTTAAGGAAAATAGAGATGAAATAAACAGACTTTTTGATGGTGTTGAAGATGTATTACGCTTTTCCTATAAGGAGAATTTAAATAATAAAAATTTAAGTGGTGAAAAGAAGGAAGACGGAGAATCTTTTTATGAAACTATAGAAAATAAAATAGATAGTTTAAAAGGTAAAGGTGTTAAAGAAGAAGAAATAACAGATATTTTAAATGTTGATATAGAAGAGTATTTCAGAAAATATATGAAAAACCTAAAAGGAAACTTCAGAAAAGATGAAATACTAAAGATCGTTGATAGCAGAATTGTTGATATTGTTGAAAAAATATTAGCTTATGCTTCAGAGAAGTTAGGCAGAGAATATGATGATAAGGTTTATTATGGACTAGCACTTCATCTTCAAGGAAGTATAGAGCGTATAATAAATGGAAATAAGATTTATCACCCGAAACTTAATAGTATAAGAGCCGAATATAATAGAGAATTCATTATTGCTATGAATGCCGTTAAAATGATTGAAGATGAATTTGGAGTACAAGTATCTTTAGATGAAATAGGATATATAACAATGTTCTTAGCAGCTGATTCAGATACTGTTAACAAAAAGGATAATCGTAAAGTTGGAGTTTTAGTAATAATGCATGGAGCAAGTACTGCTAGTTCTATGGCGGAAGTTGCTAATACATTAATTGGAGAACAGCATGTTGAAGCTTTAGATATGCCTTTATCTATGAAAGCAGAGGATATGTTTGAAAATGTGAAAAAGAAGACTAAAGAGATTGATAGAGGTAAAGGTGTTTTAATTTTAGCTGATATGGGTTCTTTGGTTAATTTTGGTGAAATTTTAAAAGAAGAATTAAATATTAAGATTAAAACTGTAGATATGGTAAGTACACTTTCTGTAATAGAAGCAGGAAGAAAAGCCTTAAGTGGAAGAGATTTAGAATCAATATATCAATCATGTGTAGATATAAATAAATATGGTGTAAGAAGCGATAGAAAAGAAGAAGAGGAGGATAAGAAAGAAATAGCTATAGTTACAACTTGTTTTACAGGAGAAGGATCAGCTGAAAGGTTAAAGAAAATAATAGGTGAAAAACTTCATAATATAGATAATGTAAATATAATTTCTTTAGATATTTTAGATAAGGAAAAATTCTTCAAAAAGTTACAGAGTGTAAGAAGAGATTATATTGTAGCAGCTATAGTTGGAACTGTTAATATGTTTGTTGAAGATATTCCATTTATATCTGCGGCTGAAGTATTTACTGAAAAGGGTATAGAAAGATTAGATGGTATAGTTGATAGAGAGAGCGATTTTAATAAAATATGTGAATCTTTAAAAACACAAATTAAAGGAGTTAACTGCTATAATTTAGTCAATGATATAAGAACATTTATAAATAATGTAGAGAATAGTTTAGATATGAAAGTTGAACCAGCTGCAGAAATAGGAATTTTAATGCATGTTTCTTTCTTAGTTGATAAGTTAAGAAATAAAGGTAAAGAAACAATGTTTAATGGTTTAAATGAATATAGAGCTAAACACAATAAAGATTTCATTATGGTAAAGAGAGCATTAAAAATAATAGAAGTTGATTACAATATAAATATAGGTGACGATGAAATTGCTTATATAGTTAAGATGATTTTAAATAATAGAGTATAAAATTTAGTTAGTGTGCTAAATTTAAAAAAGTGTGTATAGTGTGTACACACTTTTTTTTATGTGTTAAACTATCTAAAAATGGCTTAAATACTAGCTTTTATAATATTTTTTTAATTTAAAAATAACACAGAAAAGTTGGCATGATAATTGCTTTAATATATAGCATAAGATAAAAATAAATTAAAAAAATAATTAATAATAGATTAAGTTGTTTATTACAAGGAGGAATTCATTATGAAAAAAATATTATTAGTATGTTCAGCAGGTATGTCAACAAGTTTATTAGTAAGCAAAATGCAAGAAGCTGCAAAAGCTAAAGGTATAGAATGTGAAATAGATGCAGTTGCAGAAGCAGAAGCTAAAAATAGAATTGATGAAATCGATGTATTATTATTAGGACCACAAGTTAGATTCTTATTATCAAAATTCCAAGGATTATTAGCTCCTAAAGGAGTTCCAGTAGAAGTTATAGATACAATAGCTTATGGTACTATGAACGGTGAAAAGGTATTAAACAGAGCTTTAGAAATCGCAAAATAGTATAAAAAGATTAACGTATAAAATATTAGGTTATTGATGAATAGAAAGACGGGAATTTAAGGCAAAAGGAAGTGTGAAAATGGAAGAAATAATTATGAATTTAATAATACACAGTGGAGAAGCTAGAAGCTATGCTATGGAGGCTATGCAACTTGCTAAAACTGGAGATATAGAGGGTGCTAAAAACCTAATAGAAAAATCAGCTGTTCAATTAGGTGAAGCTCATAAATCACAAACAGCTCTAATCCAAGGTGAGGCTGGTGGAGAAAAAGCAGAAATATCAATGCTATTAATTCATGCACAAGACCACTTAATGACTACTATGACATTAAAGGATTTAGCAAATGAGATAGTTGATTTATATCAAAAAATAGAAGAAAAATAATTCTATTACTCACATAAATAAGCTCTAATGTTTTAGCATTAGAGCTTATTAAATATATTCATAAGGAGGGAGTTTCAATGGATTATATTATAGGTGTTGATGGTGGCGGAACCAAAACAGAAGCTGTTGCTTATGATTTAGAAGGAGAGGTTCTAAAAACATCATTAAAAGGATTTGCAAATCTTTTAAATGGTAAGGATGAGGCTTTAAATAATATAGTAGATTCTATAAAAGAGCTTATTGATGAATTAGGAAAAGATGAGTTAAAGGGTGTTTATCTTGGTATTGCAGGAATGGAAGTTGGAGATAACACTAAATACATATTGGATGCAGTTAAAGAAGCTTTTGATATAGAGGCATCACTTATGAATGATGGTGAATTAGCTTTAAAAGCAATGTTAAAAGGTGAAGATGGAATACTTGTAATTGCAGGTACTGGCTCAATCGTTTTTGGAATAAATAATGGGAAAGTGGCTAGGTGCGGTGGATACGGACATCTACTAGGTGATGAAGGTAGTGGATATAAAATATCTATAGATGCTTTAAAGAATATTCTTTTTGAAGAAGATAATTCTCTTGAGAAGTCAGATTTAAGTCTTGCAATAATGAAGGAATTCAATTGGGATTCTGTTGATGATATAGTTGAGTTTGTTTATTCATCATCAAAGGATGAAATAGCTAAGGTAGCTCCTATAGTATCAAAGTTTGCTGAAGCTGGAGATATATTCTCAATAGGAATATTAGAAAAAGAGGCTATTGCTTTAGCAAAAACAACACAAAATGTTTATGGAAAACTAGGTTTTGAAAAATGTTCAATAGGTCTAGTTGGCGGTGTTGTGAGAAAAAGCAAAATTATGAGAGAAACATTTGAGAAATGCTTAAAGGAGCATATAAATGTTATTGATTTTATAGATGAAAGTGTTTCAGCGGCAAAAGGCGCTTATTATATAAATTTAAAAGAAAGAAATAAATAATAGAGGAGGAGTCAAAATGAGAAGATTAGGAATATCAGTTTACCCAAGTCATAGTCCAATAAATGAAATTGTTGATTATATACATTTAGCAGGAAAATATGGATTTAAGAGAATATTTACTTGTCTTATATCAGCAAGTGATAAAAGTACTGAAGAAGTTATAGAAGAGTTTAAAATAATGTTAAAGGCAGCCAATGAAGAGGGTATGGAAGTAATTGCTGACTTAGATCCAACAGTATTTAAAAGTTTAAATGCTTCAATAAATGATTTAAAAGTATTTAAGGATATGGGATTAAGTGGAATAAGACTAGATATGGGATTCAGTGGACAAGAAGAAGCTTTAATGACATACAATAAGTATGGTTTAAAAATAGAGCTTAACATGAGTAATGGAACTAAATATGTAGATAATATAATGTCATACATGCCAAATAAGGAGAACTTATATGGATGTCATAATTTTTATCCTCATGTTTATACAGGACTTGAATACAATCATTTTATAAAATGTTCAGAACAGTTTAAAGAGTTTGGATTAAAGACTGCAGCTTTTGTTAATTCACCAAGTGCAGACCATGGTCCATGGCCAGTTTCAGAAGGATTATGTACTTTAGAAGAACATAGAAATCTTCCAATAGAAGTTCAAGCTAAGCATCTTTTTGCAACTGGATTAATTGATGATGTAATAATAGCTAATGCTTTTGCATCAGAAGAAGAATTAAAAGCATTAAGCGAAATAAATAAAGAGATGATAACTTTAGATGTTGAACTTGTTTCAGATATACCAGAAATAGAAAGAAAAATAGTATTGGAGGAACCTCATTTTAATAGAGGAGATGTTTCTGCTTATATGATAAGGTCAACTCAAAGTAGAGTTAAATATAAAGTTCATAGTTTCCCACCATTCAACACTCCAGATATAAGAAGAGGAGATATTTTAATTGATTCTGATTTATATACTAGATATGCTGGTGAACTTCAAGTGGCACTTAAGGATATGAAGAATGCTGGAAAAACTAATGTAGTAGGTAGAATTAAAGAAGATGAGATATTCTTATTAGATTATATAAAACCATGGATGACATTTGGTTTTAGATTAAAAAAATAGTTTCCCCAATAATTGTATTATTCCTAATATAGAGAAGTGTATTAAAGTTTTTTAATACACTTCTTTTTAATTTAACTATATAGATAGAAAGTTTTATTAATAATTAGAATATAAGTTTATTTAAATTTGAATTAAGATATATGAATTTTAAATAATTAAATTAATTTTTATAGTTATTATTACTTAAAATTGATTAAATTCCAAATACTAGTGTAAAAATACTAGAATTAATGCACAGAATATAAGAAATTACTACAAATGACTATGTGTGTAAAGGTTTTTTGCACAGAAAAAAGTTAGTGTGTAATCAATTTCTATTAAAAATTCTAGTAAAAATGAGGATTAAGGTGATTTTTAAATTATTTCAGTTTTGGCACGATAATTGCTTTAATAATTAGTGTAGTCAAAAGAGAAAAATAAGGAGGTTTAGGAGAAATGAAGGATGGTTTAAAAATTGTAACTATTGGCGGTGGATCAAGTTACACTCCTGAATTAGTAGAAGGTTTTATAAAAAGATACGATGAACTACCTATAAGAGAATTATGGTTAGTTGACATAGAAGAAGGTAAGGAAAAGCTAGAGACAGTTGGTAATTTAGCAAAGAGAATGGTTGAAAAAGCTGGAGTACCAATGGAGATACATTTAACTTTAAATAGAAGAGAAGCGTTAAAGGATGCAGATTTTGTAACTACTCAAATGAGGGTAGGATTACTAGATGCAAGAATAAAAGATGAAAGAATTCCATTAAGTCATGGAGTTATTGGACAAGAAACTAACGGTGCTGGTGGATTATTTAAAGCACTAAGAACTATCCCAGTTATCTTAAATATAGATAAGGATATGGCAGAGCTTTGTCCTAATGCTTGGATGATAAATTTCACAAATCCAGCAGGAATGGTAACTGAAGCTTTAATAAGATATGGAAGAAACAAAAAGGTTATTGGTTTATGTAATGTACCAATAGGAATGGAAAAAGCAGCTGCAAAGGTTTTAGGTGTAGAACATGATAGATTAAGAATGAACTTTGCAGGACTTAATCACATGGTATTTGGAACTGATGTATTTGTTGATGGAGAAAAAGTTACTGATAAGCTTATAGATGCATTAGCAAATGGTGAAATAGGACAAATAGTTAAAAACATTTCAGATTTCTCATGGAATCAAGATTTTATAAGAGGTTTAGGTGTTATGCCTTGTCCATATCACAAATACTACTATCAAAGTTCAAAAATGCTTGAAGATGAATTAAAAGAATTTTCAAAAGGTGAAACTAGAGCAGAAGTTGTTAAGAGAGTTGAAGACGATTTATTTGCTCTTTATAGAGATCCAGAATTAAATATTAAACCACCTCAATTAGAAAAAAGAGGAGGAGCTTACTATAGTGATGCAGCTTGTAGATTAATACATTCAATTTATAATGATAAATGTGATATACAACCTGTAGATATTAGAAATAATGGCGCTATAGAGGGAATTGATGATGATTCAGCAGTAGAGGTTTCATGTTTAATAACTAAAGATGGTCCAAAGCCATTAGCAGTTGGAAAATTACCTGTAGCCGTAAATGGATTAGTACAAGAAATTAAGAGCTTCGAAAGATTAGCAGTGGAAGCAGCTGTAGAAGGAAACTATGAAAAGGCTGTACTTGCTTTAACAATTAATCCATTAGTAAGATCTGATGAATTAGCAAAAACTTTAGTAGATGAGTTATTAGAAGCTCATAAAGATTATTTACCACAATTTAAAGATCATTTTGAAAAGTAATTAAGTAATATTCTAAGCCATCTAGGATTTTAGAAATTATTATAAATTTTTGTAGATGGCTTGGATTAAATAAAAAGGAGGAATTATACATGAAGAAGTTTTTTGAATTTATGGAAAAATACTTTGTTCCTGTTGCCGCTAAAATAGGTGGTCAAAGACACTTAGTTGCAATCCGTGATGGTTTCGTAACTATCACTCCACTAGTTATAGCAGGATCATTCGCAGTATTAATAAACAACTTAGGTTTTGAATGGTATCAAAACTTTATGAACTCTTTCTTACCGGCTAACTGGAAGGATTTCGGAGGATCAATTTGGAATGCATCATTCGGAATAATGTCACTTTTAGTAGTATGTACAATATCATATCACTTAGCTAGATCATATGATAAAGATGGTATGGCTTCAGCTATGGTATCTTTAGGATCATTGATTATACTTTACACATTTAATCCAGATGGCGCTATGCCAATGACTTATTTAGGTGGATCAGGATTATTCGTAGCAATTATCGTTGCAATCGTTGCAACTGAAATATTTACTAGATTACTTGGAAATCCAAAGCTAGTTATTAAGATGCCAAATGGTGTTCCACCAGCAGTAGCTAAATCATTTGCAGCTTTATTCCCATCAATCATAGTATTAGTAATAGCTGCAGCTGTTAAGTATATCTTTGTTGGATTTGGAATAAATAACATTCATGAATCATTATTCATGCTAATACAAGCACCTTTACAAGGAGCACTTTCAAGTTATCCAGGATTAATGATATTAGTATTCTTCCAACAATTATTATGGTTCTTTGGATTACACGGTTCAAACATCTTAGCACCAGTTATAAACGCTGTATTATTACCTTTAACAGAGGCTAATATGCATGCTGCTGCTCAAGGTTTAACTCCAGAATTCATAGTAAACAGCCAATTCTTAGATTCATATGTAAATATGGGTGGATCAGGAACAACTATAGCATTATTAATAGCTATATTCTTAGTAGGTAGAAAGAGTAAGACTCAAATGATGATAGCAAAACTTGGTGCAGCACCAGGATGCTTCAACATCAACGAACCAGTTATATTTGGTATGCCTTTAGTATTAAATCCAATATACTTCATACCATTCGTAATTGCACCAATGGTTACAGGTTCAATTGCTTACTTCTTAACAGCTATAGGTTTTGTTCCTAAGGTAACAATCATGGCTAACTGGACAATGCCACCAGTATTTGGAGCATTCTTATCAACTAACTCATTAATGGGTGCATTAACAGCACTTATTTGTATAGCAGTAGCAGTATTAATTTACATTCCATTTGTAATGATTGCTACAAGAGAAGAGTTAAAATTAGAACAAGCACAAAACAACTAATTCAAATATAAGAAAAAGCACTTTGATTTTAATCAAGGTGCTTTTTTATTTTTAGAATAAGAGTATTATTTATATTTAATAATCTATTATATTTTTGATAAACTAAATTTAAAATGATTCTTAGAAAAGTTTTGATTTTTAGGATATTTTAAAATAAAAATCAGTTCAATATCAATTACGATTATTAATTTTGGAGGCAAATTATGAGGTTAAATAAAGAATTTTTTAATAGAGATACACTAATAGTAGCAAAAGAATTACTAGGAAAGATTTTAGTTAGAAAGATTGACGGAGTTATATTAAAGGGGAAAATTGTTGAAACTGAGGCTTATATAGGAGCTATAGACAAGGCTTCTCATGCTTATGGAGGTAGGAGAACTAATAGAACAGAGACACTTTATGAGGAGCCTGGAACTTCTTATGTATATTCTATATATGGTATGTATTATTGCTTAAATTTAATAAGTGAAGAAAAAGATGTAGCAGCAGGGGTTCTTATTAGAGGAATTGAGCCTTTAGAGGGAATTGAAGAAATGAGTAAGTTAAGATATAAAAAAACTTATGAAGAACTATCAAATTATGAAAAAAAGAATTTTTCTAATGGACCATCAAAATTATGTATGGCTTTAGGAATAGATAAGAGGGATAACTGCATAAATACTATTAGTAGCGAAGAACTTTATGTTGAAGAAGATTCCTCAAATAAAGAAGTATTTTCTATTGTTGAATCTAAAAGAATAGGAATAGATTATGCTGAGGAGGCAAAAGATTTTTTATGGAGATTTTATATTAAGGATAATAAATTTATATCTAAGAAATAATAATTAAATTTGATTTTTATCTTTGATTTAAGTTTTAACAAAAAGGCATCTACGCTATAATATTAAAATATTTATGGGGGAATTTTTATGGGGATAAAAGATGCTAATAAGCAATATATAAAATTTGATACTTCTGTTCAGGTTCTTAAATATGAGGTTTTAAAAAGGATAGCAGAAAAAGAATTTGATGGTGTTTTAGAAAAAGAAAAACTTAATATAGCTAAGGAAATAGTCGATGATTTAAAACCTAATGTAAGATGTTGTATATATAAAGAGAGAGCCATAGTTGAGGAGAGAATGAAGCTTGCTCTTGGTGGACATAAGAATAGAGAAAATATGATTGAAGTTATAGATATAGCTTGTGATGAGTGTCCTGTTAATAGATTTATAGTAACTGATGCATGTAGAGGATGTTTAGCAAAGAAATGTAGAGATAACTGTAACTTTGGAGCCATAAGCTTTGATAATAGAAGGTGTAAAATAGATTATGAAAAATGTAAAGAATGTGGAAAATGCAAGGAGGTTTGTCCTTATAATGCTATAGCAGAGGTTAAAAGACCATGTATGAGGGCGTGTATTCCTAAAGCTTTATCATACGATGTTGATAGTAAAAAGGCTGTTATAGACGATTCTAAGTGTATTCAGTGTGGCGCCTGTGTTGTAGACTGTCCTTTTGGTGCTATAATGGATAAATCTTATTTAGTTGATGTTATAAGATTATTGAAAAGCAAAGAAAAAACTTATGCTATTGTTGCACCGGCTATATCATCTCAGTTTAATCATAATAAAATTGGTAAGGTGATTACGGCTATAAAGAAATTAGGATTTAATGATGTTTTTGAAGCTGCCTTAGGAGCAGATTTGGTAGCGGTAAATGAATGTAATGAGTTTAAAGAAAAGGGGCAAGTTGAATTTATGACAACTAGTTGTTGTCCAGCATTTGTGTCTTATATAGAAAAAGACTATCCAGAACTTAAAGAATGTATATCTACAACTGTATCTCCCATGGTTGCTATGGCAAGGTTAGTAAAATCACAAAATAAAGATGCGAAAACTGTATTTATAGGGCCATGTATTGCAAAAAAGATGGAAGCTACTAGAAAAGACGTAGATGGAGATGTAGATTATGTTTTGACTTTTGAAGAGTTATTGGCTTTACTTGATTCTAGAAATATAAAAATAGATGAGTGTGAGGAGAGTGAAACAAAAAATGGCTCTTTTTATGGGAGACTTTTTGCTAGAAGTGGAGGTGTTACTGAGTCAGTTAAACATCTTATAGATAGTGAAGGTATGGATATTAATTTTAGACCAATAATAGGTGATGGAATCAAGGATTGTGATATGAAACTTAGACTTGCTAAACTAAAGAGAGCACAAGGGAATTTCCTTGAAGGAATGGCTTGTAAAGGTGGATGTATAAATGGACCAGGATCTTTAAACCATGATATGAAAAATAGTAAAGAAGTAGATAAATATAGTCAATTGTCATCCTTTGAAAAAATAAAGGATACATTAGCTGATATTAAGTTTGAGGATTTAAATCTGGAAAAAAACAAATAAAATATTAGAATACAATTGAGGCAAATATTAAAAATAAAAAAGCCTTTACTTAGATAAGTTTTAATAACTATAAGGAGTTTACTCTTATATTTAAGATGTAAGAGTAAATAAAATCCTTTTAGTTTTAAAATTAGTGAGTAAAGGCTTTTAAAATTTGAATAATAAAATTTAATTGCTTGAAATAAAATAAAGATAACTTGAATGAATTCTATTAAGATCTTATTTAGAAACAAACAAAAGAATCAATTCTCCTTAAATCAACACCAAAGAAGACCCATCTGAATCCAGCCCATCTCCAACCAGAAACTGATCTTCTATCAACTCTAGTCAAATAAGCCCAGTAACTACGACCATTATTTTGCCAAATATAAGTAAATCTAAATAGACAATTTCTTATAGATCCTGGGCTAACAGCTTTTGTAGCTCCGCCTCCACTACTAAATGTTGCGTGTTGAACTCCAGCATCTTGTTTAGATGGTATATGAGATGGTGGTGGTCCCAGTGGTGAAGGAGATTGAGGATTTTGCCAATTAGTAGGTGCAGGTAACATGTTTGCTACATAGCTTACAGGTGCACTGTGGACAAAATCATGTCCCATATCTTTTATTGCGTAAGGTAAATCCTGAACTACTGCAGGGATATTGGCAATATTGTCTGGTATATCCTTAACAGCTGGAGGAATTATTGAAAATTTTGAATTTGATTCACTTTCTCTAGCTCTATAATCTTCAATATAATTATAATTAGATTCATAATCAGGGCTATAATCTTCAATATAATTATAATTAAACCAATAATCAGGGCTGTAATCTTCAATATAGTTATAATTAGATCTATAATCAGGGCTATAATCTTCAATATAATCATAATAATCATAATTTAATCCATAATAAGGGCTATAGTCTTCAATATAATTATAATTAGATCTATAATCAGGGTTATAATCTTCAATATAATTATTATTTATATCTCCTATGTCTACAGGACCATTATAATATCTTTCAAAAAAATCCTGACTTTCTTCTGGAAGAATTTCAAATTCACCGACTTCATCTATTTCTTCATTATCATTAAAAAACCTAATAAAATCATTTGGATAGATTATTTCCATAAGTATCTCCTATAAAATTTTTATTTAGTATTAAACTATGCTTTTTATTATATAAAGGTGAATTTTATAGAGCTTTTAGGAAAATTTAATAATCACAAAAAATGTAGAGAATTGACGAAATAATTGTAGAATTTCAATGAATTCCATTGACAAAACGCTCTATATGTATAATAATTATAATTGCTTCAATAGGACAATGAAGTAGGTATAGGTTTGAAATTAAGTTAAGGTGCTAGGTGTTTTACATCTAGCACCTTAACTTTTTGTTTGAAAATAAATTTTCTTATTAAAACTTTTTTAAAATTATTAAATATGCTTGACTATATAAATCTAATAAACTAAAATTGATAATAAGAATTTATCAATAAGATAAAATACACTTTAAATTGGTCCCGTGAGGCCAGAAAGAGGTATAATTATGTTAAATAGAATTTTTTGTTGTACAAAAAAACAGATAGAATTAAAAAATGAAATAGCTTTGTATTTTAATACAATTCCATATAAGAGAGATAAAGAGGTAGTAGAGTGATTGATTTTTTTACGCAATCGCTCTAATACCTCTTTCTTTTAATTAAATAACATTTAGACGATGGCAATGGAATTAAGACCTTTTAAAGTGTGTTTTTAAAATATGATTTTAACTAGGAGGTCTAGAAATGAAAGCAAAGCTTATATTAGAAAATGGCGTGGTATTTGAAGGTAAAGCCTTTGGATATTTAAAGGAATGTGTTGGAGAGGTAGTTTTCAACACAGGAATGACAGGATATCAAGAGGTTTTAACAGACCCTTCTTATTATGGACAAATAGTAACTATGACATATCCTTTAATAGGTAACTACGGAATTAACTTAGAGGATTTAGAATCTAAGGAACCGAAGGTAAGAGGATTCATAGTTAGAGAAAAATGTCAGTATCCAAATAACTTTAGATGTGAGTTAGAGCTTGAAACTTACTTAGCTCAAAATAAGATTTTAGGACTTGATGGTATAGATACAAGAGCCTTAACTAAAATCTTAAGAAATAACGGAACAATGAAGGGAATTATAGTCTTAGATAACTCTAACCTAGAAGATGTTAAGGACAAGTTAGAGGCTTTCTCAAACAGAGATGCAGTTTCAATAGTTTCAACTGATAAAAAGTACGAAATCTCAGGAGAAGGAAAAAATGTAGCTATAATCGACTTCGGAATAAAACAAAACATTATTAGAAATTTTGTTAAAAGAGGATGTAATGTTACAGTATTCCCTTATGACGTGAAGGCAGAAGAAGTTTTAGCAATAAACCCAGACTTAGTATTTTTATCAAATGGACCTGGAGACCCAGAAGATATGGGGACTGCGGTAAATGAGATTAAGAAGATAGTTGGAAAGAAACCAATAGTAGGAATTTGTTTAGGACATCAATTATTAGCTTTAACATTAGGTGGAGAAACTAAGAAGCTTAAGTTCGGACACAGAGGATGTAACCATCCAGTTAAAGATTTAATAAGAAATAGAGTTCATATAACATCACAAAACCATGGATACTATGTTGCTACTTTACCAGAAAATATGGAAATAACTCATGTAAGTATGAATGATGGAACAGTTGAAGGAATGAAGCATAAAGAGTTACCAATATTCTCAGTTCAATTCCATCCAGAAGCATGTCCGGGACCAAAGGATAGCGAATACATCTTTGATGAGTTTATGAAGTACGCATTATAAGGAGGAAATAATATGCCATTAAATAAAGATATAAAAAAAGTTTTAGTAATAGGATCAGGTCCAATAATAATAGGACAAGCAGCAGAGTTTGATTACTCAGGTACTCAAGCTTGTCAAGCTCTTAAAGAAGAAGGGATTGAAGTTGTACTTGTAAACTCAAACCCAGCTACAATAATGACTGATAAGGAAATCGCAGATAAGGTTTATCTTGAGCCTTTAACAGTTGAGTTTGTAGAAAAAGTAATTAAAAAAGAAAAACCAGATTCTCTTTTAGCAGGAATGGGTGGACAGACAGGGTTAAATCTTGCTGTTGAACTTTATGAAAAGGGAATTTTAGATAAATATAACGTAAAAGTAATAGGAACATCAGTAGAATCTATTAAAGAGGGTGAAGATAGAGAACTATTCAGAGATATGATGAATAGAATCAATCAGCCTGTTATACAAAGTGAGATTATAACTGATTTAGATGCAGGTATAGCTTTCGCAAGAAAAATAGGATACCCAGTAATAGTTAGACCAGCTTATACACTTGGAGGAACTGGTGGTGGAATAGCTAATAACGAGGAAGAGTTAATAGAAACATTATCATCAGGTTTACAGTTAAGTACTATAGGACAAGTTCTTTTAGAGAAGAGTGTTAAGGGTTGGAAAGAAATCGAGTATGAAGTAATGAGAGACTCTTTTGGTAACTGTATAACAGTTTGTAACATGGAAAACATTGACCCAGTAGGAATACACACTGGTGACTCAATAGTTGTTGCACCAAGTCAAACTTTATCAGATAAAGAATATCAAATGCTTAGAAGTGCATCAATAGATATAATAAATGCAGTAGGAATTGAGGGTGGATGTAACGTTCAGTTTGCTTTAAACCCACATTCATTTGAATATGCAGTAATAGAGATTAACCCAAGGGTTTCAAGATCTTCTGCATTAGCTTCAAAGGCAACAGGTTATCCAATAGCAAAGGTTGCAGCTAAAATAGCTTTAGGTTATGGATTAGATGAAATAAAAAATGCAGTTACAGGAATGACATATGCTTGCTTTGAGCCTTCATTAGACTACGTAGTTGTTAAGATTCCTAAATGGCCTTTTGATAAATTCCATGGAGCAGATAGAGCTTTAGGAACTAAGATGATGGCTACTGGAGAGATAATGGCTATAGGAAGTAACTTCGAGGCAGCATTCTTAAAGGGGATAAGATCATTAGAAATAGGAAAATACTCATTAGAGCATAAAAAGTTCCAAAATCTTTCAATGTATGAGTTAAGAGAAAGGGTAGTTTCTCCAGATGATGAGAGAATATTTGCTTTAGCTGAAATGCTAAGAAGAGGATACAGAATCGATATGGTTTCAAAGATAACTGGTGTAGATATATTCTTCTTAGAAAAATTCAGATGGTTAGTTGAAGAAGAACAAAAGCTTAAGCAAAGCACAATAGATGATTTAAATAGAGATTGGTTATATAAATTAAAAAGAAGAGGATTCTCAGACAAAGCAATAGCTGATATGTTAAGAGTTTCTCCAGATGAAATTTATAGACTAAGAGATATATGGCATATAAAACCTACTTATAAGATGGTTGATACTTGTGGTGGAGAGTTTGAAGCCATATCACCATACTACTATTCAACATATGAACAATATGATGAGGTAGTTGTTTCAGATAATAAGAAGGTTGTGGTTATAGGATCAGGTCCTATAAGAATAGGTCAAGGTATAGAGTTTGACTATGCATCAGTTCACTGTGTAATGGCACTGAGAAAGCAAGGAATTGAAACAATAGTTATAAACAATAACCCAGAGACAGTAAGTACAGACTTCAGTATATCAGACAAACTTTACTTTGAACCATTAACTGAAGAAGATGTTTTAAATATAATAGATAAAGAAAATCCAGATGGAGTTATACTTCAATTTGGAGGACAAACAGCTATAAAACTTGCTAAGTTCTTAAAAGAAAAGAACATTCCTACATTAGGAACTACTTCAGATCAAATAGATCTAGCTGAGGATAGAGAGCAGTTTGATGATTTATTAGAAAGACTTGATATAGCAAGACCAAAAGGAAAAGGTGTATGGAATTTAGAGGAAGGATTAGAGGAAGCTAGAAGATTAGGGTTCCCAATCTTGGTTAGACCTTCATTCGTTCTTGGTGGACAAGGTATGGAAATAACTCATGATGAAGAAGAGTTAACATACTACTTAACAAATGCCTTTGAAAAAGATTCTAAAAATCCAATACTTATAGATAAATACTTAATGGGAAGAGAAATAGAAGTTGATGCTATATCAGATGGAGAAGATGTTCTTGTACCTGGAATAATGGAACATTTAGAAAGAGCGGGAGTTCACTCAGGAGATAGTATAACTATGTATCCGGCTCAAAATATTTCAGAAAAAATAAAAGCAGATGTTCTAGATTACACTAAGAAATTAGCTTTAAGCATAGGAATAAAAGGAATGATAAACATTCAGTTCATCGAGTTTGAAGGAAAGCTTTATGTAATAGAAGTTAATCCAAGAGCTTCAAGAACAGTTCCGTATATATCAAAAGTAAGTGGAGTTCCAATAGTAGATATAGCCACTAGAATAATGCTTGGAGAAAAATTAAAAGACCTTGGATATGGTACAGGAGTTTACAAAGAACCTGAATTAGTATCAGTAAAGGTTCCAGTATTCTCAACTCAAAAACTTCCTAATGTTGAGGTTAGTTTAGGACCAGAGATGAGATCAACAGGAGAAGTCTTAGGAGTAGGAAGAAACGTTTGGGAAGCATTATACAAAGGCTTCATGGCAGCTGGAATGTACACTGGAGCTAATGGTAAAACAATCTTAGCTACAGTAAAAAAACATGATAAACCAGAGTTTATGGAGCTTGCTAAAGGCTTAGATAAGTTAGGATATAACTTTGTAGCAACAGAAGGAACAGCTAAAGAATTAAGAGAGGCTGGCATAGATGCTAAAGAAGTTAGAAGAATAGGAGAAGAATCTCCAAACATTATGGATTTAATCAAGAATAAAGAGATAGACTTAGTTGTAAATACACCAACTAAAGCTAATGACTCTAAGAGAGATGGATTCCATATAAGAAGAGCAGCAATAGAAAGAAATATAGGAGTTATGACTTCACTAGATACTCTTAAGGCTCTAGTAGATTTACAAAAAGAAGGAGCAGATAAGAGAGAGTTAGAGGTATTTAACTTAGTATAAGAAAATTAATAATATAAAAATTTAGTCCTATTGAACTTTATGGTATTTAAAGTTTAATGGGACTTTTCATTTTATTGATATGAACTTTTACTTTAATAAATTATTTTGATTTAGTTTGTGTCACTAATGCTTTAAAATTAGGAATTTAAGGGTTAGTTAAACATCAACATTCATTTAAAACAGAGTTTAAAATTAAAGTTATTTTGTTTTAAATATGCTTTTTAGTTATATGTTGTTTAAAATTTTCCTTTTAGTTAGGGCTCAGTTAGTTTTTAAAATATGTGAAGAAAAGATAATTGTTTTGTGGATAATTTTAATAAAAGTAATTGATTTATTCTAACTGAGCCCTTTGGCGCTGAAAACTTCGATTTTTAGGCTTTGGAAAAAGCAAAACTAGGAATAAATCAAATAGAAAATTAAATGTTAATCTAATTGTAGTATTTTTGTGGATAAAATGTATTAAAATTTATTTTGAAACAAAAAAGATGTGAAAAAATAAAATGTTTTTCTTTTGTGGATAAAAATATTTTTAAGTTGTTGTGGATAATTTTTAAAGAATAATTCTGTGGATAAATTTTTGATTTTAGAAATGTGATTAAATTATAATTTAAGAATAAGAGGCTTGTTTTAAAAAGCACTTAGATATTATACTATAAAAATATTAATATTCAATACAAATTTATAAATTATTGGGGGTGATTTTTATGGAAACAGCTAAAAGCGTGGTAAAAAATTTTTTTATAAAAAGTATTTTGCTTATAATTTCAGTATTCTTAGCAATGATATTTTATAAGCTAATAGTAAAAGAATGTATAGGCGTTTTTATAAAAATAGATTTGAGTGGTAAAAAAGGTTTTATAATATATAACTTTTTTAAATTAACAAGTGTTATGCTTATTTATCAACTTTTCTTAACAACAACTAGAATGAAAACTTCAAAATTATTTAAGCTGTTTTTATTCGGGTTGTATGCAGGAACTATGTTTATACTTCTATTTGCTAGACCGAAAATGGCTAGAGGATTCCAATTAGATCCATTTGCCGTTCTACACGGACTAAGAGGCGATAAGACAGGTCAATTGTACTTAATAGGTAATATTCTATTCTTTATGCCAATAGGCTATATACTAAGAAAATATAACTTTGTACTAGCTTTCATATTATCTGCATCTATAGAATTTAATATAGAGCTTGCTCAATATGTATTTAAAAGAGGATATTTTGACTTAGGTGATATATTTATAAACTTAGTTGGAATATTTATTGCCTACTTCATTTGTAAAATCGCTTACTTTATTAAAGATAGTATTTCTGAAAGAGATGTCGATGAAGTAGAAGAGATTGAATAAACACAAAATAAAATTTGTTATAAGTAAAAAAATAGAGAAATATACATAAAAATAAAGAATTTTATAGAAAAAAGGATGTAAAAAGAATGTTTACATCCCTTTTTTTTCTTGACAAGCGAACATATGTTTTGTAGAATTAAAAAAGGAAAAGGGAACATAAGTTCTTATATTTTTTTAGATAGATTAGGAATATATAGGGCATTAACATAATATAATAGCATATAACAAATTTTAGGGGGTTAATTTATATGACTAAGAGCAGCGGTATGTTTGTAAAAATAAATTATAAAATGAATGGAGCTAATAGGTTCCAAAGTGAGCATAAAGCAAAAATGTATAAAGATACGGCTGTAAGCAAGTATGTATTATGTGGTGGATCATGCTTTAGAAATAGAGGAACTATAATATTCCATGCTAATAACTTTAAAGAAGCAGAAGATATTATAAATAATAATCCATTTGTTTTTTACGAAGACTATTCATTTGAGATATTAAGTAAAAACTCAATAAGTTTAGGAAATACATATCATTAATATAAAATAAAGAAACCAATGAGATCCATTGGTTTCTTTTTATTTTAATTACTATATATCTAATAAGTTTCTCTTATAAGTTGAGTAAAGTTCTTCTAATTCACTCATATTTTTATCAACTTTTATTTGTAAATCTGAAGCTTTTTCAAAATCAGATTCATTTATAGCATTTTTTAATTGAGTGAATAAACTTCTTCTATGATAAGAGTCTTTCATTGTTATATGTCTTAACTCATTAATAGTCATCCAAGTTGAAACATCAAGATCTAATGCTTTATCACAACAGTGAAGTTGTTTAGCCGCTCTTATATCTTTTATATATGAAGGAATTATTCTAGCTGTAATTTCTGTAGTCCATCTCTTTATAGTAGCTATTTTGAAACTGTTTATAAGTTTATCGGTAAATACTGAGTTTACTTTTAATACCTCAAGTTTTTCAGGATATTTATCAAAAGCACTTAAGTTTTCATAAACAGTAGCAGGAGCTATTCCAAAGTATTCATTTCTTTGAGAATCTGTAAAATCTTCAAAGACATCTTCTTCACTTCTATATGCTCTAGATTTTTCTAAGTAATTTGCATCTTCGCCTGGTTTTTTAGATAACTCAGCTAAAAGATCATCTTCAGTCTTATTGCTTTCTAAGGCATACTTAATACCATCTAGCATTGCCATATAGCTTGATGCTATACAAAGATAAGTATTTGTGAATGGGTTTGGTGATCTAAGCTCAAATCTAGTTGCTAGCGGATTATGAGGATCTCTTATTAATCCAGCTAATATAGTTCTGTTTCTAGATGGAATTTCAGGACTTTGTCCTAATGATGTAACTATACAAACAGGAGCCTCAAATCCTGGTTTTAATCTCTTAAGAGAGTCTGTTGTAGCTGATATAAATGGATTCATTATTTCGTAGTTCTTTAATATACCCATTATAGAGCCATATCCTATTTTGCTTAAGAAATGATTCTTAGTTGGATTAAATAAGTTTATAATTCTTCCGTCTTTTAATTTTAAGCTTAAACTTAAATGAGTATGCTCTCCATTACCAGCAACGCCATCTATTGGTTTAGCAAGGAATGTTACTTCTAATCCGTTTCTTCTAAATGTTTCTTTAACTAAAGTTCTTATAAATAATTCATTATCAGAAGCTTGCATAGCATCTGAGAATTTCCAGTCTATTTCTAATTGCTCCATTATGTGATCAAATTGACCTGAAGAAGTAAGTTTAGCTTTTACTCCCCCAACCTCTTTATGTCCCATTTCAGGTTCAAATCCATACTCATCCATGTATAATAAACTCTTCTCTAAGGCAGTTCTAACATTTCCCTTAGTTCTAGTCCAATATTGTTCTTGTAAAACTTCTGATGTTGAAAGTTCTTCAATTAAAGCTTTATCATTTGGTGTTTTAACCCAAAACTCTAATTCAGTTGCAGATGTTAATAAAAGATCTTCTATATCATCGAATGTTATATTTAAATCATTTAGTGTTTCTGGATATTTTTTTAATAGTGAGAATAAATTTGATTTGAATGTGTCAATTGAGTTTTTTAAGATATGTCTAGAGTCGACTGGTTTATCTTCGTGGATTAAGAAGCAAGGTATTCTAAGTGTTCCTACTGGTCTATTAGTCAAAGGGTCTATGAAGTCGTAATTGTAATCTATAAACCATTTACAATCTAAATCGGCAATCATATCTACTTTAGCGTTGTTTAGAGTCGCTATTCCTGGAAGGACAACTGATGAACCGTCTGTTTGTACAGCGGTGCCATGTAGGAAAGAATCTATATCTTTTAAAAATAACTTAGAAGGAATTTTTTCATCGGTATCATTACCTGCTAAGTCAACCCCAACTAAAGATACAAATTTTATTTCTGGGTGATCTTCAAAGATCGAAATCAAGCTTTCTCTATTATGATATTTCTTAGGAATTGTAAATAATAAATCTTTGTTCATAATTATTTAGAAGTACTACAATTATAAAAAAGTTAGGATAATTGTAATAGCCCCCTGTTCACATCCTTTCATTTTTATGACTTAATAGTTATTTTGTTTGTTTACACACGTATAATAATGTGAATTTTAGAATAAAATATTCGTTATGTAGATATTCTTAAAAAGATTTTATTACAATAGTATAGTACTGTCAATATATTTTATATTTTAATATAAGTGTAAAATATGAATTTTATAGATTTATTTAATAGAAAGTTATAAAATTATCTTAAGATTAAATCAAGTACTTAGAAGTGAGGGATAGCGATGCAAGATGATTTAAAGAATGCACCTATAGGTTTTTTTGATTCTGGCTTAGGAGGCTTAAGTGTTTTAAGAAAAGCCTTAGAAATGATGCCAAATGAAAATTATATATATTATGGGGATTCTAAGCATGCACCTTATGGAGAGAAAACTCCACAAGAGATAACAGAACTTTCATTTAATGCTATTGAATTTTTAATACAAAAGGGCGTTAAAGCAATTGTCATAGCATGTAATACTGCAACTTCAGCAGCAGCAAAAGATCTTAGAGAATATTATAAAGATATACCTATAATAGGCATAGAACCTGCCTTAAAGCCAGCAATAAAGCTACACGAAACTGGTGCGGTTATAGTAATGGCAACAAAGGCAACTTTAACTCAAGAAAAATTCAAAACACTTATGGATAATTATGGAGAACATAGAGATATTATACCTCTTCCATGTCCAGGACTCGTTGAATTCATAGAATCAGGAAATTTAAATGGAGAAGATGTAAAGAATTTTTTAAGAGAAAAATTAAATCCTTATATGGATAGAGAAATCTCAAGTATAGTTCTAGGTTGTACACATTATCCATTTATTAAAGATGTTATACAAGAAATTGTTGGAGAAAAAGTAGACATAATAGATGGAAGTGAAGGTACAGTAAAAGAGCTTAATAGAAGACTAGAAGAAAATAATATTAAATCAGAGTTAAAAGAAAAAGGTACATTAGAGATAATAAATTCTTTAGATGATAAGGAAATATTAGAATTAAGTGAAAAACTTATAGAAATTAAATAGATAATTAATCCTTAATAATTAAAAAAATCTATAAACATATGAAGATATATACTATTTTGCTAGTAGAATAGTTATTTTATATAGTATTATCTTTACTATGTTTTTAGATTTTTTTATTTTAGCAAAATTTTTTTATAAAAACTTTGTTAAAATGTTGACAAATTAATTAGAGGTTGATATTATAATAAATGAAAAGAGAATTTTCAGAAAATTTAAACAAAGATTGATGGGAGTTATTAAAAAGGGAGGATTTAACTATGAAGATAAATGTAAAAGAATTATTAGGAGATAAAATAAACGTTGAGGATGCTATAATCTTAAGAGATTATATTGAAAATAATTTAGATGGAAATGTAGAGTTAGATTTTAATGGTATAGATAGAGTTTCAACAACTTTTTTAACTTGCTTATTTACTGATATAATAAATAAAGTTGGAAGAGATAATATTATTTCAAAAATCAATGTTAAGAATTTATCAAACTATACTGATTATTCAAGAGTTGTAGCTGGAACTACTTTTGCATAATAAATAAGAATATGAATTATATAGAAAAGATAAAATTTTATATTAAGTTGAACTCTGAAGAGGCAACATAATAGAATCTGTTTACGAGGATTCTTTATGTTGTCTTATTTTTTTATTTAAATATTTAAGCAATATTCCATTGTTAACGGAAATAATATATAATTTTATACAAAGAAGGATTAACATTTTAGTTTAAGTAAATAATACTAAATAGTTAAATTTGAAAGGAGAATTATTCATATGAATCCAATGGTTACAATAGAAATGGCAAATGGAGAAAAAATAAAAATAGAATTATATCCAGAAATTGCACCAAATACAGTTAGAAACTTTGTTAGTTTAGTTAAGAAAGGTTTTTATGATGGATTAACATTCCATAGAATAATACCTGGATTTATGATACAAGGAGGATGCCCAGAAGGAACAGGAATGGGTAACCCAGGATATAGAATAAAAGGTGAATTTACAAGAAATCAATTCCCAAATAACTTAAAGCATTCAAGAGGCGTTATATCAATGGCTAGAGCTATGAATTTTGATTCAGCAGGAAGCCAATTCTTCATAATGCATGAGAATTCACCACATCTAGATGGACAATATGCTTCATTTGGTAAAGTTATAGAAGGTATGGATATTGTTGATAAGATAGCAAATGTAAAAACAGACTATAATGATATGCCAGATGAGCCACAAGTTATGGCAAAGGTAACTGTAGAAAATGCAGATGGTATAGAAGAGCCAGAAATACTTTAATTTATAAATGTATGGGAGGTAGATTAGCATGAGTATGCTTAATAATAGCAAGGCTATTCTAACTTATGGTTTAAATGAAAAAGAAATAAAAGACTTTCAAGCAACAGGGCATAAAGTTATTAATATAAGTGATGAAATGACTTCTATGAAGGTTAATGATATTTTAGAAGGCTTAAAATTTGAAGTTGTTTCAAACAAGAACTTTGATGAAAAAGTTGTTATATTCAGTAATTTCCCTGATGAAGAATTACAAATGATGGTTTCAATAGCTAAGGTTATTGCAGAAAATCCTATAATGGCTGTGGTTACAGAAACCTCTAAAGAATGGCAATTTAACTACCTTGTTGAGCATTTGATGGAAGAAAGAGAATGGCATAGAAAGATGCAAGGAGGAAGAGCTTAAAATGAGTAGAGTTGGGGAAAGAATAAAAGAGGCTAGAAGTAAAAGTGGAATGACACAAAAAGCTTTAGCTAAAAAGCTAGGCGTAGCTGAAAAATTTATAAATGAAGTTGAAACTGGAAGAAAGATTATAAACGAATCACTTATATCAAAAATATCAAAGGTTTTAAATACTGATTTAAATGATATAAATATGGTTGTTACAGATGAAGAACTTCAAAAAGAGCTTAAGGCTGAAAAACAAGTAAGACAAAGTAAGCCAGCGGAAGTTAATGAAGTTTGGAATCAAGCTTTCGGATCAGTTTTAAAAAATGTTCCAATTTATGATTACTCATTGTCTCAAGTTAAGGGATATAAACAGCTTGCTACTGCTTCTAATAAAATAGATGGTCATACAGCAAATAAAGTTTTCTATCTTAAAATAGAAAATAATGATATGACTGGATATAGAATTCAAGAAAATGACTTAGCTTTATGTTATTCAATAAAGGAGATAGAAAATAATGCTATCTGTTTAGTTGAATTTAATGGTAAAAGAGTTGTTAGACAGATTAAAAAACTTGATAATGTTAAAGCTTTATTAGTAAGCAATAACGGTAGCATGAGAACAGAAACAGCTAATATAAAAGAAATCAAAGCTATAGCTAAACTTTATAGAATAGAATTTGATTTATAATACTTAAATAAAAAGGACAGTTCTAATTTTAGAACTGTCCTTTTTATGTTTTAAATAGTTTCTACTAAGGTTATCAAAAAAGAGAAAATCTGAATAAAATAGCTATAAGCAATATAGTGGGTATGGAGGATTAGAGTTTGGTAGATAAAAAAAGTTTTTATAATGATAAAAATTATATAAATTTTGTTGTTGCTTATGATGGGGATATTGAAAAAGAAGTTGAAAATTTAAATGATGTTAGTGTTTTTTTAATCGATGATACTTATGCTATTATTTCTGTAAAAATTGAGGATTATAGGGAACAAATTAAAAGTATAAAAAGTATAGTTTATATAGAAATTAATGGAATATATACTTTAAGTGAAAGTCCAGTAGATGATTCGAAAGCTACACTATTTCATAAAAACCCGCATTTAAATCTTAGAGGAACCGGTGTTATTGTAGCTATAGTTGATACAGGAATAGATTATTTAAATAAAGAGTTTATGAGAGAAGACGACACAACTAGAATATTAAAGATTTGGGACCAGACAATAACTAGTGAAAAGGTACCTAAAGGATTTATTCATGGTAGTGAATACTCAGAAGAAGAAATAAATAAGGCAATAATGGCTCAAAAGCAGGGACTAAACCCATATGAGATTGTTCCTTCAAAAGATGAATATGGTCATGGAACTAAAATGGCTGGAATAGTGGGTGCAAGAGGTATAAACAGAGATATTATTGGCGTAGCTCCTGATTGTCAATTTATAATTATAAAATTACAAGAGGCTGCTAAAGAATATGTAGATTTTTATTTTGCAAAAGGGGATAAGCCTAAATATAGGAACACTGATATACTTATGGCTCTTAAATATTTGTACGAGTTATCTTTTAGTTTAAATAAACCTATGGTAATATACTTACCTTTAGGTAGCAACATGGGTGATCACTCAGGTGGTAGTGTAATAGAAAGATATATTGATACAAAGATATCAAATAAAAATGCATTGGTTGCAGTTACATCAACAGGTAATGAAGGAAATTCTGATACACATACATCAGGAGAAATAGAAAGAATTGGAGATAGTAAAACAATAGAGCTTTATTGTGGAAAAGAACAAAGTGGATTATTCCTACAAATATATGCTAAACGACCTAGTAGAATAAAATTGGGAATAACCTCACCATCAGGTGAAACTTTTGAAAATACTAATCCCTATAAAACAAAACATATACTTTTAAGTGATTCACCACCTTGGGTTTTTATTTATGAAGGAACTAGTGTATATGTTGCTTATGATTCACCAGATGAATTTACAGGTGATGAAAAAATTACCATAAGAATGAATAATATTAAAGAGGGGATTTGGAAATTTACATTAACCGGTGATTATATAGTTGAGGGAATATACAATGCTTGGATATTGCAGAGAGAATTGCTTTCAGAAGATACAAGGTTCTTAGGGCCAACACCATATACCACATTAACTATACCAGGAACAGCTTCAACTATTATTAATACTTCATATTATAACCAAAATAATGGTGCAACAATATCAGAATCTGGAAGAGGGTATCCAAGGAATAATATCATACAGCCTATAATTACAGCTGGAGGAATAAATGCTTTAACTACTAAGCCAGGAGGTGGAGTTGTGAGTGTTTCAGGAGCAAGTGTCGCTGGGGCCGTTCTAGCTGGAAGTTGTGCTTTAATTCTTCAGTGGGCTGTTGCTGATGGAAATGATCCAGAAATGCATGCTGTAAAACTACAATCATATATTATTAGGGGAGCAAGAAAAAGAGCTGGAGATATTTATCCAAATAGACAGTGGGGATATGGAATTTTAGATATACAGGGAATTTTTAATAGTTTAATAAACAAATAAAGGGAGATTTATTATGGAAACTAAAACTAGTATTGGTATAGATTTTATAAATGTTATACCAGAACAGGTATTATATAACATTGTTAATGTTTTCTCTCCTGGAACCTTAAGTACAGGAGAAATAGAGTTAGTTGTTTTATATGGAAGTAATTTTTTGAGGTTTAAAAATTCAGTTGAAAAAATAGGAGCTACGGTAGAGGATTTAGGATATGGATATGGAATATTGACTATAAAAATTAGTGATTTAAACAGGATAAAAGAACTTGAAGGTCTACAATATATAGAATTACCTAAAGTTTTATATACATCAGATTACGATAGCAATAGAGCATCCTGCATACCGTCTGTTTGGAGTAATTATGGTTTAACTGGTAGGGATGTGTTAGTTGGATTTTTAGATACGGGAATAGATTTCACTCATAATGCATTTAAAGATACAGATGGCAACACTAGAATAGAATATATATATGACCTTGAGAATAAAACTGTATATGATAAAACAAAGATAAATGAGGCTTTAAAAGCAGAAGATCCATATAGTATTATTCCAGTACAGGATTTATCTGGACATGGAACCCATGTTGCTGGAATTGCTTGTGCTGGTGGAAATATAAGTTATGATCGTTATGGAGTTGCGTACAATAGCAGTATTGCTATGGTAAAAATAACAGGAGAAAAACGTTTAACAGCAGCTTTAAGTACTCAGCTCATGAGAGGATTAAAATTTTTAATAGATAGAAGTAATGAACTTAATAAACCATTAGTTGTAAATATAAGTTTAAGTACAAATGATGGTTCTCATAATGGGAGTAGTTTGTTAGAACAATATATTCAAACATTTACTAAATTACAAAGAGCTGCTATTGTCGTGGCTGCTGGAAATGAAGGAAATGCTGCTCATCATGTTGGTGGAATGATAAGAAAAGAAGAGAATATAGATTTAAATATTTCTGATGGGGAAAGAGGAATTATACTTGATTTATTCAAACCTGTTCTTGTTGATATATCAATTGAGGTAATATCACCAACTGGTATAAGCACAGGCCAGGTACCTGTGACCGAAGCATATAAAGAACGATTTGTTGGAAGAGAAAAAGTAGTTATTTATAGTACTGGACCTAAACCTTTTGATATACAAGGAGAAACTACCGTAACTATTTTACCTTTAAATACGACAATAACTCCTGGTGAATGGAGAATTATTTTAAGAAAATTAAATGATTATGAAGGATATTTTGATATTTGGCTTCCTATATCAGAAGGGTTAAATGAAAAAACAAAATTTTTGCAACCTGATGTTTATAATACATTAGGAATACCAGCTACGGTACAGGGAGTAATTTCAGTTGGAAGTTATAATTATATAAATAATAATTTGTCACCTTTTTCTGGTAGAGGAGTTGTTAGACCTCAATGGATAATAAAACCTGATTTGGCTGCACCAGGAGAAAATATTGTATCTACTGCCCAGGAACAGGGATTTGATACTAAAAGTGGAACATCAATGGCAGCACCACAGGTTGCAGGAATATGTGCTTTGCTTTTTGAATGGGGAATAATAAAAAATAATGATCCATTTTTATTTGGAGAAAGGATTAAATATTATTTGGTTAGGGGGGCTAAGAGAATAACTTTTGGAAATGCTTATCCAAATCCAGATATAGGATATGGATTTGTTTGTTTAGATAAAACTATGGAACTATTGATTAATAGGAGGTAGTTATGGAGAGTACATCAAATAAAGATTTTTTAATAAACGATCCAGAAAGTATTAACTTTCTTATTGAATATACTGGGGATATAAAAAATGAAGTTAAAGATATGGAGGGAGTTGGTGTTTTTCTCATTGATGATACTTATGCAATATTGTCAATGAAAAATGTTGATTATGATCAAGTTATACAACAAATAGAAGGTATAGTTTATATAGAGTTAGGAGGAATATATACTTTAAGTAATACGACGCCAATTGAGGCATCAAATGCTCAAGTTTTTCACAAAGATTCATATCTACAACTAACGGGTAAAGATGTAATTGTTGGAATAATTGATACTGGAATAGATTATTTAAACCAAGAATTTATGAAAATTGATGGAAAAACTAGAATATTAAACATATGGGATCAAGGAATAGAAACAGGTAGGCATCCTAAAGGAATGGTTTATGGAACTGAATATAGTCAAGATGAAATTAATGCAGCTATAGAATTAAAAAGGAATGGTGGAGATCCTTATACTATAGTTCCATCTAAAGATGATATTGGACATGGCACAGAAATGACTTGTATAATTGCTGGAAGTGGAAAGGATACAAGTTTAACTGGTGTAGTCCCAGAATGTGATATTGCGGTAGTTAGATTAGACCAAGCATTTAAAAAGTATACAGATTATTTCTTTGCAAAGGGAGATACTGCAAAGTATAGAAACATAGATATACTTTTAGCAATAAAATATTTATATAACTTATCATTTCAATATAATAAGCCAGTGGTTATATATGTACCTGTAGGAAGCAATTTTGGAGCTCACGATGGAAGTAGTATTTTAGAACGGTATATAGATGAAATTTCTAATAAAAGAGGAATTGCTGTTGTAGCTTCCTCTGGAAATCAGGGGAATACTGATACTCATGCTGATGGAATTATAACAGAAGTAGGACTTAGTAAAACCATGGAATTAGAAGTTGGAGAAGGTCAGCATGGTCTTATGATGATTATTTTAGGTTATAAACCAGACAAGTTCAGGCTTTCAATAATATCACCTTCTGGAGAGATCATTCAAAATGCAAATCCATTACCTAGCTATGCAGGGAGAAGTAAATTAGCTATTCAAAATGGATATAAGATAAGTTTTATATATGAGGGTACTATTATGGATATATTTTATGATTCTCCAGATGAACTTACTGGAGGGGAAAGAATTGTTATAAGAGCACAAAATTTAAAGCCAGGAATATGGAGATTTAGGTTAACAGGTGAATATATAACTTTTGGTAAGTTTGATGCTTATATATTGCAAAAGGAATTATTAGCTAAAGGAACAAAGTTTATAACTTCTTCTCCGTATACTACCTTAACAATTCCAGGAGCCGCAGAAAAAATGATAACTGTAGCCTCTTATGATCAGAATAATAATGCTATAGTTTCAGAGTCCGGAAGAGGATTTCCAAGAAATCAATTTATTCAACCTCTTATTGCAGCAGGTGGAATAAATGCTTTAACTGTTAATAATAAAGGAGAGAAGGTTTACGTTAGTGGAGGAAGTGTAGCTGCTGCTATAGTTAGTGGATGCTGTGCTATGCTTTTTCAATGGGGAATTGTTTATAATAATGACCCAACATTATATGTATCTAAGCTGCAAACATATTTAATAAGAGGAGTTAATACGAGAAAGGGGGATATATATCCAAATGAAGAATGGGGATATGGAACCATAAATATGATTAAGGTTTTTGATAGCTTAAGGGCAAATACGCTTTTTAATATAAAGTAAATATTTGATGTTATTTCATATATAAGTATTTATTAACAAAAATAGATTGGATTTCATAAACTATAATGTATTAATTTATAATTAGGAGAAATTTTATGGCTTTAGGTGGATTAAAGGTTCAATGTTTTAGTGAAACAGAGAGATATATACCTATTGAT
Source organism: Clostridium sp. LIBA-8841 (assembly GCF_034439435.1). GTDB lineage: Bacteria > Bacillota > Clostridia > Clostridiales > Clostridiaceae > Sarcina. Next base: position 125,223 of record NZ_JAPCKJ010000005.1, on the reverse strand, counting down.
AAAAGTAAAGTTACAATAACACCAACTTCAGAAGAGGGATTAGCTTTAGGAAATCCTACTGAATTGTACACTGATGCAACAGGAAGTACTGATACTATAGAACTTGATGCACCTCCTTTAGAATATTCAAGTGAACCAGGGAGATTACCTTATAGTTTTGCACAAGTTACTATTGAAAGAGAAGGCTTTTTACCTACTATGATAAATGGTGTTCAAATTTTTCCATCTAGGATTGCTTTACAACAAGCTCGGTTGCGAGAGAGTAGAGGCAGTTACAGACAGGAAGTAACTATTGACATACAAGCTAATAGATTGGTTGGTAATTTTCCTCCTAAAATTCCAGAAGCAGATGAAAAAGAGTTACCACCTCCAAAGGGAACTGTAGTTTTACCAGAACCAGTAGTTCCTGAATATATAGTGGTTCACAATGGGAGACCAGACGATAATTCAGCTGCTAACTATAAAGTTGATTATAGGGAGTATATAAAAAATGTTGCCTGTTGTGAAATATTTTCAACTTGGTCTGAAAATACTATAAGGGCTAACGTATATGCCATAATATCATTTACTTTAAATAGAATATATACTGAATGGTATAGAGGAAAAGGTAAGAATTTTGATATAACTAGCTCAACAGCTTTTGATCATGCATTTAATTATGGAAGAAACTTTTATGACAACATAAGTAGAATCGTAGATGAAATATTTGCAACATACATTAGAAGGTTTAATGCTAAGCAACCATTATTAACTCAATACTGCGATGGTATAAATGTTCAATGCCCAGGATGGATGACTCAATGGGGAAGTAAGTATTTAGGAGATGAAGGTAAGGTACCTTATGAAATTTTAACTTCTTTTTATGGTGATAATATAGAGTTAGTAACTGCTAAAAAGGTGACAGGAAGTCCAAAGTCTTTTCCAGGCTTCACATTAACTATTGGTTCTTCAGGAGAGCCTGTTAGAGTTATACAAGAACAGTTAAATGCTGTATCCAGGGCTTATCCTTTAATACCTAAGGTTGCTTTAGATGGAAATTATGGTGAAAAAACTAGAGAGGCAGTTAAAACTTTTCAAAAGATATTTAACCTTCCAGAAACAGGAGAGGTTGATTATGCAACATGGTACAAGTTATCAAATGTATTTGTTGCAGTAACTAAAATAGCAGAACTTAGATCAAGTGTAGAGAAAAAAATATTCTATCCTCCAACAATAATGGATAGAAAAAGTAATGTTCCTAAAATAATTTATTAAAGAGTAAAGCTGTACAAAGCATAATTTTAAAACAATAAAATATGCTTAGTACAGCTTTTAACTTAATAAATGTATTTTTATAATATTTAAGCCTGCTTTTTAAATTTAAAAAAATAAAAGTAAATACATTGAACAATAAATACTAAGCTTAAAACACCAAACATTGGGTATAAGGTAGTTATTAGATTAGAGAAACCTATTAGTGAAATTGGAAGAGCGATTATTAGTACTAAAAAAATAGCATGTTTATATTTTAATTTAAAACTTTTACTAATAGTTTTGCTTATTGAATAAACATCTGAAACCTCTGTTGAGAACATTTCAGCTAATATTATCATTAAAAGCATTATTTGAATTGGCTTTCCAAATCTATCTGCAATATAAAGTAATGGAATTTCATACCGGAATATTTGAGGTTGGTTTACCATAAGCATTGAGTTTATAAAAATACATATAATAGTTAATAAAATAGAGCCTAAAATTATTCCCCAAGTCATTATTTTTTTGTTTTTTATTTCATTACTTAAAGGAACAATTACACCGCAACAGCAAAGGATATTATATCCACAATATAGAACTCCAGAAGTAAAAAATCCGCTAGATAGCTTTGGCTCAGAAGCAGTTAATGAATTTATAGTAATTGGATCATTGGCAAAGGAAACATAAAGAATCATAAGTGTAGTTGTTACAATAATTAAAGATGGTACTATAATTGAATTTATTTCTACAAGACCATTAGTTTCTCTAAGAAGTATTAATGAAGCAATGATGGCCATGATTATTGAGCCTATAATTTTAGGAATTCCAAAATACTGATTTAATAAGGCACCACTACCTGCAAGAATTATGGATGCACTAGATATTAAGTAAAAAGTAGTTATTATTCCAGTAAGTTTACCTAAAATATTAGGACTAACAGTGTTTATAACTTCATTATAAGAATTCAGATTATTTTTCATGCTTATTCTAGAAATTATGTTACAAAGCACAATGTAAAATAAGCCTGTCATTAAAATAGTAAAAAAACTTTTATAGCCATAAACGGTAAAAAAGTTTGTTATTTCTTTACCAGAAGCAAGTCCAGCTCCTACTATGGTTCCAATAAAAACAAAAGCTACTTGAAAAACTTTTATAATATTTTTCATTAAATCACCTCCCCTAACTAAATATATAAAATGTAGAGAGGGTTTATTCTTAAATGAAGAGGAAAAGTTAGTTTTAAAATGATTATTCTATTAATACTTTTAAGCTATTTGGAAAACCTAAAATAGGACTTATTCTTAGAGTAGGAGTGATTATAAATGGTAAGAAAAATTATTGCAACTTTAATTATGGGATTAATGTTTTTTTCAGTAGGATGTAATAAGGTAAATACTACAATTAAGGAGAGTGAAGATTTAAGAAAAAGTGTAGAGAGTATATATTTTGACAATCAAATAGCAAAATCTATAGCTGAAAAATATATGGAGGCTCTTAAAAGTAAGGATTTAAATACTATAAAAAGTTTATCTAATAAAGAAATTGATAAGAAGATAATAATCGAACCAAGCAAGGAGCCTGAAATTACAGGAATACAACAAATTGGATTATCACAGCTTGGAAACAAAGCTATGTTTAAGTTTAAGGTTACTAGGGCTAAAAGAGGTGAGCCTATAGCAGAATTAGAAGAATATTATTTAGAGGTTCAAAAAAATCAAGAGGAGGAATATAAAGTCTCTAAGTTGAAAGCTACTCAGCTTTACAATGTATTTGAAGAGAAGGAAAAGTTAAAGTTAAGGAAAGATGATGAAGTCGAAGTTAATACACTTATAGATATTAAAAGCATACCAGATAAGGCTTATCCTAAGGTAAATGTTATAGACATTACTAAAGTAGATGTGCCAAAAGATGCTTTTTCAGCTGTAGAAATAGCATTCTCTGGAGATAAGGTGGCTATATCAACCTATAAAGGAGAGGATTCGTATATAGGAGTCATTGATGTTGATGATGCAAAAAAAACAGCTGCTTCTGAGGGCGAGGATGAAGGGAAAAAAGAAGATAAGGATAAGGGCAAACCATTAGGAAAAAACCTTACTACCCTAGACATATTAAGTGGATGTAAGATTTCTAGTTTGAATTTTTCAGATGATGATGGCTATGTGGTTGCAAACTATGTAAAAGGAAATTCTACAAGATTTAAGGTTTATCAAAGTAGAGGAGATATTGTAGCCTTAGAGTTAGATGATATATTTGCTGAAAATGAATATAATTTAATTTATGAAAAAATAAAAGATAATAATATTATTATGAATGTTACACCTACAAATAATTCAGGAGAGGCTAGAAATGAATTAACTGGAAGATATAAAATATCCTTAAAAGATTTTAAACTTCAAAAACTATAGTATAATAGAAGATAAGTTAATCATAAATATTAGAAGTTTTATGATTAACTTTTTTTATTTTAAAGAAATTTGATTTTAATGAAAAGGTGATATACATGGAAAAAAGAAAAATATGGGGAGATAAGAGATATAATACTTTAAATAGATTTTTAAGAGAAAAATTTGGGGAAAAAGTATTTAAAATAAGTTTAGATGGTGGATTCACATGTCCTAATAGAGATGGAAAAGTTGCTAAAGGCGGATGTACATTCTGTAGTTCAAAGGGATCTGGAGATTATGCAGGACAGAGAACTTTAAGTATTGGTACTCAGTTTGATAATGTAAAAGAGATGATGAATAAGAAGTGGAAAGAAGGAAAGTATATAGCTTATTTCCAAGCATATACTAATACATATGCTCCTGTAGAAGAACTAAGAAGAAAGTATGAGGAAGCTATAAGTAAAGATGGTGTCGTTGCTTTATCTATAGGAACAAGACCAGATTGTATAAATGAAGAAGTTTTAGATTTATTAGAAGAAATGAATAAAAAAGTTTATACTTGGGTTGAACTAGGACTTCAAACTATTCACGATGACACGGCTAGAAGTTTTAATAGAGGATATGATTTAGAAGTATTTGATAAAGCAATGGAAGGATTAAAAAGTAGAGGGATAGATACCGTTATTCATTGCATATTTGGTCTTCCAGGAGAAACTAAAGAGCAAATGATAGAAACTGTTGATTATGTTGCTAGATGCGGAGCTCAAGGGATAAAACTTCATTTACTTCATCTAATGGAAGGAACAAGAATGGTTAAGGACTATGAGGAAGGAAGATTAAAATTTTTAACTCAAGAAGAGTACATAGATTTAATATGTGAAGCTATAAGTAGAATTCCTCAAAATATGGTTATACATAGATTGACAGGGGATGCTCCAAGAAATCTATTAATAGGTCCTATGTGGAGTTTAAAGAAGTGGGAAGTTTTAAATGCTATTGATAAAGCACTTGAAGATAATGATATTTATCAAGGAAAGAACTTTGAAGAATAATTATTAAAAGTAAAGTGGAGGGAAAACTTATGAAAATTGATGTTATAATTTCAGCCGATTATATAGATAGTGAATCTCTTAAAGGAAAGATTGCTGTGGTTATAGATATGTTAAGAGCAACATCTGTAATCACTACAGCCCTTTCTAATAGAGCTAAGAGAGTTATTCCAGTAGTAAGCGTGGACGATGCCTTTAATAAGGCAGAAGAGTTAAAAGCGCTAGGAGAAGAAGTATTACTTGGGGGAGAAAGAAAAGCATTAAAAATAGATGGGTTTGATTTTTCTAATTCACCATTAGAGTATAAAAGAGATATTGTAGAAGGAAAAAATGTGATAATGTCAACTACAAATGGAACAAGGGCTTTAAATCTATGCAGCAAGGCAGATAAAGTTGTTGTAGCTTCTGTTTTAAATGGACAAGCAGTGGCTAAATATCTAGAAAATGAAGAAAAAGAAGTAGTCTTTGTTAATTCTGGAACAAATGGTGAATTTTCGAGCGATGATTTCGTGTGTGCAGGATATATTATAAGCGAATTAGCTAAAAATAAAGAACTTGAACTTACTGATATAGCTAAAACAGCTAAATATGTTTATGAGAGTAGCAAAAGTATAGATGAATTTATAAAGGATGCAAAGCACTATAATATTCTTAAAAATTTAGGGTTAGAAGAAGATTTAAAATACTGTTCAACTAAGAATTTAATTGATTCAGTTTTTGAGTTTAAAAATGGAGAAATAAAAACCGTAGAAAATAATGTGAAAGTAACTCTATAAAGCTTTTTTATGAATTATTTTTAGAAAAAATGAATAAATTGCAGAAAGAGAATTTTATAAATAGAAACTAATTTTAATATAATATTTTTAAAACAAAAAGAGATATCTTAATAAAATACTTCTAAATATACATCCATTTTCAAATATTAATATTTTTTGTTTAAATTGTTAATAAATAGTTAAAAAAACAAGTTTGTTAATGGCTAGGCATGAATATATGATGATGATATGATGAGATATTTTATAAAGGGGATGTTTTGAATGAAGAAAAAGTTTTTAGTAATTCTTATTTCTGCAATAATGGGATTACAGTTAGTTGGATGTGGAAATTCCAATGATTCATCAAATGCGAATGCTTCTAATAATAAGCCAGCAGCAACTACAGATAATAAAAGTAAGGTTGTAGATAATGATAGCTTAACTAATGATGTTGCTGAGGTTTATCTTGATGTTAAGGAAGAATATTTAGAAGTACTTCAAAACAAAGAGATGAATGAATGGAATGAGGCTAAAACAGAAGCTTTAAAAGATTTAAAAGATATTAAAGCTATGACTCCAGAAACTGATAAAAATATAAATCAGGCAATAACAGATATAGAACAGTTAATAGATAAATATCAAAATTCTCTAGATGGAAGTGGAGCAGATCCAACAGGAATTCAAGATTTAGAATCACAAATAAAACAGTTATTATTTGATAAATAGTTTATTAAAAGGAGCGATTTAAGAGAATCTCTCCTTTTTTATTTTATGGAAAGATTGTTAAATTTTTAATTTATTGAAAACAGTTTCACGAGGTGTTAAAATAAATACTGTGAAAGAACAATATAAAAATATATACGTATATATTCAACTTGTGTAAGAGTATTTAGAGTTAAACACGAGAAAAATTTAGGTTTTTTTTGTTTAGCTCTTTTTTATTTTATGCTTTTTTAAAACTAAATATAATTAATTACTAGGTGGTGTATGGTCATGGTAAATCAATTCTTGGCTGAGCTTGTTGGAACTGCGCTTTTGATATTATTAGGGGATGGAGTAGTTGCAAACGTAGTTCTTAAGAAAACGAAAGGAAATAATGCCGGGCTTATTGTTATTACTGTGGGATGGGCAATAGCAGTTGCTATTCCAGTATATATCTTTGCTAGGGTTAGCGGAGCTGTATTTAATCCGGCGGTAACTATTGCATTAGGTATAACCGGAGGGTTAACATGGTATCAGGTAGTTTTATTTTGTATAGCACAATTGATAGGTGCTTTTATAGGTGCTGTTCTTGTTTATCTTACTTATTATACTCATTTTGAGTCTACTGATGATCAAGAAGCAAAGCTTGGTACATTCTGTACTATACCAGCTATTAGAAATTATAAATGGAATTTTTTTGCAGAATTTATAGGAACATTTGTATTAATGTTTGGAATTTTAGGACTTGGTGATGCAAAAATGGTAGATGGAATGATGCCGATAGCTGTTGGATTATTAATTTTAGTTATAGGAGTATCTTTAGGAGGACCGACTGGATATGCAATTAATCCAGCTAGAGATTTTTCACCTAGACTTGCACATTTCCTGCTTCCTATAAAAAATAAAGGAGGCTCAGATTGGGCTTACGCTTGGGTTCCCGTTGTAGGACCGATAGTTGGAGCTATAGCAGGAGCAATTGTATATACAAGTATATTTTAAGGAGATATTAATTTGAGACAATTTTAAGGAGGCTATTTATAATGATTAATTTTAAAAGAATACTTGAGGATAACCCTATTGTGGCAGCTGTAAAGGATATGGAGCAATTGGATAAAGCTTTAGAAGCTGATGTTGATGTAATATTTGTTTTATTCGGGAATGTTTTAGATATTATAGAAATTTCAAATAAAATATCAGAGAAGAATAAGATTGGGATATTGCATATAGACTTAGTTGATGGACTTACAAATAGAGAGATTGTTTTAGAATATTTGAAAGAAAAAACTAAGTTTGATGGAATAATAAGTACAAAGGCTCAAACAGTAAAAAATGCAAAAAAATTAGGGCTAATAGCTATTCAAAGGGTTTTCATTTTAGATAGTCTTTCTTTTCATAGCACAAAGAATCACTTAGTTGATGAATGTGATGCTGTGGAAATGTTGCCAGGATTATTATTTAAAGTTATTAAGGAATTATCAAAAACAATAAATAAACCATTAATAGTGGGTGGTTTAATTTCAGATAAAGAAGATGTCATGGAAGCTTTAAAGTCAGGAGCAACGTGTATATCAACAACAAAAGAGGCTATATGGAAGATATAAAATTAAGAGGTGATTGTTTATGGAAAAATATATAGTAGCATTAGATCAAGGAACAACAAGCTCTAGAGCAATAATTTTTGATAGGGATCAAAATATTATTGGAATAAGTCAAAAAGAATTTAATCAAATTTATCCTAAAGAGGGATGGGTTGAACATGATCCAATGGAGATATGGGCAACTCAATATAGTGTACTTCAAGAAGTTATGGCTAAGAGCAATATAACTCAAGAAAACATAGCTGCACTTGGAATTACAAATCAAAGAGAAACTACAATAGTTTGGGACAAAAATACTGGTGTACCAATATATAATGCTATAGTTTGGCAATGTAGAAGAACTGCGAATATCTGTGATGAATTAAAAGAAAGAGATGGACTTGTAGATTATATTAAAGAAAACACAGGACTTGTACTTGATGCATATTTTTCAGGAACAAAAATAAAATGGATTTTAGATAATGTTGAAGGTGCAAGAGAAAAAGCTAAAAATGGAGAGCTTTTATTTGGTACAGTTGATACTTGGCTTGTTTGGAAACTTACAAATGGTAAAGTTCATGTAACTGACTATACTAACGCATCTAGAACTATGATATTCAACATAAAGAATCTTGATTGGGATGAGAGAATGCTTAAGGAATTAGATATTCCTAGAAGTATGCTACCAGAGGTAAGAAATTCATCTGAAATTTATGGCTATGCTAACCTTGGGTCAAAGGGCGGTATAAGAGTACCTATTGCTGGTATTGCTGGTGATCAACAAGCTGCTTTATTTGGACAAGCGGCCTTTAATAAAGGTGATGTAAAGAATACCTATGGAACAGGTTGTTTCTTATTAATGAATACAGGAGAGGAACTTGTTCAAAGTAGATCTGGACTTTTAACAACAATAGCTATTGGATTAGATGGAAAAGTTCAATATGCTTTAGAAGGATCAGTATTTGTTGGCGGTGCTGTTATTCAATGGCTTAGAGATGAATTAAGAATTATAAGTGATTCTAGCGATACTGAGTATTTTGCTACTAAGGTAGAAGACAATGGAGGAGTATATGTTGTACCTGCATTCGTAGGATTAGGCGCTCCTTATTGGGATATGTATGCTCGTGGAACAATAGTTGGGTTAACACGTGGAACTAATAGAAATCATATAATAAGAGCTGCACTAGAATCAATTGCATATCAAACAAGAGATGTTCTTGAAGCTATGATAAATGATGTTGGTTATGATATAAACTGTATAAAGGTAGATGGTGGAGCTAGTAGAAATAATTTTTTAATGCAATTCCAAGCTGATTTAGTTGGAAAGAAAGTAATTAAACCTATAATTACAGAAACAACAGCTTTAGGTGCTGCATATCTTGCTGGATTAGCTGTTGGTTATTGGAAAGATAAAGAGGAAATAGCTAAATTCTGGTTTGCAAGTGAAGAGTTTGAGCCAACTATTTCTGAGGAAAAGAGAAATAAATACTATAAAAAATGGAAAAAAGCTATTGAAAAATCAAAAGACTGGGCACTTGATGATTAAAAAAGTGTGGAAACATTTACAAAAGTGTGATATAATTAAAGAGAAGTTAATAGAAAATTTTTAATTTTGTGTAGAAGAGAGAATAGAGCTAAACACAAAAAGGATATTCGTATGTCTTTTTTGAGTTCAGCTCTTTTTTATTTTTATAAGAGGGAGCGATATTTAATGATTTATGATGTAGCAATTATAGGATCCGGAGTAATAGGTGGAGCAATATTTAGAGAACTAACAAAGTATAATTTAAAAGTTGTAGAATTAGAAAAAGAAAATGACGTTGCTATGGGAGCATCTAAAGCAAATTCAGCAATTGTTCACTCAGGATATGATCCAGAGCCAGGAACATTAATGGCAAAATACAATGTTGAAGGAAATAAGATGTTTGATAAGCTTTGCGAGGACTTATCCGTTCCTTTTAAAAGAAATGGTTCACTAATTATAGGATTTGATGATGATGACCAAAAAGAATTAGAGGTTTTATATAATAGAGGAATTAAAAATGGAGTAGAAGGTATAAGACTTTTAACTTCAAAAGAAGTTTTAGAAATGGAGCCAAACTTAAATAAAGAGGTAAAAAGTGCTTTATTCTGTCAAACAGGAGGAATTGTTGGAGCATATGAATTTACAATAGCTCTTTCAGAAAATGCTATTGATAATGGAGGAGAATTAAGATTAAATTCTAAAGTTGTTAGTATTGAAAAAGATGAAAATTTTAAAATAAAGCTTGAAAATGGAGATGTAGTAGAAGCTAGATTTATAGTAAATGCAGCAGGTATTTATGCTGATAAGATTCATAATATGGTTTGTGAAGAAGCCTTTAAAATAACTCCTAGAAAAGGAGAATATTATGTTTTAGATAAGAGTCAAGGAAGTCTATTTGAAAAGACAATTTTCCAATGTCCAACTAAGCTTGGAAAAGGAGTTTTAGTTACTCCTACAGTTCATGGAAACTTATTAGTAGGACCAGATGCCATTGATACTGATGACAAAGATTCAGTTTCCACAGAGTATGAAGGATTGGCTAAAGTTAGGGAGGTTTCTTTAAAAACAACTAGATCAATTAATTTTAGAGAAAATATAAGAAACTTTGCAGGACTTCGTGCTATAGCTGATAAGCCTGATTTTATAATTGGAGAAGCTAAAGACGTAAAGGGATTCTTTGATGTAGCAGGAATAAAATCACCAGGATTAAGTTCTGCACCAGCTATTGCAGTTGATGTTGTTAGAATGCTAGGAGAATGTGGACTAGCTTTAGAAAAGAAGGATAACTTTAATGAGAAGAGAGAGCAAGTACATTTTATAGAACTTTCTCCAGAAGAAAAAGCAAATTTAATTAAAGAAGATAGTAGATACGGAAGAATAATTTGTAGATGTGAAAACATAACAGAAGGAGAAATTGTTGATAGTATAAATAGAACTTTAGGAGCAAGGACTATTGATGGAGTTAAGAGAAGATGTCGTCCAGGTTGTGGTAGATGTCAAGGTGGTTTCTGTGGACCTAGAGTTCAAGAAATAATATCTCGTGAAACTGGTATGAAGATAAATGAAGTAACTTTAGATAAAAATGGTTCATACATAATAAGTGGAAAAACAAAGTAGGAGGATTAAGGTTATGAAATATGATTTAGTAGTTGTAGGTGGAGGTCCAGCAGGATTAGCAGCAGCTTATGAAGCTTATGAAAATGGAATAGAAAAAATATTAATTATAGAAAGAGATAAAGAACTAGGTGGAATCTTAAATCAATGTATTCATAACGGATTTGGTCTTCATACCTTTAAAGAAGAACTTACAGGACCTGAATATGCTGGAAGATTTATTGATATGGTAGAAGGAACTAACATAGAGGTTATGTTAGATACAATGGTTTTAGAAATTGAAGATAAAGTAATACATGCTATAAATACTGAAAAAGGATATTTAACAATAGAAGCGGAAGCTATAGTACTTGCTATGGGATGTCGTGAAAGAACAAGAGGCGCAATAAGTATCCCAGGAGACAGACCATCAGGAATATTTACTGCAGGAGCGGCTCAAAGATTCATAAACATGGAAGGATATATGGTTGGTAAGAAGGTTGTTATTTTAGGGTCAGGAGACATTGGTCTTATAATGGCTAGAAGAATGACTCTTGAAGGCGCTGAAGTTAAGGCTGTTGTTGAACTTATGCCTTATTCAAATGGTTTAACTAGAAATATTGTTCAATGTTTAGAGGACTATGATATTCCATTATATCTATCTCATACAGTTGTTGATGTTAAAGGAAATGGAAGATTAGAAAAAGTAATTATAGCTAAGGTTAATGAAAATAGAGAACCTATAAAAGGAACAGAAATAGAGTTTGATGTTGATACATTATTATTATCTGTTGGGTTAATTCCAGAAAATGAGCTTTCAAAAAATGCAGGAGTTCAATTAGATTTTAGAACTAATGGACTTGTGGTTTCAGAAAGTATGGAAACAAATAGAGAGGGAATATTTGCTTGTGGTAATGTAGTTCATGTTCATGACCTAGTTGATTTTGTTACTGAGGAAGCAAAAAATGCAGGTAAGAATGCTGCAAAATATATTAAAGGTAAAAAGAGATTAAATAACTTTGTTGAAATAAAAAATGGAGAAAATATAAGTTATACAGTTCCTCAAAAATTTGAAATTGAATCTTTAGATGGAAACTTGAATGTGTTTATGAGAGTTAGAAATGTATTTAAGAATAAACAGATTATAGTTAGAGATGAAGAAGGAAATGTTCTTCAAAGCTTTAAAAAACCTCATGTTGTACCTGCAGAAATGGAGAGAATTACAATACTTAAAGATAAACTTAAAGATGCTAAGGGATCAATAACAATTTCATTAGAGGATGGTGAATAATCATGGTAAGAGAATTAATTTGTATAGTATGTCCTAGAGGATGTCATTTAACAGTAGATACAGATTTAGAAAAAGTTACAGGAAATACATGCAAAAGAGGAGAAATTTATGGATTAAATGAGGTTAAAAATCCAACAAGAATAGTAACCTCAACTGTTAAAATAGATGGCTGTGACAATATGGTTATACCAGTTAAAACAGAGGAACCTATTCCAAAGGGAATGATATTTGATGTTATGAAAGAGATTAATAAGGCTTCTATTAATCTTCCTATTAAAGTTGGAGATGTTATCATAGAGGATGTTTTAGGAACTGGTGTTAGTATAGTTTCTGCAAAAACAGTTTCATAGAAAATAAATGCTTTAATAAGGTTATGTTTTAGGTAAATTTTTATATTTAGTTAAAACATAGCCTTTTAAATAATTATATAGAGACAAAAGAAGAAAGGTATCTGAATTTCAGATACCTTTCCCTTTTAATACATCTAATATTATATGTACATTATTAGGATAGAAAATGCACTCCTAATTAGTGCATAGCTTAAAACAGATAGTTAAATACTAAAGATATTTATAACTATTTAATGAGTGTATGCTATTTTTGTAAAGCACCTCATAGTAATAATATATTTTAATATTTAATTATTACTTAAATTTTAAATATAAATTTTTGAGTGTATGCCATTTTGTAAGCACCTCTTTTTTTATAAGTAAAAGGTTAAGTTTTTAATCTTTTCTTGCTACACTATTATATTAACCAGTATTATTTTTAATATGCATTTAATTTAAAATTTTTTTAGAATACTTGGAATATGAAGAATTTTAAGTAGTATGACTCATCTGAGTTCCAAAGTATAGGATGATCTGAACTTTGAGTTCTAACTTCTATTTGTCTTAAAGTTCTTCTAGCATCATGAGCAGCCTCAGCAACAGTTCTCTTTAATTGTTCTTCATCCATATAATGAGAGCAAGAGCATGTTGCGAAGTAGCCACCTTCTTTAACCATCTTTATTCCTCTAAGGTTTATTTCTTTATATCCTCTAATAGCTTGCTTAACAGTGTTTCTTGACTTTGTAAAAGCTGGTGGATCTAATATTACAACATCAAATTGTTTTCCTTCTCTTGACCAATCACCTAAAACATCAAAAGCATTGTGTTTTTCGAATTTAACAACATCTTGAAGATTATTAAGCTCAGCATTTCTTGTAGCACAATCAACGGCGTGTTGAGATACATCTATTCCTAAAACTGACTTAGCACCGGCTATACCAGCATTTAAAGCAAATGAACCAGTATGAGTGAAGCAATCTAAAACATCCATGTCTTTACATATTCTATGCATTGCAGCTCTATTTTCTTTTTGATCTAGGAAGAAACCGGTCTTTTGACCATTTTCTAAATCAACTATGTATTTAACACCATTTTCAACTATTTGTATATCAGTATCAAATGGCTCAGTTAAGAAGCCTTTTCTTTGCTCTAAACCTTCTATTTCCCTAGTTTTTATATCACTTCTTTCATAAACACCCTTAGCACCGTATTCATCAACTAGGATTTTTACTATTAAATCTCTATATTTATCCATTCCAAGAGTTGATATTTGAATTACGTAATAATCTTCAAATTTATCAACTGTTAAACCAGGAAGGAAATCAGCTTCTCCAAAGATAAATCTACATGAAGATGTGTCTATAACTCTCTTTCTGTATTCCCAAGCAGTTTTAAATCTTCTTTTGAAGAAGTCTTCATCTATTTCTTCATCTATATTCTTAGTCATTAATCTTATAGTTATTTTACTTCTATCATTTATGTAACCTTTTCCTAGGAAATAACCTTTATGATTATAAACTTCAACTATATCTCCGTTTTCGTAATCTCCGTCATATTCGTTTATTTCATCAATGTAAATCCAAGGTCTACCTTGTTCAGCTTTTTTATTTTTCCCTTTGTGTAAATAAAACTTACTCGCCATTTAAATAGCTCCTTCCAAAATAATTCTTATAAGATTATAACACATATTAAGTCTTTCAATAGGTTAAAAATATATTTAAAGAGTAGGAAATAAATATGAAGTTTAACCATGGTTATTTCTGTTTTATTTTTAAAAAATTTTTTAAAGATATATTCAGCTAAAAAACAATACTTTTAGAATAAAGATTAAATACTGAATATATATTTTTAATAAGAGTAATTTTAAGGATTGAATAAAATTGATAAAAGCTATCGTTATTCCAACACCTAAAAGATTAAGAAAATACATAAGAGAGTCTGATTTTAAAAAGAAGGCAAAGACCTTTGCAACCCCAGAGAGAGCTATGATATATGGGACTATAGGAACTGGTATAACAGTAATATCTTTAAGTGATGTGCCGGCTAAACCTTTTGTCATAGGAAGCTTAATATACCATGGTATTGCCTATGAAATTTTAGAAAGATGGTATGATGAATATGGTAATGATGAGGAAATCAGAAAGATGATGATGAGCAATAAAGATTATTGGAATAATTTTTATATGAGGTTTTAGACTTTATTTTTACTTGAGAAAGAAAAAACTAGAATTTATTAAAAAAAATATATATAATTATTATAGACTTTATAGCTAGGGGTGCCATTTGGCTGAGAGATAACATTTTGTTATTAACCCTTAAACCTGATCTGGGTAATACCAGCGTAGGAAAGCCAGTAGAAAGTTTTATAATAGTATTTTATATATTTAGAGTATTATGACTTTTTATAAATTAAGCTGCATCCTACAATGGATGCAGCTTTTATTTTTTATTTAGCTATGTTTTAAGTAAATATTGATTTTTAGCTAGACTTTCAAAACTAAAATAATTTAGTAAAGTATTACTCATTAAGATGACTTACAGTTCTACCTAAAAATTAATAATGGTTTAAAGTAGAGTTTTTATTTAAAAAGTTTAAGATTTATATGCTTTTATGAAACTTTTAGGTAATCCTTATTTGGGCTATTAAGTTTAATCATAAGATTAAAGGAGATGTCAAATATGAGATTTACAGAAAAATTATTAAAAGAGGCTATGCCGATATGGGACAAGTATTTAGAACACCCATTTATAAAAGAAATTGGAGAAGGAACTCTTGATAAGAATAAATTCAAAGAGTATTTAGTTCAAGATTACCTTTATTTAAAAGAATATGCTAAGATTTTTTGTATTGGTGTAGTTAAGGCCAGAACTATGGAAGAAATGAGATTTTTCTATAGTTCTACAAAAGGAACAATGGAAGATGAAACAGCAGTCCATATAGAATACTTAAAAGATTTTGGAATATCAGAAATAGAGGCTGAAAAAAGAGAATATAAAGGCACTACTATAAGTTATACAAGCTATATGCAAGCTATAGCTTTAAAAGGTGACTTAGATGAGATAGCTATAGCAACATTACCATGCACTTGGAGTTATAGCTATATAGGAAGATATATTGCTGAGAAATATGCTGATAAACTAGAAAAAAACTTTTTTAAACCGTGGATTGAAGAGTATGCTTCAGATGGATTTGCTGAGTTTACTGATAGATGGTTAGAATATGTGGATAAAACTTGTTCAGATTTATCAGAGGAAAAACAAAATAGACTGATAGAGATATTTAAAAGGGCAAGTTTATATGAACTTGACTTTTGGAATATGGCATATGAAGAAGGTGAAGAGTAATGGATGTTTATTTAGTAGCCTTAATAGAATTTGTATTATTAGCTTTATATATTTTAGATTTAAGAAAGCATAAAATAACAACAAAAGAAATTGTTATGATTGGATTAAATGTAGCAATTTCCTACGTGCTTTATATTATTCCGTTAGTTAGATATCCACAAGGTGGAGGAATAACTTTCTTTTCAATGCTACCAATAATGCTTCTTTCCTTAGTGTATGGAAGAACTGTTGGTGTTACAGGAGGATTAATCTTTGGTCTTCTAAAAACATTAAATGGAGCATTTATTGTTCATCCAGTACAGTTTTTTCTTGATTACATACTAGCTAATATGGCATTAGGATTAGCAGGAACATTTGGAATAGATAAAAAGTATAAAATATTCTTAGGATCATTTATGGCAGGCGCTTTAAGTACATTTATAAGTGTCGTTTCAGGGGTAGTTTTCTTTGGCCAATATGCGCCTCCAGGTATGAATTTATGGATTTATTCAATAATTTATAATGTAAGTAGTGCAGGAGTTGAAAGTTTTCTGACTACCATAGTATTAACTTTAATGCCAATACAATTGTTAGCTAGGAGAATGAAACCTTTGTCTAATAGAATTTAGAAAGCAAATATGCTTTATAAAGATTTTGAAAGAGTAGTAGAATTAATTTTGTGAGGATTTAGGAGACTTGATAAGGAAAATTTCAAGTTAAAATATAACAAGTTAGAAAATTAATATAGAATAATTTAAATTAGTATAGGGTTGTATCAAAGCTTAAAATAAAATTTATAAAGAGTATTAAGAGAATAGCTATGAATTCTTAATGAAATCCAGTAATTCTCATAATATGTTTATAAGTTTTATTTTAAGTTATTTTTGATACAATCCTTATTTTACTTTTGGAAGAACTTTAACTTTATATTATAATGAGAATAAGATTTGTTTTGAAAAGGATGGATAACTGATGAATTTAATAACTCTTGAAAATATAAGTAAGAGCTATTCAGAGAAAATTTTAGCTAATAATATATCATTAGGAATAAATGATGGTGAGAAGATTGGGCTTATAGGAGTTAACGGAACAGGAAAATCTTCTTTCTTAAAGATAGTGGCAGGAGTAGAAGAGCCTGATGAAGGGACAATAACAAAAGGTAATAGAGTAAGGATAGAATACCTTTCTCAGACACCAGATTATGATGATAATGCTACTGTTTTAGAGCAAGTTTTCAAAGGTAACTCAGAAGAAATGAGAATTCTAAGAGATTATGAAGAACTTTTAGAAAAGATAAATAAAGGCGAAAATAGCGATATAGATTCAGAAAAGATAATAAAACTTCAAGGAAAAATAGATGCTTTAAATCTTTGGGATATGGAAAGTGAAGCAAAAAATGTTTTAACTAAGCTTGGAATAACTAATTTTGAAGAAAAGGTAGGAAATCTTTCTGGAGGACAGAAGAAGAGAATAATGCTTGCAGCTGCATTAATAACTCCTAGTGAACTATTAATATTAGATGAGCCTACTAACCACTTAGATAACGAGACTATAAGTTGGTTAGAAGATTACTTAAATGGTAGAAAAGGTGCTCTTTTAATGATTACTCATGATAGATATTTCCTAGATAGAGTAACTAATAGAATATTAGAATTAGATAGAGGTAGATTATTTAGCTATGATGGAAACTATTCTGTTTTCTTAGAAAAGAAGATGGAGAGAATAGCTATAGAAAAGGCAAGTGAGGAAAAAAGACAAAACCTTATGAGAAAAGAACTAGCTTGGGTAAGAAGAGGTGCAAAGGCTAGAACTACTAAACAAAAAGCTAGACTTCAAAGATTTGATGAATTAGTAAATCAAGAAGGTTTTATTGAAAATGAAAATATAGAAATCTCTGTTATGGGAACTAGATTAGGTAAGAAAATAATAGAAATAGAACATTTAAATAAAAGCTTTGGAGATAAAAAGATTGTTGATGATTTTAACTACATAGTCTTAAGAAGTGATAGAATAGGTATTGTAGGACCTAATGGAGCTGGAAAATCAACACTTATGGGTATGATAGAAGGAAAGATAGCACCAGATAATGGTGAAATAATAAAAGGTGAAACTGTAAAAATAGCTTGTTTCTCACAAGAGGATACACATATGCATCCAGAAATGAGAGCCATAGATTACATAAAGGAAGCAGGAGAGTATTTACAGACTGCTACAGGTGAAAGAATAACAGCATCACAAATGTGTGAAAAATTCTTATTTGATGGTACACTTCAATGGACAATGATAGGAATGTTATCAGGTGGGGAGAGAAGAAGACTTCATCTTTTAAGAGTTTTAATGGAAGCTCCAAATGTTCTTTTACTAGATGAGCCTACAAATGACTTAGATATTGAAACTTTAAATAGACTAGAAGACTATCTAGATGATTTTGGTGGAGTTGTTATTACTGTATCACATGATAGATATTTCTTAGATAGAATTTGTAACAAGATATTCTCTTATGAAGGAGATGGAAAAATAGATATCTATACTGGTAACTATGGGGATTATCTTCTAAGTAAAGAGATAGAAGCTGTTGAAAGTAAAGAAAAAGAAGTAGCTGTGGATAAAAATAAAAAAGAGTCATCTGTGGATAAAAATAAAAACAAAAATAAAGTATTAAAATTCTCATTTAAAGAGCAAAGGGAATTTGAAACTATAGATGAAGATATAATGGCTATTGAAGAAAAAATAGAGGAATTAGATTCTTTAATGGCAAAACATGCATCAGAATACGGTAAACTTCAAGAATTAATGGAAGATAAAGCAAAAACTGAGGAGGAGTTAGCTCAGAAGTATGAGAGATGGGAATATCTTAATGAGTTAGCTGCACAAATAGAGGAAAACAAGAAGAATAAATAGTTCATTATTTAGGTGAATAAATTAAATTTATATAAATTTGTAGAATTTCTAAAGATTCGATTATATACTAAACTAAAGTGAGAATATACTTAATACTAATATATTGAGTTTGAGGAACAAGAGTTGGTAAAAAGGGGAGCGCTTATGCAAAAGTATTGTAAAAATCCAAATAATATAAATGTTTTAGTAGATCATGAAAGTGGAAGAGGGTTTAAAGTTACTTTTCCTATTAATGAAGAGGGTGAAAGTAATATATTAGTTATTACTAGAGCTCCAAAATCACATAACATTGAGGATCTAAAAAAAGAATTAAATAAGGCTATAAAATATTTAATGAACAATGAGGATGAACTTGGAATAATAAAAGAAATAAATTTCGTATTCCTATTTCCTGTTATTGAATACAGCAAAGATGTTTTAGAAGAAGTTTATAATACCAAAGGCGAGCTATTCCTATGCGGAAATGATGGGTTTATTGAGAATGGAGAGTACTTAAAAAATGATTTAATCATATTTGAAAGTTTAATAAATAGTACTCATATAATCTTTGCTTGGGGAGAGCCAACGTCTAAAGATATTAGAAGAGTATATGAAAATAGATTACATTATCTTTTAAAAGGATTTAAAGTGGTTAAGAATAATTGCTTTGATGTAAAGAAATTTTATTTTGTAGGAGCACTTACAAATCAAGGATATCCTAGACATTATAATGGTTGGACAAAAAACTTACCATTAAACGAATTTGAAATTTAAAAAAGTACGAGCAGTAGTGATGATACTCCTATTGCTCGTACTTTTTTGCTTTTTTAATTAAAGCTAATTCTTATATAAAGCTAAAATATTATTTAAAAGTTAATAGTTATGGGCAAGTTAAAATAAAAAAAAGAGTACCTTTCGGTACTCTTTTTAGGGAGATACAAAATTAAAACAGTAAATAAGTTTTGCTTAAAAGAATTATTGGTTGTCTTCAATTAATTCTTCAATTTTGTCTCTACATCTACAACCTCTACAAGAACCTTTTGTTGCACCAGTTACCTCAGCTACTGCTTCAACTGTGTGTGCACCATTTTTGATAGCTTCTTTTATCTTTGCTCTTGAGATTGCTCTGCAGATACAAACTTTAGTCATTTTATCAATTACTTGTTGATTTAAATTATTGTTATCAGTCATACTATTTTTCCTCCTAATACATCAAAGTAAAACAGCACGATTAACAAAAGGGAATGGAATGTATTTGATGATTTAATTATAAGTTAGTTGATAAGAAAAGTCAACATTAAATAATAAAAATTATTAATTAATTTTATTTATTAAATATATAAGTTGATACTTATAATTATTAGGTTGTACCAAAATAGATTTTTTATTAAGAAATAAATTAAATAAATAATCAAAGCTTTCAAATATATGGATTTGTTTCGTTGACTTTTTAAAAGTGCTATTATATAATTTTTTTAAAGACTGTGAACAGGGCAAGTACTTATATAAAACCTTATTCAGAGAGTAGTTGGTTGGTGCGAGACTATAAGGATATCTAAGGAAAATCACCTGGGAGTTGGAGACTGAAAGGAATAGATTCTGATTAAGTTATCCCGTATATCCACGTTACAGGATGCGAGCATTGTAAGTGCTTTTAATTACCTATCGTAAACACGTAAACTTTTAATATTTATAATTGAATTATATAGATAGGTTTGAACTTTAGGTGGTATAGCGAATATAACTTCGTCCTTTTAGGATGGAGTTTTTTTATTTTTCACTAAGTTTTGTCTAGATAAGCAATTATAAGTAAATAATTTAAATATTAAATAAGAGAAGGAAAGGAGTTTCAATATGTACAAAAAAGTTGAATTACCTAAAGGTTTTGTAGGCGTAGAAAAAGAAGTTGCAAACCTTTGGAAAGAAAAAAATGTAATACAAAAAAACTTCGATATGAACCAAGATGGTGAATACTTTACATTCTATGATGGTCCTCCAACAGCTAATGGTAAGCCACACGTAGGTCACGTATTAACAAGAGTTATGAAGGATATAATCCCAAGATACAAAGTTATGAAGGGTTATAAAGTTATAAGAAAAGCAGGTTGGGATACTCATGGGCTTCCAGTTGAGCTTGAAATAGAGAAGAAGTTAGGAATATCAGGTAAACCTCAAATAGAGGATTACGGTGTTGAAAAATTCGTAACTGAATGTAAAGATAGTGTTTTCACATATGTTAGCATGTGGGAAAAAATGACTGAGCAAATAGGTTATTGGGTAGATATGGAGAATCCATATGTTACTTACCATAATCCATACATAGAATCAGTATGGTGGGCTTTAAAGCAAATGTGGGATAAAAAACTTTTATATAAAGGTTATAAAACAATGCCTTACTGTCCAAGATGTGGAACAAGTTTATCATCACATGAGGTTTCACAAGGATACAAGGATGTTAAAGACTTAACTGCTATAGCTAAGTTTAAAGTTAAAGGAGAAGATAACAAATACTTCTTAGCTTGGACAACAACTCCTTGGACTTTACCTTCAAACGTTGCTTTATGTATAAATAAAGCTTATGACTATGTAGAAGCTAAGCAAGTTGAAGGAGATGAAATATTCATCTTAGCTAAAGATTTAGCACCTAAGGTTTTAGGAGAAGGATTTGAAATAGTTAGAGAATTCAAAGGTGAAGAATTATTAGGAATGGAATATGAGCAATTATTACCATTCGTAACTCCAACTGAAGGAAAAGCTTTCGTAGTTGTTCACGGTGACTACGTAACTTTATCAGATGGTACCGGTATAGTTCATATAGCTCCTGCGTATGGTGAAGATGATAACTTAATAGGAAAGCAAAATGGATTAGCATTCTTAAACTTAGTTGACTTAAGTGGTAACTTTGTAGAAGAAGTAACTCCTTGGGCTGGAAAATTCGTTAAGAAATGTGACCAACAAATCGTTGATTACTTAAAAGAAGAAAATAAATTATTTAAAGCTGAAAAGCATACTCACTCATATCCACATTGTTGGAGATGTGACACTCCACTTCTTTACTATCCAAAAGATAGCTGGTTTGTTGCAATGACAACTTTAAGAGATAAACTTTTAGCTAATAATGAAAAAATAAACTGGTACCCAGATAACATCAAGAACGGAAGATTTGGTAAGTTCTTAGAGAATGTTATAGACTGGGGTATCTCAAGAGATAGATACTGGGGAACTCCACTTCCAATATGGGAATGTGAGTGTGGACACAGAGAATGTATAGGAAGTATAGAAGAACTAAAAACTAAAGGAATAAATGTTCCAGAAGATATAGAACTTCATAAGCCATACATTGATAAAGTTCACTTAAATTGTCCTCATTGTAATAAGGAGATGAAGAGAACTGCTGAGGTTATTGACTGTTGGTTCGATTCAGGATCAATGCCATTTGCACAACTTCATTATCCATTTGAGAACAAAGAGTTATTTGATCAAAACTACCCAGCTCAATTCATATCAGAAGCTGTTGACCAAACAAGAGGATGGTTCTACACAATGTTAGCAATATCAACTGCTATATTTGATAGAAATCCATTTGAAAACTGTATAGTTTTAGGTCACGTTCTTGATAAGAAGGGCTTAAAAATGTCAAAATCTAAGGGTAACGTAGTTGATCCATTTGAAGTACTTGATTCACAAGGTGCTGATGCTACAAGATGGCATTTCTACACTGCTAGTGCTCCATGGTTACCAACTAGATTCTCAATAGAAGACGTTGCTGAAACTCAAAGAAAATTCTTAAGTACATTATGGAATGTTTACTCATTCTATGTTTTATATGCAGAGTTAGACAAATTCAATCCATTAGAGTATAAAGATTTCGTATCAGATAACGTGATGGATAAATGGATAATGTCAAAACTTAATACTTTAGTTAAAGATGTAGATGATCACTTAAATAACTACAGAATAACTCAAGCTGCTTTAGAAATAGAAGAGTTCACAGATGAGTTATCAAACTGGTATGTAAGAAGAAACAGAGCAAGATACTGGTCAGAAGAATTAACTGATGACAAGATTGGTGCATACACTACTTTATACAGAGTATTAGTAACTTTATGTAAGGTTGCTGCTCCATTTGTACCATTCATAACAGAAGAAATCTACCAAAACTTAGTAGTTAACTTAGATGAAAATGCTCTAGAAAGTATTCACTTAGGAGCATGGCCAGAAGTTGATGAAAAGGCTATAGATAAGAAGTTAGAAGAAAAAATGGATTTAGCTTACAAGATAGTTAAGCTTGGAAGAAGTGCAAGAAATGCTGCTAACATCAAGAATAGACAGCCACTTTCAAAGATGCTTCTTTCAACTACAGAGCTTCCTGAATATTATGGAGACATAATTAAAGATGAGTTAAACATCAAGGAAGTTGAGTTAGGAGCTGACCTTTCTAAGTATGTTAACTTCGAAATCAAACCTAACCTACCTGTTTTAGGAAGAGCTTATGGTAAGTTAATACCAGCTATAAGAAAAGAAATAGCTTCAAGAGACCAAATGGAATTAGCTCAAAAAATCCAAAATGGCGGAACAGAAGTTATAAATATAGATGGAAATGAAATAGAATTAAATGCAGAAAGCTTACTTGTAACAATGCAAGGATTAGAGGGATTCGCATTTGCTGGAGAAGGTTCAGTAGGGGTTGTTTTAGATACAACTATAACTGATGAACTAAGAGAAGAAGGTCATGTAAGAGAAATAATATCAAAAATCCAAAACATGAGAAAAGAAAGTGGATTTGAGGTTGCTGATAAAATAACTCTTTATGTTGGTGACAATGATATGCTTTTAGA
This sequence comes from Clostridium sp. LIBA-8841, assembly GCF_034439435.1. Classification (GTDB taxonomy): domain Bacteria; phylum Bacillota; class Clostridia; order Clostridiales; family Clostridiaceae; genus Sarcina. The sequence continues at coordinate 101,743 of NZ_JAPCKJ010000005.1, read as the reverse complement.
TGTAATCAAGAAGTTTGAAGATGTTATAAAGAAAGAAACTTTAACTGAAGAAGTTATTTATAATGGAGAAGCTGATTACTCAGAGGCTAAGATAAATGGTGAAATCTTAAAGATGGCTGTTGCAAAAAGAGCATAGTAAATAAAAAAAGAGAGCAATTAAATTGCTCTCTTTTTTATTTGGCTATGTTTTAGCTAAAAATCAACATTAATTTAAAACATAGCCTTTTATTTAAATTATTTAGTGTAAAGTTCTTTAGGACCTTCATTAACTAATTTTGAAAAACCACCCATCATATTATAAAGTTCGGTAAATCCATTATCTTCTAATATTTCACAAGCTTGCATACTTCTAGAACCTCTTCTACAGTACACTAGTATTGGTGAATCTTCATATCCATCAAGTTCGTCTAAAGAGAATAATAATCTACCTAAAGGAATAAGCTTTGCATTTTTTATAAACCCATCTTCCTTATATTCCTCTTCAGTTCTCACATCTAAAATTAATAATTCTTTATTCTCATTCATTAATTTTATAGAATCTTTTATATCTATGTCTTTATACATTAAAGTTTCCTCCTAGTAATTATCTTTTAGTGATTATAAATTTTAAAAAGTATGGTTAACATATCAATAAGTAATAATATATTTGATTATACAACATAATTTAATTATTGTAGAAAAATTATAGTATCTAATAATTTTTACATTGAATTAATACTTGAAGTTTATTACAATTATTAATAAGAAAACGTTTTTCGACTAAAAAAGTTAAGAGGAATTTAAGCAAATTACACAAATATACACAAATTCCTTGTATAAATGTAAAGTTATCATTATAATATTGAAGTACTAAGATAATAGATAGGAATAAGTTAGAGTATAGGAGTTGAGTTAGATGGCTGCTTCAATTAAAGACGTTGCTAGAGAAGCCGGAGTATCAATAGCAACAGTTTCAAGAGTATTAAATGACATAGACGTTGTAAACGAAGAGACTAAGAAAAAAGTTTTAGAAGCTATAAAAAAATTAGGATATAGACCTAATATAGTTGCAAGAAGTTTAAAAACACATAGAACAAGAACAGTAGGTATATTAGTACCAGATATATCAAATCAAATATATCCTGAAATAGTTAGAGGTGCTGAGGATGTAGCTAACATATATAAATATAATGTTATGTTATGTAATTCAGACTTAGATTTAGAAAAAGAAAAGGAATACTTAAGAGTTCTTAAGGAAAAAATGGTTGATGGTGTTCTTTACATGAGTTCATCATTAGGAGAAGAAACTTTAAATTTAATAAATGAATTAGATTTAAAAACAGTTTTAGTTGAGAACGATGAACAAAATGGTAAGTTTCCAAGTGTAACTATAGACAATGAAAAAGCTACATATGAAGCTACTAAGCATTTAATTGATAAAGACATGAAAAATATAGCTTTCATAGGTGTTGAAGGCGATTTAAACAATGCTTGGGGTAAAAGATTCAAAGGATATAAGGCTGCAATAGAGGATGCTGGAATAGAATTCAAAGAGGAATTAACTTACTTTAAAAACTTAAAAGTTAAGACTGGATATGATGCTATTGTAGCAATGCTTGAAAACAATCAAAATATAGATGGAGTAATTTGTGCTTCTGATGAAATAGCTATGGGTGCTATAAACGCTTTAAGAGATAAAGGAATAAAAGTTCCTGAAGAAGTTAGTGTTATAGGATTTAATGATATAGATTTAGCACACGTATTCTATCCAAAGTTAACTACTGTATCACAACCTATGTATGATATGGGATCAATAGCTATGAGAATGTTAATAAAAATAATAAACAATAAACCATTAGACCAAGATCACTTTGTATTAGATCATGATTTAATAGAAAGAGATAGTTGTAAGTAATTAATGCATAAAAAATGCATAATCATTAGGTAACATAAGATTAAGTTATGTTACCTTTTTTTATACAAAAATTTAATTTGGTAGGGGAGAAATTTATATGAGAAATAAAAGAAACGTGATAATATTATTTCTAATCGTTTTCTCGTTAGTAGGAATATATTTTGGAAAAAACTATATTGAGAAAAAGAAACAAACAAGCGATTCAGAAATTAATGTAATTAGTAACCTAGAAGATGCAAAAGTCGGAGTGCCAACTATAATAATGTTTAAAACTGATACTTGTCCTTATTGTGTTGAAATGCAAAAGGAGTTAAGTAATGTAGCAAAAGATAGAAAAGGAGCTTTCAATATTTATTATGCTAGATTAGAGGAAGATAAGAATATGGATTTAGCTTATAAATATGGAGCTAATGTAGTTCCAACTACAGTGTTTTTAGATAAAGATGGAAAAGAGTTCTACACTCATCAAGGGCTTATGAGAGCTAGTAGTATAGAGACTATTCTAAATTCTTTGGGGGTTAAATAGAATTATGGAGTTTTTATCATATTTTAATAGTGTGATTTCAGATAATATTTTTTTAGCCTTAATACTATCATTTTTTGCAGGTATTGTGGCTTCCTTTAGCCCATGTACTCTTTCTTCTATTCCACTTCTAATAGGTTATGTCCAAGGTAGTGGAGTAAAAGATAATAAGAAGGCATTTAAATATTCCATAATATTTTCAATTGGCTTAGGATTAACTTTCACGTTAATAGGAGTATTTACAGCTGTAATAGGAAAAGCTTTTTTAGGAGCGGGAAAGTTTTGGTATATAGTATTAGCTTTTATTATGATAGCAGCTGGCTTACAAGTTCTTGATGTAATAAATTTATTTGGAGATAAAAAAGATTCTTGTAAAATACCTAAAAAAAGAGAGGGAATTTTAGATGCATTTTTCTTAGGAATATTAAGTGGAGTATTGGCTTCCCCTTGTGCAACACCTATAATGGCGGCAATAATAGCTTTTATAGCAGCTAGTGGTAACTTAGCCTTAGGAATATTAATGCTTCTTATGTATTCATTAGGACATAGCGTTTTAATAATACTTGCAGGAACATCCTTTGGGTTTGTTGAAAAAATAGCTTATTCAGAAAAGGGGAAAAAAACAGGAAAGATATTAAAAAATATTTTAGGTGTAATAATAATATTGGTAGGTTTTTACCTATTCTACTTAGGGGTATAAGGAATATGTAAATCAAATATACAGAAAGTGTTAAATTAAAATGAACACAAACAAAAAGAATATTAATTTTGATATGATTAATATTAATTATTTAATGAGATTTTTGTTTGGAGGATTATTATGGAACAAAATATGAATAAAAAATCATCAGTTGGACAATTTTTAAAATCTGTATTTAACATATTTATTAAAAACTTAGTAGATATAGCAATGATATCAGTACTTTTTGCAATTCCTGCTCTTATAGGAAGAGGAAATACCATATTTTCTGTAATAAGTATTTTTAGCTTAGGATTTTCGTCCATAGCTATAATAAAATTAGCTAATAATTTTATTAATGGGAAAAAGATATCTTGGATTGAGACTATAAAATCATCATTTAAAAATCCTATATTTCCTTTAGGGGTGTTTATGATACAAAACTTTGCGATTTCTTTAGGATCAAGTATATTTGCACCAGCAGGAATAATATTATCAATATTTTTTATAATAGCTATGCAATGTTCTATATTTGAAAATATAAATGTTATAGAGAGTATAAAAAAGAGTTTTTCATTAGTTAAAAATAATTTTTTAGATATTCTTTTAAAGCAATTTTTATTAGTAATTTTAATTAACCTTGCTACAACAATGTTTGCAATGTTTTTAAATCAAAGCCAAGCATCAATAATTATATTTTCATTAGTATTAAACATAGCTACAGCTCTTAGTTTAATATCAGGAAATTTAATATACAAAGAATTAGCTATATAAAGTTTAAAGGCTATATAAAAATCTGACTTATAAATCTATAAATATTTAGAGTTTGTAGATTAAAATAGTTAGGTTTTATATATAGCTTTTTTTATTTAAAAAATTTTACTGACGAAAAATTTTAAATTAATGTATAATAGATTGGTTAACATATATTTAAGAAATATGGATTAAAGGAGGAGAGGCTTATGAAAGATCAAAAATTACTAGGGGAAGAATCAGAAATTAAGCTTTTGATTAAGTATTCAGTACCGGCTATTATAGGTATGCTTGTAAATGCACTTTATAATATTGTTGATAGAATGTTTATTGGACACATACCTGGTGTTGGTCCTATGGCTATTACTGGTGTTGGAATAACAATGCCAATTATGTCTATACTACTTGGTTTTGGAATGCTTATAGGGATAGGTGCTACTGCAAACATCTCTATAAAATTTGGACAAAATAATAGAAAAGATGCAGAGAAAATATTAGGAAACTCTGTAGTTTTAATAACAATAATATCTTTAGTTTTAACTATTGTTGGAATTGCTTTTGCAAATAGTATTTTACATTTATTTGGAGCAAGTGATGCTACAATTTTTTATGCAAAAGAATATATAAATGTAATTCTTTTAGGAACTATATTTAATTTAATGTCATTCTCTTTATATAGTACAATTAGAGCTGATGGTAATCCTAAAATGTCAGCGGCGGTAATGGTACTTGGATGTGTTATAAATGTAATTTTAGATGCAGTATTTATATTTGTATTTAACTTAGGAATAAAAGGAGCTGCTTGGGCTACTGTAATTTCTCAAATAGTTACTACATTAATAATGCTTTACTACTATACATTAGGAGGATCAAATTTAAAATTAAAATTTGAAACTCTTAAATTAGACTGGAGATTAGTTAAGATAATTTTAGCTATAGGTGTAGCACCATTTTCAATGCAGATGGCTGCAAGTGTAGTTCAAGTAATAGCTAACAATGCATTAAAGACTTATGGTGGAGATTTAGCTATAGGAGCTATGGCTGCAATTTCTTCAATATCAATGATATTCTTAATGCCTATATTCGGTATTAACCAAGGCTCACAGCCTATAATTGGATATAATTATGGAGCTAAAAAGTATGATAGAGCTCAAAAAACAGTGAAGTTAGCAATTATTGCAGCTACAATAATACTTGTTTTAGGAGGAATCTTCATTCAAACATTCCCAGAGATTGCAATAAGTATGTTTAATGCGGATCCTAAACTATTAGAAATAGGAGTTCCAGGTTTAAGAATTTACTTATTCATGATGCCTATAATAGGAATATCTATAATTGGATCTAATTACTTCCAATCTATAGGTAAAGCTAAATTAGCTACATTCTTAAGTTTATTAAGACAAGTTATACTTTTAATTCCTTTAACTTTAATATTACCTAAAATTGCAGGTTTAGGATTAATAGGAGTTTGGTTAGCTGGTCCAGTATCAGACTTCTTATCAACAATAATAACTGGAATGTTTATAGTTAAAGAATTCAAAAGAGAAGATGTTATAGAAGACGCCGAAGAAGCGATTTAAAAAAAGCTGAGTTTAGATTTTCTAAACTCAGCTTTTTTATTTATATAATACCTTCATCTTTTAATAAATCTTCCAGTTTTCTTACTTTTTCTGTTAGAGTAACGAATTTTTGTTTTATATCATCCTTTGATAAATCAGTTGAATCTAGTTGGATTTCTAGCTCTTCAACAGTTTTTAAAACTTCATCTATATCTTGTTGAGCTAATTCTAAATTTTTTTCGTTCATATAAAAATTCTCCTTTGAAGTAAATTCGTTCTTTGTAGTTTTATGGTAACACTACTATTCTAACTATGCAAGGCATATATTATACAGAAATTACTTATGATTCAGGAGGAGAGATGATTAATTATATATGGTTTGCAATTATAGCCTTAGGATTGATTTTTAGCATAATGACAGGCCAGGGAGAGTTGATTACAAAAGGCTTAACAGAATCTTCAGATGGTGCTGTAAAGTTTATAATTTCATTAGTTGGTATCATGTGTTTTTGGTGTGGTGTTATGAAAATAGCAGAAAAAAGTGGATTAACATCTAAGGTGGCAAAGTTACTAAATCCTATACTAAGAAAACTGTTTAAGGAAAGTTCTCATAGTGATGAAGCTATGGGTGCTATAGTTATGAATTTAACAGCCAATATGTTTGGATTATCCAATGCAGCAACTCCACTTGGTATAAAGGCAATGACAGAATTAAACAAGATTAATAAAGAAACTGATGGCAAGGCATCAAATGATATGGCATTATTTTTAGTTATAAATGCAGCCTGTATTCAATTAGTACCTTCTACGGTTATTTCTATAAGAGCGGCGGCAGGATCAAGTGAGCCTGCAAGTATAATAATTCCAGCAATAATATGTACTTTTACTGCCTGCTGTGTAGGTATTATATGCTGTAAAATACTACAACGATATTTTTAGGAGGGATAGTTTTGTTTACGAGTAACATAATTCCAATAATATTTCTTTTAATAATAGTATATGGAATGTTTAAAGGAAGAAAAGTTTATGAGTGGTTTTTAGAAGGTGCGAAAGAAGGATTAATGGTTTGTTTTAAGATTTTTCCGGCTTTATTAGCTATGATGATCGCTATAAGAATATTTAAGGATGCTAATTTACTTAATTTATTAAATAATCTTATGGAGCCGATTGTTTCGTTAATCGGATTACCTAAAGAAGTTGTTCCTTTAGTGTTAATTAAACCCTTATCAGGAAGTGGAGCTTTAGGAGTATATACCGAATTAATAAATACATTGGGACCAGATACAAGAGCTGGATTAATTTCCTCTGTAATAATGGGAGGAACTGAAACTATATTCTATACTATAACAGTTTATTTTGGAGCTGTTGGAATAAAAAAAATAAGACATACTTATTGGGCCGCTTTAATGGCTGATATAACAGCTATAATAATGGCTGTATTAATTGTAAGTATGTTTTTTGGATTTTAGTTGAATAAAATAATTAAAATTTAGCAACATAATATTAGAATATAAAAAAACAAAAGATAATTTAATTTAAATATGAAAATACTACAGAAATAATCCAAAATATTACAGAAATCGTTTAACTAAAATTTAAATGTTTAAAGTTGATAAAAAAATCACAAAATAGTTAAAAAAATAACGAATTTTTGTCGATAAAATGTAAGAAATGTAAAAAAAAGTCTGGATTTTAGATTTGAAAGGTGATATTATAATCTCGTAAGGTTGGAAAAAAACTTTACAAGGAAGTATGAAAAGCTTACAAATGAAAAAAAATACAAAATTGAATGAAAAAATATCACTAAATGGAATATTATTAAAGTTAAAAACTTAACTAAAACGCTTTTAATTAATTTTTACATATATTATGAAAAACAGAAACTAATCTATAATGAGGTGGGTATCATGAAAGTAACAAATGTAGATGAATTAATGCTTAGATTAGAGAAAGTAAGAGCAGCTCAAAAAGAGTTCGCAAAATTCTCTCAAGAGCAAGTAGACGAAATCTTTAGACAAGCAGCTGTAGCAGCTAACAATGAAAGAATAAGATTAGCTAAAATGGCAGTTGAAGAATCAGGAATGGGAATCGTTGAAGATAAGGTTATAAAAAACCATTTCGCAGCAGAATACATATATAACAAATATAAAGATGATAAAACTTGTGGAGTTATATCAAAAGATGAATCATTTGGTATCACTAAAGTGGCTGAGCCAATAGGGGTTGTAGCGGCAATCGTTCCTACTACAAACCCAACATCAACAGCAATATTCAAATCTTTAATATCATTAAAGACTAGAAACGCTGTATTTTTCTCACCACATCCAAGATCTAAAAATTCAACAATAGCAGCAGCTAAGGTTGTTTTAGACGCAGCAGTTAAAGCTGGAGCTCCAAAAGACATAATCGGATGGATAGATGAACCATCAGTTGAGATGTCACAAATATTAATGTCAGAAGCTGACATCATATTAGCTACTGGTGGTCCAGGAATGGTTAAGGCAGCTTACTCATCAGGAAAACCAGCTATCGGAGTTGGAGCAGGTAATACACCAGCAATCATCGATGAAACAGCTCACTTAAAAATGGCTGTAAACTCAATCTTATTATCAAAAACTTTCGATAACGGAGTTATCTGTGCATCAGAGCAAACAGTATTAGTTGTTGATAAAGTTTATGATGAAGTAAGAAAAGAGTTCGCTGATAGAGGAGCTTATTTCTTAAAAGATAAAGAAATAGATAAAGTAAGAAAAACAATTTTAATAAATGGTAACTTAAATGCTAATATAGTTGGTCAATCAGCATGGAAAATAGCTGACATGGCTGGTGTTAAAGTTCCAAAAGATACTAAAGTTTTAATAGGTGAAGTTGAATCAGTTGAATTAGAAGAGGCATTCTCACATGAAAAATTATCACCAGTATTAGGAATGTACAGAGTTGCTAACTTTGAAGAAGCTTTAGTTAAAGCTGAAAGATTAGTTGAACTTGGTGGATTTGGTCATACTTCAGTTTTATACACTGATCAAATGAAATCAAAAGATAGAATTGAAAAATTCGGTGCAACTATGAAAACTGGTAGAACAATAATCAACATGCCATCAACTCAAGGAGCCATCGGAGATATATATAACTTTAAGCTAGCACCATCATTAACTTTAGGTTGCGGATCATGGGGTGGAAACTCAGTTTCAGAAAACGTTGGTCCTAAACACTTATTAAACATTAAGAGTGTAGCTGAAAGGAGAGAAAATATGCTTTGGTTCAGAGTTCCAGAAAAAGTTTACTTTAAATATGGTGCTTTAGGAGTTGCTCTTAAAGACTTAAAAGATTTAAAGAAAAAGAAAGCATTTATCGTAACAGACAACGTACTAGCTAGCCTAGGATATGTTGATAAAATAACAAATGTTTTAGAAGAAATAGGTATAGATTTCAGAGTATTCTCAGAAGTTACTCCAGACCCAACTTTAGCTTGTGCTAGAAAAGGTGCTGAAGCAATGAAGAGCTACCAACCAGATGTAATCATATCTCTTGGTGGAGGATCACCAATGGATGCTGCTAAGATCATGTGGGTATTATATGAGCATCCAGAAGTTGCTTTCGAAGATTTAGCAATGAGATTCATGGATATTAGAAAGAGAGTTTACCCATTCCCAACTATGGGTGAAAAAGCTACTATGGTAGCTATCCCAACATCAGCTGGTACTGGTTCAGAAGTAACTCCATTCGCAGTTATAACTGACGAGGAAGCAGGAGTAAAATATCCATTAGCTGACTACGAATTAACTCCAGATATGGCTATAATAGATGCTGAGCTTATGATGAACATGCCAAAAGGCTTAACAGCTGCATCAGGTATCGACGCATTAACTCATGCTTTAGAAGCTTACGTTTCAGTTTTAGCATCAGAATACACTAACGGATTAGCTTTAGAAGCTATAAGATTAATATTCAAATACTTACCTCAAGCATACAATGAGGGAACTACAAACATAAAAGCAAGAGAAAAAATGGCTCATGCTTCAACAATGGCTGGTATGGCATTCGCTAACGCATTCTTAGGAGTATGTCACTCAATGGCACACAAATTAGGATCAGAACACCATATAGCTCACGGAGTTGCTAACGGAATCTTAATAGACCAAGTAATAAGATTCAACGCTGTTGACAACCCAAGAAAACAAGCTGCATTCCCACAATACAAATATCCAAATGCTAAATGGAGATATGCAGTAATAGCTGACTACTTAGGATTAGGTGGAAAGAACGAAGAAGAAAAAGTTAATAACTTAATCAAAGCTATAGATGAACTTAAGAAGAAAGTTGGAATCCCTGCAACAATAGCTGATTGCGGAGTTTCAAAAGAAGCATTCTACGCTACATTAGAAAAAATGAGCGAAGATGCATTCGACGATCAATGTACAGGTGCTAACCCAAGATACCCATTAATCAGTGAAATTAAGCAAATGTACATCAATGCTTTCGAAGGTAAAAAAGATAGAGTTTAATAGCTTTGAAGTAAGATAATAATAAGTACTCACTAGTTGATCTAGTGAGTATTTTTTTATTTGTTTAAGTAAAAAATAAGAAACTGTATAATTTATTGTAAGATTTTAAATCTTATATATGATAAAATTTAATAAATAGGAATTGGAGGGATTAAAATGAAAAACTTAGTCTTTACTAGAAATAGAGAGAATTTATTGAAAAAACTAGATGACAATTCAATATTAGTTTTATTTGCAGGAGAAGCAAAAAGAAAAACAGCAGATGAATATTTCCCATTTACTCCTAACAGAAACTTTTACTACTTAACAGGAGTAGATGAAGAGAAGCATATATTAATGATTAAAAAAATAGACGGAATATTTGAAGAGATTCTTTATATATTAAAGCCTAATTTAGAGCAAGAGAGATGGACTGGAAAGACTATAAGAGACTATGAGGCTAAGGAAATCTCAGGTATAGAAAATGTAAAATTCTTAGAAGATTTTGAAAATGATTTAAATATGATTTTTACTAATGGAATTGCAGAAACTTTTTATTTAGATTTAGAAAGAGCTTCATTTGATGAAGAAATAAGTAAAAGTCAAAGATTTGCAAAGAATATTAGAGAAAAATATCCTCAAGTAATAATAAAGGATGCTTATAGTGATATAGCTGCTTTAAGACAAATTAAATGTAAAGAGGAAGTAGAAGAAATAAAAAAAGCTGCAGATATAACAGCAAAAGGTGTAGAACTTTTAATGAAAGAATGTAAACCCGGAATGAAAGAATATGAGGTAGAAGCATATTTTGATTTCTATTTAAAACAACATGGAGTTAAGGACTATGCTTTTAAAACAATAGCAGCTGCTGGAGTAAATGCGGCTACTTTACACTATGTAGATAATAATAGTGAGATAAAAGATGGAGATTTAATTCTATTTGATTTAGGTGCTCAAGTAAATTATTATAATGGAGATATTTCTAGAACATTCCCTGCTAATGGTAAGTTTACAAAGAGACAAAAAGAAGTTTATGAAGAAGTTTTAAAAGTGAACGAAGAAATAATAAATTCTATTAGACCTGGAATAGGATTTTTTGAAATAAACAATAAGGCAAATGATCTTTTAGCAGAGGCTTGTGTTAGATTAGGTCTTATAGAAGATAAAAAAGATTATAGAAAATATTATTTCCATTCAATAGGTCATAGTTTAGGACTTGACACACATGATGTTGGTAAGAGAAATATAATACTTGAAGAAGGTATGGTTTATACTGTAGAGCCAGGTCTATACATAGAAGAAGAAGGTATAGGCATAAGAATAGAAGATGATGTTCTGGTAACTAAAGATGGCTGTGAAGTTCTAACAAAAGATTGTATTAAATCTGTAGAAGATATAGAAAATTTTATGAGTAATAGATAATTTAGAATTAATATTACTTTAAGAATAATAAGCTTTAATTTTGAAGAAATTAAGAGTAGAATTAAATAAAACTTTTATAGAGAAAACTATGGTTTAGGAGATGATTTCATGATTAATGAGTTAAAAAAAGTTATGTTAGCTGGAGTTGGAACAGCTGCTACTGCTTATGAAAAAGCAGATTGTTTTATAGCAGATATGGTTTCAAAAGGAAAGATGACTGTTGAAGATGGAAAAGTTTTATCTGAAGAGTTAAAAAGAAATTTCCAAGAAAAAACTACAGAAGCGACTAACGAAATAACATGTAAATTAGAAAAAATGAAGCCTTTCACAAAAGATAACTTTAAAGCTATGTTTGATGAAGCTAATAAAGGTACTTTAGAAGAAATAAATAAATTGAGAGAAAGAGTAGCCGTGCTAGAAGCTAAAATGAAAGATGAAGAAATTTAGGCTATAAAATAAAAGAATAAAACTCTATAAAGTATTTAGAGGATTAGGAGTAAAGACGTTTATAGCTATAGCAAAATAGCTTAAATGAAAATACTGAATTCTCTTAATATACTTTATAGAGTTTTTTAATATTATTAATAAATAAAGATAATTTTAATGTTTTAGATATGGGAGGTGAGTTCATGAGTAAACGACAGGGTGTACAAAGGCTAAGAGAAATTGTGAGAGTTTTTACTTACTATGGTTTTGACTTTTTAGTTTCTAAAAAATTGCCTAATAGCAAAAAGGTTGAGCCTAGACCGCAAGCCTTTAGAGAAGCGCTTGAGGAGTTAGGCGCAACTTTTGTTAAGATTGGACAAATATTAAGTACAAGACCAGATTTGCTTCCTAAGGCTTACATTGAGGAATTAGAAAAGCTTCAAGACAATAATGAAATAACAGATTTCAGTAAGGTTAAAGAAATGTTTTACGAGTCCTTTGGGACTGATATAAATACATATTTTTCAGAATTTAGTGAAACTCCATTAGCTTCAGCTTCAATTGCTCAGGTTCATAAAGCTAAGTTAATAAATGGGAAAGATGTAGTTGTTAAAGTTCAACACTATAAAATTGATGAAAAAATGAAGTTAGATTTAAGCATACTAAGAAGATTAAGTAGATTTACATCTTCTCATGTATCAAATACATTAATTAATCCTTTTGAGGCTTTTAAGGAGATTGAATATGATACATTAAATGAACTTAATTTTGTGAAAGAGGCTAAGAATACAGAAAAGTTTCATGAATTAAATAAGAACGTAGCTTGCGTAGGAGTTCCAATAGTCATAGATAGACTTACTTCAAAGAAAATTTTGACTATGGAATACATAGAAGGATATAAAATAACTGATTTTGATGTTTTAAAGAGTGAGGGATATCAATGTAAAGATATTGCTAATAAGCTTGCAAATTCTTTTTTCAAGCAGGTTTTTGAAGATGGATTTTTCCATGGAGATCCTCATCCAGGAAATCTACTTATTAAAGACGAAAAGATATATTTTATAGATTTTGGATTAGTCGGAGAATTGGATACAAATCTAAAAAATTGGCTTAATAAAGCTATGACAGCTGTGGCTTTAGAAGATATTGATACTTTAGTTGATTTTGTAAATGCTATAGGAATAAAAAAAGGACCAGTTGAATATTCAATTTTATATGAAGATTTAAATAATATGGTTTTAAAATATATAAATGCTTCTTTGAAAAGTATAAAAATATCAGATTTATTCAAAGAAGTATTCGAAATATCTAGAAGAAATAATATCCAGTTTCCGAAAGAAATGACCACTCTTGTGAGATCAACTGTCATATTAGAAGGAGTTGTTAGTAATATTGATCCTGATTTAGAAATTATGGAGTGTATTTTTCCTTATGTAAAGGAAAAAAATAAAAAAGAAATATTAGAAAGTTTAAATAAAGATAAAATCATCATAGGAGCTTATAAATTAGCCACAAAAAGTTTAGAGGTTCCAACTAAATTTTCAGAACTTGTAGATAGTTTAACTAAAGGAAGAGCTAAATTACAAATCGAAATGAAAGGCTTAGATAAGCCTCTTACAGATTTAAATAGAATGGTGAATAGAATAGCATTCGCTCTTATTGTAGGATGCATGATAATAGGCTCATCATTAATAGTTAATGCTAAAACAGGACCAACTTTTCAGGGTGTCCCTATTTTAGGGTTAATAGGATTTGTAGTAGCAGGAATATTAGGTTTATGGTTATTGATTTCTATAATAAAATCGGGATTTTTTTAACAAATAGTTAATAAACTTCTTAAATGCTTGAAAAAAATATATTTATATTGTATAAATGTATACAATATAATAATTATAAAAGTGAATAATTTTAAAAGAGGTAGAGGCGCGAGAAATCAAGAGTACTAATATGGAGTTAAGCAGCGTAGAAGTATTAGAAAAGGGATTATCGCCGAAGTTTTTAGCTAAAGCTTTAATGCTAAATGCTGGGGTTATATAAAATATATATAACACTGTCACAAAAAAATTGTGAAGCGCTATCATCTTAGGGTAATACATTTAGTAATGGTTAATTTGTTTATAAAATAAATTTCGTAATTATTAAGACCTTAGGTTGATTAAGCCTAAGGTTTTTTATATTTAGGGATAAATAGCAATTAAAAAGAATGCCTCTTTAAATTAATTCATTAAGTATTTAAGGGGGATTTAAAAATGAGAAACAGAACAAGATTTCAAGTGTTTTTAGCAGTTTTTGTTATGACAATGCTATGTTCAACTTTAGTTTTCGCTACAGAAGATGTTGCAGCTGTAAATTCAACAAAATTTGGATTATGGACAGTATTGCCACCTTTAGTTTCAATTGTTCTAGCTTTCATAACTAAGAATGTTATAGTTTCTTTATTTATAGGAACAATGACGGGATGTATAATGCTTCAATTGAATGGATTTAATATACTTACAGCTCTGACACAAGGATTTATTGATTTTACTTATAGAGCTTTAAATTCTTTAGCAGATCCTTGGAATGCAGGTATAATTCTTCAGGTTTTAGTCATTGGTGGAGTAATTCATTTAGTAGCTAAAATGGGTGGAGCAAAGGCCATAGCTGAGGCTTTAGCAAGAAAAGCTAAGACTGTTAAAAGTGCACAGCTTACAACTTGGCTTTTAGGATTAGCGGTTTTCTTTGATGACTATGCTAACTCATTAATAGTAGGACCAATAATGAGACCAGTTACTGATAAGTTAGGAGTTTCAAGAGAAAAATTAGCTTTCATTATAGATGCTACAGCTGCTCCAATTGCAGGGTTAGCTATAATATCAACTTGGATAGGGTTAGAGGTTGGATTAATCGGTGATGCTTTAAAAAGTGTTGGAATACAAGCAGATGGTTTTGGAGTATTCTTAGAAACAATACCATATAGATTTTATAATATATTAATTTTAGCTTTTGTTGTAATATCAGCAATAACTCTAAGAGAGTTTGGACCAATGCTTAAGGCTGAGAGAAGAGCTAGAAGAGGAGAAGTTTTATCAACAACAGAAACTTCATCAGATAGTGAAGATTTAGAACCTATAAAAGGAATCAAGTTAAGCATTTGGAATGCTATAATACCGATTGGTGTTTTAATAGGTTCATCTTTAGTAGGATTTTATTATAGTGGATGGGTCACTGTAATGGGTGGAGAAGATTTAGCAATAATAGAACTTATGAATAACGCACCTTTAAGTTTTGCTGGAATACAAGCAGCATTCTCAAATGCTGATGCTTCGGTAGTCTTATTCCAATCAGCATTGTTAGCAACTATAGTTGCACTTGCATTAGGTGTGTGCAGAAAGATATTTACTATTTCAGAAGGTATAGGAATATGGGTTGAAGGAATGAAGGGACTTCTAATAACAGGAGTAATTCTTATATTAGCTTGGTCATTAAGCTCTGTAATTAAGGAGTTAGGAACAGCATCTTATTTAGTTGGAGTTTTATCAGATACGATACCAGCATTCTTATTACCTGCTATAATATTTATTTTAGGTTCAGTAATAGCCTTTGCAACAGGTACAGCTTATGGAACCATGGGAATACTAATGCCATTAGCAATTCCACTAGCTTTTGCTATAAATCCAGAATGGCAGTTTGTAATAGTTAGTACATCAGCTGTATTAACAGGAGCAATTTTTGGAGATCATTGTTCACCTATATCGGATACAACAATCCTTTCTTCAACAGGAGCGGGTTGTGACCATATAGAACACGTTAGAACACAAATATGGTATTCAATCTTTGTTGGAATAATAACTGTAGTATTTGGATATATACCAGCTGGTCTAGGATTAAGCTTCTGGATAGTCTTACCTATAGCTTTAACAGCTTTATTCGTATTAACAATGATATTTGGTAAGAAGGTAGAACAAACTACTAGTAATAATTAAATATAAAAAAAGAGAAGGCTATAACCTTCTCTTTTTTATATTGCAGCATATTTTTAATTGGTATCCTCTTCTGTTGTCTTTGAATAAGGATATACAAGTCTATTAACTAATATACCAATTATAACTCCAATAAATGTATCTAGAATTCTATTAAAAGCATAATTATATGAGCCAACTCCCTTTAAGCTGGTCATTATAGCAAATACAACGATACAAGCACTATTTACTGCACCTTTACAATTAAATAAGATACATAGATAGATAGCTATAGTAGTACCTATTGCTGTTAAAAGTGCATAAATAATAAAATGTTGTAAGTCTAATAGATTAAATATTGCTGTGAGAGTTAGTCCCACAACAGCACCTATAGAAGTTCCAAGCATTCTGTTTTTTCCCATTTTATAAGAGTTCTCAACAGTATCTTGCATACACATCATAGCTGCTATACAAGCAAAGAAGGCACTAGAACGTCCTAGTAGCTCAAATACTATGATGCATAGAAATACCGAGAGAGATGTTTTAAGATTTCTGGCCCCTATAGTTTGCAGGTTAAAGTTAAACAAATATTTCACCCCTAAATCATATTAACTTTTTTTCTTGTTTTCTAACTTTCTGACATCATCCTTTATTTCTGTCTCAAGTCTATTAATTTTTTCTTCTATGTTTTCTATATCCTTTTTTACCTTATTTTCATACTTATATATATACTTATTTATTAATAGAGCTATTATTATACCTATAAAGGTATCTATAATTCTATCAAAAGCATAAGCATATGGTGCTTTCCCATGTAGGTTTGTCATGATAGCTATTAATACTATACATCCTATAGAAACAGATCCTTTTTTGTTAAATATATTAAGTAAGTAAATAGTTAGCACTACTCCAGCACCAGTTATTAATCCTGGAAATTTTATTAGATTAAATGTTAGTGCTAAAAAAGTGAATGATAAGCCTACTAAACCGCCAGTAATTGTACCAATCATTCTGTCTTTTCCCATTTTATATGAATTTTCAACAGTATCTTTCATACAAATTACTGCGGCTATACAAGCATAGAAAGGGTATTGTCTATGTATTAGTTCAAAAAAGCCTACACATAGAGTTACAGCTAGAGCTGTTTTTAAATTTCTCGCACCTATTTTAGGTAAGGTTAAACCTTTCATTTTAACAAGACCTCCTGATAAATTTAAATACTATTATAGATAGTATATAATATTTTTATATTATTACAAATAATGATAATTGAAGAATATTAGAGAAATTAAAGATAAAAACGATTGACATTGATATAAAACTAATCATATAATTTAAATTAAGTAAGAAAATGCAATGAAGAGAAGAGTAATAAAGAAGAATGTATGAAAGAGAGCTGGGGTAGGTGAAAGCCAGATGCAGGAGACTTTATGAAGATGGACTTGGAGCAGACTTTTTGAGAATTTTAATTTTAGAAGAGTACGGTGGCAACCGTTATATTGCAAAGTGATAAAATAAGTTTTTACTTAGGAGTTACTTAGTGAGATATTTATGGTGACATAAATATAAAATAGAGTGGTATCGCGTAATTAACGCCTCTATGGGATTTCCCATAGGGGTTTTTTATATTTTTGAAATATTGGAAACAATAATAATTAAGAATACAAGGAGGAAGAAATAATGTGTAAAAAACCATATTACATTACAACACCTATTTATTACCCATCAACAAATCTTCATATAGGTAATACTTATACAACTGTAGCAGCTGATGCTATAGCAAGATTTAAAAGACTTACAGGTCATGAAGTAATATTCTTAACAGGAACAGATGAGCATGGTCAAAAAATAGAAAGAATAGCTAACGAAAAGGGAATTACTCCAAAGGAGCATGTTGACGAAATCGTCGCTGGAATTAAAGATCTTTGGAAAATGATGAACATAAGCTACGATAAATTCATAAGAACAACTGATGATTATCATGTAAAAGCTGTTCAAGAGATCTTCAAAAAATTATATGATCAAGGAGATATATATAAAGATTCTTATGAAGGTCTTTACTGTACTCCATGTGAATCATTCTGGACAGAAACTCAATTAGTAAATGGAAACTGTCCTGATTGTGGAAGACCAGTTGAAAAAGCTAAGGAAGAGGCTTACTTCTTTAAAATGAGCAAATATGCTGATAGATTAATTCAATATATAGAAGAGCATCCAGATTTCATTCAACCAGAATCAAGAAAAAATGAAATGTTAAATAACTTCTTAAGACCAGGATTACAAGATCTTTGTGTTTCAAGAACAAGCTTTACTTGGGGAATACCTGTAAGCTTTGATGAGAAACATGTTATCTATGTTTGGATAGATGCATTATCAAACTACATTACTGCTTTAGGATATGGTCAAGAAAATCAAGAGTTATACAATAAGTTCTGGCCTGCAGATGTTCATTTAATAGGAAAAGACATTTTAAGATTCCATACAATTTACTGGCCAATAATGCTAATGGCTCTAGGATTAGAATTACCTAAGCAAGTATTTGGTCATGGATGGTTACTTGTTGATGGAGGAAAAATGTCAAAATCAAAAGGTAACGTTGTTGACCCAGTAGTTTTAGTTAACATGTTTGGAGCAGATGCTGTAAGATATTACTTATTAAGAGAAATACCATTTGGTTCAGACGGATTATTCAATAATGAAATATTCATAAAGAAAGTAAATACAGACTTAGCTAATGATTTAGGTAACTTATTATCAAGAACAATAGCTATGGTTGAAAAATACTTTGATGGAGTTATTCAAGTACCAACATGTAAGGAAGCTATTGATGATGAGTTAATAAACTTAGCTTTAGCTACTCCAGGAAAAGTTGAAGCTAGCATAGATGCATTAAAAATACCAGAAGCTTTAGAAAGCATATGGACTTTAATAAGCAGAGCTAATAAATATATAGATGAAACAACTCCTTGGATACTTGCTAAGGATAAAGAAAAGAAAGAAAGATTAGGAACAGTTTTATATAACTTATTAGAAACTTTAAGATTTGTTTCAGTTATGATTTCACCATTCTTAACAGAAACAAGTGCTAAGATTAATACTCAATTAAACACTAAAGTTACAACTTGGGAAAGTTTAAAAGCGTTTAATGGAACAGTTCCAGGAGATAAAGTTGTTAAAGGTGATGTTATATTCCCAAGAATAGATGTAGAGGAAAAATTAGCAGAGCTTGAAGCTTTAAAACCAGCTCCAGTTAAACCAGCTAACGAAGAGTTAGTTAAAAACCCAATAAAAGAAGAAATAACAATAGATGACTTTGACAAACTTGATTTAAGAGTAGTTAAAGTTTTAGAGTGTGAACCAGTTAAAAAGGCTAAGAAGTTATTAAAACTTAAAGTTGATTTAGGTGGAGAAGAAAGACAGGTTATTTCAGGAATAGCACAATACTATAAGCCAGAAGAATTAGTTGGAAAATATGTAGTATTAGTTGCTAACTTAAAACCAGTTAAATTAAGAGGTGAGTTATCACAAGGTATGATACTTGCAGCAGCACCTGCTGACGATTCAGAACTTGTATTAGTTAACCCAGGTGAAATGTTAACTGGAAGCCAAGTAAGATAGTAAAAATTTTAAAACTCTTATATTCATACTATATTGTGGAATATAAGAGTTTTTTTATAGCATATGCTATGGATAGAATTATTTTAAGGGGGCTAGTAAATTGAGAGTAATTATAGGTAACGCATGGCCTTATGCCAATGGATCTCTTCATATAGGAAGAGTTTCTTCTTGGTTAGCTGGAGATGTTTTAGCAAGGTATCATAGGGCTAAAGGTGATGAAGTTGTTTTTGTTTCAGGATCTGACTGTCATGGATCACCTATTTTAAATAGGGCAAAAGAGCTTAATGAGTCTCCAGAGGATCTTATAAATAAGTATCATAGAGAATTTATTAGATGTTTTAATAAATTAGGATTTTCTTTTGATATATTTACAAGAACGGATACTGAGTATCATGAGGAGCATGTTAAAAAGATTATAAAGAATCTTTATGATAAAGGATTTATATATGAGAAGGAGACAGAGGAATTTTATTGTCCAAAGTGCTGTGATACTCTAGATGAATTTGCTGTTAAAGATGGATCATGTAAGGAATGTAAAACAGAGGTTGAAGTGAGAAAGTCCAATAATCTTTTCTTTAAATTATCATATTTTCAAAACCATATTCAGAAAATATTAAATAAGGAAGAGAGTTGGAGAGAAAATGCTATTAAAATAACCAGTAGATATTTAGAGGGTGGACTTAGAGATAAAATATTAACAAGAGAAATTGATTGGGGAATAGAGGTGCCTATAGAGGGCTTCGAAGATAAAAGAGTTTATGTTTGGATAGATGCTTTACTAGCCTATGTCACTGCTTCTAAGAAATTTATAGAAGATAGGGGCGAGAAGATAGAGGATTATTGGAATAATGAAGAAAGTAGAATATATTTAGTTCATGGTAAAGAAAATATACCTTTCCATACTACAATGTTTCCTGCTATGTTAGCTGGCATTGGATTAGAAAAAAGCAATATTAGAATAGTGTCTTCACAATACTTAACTTTAGAAGGAAAGACATTTTCTACTAATAGAAACTGGGCTGTATGGGTTCCTTATATTATAGAGAGGTATAATATAGATTCTATAAGATATTACTTAATAAGTAGAGGAGCAGAAGAAAAGAATTCTGATTTTACTTGGAGAGATTTTATAAATGCAAATAATAATGAACTGCTAGGAGAATTAGGTAATTTCGTAAATAGAGTTTTGGTTTTTATAAGAAAAAATTTTAATGGAAATGTTAATGGTGATAAGCTTCCTCTTCAATGGAAGAATTTAATAAGAAGAACTTATGCTTCTGTAGGAAATAAATTTGAAAATGGAGAGTTTAAATCTGGAATAAAGGAAGTATTTGAGTTTATGAGACAAGGAAATGATTTCTTTGATAAAAATAAACCGTGGATTTTGCTTAATAAGGATAGAGAAAAATGCGAAGAGATAATATATATTTGTGCTCAAATTGTAATAGCATTAACTGATTTAATGAATCCTATAATTCCTTTTACTTGTGAAAAAATAAGAAGCTTTTTAAAACTAGATAATGCAAAATGGAATTTTGAAGAGAAAAATAATATAAAAGTTAATAGAGTTGAATTTTTATTTGATAGAATTGATAAAAGAGTTGCTATAGAAGAATTAAATAGATTAAAAAATAAAAAGATTTAAATAAAATAAGCCTTGCTTCTATCCGTTAGAAACAAGGCTTATCTTACATCTTAAGGTTTAAGGTTAGGAATTATTATATAGAAATTTTTTAATTGATTAAACTTAATAGCCCTTGATATTTGCGTAAGGGGGACAAACTATTCAAGGGCCATTTAAGGGGTAAAATTAAATTAGTGTTTTAGCTACGTTACAATTATTATATTAAGCCTCTTATGTGGCATTTATGTGTCAAAAAGTGTACAAAAATATTAACATTTTATTTAAAATAAGTTATCTTTTAAACCATTTAAATCTTTTATTATTATGATGTTTTTTGAGAACTCTATTAGCCCTGAATCTCTCATTTTCATAAGTTCTCTAGATAGTGAAGGGCGTTGAACACCTAGTTTGTCTGCCCAATCTTTTCTTGAGAAATTTAGTTTTATAGTAGTAGATTTTTCTTCATTATATTTTTCTAATAAATAGTGACAAATCATTTCTCTGATAGATTTCATTGTTACTTGTTTAAGTTTAGAACTAAGATTGAGTGCTTTGTTTGAAAGAATCCTAAGAAGTTCTTTTAAAAATGATTCGTTTGAGGAGCAGAGTTTATAAATATACTCTTTTTTTATGTGAAAAACTTCAGTATTATCCTTAGAGACAACAGACATTGGATAATAGTTTCTATCACCAAAAAGAAGGTTCTCTCCAAAAACATTTCCTTTATTTAATGTGGCAACAACTAGTAGATTCCCATTAGGATCTAATTTTTGAATTTCTATTTTTCCATTCATTATAACGCTTAAAAAGTTGCAATATTCTCCTTCAGAAAATAATAAATCGTCTTTTGAATAAGATTTTATTGAAACAAAACCTGAATTAAATAGTTCTTGGATATCATTATCACTAAAGTGAGAAAATAAGCTACAATCTTTTATGTTGTGTAGTTTTTTTAAGTTCATTTAATCGCCCACCTTTATAAAATAAGTAGTATTATATTAATATAAATATATAATATTTTACACTATTTAAATAAAAAATTAATCGATAGGAGTGAAAATAGGTGAAGATTTATTTTATAGGAGCTTTAATTGGAGCAATAATAGGATATATAACAAATTGGTTAGCTATAAAGATGTTATTTAGACCTAGAAAAGCAAAATATATTTTGGGTATGAAACTTCCTTTTACACCAGGATTAATACCTAAAGAGAAGAGCAGAATAGCTAATAAAGTTGGAGAAACTGTAGGTACTCATTTATTAAATTCTGATAGTTTAAATAAGGCTTTAAAAGACGAAAAAATAAAGTCAAAATTTAATGAGATAGTTAAAGAAAAGATTAATCAAATTATGGAAAGTCATGCTACTTTAGAGTATTCTTTAAAAAGTGTTTTAGGAGAAAGTTATTACTCCTTAAAGGAAGAAACCATAAAGAACATAAGTAAAACTATTTTAAGATCAGTACAGGAGGAATCTTTTAAAAATAAAATTAAATTATATATAGTTGACTCTATTAAAGAGCAATTAGAAAAGAAACCTGAAAAAATAATTGAGTTTATAAATAGTGAAAAATTTAGAGAACTTATATTAAATGCTTTAGCCGAGGAAAAAACAAGTAAGACAATTGAAAAGATTATTCTTAAAGAAATAAAGTCTTTAGAAAATGAGGATAGAACTATTGAAGAAGTTATTCCAGAAAAAATTAAACCGTGTATAGAAGAATATGTAAAATCTCAAAAGGATACTCTTGTAAATATAATTAAAAATCTTCTTAGAGATGAGGAGGTTTCAAATAAAATAAAGGGTGCTATAAATGAAAATATACCTTCTATAGTATCAATGTTTTTAAGTGGAGATATAATATACGGAAAACTAGTTTCATTAGTTGATGTTGCTTTAAGTGAAGAAGAAAATAAAGAATACATATGTGATGCTGCTTTAGCCTTTGTACATGAAAGTATGAAGAAAAAAGTTAGTGACATAGTAAATAATATTGGAGAAGAAAAGCTTGAAATTATATCAGAGTCTATAGGAGAGAAAGTTTCAAGAAAGTTAGTTAAGGAAGAAAATATAAATACTTTAATAGATAAATTAAATTGTAAAATTTCTTCATTTAATAGTTATGAAGAAATTATAAAAGTGTTATTTAATAATTATGAAAATATCTTAATTGATAATATAGATTTAATGATTTTAAAATTTGTTAATGATTCAAAATTATCTAAAGAAATAAATGAAATAATTGAAAAGGTATTTGATAAATTTTTACAAAATTCTTTAAATGATATATGTTATAATAGACAAAAACTAGAAGATAACATTATGGGTATTTTAGATAATTTATATAATGACTTTGTAGATAATAAATCAGCTAAAGTACTAGAAATTGTAGATATTTCTTCAATTGTAGAAGAGCAAATTAATGCTTTTGAAGTGGATTATGCAGAAGAGATTATAATAGGAATAGCCAATAAAGAGCTTAAAGCAATAACATGGCTTGGAGCTTTATTAGGTGGAATTTTAGGCATACTTTCACCACTTTTATCTACAATTTATATGTAAAATTCAAAGGAGAAAATTATGAAATATAAAATATTTGATACACATGCACATTATGATTCAGACAGTTTTGATGAAGATAGAGAGTCAGTTATAAAAGAACTAAAGGAAAATGGAGTTATTGGAATTTTAAATTGCGGATCTGATCTTTATGGATTAAGAAAATCAGTTGAACTTGCAAAGGATTTTGATATGTTTTACGCAGCAGTTGGAATACATCCAGAAAATGCTGACGAATTTAATGAAGAAGTTGTAAAAGAAATAAGAGAATATGTTAAATATGAAAAAGTTAAAGCTATAGGAGAAATAGGATTAGACTATTACTGGGATGAAAACCCACCTAAAGAAGTTCAAAAGGAAGTTTTTAGAGCACAAATGAAATTAGCTGATGAATTAAACTTACCAGTTATTATACATGATAGAGATGCTCATGGAGACACTTTAGAAATTATGAAAGAATTTCCTAATGTTATAGGTGTTGTGCACTGTTTTTCAGGTTCAGTTGAATTTGCTAAGGAGTGTATTAAACTAGGATATTATATAGGGTTTACGGGAGTTTTAACATTCAAAAATGCAAAAAAAATAGTGGATGTTTGTAGAGAAATACCAGCTGATAGAATACTAGTTGAAACAGATTGTCCTTTCATGGCTCCAGTTCCTTTTAGAGGAAAAAGAAATAAATCAGATTATATAGAATATATAATAGATAAGATGAGTGAAATAAGAGGAATTTCAGGAGAAGAGATGAATGAAATCTTATTAAACAATAAAAGAAACTTATTTAAAATTAAATAACGGATGATAGTACTAAAGAAAATAAATGTAATAATATGGAAAGTGCACTAATATAATATAGTGTACTTTTTCAAACATAAATTAACCATTATTTACCTAATCCCTGTATAAGCAGAGGTCAATTATTTATTATAATTTACAATTAAAAGTATAAAGTTATGGAGTCAGTAAATTTGACATACTTGAAAAGGTAATATATAATGTCGAAATGACTCTTGCCTAAAAGGGGGAAATTATATGAAAAAGATAATTAAGGCATTGAAGGAAAAGGTTGCCTCGAAGAATGGTAAGATTATATTAGGTATATTTAGCATAGTTTTAGTAAGTTTTATAGCAATAGTAGTTACAGCACACAAGAACATAACCATTGATTTAGATGGTGAAAAAATTGAGGTTGCCACATTTAAAGGAAATGTACAAGAAGTTTTAAATCAAAAGGAAATTTATTTATCTGATAAAGATAAAATAGAGCCAGATTTAACAAGTGAGATTTCTCATAATGATGTAATAAAAATCAAAAAGGCAGTTCCAGTGGAAGTGATGGTTGATGGAAAAAATATAAAGATAGATTCTGCAGAGGATTCAGTAGAGAAAATGCTGGTTGAAGAAGGTATTGATCTAAATGAGTTAGATAAAGTAGAGCCTTCATTAGAAACAGAACTATCAAAGGATATGAAAATACAGGTTACAAGAGTTGAAGAGAAGACCATAGTTGAAAAGGAACCAATAGAATTTGAAACTGTAGTTAAAGAAGATAATAGCTTAGAGAGTGGAGTTAATAAGACCACTCAAGATGGTTCTGCTGGAGAAAAAGAAATAACTATGAAATTAGTTATGGAAGATGGTAAAGAAGTATCTAGAGAAGTAGTAGAATCTAAAGTTGTTAAGGAACCAGTGGATGAAGTAGTGGTAAAAGGAACTATGGAAAAATTAGTTCTTTCAAGAGGAAATGATAATATAGATTATAAAAAAATGATGGTAGTGGAAGCTACTGCTTATGCTGGTGATGGAATAACAGCAACAGGCACAGTACCAAAAAGAGATCCTAATGGATTAAGTACAATAGCCGTTGACCCAAGAGTAATACCTTTAGGAACTAAGGTTTATATAGATGGGTATGGTTATGCAGTAGCAGAAGACACAGGTGGAGCTATAAAAAATAACATAATAGATTTATTCTTAAATTCTTCAGCTGAATGTAAACAGTGGGGAAGAAGAAATGTTAACCTTTATATAGTAGCTTATCCTGGTGAATGGTAATCTTAAAAGAGGGAATCTAAAAGAAATAATCTTTTAGATTCCCTCTTTTCTATCTAAAAATTAATAGATATATATAACATCATATTATTAATAATAATATTTGTAATAGTATGGAAAAAAACTATTAATACGAGAAGAAACTATACTTGAATTAAAGCGTATTTTATTGACAGTTAAATAAGATATAGGTAAATTAAATATAGTACATATAATAAGAAAGGGAGTTTTGACCTTGATTAAAGAAGTTATCGTAGTTGAAGGTAGAGATGATATAACAGCAGTAAAGAAAGCAGTAGATGCTGAAATGATAGCTGTGGGTGGATTTGGAATAAATGCAAAGGTTATAGAGAGAATAAAAGAAGCTCAAAAAAGAAAAGGTGTCATAGTACTTACTGATCCTGATTTTGCTGGTGAGAAAATAAGAGCAATAATTTCAAAAAGAGTTAAAGGCGTTAAGCATGCTTACATAGGTAGAGCGGAAGGAACTAGAGCTAAAGATGGAAATATAGGTGTGGAAAACGCTTCGCCAGAAGCTATAATAAGAGCTTTAGAAAGTGCAAAAATAACTTTAGAAGAAAAAAGAGAAGAATTTACAATACAAGATTTAATATATTTTGGATTGTCAGCTGATCCAAAGGCTAAGGTTAGAAGAGAATTAATTGGTAAAGAGTTAAGAATCGGCTATGGAAATGCAAACCAAGTTCTTTCTAGACTAAACAACTATGGCATAACAAAAGAGGAATTTGTTAAAGCTATAGAAAAGATAGAAAAGATGTTATAGGAGAATAGTGAATGGATATAAATGATATAAAAGATATAAAGACAAAAGAGCTTGTTCAGAAGTATAATTTTAGATTTTCAAAAAGTTTAGGACAAAACTTCTTAATTGATGATTCTGTTCCAAGAGATATAGTTGCAGGGGCAGATGTTTGTGAAGATGATTTAGTAATAGAAATTGGACCGGGAGTTGGAACACTTACTGCACAATTACTTAAAAAGGCAAAAAGAGTTGTTGCTATTGAGTTAGACAGTTCACTGATTCCAATATTAACAGCAGAACTTGGAGATAATCCAAAGTTCCAATTAATACATAAGGATGCATTAAAGGTTGATTTTAATGAAATTATAGGTGATGAAAAGAGTGTTAAGTTAGTTGCTAACTTACCTTATTATGTAACAACACCTATAATAGTAAATTTATTAAAAGGTGGATACAACTTTAAATCATTAACTATAATGATACAAAAAGAAGTTGCAGAAAGAATGAATGCAGAGCCAAATTGTAAGGATTATGGTGCTTTATCAATTTTAGTTCAATATTATTGCAATACTAAAATAGTTAGAAAGGTACCACCTTCATGTTTTATACCAAGACCAAAGGTTGACTCAATAGTAATAAGACTAGAGAGATTAGAAGAACCTAGTGTTAAGGTTAAAAATGAAAAACTATTCTTTGAAGTTGTTAGACATGCGTTTAATATGAGAAGAAAAACTTTATGGAATGCTACTAAGAATGTAAAACTTCCAAAAGAGTTAATGGAAAAGGCATATGAAGAAGCAGGAATAGATTCTAAGAGAAGAGGAGAAACTTTAAGTTTAGCTGAATTTGGAGCTCTTTCAGATGCAATAGACAAGTATATGAATAACTAGTAAGTATGAGAGAATAAGAATTTTTAAATTTTTATTCTCTTTTTTTTTATTTATTCATATACTGTAGAGAATAAAATTATATTGGAGGGACCAGAGAATTGGCACATAATAAATCATATAGAAGTTTTATAATATTACAAGAAGATGAAAAAGGACATTCTATGGCTTCAGACAAGCCTTTAACTGGATATGCCAAGATAGAAACTAAGAGTGATAAATGTAAGGTTTCTTTTTATGCTCAGAATTTAAAGAAAGAATACAAGGATTGTTACATGATGCTTATTTGTAACAAAAAAGATTTTAAAAAGAATATAAATCTTGGTCCAATGAACATAAGTCAACAGGGAAAGGCTGAAATGAGTTTAGAATATGATTCTATCAACATAGGGGGATTAAATATATCTTATGACAAAATAGTTGGTGCAGCTATTGGAAAAGATATTAATGGTAGAACAGTATTCTTTATGTGTGGATTTTTAAATAATCAAATGCCAAAGGATAATTGGAAGAATTACGAGATTAAAATGGTTGCAGGTAAAGAATGTGCCCATTATGACAAACATAAGAAGGAAGAAGAAACTAAAAAAGAATATCCTAGCATGAAAGAAGATAAGTATAAGAGTAAATCCTGTGAAGAAATGGAAAAAGAGAAAGAGATGCAAAAACAAAAAGAAATGAAAAAGCAGGAAGAAATGAAAAAGCAGGAAGAAATGAAAAAGCAGGAAGAAATGAAAAAGCAGGAAGAAATGAAAAAGCAGGAAGAAATGAAAAAGCAGGAAGAAATGAAAAAGCAAGAAGAAATGAAAAAGCAGGAAGAAATGAAAAAACAAGAAGAGATGAAAAAACAGAAAGAAATGGAAAAAGAAAAGAAGATGAAAAAACAAAAAGAAATGGAAAAAGAGAAATTGCTAGGATGGAGAGATAAAGAGAAGGAATGGGAAGAAAGAGAGAAAGAATGGCAAGAAAGAGAGAAAGAATGGGAAGAAAAAGAAAAAGAATGGCAAGAAAAAGAGAAGGAATGGAGAGATAAAGAGAAAAAGTGGAGAGATAAAGATAATGAATTTAGATGTAAAGAGAAAGAACACGAGGATAAAGAAAAGTGTGATTGTGATGGATTTATAAGTGAAGTAGATTTAGAGCATGAATGTGAATCTTATGAAGGTGAACCTTATGAAAGAGAGCGAAAATTCTCTGAAATGGAACAAAGATTCTTAAAATATGAAAATGAAATAGAAAATATTAAATTTAGAGAGTGTAAGAAAAAAGAAGATGATACCTATAAAGTTGATTTCAATAGTCCTATAGGAGAAGCATTAATGAGAGCCTTAGAAGGATGCAAAATGGTTCCAGGATTTGCAGAGGATATCAAGAGGTGTGCATGGTATAAAGTGGATGTGAATAGCTTTGATGATATGTGCGATATGTCAAACTATAATAAATATACCATGATGTATTATCCTATGATAAATTACTATCCTTATATAAGTAGGTCAGGGCACTTCTTCTTCGGAATAAAGTGTGATAAAGATGGCAAGATAAAATATATGCTATATGCTATTCCAGGAAGTAAGGATAGAGAGGATCAACCTTATGGAGGTAGAACTGGATTTGTTACATGGGATAAATATGATGATAAACGTTGGGGTAAATATGAGGACGAACATGAGGATAAAGAAAATGGCTATTGGATGATGTTCTATGATTTTGAAAGTTCATCTGTAGTAATTCCTATGAAATAATTTAGATTAGAAACTGTTTATGTAGAAATAAAAAGCTATATAAACAGTTTTTTATTTATGTAATATTATTCTTTTATTTAGTAATTTTTATATAAGGATTGAATATATTTTAAATATAGACTTTAGTCAAATTGGAAAAGAGGTGATTTTTTTGAACAAAAAACAATTAGGCATAACCTTAATACTAATTTTACTTATGTTAATATTAGTTACTGGAGAAAATATGTTTAATGGAAACTTAGAAAAGGTTGCATTAATAAATAACAATATTGAAGGGCTAAATACATATACCGCCCTTGATGGTATTTTAACTTATAAGTTACCTGATAGTTGGGATGTTGAAGAAAAGAAATATCCGGGCAATTATATTATTTATGATAATAATTTTACAAGTGATAGTATGGGATTATGGGGATATGTGCAAATATTAAATTCTAATGAAGATCTAGGAAAAATGATTGAAGATGATAAGAAAAAACTAAACAATGATAATGTAAGCGATTATGTAATAACTGATGAAAAGATTGATAATGAGCTTGTAAAAAAGGTAGTTTTTAAAGAAAAAAATGATAAAGGAATAATTTACGTAAATACAATTTATTATAAAGAGTTAGATGAGAATAAAGTTGTGAAGGTCTTATTTAGTGCAAGTGAAAGTAAGCATAAAGAAGATTATTCTATTATATATAAAGCTATAATTGATAGTTTAAAGCATAGCCAATAGAAAATTTGATTTGGCTTTGTATAAGTATTATAATTAAATTTAAAAGAGAAGCATATTAATATGCTTCTCTTTTAAATTTACAAATAAATATTGGAGGAATTTATGAGGATTGTTTTAGGGGAAATCTTTGGCTTGAAGATTTACAGTTATGGATTTATGATAGGAATAGGCATAATCTGTGCAGTATTATTATTATTAAAGCTGGGTACTAAGAGAGGTTACAACGAAGATAAATTATTCAATGCAACCATATTAACAGTGATCTCAGGTATTTTAGGAGGAAAGATACTGTACATAATAACTGAATGGCAACTTGTTATTAAAGATCCAAGCATGATATTTAAAGATTTTGGAAATGGCTTTGTAATTTATGGAGCTATATTTGGAGGGGCTTTAGGTATATCAATATACTGTATAAAAAATAAGTGGAGTATATTAGAACTTGGAGATTTAATAGTGCCTGGATTAGCCTTAGCTCAAGGGTTTGGAAGGATAGGATGTTTGCTCGCAGGATGTTGTTATGGTGCTGAAACTTCAAGTGCTATAGGTATAGTTTTCCCAGACGGTTCATTAGCACCAGCTGGAGTGCCATTATATCCGACACAAATCTTTTCATCAATTTTTGATTTTGCATTAGCATTATTTTTACTATGGTATGGTAATAGAAATAAGGAAAAGGGAAAAACTCTTGGTATGTATATGATAATATACAGTATAGGAAGATTTTTTGTAGAATTTTTACGTAATGACCCTAGAGGAAATGTAGGAGCATTATCAACATCTCAATTTATATCAATATTTATATTAATAGGAGGGATAGCACTATATAATATAAATAAATTAAAAGGGAGAAAAGAAACAAGTGAAAAATAAAAGATTGATTCTAATAGTACTTTGTTTAATTCTAGGATTAGGCATTGTTGGATGTTCAGCTAAAGAAATGACCACCAAATTTTGGGGAAGTAAAAATAATGACTTTGAATATATAAAAGAAAATAAAGTTGATAAAATAGTTATTCAAAGTACAAGAGACCCTGGATTCAGATTTTTGGTTAAAGAAAAATCTGTAATAGATAATATATATAGTATGTTATCTAAAGCTGAGGTTGTTAACAAGAAGACTGACTTACCTCCAGATTATATTTTTGAAATCCATGTTGGAGATGAAGTTAAAACTTTTTACTATGTAACAGGGGTAAAAAATAATGGAGAAGGTAACTTCTATAACGATGATCATTTTTACAGAATATCTAAGAGATTAGATAACTATTTAATGCAAAATATGCAAGTAATAAGAAAGCCTAGAGCTTTTGATGAAATATATTATGATTCAGTGCTTAAGGTTTTAGAAAAAGATAAGGATGAATTAAATAAAGATAATGCTAAAGTCGGTATTGATATACTTGGAGATAGAGATTGTACAAAGTATATGTTATCAGCAGATATTGAAAATTTTGAAAAAGAAATAAAACAAATAGTACCAAATGCTTCAATAATGAACCATAATAGGGATGATTTTGATATAATAGTTACTGTAAGAAATTATGGTTACACTTCTACTATGTTTAGAACTATAATAACGATTGAGAATAAAGAAACTCATTCAGAGAAAAAATTCTATGTAGATGGAGTGTATAAAAACTCTTGGGACATTAATGTTTATGACAAATGGCAAGATGTTCAAAAGGAATGGGATAGCTAAAAGAATGGAGGAGTTTTCTTATGGGAAGTTGTGCAAGTTGTGCAAATAAAGATAAATGTAGTTCAGCTAGTAAAGATGGAGGATGTAATTCATCAGTACCAGCAAAATTAGGAACTAACTATGGAAACATTAAAAATGTTATAGGAGTTATAAGTGGTAAAGGTGGAGTTGGTAAGTCGACTGTTACTGGAATATTAGCAACTCAATTAGCTAAAAAGGGATATAAAGTTGGTGTTTTAGATGCTGATATAACTGGTCCATCAATGCCAAGATTCTTTGGTATAAATGAAAAAAGAGCAGATATAATTGCTATGGACAGTGAAGGAAAACAAGTTAAATTTGTTCCTGTAAAAACTGACTTAGGTATAAAAGTAATTTCAATGAACTTGCTTATGGAAGTTGAAGATGATCCTGTAATTTGGAGAGGCCCAATGGTTACAGGGGTATTAAATCAAATGTTTAAAGATACTGATTGGGAAGAGTTAGATTATTTATTAATAGATATGCCACCAGGAACAAGTGACATAACATTAACAGTAATGCAAACATTCCCTATAAAGGAATTAATAATAGTTTCAACGCCTCAAGACATGGTATCAATGATAGTTAAGAAACTAGTTACTATGGCTCATAAAATGAATGTCAATGTAAGAGGTGTAGTTGAAAACATGGCTTACATAGAGTGTGATTGTGGTAAGAAGATGAAAGTATTTAGCAAAAAATCTTCAGAAGAGCATGCTGAGTATTTAGGTCTTCCTTTAATAGGAGAATTACCAATAAACGTAGATTTAACTGAAGCTTTAGAGAATGGAAAAGCAGAAGATTATGTTGCTGAAAATTCACTATATTCATTAATATTTGAAGGTTTATATTAATAAAAATAAGAGATATAACTCACTAGAGTTATATCTCTATTTTTTTAAAAAGATTTTAGATTCTATTATGGTAAATAGTAATAGAATATTTGATTTGGAGAATACTATTATTGTTAAAATAAATTTTTAAGGAGGAAACAAAAATGAAAGCAGTAGTAGATAAAGATACATGTATTGGATGTGGATTATGTCCATCAATAGCTCCAGATGTTTTTGATATGGATGATGATGGAAAAGCACATGCAATTGTTGATGAAGTACCAGAAAATAGTAAAGATGCAGCACAAGAAGCAGAAGAAAGTTGTCCAGTAGCAGCTATTAAAGCTGAATAATACTATTAAAAACAAAAGATTCTAAAAGAGATGATTTCTCTTTTAGAATCTTTCCGTTTCATTATAAAGATGTGAATATATTATTTTGAAAACTTCTAAAGCTTCTTTTATTTTAGGTTTTAGTAGATGTTTTTTTTCTTCAAATTCCTTGAAACCTTCTGGTGTTAAAGAATATACTTTTTGTATTTTTCTTTTGGGATCGTCCCACATACCTACTACAAAACCCTGTTTTTCTAGTTTTTTTAGTAGAGGATAAATACCTCCTGTGCTAGGAATCCAAAGACCATTAGTCTGTTCACCAATTTTTTGAGCTAAATCATTTCCATTGGTAGGCTTAATACTAAGTATATATAAGGCGTATATAGGAAGAAGTCCTTTAGTAAAGACTTGTCCTACTGCATCTTTTTCTTTTTGTACTTTTTTCAGATTAGCTACCTGTTTTTTATATTCATCATAAAGGCGTTTTTCTTCAGCTTTTATAAATTCATCATTATACATAATTAAATTTCCTTTTGAATTGAAACTCCTACCATTCCTGGTCCAGCATGAACACCCATAGCAGCACCTATTTCTCTTACTTGAGAATTTAATAGATTAGGATGATCTTTTATTGAAGCAAGAATTTGGTTAGCTTCTTCTTCTGCCATACCATGAAGAACTGCTATATCGCATTTACTTTCATCAAGATGTTCTAAAATTATGCTAGTAAGCTTCTTTAATGATTGCTTTCTTCCTCTTGCCTTTGCAATAGTACAATAAGCACCATGTTCATCAACTGATATTATTGGTTTTAAGTGAAGCAAGTCTCCAACTGTTCCAGAAACCTTACCTATTCTTCCACCACGTCTTAAATATTCTAATGTATTAAGAGTGTAGTAACCTGTTGTAGCTTCTCTTATGCTTGGAAGTGCTGCAACTATTTCTTCAAAGCTTTTTCCTTCTTTAACAAGCTCAGCAGCTTTTAAAACTATAGCTCCTAAAGGATATCCTATTATCTTACTATCAAATAAATAAGATTTGATAGAAGTACGTTCCTCAATAACTAATCTAGCAGCATTAAATGTACCTGATAATGCACTAGAGATAAATATACCTATTATATGAGTATATCCTTCTGCTTCTAATTTATCTAATACTGAGTTTATATAATCAGGACTGCATAGCGAAGTTGTTGGAACTTCAACATGTAAACTTTCATAAACTTGATCTGGTGTTATATCAAAAATGTCATTATATTCTCTGTCTTTATATATTATTTTTAATGGTAATATATTGATGTTATATTCTTTTATTTCATTTATAGTTAAGTCACAAGAACTGTCTGTTATTATAGCGATTTTTTGCATTTTATATGCCCCCAATCATTTTATCGTATAGTTACTAACCTAAAAATAATTCATTTTATAAATGGCTTTATATCAAGTTAGTATCCTTAGATAATTTCTACTAAAATCCAGCAGATATTTAAATCTGTGAGAATTAAGTTTATTTTTCTCTTTAAATGCATTATATATCAATAGTGATACCATTATCAATATTGATAATGGTACAAAGAGAAAATAATCTGTTAATAATATATTAAAACAGATTATTAATAGAGAAAACGGTTTACTTATGAACTTAATTATAAAATTACTTAAAAGATATGGAAGATTTTTCGTCTACTATATGCCAAATAGTATTACCTCTTGATAGGTATACGGGAGTATTATCTTCAGTTTTTAATATAGTTTTACTATCAGAATCTTCTTTTTTCCAGTGGATTTTCTCCATTCTACCATTAGATAATAAATAGCCTTCTCCACTACCAACTAAATCTATGTCTAAATGAGTATTATCAGCTTGAACATTCATGTCAGTTATTTGTATCACTATATTTTTAAATTTTAAAGGTTCTCCAGTATTTTTATCAGTAGAAAGCTCTTTATCCATATACTTTTCATAAAATCCATCTACATAGTTATAGGATGTATTATAATAATTACTTAGGTTAAGATCTATTTCAGATATATAATTTGAAGAACCTAGAAGAGCATTATCTATGAATTCTAAGTTATTATCTTTTGAATAATTATAATCTTTTTGTGAAATAAAGTTTCTTATATTTTTAGCAGAAGTATAAAGGTTATGAGGTGCCTTTCTTGTATTGTCTCTCCAGAAAGCACTTCCATTAGCTATCTCGTTTATACTGTTTAAGGAATCATCACTAGATATAGTGGCTAACGCCTGAGCACTTCCACCACAATGAGCAAAAGGTAAATCATATTCTTTAGATATATCTAAGAAGTATGGACGGACACTTCTAACTGGACCAATAACTTCAGGAGAATTCTCATAAAAGACAGCTAGGAATCTAGGTATTCCACCTTCAGCCATAGTTTCATAAACTATATCAGCTTCAGAAAGTCCACTTTGTGGACGAGCTTCTCTAGAATTTTCAACTATACATATAAAAGGTATATTATCAATTGAGGTTGATTCTAATATATTACCTGTATATGGACTTAAAGTTTCTAAAGATATATTTTCAGAATTATAATTAGTTATATCTTCCTCGTTAAATGTAAGTTTTACTGAATCTATCTTTTTTAATGTATCTATTTTTTCAGAAGTTTTTAAGGGCATTATTAAATTCCCAAGAAATAATCCAATTAATAAACTTATTATTAATTGAAAAGAAATTAAGGTGATTTTTTTCATTTAAATACCTCCTATGGATTAAATTTCATATATTTATTATGTTACATTATATGGAATATTATTCATCATATGGAGAAGTAGTGAATAAGTTTTTACTAATGTCAACTAAAGAAAAATTGAATATAGGTTAAGAAAAAGAAGAAAAAAGGGAGATAATAAGTAATTTTTTAAGTATAAGGATTTTTAAAAATTAGCATAACTACTAATAGTAGAGTATAATGATTCGAGTACAAGATATAGTGGAGTGGAGGAAGTAAGAATGCTACATGTTGTGAAAAGGGACGGTAGAGAATCAAGATTTAATGCGGATAAAATAGCAAATGCTATAAAGAGAGCGGCCAATGAAGTTGGTATTACAATAAGAGAAAGTCAAGTTTTAGATACTATACAGAAGGTAATTAATTATATAGAGATGTCTGGTAAGACAGATGTTACTGTTGAAGAAATTCAAGTATTAGTAGAAAAAGCTTTAAGAGATAATGGGTTTAATAAAGTAGCAACAGCATATAAGGCATATAGAACTGAAAGAACAAAAGTTAGAGAGATTAAATCAGATTTAATGAAAGCTATAAGTAAGATCGGAGTAGAGACAGATAGAGATAATGCTAACGTAGGAAATAACTTCTCATCAAAACTTTTAAGAATAGCTTCAGAATCTAACAAATGGTATAACTTAGCTACAATGCCTAAAGAATTAGCAAAAGCTCATGAAAATGGAGATGTGTATTATCATGATTTAGATAGTTATAACTTAACTACAAACTGCTTACACATACCAACTGGTGAGTTATTACAAAGTGGATTTAACACTGGATACGGAACTATTAATGCACCAAGAAGAATAGAGACAGCAGCGGAATTATCATGTATTTTATTACAATCAACTCAAAATGATATGTTTGGAGGTCAATCACACCCAGACTTTGATAATGATATGAGTGTGTTTGTAGAGCCTACAAGACAAGAAATAAGAGAAGAGTATATAGGTTTAGGCTTAGAAGGTGCTAAGTTAGATGAATTAGTAGAGAAGAAATTAAGAGAAAGAGTACACCAAGCAATGCAAGGTGTTGTTTATAACTTAAATACAATGCATTCAAGAGCTGGATCTCAAGTTCCATTTAGTTCATTAAACTTAGGAATACCATATAATGAAGATGCGGCTTTAGTTTGTGAAATATTCTTATTAGAATACGAAAAAGGGTTAGGAAGAGGAGAACAACCAATATTCCCTAACATAATCTTTAGAGTAAAAGAAGGTGTAAATAGAGAAACTGAAGATCCATACTTCTATTTATATGAATTAGCATGTAGAGTAGCAGCTAAAAGAATGAATCCAACTTTCATGAATATCGATGCGGACTTTAATAAGGAATATTATGATAAAGGATATATGCCAGCAACTATGGGATGTAGAACTTATCTTATGAAAAATGTTAATGGTGAGCCAGGATGTAAAGGAAGAGGGAATATAGCCCCTACAACTATAAACCTTCCTAGACTTGGAATATTAGCAAAGAAGGACATTAATAAATTCTTTGAGCTATTAGATGATAGATTAAGAATAGCTAAAGAATCTTTAATGCATAGATATGGAGTTCTTAAGAACTTAAGAGTTAAGGATCTACCTTTCGTAGCAGGTCAAGGATTAATGAAAGGTGCAGAAAACTTAGGACCAGATGATTCAATCGAACCAATCTTAAAGCAAGGAACTTGGGGAATTGGATTTATAGGAGTTGCGGAAACTTTAATAGCTTTAACAGGAAAGCATCATGGTGAAGATGAGGCAGCTAGAGAGCTAGGATTAAAGATAGTTGAAAGAATAAGAGAATATTGTGATAGATTAGCTGAGGAAACTAAACTTAACTGGAGTTGCTATGCTACACCAGCAGAAGGTTTATCAGGTAAATTTATAAAGCAAGACCAAAAGGCTTTTGGAATTATTAAAGGGGTAACAGATAAAGATTACTACACTAATAGTTATCATGTTCCAGTTTATTGTCCAATATCAATAAAAAATAAGATTGATATAGAAGCACCATATCATAAATTATGTAATGGTGGACATATTAGTTATATAGAAGTTGATGATTGTCCAAATGCAGAAACTATAATGAAAATAGTTAACTATGCTTATAAGGAAACTAATATAAGTTATATGGGTATTAACTTCCATATAAGATACTGTAAAAACTGTGGAACATATCTTCACAACAATGAGTGCAAATGTACTAATTGTGGAAGTCAAGATATTCAAGGAGTATCAAGAGTTACTGGATACCTAAGTCTTGATGAAAGATTTGGTCCAGGAAAATACCAAGAAAGAGAAGATAGATGTTCTCACTTAGAAGGTAATAAAAAAGCTTACCATTGCGTTTAATGCTTTTATAATAGGAATATAGGCAAGTTTTAAATAGAAAAATCTATAATTTATATTTTGAAGATGTATTATTTAGTTTAAAAACCGTTATAGGATTATAAATTTTATAAAATAAGAAAATCTTAAAATATATGTATAGATTTTTCTTTTTTATGTTTAAAATGGAATTGTCTTAAATTTAACAAAATATTATTGACTATAAATTTTTATGTGGTAAAATAAATAAAAATAAACGTTACTTCGTATAACCCTAATGATATGGATTGGGGGTTTCTACCAAGAACCGAGAATTCTTGATTACGAAGAAAGCCTATTTGCTTTCTTCGTAATCAAGAATTTTTTTTTGAATTTTTTATCTAAATTAGTTTCAAATATTAAATTCTTTGATATTAAATAAAATTAAAGCTAAGCTTTTATGTTATGAAATTATAGATTGAATAATAAGATAAATAATTAAGTTAATGGAGGATATTTAAATGAATTTATTAAATTTACCAAAGATAGAATTACATTGTCACTTAGATGGATCATTAAGAGTTGAAACAGCAATTGAATTAGCTAAAAAAGAAGGAATTGAATTAGATAACTATGATTATGATAAGGTAAAAGAATTATTAGTTATTCCAGAAGAGTGCGAATCATTAGATGATTACTTAAAGAGATTTGATCTTCCTGTAAGTATATTACAAAGACCAGAAAATCTAGAAAGAGTAGCATTTGAGTTAATGGAAGATGCAAACAAAGAAAATGTAAAGTATATAGAAATAAGATTTGCTCCATTATTCCACTTAGAAAAAGGCATGACTCAAGAAGAGGTAATATCTAGTGTAATAAAAGGAATAAGAAAAGCAGAGGAGCTTTATGATATAAGAGGTAATGTAATATTATCATGCTTAAGACATCACTCTGTAGATAGTGTTTATGAAGTTATTGAGGCTGGTAAGAAATTCATAGGAAAAGGTGTTGTTGCTATAGACTTAGCTGGTTGTGAATTAGAAAACTTCGTTAAACCTTATGAAGAAGTAATGAAGGTGGCTAGAGAAGCTGGATTTAGAGTTACAATACATGCAGGTGAGACTGGTTACGGAAAAAATGTTAGAGATGCCATTGAACTTTTAGGTGCCGAGAGAATAGGTCATGGATTATTTATATTTAATGATGAGGAAGCGTATAATTTAGTTAAAAATAAGGGAGTAACATTAGAAATGTGTCCTAAGAGTAATATAGATACAAAGGGTGTAGCTAAATATGAAGAACATCCTATCTATAAATATCATAAGGATGATATAAAAGTTAACTTAAGTACAGATAATAGAACAGTTTCTAATATAACTCTTACTGAAGAATTTGAAAATGTAGATAAAGCTTTTAATATAGATTTTGAAGACTATAAAAAGATTTATTTAGATAGTGTAGATGCTTCTTTCTGCACAAATGAATTAAAAGAACAATTAAAATTAGCTATATAATTATATGAAATTAAAAAAGATGACTTTTAGTCATCTTTTTTTAGTTTAAACATATAAATATTTTTATTATGAGAGTATATAGAAAAAGCTTTATCACTGTGATAAGATACTCTTTAAAAATGAAAGGGGGAAATTGATTTGGCGGTTATAGATAAAAATACTGGAGAAAAGATTTATATAGTTGATACTACATTAAGAGATGGAGAACAAACTGCAGGTGTTGTTTTTGCTAATCACGAGAAAATTACAATTGCAAGTATGTTAAGTGAACTAGGCGTTGATCAATTAGAAGTTGGTATTCCAACTATGGGAGGAGATGAAAAAAAGGCTATTAAGGAAATATGTAAGAAAAATCTTAAACCAAGCATAATGGCCTGGAATAGGGCAAATAAAAAGGATATAGAAGAATCTATTGATTGTGGAGTTGATGCAGTTGCTATATCTATTTCTGTATCTGATATCCATATAAAGCATAAGCTTAAGAGCTCTAGAGAATGGGTTTTAGAAAATATGATTAATTCTGTAGAGTTTGCAAAGAAAAATGGTTTATATGTTTCTGTAAATGGAGAAGATGCATCAAGGGCAGATGATGATTTCCTTTGTCAATTTATATTGGAAGCTAAAAAGGCTGGAGCAGATAGATTTAGGTATTGTGATACTGTTGGAGTTATGGATCCATTTAGTATAAGAGAAAAGATCGAAATGATTAAGAAAAATACTAATATTGATGTAGAAATGCATACTCATAATGACTTTGGAATGGCCACAGCAAATGCTATAGCTGGAATTTTAGGGGGAGCAAATCATATAGGAGTTACGGTTAATGGTCTTGGAGA
Source organism: Clostridium sp. LIBA-8841 (assembly GCF_034439435.1). Classification (GTDB taxonomy): domain Bacteria; phylum Bacillota; class Clostridia; order Clostridiales; family Clostridiaceae; genus Sarcina. The sequence goes on along the minus strand of NZ_JAPCKJ010000005.1, from coordinate 61,801 downwards.
AAGAGCTGGAAATGCGGCTTTAGAAGAGGTGCTTATGGGTTTAAAATATGTTCATGGATATGATATTGGAGTTAAAACAGAAATGTTTAAAGAGGTATCAGAATATGTATCTAAGGCTTCAGGAAGACAATTACCTGCATGGAAAGCTATTGTTGGAGATAATATGTTTAGACATGAATCAGGTATTCACGCAGATGGGGCTCTTAAAAATCCTAAAACTTATGAAGCTTTTAATCCAGATGAAGTAGGGTTACAAAGACAAATAGTCATAGGTAAACATTCTGGAAAAGCAGCTTTGGTAAATAAGTTCAAAGAGTATGGAATTATTCTAAAAGAAGGAGAGGCAAGTTGTCTTTTAGAAAAGGTTAGAGAACTTTCAGTAATGCTGAAGAGAAGCTTATTTGACAAAGAAATAGTACAACTTTATAAAGATTATTGTATTAAATAGAAAATTTTTTTATTGATAAATAAATGGGGCATCAGTAAAAAAATATATTTATATTTTTAAAGATAAAAATATTTTAAAATGAGCAATAAATAAAGAGGAGGAATAAATTTGGGGGATAATTTAGTTTATAAGATATTAAAAACTCATCTTGTAGAAGGCGAACTTAAAACAGGAAATTTTATTGGAATAAAAATAGACCAAACTTTAACTCAGGATTCTACAGGAACTATGGCATATCTTCAATTAGAAGCTTTAGATATAGATAGAGTAAAGACGAAGAGAAGTGTAGCTTTTGTTGATCATAATATGCTTCAACAAGGGTTTGAAAATGCAGATGATCACAAGTATATAAAAACTGTTGCTAATAGATATGGGATTCATTTTTCAAAGCCTGGTAATGGAATATGTCATCAAGTTTTTTTAGAGAGATTTTCATGTCCAGGAGAAACCTTAATAGGGTCGGATAGTCACACGCCAACAGCAGGTGGATGTGGAATGTTAGCTATTGGAGCAGGAGGGTTAGATGTTGCTTTAGCTATGGCAGGAAAACCATATAAAATAGTTGTTCCAAAGGTTTGTAAAGTTAATTTAACAGGAAAGCTTAAGAACATGGTTTCTGCAAAGGACATAATCTTAGAAGTTTTAAGGATAGAAACTGTTAAGGGTGGAGTGGGAAAAATATATGAGTATGCTGGTGATGGTGTGAATACTCTTACTGTTCCTCAAAGAGCCACTATAACTAATATGGGAGCAGAACTTGGAGCAACCGCATCAATATTCCCAAGTGATGAAAATACATTAAAATTTTTAAGAAAACAAGGAAGAGAAGAGGACTACCGTGAATTAAAAGCAGACGAAGATGCTTTTTATGATGAAGAAATGACAATTAATTTAAGTGAATTGGAGCCTTTAGTTGCAATTCCACATAGTCCCGATAATGTGAAAAAAGTTAAAGATGTTGGAGAAATAAAGATTGATCAGGTTGCTATTGGTAGTTGCACAAATTCTTCTTATGAAGATTTAATGAAGGTAGCTAAAATACTAAAAGGAAGAAAAATTAACAAGGATATAAGTTTAGTTATTGCTCCAGGATCAAGACAAGTTATGGAGATGATTTCTAGAAACGGAGCGTTAGGAGATATCATAAGTTCTGGTGCTAGAATATTAGAAAATTCTTGTGGTCCTTGCATAGGAATGGGACAATCTCCAGGAACTAATGAAGTTTCACTTAGAACTTTTAATAGAAATTTCTATGGACGAAGTGGAACTTTATCAGCTAAGGTTTATTTAGTTAGTCCAGAAGTAGCGGCAGTTTCAGCTTTAAAAGGAGTTTTAACAGATCCTAGAAAGTTAAATATAAACTTAGAAGAGAAAGAAGAGTACAATTTCTTGATAGATGATAGTATGATTTTAAGTCCTTCTATGGATAAGAGTGAAAATATTATAAAGGGACCTAATATAAAGAGTTTTCCTGTTAACTCAAAGCTTGAAGTGAAAATATGTGGAAAAGTTTTATTGAAGGTTGAAGATAATATAACTACAGATCACATAATGCCTTCAAACTCTAAGTTGCTTCCTTTTAGAAGTAATATACCATACTTATCTGAGTATTGTTTTAATACTATTGATGAAGATTTTCCTAAAAGAGCTAAAGAAAATAATGGTGGTTTTATAATAGCTGGGGAGAATTATGGACAAGGGTCAAGTAGAGAACATGCGGCATTAGCACCTCTATATCTTGGAGTAAAAGGAGTTATTGCTAAATCCTTTTCTAGAATTCATAAGGCGAACTTAATAAATAGTGGAATAATCCCTATGGAGTTTAGTAGTAAAGAAGATTACGATTCTATAGAGTTAATGGATGAGTTTATTATTGAGGATATTTTTAATAATTTAGAAAATGGTGTTTTACAAGTTAAAAATATCACTAAAAATACGGAGATACTTGTTCAGATAAATTTATCGAAAGAAGAAAAAGAAATCATAAAAGCCGGTGGAAAAATAAATTATCATAAGAGAAGAAGATAATTTAAGGAGGAAGAATTTATGAATAGAGTAACTTTAATACCAGGTGATGGAATAGGACCAGAAATAGTAGAGGTTATGAAAAATGTTGTAAGTGCTAGTGGTGCAGAAATAGAATGGGAAGAAGTACAAGCTGGCGAAGGGCAAATTGAAATCTCTGGAGAAGTTCTTCCAAGAGAAGTTATAGAATCAATAAAAAGAAATAAGGTAGCTATAAAAGGCCCAATAACAACGCCTATAGGATACGGATTTAAAAGTGTAAATGTGACTTTAAGACAAGAATTAAATCTTTATGCTAATTTAAGACCAGTAAAAAGCTTTAAAGGAATAAAGTCAAGGTATTCAGATGTCGATTTAGTTATAGTTAGAGAGAATACTGAAGATTTATATGCAGGAATAGAACATAAGCTAGGGGATTATGGCGCAGAGAGCATAAAAATAATAACAAAGAGCGCCTGTGAAAAAATAGTTAATTTTGCTTGTAAATATGTTAAAGATAACAAGAGAAAAAAAATAACAGGTGTACACAAAGCTAACATTATGAAGCTAACTGATGGTTTATTTTTAGATGTGTTTAGAAAAGAATGTGAAAAGAACGAAGTAGAGCATGAGGATTTAATAGTTGATGCTGCTGCTATGAATTTAGTATTAAATCCTGATAAATATGATGTTTTAGTTATGCCAAATCTTTATGGAGATATTTTATCAGATTTGTGTGCAGGATTAGTTGGAGGATTAGGAATTGTTCCAGGAGCTAATATTGGGGATGACTTTGCAGTCTTTGAAGCTGTGCATGGAAGCGCACCTCAAATAGCAGGAAAAAATTTAGCTAATCCTACAGCATTAATTCAATCAGCAATAATGATGTTAAGATATTTAGAAAAATATGAATATGCGGAAAAAATAGAAATGTCTTTAACAAAGGTTTTTGAGGAAGGAAAAGTTTTAACTATTGATTTAGGTGGAAGTGCTTCTACTAAAGAATTTGGAAATGAAATTATAAGAAATATGAATTAAAACTGAAAATAATCCACAGACAAATAAATTTTAATTGGCTGTGGATTATTTTTTATTTTAACAACTGTGGATAAGTTTCAAAAAAATATTCTGTGGATAATTTTTTGAACGTATTATTGTTAGTAATTTGGTGTACTTTCACTGAAAATTACAGTGAGATGTATATTATACAATAAAAACTATGAGAGATTCCAGTAAAAATTTGGGTAGCTAAAGGTTTTAATTATAAATATTTTAAAGTAATGTGAATAAGTATGGAATCATATTGACTATAGACCTTATTTATTAGACAATAAATAGGATTTAAAAGCAGATGGGCGGCTAAAGACTACCCATTTGCTTTTATTTTTTTATGTAGTTTTAAAAAAGGGGGATTAATTTTGGTTAAAGCTTTTAAAAATAAAGATTTTTTATCTACTATGATAATGATGGCTGTTCCTATTACTATACAAAGTTTTATTACATCATCATTAAATTTAGTTGATAATTTAATGGTAGGTAAACTAGGTGAAGAAGCTATAGCATCTGTTGGGTTAGCAAACCAATATATATTTATTTTTACACTATGTATTCTTGGAATAAATGCTGGAGCTAGCGTTTTTATGTCTCAGTTTTGGGGTAAGAAAGATTTGAAAAATATAAAAAAAGTTTTAGGGTTAGATATATCTATTGGACTTATAGTATCAACTATTTTTGCTTTAGGCTCTGGATTTTTTTCCTATGAAATAATGAATATTCTATCTAATGATTTGGGAGTAATAGAATTAGGAGCGCGATATTTACAGATTGTTGCTATAAGTTGTATTTTTACTAATTTTACTCAAGCGTATTCTTCAGCTTTAAGAAGTACAGAGCAACCTAAAGTTCCTATGTATGCTAGTATGGTTGGGGTTTTAATAAATGCATTTTTAAATTGGGTATTTATATTTGGGAACCTAGGATTTGAACCTATGGGAGTTAGTGGAGCTGCTTTAGCAACTACAATAGCTAGATTAATTGAAATGATATTTATAGTTTCTTTTGTTTACTTTAGAAAGAATAAAGTAGCATTAAAGTTAAATGAACTTATATCCTTTGATTTTAACTTTGTAAAAATTTATTTTAAAACTTCTTGGTCTGTTATAGCAAACGAAATTATATGGTCACTAGGTATGACAGCTTATTCTATTGCCTATGCTAGGATAGGAACTAATGCTGTTGCCAGTATGCAAATAGCTACTACCTTAAATAACATGTTTATGGTTTTATTAATAGGATTAGCTACGGCTTCATCAATAATGATAGGAAATAAAATAGGATCTAATGAGGAGGGGATAGCAAGAGAATATGCTAAAAATATAGCTATTATAGCTGTTGGTGTTGGATTTGTTTTAGGAGTTTTAATATGGATAACAGCACCATTAGCACTTAAGCCTTTCAATGTAAGTCAAGGTACTTATTTAGATACAGTTAAGGTTTTAAGAGTAATAGGATTATTCTTCACAATAAGAGCTTTTAATATGGTTATGATTGTTGGTGTTTTTAGAGGTGGCGGAGATACAACTTATTCTATGCTAGTTCAATGCGGAACTATATGGCTTTATGCTGTTCCTATGGCATTCTTAGGTGCTACTGTATTTTCATTACCTATTTATGGAGTCTATTTCTTAATATGTACAGAAGAATTTTTAAAAATAATATTTGAGTTAGTAAGATTAAAGTCTGGAAAGTGGATAAAGAATGTTATAAGTGACATCGAAAAAAATGAAGTTGATGATAATTTAATAGTTGTATAAATAAAAGGGTTATATTAATAGTTTCAAAGTAAGATTCTATTAATATAACCCTTTTTTTAGATTATGATTTCTTTGAATGTAACACAGGTTTTACTAGACATGACTTGAAGAAATTTATTGCTATCCAAAAGATAAGTTTCTAAGTTATTTTTTTGAGAATGTATATTGCCTAATTTATTGCATAAGGATAATAAAGCCACATCATGAATATCAGTTGTATTTATTAAATCTATAATGCTATATGAAATTCTATTTAGGACAAAAGCCGGTGCAGAATGATGCTTTACTAGTGCTATTATGTTTTCATTTAGAGTATCATCATCGCTATATTCTCTAAGGATTCTTCTAGTTATTTCTCCTCCAACTCTATCGTGTATTGGGTTTAAAGTTCTCGCTTTTCCAATATCATGGAAGAATGCAGACCACATAAAAGCTTTTGGGTCGTTAGATAAATCTTTGTATTTTGAAGCTAGGTCTACTACATTTAATGTATGAGTCCAAGGATTAGATTGGTCGATTTGATTTTCTTTATTAAGTTGGTTGAAAATATTAAAAGAAGAATTTTTAAATGATTCTTCATCCTTAATTTGATTTAAGAATATGGATGGTTTATTATCCTCTAATAAATGCTTCTCAATTTTTAAAAATAAGTTTTGATTATTCATTGTGTACCCCCTAATTAAATACTTATTTTAATAATTAACAATAGTAAGCATTTTTAAACAGTTAAATTAAAAAAAAGGAACATATAATAAAGCAGGAGGTAATTTTTTATGAGTAATACCATTAGATTATCAGGAATCGCCTATGAGAGTTTAGTAAATGGACCAGGAATAAGAAGAGTTTTCTTTTCACAAGGATGTAGACATAATTGCAGAGGATGTTTTAATCCAGATACTCACGACTTTAATGGTGGTGAGGAAATGGACATAGATGAATTAATAAAAGACTTATCAGAAAATCCTTTTATAGATGGAGTAACATTTAGTGGTGGAGATCCATTAGAACAAGCTAATAAGTTCATATATATAGCTAAGGCAGCTAAAGACTTTGGATTAAATGTTTGGAGCTATACTGGATATAGATTTGAACACTTATTAGAAAAGGCTGATGAGTTTAATAAGTGGAAAGAATTTTTAGAGAATATAGATGTATTGGTTGATGGAAAATTTGAAATAGATAATAAAGAAGATGGACTTAAATTTAGAGGTTCTTCAAATCAAAGAATAATAGACGTTAAAAAAAGTTTAAAAGAAGGAAGAATAATTGAACTGGAATTTTAAGAATTAAGATTTTGTAAAAAACTTCAATTGTAATATGTTCATAATAGTTTATGCGAAAAAGCTATGGTAAAATTATTTATATAAATATTGGGAAGTTGAGAATTAGATTGCTTAAGGGGAGTAGAAAGCGTATATGTTAGAATTTATTTTAGGCAAAAATGAATTTGTAAAGTGTCGAAAAGAATTTATAAGCAGAGAATTTTTCATATGGATTTTGTTTGAGATCTTAGGAGCTGTATTTGTATTTGTAATGACCATGGTGTTCATTAAGGCTAGTAAAAATCTTAACAATAGTTTTTATGCAATTACCTTACTAGCATGGCTTATTTTTTCTATAATATGCAATATTAAAAATAGAAAGATAATAGAGGAAAGTATAAATGAAAAAGTAAACTTTCTAGAGAGTAAAAACATGTTTGGTAAGTGTACAGTTGAGGTTATGAGTCATGGGTTAAAAATAAAATACAATGAAGGAATTGAAGAAAGAATGTATCCATGGAAAATCATAAGAGAAATTTCTTCTTTTAGGGGAAATATATATATATTTATATCTTCAATTGATTATATTTCAATTCCACAGGAAGCTTTCAGAAATAGTGAAGAGCGTGTTTCCTTCTTAAACAAAATAAATAATGATAGAAATAATGTTAGAGAACGTATATTATCTATTATTGGATTAGCATAAAGCTTAACTTTATAGTTAAGCTTTTTTTTTATTGATTCTTTTTTTAGTGAGTGTTGATTTAAAAAAGAGCCTTTATATTAAATCTGGTAATCTAGGTTACATACTTTTTTTAACTTTAGATATATATTAAAAATAGATTATTAAAAACAAATGTGATATATTAATTATAAAAATTTAAAGAGGTGGAAAATAAATGTATAATTTTTTAGTAAAGAAAACAAAGTGTACAGAAACAAATGCATTATTAATCCCATATTTTGAAGATGAAACAAAGATACCTAATGAAGAAATTAACAGTAAGATAGATATACTTAAGAAAAAAGGCCAATTTAAAGGAGCTTATGGAGAAATATTCAGTATAAATAGAATGACTAATGAGGATATACAAGATGTAATTTTATTAGGTCTTGGAAAATCAAAAGAGTTAACTAAAGAAAAATTAAGAAGAGCCTTTGGTAAAGTCGTAAATGAGATTAAGAGATTGAAGAGTGAAAGTGTTTTCTTAAGATTTGATTCAGTAGATAATATAGGAATAGAAGATACTTTAAAAGCAATGGTAGAAGGATTAGCTTTATCATCATATACATTTAATAAATACAAGAGTAATAAAAAAGAAGAGGCCGATGTCACTATTCATATTGGTGGACATAACATTAAAGAAGAGGATATAGAACGTTGTGAAAAAGCTGTTAGTGAAGCAATTTTACTTTCAGAAACTACTTGTTTAGCAAGAGATTTAGTAAATGAACCTGCTAACAAGATGTATCCAGAGACTTTAGCTGAAGAAGTTCAAAATATAGGTTCAAAATATGGCTTTGAAGTTGAAGTCTTTGATGAAAAACAAATAGAGGAATTAAAAATGGAATCTTTCTTATCAGTAGGAAAGGGCTCAGATAATCTACCAAGACTTATTGTAATGAGATATTTTGGTGATAGAGATAATATGGATAATAGATTAGCATTAGTAGGAAAGGGATTAACTTATGATTCAGGTGGATATTCTTTAAAAACTAATGCAGGAATGGTTACAATGAAGGCTGATATGGGAGGCGCTGCTGCTGTTATAGGAGCTATAAGTGCTATAGCTAAGAAAAATCTAAAAATAAATGTAATAGCTGTAGTTGCTGCTTGTGAAAACTTAATATCAGGTCATGCATATAAGCCAGGAGATATAATTGGTTCTATGGCTGGTAAGACAATAGAAATTTTAAATACTGATGCTGAGGGAAGACTTACTTTAATAGATGCTGTAACTTATGCTATAGAAAAAGAAAAAGCTAGTGAGGTTATAGATGTAGCTACTTTAACTGGTGCCGCTGTGGTTTCTTTAGGTGAAGATGTTACAGCTGTATTAACTAACAAGGATGAATTTTATGGGGAATTAAGAGAAGCTGCAAAGGAAACTGGAGAAAAGGTATGGCAAATGCCTAGCTTTGAAGATTACAATAAGCTTATAGAATCAAACATAGCAGATTTGAAAAATATAGGTGGAAAATATGCAGGAACAATAACAGCTGGTTTATTCATTGGTGAATTTGTTGACAATAAACCATGGTTACATTTAGATATAGCAGGACCAGCATTCTCTGATAAAAAAGGAGATTATTGTCCAGTAGGCGGTACAGGTGCCGGTGTTAGAACATTATATGAATTAGCAAATAAAAGATGCCAATAGTATAATAAATAATCATTCTATTAATATTAAACTAAATAAAAAAGAAGTGGAGAAATCCACTTCTTTTTTTATTAGAATTCTGATGAACCAGTAGTTCTTGGGAATGGAATTACATCTCTTATGTTAGCCATTCCTGTGATGTACATGATTAATCTTTCGAAACCTAGACCAAATCCTGAGTGAACAGTTTCACCGTATTTTCTAAGTTCTAAGTACCACCAGTAATCTTCTTCACTTAAGTTTAATTCAGCCATTCTAGCTTTTAAAACATCAAGTCTTTCTTCTCTTTGGCTACCACCTATGATTTCTCCTATTCCAGGAACTAAGCAATCCATAGCAGCAACTGTTTTTCCGTCTTCGTTTAATCTCATGTAGAATGCTTTAATATCTTTTGGATAGTCAGTTACGAATACAGGTTTTTTGAATATTTCTTCTGTTAAATATCTTTCGTGCTCAGTTTGAAGATCTATTCCCCACTCAACTGGATATTCGAATTCTTTACCTGATTCTTGAAGTAATCTAACAGCTTCAGTGTAAGTAACTTTTCCGAATTCTGAGCTTACAACATGGTTTAATCTTTCTAATAATCCTTTATCAACAAATTGGTTGAAGAATGCTATTTCTTCTGGACATTCATCCATAACATATTTTATAACGTATTTTAACATGTTTTCAGCAACTTCCATGTCATCTACTAAATCAGCAAATGCCATTTCAGGTTCTATCATCCAGAACTCAGCAGCATGTTTCACTGTGTTTGAGTTTTCTGCTCTAAATGTAGGTCCAAAAGTATAAATATTTCTAAATGCTAAAGCGAAACACTCAGCATTTAATTGTCCAGAAACTGTAAGGTTAGTTTCTTTTCCAAAGAAATCTTGTGAGAAGTCAATTCCACCTTCTTCAGCTATTGGAGGAGCCATCATGTCTAAAGTTGTTACTCTGAACATTTCTCCAGCACCTTCAGCATCTGAACCAGTTATTATTGGAGTATGAGTGTAAACAAATCCTTGATCTTGGAAGAACTTATGTATAGCATAAGCTGCAACACTTCTTACTCTGAATGTAGCTGAGAAAGCATTACTTCTTGGTCTTAAGTGAGCTATTGTTCTTAAGTACTCAAAAGTATGTCTTTTCTTTTGTAGAGGATAATCTGAATCTGACATTCCTTCTACTATTATTTCTTCTGCTTGAATTTCAAATGGTTGTTTTGAATCTGGAGTTTCAACTAAAGTTCCTATAACTGAGATTGATGAACTTATAGGTAATTTAGAAATTTCTTTATAATTTGATACTTTAGCACTATCAAAAACAACTTGAACGTTTTTAAAGAAAGAACCATCATTAACTTCTATAAATCCAAAAGCATTTGATGCTCTTAAAGTTCTTATCCAACCTGATATTTTTACTTTTTTATCACTATATTCACTAGTGTTTCTGTAAAGACTTTTTACTAAAACTACATCTTTCATTATTGTTTCCTCTCTTTCTTAATTAAGTTTTTATTCCAAATAAAAAAGCCCTTCATCCACATTAAGATAATGGGACGAATGGCATTATTCGCGGTACCACCCAAATTGCTATAAAAATAGCCGGCTTTATGAACACAAAAATGTTCTTCAAGTATAACGGTTTGAATCCGTCTAAGTCTACTCTCCAAAGTGGATTTCGGTTAGAAACTCAGAGATGTTCTTCAGAATAGGCTTCACTGCAGAACTCACACCATAATCTGCTCGCTGTTAGCTACTTCCTAAGCTTACTCTTCTCTTCATAGTAAATAAAAATCTTATTTAGTTCGATTAATAATGATTTTACAATAAAACATTAACATTTGCAATATTAACCACATAGAAATATATAGATATAGTATGCAATAGGGGAGTTTTTATGTGCAATTTTTTTGAAGATAAGTTTGAACAAATAAATAAATTAAAGTACTTAATGACTTTAGCAAGAAAAGATAAAAATTCTAAAATATATAAGGACAAAATAGAAGCTGTTTTCCAAGAGTTTGAAGGATTTAGAACAAGGAATAAAGAGGTGGATATGTTAATTCTTACTCCAGAAGAATTGGCTAGTTTCAATGGAAAAAATGGAAAACCTGAATATGTTGCTATAGATGGTGTTATTTATGATGTCACAAACATAGATTTATTTAAAAAGAGTCCATACAATGAATTAATGTTAGGAAGAGATTTAACTAAGGAATTTAATGAATATAATGAAAGAGATTTGTCTTTGTTATCTAAGATTCCTAATGTAGGATTATTGGCAGAGCCAGAGGAAATTCAGTTTATAGAGGATGTAGAAGAATATTATCCGCAAAAAACATTAAAAATAATGAGTTCAGAAGAATTAAAAAAATATAATGGAGAGGATGGAAAACCTTCTTATATGGCTATTGATGATATGGTCTATGATGTAACTGGACTATCATTTTTAAAATTAAGGTCTTATAAAAAATTACCTTTAGGAGTTGATGCAACTAAAGAGTTTAATGAATATTATAAAGACAATAGAGATGTTTTAAAAGGAGCTAGAATAGTAGCAATATTACATGATTTTGAAGAAAGTCAAAGAGGCAAGCATATTCAAGCTATCAATAGAGATTTAACATTAGGTGAGTTAAAAAATTATGATGGGAAAAATGGAAATGCAGCTTATATAGCAGTAGATGGAGTAATTTATGATGTAAGCAATATAGATACATTTAAAAAGAATCCCTATAATAAATTAAAATTAGGAAGTGATCTTACTTCATTCTTTAATGAATATCGTAATGGAGATAGAAGTATATTGATTGAATTACCTATAATTGGAACAGTTGTTTATGATAAGATAGATTATTTAGAAAGAAATAAAGTTAAGGAATTTAACATAAATGAACTTAGCAAATATGATGGTAAGAATGGAAATCCACCATATATAGCTATATTTGGTACAGTTTATGATTTAACAGATGTAGAAGGATGGAGAGAAAAAAATATAAAGGTTGGATGTGACTTAACAGGTGAATATAAAGAGACTTATGGAAATGATAAGACACCACTAAAAAATTTAAGTATTGCAGGAGTTTTAAGTTGTAGTTATAAGGATTGTTAAAAAATAAAGCTAGATTAAAATTAATCTAGCTTTATTTTTATTCTTTTCCAGACTCATAAGAATAAATTAATTTTTGAGGAAAGTTTTTCATTTCCATATCTTTCATAGTTCTTTTAAATTCATAAGGAACAGTTTTCATTTCTACTTTTAATTTAAATTCATTAGAGAAGTCTAGGATCACATAAGTTGCATGAGGTTTACCGTTTTTAGGTTTACCAACACTACCATCATTTATTATAACTTTGTTTCCCACCTTTTTAGCGTAAGGAATATGAGTATGAGCACAAACTAAAACATCCTCTTTAAGTTCGCTCATTATTTCATCTAATTCAGAATAATCTTCACTTAGATATTCATTTATTCTTCTTGGGCTACCATGAACAAATTTAATAGATTTTCCACATACATTTATAGAAAGATCATTAGGTAAGTTATCTAAATAGTATCTATTTGGTGTTCTTAGTTCGGCTGCTGTCCAAGGAAGAGAAAAAGAGTTTATCTCTGTATCTCTAATGTATGTATAATCATTATCCACAACAGAAGCATCATAATTACCTTTTAAGGATAGAATATTTCTTCTCTTAATAAGTGCTATTACTTCATTAGGATGAGGTCCATAACCAACTAAATCTCCTAAACATATTATAGAATCAATATTTTGGTTATCTATATCTTCTAAAACTTCTCTTAAGGCATATAAGTTTCCATGTATATCTGATATTACTGCTATTCTCAATTTTAAGACCTCCTGTTTATTAAGTATTTTTTTACTATAAATATTATATAACAATTTAATGGACAAAATAAAAAAATTAATGGATAAAATAAAAAAATAAATATTACAAATAGTAAAGTTATATAAATTATTAGATAATTTGAAACTATGATATAATTTATTTAAAGAATTTTAACTATTTAGAGAGGAGTGATTAGGGTGAAAGAAGGAAGAGTAAAAAGAATTTTAGAAGCTATGGAGGCAAATAATATACCTCAAATGTTAGTTTCTTCACCTGCATCAATATTTTATTTAACAGGTAAGTGGATATCACCAGGAGAAAGGATGATAACACTTTATTTAAATACAAAAGGTGAGCAAAAGTTCATAGTAAATGAACTATTTCCAATAAATGAGGATTTAGGTATTGATATTTTATGGTATAACGATACTATGAATCCAATAGATATTTTAGATGAAATAATAGATCATGATGAAGTTTTAGGAATAGATAAAGATTGGAAAGCACATTTCTTAATTCAATTATTAGATAGAAAATCAGCAAAGAAATTTGTTAATGGATCACCTATAGTTGATAGAGTTAGAATGAGAAAAGATGATGAAGAAATAGCTTTAATGAAAGAAGCTTCAAGAATAAATGACATAGTAGTAGAAAAAGCAATAAATAGCCTTAAAGAAGGAATGACTGAAAAAGAGGTAGTAGAAATCTTAGGAAAAGGTTATGCAGAGTATGGTTGTCAAGGATACTCATTTGAACCAATCGTTGCTTTTGCAGCTAATGCAGCAGATCCACATGCAGAATCAGGAGAGCAAAAATTAGAAAAAGGAATGGGCGTTTTAATAGATACTGGATGTAGAAAAGATTACTACTGTTCAGATATGACTAGATGTGTATTCTTTGGTGAACCCACAGAACATCAAAAAGAAATATTTAACACTGTTTTAGAAGCTAATAAAAAGGCTATAGAAATGATTAAGCCAGGTGTTAGATTCTGTGATATAGATAAAGCGGCTAGAGATGTTATAGAAGGTAAAGGTTACGGGAAATACTTTACTCATAGAACAGGACATTCAATAGGAATAGAAACTCATGATTTTGGTGATGTTGGATCAACTAATACTGATGAAGTTAAACCAGGTATGATTTTCTCTGTAGAACCAGGAATATATCTTCAAGGAGATATGGGAGTTAGAATAGAGGATTTAGTTTTAGTTACTGAAGATGGCTGTGAAAGATTGAATAAATTAAACAAAGAATTAGTTGTAGTAGAATAATTTTAAATAAAAAAAAAGAACATTCTTAATTCAAGAATGTTCTTTTTTTACTTATTACAATCTAAACGTTTTTTCCTATTTATTAAGGAGTGAATAATATACCTGCAATTGTTGCAGTCATGAATGTAGCTAATGTACCACCTAAAAGCGCTTTTAATCCTAACTTAGCTATAGTTGGTTTTTTCTCAGGTGCTAATCCACCTATACCACCTAATTGGACTGCAACTGAACTTAAGTTAGCGAATCCGCAAAGTGCGTAAGTTAATATCATAATTGTCTTAGGATCTAAAGTACCTGCATGTATGTAAGTTCCTAATTGTGAGTAAGCTAAGAACTCATTAACAGCAAGTTTGATACCTAATAAATCACCAGCAGTAAAGATATCTTTTGCTGGAACACCCATTATAAATGCTATAGGAGCAAATAATCTACCAAGTATCCAGTTTAAGCTTATGTAAGGCATTCCGAAGAATCCACCAACCCATCCAAATAATGCGTTTATCATAGCGATAAGAGCAACGAATGCAAGAAGCATAGCACCAACGTTTAATGCTAATCCTAAACCTTCTGAAGCACCGTTTGCAGCAGCTTCAATAACATTTTCACTTTCAACTTTAAAATCGATATTTCCGCCACCTCTAGTTTCTGGCTCTTCAGTTTCTGGAACTAAGATTTTAGCAAGTACTAATCCAGCAGGGGCTGCCATGATTGACGCTGCAAGTAAGCTACCTGCGTCAACACCCATAGCTACGTAACCAGCCATAACACCACCAGCAACAGTAGCCATACCACCTACCATAATTGCACATAACTCTGATTTAGTCATGTTTTTTATGTATGGTTTAACTAGAAGCGGAGCCTCAGTTTGACCTAAGAATATGTTACCAACAGCACTGAAAGTTTCAGCACCACTTGTTCCTAATAATTTACAAACACCTTTAGCAACAAATTTAATTACTACTTGAACTACACCTAAGTGATAAAGTACGCTCATTAATGATGAGAAGAATATAATAGTTGGTAAAACTTGTAATGCGAATATCATACCAAACTGATTTGTATCAAGTAATGAACCGAATAAGAAAGAAGTACCTTCCCTAGTAAAATCTAATAATTTAGTTATTCCAGCACTAACACCTTCGAATACAGCTCTTCCTGGAGGGAACTTTAAAATTATTAGAGCAAAAATAATTTGTAGTAAAAGACCTGTTACAACAAGTCTCCAGTTGATCTTCTTTCTGTTTTCAGAAAAAAGAACTGCTACACCAATAATACATATAAGACCTATTACACCAATAAACCTATCCACTTTTGTTCTCCTTTTCTTAAGTTTTTTTATTTTATTTTATACTAGTTTTGTATTTAATAAAAGTTAAAAAATGTATTTTTAATTAACTTTATTAAATTTCTTTGATGATATTAGTCATTAATTCAATGAATGTTTTTCTAACTTTAGCTGAAGTCTCCATAACTTCTTCATGGTTAAGAGGTTGATCTAATATACCAGCAGCCATGTTAGTCATACATGAAACGCCTATAACCTTCATTCCACTATGGTTAGCTATTATAACTTCAGGAACTGTTGACATACCAACTGCATCTGCTCCTAATGTTCTAGCCATTCTTATTTCAGCAGGAGTTTCGTAAGTTGGGCCACTAAACATAGCATACACACCTTCTCTTACTTCTATTCCTAAATTTTTAGCTATATTTTTAACTTGAGTTCTAAGTTCTTTGTCATAAGCATTTGACATATCAGGGAATCTAGGACCAAATTCATCTAAGTTTTTACCTATTAAAGGATTTGAACCAGATAAATTTAAGTGATCTGATATTATCATTAAATCTCCAGGAGTATAATCTTTATTTACTGCTCCAGCAGCGTTAGTAACTACTAAAGTTTCAACTCCTAATAATCTCATTACTCTTACTGGGCAAGTAACTTCTTGCATTGAGTAACCTTCGTAGTAGTGGAATCTTCCTTGCATTGCAACAACTTCTTTACCTTGGAATTTTCCTATAACTAATCTTCCAGCATGTCCTTCAACTGTAGAAACTGGGAAGTTTGGAATTTCGTTGTATGGATAGTATTCAGCATCTTCGATTTGATCTGCAATAGCACCTAATCCTGATCCTAATATTAATCCTATTGTTGGGTTGTATTTACTTTTTCCTTTTATGTACTCAGCAGCTGTTTTAATTTTACTTGATAAATCCATAACTTTTACACCTCTTAATAAAAATTTTTTTGTTAACGATTTTAATTTTGGAATATTTCTAGTATGTGGTAACGCTTACTTTAAAATGTATGAAATTCTAAATTAAATTTAGAATTATTTTATTAACTTCTCAGAACCTTTTAAAATAAGTTCTGGAGTTATTGTTATACTACTTAATTCTTTTTTTGATTTATTGCTTAAAGAATCTATCAATAAATTCATACTAAGTTCTCCAAGCTCTCTAGTTGGGCCATTTATATGGCTAAGGTTTATACCTAAAGTATCTAGTATAGGTATATTATCGAAAGATATTAAAGAAATATCTTTTGATATTTCAATGTTTGCTTCTCTTAAAGCTTTTAAGCAACCTAAAGTCATAAGATTGTTACATACAAAAATTGCTGAAGGTCTATTTTCCATTGATAAGATTTTTTTAGTACATTCATATCCACTTTCTTCTTCATAATCTCCATAAAAAATTAAACCACTATTTATATGAAGATTATTCATTATCAATGCTTTTTCATAACCTAATAACCTATCTTGAGCTGGCTTAGATGTCATACGACCTGTTATTATAGCTATGTCGGTATGATTCTCTTTAATTAATGCCTCGGTGGCATCAAAAGCACCTTTGATGTTGTCCACAAAAACACCATTGAAATTATGATATTTAAGACTACCATCAACTAAGATTACAGGTATTCCTAAACTAGTTATAGCCTTTAGGTATTCACTATTTAAATCATTTTCAACAGAGGTTGGACAAATGATAATTCCTCTAATTCTTTGTTCCTTTAGTGTCTTAATAGCTTTAATTTCTTTATTAATGTCTTCACTAGAATCACAAAGAATTAAGTTAAGATCATTCGCTTCTGCAACATCACTTATTCCTTTTATTATAGATCCAAAGAATGGATTAGTAATATCAGGAACTATAACTCCGATAGTGTTAGTAACATTTTTTGAAAGACTTCTAGCAATAGCGCTAGGAGTATAGTTATATTTATTTATGACTTTCATAACTTTTTCACGAGTTTCTTCTTTTACGTATCCAGAGTTATTTATAACTCTTGAAACAGTAGCTAAAGAAACACCCGCTTCTTTTGCAATATTATTAATTGTTACAGACATGGCATTCTTCCTCCTTGTACACTATTATAGATGAACTGCGAAAATAATTAAACAATATTTTCCTTAGTAGAAAAATTAAATTTTAATTAAGTATGTTATCGCTTTCATCAAACTGCACAAGAAAAGAAAAATACTACATGTAAATGATAACATTATTTTTATCATAATGCAAACAAAAAAAGACTATTTTTTTAATAAAATAGCCTTTTTTTAAATAAAATAGTCTTTTTAAAAATTTACTTTAAAAAAAGTTCACCAACTTTAACTACATCACCTGCTCCTACTGTTAAAAGTAGGTCACCTTTTGATGAGTTAGCCTTTACATATTCTAATGCTTCCTCATGAGAATGTACATTAATACATTTAACTCCATGAGCTCTTATGGCATCTCCTAATTGGTCTGAATTTATTTCACCTAAATCTTTTTCTCTAGCTGCATATATATCCATTAAAATAAGTTCATCACAGTCATCAAAACACTTAACGAAATCATCGAAAAGAGTTTTTGTTCTTGTATAAGTGTGTGGTTGGAATACACAGATTGTTTTATTGTGAGACATTTTCTTTGCTGTACTTAATGTAGCCTTTATTTCAACTGGGTGATGAGCGTAGTCATCAATAACAGTTATATCATTCTTTTTACCTTTATATTCGAATCTCTTATGAGCTCCTCCAAAAGATGAAAGCCCTGATATTACTGATTCGGCAGGAATCTTGAATATTTCTGATAAACATACAGCTGATAATGAGTTTGATACATTATGCATACCAGGTACATTTAAAGAAAGAGAAAGAAGTTTTTCTTCACCTTTAAATACATCAAAAGTAGCACAACCTTTTTCGTTAAACTCTATATTTTTAGCTTGTATATCTCCAGCATTGATTCCATAAGTTAATACATTACATTTAGCTCCATCAAGAACTTCAAGAACCTTTTTATCATCAGCATTTCCTATAATATATCCATCATTAGGAATTAAGTTAACAAATTGCTTAAATGTATCCTTTATGTGATTTATATCCTTATAGAAATCAAGATGGTCGGCATCTATATTTAGTATTATTCCCACGTAAGGGAAAAATCTTAAGAAACTTTGCTTATATTCACAAGCTTCAGTTATGAAATATTCACTATTTCCAACTCTGAAATTTCCATGGATTATATCTAAATCTCCACCAACTAATATTGTAGGATCTAAATCTGCGCTAAGTGCAACATGTGAAATCATAGAAGTAGTTGTTGTTTTTCCATGAGTTCCTGCTACAGCAACATTAAATTTATGACCCTTCATAATTTGTCCTAAAAATTCAGCTCTATCCATTAGGATAAGATTATCTTCTTTAGCTTTAACTATTTCAGGATTATCGCTAGGTATTGCAGCGGTATATACAACTACATCAACATCTTGTAAGTTATCTTTACTGTGACCTATGTATATTTTGGCACCTTCTTCTATTAATCTATTAGTAATTTCTGATTCCTTTGAATCAGATCCTGAAACTTTGTAACCAGCATTAAGTAGTACGGCAGCTAAACCACTCATACTAACTCCACCAATTCCTATGAAATGAACTTTTTTATCAATATCTTTTAATAAATCGAAAGCCAAGATATCAACTCCTTTACTTATATACACTAATAATTATATACACTTTTTTAGAAAAGCACACAAAAAAATTCTTTTTAAAAGCATTTTTAAAAATATTTTATGAAAATTTATTGCCTTTTGTACCAAAAGGAATTTATTAATCTTTATATAATTATTAAGACATCTTAATAATTATTAAGAAAAAAATATTAAAATTCGCAATGTGTAATATATAATTGGTTAACAGCCTTAATAAAGTTTGCTATAATTATTTTACATGCAGAATAAAAAGGGAAATATTTATAAAAATATATGTGTTTTATAAAGAATAAAATATGAATTATAAGTGGAAAATATATACTGGAAATTTATATAGGTCAGGTGATTAATATGGAGAAACTAAGTAGAAATAGTAGAGTATCGATTATAACAAAGGTTCTTATAGAAAATCCTAATAAGATAATAGGATTAAATAAATTCTCAGAACTTTTAAATGCTGCTAAATCAACAATAAGTGAAGATATAGTTATTGTTAGAGAAATATTAGCTAAATTTTCAATGGGAAAAGTTGAAACAATAGCTGGTGCAGCTGGTGGAATAAGATATATTCCAGAAATGGGAGAAGAAGAAAAGAAAAAGTTTTTAGAAGAATTATGCGAAATTGCAAGTGAAAGTAATAGAGTTGTTCCAGGAAATTTCTTATATGTTACAGACATAATGTTTGATCCTAGCATAATAAATAAAGCTTCTGTTATTTTAGCATCTTATTTCCAAGAAATGGATATAGATTATGTAATAACAGTTGAAACAAAAGGAGTTCCACTAGCATATGAAGTAGCTAAATGCTTAGGAGTACAACTTATAACAGCTAGAAGAGATAGTAAGGTTACAGAGGGATCAACAGTTTCTATAAATTATGTTTCAGGAACTTCAGGAAAAATACAGCAAATGTGCTTATCTAGAAAATCATTAAAGCAGGGAAGTAAATGTATATTCATAGATGATTTCATGAGAGGTGGCGGAACTGCTAAGGGATTAGTTGATTTATTAAAAGAGTTTGATTCTGAACTTATGGGAATTGGAGTTCTAATAGATAACAAACTATCAACTAATAAAATAACTAAGGATTATGTATCATTAATTGATATTGTTGAAATAAATGAAGATGGAGTAAAAATGGTACCTTCTGTTTAAGGATTAAAGTTACTATGTGTTAAAGAATAATTTACAAAAAATATTAAAAAAAGAAGGATTTCTATATTTTGTATAGAATATACATAGTAACAACAACTGGAGGTGTACCATGATGAATATTACAGATGTAAGAATTAGAAAAATATCTGCAGAAGGTAAGATGAAAGCTATAGTTTCAGTAACTTTTGAGAATCAATTTGTTGTACATGATATCAAAGTTATAGAAGGACAAAATGGTCTTTTCATAGCTATGCCTAGCAGAAAAACACCAGATGGAGAGTTTAAGGATATAGCTCATCCTATAAATACAGAAACTAGGGAGCAAATTCAAAAAGCTATTCTTGATGAGTATGAGAAAGTTAAAAATTTAGATGTTCAAGAGTAATTTTAATAAAAGGAAGATGCCTTCCTTTTATTTTTTTGTCTAAAACATAATGAATTTCATGTTAATATCATTAATAACTTATTATTGAAATAAGTAATTTATTAAAATATAATTGAAAATGAGAAATTTGAAGATTTCACAACAAAAGAAGAGATTAATTTTAAATAGTATAGCTTATATAATAAAATGAGTATCACAAAGAGGTGTTTTTATGAACAAATGTGCTATAATATTAGCAGCAGGTCAAGGGACTAGAATAAAATCTAAGTTACCAAAGGTTCTACATAAAGCTTGTGGAAAAGAAATGGTTAATCATGTTATCGATGCTATGAGAAGAGCTGAGATAGAAGATGTTAATGTAATAATTGGAAAAGGTGCAGAATTAGTTAAAGAAAGAACTTCATCAAAAAATGTAAGTTATTCTTTACAAGCAGAGCAGTTAGGAACTGGTCATGCAGTAATATGTGCTAAAGATTTTTTAGCAGGAAAAACTGGAGTAGTAGCTATATTTACAGGAGATGCTCCTTTAATAAAGCCAGAAACTGTTAAAAATTTAGTTGACACACATATTAATGAAAAAAATTCAGCTACTTTATTAACATCAGTAATTGAAAACCCAACTGGTTATGGAAGAATAGTTAGAAATGGTGAATCAGTTGAGAAAATTGTAGAACATAAAGATTGCAATGAGGAAGAAATAAAGATACAAGAAGTAAATGCAGGAATGTATTGCTTTGATATAGAAAGCTTACTAACTTCTTTAGAACAACTTTCAAATGATAATGCTCAAGGAGAATATTACTTAACAGATGTTATAGAAATATTAAAGAAAGAGAGTAAAAAAGTTGGAGCTATGATTACAGATTTTGAAGAGACTTTAGGTGTTAATTCAAGAGCTGAACTTGCTAAAGTTGAGAGTATAATGAGAAACAGAATAAATAGAACTCATTTAGATAATGGAGTTACTATAATAGACCCTCTAAACACATATATAGAGCCAGATGTAGTTATTGGTCAAGATACTATAATCTATCCAGGTAACGTGTTAGAAGGAAAAACAGTTATAGGAGAAGATTGTGTTTTATATCCTAACTCAAGAATTAATAATAGCATAATAGGAAATGGTGTTGAAATTCAAAGTTCAGTTATTTTAGATAGTAAAATAGGTGAGGAAACAACTGTAGGACCATTTGCTTACGTTAGACCAGAAAGTAATATTGGAGACCATGTTAGAATTGGTGATTTTGTTGAAATTAAAAAATCAACAATTGGTAATAATACAAAGGTATCACACTTAACTTATATTGGAGATGCTGAAGTTGGAGAAAGATGTAACTTCGGATGTGGTACAGTGGTTGTTAACTATGATGGTAAGAAAAAATATAAAACAATCATAGGAGATGATTCATTTATAGGATGTAACACTAACTTAGTTTCACCTGTAGAAGTAAAAGATAATACTTATATAGCTGCAGGATCAACAATAACTAAAGAGGTTCCAGAAGGAAGTTTGGCTATAGCAAGAGCTAAACAAAAGAACATAGAGGGCTGGGTTGAAAGAAAAAAGCTTAAATAAGCATTAAATATACAAATGCCAAAGGCTAGGTTTAATTTTAAGGAGGTCTTCACTAAATGGAAAATCATTCAAAAAACATTAAAATATTTACAGGTAACTCGCATCCAGAGTTAGCTAGTGAGATTGCAGAGGCGCTAAATATCCCACTAGGTAAAGCAGAGGTAGGTACTTTCAGTGATGGAGAAATATCAGTAAATATAAAAGAGACTGTTAGAGGTTGTGATGTATTTATAGTTCAATCAACTTGTAGTCCTGTAAATAATAACTTAATGGAGTTATTAATAATGATAGATGCATTTAAAAGAGCATCAGCAGGAAGAATAAATGCGGTTATACCTTATTATGGATATGCTAGACAAGATAGAAAAGCTAAGTCAAGAGATCCAATAACAGCTAAGCTAGTAGCTGACCTATTAACAGCAGCAGGTGCAGATAGAGTTCTTACTATGGATTTACATGCACCACAAATTCAAGGTTATTTTGATATACCAGTAGATCACTTATTAGGATCACCAATATTATCAAGATATTTCGTTGATAAAGGATTAGCTGATAGAGACGATGTAGTTGTTGTTTCACCAGATTTAGGTTCAGTAACAAGAGCGAGAAAGTTTGCAGATAAACTTAATGCTCCAATAGCTATAATAGATAAAAGAAGACCAAAAGCAAATGTATCTGAGATAATGAATATAATAGGAGATATTAAAGATAAGGTTTGTATCTTAATAGATGATATGATAGATACTGCAGGAACAATAACTAATGCAGCTAATGCTCTTAAAGATTTAGGAGCAAAAAATGTATATGCTTGTTGTACTCACGGAGTATTATCAGGACCAGCATTCGAAAGAATAAATAACAGTGCTATTGAGGAGTTAGTTATGTTAAATACTATAGCTCTTCCAGAAGCAGAAGGTTTAAATAAGTTCAAATCATTATCAGTTGCACCTATTATGGCAGATGCTATAAATAGAATTTATGATGATGAACCATTAAGTGGATTATTCCAAGATTAAAAAAAGAGCGTCTTAATCGCTCTTTTTTTGTAAAATCACTAAGAAAATGAAACTTTTTTTTAAACAAAAACGTTTAAATTTGATTAAAATGTAAAAAAAAAATAATTTTGTTAATTATAAATTGATAAAAATGAATAAATGTTTTACACTTTATTTATATACATTAATAATATGTTAAACGGTAAAAATTTCATATTATTAAAGTATAAAAGCAAAAGTATAAAAGCACATGAAATAAGGACAAATGTAAAAAAGTTACAGAAAGGATTTTAAGAGGTGAATTTTATGGAAGGTCTATTAGGAAAGATTTTAATTGTAGATGATGATGAAAATATATGCGAAGTTATAAAAATGTATTTAGAGACTACAGGATATAACGTTAGAGTAGCACATGATGGAAAAGCTGCTAAGGAAGAGTTTGTTAACTTTAGTCCTAATCTAGTTGTACTAGATATGATGTTACCTGGAATTGATGGAATGGAAGTATTAAAATGGATAAGAAAAGATAGTAACGTTCCAGTAATTATGTTAACTGCTAAAGGAGAAACTTTTGATAAGGTATTAGCTTTAGAAATTGGTGCAGACGATTATGTTGTTAAACCTTTTGAACCAAAAGAATTATTAGCTAGAGTAAAAGCTGTTATGAGAAGATATTCAGGAGAAGAACCTGATAATGTGGTATTAAACTTCCCAGGTTTAACTATAGATGCTAACTCATACAAAGTTATATACAATGGAGAAGAAGTTAAGACTCCACCTAAAGAATTCGAGCTTTTACATTACCTTGCAAGTAATAAGAATAAAGTTTTCACAAGAGATCAATTATTATGTGAAGTTTGGGGATATGATTACCCAGGTGACTCAAGAACTGTTGATGTTCACATAAAGAGATTAAGAGAAAAATTAAATGGTGGAGAAGACTGGCAGCTTGAAACTGTTTGGGGAGTTGGATACAAATTTGAGGTGAAATAATGAAATATCGTGGCTTAGTACCAAAGTTAATCTTAACACTAAGCATAACAATATGTATTACTTTCTTTATAGTAGGTATTATACTTTCCAGCTTGTTTAGAGAAGAATATTATCAAGAAAGATTAAATAGTCTATCTGGAGAAGCAGACGTTATAGAGCAAGTTGTTAATTCATACATGGACAGTAAAATTACTTTAGATGAATTAAATAAGTCTATATCATTTATAGCTGATTCATTAAAAGTAGATGTTTATGTAATTGATAGTTATGGATACATATATTCAGTTTCTAATGAGCAGTATGATTATTTAAAACGTACTAAAATAGATGACGAAGACATGAAAACATTAAGAGAAAATCAAGTAATAGAACAGAAGAATAAAAAGGAATATATATATTCTAAACCTATCTTCTATAAAGGATATTTTACGGGAGCGGTTTCTATAGTTACTCCTTTAAGTACTCTTTCTGCTTCTTTAGTTAGAATGAATCAAATCGTCTGGATGTGTGTAGCCATAGCTATAATATTTTCTGGATTAGCAATATACTTTATATCAAAAAAGATTATAATCAAACCTTTAAATGTTATAAATAACGCTGCTAAGAAAATTGCCAGTGGAGAAATAGGAAATAGAGTTAATGTTTCTTATGATGATGAAGTTGGTGAATTAGCTGAGTCATTTAATATAATGGCCACATCTATTGAGGAAGCAGAGCTCAATAGAAGAGAGTTTATTTCTAATGTATCTCATGAATTGAGATCACCTATGACTTCTATTAAAGGATTTATAACGGCCATATTAGATGGAGTTATTCCTAAGGATAAGGAAGAATACTATCTTGTAATAGTAAATGATGAGATAAGTAGATTAACTAGACTAATAAATGATTTGTTAGATCTATCTGCTATGCAAGCAGGAAAATTAGAATTTAACATAGGTGAGTTAGAATTAAACAGAATAATAGAAACAACTGTATTAAAAATGAATCAAAAAGCTGCAAGTAAAAACATAAAAATTGAAGTTCTTTTAGAAAGTGAAAGAGTATATGTTTATGGCGATAATGATAGGTTAATACAAGTTATTACTAATTTGGTTGATAATGCTATAAAATATTGTGATGAAAATGGTGAAGTAAAAATATCAACTAAAACAAAGGGAAGTAAGATTGTTGTTAGTATATTTAACACTAGTAAGGGAATAGACGAATATGACTTAACTCATATTTGGGATAGATTCTACAAAGTTGATAAGGCAAGAAGTAATAAAACTAGTACAGGGCTAGGATTATCCATTGTTAGAAATATAATACTGCAACTAGAGGAAGATATTTGGGCTGAAAATGTTAAAGATAAGAATGAAAATATAAAAGGTGTTAGATTTAATTTTACGTTGACTAAGGTTAAATAAAATATTGCATAGGAGGTCTTTATGGGGAAGTTTTTTAAGCACTCTAAAAATGGGAAGGATCTCCATGAATTAAGTGAAAAAAACTATGACAATATAGTGATTAAAAAAGATAAGAAAAGATTCTGGATAAAAAGCTTTTTAAGGTTAGCAAGTTTTATTATGTTAGTTATAGTTACAAGCTTTATAGCTTTTAAGCACTATACTAAGGATTTAACTATAGAGAGTCAAAATACTAATCTTTTAAATGAGATAAAAGATGGGAGATATGACATAACTAATTTAGTTAATAAATCTGCAAGTGGTATTGTTACTGTTGGAGATAATAAGAAGAATTTATCTATAGGTGAAAATAATGATAAAAATATATCTGGAATTGTTATTAGAACTGATGGATACATAATTACTAGCTATAGTGCTATAAAGGATTTTCCAGAGATATATGTAAAAATATCAAGTAATGATATAAGTCCTTTCCAAGCAGTACTGGTTGGATTCGATAAAGATACTGACATAGCAGTATTAAAGGTAGAATCCAATGGATTAAAGAGTATATCAACCTCTGAACTTGAAGTTTTAGAAACAGGAGAAAGAGTCGCAACATTAGGAAATATAATATGTGAAGAGCCGTTAGGTTTTGTAGCTAATGGAATAGTAAGTGCACCGATTAAGAAGGTAACTATAGGTGAAGAAGATCATTCAGATTCAAAGGTAGTCGATGTTATAGAGACTAGTTCACTAATAAATGAAGCTAATAATAGTGGTATATTATGTGACTACAATGGAAAAGTTGTTGGAATAAATAGTTTATATTTTACCAATAAGTTTTCAAAACCAGGAGTATATTATGCCTTAGAAATAAATGATGCTTTAAGAATAGCTGACTCTATAATAAGAGAAGGTAGTGTTACTACTGGAACAACATTAGGTGTTACAGGGACTACTGTTGCAGATGAAAAACATAATGTTTATGGAATTTATGTAGAAGATGTTGATAAAGGTAGCAATGCATTTAATGCAGGAATAAAGCCTACGGATATAATAGTTGAAGTAGATGGTAAAAAGGTTAAAAATATAGAAAGTTTAGCTGATTTACTAAAAAAACATTCTGTAGGAGATATAGTTAAGATTAAAGTTATTAGAGGAGAATCTGTAAAAGATATTTCTGTAACTTTAAAATAATTATAAAAAAGAAATATAACCCTTCACGTAATTTGGTGAAGGGTTTTTTATTGTTTTATACTAATAGTAAAAGTATAATTAAAGAATGATTTAATTAAAATAATTTAGAAACGTAATTATATAATTATAATGGAGGACAATATGATTTTAATAGTTGGATTAGGCAACCCAGGAAAACAATACGAACAAACTAGACATAATATCGGATTTGATGTAATTGATTATATGGCAAATAAGTATAATATTGATGTAAATAGGGAAAAATTTAAAGGTCTTTGTGGAGAAGGTTTTATAGAAAATAATAAGGTTATTTTATTAAAACCTTTAACATATATGAACTTAAGTGGAGAAAGTATAAGAGAACTTGCTAATTTTTATAAATTAGAAAATGATGAAATCATAGTAGTTTATGATGACATAAGTTTAGATATTGGAAAATTAAGAATAAGAGAAAAAGGTAGTGCTGGAGGTCATAATGGAATCAAGAGCATAATACAAAACCTTGGTGGAGATGAATTCCCAAGAGTTAAAGTTGGGGTAGGACAACCTAAAGATAATTTAGTAAATCATGTTTTGGGAAAATTTTCAAAAGAAGATAGAGAACATGTAGAAAAAGTTATTCCAGTAGTAAGTGATGCAATTGTTGAAATTGTTAAAAATGATGCTAAGGAATCAATGAATAAGTTTAATGGAGTTAAGATAGATTAATTTATTTTAGAATGGCGGTGTTTAGATTGAGGTTACAGGGGTTAATGACTCCTTTATTAAATAGTGATGCTTTTCAAAAGGTTAAATCTTTTATGGAAAGCGGGAGTTATCCAGTAATGGTGAATGGGTTATCAGATTCAGGTAAGTCTTATTTTATAAATGGGGTGTATGAGGAGTCAGATAAGCCTATAGTTGTTGTTACACATAATGATATTGAAGCTAGAAATATATATGAAGATTTATCATTTTATCTACCGAATGTATATTACTTACCTTCAAGAGAAATTGTATTTTACAATATAGATGCTATTTCTGGAGATGTAAGATGGGCAAGGTTAAAAGTTATAAAAGAGATGTTAAGAAGTAATAAAAAGATAATAGTTACTTCCATAGATGCTTTTGCAGCGACTTACACACCTAAGGAACTTTATAAAAGTCACATATTAAAGGTTAAAGTTGGAGATGAAGTTGATTTAAAAGAACTTGCGAATAAGCTTGTTGAATCAGGATATGAAAGATTAGAAACTGTTGAAGGTAAGGGTGAATTTTCATTAAGAGGAGGAATATTAGATGTATTTCCTCCTAATTCAGTTAATCCTTTTAGAATAGAGCTTTTTGGAGATGAAGTTGATTCTATTAGAACATTTAATGTAGAGTCTCAAAGAAGTATAGAAAAAGTTAAGAAGGCTGAAATATTCCCTGCTAAGGAAATAATATTAAATAAAGAAACTATAGATTATGCTATAGATAAAATGAGAAAAGAGCTTTCAGACTTTGAGGATAAGGTTTCAGATAAAGAGATAAGGTATAGATTAAGAAAGATAATAGACAGAAATATAGAGTCTTTACAGGAAAACTGGAGCTTTGAAACCATAGACAGTTATCTTCCGTTTTTCTTTGATAAACCAGCCACATTATTTGATTATTTAAAGAATTATACTTTTATAATTGATGATGCCAAAAGATGTAAGGGAAAGTTAGAAAGCACTATTTTTGAATTTAATGAAAACTATGAAGCCTTTTTAGAAAGAGGAAATATCCTTCCTTCTCAAATAAATTTAAGTTTAAGTGCTGAAGAAGTACAAGAGTTATTTAAGGGCAATAACTTAATAAACTTAGTGCCATTTGGTGGAGGTGGAGGATTTATAGAGTCCTTCAATAAGGTTGAATTAAAGCAAAGTACTATGAGTGGATATCAGGGACAACTTGATATGCTTATAGATGACATAAGAGAAAAAAAGAAAAATGGATTTAAGACATTAATACTTTCAGGAACAAGACCAAGAGGTGAAAGGTTAGTTGATACCTTAAGAGAGTTAGAAATAGAAAGTGTTTATAAGGATGATGTTAAGGAAATAAAAGGTGGAGAGGTTGTTATAACCTTTGGAAATCAAAATAAAGGATTTGAATATCCTGATATGAAAACTTGTTTAATATCAGATAAAAGTATCTTTGGAGATGCTAAAAGAGCTAAAAAGACAAAGAAGAAAAAATCAAAAGGTGTTTCAAAAATTAAAAGTTTTGCAGAATTAAAACCTGGAGATTATGTAGTTCATGTGAATAGCGGTATAGGTGTTTATAAAGGGATAAAACAAATAGAAGTTCAAGGACATAAGAGAGATTATTTAGATATTGAATATTCAAAAGGGGATAAGCTTTATGTACCTGTTGAACAATTAGATTTAGTACAAAAATATATTGGCTCAGATAGTGCTTCACCTAAGATAAGTAAGCTTGGAGGCAATGAGTGGCAAAAAGCTAAGGCTAAAGTAAGAAAATCTATAAATGATATTGCTGGAGACTTAGTTAAATTATATGCTGAGAGATCAACAGTAAAAGGATATAGATTCTCTAAGGATACTCAATGGCAAAAACAATTTGAGGATGAATTCCCTTATGAAGAAACACCAGATCAATTAACAGCTCTTGAAGATATAAAAGAAGATATGGAAGCAACTAAAGTTATGGATAGATTGCTTTGCGGAGATGTTGGTTATGGTAAAACAGAGGTTGCTGTAAGAGCTGCCTTTAAGGCTGTAATGGATGGAAAACAAGTAGCATTCCTAGTTCCTACAACAATACTTGCAGAACAGCATTATAAAAATATGAAGAAGAGATTTGCAGGGTTCCCTATAACTATAGACATGATAAGTAGATTTAGAACTAAGAAGCAACAAACAGAAACATTGAAAGCTTTAAAAGAAGGAAATGTAGATATACTGATAGGAACGCATAGACTTGTTTCTAAGGATATTCAATTTAAGGATTTAGGTCTTCTTATTGTTGATGAAGAACAGAGATTTGGAGTGGCACAAAAGGAAAAGATAAAGAGTTTCAAAAAGAATGTTGATGTTCTTACTTTAAGTGCAACGCCTATTCCAAGAACTCTTCACATGTCACTTACTGGAGTAAGAGATATATCTGTAATAGAGACTCCGCCAGAAAATAGATATCCTATACAAACATATGTTGTAGAACAAAATGATCAACTTATAAGAGATGCTATTTTAAGAGAAATAAATAGAGAGGGTCAAGTGTACTTTGTTCATAACAGAGTTGAAAGTATTCAAGAAGTGGCTAGTTATATACAGGAACTTGTCCCAGAATGCAAAGCCACAGTTATACATGGTCAAATGACAGAGAGACAATTAGAAACTGAAATGATAGATTTTATGGAAAGAAAATATGACGTATTAGTATGTACTTCCATAATAGAAACAGGAATAGATATTCCAAATGTTAATACCATGATTGTAAATAATGCAGATAAAATGGGACTTTCTCAGCTTTATCAGTTAAGAGGAAGAGTTGGTAGAAGTAATAAGGTTGCTTATGCATATTTCTTATACCAGAGGGACAAAGTTTTAACTGAAGTAGCAGAGAAAAGACTTAAAGCACTAAAGGATTTTACAGAGCTTGGTTCAGGCTTCAAAATAGCTATGAGAGACCTTGAAATAAGAGGTGCTGGAAATATGATGGGCTCAGCTCAACATGGACATATGGCATCTATAGGATATGATTTATATTGTAGAATGTTAGAGGATACAATAAAAATTATAAAAGGTGAAATAGAAAGAGAACCTGTTGAGACTATTGTAGATTTAAAGGTCGATGCGTTTATTCCTTCAAGTTATATAAAAGATGAGATTCAAAAGATTGAAGTATACAAGAAGATTGCAGCTATAGAAAATGAAGAGGATTATGCATATGTGAAAGAAGAGTTAGAGGATAGATTCTCTAATATACCAAATATGGTTTATAACCTTATGGATATAGCTTATATAAAGAGTAAAGCTAAGCTTTTAAATATTGAAGAAATAAAAGAGAAAAATGATGACATAATATTTATCTTTGAAAGTAGAGAAAGAACAAATAAGAAGATATTTAAGATGCTTTTAGAAAACTATAGAGATGATATATTAATTGAGTTCGGTGATAAACCAACATTCTTATATAGAGGAAAAGATAAGAAAAAAGAGGATATATTAGCTACTTTCAAAGAAATGTTAGACGATATATTGGTGTTAAATAATTAATAATTTATAAATTGAAATATTATTGTAACATTGATATACTAAAATGGAATCTGACTAGAATATTATGTAAATTATAATCGGAGAAAGGCGAGGTATTAAAATGGTAAGTGTAAAAAAATTAGTAGCATCTGCGTTAGTTGGAGTTTTAATGTTCACAGCTGTTGGATGTAACATGGTAGAAAAAACTCAAGCAGCTATTGATAAGACTACTGTAGCTACAGTTAATGGAGAGAAGATAACTTTAGGAGAGGTTGATTCACACTTAAAAGGAATGTTTACTCAGTTACAAACTCAATATGGGGATAAATACATGGAAGATCCTCAAGTTGCACAACAAATTTTACAACAAAGACAAAGTGTGTTAAATGGTTTAGTAACTGATAAAGTTTTAGTTATTGAAGCGGGCAAATTAGGAATAACACCATCAGAAGATGAAATTAATAAAAAAGTTAATGAACAATTCGATAAGATAAAGACTAGTATGGGAGATAACTTTAATAAAGCTTTAGAGGCAGAAGGATATACAGAAGATACTTTTAAAGCATTCTTAAAAGATCAAGTTATAGCCGAAGCAACAGTAGATTATGCTACTAAAGATGTAAAAGTAACTAACGAAGATATACAAAAATATTATGATGAAAATAAACAACAGTTTGTAGTTCAAGCTGGTGCTGATGCAAAACACTTATTATTCCCAACTGAGGAAGAAGCTCAAAAAGCATATGATGAAATACAATCAGGAGCAACAACTTTTGATGATTTATTTAATAAATATGAGAAAAACACAGATCCTAAGAAAGAGCCAATAGCAGAAAATTTAGGAAGAGTAGATTACAATAATTCAAATTTTGATCCTGCATTTATGGAAGGATTAAAACCATTAAAAGATGGTGAAATTTCAAAACCTGTTAAGAGTTCATTTGGATATCATATAATTCAAGTTAACAATGTTACTGATAAAGAAACACAATTAACATTAGATCAAGCTAAAGATCAAATAACAACAGCTTTAGAAAACCAAAAGAAAAAAGAAGCTTATCAAAAAGATTTAGATCAATGGAAAAAAGATTTAAATGTTAAAACTTATGATGACAAATTAAAAGAAGGCTTAAATTTAAGCAAATAATTTAAAAAAAAGAAAGACTTATGGAAGTTAATCCATAAGTCTTTTTTTTATAGAGTTTTCATAAAAGTTTTCTTTAATTGGTTATTAAATTAAAAGATAACATAAATATAATCAATGTGTATAAAATTTCAAATAAATTAAATACTATTATTGTAGACAAAGATTAGTGATTAGTATTTATATAAGGGAGGTACATATAAATGAAAGCCACTGGAATAGTAAGACGTATTGATGATTTAGGTAGAGTTGTAATACCTAAAGAAATAAGAAGAACTTTAAGAATAAGAGAAGGAGATCCTTTAGAGATTTTTACTGATAGAGAAGGTGGAGTAATACTTAAAAAATATTCACCAATAGGAGAGTTAACAGACTTTTCAAAGGAATATGCAGAAGCCTTACAACAATCTACAGGTCATATAATTCTCATATCAGATAACGATGCATTTATATCTGTAAGTGGAACATCCAAGAAAGAATTTATGGAAAGAAAAATAAGTGATGAGTTAGAAGATATAATGGATAAGAGAAAATCAGTAATACTAGGTGTTAATAACAAAAACATCATACCAATGCATGGAGATGATGATGAAAGTAAGTACAGCAGTCAAGTTATAGCACCAATATTAGCAGAAGGAGATACAATTGGGGCTGTAGTTATTCTTTCTAAAGAAGGAAAAACTTTAGGAGAAGTTGAACAAAAGCTAGCAGAAACAGCAGCAGCCTTTTTAGGAAAACAAATGGAACAATAAACAAACCAGTTATCATAATTTAATATTTGTATTTCAAATAGTAATAATACCTCTGAATTTACAATAATATAAAATGAGACTTAATTCAGAGAGAGTAATGCTCCCTCTGAATTTTAAAGTAATATCTAGAAGTTTAGCGGAATTTTTAATTAAGCATAAATAAATCTAGTATCTTAAGGTAAAGTAGTTATTTAAAATTTGGAGGTATTTTATGAAGAAACAATCCCTTATAAAAGGTAGTCTTGTGCTTGCTTGTGCTGGTATATTAGCCAAATTTCTTGGCTTGTTTTTTAGATGGCCATTAATAATGCTTATAGGAGATGAAGGATTAGGTTATTATCAGATGACGTATCCTTTATATATGCTTTTTGTAGCTATTGCAGCAGGAATTCCTATAGCAGTATCTAAGTTGGTATCGGAAAAAAATGCTTTAGGAAAATATGAGGAAAGTTTTCAAGTAATAAAAGAAGCTTTAAAAGTAATGGTTTTGTTAGGTATAGGGACAAGCATATTTTTAGCCATAGGCGGAAAGTTTCTTTTACCATTTTTAAAATGGGATGATAAGGCTTATTATTCTATTTTAGGTATCTGTTTAGCTCCTACATTAATAGGATTGATAACACCTATTAGAGGCTTTTTTCAAGGGTTTCAGAATATGACGCCAACGGCAATATCTCAGATTTTAGAACAAATTGGAAGAGTGATAGTTGGTGTTGGACTAGCTTATATATTAATTGATAAAGGGATTGAGTACTCAGCAGGAGGAGCATCCTTTGGGGCTGTAGCTGGAGCTTTTGTAGCTGCATTATATTTAATACCTAAGTATAGAAAAATAAAGAAGAGTTTTAATTTAGGAAAAATAAAAGGTAGCCATAAAATATTTATGGAGATAATAAATATAGCACTTCCTATATCTATAGGGGCTGCTGTAGGAAGCATTATGGGAGTTATAGATTCTGTTTTAGTTCCGCAAAAGCTTTTACAGGCTGGATTTACAGGGCAGGAGGCTACTGTTTTATATGCTCAGTTAACAGGTAAAGCTACTGTGTTTACTAATGTTCCAATGACTTTAGCAACTGCATTAGCAGCGTCTATAATACCTATAATTTCTGAATTATATGTTCTTAAAAATAAAGTTCAGGTTAAAGAAAAAATAGATACTACAATGAAATTATGTATGATAGTTGCTATCCCATGTTTTTTAGGATTATTTTTCATGGCTGAACCTATAATGAACCTTTTATTTCCAGGGAAATCAGAAGGCTTTATGATATTGAAGTATTTATCAATAAGTGTTCCATTTTTAGTTGGAACTCAGATAACAACATCAATATTACAAGGTATGGGATATTATTATAGACCAGTAGTTCATTTGTTAATAGGATGTATTTTAAAAGTAATCTTAACAATGAGTTTAATACCTATAAAATCTTTAAATATTTATGGTGCTGTAATAGCAACAATAATATCTTATTCTGTGGTATTAGTATTGAATTTAATATACATGTCCAAGAAATTTAAATATTCTCCTAATATAAAAAATGTATTAGTAAAACCTATATTTGCATCAATTTTAATGATTGGTACAGTTTTATATTTATATTCACAGGCTTTGAAATATAGCGGAAGTAACAGTATAGCTTGCTTAATAGCCATATTTATGGGTATTATTATATATATGATATCATTGGTAGTGCTTAAAATTTTTAATGTAGATGAAATAAAGGGACGACTAAGAAGTTAAGTTTTATAAATTGCGAAGGAGAGTATGGAATGCTTAAGATAATGGGTTTAGGACCAGGTGCCTATGAAGCTTTAACAATAGGTGCTTTGAAAGAACTAAAAAACAATAAGAATATATATTTTAGGACAGAAAAACATCCTACAGTAGATTTTTTAAAAGAAGAGGGAATTAAGTTTGAATCATATGATCATGCATATGAAAAATATGATAGCTTTGATGATGTTTATAGATACATTGCAGAGGATTTAATAGCTAAGATTAAGGATGATGAAGATTTAATATATGCAGTGCCAGGACATCCTTTAGTAGCTGAAAAGTCTGTAATAAATCTAATTAATTTATGTAAGGAAAATGATATTCAATATGAAGTATTACCAGCAGTTAGTTTTGTAGATGCTATGATGGAAGCCTTACAAGTAGATCCAATAGAAGGTGTAAAAATAGTTGATGCTTTTGATATGAAGAATCAAATATTAGATAAGCGTGTTGGAACTATAATAACTCAGGTTTATAATAATTTTATAGCTTCAGAAGTTAAATTAAGACTTTTAGAAGGATACAAAGATGATACTGAAATAATCTTTGTAAGGGCAGCTGGTATTGAAGGATTAGAAAGTATAAGGAAAATACCTTTATATGAGTTAGATTGGCAAGAAGATATAGATTATTTAACTTCAATTTATATACCTAAAGATTTAGAGAATAAAAAGGATTTTCAAGATTTATTAGATATTATAGAAACTCTAAGAAATCCAGGAGGATGTCCTTGGGATAGGGAACAAACTCATGAAAGTTTAAAGAGTGCTCTTATTGAAGAGTGCTATGAAGTAATAGATGCAATTGAAAATGAAGATGATGATGCTTTAATAGAAGAACTTGGAGATGTCTTATTGCAGGTTATTTTCCATGCTTCCATAGGTAAAGAAGATGGATATTTTGACATTATGGACGTAATAGGTGCTATTTCAGGAAAGATGATAAATAGACATCCTCACGTATTTTCAAATGGAGAAGCTGAAAACTCAGAGGAAGTTTTAGCTAATTGGGATGAAATAAAGAAAAAAGAAAAAGGAATTGAAACTTTAACAGAGGAAATGAAAAACATAGCAAAATCTCTTCCAGCAACAACAAGAGCTTATAAGGTTCAAAAGAAAGCTAAAAAGGTTGGGTTTGACTGGGATGATATAAATTGTGCTATGGATAAAGTAAAAGAAGAATTAAATGAAATAAAAGATGTTTATAATTGTGAAGATAAGTCAATAATAGAAGGTGAAGTAGGTGACTTACTTTTTGCTTGTATAAACGTAGCTAGATTCTTAGAAGTTGATGGAGAATTAGCTTTAGATAAGACTATTAAAAAGTTTATAAACAGATTCTCTTACATCGAGAATGAGGCAATAAAGAATAATAAAAACCTAAAGGATATGACTTTAGAAGAGATGGATAAACTATGGGAAGATGCTAAAACAAGTGAAAAATAAGTGTTTTTAGAAATTTATGGTTTATTAAGATGCAAAAAAACATAAATTTTAAAAAAAATGCAAAAATATCAGTATTTTTAGGGCAAAAATTGAAAGTATTGACTATACAAAGAAAGAAATATATATTATGATAATATAAGTTGATACTAGTTGAGTTTAATAACTGGTAAACAATTATTGCAGTAAATTAACTGGAATTTTAAGGAGGATGTAAAAGTGAATAAAGCAGAATTAATAACAAGCATGGCTGAAAAAAGCAACTTAACTAAAAAAGATGCTGAATTAGCTTTAAAAGCATTCATAGAAAGCGTTAGCGAAACTTTAGCTAATGGAGATAAAGTTCAATTAGTTGGATTTGGAACTTTCGAAACTAGAGTAAGAGCTGAAAGAGAAGGAAGAAACCCAAGAACTAAAGAAGTTATAAAAATACCTGCTTCAATAGCTCCAGTATTCAAGCCAGGTAAAGAATTAAAAGAAAAAGTTAACGCTTAATTTATAATAAATAAGTTGTGTTAATTGAACTTTAAAGAAGCCCGAGTCTTACTCGGGCTTTTTTATCAATATTGAGGAATTTAAATCAAATATAGGATTTTTAATATGGAGGATAGGATATGAGATTAGACAAGTATTTAAAAGTTTCTAGAATAATTAAAAGAAGAACAGTTGCTAAAGAAGCTTGTGAGAGTGGGAGAGTAATAATAAATGGTAAATTTGCTAAACCTTCAAATGATATAAAAGAAGGAGATATAATAGAAATATTATTTGGTAACAGAACTTTAAAAGCAAGAGTTATAAATATTGCTGAGCATGTTAGAAAAGAAAATGCTAAAGAGATGTACGAGATCTTAGAAGGCGAAGAAGATAAAGAGTAATATGTTTAAATTAAATATTTATTATATAGGATGACTAATATAATTTGAAAAAGTTATATTAGTCATTTTTTTGTATGCAATTGAATAAGCATAAGTTAGGAAAAATATTTTTTTACATAGGAGGCTTTCTTATGATTGATAAAAAAGATGAAAATAAAACTACAGAATGTACCAGTAACTTATTCTTAGAAAATAGAAAACTTTTATCACTTACAGGAGTAAAGGAAGTTATAAACTTTGATGAGGAAAAGATTAGTTTAAAAACAAATTTAGGTCCATTATTGATTAAGGGGTCTGGATTAAAGATGAACAAATTAGATGTTCAAAATGGGGAGGTTATAATAGGAGGATTTATTAGTAACATTAATTATTTAAATAAAAAGAATAAAGTGAAAAAAAGTAGAAATTTAATTTCTAAAATATTTAAATAGGTGGTAGATATGCTTTTAGATATAAATATTCAATTTAGAATTGTTATTTTTGCAATAATATCTGGACTGATAGTCGGATTTTTGTTTGATATTTATAGAGAGTTTAGGGGAGCTTGCAAAAATAAAATATTAATAACAATAGAAGATATCTTATTTTGGATATGGTGTAGCTTAGTTATATTCATATTTTTATTAAAATATAATTATGCATTTTTAGGTGCATATGTATATGTATTTATGGGAATAACTTTATTGATTTATTTAAAATGTTTATCTAAATACTTTAGAAGAATACAACATAGAATTTTAGCTATACTATTAAAGAATATGAGAATAATATTTAAAAATATAAGATATGTCTTAAAAAATACATTCACAAATTAAAAAGTTAATTTGCAAGGGAAAAATTTCTTGAATTAAGGTATAATAGTGTTTACAATAGACTTATACATACCATTCTAAGTATGGGGGTATAAGAGTGAAGAAAAGAATGAATTTAAAGAATTTGGTGATAATTATATTGATTGCTATATTCTGCATATCATATGTGAGACAAGAACTTGCAATGAATAAAATACAAAAAGACATAGAAGCTAAGCAAACTCAGCTTAATGAGCTTCAAGATAAAAATAAAAAGTTACAAAATGAGGTAAACCAATCTTCAACAGACGAATACATAGAAAGAATGGCTAGAGAAAGATTAGGTATGATTAAAGAAGGCGAGAAAGTTATTACAAACTCAGATTCACCTCAAGACAAACAAAATAATACTGAAACAAAAAACAATCAAGATAAATAAGGTTATTATTAAAAATAACATATATTTTATTTATAAATTTAAGGAGGAATCTTTTAAACATGACCTTAATGGCAGGAAACATATTAGAGGGTAGAATAATTAACATCACAAACTTTGGTGCGTTTGTTGAAGTGGAAGGAAAAACAGGTTTAGTTCATATATCTGAAGTAGCAGATACTTATGTTAAAGATATAAGAGAGCATCTTAAAGAGGATGACAAAGTTAAAGTTAAAGTAATATCAGTTGATGATAAAGGCAAAATAAGCTTATCAATAAAGCAAGCTATGCCACCAAAAAAGAAATCTGTTAAACCTGCAGATTTTGAGTGGAAGAATGAAAAGAAAGCTAAGCCAAAGCAAAACTTTGAGGATATAATGTCAAAATTCTTAAAAGATAGTGAAGAAAGACTTCAAGATGTAAAGAAACATCAAGACGTTAAACAAAGAAAAAGAAAATCAATTTAATAGTATTTTTTAAAATCTCTTAGAAGTTTTCTAAGGGATTTTAAATTTTATAATAGAAAGTTATATGAAAATGATGATTGTAAAAATAAATTTTAGAAATATATTAAAGGTTTTTAGAAGAGATTTTTATTATTTTTCTTATTAGTTTTAAAAAAGATAGGGAAAATTATAGAGGTTTTTTTCTAATATTTTTAAGTTATATGCTAGATTTCATGGGCTTTTGTTAATATTTATAATAATTTTTATAAAAAACTTTAAAAAATATGTTGACAGTATCCTAATGCTTATGTATAATAAATCTTGTCGTTGGGAAACACGATGACATGCCGAAGTGGCGGAACTGGCAGACGCACAGGACTTAAAATCCTGCGGTGCTAACACACCGTACCGGTTCGATTCCGGTCTTCGGCACCACAACATCGCGGGGTGGAGCAGCTGGTAGCTCGTCGGGCTCATAACCCGAAGGTCGTAGGTTCAAGTCCTGCCCCCGCAACCACATGGCGGGATAGCTCAGCTGGCTAGAGCATTCGGTTCATACCCGAAGGGTCGCAAGTTCGAATCTTGTTCCCGCTACCATTTAAACTTAATATATGCCGAAGTGGCGGAACTGGCAGACGCACAGGACTTAAAATCCTGCGATGCTAACACATCGTACCGGTTCGATTCCGGTCTTCGGCACCAATAATATCGCGGGGTGGAGCAGCTGGTAGCTCGTCGGGCTCATAACCCGAAGGTCGTAGGTTCAAGTCCTGCCCCCGCAACCACATGGCGGGATAGCTCAGCTGGCTAGAGCATTCGGTTCATACCCGAAGGGTCGCAAGTTCGAATCTTGTTCCCGCTACCATTTAAACTTAATATATGCCGAAGTGGCGGAACTGGCAGACGCACAGGACTTAAAATCCTGCGGTGCTAACACACCGTACCGGTTCGATTCCGGTCTTCGGCACCAAAACTCATCTTAATTAAGATGAGTTTTTTTGTTTTACACTTCTTTTTTTCTAAATTAATTATCTTTTTAAATAGATAAAAAATTACTTTATTCAACAAAAATATATTTATTAGATTCTAAAAAAAGATAATATATCCTTTAAAAGATTATAGAAATTCAATTATTTCCATTAAACTGGAAATAAAATTATAAATATAGTATAAAAAAATAAATTTCCTAAAAATTTTTGTTTGATTATGTCTTAAAAAAATAAAAAAACAGCACCATTAATTTACAAATATTTCCTTTTAATCTTGCTATAATGTTGATAAAGATAGAAGGTTAGGAGGATAAATATGCAATATGGAGTTAAAATTGATAATTACAAAAGAGTAAAGGATTCAGAAAAGGTAAAAAATAATATAAAAATAGAAGCTTCTACTGTTGGTCTTATTATGTCTATGGTTGCAGGGATATTAATAAGTAGAGTGTATTTAGATATGACCTTTGGAGTAGTACAAGTATTAGCTCCATTTGGATTAGCATATTTAATCGCAATAACAAATTATGAAAAAAAATATATACTAGCTTCTAGTTTAGGCGTAGTAGTGGGATACGCTACTTTGTTTAATAAGCCTATAAGTTTTCCAGCTTACATAATAATAGCAGCTATAATTACCATAATTTCTATGAGTAAAGTAGCCAAGAAAACTAGAAATATAATAAGTTTTATTATTATATTTTCTATATTATTTGCCTATGGGGTTTTAGTAGGAAAATCTGATTTCATTTTATATTTAATAAACGCGGCTTCGGTTACAGCTTTAGCATTTCCTATATATTATGTTGTAAGTTATACATTAAAATGTGTAGAAGAAATAAATACTCAACATTTTTTCTCTATAGATGAAATAGTTAGCATAGAATTATTTTTATGTTTACTAATTGTTGGTATCGGAACTGTATCAGTATATGATGTGAGTTTTAGAAATATAGTAGCGATACTTTTCATTATAGCTTTAGCATTTATTTCAGATACAAATATGGGAGCTAGCGCTGGTATCACTATGGGAATAATATTAGGATTTACCACAGGAAATCTTATGGAAAGTATAGCTATTTATGGAGCTTGTGGTTTGGTAGCTGGAATTTTTAGAGAATCAGGAAAGTTTTTTACGGCTCTATCATTTAACATAATTTTTGTAATAGTAACTTTATATTCAGGAATATTTAATAATATTCTATTTATTGAAGTATTAGTGGGTACAGGGATATTCCTTCTAATTCCTAAAAAATTATACAATAAAGTTTCTCTAGAAATAAATAAAGATAAAAAGGTTGATTATTTTAGTGAAGTCAGATTTAGTAAGATTAAGGATGAGTTAACTGATAGACTTAAAGATTTTACTGATGTTTTATCTATAATGGGCAAATCTTTAAACAATTTAGTAAGCAATGATAAATTAGCTATAAAAAATAAAGGAAATGCTTTAGTGGAAAATTTATCTGATAGAACTTGTAGTGAGTGTGATATGAGATATATGTGTTGGAAGAGAGAACTTCATCAAACATATAATGCTTTTTCAGAGCTTATAATAAACTATGAAAACAACTCAGGAACTTTTCCTCATGAGCTTGAGAAAAAATGTATTAAAAAATATGCTTTAATGAAAAATTTAGAAGATATAATGAATATCCATATGATTAATGAAACATTGAGAAATAGATTAGGAGAAGGAAGAAAAATATTATCAAATCATATAAATAATATGTCAGTTACAATCGGTGAGATAGTTGATGAGTTTGGAAATGAACTTCATTTATGTACAGATATAGAAAAAAATATAAAGAAATCTCTTTTGAAATACGGAATTAAATTTGGAAGTTTAATATGTTATAACGATAAAAATGGAAGAATTAAAGTGAAAATGCAAATGGAAAATTGTATGGGAGCTCAAAACTGTATTAAAACTGTACTTCCTATAATAAGTGAATCCATAGGAAAAAATATGAGCATTGGAAGTGAAGGATGTAACATAAATAGTAAAAACAATATGTGTGAAGTAGTTATTGAAGAATCTCCTAAATATCATGTTACTTCTCATGTTGCAGTCGCAACTAAGGAAGGAGAAAAATTTACTGGAGACTCATATTCATATGGTAGAACTAAAGATGGAAATTATATTACTGTAATATCAGATGGTATGGGATCAGGACCTGAAGCTGGATTAGAAAGTAAAGTTTCTGTTGAAATAATAGAGAAATTTATGGAAGTCGGTTTTGATGAAAAAATAGCAATTGATGCAGTGAATGCAATAATGAGTATAAAATTTAGCGAAGATGAGAAGTTTTCTACATTAGATATGAATAAGATAGATTTATACACTGGTGATGCTAAATTTATGAAGGTTGGGGCTATAGAGAGTTTTATAAAGAGAGGAAATAAGATAGAAGTTATAAATTCTAATACACTTCCTTTTGGAGTGTTGGAGGAGCCTGATATAGATACTGTTGAAAAACAAGTAGGAAATGGTGATGTTATAGTTAGTATAAGTGATGGAATTTTAGATGTGAAAAATGATGGAAGCTTTGATACAACATGGTTAATTGAATTCTTAAAAAATACCAAGTATAGACAACCTAAAGAGTTATCAGTGGCTATTTTAGAAAAGGCAAAAGAGTTAAGTGGTGGAAAAGCCAAGGATGATATGACTGTTGTTGTATCTAAGGTTTTTGGAATAAATTAAGAAAGGAGAGTGGGTAAGAACAAAATAAAATCTATATTTATATGTTATTTATAGGTTTTATTTAAAAGTAAAAGTTCTTATGCACTTTCTTTTATTTTTAAGTAAACTATTAAATTTATTATTTTAAATGAATTATACGAACTTTTTTTATAACCTAATGGATTTTTTTATGTGTTATAATATTAGGGCAAAATATAATATTTATGGAGTGAGTTACAATGAAGAAAAAAGTTATAGATTTTATACAAGAGAACTCCATGATTAAAAGTGGAGATAAGGTTTTAGTGGCTTTATCAGGTGGACCAGATTCAGTATGTCTACTACATATTTTAAGTGAGTTGAGAGATTTATTACATATAGAAGTATATGCAGCACATGTTAACCATTGTTTAAGAGGAGAAAGTGCTTTAAAAGATGAAGCTTATGTTGAGGAGCTTTGCAAAAGCTTAAATATAGAATGTTTTATAAAGAGAGTTGATATAAATAAAATAAGTGAAGAAAGAAATATTTCCACGGAAATGGCTGGAAGAGAAGAGCGATATAAGTTTTTTGAAAAATTAAAAACTGAACACTCATTAGATAAGATTGCTATAGCACATAACGCTAATGATCAAGCTGAAACACTTATTATGAGAGCTTTAAGAGGAACTGGAATAGAAGGTTTAGTTGGAATTAGGCCAGTTAGAGATGAGATTTTCATAAGACCTATATTAATTTTAAGAAGAAACGAAATTGAAGAATACTGTGAAATAAACAATCTAAAACCTAGAATAGATGAAACTAATTTAGAAGAAATATATTCAAGAAATAAAATAAGGTTAAAGGCTATACCATTTATAGAAAAAAACTTTAATCCTGATATAGTAACTGCATTAAATAGGTTAGCTTATAGTTGTAGTAAGGATGTAGAGTTCATACAGGAAGAGGTTGAAAAGAGATTTCCTAAATTGTGTGTAAGAGAAAATAATAGCATAGTCATTAAAGAAGAAGCATTTAATGAAAAGGAAACCATATTAACAAGAATAATAAAAAAAGCTTTGTTTGAGGTTAGTTCAAAGCATAATAACTTTGAACTAAAACATATATATGACATAATTGCTTTAAAGGATAAAGGAACAGGTAAACAAATAAATATAACTAATGGCGTAGTTGCTTTAAATGAATATGGACAAATAAGAATAAAGTTAGTTGATATTTCAAAGATTAAAGAGAATAAAGTTTTAAATTTAGAAAATATTAAAAATGAGTTAGATGAAAAGAAAAAAGTTATAATAGAAGATAAAATTTTAGGAAAATATGAACTAATAGTAGAAGATTTTAAAAAAGGTGAAAAATTTTCAAAAGATAGATTTATAAAGTCTTTTGATTATGATAAAATTTCCAATATAGAGATTAGATTTAGACAAAATGGAGATAAAATAATTCCTTTAGGAATGAAAAGTAGTAAAAAGATAAAAGATATATTTATAAATAATAAGATACCTAAAGAAGAAAGAGATTTTATTCCCTTAGTGCTGTTTAATAATGAAATAGCATGGATTGTAGGATCTAATGTTAGTGAAACATTTAAAGTTACAAATAAAACTAAAAAGGTAATTAAAATTACTTTTGGAGGAAAGGAAAATTAATTATGAAAAAAGACATAAGAGATGATATTAAAGAGGTTTTATATTCAGAGGAACAGTTAGCTAAACGTGTAAAAGAAATGGCTGAGGAAATAAGTGAAGACTATTGTGGAAAAGATTTATTAGTTGTAGGGATATTAAAAGGTTCAGTAGTATTTACTTCAGATCTTATAAAAAATATAAGCATACCATGTGAAATAGATTTTATGGCTGTTTCAAGCTATGGCAACTCTGCTCAAACTTCAGGTGTTGTTAGAATATTAAAAGATTTAGATAGTGATATAGAAAATAAACATGTTCTTATAGTTGAAGATATCGTTGATACAGGTACTACTTTAAGCTATCTTTTAGAGTACTTAAAAGCTAGAAAGGCAGCAAGTATAGAAATAGTTGCTTTATTAGACAAAGAAGCTAGAAGAACTTCAAATGTTTCAACTAAATATAAAGGATTTGATGTTCCAGATGAATTTATAGTTGGATACGGAATAGATTATGCTGAAAAGTATAGAAACTTACCATTCATTGGTGCTTTAAAAGAAGAAGTTTACAAGAAGTAATTCAAAATATTGTAAAATAATATTTCTTATGATAAAATTCTTAAAAATGATAGTCAGAGAGGGGGGCCATAGAGATGAAAAAAATACAAGGCGTGATTACTTACATAGCTGTTTTCGCTGTAATAATTCTATTCGCATTTGCTTTTTATAGAAATGGGACTCAAGGAAAAGTAATATCATACAGTGATTTTCAACAAGCATATGTAGACAATCAAATAGAAACAATGACAATCAAGGAAGATAAGATGTCCGTTGAGGGAGTTCTTAAAGATGGAAAGAAATTTACAGCATATGTTTCAGATCAAATGTTAGATCATCTTTTACAAAACACTCAAGGGATAGAAACTAAAATAAAATATAATCCACCTAACAATATGAGTATTTGGATTAGTTTTATTCCGACTTTACTTATAGTA
The DNA here is from genome assembly GCF_034439435.1 of Clostridium sp. LIBA-8841. Lineage (GTDB taxonomy): Bacteria > Bacillota > Clostridia > Clostridiales > Clostridiaceae > Sarcina. The sequence goes on along the minus strand of NZ_JAPCKJ010000005.1, from coordinate 16,927 downwards.
GGTGTGCTATTCTTTGTTTTCTTTATGTTTACGCAACAAGCTCAAAGCGGTGGCGGAAATAGAGGAGTAATGAATTTTGGAAAAAGTAAAGCAAAGATGGCAAATTTAGATGCAAAGAAAGTTACATTTAAAGATGTAGCAGGTGCTGATGAAGAAAAAGGTGAGTTAGAGGAAATTGTTGATTTCTTAAAGCAACCTAAGAGGTATATCGAAATGGGTGCAAGAATACCTAAGGGAGTTCTTTTAGTAGGACCTCCAGGAACAGGTAAAACGCTTCTTGCTAAGGCTATAGCAGGTGAAGCTGGCGTTCCTTTCTTTAGTATATCAGGTTCAGATTTTGTTGAAATGTTTGTTGGGGTTGGAGCTTCAAGAGTAAGAGACTTATTTGAGCAAGCTAAGAAAAATGCTCCATGTATTATATTTATAGACGAAATTGATGCAGTTGGTAGACAAAGAGGTGCTGGACTTGGTGGTGGTCATGATGAAAGAGAACAAACATTAAACCAACTTCTAGTTGAGATGGATGGTTTTGGTGTTAATGAAGGTATTATCATGATAGCGGCTACAAATAGACCTGATATCTTAGATCCAGCCTTATTAAGACCAGGAAGATTTGATAGAAGAATCTTAGTTGGTGCGCCTGATGTTAAAGGAAGAGAAGAAGTATTAAAAGTTCATACTAGAAATAAAAATCTATCAGAAGATGTAGACTTAAAAGTTTTAGCAAAGATGACACCAGGATTTAGTGGTGCAGACTTAGAAAACTTAACTAATGAAGCAGCTTTATTGGCTGTTAGAAATAATAAAAGTAGCATTGATATGAAAGATATAGAAGAAGCTATAACAAGAGTAATAGCTGGCCCAGAGAAGAAGAGTAGAGTTGTAAGTGAATACGATAGAAGAATCACTGCTGTTCATGAATCAGGTCATGCCGTTGTAAGTAATGTTTTAGAATATGCAGATCCAGTTCATGAAATTAGTATAATACAAAGAGGAATGGCTGCTGGTTATACAATGAATTTACCAGAAGAAGATAGAACACATACATCTAAGAAACAGCTTAAGGATAAAATGGTTGAACTTTTAGGTGGAAGAGTAGCTGAGAAATTAGTTATTGGAGATATAAGTGCTGGAGCAAAAAATGATATAGATAGAGCAAGTCACATTGCTAGAAGTATGGTTATGGAATATGGAATGAGTGATGTTATCGGTCCTATATCATTTGGTAATAGTGATGGTGGCGAAGTGTTCTTAGGTAGAGATATTGGAAAAAGTAGCAATATAAGTGAAGAAACTAGTGCTAGAATTGATGAAGAAATTAAGAAATTAATTGATGAAGCTTATAATAGAGCAGAATCTATCTTAAAAGAGAATATTAATAAGTTAAACGCAGTAACTGATGTCTTACTTCAAAAAGAAAAGATTGATGGTGATGAGTTTAGAGAAATATTTAAAAATTCTTAATAAGAAAGAGGCAATTAATGCCTCTTTTTTTTATATTAATATTTAATTAACGGTTATTTTATATTATAATTGACTAAAGAATAGTGAATTATACGAATGTTTTAAATTAAATAATTAAAAATGTTCGATAAAACTCTTTGTTTTTTAAGAAATTATGGTTATAATATTAAATATATTAGTTTGGAATGAGGTGCGGAATTATGAAAAATGATATTGAAATAGCACAAAGTGCTAAAATGGAGCCAATAATAAATATTGCTAAGAAAATAGGCCTTGGAGAAGATGATATTGAGCTTTATGGAAAATATAAATGTAAAATATCTTTAGAGGCAATAGATAGACTAGAAAATAATGAAGATGGTAAGCTTGTTTTAGTTACGGCTATAAACCCAACACCAGCAGGGGAAGGAAAATCAACTGTTACAGTAGGATTAGGACAGGCTTTAAATAAGATAGGTAAAAATACTGTTATAGCATTAAGAGAGCCATCTTTAGGACCAGTTTTTGGAATAAAAGGTGGAGCTGCAGGTGGTGGATATTCACAGGTAGTTCCTATGGAAGATATAAACTTACATTTCACAGGAGATATGCATGCCATAACTTCAGCTAATAATCTTTTATGTGCAGCAATCGACAATCATATTCATCAAGGAAATCCATTAAGAATAGATTCAAGAAGAATTGTGTTTAAAAGAGTTATGGATATGAATGATAGAGCTTTAAGAAATATAGTTGTTGGAATGGGTGGTAAAATAAATGGCTTCTTAAGAGAAGATGGTTTTATGATCACTGTTGCATCAGAGATAATGGCTATATTATGTATGGCTAAAGACTTAGAAGATCTAAAAGAAAGAATGGGTAATATCTTAATTGCATACAACTTAGATGGAGAGCCAGTTTATGCTAAGGAGTTAGAAGTGCAAGGAGCTATGGCATTACTTATGAAAGATGCTATAAAACCAAATCTTGTTCAAACTTTAGAAAATACACCGGCTATCATTCATGGTGGACCCTTTGCTAATATAGCTCATGGATGTAACTCTATAATAGCAACTAAGACAGCTTTAAAAATGAGTGATATAACTATAACAGAGGCTGGTTTTGGAGCAGACTTAGGAGCAGAAAAATTCTTAGATATAAAATGTAGATATGGTAACTTAAATCCTGATTGTGTAGTTTTAGTAGCAACTATAAGAGCTTTAAAGCATCACGGTGGAATTAAGAAAGATGAATTAAACATATCAAATGTAGATGCTTTAAATAAAGGAATGGAAAACTTAGAAAAGCAAATAGAAAATATAAAAGCTTATGGAGTACCTGTAGTTGTAGCTATAAATAAATTCATAACTGATTCAGATGAAGAGGTTAAAGCTATAGAAGGTTTCTGTAAAAATTTAGGTGTAGAAGTTAGCTTAACAGAAGTTTGGGAAAAAGGTGGAGAAGGTGGAATTGACTTAGCTAATAAAGTTATAAAGACAATTGAAAATGAACCTTCAAACTTTAAAATGATTTATGATTCAGAGGAATCAATAAAGGATAAAATATTAAAAATTGTTCAAACTATATATGGTGGAAAAGGTGTAAACTATACTCCGCAAGCTCTTAAACAAATAGCTGAAATTGAGAAGTTTAATCTAGATAAGCTTCCAATATGTATGGCTAAAACTCAATATTCATTATCAGATAACCCAAGTCTTTTAGGAAGACCAGAAAACTTTGATATAACGGTTAAAGAGGTTAGAGTTTCAAATGGAGCTGGATTTATAGTTATTTTAACTGGAGATGTTATGACTATGCCAGGTTTACCAAAGATTCCAGCAGCTAATAGAATGGACATAAAAGACAATGGAGAAATAGTAGGATTATTCTAAAAGTTTAGATAATTTCAAGGTTTACATGGCTATTGAGAAAAAATAGTTGTGTAAGCTTTTTTTATTTAAAATCTAGTAATTGTAATTGCTTGACAAATGGATAGTAGTTGTTAAAATTAATATTGTTATATAAAGGGTACATGGTATTTTCCGGGCAGCTTTATTGGCTGTCTTTAATTATATTAAGGTGGTGTAAAACACATGATTTTATTAATAGATGTAGGTAATACAAATATAGTTTTAGGGGTTCATGATGGTGAAAAATATATAGCGTCATGGAGAATATCTACAGATTCTAAGAAAACATCAGATGAATATTCAATACAAGTTATGCAACTATTTAATCAAGCAAAACTAAATCCAGAAGAAGTCGAAGGAATAATAATTTCTTCAGTAGTTCCAAATATAATGCATTCTTTAGAGAATATGGTTAGAAAATGTTTCTGTAAAGAACCAATTATAGTAGGGCCTGGAATAAAAACTGGAATTAATATAAAATATGATAATCCTAAAGAAGTTGGAGCAGATAGGATAGTAAATGCTGTAGCTGCTTTTGATAAGCATAAAAAACCTATGATAATAATTGATTTTGGAACAGCAACAACATTCTGTGCTATTACTGAAAAAGGTGATTATTTAGGTGGAAATATATGTCCAGGAATTCAAATTTCAGCAGATGCTTTATTTGAAAGGGCTGCAAAGCTTCCAAGAATAGAGCTTGAAAAGCCAAAGAGTTTAATCTGTAAAAATACAGTTACAAGTATGCAAGCTGGAATAATTTATGGGTATATTGGAAAAGTTGAATATATAGTTAAACGTATGAAAAAGGAAATGATGGACTTAGGAGAAAAGGAACCATTTGTATTAGCTACAGGAGGGTTAGCTAAACTTGTTTATAGCGAAACGGATGTAATTGATGAAGTAGATCGTAAATTAACTTTAGAAGGACTTAAAGTTCTTTACGAAAAAAACAAGGAGTAGAAACTGATGAAAATATCAAACATAGTTTTAGAAAATAATGTTTTCTTAGCACCAATGGCTGGAGTTACGGATATCTCTTTTAGAGGATTATGTAAGGAGATGGGTGCAGGGATTGTTTGCACTGAGATGGTTAGTGCAAAGGCATTGTACTATGGAAGTGAAAATACAAAAGAATTAATGAGAATTGCAGATGAAGAAAAACCGGTATCTTGTCAGATGTTTGGAAATGATCCGGAAATAATGGCTTATGTTACGGAGAAACATTTCAATACAAATGAAGATATATGTATAATAGATGTTAATATGGGATGTCCTGCACCTAAGATTGTTAAAAATGGTGAAGGTTCAGCCTTAATGAAAGATCCTAAATTAGCTTACGATATTATAAGTAGCATAAAAAAAGTTGCAACAAAGCCTGTAACAGTTAAGTTTAGAATGGGCTTTGATGAGAATAACATAAATGCTGTTGAGTTTGCTAAAATCATGGAAGAAGCAGGAGCAGACGCTATTGCTGTACATGGAAGAACTAGAGCTCAAATGTATGAAGGAAAGGCTGACTGGGATATAATCAGACAAGTAAAGGAAGCAGTTAATGTTCCTGTTATAGGTAATGGTGATGTTTTTAATGCAGATGATGCCTTAAGACTTAAAAATGAAACTAACTGTGATGGAATCATGGTTGCAAGGGGAAGTATGGGAAACCCTTGGATTTTTAAGCAAATAGTTCAGAAATTAAATGGAAAAGAGGTTTATATGCCAACTCCTGATGAAAAAATAGATATGTGCATAAGACACTATAACTTAGCACTTAAATATGATGGAGATTATAAAGCTGTAAGAGAAATGAGAAAACATGCAGCTTGGTATATAAAAGGTTTAAATAATTGTACTGAAATTAAGAACAAATTAAACTTAGAAGCTAATCCAGAAAAAATTATGGATATTCTTAAAGAGTATAAAGAATATTTAATGCAAAATAACTTATAATATTTATCATAAATGGAAATATAACTGGATATAATAAAGCATCAATCAAATATTAGATGTTTAATTTATACAAATAAAGGTGAGAATGAAAGCTAAATAATGTTTTTTTATTTAGTAGATTCTATCTTATGTAATATATGGTTTGACATAATAATCTTTAAGAATTATAATAATTTGAATAATCAGGCTTAATAATCTTAAAGTTTTTATGAATTGTATATTAACAGGTTAAGTTTAAATATGATATTATAATAATATGTTCAAAGGGGAGAAAGAAAATGAGCGAAAAGAAGCATATAATGACATATGAAGGTGTTAAAAAATTAGAAGACGAATTAGAATATCTTAAAACAGTAAAGAGAAAAGAAATAACTGAAAAAATAAAAGTTGCTTTAGGATACGGAGATTTAAGTGAGAACTCTGAGTATGATGAAGCTAAAAATGAGCAAGCTTTCACTGAAGGAAGAATACTTCAGTTAGAAAATATGCTTAAAAATGCTGTTGTTGTTGACGAATCAGAAATATCAACAGATATAGTTACAGTTGGATCAATAGTTAAAGTTATGGACTTTGATTTTGACGAAGAAATTGAATATACAATAGTTGGTTCAGCAGAAGCAGATCCAATGAACTTTAAGATATCAAACGAGTCACCAGTTGGTGAAGGTTTAATGGGTAAAAAAGTTGGAGATGTTATAGAGATAGAAGTACCAGGAGGAACTACTAAGTTCGAAGTTCTTGGAATAAGAAGATAGATATTATAGATGGAGGGATTTTTAAATGTCAAATGAGGAAATGAATATTCACGAAGCAGAAGCTCAATTAAGTGAACAAGAGATGTTAAGAAGACAAAAGCTTGCTGAATTACAGGAAGCTGGTAAGGACCCATTTGATGTATACAAGGTGGAGAGAACACACTCTTCTGCTGATGTAAAAAATAATTTTGAGGAGTTAGAAGGTAAAGAAGTTAAAATTGCTGGAAGACTTATGTCAAAAAGAGGTCAAGGTAAAGTTGTATTCGCTGATTTAGCAGATTTAGCTGGTAAAATTCAATTATTTATCAAAATTGATAATGTTGGAGAAGAAGCTTTAAAAGAATTTAAAACATTCGATTTAGGTGACTGGGTTGCTGCAACTGGAGAAGTATTTAAAACAAAAATGGGTGAGGTTTCAGTAAAAGTAACTTCATTTGAATTAATCTGTAAATCTTTAAAACCATTACCAGAAAAATGGCATGGATTAAAAGATCCAGATTTAAGATACAGACAAAGAGAAGTTGATATAATAACAAACCCAGAAGTTAAAGATACTTTTATTAAGAGATCTCAAATAGTAAAAGCTATAAGAGAGTTCTTAGACAATAGAGGATTCTTAGAAGTTGATACACCAATTCTTTCACCAATAGCTGGTGGAGCTGCGGCTAGACCATTCATAACTCATCACAATGCTTTAGACATAGATATGTACTTAAGAATTGCTACAGAGTTATACTTAAAGAGATTAATAGTTGCTGGATTTGAAAAAGTTTATGAAATGGGTAAAAACTTCAGAAATGAAGGAGTTTCAGTAAGACATAATCCAGAGTTCACTGCTATAGAATTATATGAAGCATATGCTGACTATAATGATATGATGGAAATCATGGAAAACATGATTGCATATGTTTGTGAAAAAGTAAACGGATCAACTAAAGTTACTTATGAAGGAACTGAAATAGACTTCACACCACCATGGAGAAGAATAACTATGGTTGATGCTGTTAAAGAATTCGCTGGAATAGACTTTAACGAAATTAAGAGTGATGAAGAAGCACAAGCTATAGCTAAAGAGAAAAACTTAGAATTCCCTAAACCATTAGATAAGGTTACTAAAGGTGAAGTTCTAAATATGTTATTCGAAGAATACGGTGAAGAGAAATTAATCCAACCTACTTTCTTAGTAGATTATCCAGTTGAAATTTCACCTCTTACTAAGAAGAAGAGAGGAAATGAAATGTTCACTGAAAGATTTGAAGGTTTCGTATATGGTAGAGAGGTATGTAATGCATACTCAGAACTTAACGATCCAATAGTTCAAAGAGAAAGATTTGAACAACAAGCTAAGGAAAGAGAATACGGAGATGATGAGGCATACATGTTAGATGAAGAATTCATGAGTGCTTTAGAAACTGGTATGCCTCCAACAGGTGGATTAGGAATAGGAATAGACAGAATGATAATGTTCTTAACTGATTCTTCATCAATAAGAGACGTTATATTATTCCCAACAATGAAACCACAAAAATAGTTTTTATAATAGAAGTTTACTCAATAGTAAACTTCTATTTTTTTTATAAATCTATACTGGTGTTAAAGAGAAATATTCAGAAAAAATTTCTAAATATTTCTTGAAATTTAGTTAAAAAAAGTATTGTATTTTATTTAAAGTATGCTATAATAAAATTGTAAATGTTCCTCGGTAGCTCAATGGTGGAGCACTCGGCTGTTAACCGATAGGTTGGAGGTTCGAGTCCTCTCCGAGGAGCCATTTTTTTTATTCAAAATTAATTAAGAAGGAATTTATAAATATATAAATTTTTATATATTTATAAATTCTTTTTTTATTGACATATAATTTAGTTTTGATAAAATTAAGAGTATAACTAAATATGTACTGTGATAAAGAAGAGTAGTTTTAAAATCTTTTTTAGAGAGATAACGGTTGGTGAAAGTTATTAGAGATTTAAAATGAAGGGAGCTTTTGAGTACAATTGTTTTAAGAGAGATGAGCTTTTGCTAAAAAGGGTGGAACCGCGGAATTTTATTTCGTCCCTTTGAATGTAATGGCTTTTTTTATTTTATAACAAAGCCCTTATACTGTTAATCTACATGAGTATTTCTAGCAGTTAAAACTGTTAGAAATATTTCTTCGGGAAGGTTTAAAGTTCTTTATAAAGTGAAGAATTAATATAAAACAAGTTATTTAATATAAATGGAGGTAATTGAAATGGCAGTAGAAAAAACTATGGATAAAATAGTAGCCTTATGTAAAAATAGAGGATTCATATTCCCAGGTTCAGAAATATATGGTGGACTTGCGAACTCATGGGATTACGGCCCACTAGGAGTTGAATTCAAAAATAACGTTAAAAGAGCTTGGTGGAAAAAATTCGTTCAAGAGAGCAAATATAATGTTGGATTAGATTCAGCTATATTAATGAATAGAGAAGTTTGGGTTGCATCAGGTCACGTTGGTGGATTCTCAGATCCTTTAATGGATTGTAAAGAGTGTAAAGCTAGATTTAGAGCTGATAAATTAGTTGAAGATCATATGACTGAAAGTGGTGTAGAAGTAGCTACAGCTGATGGATGGACTAATGAAGAGTTAATGGACTACATAACTAAGAACAACATAGTTTGTCCTAAATGTGGAAAAATGAACTACACAGAAATCAGAAAGTTCAACTTAATGTTTAAAACTTTCCAAGGAATAACTGAGGATAGTAAAAACGAAGTATTCTTAAGACCAGAAACTGCTCAAGGTATATTCGTAAACTTTAAATCAGTACAAAGAACTACAAGAAAGAAAGTACCATTTGGTATAGCTCAAATTGGTAAGTCTTTCAGAAACGAAATAACTCCAGGTAACTTCACTTTCAGAACTAGAGAGTTTGAACAAATGGAGCTTGAGTTCTTCTGTAAACCAGGAACTGATTTAGAATGGTTCAACTTCTGGAAAGAAAGTTGTTGGAACTTCCTATTAAACTTAGGAATGAATAAAGATAACATAAGAATGAGAGATCATGGAGAAGAAGAATTAAGCTTCTACTCAAATGCAACTTCAGATATAGAATACTTATTCCCATTCGGATGGGGAGAACTTTGGGGAATAGCTGATAGAACAGACTATGACTTAAATAAGCATGCTGAGCATTCAGGTCAAGACATGACTTACTTAGACCCAACAACAAATGAAAAATATGTACCATATGTTATAGAACCATCATTAGGAGCTGACAGAGTTGCTTTAGCATTCTTAGTTGAAGCTTATGATGAAGAAGAATTAGAAGGAGCTAATGGAAAAGTTGATGTAAGAACTGTAATGCACTTACACCCAGCTTTAGCACCATTTAAAGCTGCTATATTACCACTTTCTAAGAAATTATCAGAAAAAGCTGATGAAGTATATGCTGAATTAAGCAAACACTTCAATGTTGATTATGATGAGACAGGAAGTATCGGTAAGAGATATAGAAGACAAGATGAAATAGGAACTCCATTCTGCATAACAGTTGACTTCGATACTTTAGAAGATGGATGTGTAACTGTAAGAGACAGAGATAACATGGAACAACAAAGAGTTAAAATAGAAGACGTAAGAGCTATAATAGAAAAAAGCTTAGAATTCTAAGAAATCTTTGAGTCTTAAAAACTAAAACACTTATAAGTAGATTACTAAAATTACTGGATTTCGCTAAGAATTTATAAATATTACTATGAAGGATTTGTTAAAGCTACGATAACTAGCTTCACGTCGAACAATCTTCGCTTTTTAACACAAATCCTTCTACGTAATATTTTAAATTCAAAAGCTCATCCAGATATTTTCTACATCTACTTATAAGTGTTTATGTGTTTTTAGGGCTTTTTTATGTTTCTTTATTATGGACAAGTGTATTTTTATGGTATAATTTAGATAAAATTTATTGAATTGCTTTAAGGGAGGCTTGAATATAATGATAAATGAAAAAAGAGTTTTAGATAGTTTTTTAGATTATATACAAATAGATAGTGAAACATATAGTGAAGGTGATTTTGCTAAAAGATTAGAAAAAGATTTAGTTGATGCAGGATTAGAAGTTGAATTTGATAATGCTGGAGAAAAAGTAGGATCAAGTTCAGGAAACCTAATAGCTAGATTAAAAGGAAATGTAGAGGGTGAAACAATACTTTTTGCATGTCATATGGATACTGTTAAACCTGGTAAAGGAATAAAACCAGTAATAAAAGATGGTGTTATATATAGTGATGGAACAACTATATTAGGTGGAGATGATAAAGGTGGAATAGCTGCCATTGTTGAAGCACTAAGAATTATAAAAGAAAATAATATAGATCATGCGGATATAGAGGTTGTATTTACAATAGCTGAGGAAACAGGTCTTTTAGGAGCTAAAAACTTAGATTATTCAAAAATAAAAGCTAAAAAAGCATTCCTTTTTGATACAAGTGGAGATCCAGGGTTTATAACTACAGTAGGACCAGCTCATGATACTTTAAAGGTGGTTATAAAAGGGAAACCTGCCCATGCTGGAGTTTCACCAGAGTCTGGAATAAGTGCAATTCAAATAGCTTCAGATGCTATATCAAACATGAAACTTTTAAGAATAGATGAAGATACTACAGCTAACATAGGTAAAATTTCAGGTGGTGTTGCTAACAACGTAGTTTGTCCTGAAGTAATAATAGATGCAGAGGCAAGAAGTACAGTTACAGAGAAATTAGATGCTCAAACAAACCATATGGTAGAAACTTTTAAAGCTTCTGCTGAGAAATTTGGTGGAGAAATTGATATTCAAGTAAATAGAATGTATGGACCATTTGTTGTAGATGATAATGATGACATAGTTTTACATGCAAAAAGAGCATTTAAAAACTTAGAAATAGAAGGAAAAACTAAAGCTTCAGGTGGTGGAAGTGATACAAATATATTTAACTGTAATGGAATAAAAGCAGTTAATCTTTCAAGTGGAGAGAGAAAACCTCATACTTTAGAAGAACATATGAAAATCGAGGATTTAGGAACATTATCAAAAGTTGTACTTGAATTAATAAAAGAGAGTATAGCCAAGTAATTAAATAAAAACAGGTGAAGAATATTTCTTCACCTATTTTTTATGTTTATTCAAAAGATATCTAAAAATCTTTTTCTTATATGTATTTAGTTAGGTAAGTTAGTTAATAAAAGTTTATATTATTAAAAATATAGGGGTTAATTTAATAGAAGTATTTTAAAATATGAATAAGAAAAATAAATGTTATTATGTAAATAACATTTATTTTTTTGGAGGTTTTTTATGAGTAGTTTTTTAAATAAAAAAGATAAAATTGGAATAATAAGCTGTTCTAATGGCTTGAGTATGAAAAATAAGGAAATAATAGAAGTATTAAAATATAATTTAAATAGTATTGATATAGATATTGTTGAAGCAGAAACTCTATATGCTAAGGAATATAATCTTTTTAGTGGAACTGGAAAAGAAAGGGCTAAGTCTTTAGAAGAATTATTTTTAAATGATGAGGTAAAAATGATTTTTGATATTTCTGGTGGAGATTTGGCAAATGAAGTTTTAGAATACTTAGATTTTGATTTAATAAAAAATAATTCTAAGCCTTTCTTTGGATATAGCGATTTAACAGTAATTCTTAATGCTATTTATTCTCAATGTGAAATTACTACATATAACTATCAATTAAGAAACTTAGTTGGGAAGTTTCAAAAAGAGCAATTAAAAAACTTCAAGGATTCTTTTATAGAAGGAAAAGATGATATCTTTAATTTAGATTATCAATGGATAAATGGAGATTCTCTTGAAGGTGTTGTTGTAGGTGGCAATATAAGATGTCTTTTAAAATTAGCAGGAACTAAATATATGCCTAATTTTAAGGATAAAATATTATTTTTAGAAAGTTTTAGTGGAAATTCAGCAAAGATGGCTACATATATTACTCAATATAAAAATATAGGTGTCTTTAATGATATAAAAGGAATAATATTAGGAGAGTTTACTGAAATGGAAAGAGATAATTGCTCACCTAATATAATAGAAATTCTAAAAAGAGCTTTAGGAGAATTTAATATTCCGATATTAAAAACTAGTGAGCTTGGTCATGGATCAGATGCAAAATGTATTTCTATAGGAAAATACTTAAGTTTTAAATAAATGACTTGATTAAATTATTTTGATAAGATAATATATTATGCAAGCAATAAAGAATTTGTATAAATTGTTAAGAAAGCAGGGGGTTTATTAAAATGACATCAAATAAGCAAAACTTAAAAGAAGAAGCTTTAAGATGCTTAATGTGCAAGAATCCAAGATGTAAAGCTAATTGTCCAATAAGCACGCCTATTCCTGAGATAATAGGTTTATTTAAAGAAGATAAAATTAAAGAGGCTGGGGAAATCTTATTTAAAAACAATCCTTTATCAGTTGTTTGTTCTATAGTATGTCCACATGAAGATCAATGTAAAGGAAATTGTATAAAAGGAATAAAGGAAACACCTGTAAACTTTAGTGAAATAGAGAGAGAAATATCATCAGAGTTCTTAGCTAATTTAGATCTTACTCAAGAAACTATTTTAGAAGATAAAATTGCTATAATAGGTGGAGGTCCTGCAGGAATAACAGCAGCGTTTATATTAGCTAAAAAGGGATATCAAGTAACTATATTTGAAGAAAATGATAAAATTGGTGGAGTATTAAGATATGGAATTCCTGATTTTAGACTTTCTAGAGATATAATAGATAAATATGAAGAGGCACTTATTAAATTAAATGTTAAGATAAGACCAAATACTTTAATAGGATCAGTAATTACTTTAGATATGTTAAAAAATGATGGTTATAAAGCCATATTTATAGCAACAGGAGTTTGGAATCCTAAAACTTTAAATGTTAAAGGAGAAACATTAGGAAATGTTCATTATGCTATAGACTACTTAAAAGCCCCAAAATCATATAACCTTGGAGAAAAAGTAGTTATAATTGGAGCTGGAAATGTTGCTATGGATGCAGCTAGAACTGCTAAGAGAAATGGTGCGGATACTTATGTTCTTTATAGAAAAAGCTTTGAGGATATGCCAGCTACAAAGGTTGAAATAGAAGAAGCAAAAGAAGATGGAGTTAAGTTTGAACTTTATAAAGCGCCTGTAGAAGTTTGTGAAGATGGTATAAAGTACGTACAGACAGAAAGAGTGATTTCTGAAGATGGCAGAGTATCATTTAAAACTTTAGAAGACAGTGAAGGTATATTCAAATGTGATTCAATAATTGTTGCTATTAGTCAGGCACCAAGAGATAATATTGTATCAAAGACTAAAGAAATATCAACAGATAAATATGGATTATTAGTAACAGATGAGAATGGTAGTACTACACTTGAAGGAGTATTTGCTTCAGGAGACGTTGTTAGTGGACCCAAAACTGTTGTAGAAGCAGTTGCAAATAGTAAGGAAGTTGCTGAAGCAATAGATAAATTCTGTAAGAATAATTAAATAATAGATAAATACATCTGATTTTTTAATTAAGTTTCGTTTATTAATTTTAAGTTTTAGGTTTATATATTGAATTAAAGAAAAAACTCTAGAATTTAATTTAGCAAATGCTAAATTGTTCTAGAGTTTTTTTATATAAGCCTCCATAATAAAAGTTATAAATTGTTAGTAAAATTCAGTAATTCTCGGAGTCTATTTATAAGTTCTTTGAGTCATGATAATTAACGATCTTTTGGTTTGAATCCATTAGCTCTAAATCCAGGACCATCAGAAACTATTCTTCCTATTCCTCTAATTTTACCAGTAATACATCCTCTACAGTGAGCTGGAGTATCGCCTGTACATATTTTACCTGGATAAAGAGCATAAAGTTTTCTATATTCTCCTTCAGTAACATTAGGCATTACTACATTGGCGCCACTTTGAAGAGCAATCACTCTACCTTGTTTATTTAATGATTCTATAGCTGTTGTTGCTGGAATATTTATATCTGGTAAAAGTAATCTAACTAGAGCTGTTACCTTTAATGCCATTTCAAATGTTCCACCTTCGGAATCTTTAAGAGGAGTATCTTCATTTGGAATAAATGGTCCTATACCATTCATATCTACATCAAGTTCCTTAAAAAATAAGATATCATCAGCTATAGATTCTATTGTTTGTCCTGGTAATCCAATTAGACAACCGCTTCCAACTTCATATCCAAGTTCTCTTAAGTTTTTAAGGCATTGAATTCTATTTTCATGGCTCATACCAGGATCAAGTTCTTCATATAGTTTTTTATCTGTTGTTTCAATTCTTAAAAGGAATCTATCAGCTCCAGCTTCTTTTAACATTTTATATTCTTTAAAAGGTCTTTCACCTATACTTAATGTCAAAGCAACACCTAAGGCTTTAAGATCTTTAACTATAGGAATTAAACGTTCAACGGTGAAATAATCATCTTCACCACCTTGAAGAACTAAAGTTTTATATCCATAACCAACGGCTTTTTTTGCAAAATCTATAATTTCTTCATGGGAAAGTCTATATCTATTAAGATTTTTATTATCTCTTCTAAGTCCACAATACATGCAGTTTCTTTTACATATGTTAGTGAATTCTATAAGTCCTCTTAAATGTACTTCATCACCAAGATATTTTTTTCTAACTTCATCAGCAGCTTTAAAAAGTTCTTCATTAATAGAATCATCTTTTAATAATGCTATGATTTCTTCTCTTGAAAGTTCATGAGTTTCTTTTGCTTTTTGTATAATACTATTCATATTAATCCTCCTAATTAATTTGTATAAGGATTTTAGTTATTAAGAATATATCTTTATAACCTAAAATTGTTATTAATTAATAATTATAATTGAACAACTTGTTTTAAACAATATAGTTAAAAATAGATTAATAATTATTATAACATGAATATTTTTAGAAAATCATCACTAGAACAAAATAGAATGACTCTGAATAAGTTATAATGATATGGAATGGGGAATTCCATAGTGTTATAATTAGAAAGAAATAGGATATAATTTATAAAGACCATTATAATATTGGTGAAAATTTTGGAGGCCACAAAATGAAGAGAGACTTTAATGAGTTTAAAGAATTTATAAAGGGAAAAAATGTAGCTGTTGTAGGCATTGGGGTAAGTAATATACCTCTTATAAAGTTTTTAGTTAAACTAGGGGCTAAAGTAACTGCTTTTGATATGAAATCTGCTGAAGAATTAGGAAAAGTTTCAAAAGAATTTGAAGAGTTTGGAGTAAAATTAGAGCTTGGAGAAGGTTACTTAGATAGATTAACTGGCTTTGAGGTTATATTTAAAACACCATCTATGAGAATAGACAGTGAAGCTTTAGTAAGATGTAAAAATCAAGGTGCGTATATTACTTCAGAAATGGAGGAATTCGTAAGATATTGCAAAGGTAAAGTTTATGGGGTAACTGGTAGTGATGGTAAAACAACAACTACAACCATTGTGTCTAAGTTATTATCACAAGAAGGATACAAAACTTGGACAGGAGGAAATATAGGGACTCCATTATTTTCAAACATAGAAGAAATAAAAGAAGAGGACAAAGTTGTATTGGAATTATCAAGTTTCCAACTTATGACTATGGATGTTGAAATTGATGTAGCAATAGTTACTAATATAACTCCAAATCATTTAGATATGCATAAAGATATGCAAGAGTATATTGATGCTAAGAAAAATGTTTTAAAATACCAAAAAGAAAATGATCTTTTAGTAATAAATGATGAAAATGATATAACTAAAAATTTAGATAAAGAAGCAAAAGGTAAAGTTGTTAGATTTAGTTCAAAGAAAACAGAAGGTGAAGATGCATACTATAAAGATGGAAAGCTATATGTTCATGGGAAAGAAGTATGTAAAAAAGATGATATAGTTATAAAAGGTATGCATAATGTTGAAAACTATTTAGCAGCATTTTTAGCTGTTTATGATGAAGTATCAATAGAATCAATGAAAATAGTAGCAGAAACTTTTGGTGGAGTTCATCATAGATGTGAATTTATTAGAGAAGTTGATGGAGTTAAATACTATAATGATTCTATAGCATCAACTCCAACAAGAACTTTAGCAGGATTAAAAGCATTTGAACAACCAGTTATACTTTTAGCTGGAGGATATGATAAACATGTTCCTTTTGAACCATTAGCTTATGAAGGATATGAAAAAATTAAAGCTATAGTATTATTTGGATTAACAAAAGAAAAAATAGAAGCTGCCTTTAAAAAATTAAAAGAAGAAAAAGGAATTGAAATTCCAACATATTCAGGAGATTCATTAGAAGAAGTAGTAAATATAGCTAAATCTATAGCTAAGGATGGAGATATAATAACACTTTCACCTGCTTGTGCAAGTTTTGATATGTTTAAAAACTTTGAAGTAAGAGGGGATAAGTTTAAGGATATAGTAAACTCCCTATAATAATATAAAAAATTAAAATGAGTTATATTAAAAATAAATCTAATATTACTTTAGAAAATATTAGAACAAAAATTTTAATATAGCTCATTTTTTATTTATTATTTTTTATTGAAATTTTGAATAAAATATTTTAAAACCAGTAATAATATATAAAGTAGTAAAAAATAGATAAAAACGTGACCAGGAGTATCAATACATAAAAAATGTAATAAAAAGAAGAAAAATAAAGTATTTTGGGGATAAATTTTAAAAAGCTAATTGTTAATAGTGGAATAATAATGTTTATGGTGATAAGATAATCCTTGTCGCTGAGACACACCAAAAACAACTTAACAAAACAAATTAAAAGTTTTTAAAAAAAGTTGTTGACAAAGTTTCGAAGTGATGTTAAACTAAGTAAGTCGCTTGAGGGCGACGAAGA
>NZ_JAPCKJ010000004.1:0-462976 GCF_034439435.1 Clostridium sp. LIBA-8841 | reverse complement strand
AATTCACTAAGCTTTTTTTATAGATATAGTAAACTATTATGTAGATTTTAATATTATATATTATAAATATTAAAAAAATGGTCTATTTATAGACCATTTTTTGTTTTAATCTAAATTTTTTAAAGTCTCTAATACCTTATCTATGTGTCCTTTAACTCTAACTTTTCTAAAATCTTGTACTAATATACCTTCTTTATCAATTATAAAGGTACTTCTTTCTATGCCCATATATTTTTTCCCATACATATTTTTTTCTTTTATTACATCATATAATTTACATACAGTTTCATCAGGATCACTAAGTAATACAAATGGAAGTGATAATTTAGTAATAAATTTATCATGAGATGCTAGAGAGTCTCTAGAAACTCCAAGAATAATTGTATTTAGATCATTAAAGTTTTGTATATTATCTCTGAAATCGCAGGCTTCAGTAGTACAACCAGCCGTATTATCTTTAGGATAGAAGTATAAAACTATGTTTTTTCCTTTATAATCGCTTAGAGAATGCTCTTTTTCATCAGAACCCATAAGTTTAAAGTCTGGAGCTAATTTATTTATTTCAATTGACATAAGAATCCCTCCTTTTAATTGTTTATATTATATAATAATTATTATTTATTATCAATAAATTGGTTTTTTAAACTATTTATAATATTAATTTATCTGATTTTAACTACGATTGTTAAACTTAAAAAGTAATAAATACATAATTTTTAAACATATTGTATTAAAATCCAAAGTTATTTTATAGATTATAAAAATACTCAGAATTCCTTTGTAATTCATAAAATGTATGTTAATATATGAAGTATAGGAAAATAAAACTTTAATTGCAAAGGAGATAATATATATGGAAAAGAAAGTTTTAGCAACAGTTGGAAATACAGAAATAACTTCAGACTATATAGATGAGATAATAGCAAGATACCCAGCTCAACAACAAGCTATGCTTGCTAGTGAAGAAGGTAGAAGACAAGTTTTAGAGCAAGCTATAGCATTTGAATTAATGTCTGAATTTGCAAAAGAAACTGGATTAGATAAAACTGAACAGTTTAAAGATCAATTAAATAAATTTGCTAAAGAATTATTAGCTCAAATGGTTATGCAAAAAACTTTATCACAAGTTACTGTAACTGATGAGGAAGCAAAGGCTTACTATGAAGATCATAAAGATAACTTTGTTGAGTTAGAAACTGTAACAGCTAAGCATATATTAGTTGAATCAGAAGAAGAAGCTAAGAAAGTAGAAGAAGAAATAGCTTCAGGAGCAGTTACTTTTGAAGATGCTGCAAACAAATATTCAAGTTGTCCTTCAAAAGAACAAGGTGGTAACTTAGGTTCATTCTCAAAAGGAATGATGGTTCCTGAATTCGAAGAGGCTGCATTCAACCTAGAATTAGGTGTAGTTAGTGCTCCAGTTAAAACTCAATTTGGATATCACTTAATAAAAGTAGAAGACAAAACAGAAGCTAAAACAAAAGCTTTTGAAGATGTTAAAGATCAAGTTGTTAACATGTTAATTCAAGAAAGACAACAAAAGAAATACTTAGAATTAATAAAAGAATTAAGAGAAAAGTACGGTGTTAAATTAGCTTAATTCTAATTTAAATTCTTTTAAAAGGGTTAAATATGGGATTTTTTATCCTATATCTAACTCTTTTTTTATTGTTTTTATGTGTAGTTAAATCTATAAAGGTTAATACTTAAGAGAGTATATTAAATAATAAGTAGATTTTACTACTTTGTAAGATAAATGTATAAATCTTTTTCAAGTATTTGTGGTATAATTAGGTTTAGTTATTTTACAAAAAAATAGATAATAAGCAGAGGTGAACAACTTGAAGGATTGGCTTGAGATTGAGAAAAGTATTTTTTCTCATTGGAGAATGATATTTAGCATATCCAAGAAAGAATTTAAAAAAGAGTTTGCTGGCTCTAAGTTAGGAATGGCTTGGGCTATAATAAGACCATTAGCTATGATAACTGTTTTCTGGATGATATTTTCAACTGGATTGAAGCAAAGAGTTCAGAATGTAGAAGTAAGCTACTTAGTTTGGCTAGTTTCAGCATACATACCATGGATATTTATTTCTGACGTAATTGTGGCAGGAGCGAGTTCAATAAGGGTTAACTCCTTTTTGGTTAAAAAGGTTAAATTCCCTGTAGAAATATTACCTACTATAAGAATAGCAATTAGTTTTTACACATTTTTAGTTTTATTAGTAATAAGCTTTATAATATTTGCAGCTAATGGTGATTTAGGATTAATAAATATACCTAAATTAATTTATGCTATTGTAATAACAATAATATTCTTAGCAGCGTTATCAAGATTATTATCTGCATGGGTAGTAATGTCAATTGATATACTACATGGAATATCTGTATTTATGCAATTTTTATTCTGGATGTGTCCAGTTATGTGGCAAGCAGGATCATTGCCTGTAGCTAGAAGTATGCCTTGGATTGAAACAATATTAAAATTAAACCCTTTATATTATTTAGCGGTTTTATTTAGAGACGCATATTTAGGAACACATACAGTTGGTATAAAATATGGAGTTTATTTCTGGATAGTAACAATAATATTATTCATATTTGGTTCTAAAGTATTCAATAAATTTAGACCAGAATTTGATGATGTTTTATAAAAAGAGAGGTACAGAATATGTCTGTTGCTATAAGAGTTAGAAACTTAACTAAAAAATATAAATTATATCAAAAGAGAGCTGAAAGATTAGCTAATGCTTTTGGTAAAGAAAAGAATATAAAAGAATTTTATGCTCTAAAAGGAGTTTCTTTTGAAATAGGCAAAGGCGAATGTGTTGGTATTATCGGTCATAATGGGGCCGGTAAATCAACACTTTTAAAATTGCTAACAGGTGTAGCATTTCCTACTTCAGGAGAAATTGAGATAAATGGAAGATTAGCATCCATGCTAGAATTAGGTTCTGGATTCAATCCAGAGCTTACAGGTATGGAAAACATTTATTTTAATGGTAGCTTAAATGGTTTAACAAAGGAAGAGATAGATTCAAGATTAAAGGATATATTAGAATTTGCTGATATAGGTAAATTTATAGATCAACCTGTAAAAAACTATTCAAGTGGTATGTTTGCAAGGTTAGCTTTTGCTGTAGCTATAAACGTAGATCCTGATATATTAATAGTTGACGAAATATTATCAGTTGGTGATGTTGGCTTTCAAGTTAAATGTATGGAAAAGTTTAATGAGTTTAAGAAAAAAGGTAAGACAATACTTTACGTTTCTCATGGACTTGGTACAGTTAAAAAATTCTGTGATAGAGCAATATGGCTTCAAAAAGGTGAAGTTGTGGATGATGGGAATTCCGTAATTGTAGTAGAGAGATACTACAATTTAAATTTCAATCCAGCTAATATAGAACAACTAAAAGAGCACAAAAGTGACATAATAAATAGTATATTAGTTAAATCTAATGTTAAGGAAGTTGAATATCACGAAACTATAAACTTAGAGGTTGAGTATGATCTTATTTCAAATGATTTAAAAGACCCTAATATAGTTTTAGAATTTAGAAAAACTGACTATGAGCCAGGTACGACTAGAGGAAATGATCAGTTTGTCTGTGGTATAAATAGTAAAGATAATATGAAGAGAATTCCTTTTAATTTAGGAGTTAATAAATTAAATGTATCTTTAAACAAAGTTAACTTAGTAGCAGGAGTTTATTATATTGACTTTGTCTTAAGAGATGGTGATGAGGAAGTATATAGAAAAATAAATGCATATAGTTTTACTTTGAATGATAAGTATAGAGGCGAAGGTTTCTTAATACTAGGACATTCTTGGGGTAATTAATCGGAGGAATAGTATGAGTATAGGTAGAATTGCTAAGAGAGCAACGGAAGTACTTAGAGAAGATGGTTTAATAGAAGTTATAAAGAGAATTTTAAGATATATAAAAAGACGTATTAAAGGTAAGATGGATAACAATGCCTTAGTTTATAGAAAAAACTACGAAGAAGCTAATGCTATATTTCATGAAATATTAAATAAAGAGAAGTTTAAAGCCGTTGTTGTTTTTGACTCAAGAGTAGGGTGGAATATTCCATTATTCCAGCGTTCACAGCATATGGCTAATGAACTTACTGATGATGGATATCTTTATTTTTATAGAACTTCTGAACAGTTTGATCCAGATATAAAGACTGTTGAAAAGCTAAAGGATAGACTTTACCTAGTTAATATGGCTAATTTTGCTTTACAAAATGCTATGTTTGATATCTTAAAGGAGTATAAAGGACATAAGTTCTTATCTCTTTACTCAACAGATGTTTATTTAGATGAACAATATATAAAAGAGAAATATACTGATAATGGATTTAAAATAATATATGAGTATATAGATGAACTTTCAGACGAGATATCAGGACATTTACCTGACTTTGTATATGATAGACATAAACATATTATAGAAGATAAGAGTAATATAGCTGTAGGTTCAGCTGATAAGCTTATAGAAGAGATAGAAGAGATAAGAGGCACAGAGAATGTTGCTATGATAACAAATGGAGTACAATATGATCATTGGCAATATAGAAGTGATGAGGTTCCAGAGAAGTTAAAAGATATAGTAAGCAAAGGAAATCCTATAATAGGATATTTTGGAGCTTTAGCAAAATGGTTTGATTATGATTTACTTAAAAAAGTAGCTAAAGAAAGACCTAACTACGAAATAGTATTAATAGGATTTTTATATGATAATAGCTTTAAAGATAGTAAAGTAGATGAATTTGACAATGTACATTATTTAGGTGTTGTTGATTATAAAGAACTAAATAAATATTCTCAATACTTTACAATATCAACTATACCATTCTTATTAAACGATATAACTGAATCAACAAGTCCAGTTAAGCTTTTCGAATACATGGCTATGGGTCATCCTATAGTTACTACTGATATGAGAGAATGTAGAAAATATAAATCAGTATTAATAGGAAAGAGCCATGAAGACTTTATAGAAAAATTAGATTTTGCTTTAACTCTTGATAAAAAAGATAAGTATTATGACTATCTAAAAGAGGAAGCTCTAGCAAATACATGGAGAGAAAAAGCTGCCATATTAGATAGATTAATTGAAAAAAATATTTAATAGTGAGAGGTTAATAGGATGAGTTTAAAAAGAAAAATTAAAAATGTATTAAGACCTATATTGAAACCAATGTTACTTAAGTATAGAGAAAAAGGACATGAAGACCAAAAACAAGTATTCTTTGATGAAATAACTGGAGCAATAAAGAACGGAAACTATGATGCTATAGTTATATTTGATGTTTACTTTGGATTTGAGGTTAAAATGTTCCAAAGACCTCAACATATAGCTTTAAACTTAGCTAAGGAAAATGTTTTATATTTCTATAAAGCATCACCATATGTTGATAAAGATATAGAAACATATAAAAAGATGGCTGATAATCTTTATTTAGTAAATACAGATTTATACTGGCTTCAAGAGTGCTTAATAGACATAGTATCTCAAAGTGGAGTACCTGCTTTTGGACAAATTTATTCAACTTCATTTGTTGAATATGATAGTTGGTTAAAGAAATTTACTGATAGAGATTTTAAAATCATATATGAATATGTTGATGATTTATCAGATGAGATTGCTGGACATAAAATATCAGATGAAGTAAAAGCAAGTCATAAGAGAATGCTTGAAGATACTGAAAAGGTATATGTTGTAACAACAGCTGATAAACTATATCAAGAGGCTAAGGAATTAAGAGGAGAAAATAAATTAGCTCTTGTAACTAATGGAGTTCAATATGAGCATTTTGCAGATATTGATTGCAAAAAAGTTCCTGAAAAGATGAAAAAGATTGTTAAGAGTAAGAAAAAGGTGATTGGTTATTTTGGAGCTTTAGCAAGTTGGTTTGATTATGATTTAATAAAAGAGCTTGCTGAAGAGTTTAAGGATGACTATGAAATAGTTCTTATAGGAATAGATTATGATCAATCATTAGGAAAGAGTGGAATACTAAAATTAGATAATGTTCATTATTTAGGTACTGTTAACTATAATGAACTTCCAACATACTCTAAATTCTTTAATGTTTCTATAATTCCTTTTGTTGTTAATGAGATAACAGAAGCTACTTCACCAGTAAAGTTATTTGAATATATGGCTTTAGGTAAACCAATAGTTACAACAGCTTTACCAGAGTGTAGAAAGTATGAATCACCACTAGTAAGTGATTCTCATGAAGATTTTATAAATAATATTAAAAAAGCTGCTGAATTAGAATATTCTACGGAGTATATAGATTTACTTAGAAAAGAAGGAAATCAAAATACTTGGAGACAAAAGGCAAAAGACATTAAGGAGCTTATATTAAACTCTTAATGGGGGAGAAATCATGGAAAAGGCAATAGAAGTAAAAAATCTTTGTAAAAATTACAGAGTTTACGATTCAAAATCAGGTAGAATAAAAAATATAATAAATCCTTTTGGAAAAAGAGAAGTTAAAGAATTTAAAGCCTTAACGGATGTTTCTTTTCATGTAAATAGAGGTGAAATAGTTGGTATTATTGGTAATAATGGTGCTGGAAAATCAACTTTATTAAAGATATTAACAGGAGTTTCATTTCCATCTTCAGGAGAAGTTAATGTTAATGGAAGAGTATCTTCTCTTTTAGAATTAGGAACTGGCTTTAATCCAGAACTTACTGGAGAAGAAAATATATATTTCAATGGAAGCTTAGTAGGATTGACTAAAGAAGAAATAGATAATGTAAAAGATAATATTATTGAATTTGCTGATATTGGAGAATTTATAAATCAACCAGTTAAAAGTTATTCAAGTGGTATGTATGCTAGATTAGCTTTTGCTGTTGCTATAAATATTAATCCAGATATACTTATTGTAGATGAAATTTTATCCGTCGGAGACGTTGGATTCCAAAAGAAATGTATGGATAAGTTTAATGAATTTAAAGAGGCTGGTAAAACAGTTCTTTATGTATCGCATGGACTTGAAACAGTTCAAACCTTCTGTGAAAGAGCTATATGGCTTGAAAAGGGAAAGGTTATGGATATAGGTCCATCTTTCGATATAGTTGAAAAATACTATGATAAGCTTATGAAAAGTGATTCTAAAGAAGAACTTGAGACAGGAAAATTTGTTGAACTTAATAATGTAGAAATAATAAATAAGAAAAAAGCTTATAGAAAAGGCGAAGATATAGAATTTTTAATTGAATATGATGTATTAAATCCATCAGTTAAAAATGCTGGTATTACTATTGAAATGAGAAGAGCTTATAAAGAGCCTTGCGAGTTCAAAAATGCAGATCAGTTTATATTCTCAGTAAATAGTAATGTTGATGAATTCACTATACCTTGGAAAAAAGGAAAAAATAAGATGACTTTTAAAATAGATTCCCTAGATGTTAAGGAAGGAATTTATTACTTAGATGTTATATTTTCAGAAAGTCAAAATCTTGTTGCTTTAGAAACACAAGAAAATGTTGTTTCATTTGAAGTGCAAAATGAAGCTGAAACTGAAGGTTTTGTATTTTTAGATTCTACATGGTCATAAAAGAGAGAGGATATAACCATAAATTATATGGTTAATATCCTCTTTTGTGTACTAATTATATGAAAAGATGTTAATAATGTAAAAGTATTAAAGTCTTTTAAATAAGGAGAATTTTTATGAAGAATATTTTTGAAGTTATGTTAGAAAAAAATATTGGGGATTTTACATATGAACAGAAGCTAGAATTAAATAGTTGGCTTATAAAAAATTTAAAGTTAAAGGAACTTATATACTCTGATTTAGAGGTTACTACAGATGTTAATGATGAGGGAAATAATGTTTCTCATTATGAAAATAAAATTACTGAAGATGATATATTATCAGGTAAATTAAATGAGGTGTGTTCAAAAACATCTAAATATATAGATGATGCAATAAGCTCTATATTATTTGAAGCGCAGTTTAATTGTTTTTATGAAAAAATAAAAAATATATTAGAAACTGAAGAGTTTGATGAAATTATTGTATTTCATGCTTCATTCGGATGGAACATAGAAATGAAACAAAGACCTCAACATTTAGCGGAGGCTTTAAGTAATAAAAAAATATTATATATATATAGAAGTGATATAAAAAATGATAATATATATTCTATTGAAAAGATAAAAGATAATTTATATGTTCTTAATTTAGATATGTATAGTTTAAATATAGCTTTTTTTGAAGCTATAAAAACAATAAATAAACCTAAATTTGTACATGTTTATGCAACTTGTTTAAATTCAGTTGACTATGAAAAAATAAAAACATATATGGATAAAGGTTTTAAAGTTATATATGATTTCGTAGATGAGCTATCAAGCGAGATAAGTGGATATGAGATAACTCCTAAAATGATAGAGGATCATGAAAGACTTTTAAGAGATAAGGATAATGTATTGGTTGTTTCAACAGCTAGAAAATTAAAAGAAATTGCAAATAGTTTTAGAGGTGAAAATGAAAATAATATTTTAGCTCCAAATGCAGTTAATTTAGAAGATTTTAAAAAGCATGGACGTGAGATAGGAAAAGAAATTCAGCCTATAGTTAAGAAAAGAAGACCTATAATAGGATATTATGGTGCTTTAGCAAAATGGTTTGATTATAAGCTAATTGAAAAATTAGCTAAGGAGAGAGAAGAATATGAGATTATTTTAATAGGAATGGATTATGATGGTTCTTATGGCCAAAGTAATTTAAAAAATTATTCTAATGTATCTTATCTAGGAATGATTGATTATAAGGACTTAATTAATTATTCAAAATGCTTTGATGTTTGTATAGTACCATTCATAAAAAATGACATAACAGATTCTACTTCTCCATTAAAAATCTTTGAATATATGGCTTTAGAAAAACCAATAGTAACTACGGATATAAATGAATGTAAAAATTATAATTCTTGTATGGTTTCAAAGGATTATGATGAATTCATAAGAAATATTGATAGGTCATTAAAATTAGGATTAAGAGATAGAAAATATTTTAAAATCTTAAAGAAGGAAGCGGAAGAAAATACTTGGGACAATAGAGCTGAATTAATAAAGAAGTCAATTAAGGGGCTAGAATAGAAGCAAAAGAGACTGTATCAAATATAACTTAAAAAACTTATAAATAGGTTCCTAGAGATATTCTTTTCATACTATTTATAAGTTTTATTATTAAGTTATGATATAGTCTTTTTTTTATTAATTAACATAATGTTATTTTACAAGTAAATCATTAAAAGATTCTATGTATTCATGTGCATGCTCTTTGATTTGAGCTCTTTCCTCATCAGAAACAGTATGGTCTTCCACAGCGAATACTTTCATTCCAGCACTAAGAGCACCTTTAACTGCAGGTAGGATATCTTCAAAAACTGCACAGTCTTTAGGATCTAAGCCTAATCTCTCAGCTGCTAATAAATAAACATCAGGAAAATTTTTTCCTCTAGAAACTTCTCCTGTTATTGTTATTGAATCAAATAAATCAAATATATCATTTGATTTTAGAGAAACTTCTAATAATGGATAAGAGTTACTAGTAGCTAATCCTATTTTTATATTAGATTGTTTTAACTGATTAAGGAACTCTTTCGCACCAGGTTTAAGTTTTATGTTTTCTTTATATTCTATATAGGCCATGTCATGCCATGTTTTCATTATTTCTTCTTCTGAATCTGCTATATTAAATCTTTCTTTAAAATATTTAGCAACTTCGTTGAAGCCTAAATGAGTGATTTCTTCTTTAAGGTTCTTAGGAACTTCATGGCCGAGACCATTTAGATAATCAACATCTATTTTAGCCCATACTCCCATTGAATCAACTAAAGTTCCATCTAAATCAAAGATTACACCTTTTATATTGTTAAGCATTGTTGCCTCACCCCCAATACAGTTTATCATATAAATTATATTGAAGGTAAGATTAAATATTTATACTTCTTTGAAAAGAAATTTAAGCTTATTGATTCTAAAAAATAAGTTTTAAAATTCTCTTTCGAAGATAGAAATTTTTTCTTTGTTTTCAAAACATTCAAGTGATGTGATTCCTAGTTTAGATAATACTTCATCCATAGTATGGCTATGGGTAGCAACTTTGATTGGAGCGCTATAGGCAACTTCATCAACATGTTTTTTTCCTATACTAGGGTCAACAATTCTTTTAGGACCACCAACGCATCCTCCAACACATCCCATACCTTCAACAAAGCTTGCTTTTAATTCGCCATCTTGCAATTTGTTTAGAAGTTCTTTACATTCCTTAACACCACTTGCTTGAACTGATTTGAAGATTTTAGCTTTATCTGGATATAATTCTTTAACAACATCATTTATAGCTTCAGAAACACCACCAGTTCTAGCGTATAGTCTTCCACCTCTAGATGTATATTCTATTGATGGAACTCCTTTCATATTAGATGGATCTATTTTTAAAGCCTCGAATATCCCTTTAAGTTCTTCAAAAGTTAAAACATAATCTATAGTACCAGCTAAATCTTTTTCTCTTGCTTCAGCTTTTTTAGCTATACATGGACCTACAAAAACAACTTTAGCATCTTTATTTAATTTTTTAATTACTCTTCCAGCTGCAATCATAGGAGAAACAGAAGGAGATACATCTTTTACTAAGTCGTTATAACATTTTCTTAACATACCAACCCACATAGGGCAACAACAAGAGGTTATTAATACATCTCCAGTTTTTTCTACATGGTGATTAAATTCAACAGCTTCCTTTATTGATAACATATCAGCTGCAAAGGCAACTTCAATCATATCAGTAAAGCCTATTTTTATAAAAGCTTCTCTTAGCATATCTAATGTTACATTTTCGCCAAATTGCCCAGCTATGGCAGGAGCAACAGTAGCTATTACTTTTTCATTATTTTTTATTAAATCAATAATTGGAAGAAGCTCTATTCTATCTAAGAAATGACCACTTTCACATACTTGAACACATATACCACAGTTTTCACAAAGGTTAGGATCTATATATTTACTGTTATCTAAAGGATTAGTTAATATTGCATCAAAAGGGCATAGACTTTGACATTTTCCTTTAGTATCTTTAGAACAGTTTTCAGTACATACAGATACCTTTTCAACTATATTTTTCTTTATTTTATGTGATGTGATAGCTTTTTTTATATCATAAGCAATATTATTAGAGTTTTTATCTATATCAACTCCACATAGGGAAGAAAGAACCTCTATTGCTTCTTCTTTACTATTAAAATTATCTTTTATCATATTATTTAATTTTTCATCGAAATTATCTTCTGAATAATATGATGAAATAAGATCTTTGAATAAAGAGTCATATTTTTTATTCATTATAAATCCTCCTAAAATCTATTTAATAAGATTATTATGTGCACAAATTTAAATCGTATTAGTAAAGTGTATAAATTTTTGCAAGTTGGAGAGTATTTTAAACAAACAATAAATCAATAATAGGAAAAGGTGATATGTAATGAAATATATTATTTTAACTGGAGTAGTAGTACTAATTTGGATGTTTTATATGGCTTTATTTAATGCAGCATCAAAAGCGGATAGATATCTAGAAGAGGAACTTGCAAAAAGTATTAAAGAGGAAGTTAATGATAATTTAGAATAAAAAATATGTTTAGGAATATAATTTATTGATAGCATTTTATAATAGGGGATATAAATGATTGATGTACTTCTAGATCCAGGACATGGTGGATATGATGTTGGTGCTACTGGTATAAGTGGAATAAAAGAAAAGGAATGCACTTTGTATGTATGTAAGGCTTGTGAGTCAATTTTAAAAAGTAATAACCTTAGTGTTAAATTAACAAGAAGAGATGATACGTATTTAACTGAGAATGAAAGAAATAAAATAGCCAAAAGTTTGAATCCTAAATGCTTTATTTCAGTTCATTTTAATAGTAGTAATAATTTAATAGAATCTGGGACAGAAGTATTTTATGATGGCAATTCCTTAAGTGGAAAAGAAATAGGTCAGCATATAATAGAATGTATAAATAAAGAAACTGAATTACCTATTAAAGGCATAGAAAGTGATAAATACAAAGAGTTAGAGGAAATTGAAAGTGTAGCTATTCTAATAAAAGTATGTTATTTAAGTAATCCAAAGGAAGAAAAATTACTTAAGGATTATAGTTTTAAAGAAAAAATAGCACAAGGATTAGCTAAAGGGATTTTAAAGTATTTAGAGGAAAATAATATTATAGAAGTTAAAAGTGATGTTATTAGTGGGGGATATAATATGACTGATGTTAAAAGCAATATAATAAATGAACCGTTAGAAGATAAAAATCAAGCTAAGCAATGGGCAAAAAACAAAGGTGCTACTTCAAAGTTTATAGGATTAGCTGATTTATATTGGAAGTTATATAAGGAGTGTGGAGGAGTTAATCCTACAGTGGCATATGCTCAAGCTGCTTTAGAAACAGAATACGGAAAATTCGGAGGAATTGTTAAAGAGGAGTTTAAAAATCCATGTGGTTTAAAAACCTCTATATCAACAGATAATTCACCAGATGCTCATGCAAAATTTGATACATGGATAAAAGGAGTACAAGCTCATTTAGATCACTTAGCTTTATATGCTGGGGCTAGTGGATATCCTAAACTAAATAGCGTAGATCCAAAGCATTTTCAATATTTAATGGGAATATGTAAATATGTTGAGGATTTAGGGGGAAAATGGGTCCCATCATTAGATTATGGCATGAAAATAATAGAACTTATAAATGATATATCATCCACAGAAATAATAGATGCTTTTAAAGAGAGTGATATAGATAAAGAAGATGAGAATAATATAACATCAGATAAAGCCATATTAGAGGTTGATAAAAAATTTGAGAATATAAATGATGTTTTAAAAGGATTGAAGGAAGAATTTATAACAATCAAAGGAAATAGCAATAATGATAAAGAATATATTGATAAGATCTCAAAAGAAAATGATTTATTAAAAGAAGAGAATTTAAATCTTAAAAATAAATTAGAGGAATATAAAAAGATAATAGAATCAATATATGATCTAGTAGATAGTAAATAAAATTTCACTTTGAATTTAAAGAATAATATAAGTTTATTTATTATATATAATTATGATTGTTTCAGAGGGATATTTTATACCCTCTGAATTTTATATTGCTATATTTTATACACTAACTATATCTTAAATATAAGATAGAGAATATTTTAGGTAGAGTATTATATATTTTATATAAAATAAAAAGGAATTGCTTTTGCAATTCCTTTTGGTCGGGGTGACAGGGATCGAACCTGCGACCTCATGGTCCCAAACCACGCGCGCTCCCATCTGCGCCACACCCCGGCGACATCTACTATTATATGAGAAAAAAATAAGGTTGTCAACAAAAAAATAAAAAAATATTATATTTTATTAATATATATGATATTTTCATAAGGATGTTATAATGTTAAGTAGTAATTTAATAATTAAAAAATGAGGTGGAACAAATGAAAATAAGTTCAATTGTTATGCTAGCAGCTAGTTTCTTATTAATAGTTGTTGGTATAGTATTGTTTGCAAACAAAAAAAGATTTGATGGGGAAAATCAAACAGGAAAATATAGTGCTAAATACATACAAATTAATGCTTTAGGAAATATTTTTATTGGATTTTTAGGAACTATTTTAGGAGCGGTAGATAATTTTGTTAGTGGAAATTCAATAAAAATAGCTTTCGTGGTAGTTATAATAGGTGGGTCAATAGTACAAAAAATAATTGCCAATAAAATTATAAAATAGGTAATAAATGTAAATTAAAGTTAATTTTTTGTAAATTAAGTGAAAAAAAACTGTTTATTTAACAAAGAAATGTCAATTTTATGTTGTTACAAAAAGGTTTCAAATGTTATAATGTTAGGTGTAAAACTTTTAACATAGGGGAGGGATGAGTTCCTATTTTCATTAAATGGGAGCAAGTAGATATGAAGAAGAAAATAATTTCAATAGTTCTTGCTGCTTCAATGACATTCGGAGTAGGACAAAGTGTATTCGCAACTCCACTTACGGATAGTCAAAAGCAACAAATGGAACAAAATCAAGATAAATATGCAGATATAAATAGTAAGATAAGAGAGTTAGAAAATAAAATAGATGGATTATCAGCTAAAATAGAGCCTTTATTTTTCCAAGTTGAAAAAAATAAGGATGAAATAGCTAAAACAGAAGAATCAATTTCAACGGTTAAAGTTCAAATTGAAGAATCAAAGAAAAAAATAGAAAAACAGCAAGAAGTTTTAGGACAAAGAATTAGAGCAACTTATAAAAGTGGTGGACAAGCAAACTACTTAGGTGCTTTATTAGAATCTAATGGTATAAGTGATTTCTTATCAAGAGCACAAGCTATTAGTAAAGTAATGGGTATGGATAAGCAAGTTATCGATGAATTAACTTCTGAAAAGGAGAAACTTGATAACCAAGTTAAAGAATTAGAAGATAAAACTGCTGAATTAAATAAGCTTAATACAGAAACTCAAACAAAAATAGATGATTTAAATAAAATGAAAGCTGAACAAGAAGGCATTATTCAAGAAATGAAGTCTGAACAAGAAAAGGTTGTTGGAGAATTAGCACCTTTAGAAAGACAATTAATTGAGCCTTGGGTAAATAAAATTAATTCAAATAGTTCTATAGATGAGTTAAATCAAGCCAAGACAGCTTTACAAGGTTTAAGAAACCAAATAAAAACTTCAGATGTAGATGCTGAAGCAGTCCAAGCTATAGAAAAAGCTAAAGACTTAATCGCTGAAAAGCAAGCGGAAGGAAACTCAGCAAACACTCCAAATAGAGGTGGAAATGTAAATAATGGTGGAAATACTGCTAGTGGAGGAAGCTCATCAGGTAGCGGAAGTTCATCAGGCGGTGGAAATGTAGTAGCACCTCCAAGTCAAGGGGCAGCATCATCATTAATATCATATGCTTATCAATTTATAGGTAGACCTTATGTATTTGGAGCAACAGGTCCAGATTCATTTGACTGTTCAGGATTTACTCAATATGTATATAAAAATGCTTTAGGTATTGGGTTATCAAGAACTACTTATACTCAAGTAAATGAAGGTAAGCAGGTTTCAAGAGATCAATTACAACCGGGTGATTTAGTATTTACTGAAGGACCAGCATCAGCTCCAGGCCATGTTGGAATATATGTAGGAAATGGAAATATGATTCATGCTGCAAGACCAGGTGTTGGTGTAGTAGTAGGACCAATATATAATTTTTCAACTGCAAGAAGAATATTATAATTGTAAGTTATTATGCCAAACAGATAATTTCTGTTTGGCATATTTTATTTTATAGAACTTTATCAAGGTTATAGTTGATTTTTAGTGTAAGAAAGAATTAAAAATTATTATAGAATATAATTTTTAAGAAATTAAATAATCAGTATTAAGAAATTATTTTCCCTGTTTAGAGATAATATTAATGTTATTATTAAAAAATACTTAATTAAAAGACTCATTTTAGTAAAGCATAATAGTAAACAAAATTATTAGTGACAACTACTATATGCTATAATATAAAAGATATAAATATGAGTTGAAATAAGTGTTTATTTATACTTTTAAATATAGTAAAGGTGAGTGTGAAGAATAATGAATGAAAATTTTAGAGAGTTGGATTTAACTTTAGTTAATAATGATGAAACTCTTGATGATTTACAGTTAAATGGATTACATATAATACAGAAAAAAGAAGGATTTAGATTTGGAATAGATGCTGTTTTGTTAGCTAATTTTGCTAATGTAAATAAAAAGCATTCAGTATTAGATTTATGTACAGGAACAGGAATCATTCCTTTTGTTATTTATGGTAAGAAAAATCCTAAAGAAGTAGTTGGTATAGAAATTCAAGAAGAATTTGCAGAAATGGCTAGGAGAAGTGCCACTATAAATAATATACAGGATAAGGTTTCTTTTGTCTGCGGAGATTTAAAAGATAAAAATTTAAGTAATTCATTACCTAAATTTGATGTGGTTACTGTCAATCCGCCATATAAATTAAGTAATGCTGGAATTGTTAATCCAGAAGATAAACTTGCTATAGCTAGGCATGAAATAATGTGTAATTTAGAGGATGTTATAGCGGCAAGTAGAAGATTCTTAAAAGATAATGGTAGACTTTATATGGTACATAGACCAGAAAGATTAGCAGATATATTCTGTTTAATGAGAAAATATAAAATAGAGCCTAAGAGAGTTAGAATGATTCATCCAAATACTAAAAAAGCGGCTAATATTGTATTAGTAGAAGGACAAAGAGATGGAGGAGCCTTCTTAAAATGGGAACCACCTTTATATGTTTATAAAGATGAAGGTGGATATAGTGAAGAGATAGACAGAATATATGGAAGGGAGAGCAAATAAAATGAGTAAGATTTATTTAGTACCAACTCCTATAGGGAATTTAGGAGATATAACTTTAAGAGCTTTAGAAGTTTTAAAAAATGTTGATTTAATAGCAGCTGAAGATACAAGACAAACACTTAAGCTTTTAAATCATTTTGAAATAAAAAAGCCTTTAATGAGCTATCATAAGCATAATGAACAAGGAAAAGGTGATGAGATACTTAGAAGAGTTAAAGAAGGTGTTTCTGTAGCTATAGTAAGTGATGCTGGAACTCCAGGAATATCAGATCCAGGAAGTGTAGTTGTTGAAAAGTGCATAGCTGAGGGGATAGAATTTGAGGTATTACCAGGAGCAACTGCCTTTACCACAGCTTTAATATACTCAGGATTAGACACAACTAAATTTATGTTCAAAGGATTTTTCCCTAGAGAGAATAAAGAGAAAAAGGCTTTCATTGAAGATATAAAGGATAGAACTGAAACAATAATAATATATGAATCACCATACAGAATTTTAGATACAATAGATACTTTAAAAGAAGGATTAGGAAATAGAAATATAGCAGTGTGTAGAGAGTTAACTAAACTTCACGAAGAAATATTTAGAGGAACTATGGAAGAAGCAAAATTTCACTTTGAAGAGAATTCCCCTAAGGGTGAATTTGTTTGTGTAATATCAGGAAAATCAGATGAAGAAATTGAAGAAGAGAATAATGCTAAGTGGAGTAATATGTCAATTGAGGAGCATATAATCCACTACATAGATAATGAGGGAATGAAGAAAAAGGATGCTATAAAGCAAGTAGCAAAAGATAGAGGAGTTGCAAAATCAGAAATCTATAAATTCTCGTTAAATATATAAGTATTATAAAATAAAAAAATAAAGCACTTCATAGGGGATTATGAAGTGCTTTAACACTATAAGGGGATATAGTGTTAAAAAATTATTATTGGTTAGGGTTAAAATGGTTAATTAATTATTTATATAAATAAGTTAATTACTATTTTTTTAATTCATCTAAACATTTTTGGCAGATGTTTTTACCTTTGTAGTTAACAACATCTCTAGCGTCTCCGCAGAATATACATGCTGGCTCATATTTCTTTAATATGATTTGCTCTCCATCTACATAGATTTCTAAAGCATCTTTTTCTGCTATATCTAATGTTCTTCTTAACTCTATAGGAATAACTATTCTTCCTAATTCGTCTACTCTTCTTACTACACCTGTTGATTTCATTATACTTCCTCCTTGCATTTTACAACTTTCGACAAAACGCATTATAATATTAACAAACTTGTCATATTAAGTCAATATGTTTTGTCAAAAAAAATGTTTGTTTACAATTTTTTTTATTCTCAATCAATTATATATTCAATATACTACCATTTTTTTGAAAAGTCAAGGTAAAGATTAATTTATTTTACATAAATAAACTAACTTTGATTTAACAAAAAGTTAAATAAAAGGATAAATTTTGATATATTAATATAAAATTCTATAAAAAAAGTAATAATTAATACAATCAAATTAGCCTATAAAATAAAATTGGAAAAAAATATTAAAAATGTCGTATGACAAATTATTCATTATATATAATATTCTATGATTAAGTGAATACTTTGTTTATTATTATTTAAGAAAATATAAAAAAAACTCACATAAAAAAGAAAAAGTAGAATTAAAATAAAAAAATAGAATATTATAAAAATGAGTTGGATTTGAAAAGTAAAATATATTTAAATTTTTATAAAAAAATTTGAATATATTTTACTTTTATAGGATTAAATATAAAAGTAAAATATGGTTAAAATAGATTATTATATAATTTTTTATGCTTTATCTATAAAATAAGTTAAGAAAGAATGAAATAGAAGGTATTAACTTGTAATGTGATTATAAATACTATATAATACATAATAAGGGTTTACAACGAAATTTGAGGTGTGCTATGGATATTAATAATTTTAATTCTGAACAAATAAAAATTTTAGCGGAAGAAATGTCAAAGAGCAGTATGGTTTCTTATGATGAATTGCCAAAATATGATTTGTTTCTTTCACAAGTTATAGACTATTTAAATGACAAGTTTACGGAAGATAAATTTACTAATAATATAGTTCAAAATTATATTAAAAGTGAGGTAATATCAAAGCCGGAAGATGGAAAAAAACGTGGATATACTAAGGTGCACTTAGCTCAATTGGTTTTATTAAGTTATATGAGACCCTTACTAAAAACCGATGAGATAAAAAAAGTATTTGCTCTAGCATTTAATGATATTAATGATAGAAGCGATGACATAATATCTTGGGAAACGGCTTATAAGATGTTTGGAGAAGTACAAGAAGAGAGTATAAAAAGATTCTTAGAAATGCCATTAGTAGACAATGACAAAATAGAAGAAATAATTAAAATTTCTGATATAAAAGAAGAAGATAGAGACTATATAGTAACTTTCTTAACAGTTATGACATTAATTGCACAAGCAAGCGTTGTAAAGAAAGTAGTACAAAAAATAGTTAATGAATATCATAAGGAAGAAAAGTAAAAAAGTTGAAGGCGAAGCTTCAACTTTTTTTGTTTATTCAAAGAAAGAAATATTATAATTACAAGTAAATTCTTTTCCAGGTAAAAGTGATTCAATTGCAGCCTTATCTTTAAATTCACCAGTGAATCCATCAAAATCTGCATGTCCAAACCAAGGTTCAATACAGATGAAAGGAGCACCAGTATCTTTTGTCCATAGACCTAAATAAGGGAATTGACCAAAGTCAAATTCTAAGTATTTATTATGCTTTTTAGATTTTAATGAAATCTTGTCTGAATTTAAGTTTTTAAAAACTAAAGCATCATTTTTAAATAAATCAAAAGAAAGTGGAATTATGTTTTCGTTTTGTAAGAAAGGTTTTTCTTCTTTAGAAAAATAGCCAGCTCCAACTAATTGCATAATATTAGCAGTTTCTTTTTTGTTAAATTCAAAATAGTAATCATCAAAGTTATCATTTTCAATAGGACACATGAATGCTGGATGAGCTCCAATTGAGAAATACATTTCCTTATCATCTAAATTTTTTACTATATAATCAATACTTAGATTTATGTCATTTAAAGTATATTTTATTATAAGTGAAAATTTAAAAGGATAAACCTTTAATGTATCTTCAGAATAATTTAATTCAAAAGAAATTGAATTATTAGTTTGTTCTATCATTTCAAAATCACGAACTCTAGCTAGTCCATGTTGAGGAAGCTCATAAGTTTTTCCATCCACGATATATTTCCCATTAAATACTTTACCAACTATAGGAAAAAGTATTGGGGCATGATATTTCCAATAAGCTTCATCTCCAGACCATAAAAATTCAGTGTTACCTTTTTTCCCTCTTATGCTATGTAATTCACCACCATGATTACTTAAAGAGATTTTTAAGTGTTCGTTTTCAAGAGTATAAATCATAATCTCATCCTTTCAGAGTAGTATATTTTAAAATAATTATATCACTAATTATGTATAGTAAAAAAGCTAGAAAACAATCATTTAAGATTATTTTCCAGCTAGTTAACATATTATTTTGGATTAACATCCTTGTAGATGTAGTTCTGTATTTGTTCTTTTGTTTTTGTTTCATCAAATGTTAGATACCAAACACCATCAATCATTTCACCTTTACAATATCCATCTAGAGGGAAACGCATATTTTCTACTGGAGGAATACCAGTTGAAGCCACTGATGTAGCTACGCTAAGTATTTTAGATGGAGTTAAGTTTGTTTCAACATAAGGTAAAAGCTTATTAATTGTTTCAGGATATTCAGTGACCTTTAAAGTTGAAAGTTTCTTTATAATTCCGTCAAGAACATTTCTTTGTCTTTCAGTTCTTTCATAATCTCCATCACCGACATAACGAACTCTTGCGTATCCAACAGCTTGAGTACCATTTAATACTTGTTCACCTTCATGAACAGGTTTATATTCTGTGCCAGTTATTTGTGCAACATTTTCAACGTATTTATTAACTTCGTTAACTTCATAAGGTTTTATATTGATTGAAACTCCGCCGATATCATCTATTATCTTAGCTAAGTTATCAAAGTTAACAGTTACATAATCTTTTACATTAAGTCCGAAGTTTTCATTTATTGTTTTTAATGCTAAAGTAGGACCGCCATAAGCATAAGCATGTGTTAATTTAGTTTTTCCATGACCATCAACCTCAACATAACTATCTCTCATAAGAGAAGTAAGTTTTATTTTATTATGTTTAGTATCTATTGTAGCTATCATTATTGCATCAGAACGTCCAACATCATTATGATCTCTACTATCTACTCCAAAAAGAGCGATATTTAATATACCATCTTGGAATAAGTCCTTATTATCTTTATCAATACCTAAAGAATCATCGTCTTGAGCTATTTTTTTTATGTCCATTTTATTTAATGTTGAATATACATATGTAGCACCTAATCCTATACTTACAAGTAATACGAAAAATAGAGTCAATATTATCACTTTAAGTTTATTTTTTTTCTTAGGTGTATTACTGTTATTAGGATTATTGTTTTTTGTATGTTTGCCTTGCGACATTAATTTCACCAACCTTCACCCTTTTTAAAATTTTACATATTTAACTATTTTAATTTTATTCCTATTCATTAACAAAAAAGTTACATTTTTATTAATTATACATATGTATTATAAATATGTATAATTAATATAGTTAGAGTTAATTATACTTATTATCATGAATTATAAGGAGTAGAGTATGAAAAAGAAATCAAAAAGTTTTTTGAGAAAAGCTATAATATTTCTTATTATGTTTATAAAGAAAATAGGAGATGATGATATTTTTGCCTTAGGGGCTCAATTAGCTTATTATATGGTATTATCATTTATTCCTTTTTTAATGTTTTTAATGACTTTGGTAGGATTCAGCCATTTAAATAGTGATTCTGTGCTTAATCTATTAAGTAATGTAATGCCTACAGAGGCTTTTACTTTAATACAAAATACTGTTATTGAAATAGTGGATGTAGAACAAACAGGATTATTATGGATAAGTATTGGATTAGCTATCTGGGTATCTTCTTCAGGATTTAAAGCTGTAATAAAAGGATTAAATAAAGCTTATGGAGTTAAAGAAACAAGGTCATATGTAAAGTTAAAGGCATTCTCAATTATATATACAATTTTATTAGCTTTAGTTATTATAGCTACCTTGTTTTTATTTGTATTTGGAGATGTAATAGGTGATTTTTTAATAAGAGAATTAGAACATCCAGAATTTATATATTCTTTATGGAATATCTTAAGGTATATAGTTGTTATTTTAATAATGATATTATTTTTTATGTTTTTATATAATGCCACTCCTTGTGTAAGACTAGGATGGTTAGAAGTAATTCCAGGAGCAGCTGCTACAACAATAGGGTGGATAGTAGTTTCATATATATTTGCATATTATGTTAATAACTTTAGTAATTATTCTAGGTTGTATGGAAGCTTAGGGGCTGTATTTATGTTTATGACATGGCTGTTTATAACTTCAATGATTTTAATACTAGGTGGAGAAATAAATGCTGTTTTAGCTGAGAAAGGTAAACTAGGTGATTTGTAATATAAAAGAGGCTTTGAACTATAATTCAAAGCCTCTTTTTATATTAATTAAATTTATTATTTTTCATAACCATTTGGATGATCTTTATGCCAGTTCCAAGCTGTTTCAATTATTGTTTCTAATGAATTGAATTTTGGTTTCCAGTTTAATTCTTCAATAGCTTTATCTGATGATGCTATTAATGTTGCTGGATCTCCAGCTCTTCTAGGTGCTACCTCAGCAGGAATTGGATGACCAGTTACTTTTCTAGCAACCTCCACAACCTCTTTTACAGTAAATCCTGTACCATTACCAAGATTATATATTCTACTTTCTCCGCCATTCATTAATCTCTCTAATGCTAGTGAGTGAGCTGATGCTAAATCTGATACATGTATATAGTCTCTTACACAAGTACCATCCTTAGTATTATAATCGTCTCCAAACATCATTATCTTGTCTCTTTTTCCTAAAGCAACTTGTAATATTAAAGGTATTAGGTGAGTTTCAGGTGAGTGATCTTCACCAATCTTTCCGTTTATATGAGCTCCAGCTGCATTAAAATATCTTAAGGCAGTATATTTTATTCCATAGCAAGTATCACACCATTTTAAAATCTTTTCAACAAGAAGCTTAGACTCTCCATAAGCATTTGTTGGAATATTTTTATCAGTTTCTAATATAGGAATATTTTCTGGTTCCCCATAAGTAGCTGCTGTTGAAGAGAATACTATATATTTTACATTATGATCTCTCATGGCTTCTAATAGACTTATAGTTCCTGAAACATTGTTATTAAAGTATTTTAAAGGTTCTGTCATGCTTTCACCAACAAGAGAGTAGGCAGCAAAGTCAATAACAGCTTCTATATTGTTTTCAGTAAAAATCTTATCTAATATTTTTCTATCTCTTAAATCACCTTTATAAAGTTTTCCACCAAGAATAGCATCTTCATGTCCTTTTTCAAAGTTGTCCAAGATAACAACTTCCTTATTATTTTCAAGTAGTTCTGCAACCATATGACTTCCTATATAACCTGCACCACCACAAACTAAAATTGCCATGTTAATACCTCCAATAAATATAATTCTAATATTATTATATACTATTATAAGTAAAAGTTTTACTAAAATAAATAGATTTTCCTATAAAATATGAATATATTTTACTTTTTTGGTTAAAATGGTAGATAACGATTTTTTAGGAGGTAATATTGCATGAATAAAATAGTATTATTAGGACGTTTAGTAAAGAATCCAGAATTAAGATATGTAGAGGGTGGAGAAAAAGTATATACGAAGTTCACAATTGCTGTATCAAGAAATTTTAAGTCTTCTACAGGAGAAAGAAAAAAGGATTTTATTCCAATAATAATGTGGGAGAAAAAGGCCGAAATAGCTTGCAAATATCTAAAAAAAGGTGATTTATTAAGTGTGAGTGGTAGACTTATAACGAGAAATTTTGAGGATAGTGAAGGGAAGAGAAGATATATAGTAGAGGTTTCAGTAGAAGATTTTAAGTGTGTTAATTTCAATCATGACAAAGTAGATAATAATTTTTAATATAAAATAAAAAGTAGTAAGTAAATTTTACTTACTACTTTTTTAGTTTATTGTGATTTAAGTATCATAATTTAAGAATTATTTTAAAGCATTTCCGATTTCAACACCAAAGTTGAAAGCTTCTTGTGACTCTGCTTCTGATGGCTTAAATTTAATTTTTAATCCTTCAACAGGCATTTTCATTTTTAATTCTTTTAATCTTGTTTCAATTCTAGGAACAGCTTCACCGCTCCATCCGTATGAACCAAATGCACCAGCTATTTTTCCACCGTGAACTACAGGGTTAAGTTTTGACATTAAGTCTCTTACTGGCTCAAGAAGTTCATTTACTATTGTTGGAGAACCAAATAATATAGCATCTGATGAACCAACTTCACCAACTAATTCTGCCATATCATGTTCTATTATATTATATAGGCTTATTTCTAAATTTCCAGTTGATTTCATACCTTCAATTATTTCTTCAGCTATTTGTTTAGTATATCCATATGCAGAAACATAGAATATTGAAACTTTTTTAATTTCATTAGCTGGAGCTGGAGTACTCCATTCTTTATAAAGGTTAACTATTTTAAATGGATTAGCTCTTAAAATTGGACCATGACCTGGACATATAATTTCTATGTCTAAATCTTTTATCTTATCAAGTGCTTTTAAAACATATGGTTTAAATGGTCCCATTATGCAATCAAAATAATATCTTAATGATTCCATATATTCTTCTTCATTTGGAATTAAATCGTCAAACATCTCTTCACAAGAGTAGTGACTTCCAAATGAATCACAAGTGATAAGAGTTTTATCTTCTTCTACATAAGTGTAGATTGTGTCAGGCCAATGTAAGAATGGTACTGACATGAATTTTAAAGTTTTATTTCCTAAAGAAATTGAATCACCATCTTTTACAGGCATTGATTCAAAATCCCTGTTTGCTATTTCTTTTAAATAATTAATAGCAACAGGTGATGCTACTACTTTAGCATTAGGAGCTAATTCTAATAATTTATCTATAGAACCAGCATGGTCAGGTTCAGTATGACTTACAACTATGTAGTCAATTTCTGAAGGCTCAACACCTAAGTCTTTTAATCTTGATATATATTGATCAAAGAATTCAGCTTTTACAGTTTCAAAAACTGCTGTTTTTTCACTACCTTTTACAACATATGAATTATAAGTTGTACCATAAGGTGTGTACATTATTATGTCAAATACTCTAAGGTTTGGATCTAATGCTCCTACCCAAAATAAATCGTCTTTAATATTTAAGTGCTTCACTACATACGCTACATATTTTTTGTAGAATAATATGCAGCTACCTCCCTTCAAAATGTAATATATTTTATAAATTAAAAATTATGCATAAACCTAAAAATATTAGTCCTATTAATTAAAAAAGTAAATTCTTATTATATATAGAATTACCAATAATTATTTTACTATGTCAAATAACAGAATATTTTTTTGATAAAATAATATAAAAAGTACATTTATTTTTCTAATTAATTAATAATATCAAGTAATAAATTTTATTACTTGATATTATTAATTATACACTTTTAGTATTAAAAGTAA
Organism: Clostridium sp. LIBA-8841; assembly: GCF_034439435.1. GTDB lineage: Bacteria > Bacillota > Clostridia > Clostridiales > Clostridiaceae > Sarcina. Next base: position 437,803 of record NZ_JAPCKJ010000004.1, on the reverse strand, counting down.
ATAGAAATTGAGCATTATTAACTCAATTTTAAACTAAAAGATAATTAGGAATTTTCAGAAAATTACAAAGAAGATTACATAAAAAATAGCAGACTTTTAATTGAAATTTAGTAAAAAAGAAATCACATCCTAAAATTCTAGGATATGATTTCTCTTTTTTTATTTTTACTAAAATCTTATTTAAAAAAATTATTTTTTCTTTTTCTTTAAAGTTAGATAAGCACCAGCAGCTGATATAGCAACACCAGCAGTAGCTAAAGCACCTGTACTGATTGGAGTACCAGTATTAGGAAGATTGCCGCTATCTTTTTTGTTTGTAGTAACTTCTAAGGTTATCTTATCTGATTCTTTTCCGTTTTTATCAATTGAAGATACTTCGAACTTATACTTAGTATTAGGATTTAAATCCTTAGCTAAGAATTCAAGTGGAGTCTTATCAGTAGGAACTCTGCCTATTTCCTTTCCATCTTGATAAACAACATACTCTTGAATTGGTTCTGCCTTTTCAGGAGCATTCCAGCTTAATAAAGCACTATTGTGAGTAACTTCTTTACTAGCTAAATCGGCTGGTGCAGCAGGCTTTTCTTCTGGATTTTCAGGTTTCTCTGAATCGCCAGGTTTTTCAGGATTTTCAGGTTTCTCTGAATCACCAGGTTGATCAGGATCAACTGGCTTTTCAGGATCAACAGGTTTTTCAGGGTCAACAGGTTGATCAGGATTTTCAGGTTTATCTGGGTTAGTAGGCTGATCTGGATCAACAGGTTTATTTGGTTCATCTGGGTTTAAAACAGGAGGTAATGCTACATCTCCATCTAATCCTTTAACTGCTACTTCGTATATTCTAGCTGCAGAGTCAGCTCCTTGAGTAGGTTGAATAATATTTAATCTAACATATCTAGCTTTAGTAACAGGGAAGGCATCATTACTTACAGCCTTTGTATTATCATTTACATTTAATACAGGAGTGAAGTTTTCACCGTCGTTACTAACTTCAAGAGAGTAAGCTCTAGTATTCATACCGCTACTTTCTCCACCAGCTTCAGCATGGCTTATTTCTAATTCACCTATAGTTTTAACATCCCCTAAATCTATAGTTAATGTATGTGGAGCAGAGCCAACAGCACACCACTTAGTTTTAACATCTCCGTCTAGAGCAAATTTAGGTGACTCGTTTTCATTAACAAAACTTGATGCTGTAGCAGGTTTGTTAAGTGATAGGTTTACTAAACCATCCTTTGCAGCATTTGTAACTGTTATAAGCTCAGTTTTAGTTTCAACATTTTCTCCAGAAGAGTTTTTAGCAGTAAGTATTACTGGATAAACTCCTTCTTCTTCATAAGTTACAGTTGGATTTTGCTCTGTACTAGTCTCAACTGTAGCGCCTGGGAATTTCCATTCAATTTCTTCAGTAACTTCAGAGCTAGTATTAGTAAATGTTACTGATTGACCTGGTGCTATTAGTGTGTTTGAAACTTTAAATGAAGCTGTTGGAGATGGATAAGCAGGCCATTCCATATTTATTGTTTGTCCATTTCCTCTATTATAGTTTTTGTTAACAGCAACAACTTCAAACGTAGTGTTTGCTTCTTTGTCATTTCTTCTTAAATCACTAACATAATAGCTTGTGTTAGGAGTTGCACCTAATAATACTTTAGTGCCATCTTTCATAACTCTATAAACTTCGTAATGATGTACAACGGAAGCATTTCCTTCTGGAGTCCATGAAAGTCTAGCACCTGCATATATTCCATCCTTAAAGTCTACATCGTTTAAATTAGTATTAGATACATTAACAATAGAACTTGAGTTAGGTGTTTCAATTGTTATGTTGCCTAAGTTAGCTGAGAAGTTTTCAACACATACAGGACTTGATACTTTATAAGAAATTGTTTTAATTGATTTTCCTACATATGGTGAAACATCGTAAGTAAGCTTAGTCCAGTCAGTACCAAGTTTTTTATCGGCAGCAATAGTAGCCTCTGTACCATCATGGAATGTAAGAACTAAGTTCATATCTACAGTATTTCCATTAGCCTTAGCGGTAGTTGTAAATTGAACGCCTTCAGGTAAAGCTAAATCAGCACTATAAAGTTTTATTGTAGAAGATTTACCCTCAGCTAGGTATCCAGAAAGCTTAATTGAGTTACCTCCATAGTAAGCAGTAGTATAATCTATATCAGCTTTTACATTGTTATTTTCTTCATTTGAAATAACCCATCTATAAGTTGGCATTATATCGTTTAAACTTCTATTATTCCAATCTTGAGTAGATACCTTAGCACCATCAACATAGAAGTCATATCCATTACCCATATTAAAGTTAGTTGTGAAAGGAAGAGTAGTTACAGCACTCTTTTCAACAGAGTATGTTGAGATTCCTCTCCAATCAAGGTTTTCAGCGTTAGTTCCTTTTGATGGGTCACCATGCTCATTAACCCATAATCTACTTTCATTATATTGGAACTCCTCTGGAGTCTTAGCATCAAAGTAAGTCCAGCTTGGGCAATATAATCCTAATGAAGTAAATGGAGCTTGATCTTCTCTTTGATAATGAGTCCATCTAAGTGGAGTTTTATAACCATTTGCTTGAACATCTATACCAGCATATAAATCATAAGGATTAATTCCTATGTCCTTAGCTTTTTCATTAGATACTCTTAATAAATCTTTATCTTTTAAACTGTTGTATGTCCACCAGAAATTCAAGAACATACTATCAGCAACTTTATTTTTATCTCCATCTAATAGGAAGTATTCATTTTTATCAGTTAAAGCATTTTGCCAATCCATTTCACCATCTTTTGTCATTGAATCATACCACATGATTTCAAGTTTTCCATTGGATTTTGCTTTAAATTGTTTTATTAATTCTTGCATAAGTTGTGCGTGTTCAGGAGTTAAAGGTTCTTGCTCAGTTCCTTCAGTCTCTTGATTTATGAACCATCCATCAAAGCCATATGTTTCAGCAACTTCGATTAATTTATCTACTATAGGGAAGTTACCATTTGCATCCTTTTGAAGGAATTGATCAAGCCATTCCATTTTTCCACCATGAGCAGTCATAGGGAAGAATACAGTACCTAAAACAGGAACTCCATTTCTATGAGCTGAATCAGTAACATCTGGACTTGGAGGAACTATTAATCCTTCACCAGCTGAGCCACCCCAGTAAACTAACTTATCTATGTATTGCCAATAAGAGAATGTGTTAGCACTAAATTTATTCGAACCTTGTGATGGGTTACCACTAGTGTTTGAATTCATTATAGAAATTGCTACAACTTTAACATCTTTGTTTTGAGTGTCATTAATAGTGTCAAGTTTCTCTTTTTCGACTCTTTTTGCTAATGGAACTGTGCTTTTATTGAAGTTTGTATCTTTATCAGTGCTAGCACTCCACTTTAATAAATCTTCTGGATACCAATAAGATGAGATCGGTTGATTCTGAATTGAGTTTGAAGTCTCTTCTTGAGTTTGTACGTAGTTTACAATATTTTTGTCTTGTTTAGGCGTTGCGTAAGTTACCTTTCCTAATGCGTTAAAAGAAAATGCAAATGCTGCAAAAACACAAAGTAAAGCCCTTCTACGCTTACGCATTTTTTGTTTGTTTGCCATAAAAAAATCCCCCTCATATTAACTTTTTATATAACGATTACAGATGAATTATTACATAGTTATAAATTTTCATAAATATAACTAATTATATAAAAAGTGGATAAATTTCAGTTATTACATCGTTTTCATAAAATTTATTAGGAATTTATGAAAAAACACAAAAATATAAATAAAAAAAATAAAATATTCTCAGAAAAATACAAAAAAAATGAATTTTGGGTTTTCATGAAGGGACTTATGTCGTTAAAGAACGATAAAAAATTCTGGAGAGTATGCATGATTTGACATGTTTTTTCAAATAAAGATGATAAGATAAAGGTGATTAATGTGTACATGCATATAACATAGGGAAATGAGGGGGAAATTCGATGAGAGTCATAAAAAATTTGTGTAAAGAAGTAAAATTAGAAGATAAGTGTTACAAATTTTGTTATAGATTAATAGAAACCTGTTTTAAGGGAAACATGGTATATGGCATAGAAGTTGAAAGAAAAGATTTTATGGATGAAGTTTTAACCAATATAGAGAGAGATTCTATTGAAAAAATATCTCCTAACAAGGATAAGGTTGAAAGTTTAATTGATAAGTTACATAAATATGAAGTTTCACCTATACATCTAATAGATGTTATAGGTGAAGATGTAGATAATTATGTGGCTGACTTTGGATGGTAGTAGTATCATAGGAGATAGTAGAATATTAATTAAACAAGGGAGAGGATCTCTATGATAATAGGTATTGGTGTTGACATCATTGAAATAGAAAGAGTTAAAGAAGCTATTCAAAAAAATAAGAATTTTATAAATAAGTTATTTACAGAAAAAGAAATAAATTATTTTAATGATAGAAATATGAATAGCGAGGTTATAGCTGGAAATTTTGCTGCGAAAGAAGCTGTTAGTAAAGCTTTAGGGACTGGTATAAGGGGATTCTCTTTTAAAGATATTGAAATTCTTAGAAATGAATTAGGAAAGCCAGAAGTTACTTTGCATAATGGAGCAATGGTGATAGGAAATGAGCTAGTTGGAAATAATAAATCACTAAAGGTACATTTAAGTATTTCTCATAATAATAGTAGTGCTATTGCGTATGCTGTATTGGAAGGTGAGTATTATGGAAATTTATAGCTCTAATAGTATAAGAAATATGGATAGAGAATATATTGAGGCATTTAATATGCCAAGTATAGTTTTAATGGAAAATGCCATAATTAAATTTTTAGAAAATATAGATTTAACTAAAGAAAGTTTTACTATTATTTCTGGAAGAGGTAATAATGGTGGTGATGCTTTAGGTATTGCAAGACATCTGTTAAATAAGAGTAAAAAAGTTTACGTACATATATTAGAAAAAGAAAAGCATGGATCTGAAGATTATAAAACAAATCTTACTATATTAGAAAAGTTAGGATGTCATATAAATGATATATCTGAATTAAAAAATATAGAAGAGTTAAGAAAGAACATAGTAAATAGTGATGTTGTTATTGATGGTATATTTGGAACTGGACTTAATAAGAACATTTCAGGAATATACCTTGAAACTATAAAATGCATAAATGAAAATAGTAATTTTATTGTTTCAATAGATGTGCCATCAGGTATTAATGCAGATACTGGAGAAGTTTTAGGAATAGCTATTAAGGCTAATGAGACAATAAGCTTTCAGGTTTATAAAAGGGGATTTTTAAATTACAAGAGTTTTGAGTATGTAGGAAATTTAAAAATTGTAGATATAGGAATTCCTAAAGTTATAATTGATAAAAATTCAGATAACATTAGATTTACAGATATAGAATATGTAAGGAGTAAGTTTCCTTATAGAGATAAATTTGGACATAAAGGTACATATGGTAAGTGTTTGATATTTGCTGGGCATAAAGGGTTTGTTGGAGCTGCTTATATGACAGGAAAAGCTACAATAAAAACTGGAGCTGGATTAGTTACAGTATTAACCCATGAAGATGTTCAATGTGAATTATCTATTAAGTTAAACGAAGGAATGACAGGTAAATATAATACTTTAGAAGATTATAATGATTTACTTATTGGCGCTAATGTGGTTGCTATTGGACCGGGTATGGGGAATAATGATACTACCTTCCATAAATTAAAAGAGATATCAGAATTTTATAATGGGAATCTTGTTATAGATGCTGATGGAATAAATGTATTAAGTAGAGAAAAATCACTTTTAAAAAAATATAAAGGAAACATAGTTATAACCCCACATCCAGGTGAAATGGCAAGATTACTAGGAATAGAAATTAAGGATGTCGAGAAAAACAGAATAGATATTGCTAAGAGATGTGCAAAAGAAAATGGAATTATAGTTTTATTAAAGGGATATAACACTGTAATAACAGATGGTGAAAGGGTATTTATAAATCCTACTGGAAATAGTGCTATGTCATCAGGTGGAATGGGGGATACCTTAACAGGAATTATTACTTCCTTAATATCTCAAGGATTGGATGTTTTTGATGCGGCTGTTTTAGGAGCATATATACATGGATACATAGGTGAAGAGTTATCAAAGGAAAATTTCACAGTAAGTGCTATGGAAATTATAAAGAATATTCCTAATAAAATAAAAGAATTAATTAGCTTTTAGAATAAATAAGATTACTAATTAATAGTATGTAAGGTATAAGGTTTCAATAGGAGGATTTTCATGAGAGGCAAATGGAATACCATACTCATAATACTATTAGTTATAATCTTAGGAGTTATAGGTGGACTAGCTATCTATCAAAAAACTTATAATTTAAAACCAGAAGATATACTAGAAGATATGTTTTCTATAGAGTCTTATGAGACAGAAGTAACATATGATGTTAAAAATTCTAGAGGACAGTTCCAAGAAAAAGGTAGAATTTATTATGATGAAGAAGTTGGGACAAAGATTGTTTTAGATGATAGAGAACAATTATTTAAAGAAGATAAAATAATAATAAACTACTTTAAAGATGAAAAGACTTATGAAGTTGGAAAGGATTATGACCAGTTTTATAGATTCATGTTTATAAATGAATTAAAAAATTTATGTAATGAAGAACATAATTTTACTTATAGATGGAATGATGAAAATGAGAAGTCTGAAGTAATATTAGAGCTTAAAGATTTAAATGGAAATGAGAATTTTGCAAGGGAAGTAATTATTATAGATGCTAATAAAAAGGTTCCCAAGGAGGCTATAATTTACGGAAGAGAGGATTCAGAAAGTGTTTCTATAAGGTTTAACAACTTTAGTAAGGTTAAAAATTAAATTTATTTTTGTGGTTGTTTTAAATTTGAACAACCACAGTATTTATTTAATTTATTTATAGAAAATTAGTATTAGGAATTGTTATTTTACATATTTAATATATTTAATGAGGATAAAATAGGAAAAAACAAATTAAAAAGTAAATATTATGTCAAAAAATATCATTTGCTTAGGACGAAATCTTTGACAAGGTGGCATATTTTGTAATATAATTTATACATAATTTTAGAACTCTTTTTATATTTAGGAGTGGTGTTCATGTCAGTATCAAAGATCAATAAACAAAATTTAAAAAAACAAAAAAAAATTGAGAATTTTAGTCAATTAAAAGGACAAAAGCTAATAACATATAGTGAGGACAAAAAAGAAGATGACTTTTATGAAGCAATGAAGGAAGGATATAAAGCTATGGCTTTAATAAATTCACAATATGCTGAGGAAGGAACTTCTGTAGAATACTTTGATCAAATAGAATATGAGACATGGCTTTGCGGAGTGTGATATAAATGGCTAGTTTAAATGTAAAAAGAGGGGATATATTTTATGCTGATCTTAGCCCAGTTGTTGGATCAGAGCAAGGTGGAATAAGACCGGTTATAATAATACAAAATGATATAGGAAATAGATATAGTCCAACTGTAATTGTTGCGGCTATAACTTCTCAAATAAATAAAGCAAAATTACCTACACATGTAGAGATTTCTTCTGAGGAATATGGATTAAATAGAGATTCAGTTGTTCTTTTAGAACAAATAAGAACTCTTGATAAGAAGAGATTAAAAGAAAAAATTGGACATATGACAGAAGATGATATGAAAAAAGTTAATAAATCTCTATTGATAAGTTTAAATTTACAGTAAAAGATAAGTCAGGCTATGATTAAATTTTTAATCATAGCCTTAATTTTTTTTGAAAAAGCTATTAAAAAGAAGATTTTTATTATTTTTTAATGCATAAGAAAAATAATTTAAAAAAATAAATAAATGTAATCGATATAACCTTTTGTATAGTATTAAAGCTATAAATGTGATACTCTATTTAAAACTTTTTCATAAAAAATTTTATCCAGGATATACTATTATGGACTTTAAACTAAGAAAAACAGCTTTAAGCTATTAAAATCAGAGAGTAATAGAGTAGTCTAATTAGGTATTAAGATATACTTAATGGATGTGATTTAGGGAAAAAGATTAGCATAAATAAAAAAATCCTATATGAAAAATTAATTTTTTGTGATAGAATGAACTTGGCAAAAAGGTAAAACAATATTTTAAAAAAAAGTTTACATAAATGTACAGGAGGTCATTATGAGCAACAAGATACAAGAGTTAAAAAGCATGTCTAAGGTTATAAGAAAAGACATAGTAACTATGCTTACTGAGTCAGCATCAGGACATCCAGGTGGATCTTTATCAATCGCAGATATAGTAACAGTTTTATACTTTGATGAAATGAATATTGATCCAAAAAATCCAAAAGACCCAAATAGAGATAGATTCGTTCTATCAAAAGGACATGCAGCACCAGTATTATATAGTGCTTTAGCAAGAAGAGGATATTTTGATCCAGCAGAATTAACAACATTAAGAAAATTTGGTTCAAACCTTCAAGGACATCCAAATATGAACGACTTACCAGGAATCGACATGTCAACTGGTTCTTTAGGTCAAGGTATATCAGCAGCTGTAGGTATGGCTTTAGCTGGTAAATTAGACAACAAAGATTACAGAGTATTCACTATTTTAGGAGATGGCGAGTTAGAAGAAGGTCAAGTTTGGGAAGCAGCTATGTCAGCAGCTCACTACAGACTAGATAATTTAACAGCTTTCGTTGACTTTAATGGATTACAAATAGATGGAGATATTAAAGAAGTAATGAGTCCTTGTCCAATAGACAAGAAATTCGAAGCTTTCGGATGGAATGTAATAGTTATAAATGGACATGACTATGAAGAAATAATAAATGCTATACAAAAAGCTAAGAGTACAAAAGGAGCACCAACTTGCATAGTTTGTAATACCGTAAAAGGTAAAGGTGTTTCATTCATGGAAAATGAGGCAGCTTGGCATGGAACAGCTCCTACTAAAGAGCAATGTGAGCAAGCTATAGAAGAGATCGGAGGGGACAACTAATGGCAAAGAAAATAGCAACTAGAGAAGCATACGGAAAAGCATTAGCTGCTTTAGCTAACGAGAATGAGAACATAGTAGTTTTAGATGCAGACCTTTCAAAATCAACTAAAACAGCTGATTTCAAAAAAGCATGCCCAGAAAGATTTATAAATATGGGTATTGCAGAAGGAAATATGATGTCAGTAGCAGCAGGTTTATCAACTTGTGGAAAAATTCCATTTGCTAGTACATTTGCTATGTTTGCTGCTGGAAGAGCATTTGAGCAAATAAGAAACTCAATATGTTACCCAAGATTAAATGTAAAAATATGTGCTACTCATGCTGGATTAACAGTTGGTGAAGATGGAGCATCACATCAAGCTATAGAAGACTTATCATTAATGAGAAGTATACCAAATATGACAGTAATATGCCCATCAGATGCTGTTGAAACAGAAGCTGTAATAAGAGCAATTGCAGAGTATAACGGACCTTGCTATGTAAGATTAGGAAGAGCTGGAGTTAACGTAATAAATGATAGACCTGATTACAAATTTGAAATTGGAAAAGGTATAGAATTAAAAGAAGGTAATGATGTAACATTATTTGCTACAGGTATAATGGTTGATGTAGCTATAGAAGCTGTTGAAGCTTTAGCTAAAGAAGGCATAAATGCTAGATTAATAAACATACATACTATTAAACCAATAGATTCAGAGCTTATATTAAAAGCTGCTAAGGAAACTGGAGCACTAGTTACATTAGAAGAGCATAATATAATTGGTGGATTAGGATCAGCTGTAGCTGAGGTTGTTGGAGGAGAATATCCAGTACCAGTAGTTAGAGTTGGTGTTAAAGATACATTCGGAGAAAGTGGTAAACCAGACGAATTATTAAAAGCTTACGGATTAACTTCAGAGGAAGCAGTTAAAGCTGCTAAAAAAGCAATAAGCTTAAAAAGATAATCTTAAATAGTAAGTATGCAGCATGAGTAATTTTTCTCATGCTGTTTTTTATTTTATATAAGAATATAAAATAGCATTGAATTGAAATTAATTGCCATAATATGAATATTAATGGTAATATTAGAGATTGAGAGTAATAAGTTAATGCTTAATTTAAAATGGGGAGAACAAATTAAATATAAATTTATTTAAAAAGGGGGTCTTTAAAATGAAGATTAGTATGAAGACATTAAAGGAGTATGGAATAATTACTGTAGGGGTAATTCTTTTAGCTGTATCATTAGAATACTTTTATTATCCTAATGATATTGCCGCTGGTGGAGTATCAGGATTAGCATTAGTTATAAATAAAGTGACTGGAATGTCACAAGGTATGTTCATGAATATTGCCAACGTAATACTTTTTGCATTAGCATTTTGGCTTATTGGTGGAAACTTTGGAGGACGTAGTATATATGCCGCTTTTGGATTATCAATAACAATAAGTTTAATAGAAAGTTTTTTACCAACTTTTGCGGTAACAGAGAATATGCTTTTAGCTACTATATTTGGTAGTGTGGTAGCAGCTTTTGGAATAGCATTAGTTTTTAGCCAAAACTCATCAACTGGTGGAACTGCTATTGTGGCTAAAATATTAAATAAGTATTTACACATTGATATTGGTAAATCACTTCTATGTGCTGACTGTGTTGTAGTTGTATGTGCTCTTTTAGTATTTGGAGTTGATAAAGCTTTATTTGGGTTAATTGGTGTTTTCATAATGGGAACATTAATCGACAAAATAATAGAAGGTTTTAATTCTTGCAAACAACTTTTAATAATAAGTGAAAAAAGTGAAGAAATTTCCCAGGTAATAATGAAGGAAATTGATAGAGGATGTACTAAAATAGAGGGAACAGGAGCATATTCAAAAAAAACTGTAACTATACTTTATGCAGTTGTAAATAGAAGACAATTTATAAGTTTAAAGAAAAAGATAAAAGAAATAGACCCAAAAGCATTTATAACAGTAAATGATGCTAAAGAGGTATTCGGGGAAGGTTTCCTTGAGTTAGTAGAAATATAGATGTTTGTTATGATATAATTAAGCTGTTTTACATTAACACATAAAATTTTAACAAAAATTAAGTAGATTAATGTAGAAAAATAGAGTAAAATAGTAAAATAGATTAGTGTTGATAGCAATCGGGTAAATTTATATATATATTTTGTCTAAACTTAAGTTTAGAAAATTGTTTTGTTGAGTTAGAAAAAGTTATTAAGGAGTGTTAACAATGATAGAATTTAAGAATGTTAGCAAGGTCTATAATAAGAATGTAAAAGCGTTGGCAAATGTTAATATAAACATAGACAAGGGTGATTTTGTATTCTTAGTAGGGCCTAGTGGTGCTGGTAAATCAACTTTTATTAAAATGTTGTTAAAGGAAGTTGAGCCGACAACAGGAAACATAGTTATGGGGGACGAGGATTTATCTCAAATAAAGAGAAGACAAATACCTTATCACAGAAGAAAAATAGGGATGGTATTCCAAGATTTCAGATTAATACCAACTCTTAACGTTTATGAAAATGTTGCTTTCGCAATGAGAGTAGTAGGGGCTACACCAAAAGAAATAAGAAAAAGAGTTCCAATGGTATTATCACTAGTTGGATTATCTAATAAATATAAAATGTTCCCAAATGAGTTATCAGGAGGAGAGCAACAAAGGGTTTCAATAGCAAGAGCTATAGTTAATAATCCTAAGGTTTTAATAGCTGACGAACCAACAGGAAACTTAGACCCAGATACAGCTAAAGAGATTATGGAATTAATAGATGACATAAACAAGGCCGGCACAACAGTAGTTATGGCTACTCATGCTAAAGAAATAGTTAACTCAATGAAAAAGAGGGTTATAGCTATAGATAAAGGTGAAGTAGTTAGTGATGTTCAGAAAGGAGGATATGAATATGAAGTTTAGTACTATAGGATATTTCATATCAGATGCTTTCAAAAGTTTAAAAAGAAATAGAACAATAAGTATAGCATCTATAGCAACTGTTCTTACTACATTATTTATATTTGGAGCATTTTTATTAACTGCTTTAAATGTTAAAAATGGTGTAACAAATGTTCAAGATAAGGTTGAGATTAATGTTTTCCTTAAAGATGATGTAACTCAAGACCAAAAGGCAGCTATAGAGGCAAAAATCAAAACTGTCCAAGGTGTTAAAGAAGTAGTATTTGAATCTAAAGATCAAGCATTTGCTAAGATGGAAGGTTCAAGTGATTACAATAAAGAAATATTAGCTGGATATAGCAAAGAAAACAACCCATTACCAGCTTCATACATAGTAAGATTAGAAAATACAGATGTAGCTAGTAGCGTTGAAAGCGCTATGAAAACTAATGATAAATATATGGATGGGGTTGAAGATGTAGGTAACGATGAAGAGCTTATAGGAACTATAAACTCATTTGTAAAAGTTATTAATACAGTTGGATTAGTTTTAGGTATAGTATTCGTAGGTGTATCACTATTCTTAATAGTAAATACAATAAAGATAACTGTTTACTCAAGAAGAAGAGAAGTTGGAATAATGAAGTTTGTTGGTGCAACTGACTGGTTCATAAGATGGCCTTTCGTAATTGAAGGGGTTATAATAGGACTTGTTGGTGGTATTTTATCAACGCTTTTATTATTTGCTGGATATAACTTATTGTACGGAAAAGTTGTCTCAGCATCATCATTATATATGCCTCAATTTGTACCACCAATGTATGTATTAACAACAATGTCATGGCAGTTCATACTAGCTGGTATTGTTATCGGTGCAGTAGGTAGTATAATAGCTTTAAGAAAATTCTTAGACGTTTAATATTTAATATAGAATATAAAAAGCTTAAAATACGTAAACTATTTAAATATAGTGTATTTTAAGCTTTTTTTTTGAAAGGGTGGGTTTTATGAGTCATAAAGACGATGAAAAAAAGGAAAATGAGAATAATAAAAATCATAAGATGAAAAAAAGATTGAGAGTTGTGGCCATGGGTGTAGCTTTAGCTCTTATAGTTGGAATTTCTGTTTATGCTGGTAATCGGCTTACTGCCTTTGGAGTTTTACCAATAACTAATGTTAATACTGTTCAGGCATCATTAGAAAATGTGAATGATACAGAAAATTTCAAAAAGGTATTAGAGATAAGAGAAATGCTTTATAGATGGTATGATGGTCAAATAGATGATAGCAAATTAGCCGAAGGTGCCATAAAAGGTATGGTTGCATCTTTAGGAGATCAATATACTTACTATATGAATGAAAAAGAGTTTTCAGATTTTAAAGAAAAAAGTCAAGGAAACTATATGGGAGTTGGAATTCAAGTAAGAGTTAAGGATAATAAAATAGTAGTTGCTTCACCTATTGAAGGCGGTCCAGCTGAAAAGGCAGGAGTAAAAACAGGAGATGTTATACTAAAGATTAATGGAGAAGCAGTCTCAGGAGAAGAATTAGATAAAGCTGTATCAATGATGAAAGGAACTACAAAAGAAAATATAAAATTAACATTATATAGAGAAGGTAAAGGCGAATTTGATGTTGATGTCATGAGAGATGTAGTCAAGACAGTTAACGTAAAAAGTGAAATGATTGATGGAGATATTGGGTATATTCAAGTATTAGCTTTTGATGAAGGAACAGCAAAAGATTTTGAGAATCATTTAAAAGCTTTAGAAGATAAAGGAATGAAGGGATTAATACTTGATTTAAGAGGAAATCCAGGAGGGTTTATGAAGGAATGTGTAGATCTAGTATCAAACTTTGTTCCAAAGGATAAGGTTATAGTGTCTACAATAGATAAGTATGGCAATAAAGAAGAAAGCGTATCTAAAGGTGGAATAGCACAAGGTATGCCATTAGTTGTTTTAATTGATGGAGGAACTGCCTCTGCATCAGAGATTGTTGCAGGAGCTATTAGAGATTATGATTTAGGTACTTTAGTTGGAACAACAACATTTGGAAAAGGAATAGTTCAAGTTGTTTTAGATAAGATTGGGCAAGAAAAGGATGGAACTGCTTTAAAGGTAACTATCTCAAAATATTATACTCCAAATGGAGAGAATATCCACAAAAAAGGTATAGCACCTGATGTTACAGTAGAGTATCCAGCAGAGCTTAAGGAAAGTCCATATTCAAGAAGTACCGATCCACAGTTTGAAAAGGCTTTAGAAATCATACAAGGAAAAGTAAAATAATAAAATTTTGGAGGACTTAAAATGAATTTACTTATAGAAAATATAAGGGCAATATCATACGCATTAATAAGTCCTACCTTATCTTTAATGTTAATAGTAATAGCTATCTTATTCTATTTTAAAAATAGGAAAATAGCATTTATGCAAAAGTTAATGCTTGGGAGGAGCGTACAGTCTCCTCTTGAGATGACTTTATTACAAAGCTTAATGGGAATACTAGGTGGTGTAATAGCAAGTTTATTACTAAGTTTTTTAGGAGTAACTTTTGAAGATAGATCTTTAATAGACATTATTTTAACAGTATCAGTATTTTCTATTGTGTATAAAAATAGATTTATTAAAATACCATATATAGCCCCGGTATTAGGAGTAATAGGTGTCTTACTGAATAGTAATGCTGAATATTTGGGGAATGGCTTTAGTTTCTCTATTAATTTAACATCAATAATTGCATTGATAGGAGTATTTTCAATTGTTGAAGGAATCCTAACAATGATTGATGGAGATAAAGGATACTTGCCTATATTTACTCAAAAGGATGGAGAGCTTGTTGGTGGATTTAGTTTTAGACGATTTTGGGCATTACCTGTATGTCTTTTAGTTGTATTAGGAACTAATAGTGGGCTTTCAATAATCAATGAAGTTAAAGATTTTCCACAATGGTTACCATTTTTTTATGGAGAAAAAGCTCTTACTATAATGAGTATAACAGCCTTAGGAACTATAGCAGCGTATGGAGTAACTTCATATGAGTCATCTACATTTACTCAAAGTAAGAGAAGAAAGACTTTGAGTTCTGGATTATTTAACATTGTATATGGTATATTAGTTATAATATTAGCTTATTTATTAAGAGAAAATCTTGTTTTTACCATTATATTAATTGTTTTAGTTCCTTTACTATATGAATTAAGACTTAATATAGAAAGAAAACTAGAAGTTATGAGAGAACCATTATATTTTTCAAATAGTGAAGAGATATGTATTTTAGATGTACTTCCAAATTCTATTGCATATACAAAAGGATTGAGAAGTGGAGATAAAATAATCAAGGTTAATGGTGAAACTCCTAAAAATGAAAAAGAAGTCTTTATGGCAATAAAAAAGAATTTTTATGGAGTTGATCTTGAGATAAGAAAAAATAATGGAACTATTGAGAAGCATATTATTACAGGCGAAGATAGAGGTAAGTTATTTGGAGTAGTATTAGTTCCAAAAGGAGTATCTTTTGATAGGGAAATTGATGAGTTGTTAGAAAAACTTAGAAAAGCTAATAATGATGAAGAGGCAAAAAAATAAATAATGGTTTAATGTGGCTGTATCAAATATTTACATAATTAATTAAAAGTAAATTTGATACAGCCCTTTTATAGCAAGGAGGGAAAGTTATGGGAGAATTTAAAATACAATCAAAGTTTAAGCCTACTGGTGATCAACCTAAGGCAATAGATACTTTAGTAAAATCTATAGAAAGTGATAATAGAGGACAGACTCTTTTAGGAGTCACAGGATCAGGAAAGACTTTTACTATGGCAAATATCATAGAAAGAACTCAAAAGCCAACACTTATATTGGCACACAATAAGACTTTAGCAGCTCAACTTTGTGCTGAGTTTAAAGAATTTTTTCCAGATAATATAGTTGAATATTTTGTTTCATATTATGATTATTATCAACCAGAAGCATATGTGCCTCAAACAGATACTTTTATAGAGAAAGATGCATCTATTAATGATGAAATTGATAAGTTGCGTCACTCAGCTACATCAGCACTTTTAGAGAGAAGAGATGTAATAATAGTTGCCTCAGTATCATGTATATATGGACTAGGTAACCCAGAAGAATATAAGAAACTTACTCTTTCATTAAGACCCGGAATGGTTAAGGATAGAGATGAAGTTATTAAAAAACTTATAGAAATACAATACGAAAGAAACGATATAGACTTTGCCAGAGGAACCTTTAGAGTAAGAGGAGATAATTTAGATGTAATTCCTTCCTCTTCATCATCAAAGGGGATTAGGGTTGAGTTCTTTGGAGATGAAATAGATAGAATAAGAGAGTTTGATGTTTTAACAGGAAATATAATTGGAGAAAGACAACATGTGCTTATAACTCCAGCATCTCACTTTGCTGCTTCTCATGAAACACTAGAAAAATCAATAAGTATAATAGAAGATGAACTTGAAGACAGATTAAAGGTTCTTACAGCTGAGGATAAAATACTAGAGGCACAAAGACTTAAACAGAGAACAAACTATGATATAGAAATGATTAGAGAGATGGGATATTGTCAAGGAATAGAGAATTACTCAAGAATTTTAGATGGTAGAGCACCTGGAACTCCACCTCAAACCTTACTTGATTATTTCCCTGAAGATTTCTTAATGTTTATAGATGAAAGCCATGTTACATTACCTCAAGTTAGAGCTATGTACGCAGGGGATAGGTCAAGAAAAACATCTTTAGTTGATTTTGGTTTTAGATTACCTTGTGCTTTTGATAATAGACCTCTTAAATTTACTGAGTTTGAGAGTAAGATAAACCAAGTAGTTTTCGTAAGTGCAACTCCAGGAGACTATGAAATAGATCATTCTAAGACTGTGGCAGAACAAATAATAAGACCTACAGGACTTTTAGATCCTGTAATAGAGATAAGACCTATTCAAGGACAGATTGATGATCTTTATGGAGAAATCCAAAGAACTGTACAAAGAGGTTTTAGAGTTCTTATAACAACTCTTACAAAGAGAATGGCTGAGGATTTAACTAAGTATTTAAAAGACTTAAATGTTAAGGCTACATATATGCATTCAGATATAGATACATTAGAAAGAATGAAGATAATAAGAGAACTTAGGCTTGGAGAAGTTGATGTATTAATAGGAATTAACCTTTTAAGAGAGGGGTTAGATATACCAGAGGTTGCTTTAGTTGCTATATTAGATGCTGATAAGGAAGGATTCTTAAGATCTGAAACATCTTTAATACAGACTATAGGAAGAGCGGCTAGAAACTCTGAAAGTAAAGTAATAATGTATGCTGATAACATTACTAAGTCTATGAATAAGTCTATTAAAGAAACAGAAAGAAGAAGAGTTATTCAAATGGAATATAATGAAGAACATGGAATTACTCCAACTACTGTAATTAAGGGAGTAAGGGATATAATAGAGGCTACTAAGGTTTCAGAAGAAAAAGAAAGCTATGAAACTGAGGTTAAAAAAGCCGGTAAGAAAGATATTCCGATAGAAAAACTTATAGAACAATATGAAGAAGAAATGAAAGAAGCAGCTAAAAATCTTCAATTTGAAAGAGCCGCTGAGCTTAGAGATATAATAAAGGACTTAAAGAAAAATACTAAGTAAAATAAATTTTACTGCATGTAAAGTAAATCATAGGTCTATTTAGGTGGTAATTTTGATATTAGATCTATAAAAGTGAGTATTGAAATTGCTAACAATTAGTTAATTAGTATATTTCACGAAGGAATTACGTTGAATTTATCTAATAAAATAATTAGTATAGTGAAAAACGTTTTACAAATTTAAATTAAATGTTAAAATGAATAATAGATTGTTAGAACCAAGAAGTTAGTTCCTATGACATTTTATAGGAACTAGCTTATGGACTAGTATAAGAGTTGATAATTAAGAGAGGTAAGATTCTTCTCTTGATTAAATTTATCTAAGTGATTTATATAAACTTATAAGCTATATAATTAATAAACTAAGATAAAATATAATATAAAGAAAAAGCATAAATATATAAGTAATAGCACTATGTATAGTGATTAGTAATAGGATTTAATTTTGATATTATGGTTAAATCTAAAGAACTAAAAGAATGTGTTTAAGTTTTAGGAGGAATATATGGCTGTTAAAGTAATTACAGATAGTACTAGCTGCATACCAAAAGATTTAGCAGAAAAGTACGGAGTAGAGATAGTATCTTTAAGCGTTATAATGAATGGAAAAAGTTATAAGGAGGTAGACATAGATAGTGAAGCTTTTTATGACGAGCTAGCGAAATGTGATAAACTTCCAACTTCATCTCAACCATCAATAGATGAATTCTATAATGCTTTTGAGAAATTTGCTAAGGATGGTCATGATATAGTTGCAGCGTTTATATCATCTAAATTAAGTGGAACATATACAACATCACATATAATAAAAGATATGATTTTAGAAAAATATCCTGATGTTAAGATTGATCTTATAGATTCTCAAACTTCAGTAATGGCACTTGGAATCGGTGTATTAGAAGGAGCAAAGGCTGCTCAAGAAGGAAAAGATTTTGATGAAGTTTCAAAAATAGTTAGAAATACTATAAAAGAATCAGAGATTATATTTATTCCAGGTACTTTAGATAATCTTAAAAAAGGTGGAAGAATAGGTGGAGCTGCCGCATTATTTGGAAAAGTTCTAAAAATAAATCCAATATTAACAGTTAAAGAAGGTGCTGTTGTAGTAATGGATAAAGTTAGAACGAAGAAGAGAGCTATAGATAAGATTATAGACGTAGCTAGACATGATTTAAAAGAAAAAGGAATAAAGAAAGCAGTTGTATGTCATATATTAGCTGAAGACGAGGCTAAGGATTTAGCTAAGAGACTTAAAGATGAATTAGATTTAGATTCAATGATAGGTGAAATTAGTGCAGTTATAGGTGTACATGTTGGTGTTAAAAGTGTAGGAATAGCTTACGCTAGAGAATCTTAATATATAAGTAAAAGTAACTTTAGAAGCATATAAAAAAAAGATTTAGTTTGATAATAGAAAAACTCTGGTTAAAAGTCCAGAGTTTTTCTATTTCTATTTTTATTAATTTATGTTATTTTAAATATTAAAACTTCTCTTTGTATGGGGAGTAAATTTATAAAATCTTCTCAAAATAAAGAAATATCTTATTAAAACGTAACTTTTTTATAAAATTTAACAGTGAAACTTTTGATATGATTTTGAGTAATAAATAAATTAAAATTTATAGATTAATAGGTATTGGGGGAATAAGATGAAAAAATTTTTAAAGGTGATAGGAGTATTGTTTTTAAGTTTAATAATAGTAGTTGGAGCCTTAGCTTATTATTTTAGAGGACAAATAGGATTTTATATAAACATAGGAAAAGAATATGTAGCTTTAAAAGAAAATCCACCAAGTATAGATGAGTTAAAAAATATGAAAATGAGTGAAGATATGGATTTTAAAGATGTGGTTTATAAAGATACTAATGGAAAACCACAGGCTTTAGATATTTATGGGCCAGAAAAGAAGTTAAAGCATGGTTCACCAGTAATTCTATATGTTCATGGTGGGAGCTGGGTTTATGGAGATAAGGTAATTCCTGATGTTATAGCACCTCTTTTAGATTCTTTTAGAAAAGAAGGATATACTATAATAAGCGTAGGATATGAACTTGCTAGTAATAAGGTTGATTTCGATAAACAGGCATCAGATGTTAAGGATGCTATAAGATGGGTTTATAAAAACAAGGATACTTATGGATTTAATACAAATGAAATAGGAGTCATAGGGGCTTCTGCTGGAGCTCATTTATCTCTATTAGCAACATATAGTGAGGAGGATGAATTTGTTGATGACAAAGAACTTGCTAATTATCCATCAAAGGTTAAATATGTAGTAGATTTCTTTGGCCCAACAGAACTAGATACTTTAGATATGGGGATGGCATCATGGGATTTAAATAATTCTATAGCAAAAACAGAAAGTCAATTAAGAGGAAATCAAAGTATAGAAGAATACATGAATAAATATAGTCCAATAAATTATATTAAACCTAATTTACCTAGGACATTAATAGTTCATGGACGCCAAGATAAGTTAGTTCCTTACAGCAATTCTATTGACTTATATAATAAGAGTAAAGCTGAAGGAAATAACGTTCAAATCTTAACTTTAGAAAATAGTGGACATGACTTTTCACAAGTAGATGTAAATGAAGTGTTTGAATTAGGCTTTAAAGTTTTGAATTTCATACTTTTTAATACGAAGTTCTAAGTTTCTAAAAAAATAATAGAGAATAAGGCTTAGGGTAAGCAACTCTAGGCTTTATTTAATTATGTCTATAATAAAAGCAAATTTTAAATTGCAAGTAATTTCCCTTTTATTAGAAAAAACTATATAATTAAGACAATAAATTTTTTATGTTAATGAGGAGCTTTAAGATGAGTTATGAAAATGATAAAACCTTACTAATGTCTTTAAAAGAGCAGATTTTTCCAAGAGAAAGAATGTTAAGGTTAATAAGATATGATTATGCAGAGCCAATGGATAAAAAAAGAAATTTTAAGAACATAAGAAAATTATATGATATGAGCGAAAAAGGAGAATATCATATAGATGAACAAACTTGGCATGATTTAGATTTGGATAAGGTTTATTCAAAGTTAGATAGAAACTACAGCAGTGTAGGAGAAGCTGCACTTTATTCAATGCTTAGACATCCTTTGAATGATGAAAAAAAGTTGAATGATAGAAATAATACCATAGAGTATTTTAAAGAAAATGAAAAAGTAAGAACTAAGATTTTAGGAATATTTTTTGATTTAGGAATGGATAAGAAAAATAGTCTACTAGATATGATAGATGAGAAATTAATAGAATCTAATCAATTTAAGTACTATGCATATACAATACTAGGTAAGGTGTTACCAGCAATACTAATACTTACTGCTATATTCGTAGATATAAGAGCAATGCTTATATTTATGTTTTTAAGTTTTTTTAATATGTATTTAAATAGTAAAGAAAGAGAACATATTAAATCTAATGGATTAATTTATTTAAGAAAAGTAATTAAATCAGCTAAAAAAATAATGGCCATTAAAGATAAAGGCTTAGATAGCTTTAAAGAAGAAATAAATGAAAATTTAAATAAGTTAAAATCCATAGATAGAAATACTCAAATAATAGGCTTCGCTAATATGTGGGGGGGAGTATTTGAATTTATATCTTTATTATTTTTATTAGAAGAGGCAGCTTATTATAAAACTGCTGATGCTATAGAGAATAATAAAGTTTCAATTTTAAATCTCTATAGAGATTTAGGCAATATTGAGGCTATAATATCTGTTGGAAGCTATGAAGTAGAAGAAAAAGATAGAATTAATAAACCTAAATTTATAAAAGAGACTACATTAAGAATTAAAAATGGAATACATCCAATTATAGAAAATCCAGTAGCTAACTCAATAGGTATGAATAAGAGAGGAATTGTTCTTACAGGAACTAATATGTCAGGTAAATCTACTTTCTTAAGAATGTTAGGAGTAAATATGATCTTGGCTCAAACCTTTGATTTTGTTTTGGCAGAAAAATATGAAGCACCTATATTAAATATAGTAACTTCAATAAGTCCAAATGATGATTTAAGTAGTGGTAAGAGTTTTTACATGGCAGAGGCAGAGTCAATTTTAAGAATAATAAAGGCATTAGATAATGACTTACCAGTATTCTGTCCAATTGACGAAATATTTAGAGGAACAAATCCTATAGAGAGAATATCAGCTTCAGCTGAAATACTTACTTATATAAATAAGAAAAATAGTATATCTATAGTGGCTACTCATGATAGAGAATTAGTTGATATATTAAAGAATAATTATGAATTTTATTATTTTAGTGAAAGTGTTAATAGTAAAGAAGGTTTAAGCTTTGATTATAAGCTTAAAAAAGGAGTTTCTAAAACTAGAAATGCTATAAAATTATTAGATTATATAGGATATCCAAAGGATATAATAAAGAAAGCATATGAAAGATCAGAAAAGTTAGAAGGTTTTATTTAGAAAGGATTGTTAGGATGTTTAAACCAGTTAAAAACACGAAAGTTTATGAACAGGTTGTTGATCAAATAAAAGAAATGGTAAGAGTAGGACAAATAAAAAAAGGGGATAAACTTCCTACAGAGAGAGTTATGGCAGAGGAACTACAAGTAAGTAGAACTTCTATAAGAGAAGCTATGAGAGCACTAGAGGTTGTTGGATTAATAGAAAGTAGACAGGGTGCAGGAAATTATATAAGAGAAGAATTTGATGATGTATTATTAGAGCCGCTTTCTATAGTATTTATGCTTCAAAATGGAACTAATAAAGATATATTTGAACTAAGAGAAGTTCTAGAGTTATCAACTATATTTTTATCTGTAATGAGAATATCAGAAGAAGATTTGAAAAAACTTGGTGAACTTGTTGAGAGATTTAAAACATCTACTAATGAAGAAGAGAATGTTAGAATTGATAGCGAATTTCATAGCATTATTGTTAAGGGAGCAAATAATGTGCTTATAACAAATCTATTAGAAGGCGTTTCTGAATTAGTAGACAAATTTATAAGTGAAGGAAGAAGAGCTATTTTAAGCAATGAAAATAATAAGGGAAAATTATTAGATTTTCATGAAAAGATATATTTAGCTATAAAAAATAGAGATGCCTATTCTGCATATAAACATATGCAGGAGCATTTTGAATTAATAAAGGAAAATATTTAGTTATACAAACTTCATTTAAAATTAAAGTATTTTTTAATCTATTATAAGCTTATATAATAACTTGATAAATTGACTAAAATATCTAAAAGGTATATGGTTAATTTAGGGTATAAAAGAGAGGTTTGGTATACAAATTTTAATATGGCATATTATTTTAATATGCTATATTTTATAAAATAAAATTGGTCATACCAAATTGCTTGAATGGTATAAAGGTTATATGAGAGGTGAAAAAATTGAATACGTATCTTATGTTTTTCCTTGCTCTTATACCTATAATAATTCTAATTATAGGTCTTGGAGCTCTTAAAATCCCAGCTCATAAAATATGTCCAATAGCATTAATAATTACCATAATACTTTCCATACTTTTTTGGAAAATGCCAATACAAGATTCTTTAACGGCGGCTTTAGAAGGCATTGCCTTGGGAACTTGGCCAATAATGATAGTTATTATAGCTGCAGTATTTACTTATAACTTAGTTGTCCATACAAAAGCTATGGATGTTATAAAGTCAATGCTAACAGATGTTAGTGATGATAAAAGGATACTGGTTCTTATATTAGCATGGGGATTTGGTGGATTTTTAGAAGCTGTAGCTGGCTTTGGAACAGCTGTTGCAATTCCAGTTGGAATAATGGCTGCCCTTGGATTTAATCCTTTTTTTGCATGTGTTATTTGCCTAGTAGCTAATACAACTCCTACTGCCTTTGGAGCGATTGGCCTTCCGGTGATAACGTTATCTAATGTATCAGGAATTCCTATAAAGCCACTAAGTTATTATGTAGTAATACAATTATTTCTCTTTGTGGTGTTAATTCCTTTTGTATTGGTTGCTTTAACTGAGAAAAGTTTGAAAGGCATAAAAGGGGTATTTGGAATAACCTTAGCTTCTGGTCTTTCTTTTGGTATTGTACAAGTTATTGTAGCAAAATTTTTAGGACCTGAATTGCCAGCAGTTTTGGGATCAATAGTTTCTTTATTAGTCACAATTTTCATAGCAAAAAAATTCTATAAAAAAAGTGAAAATTTGAAGAATGAAGAAAAAATTGAGTTAAAAAAAGTGCTAATAGCATTTTCACCATTTATATTAATATTGGTAATAATAATTGGAGTTAGCCCATTATTTCCAAGCTTATATGACAAATTAAATGAAATAAAGACCTCAGTCAATATTTATACAGGAGTAGGGGCTAAACCATATACCTTTGTATGGATAACAACACCAGGGGTATTAATATTGATAGCCGCATTTATTGGAGGGTTTATACAAAGAGCTCCTTTTAAAGAAATGATTGAAATCTTGGGAAAGACAATGAAACAGATGGGTAAGTCCACCATAACAATACTTTCAATAATAGCCTTAGCAAAAGTAATGGGATATAGTGGCATGGTTGCATCCA
This sequence comes from Clostridium sp. LIBA-8841, assembly GCF_034439435.1. GTDB lineage: Bacteria > Bacillota > Clostridia > Clostridiales > Clostridiaceae > Sarcina. The sequence continues at coordinate 413,701 of NZ_JAPCKJ010000004.1, read as the reverse complement.
TAGCAACTGTTCTCGTCATGGTAACTGGTTCATTTTATGCTTTCATAGCACCTTTTATTGGAGCTTTAGGAACCTTTGTTACAGGAAGTGATACTTCTGCCAATGTTTTATTTGGTGAACTTCAAGCACAGGCTGCAAATTCTTTAGGAATAAGTCCAGCATGGTTAACAGCTGCTAATACTTGTGGAGCCACCGCTGGTAAGATGATATCTCCTCAAAGCATAGCTGTAGCAACAGCTGCCACAGGATTAGCTGGAAAAGAAGGAAAGATATTAAACTCTACATTAAAGGTATGTATAGTATATGTGATTTTATTAGGTGTAATAAGTTATGTAGGAAGCTTAATTTTCACATAGTTTTTTGAAAACGTTTATTAGAAAATTATATAATTTAAAGTCTCTATTTTAAATTAATAAACAATTAAATAGAGTTAGAAAGGGAATGGAGTGATTTTTATGAAGATTATGGTTTGTATCAAACAAGTTCCTGGTACTTCAAAGGTTGAAGTTGATGAAAAAACAGGAGTTTTAAAGAGAGATGGAGTAGATTCTAAAATGAATCCATATGATTTATATGCCTTGGAGACTGCGCTAAGGATAAAGGAGAAAAAAGGTGGAGATATAAAAGTTATAAGTATGGGACCACCACAAGCTAAGGCTGTAATAAAAGAGGCCTATTCCATGGGGGCTGATGAAGGAACTTTAGTTTCAGATAGAAAATTTGCTGGTGCCGATGTATTAGCAACTTCATATACATTATCTCAAGGAGTTAAAAAATGTGGAGACTTCGATATTATTCTTTGTGGTAAGCAAACCACTGATGGGGATACAGCACAGGTTGGTCCTGAAATGGCTGAATATTTAGGGATTCCTCATGTAGCTAATGTTAGAAGGATTTTAGATGTTAATGATGATTTTATTAAAGTTGAAATGGATATGCCTAATACAATAGAAGTTTTAGAAGTTAAATATCCTTGTCTTTTAACTGTGGATAAAGATATTTTTCAACCTAGATTACCTTCCTATAAAAAGAAAGTTGAAACCAATGAAAGAGAAATAAATGTAATATCTTTAAGTGATTTTGAAGATAAAGATGAGAAAAAATATGGATTAAATGGATCACCAACTCAGGTTGAGAGAATATTTCCACCAAGCAATAATGATAAACATGAAATTTGGATAGGTGATTCATCAGAGCTTAGTGAAAAGATGGAAGATAAATTAAGAGAGCTTAAGTTTATTTAGGAGGTAAGAATCATGGGAAGATTAGTAGTTCATCAAGATAAAATAGATGATGTAAATAGTGTAATAAAAATATGTCCTTTTGGAGCTATGGAAATAGTAGATGGTAAAGTTGAAATAAATGCAAGTTGTAGAATGTGTAAAGTTTGTGTTAGAAAAGGACCTAAAGGAGCTTTTGAGTTCGTAGAAGATGAGGACAAGGTTTTAGTAAACAAAGATGAATGGAATGGTATAGCAGTTTATGTTGATCATGTTAATGGAGAAATTCATCCAGTAACTTTAGAACTTATAGGAAAAGCTAGAGAACTTGCAGATAAGGTTAATCAAAAAGTATATTGTTTATTCATGGGGAATGGAATAAAAGACAAGGCTGGAGAGCTTTTACATTATGGAGTAGATGAAGTTATTGTATATGATTATAAAGAACTTGAAAACTTTAGAATAGAGCCATATACAGCTGTTTTTTATGACTTTATAAACAAGATTAAACCATGTTCAATATTAGTTGGTGCAACAACATTAGGTAGATCACTAGCTCCAAGAGTTGCAGCAAGATGTAGAACAGGTCTTACAGCAGACTGTACTATATTAGATATAAAAGAGAATACAGATTTAGTTCAAATAAGACCTGCCTTTGGTGGTAATATTATGGCACAAATAGTAACTCCAAATTCAAGACCTCAAATGGCAACAGTTAGATATAAGGTTATGTCTGCTCCAGAAAGAAATGAAGAATGTACTGGAGAGATTAAATACTTTGAAATAGAAAAAGATAAGTTAGAATCAAATATAGAGGTTAAAGAAATCAAACAAAAGGCTAAAGAACATAGCATATCAGATGCTGAGGTAATAGTTGTGGCAGGTAGAGGAGTTAAATCAGAAAAAGATTTAGAAATGATAAAGGAACTTGCTGATTTAGTAGGAGGAGAGCTTGCAGTTACAAGACCACTTATAGAATCAGGATGGGCTGATGCAAATAAACAAGTTGGGTTAAGTGGAAGAACAGTAAGACCAAAACTTATAATAACTTGTGGCGTTTCTGGAGCTATTCAATTTGTAGCAGGAATGAATAACTCAGATCATATATTTGCAATAAATAAAGATGAAAAAGCACCTATATTTAAGGTTGCTCACTATGGAATAGTTGGAGACATTTATGAGGTTGTTCCTAAGCTTATTGAGAAGATAAAAGGGGAAGGAGTGCTTTAATATGAACTACAATAAAATAAATAACAAGGGTATTGAATTTATAAAAGCAATAATAAATGATGATGAGAGAGTTTTTCTTGGAGAAGAAATAAATGAAGATTATTCCCATGATGAATTAGGTTCTGAAAGACATATGCCGGATATTGTTGTTAAGGCAATGGATAGAGATGAGATTGTAGCTATAATGAAGTATGCCAATGAAAATAATATTCCTGTAACAGTAAGAGGATCAGGTACAGGCCTTGTTGGAGCTGCAGTACCAATATTCGGAGGAATCCTTTTAGATTTAAGTGGAATGAATAAGATATTAGAATTAGATGAAAATAACTTAACTCTTACAGTTGAACCAGGAGTTCTTCTTATGGAAATAGCTAAGTTTGTTGAGGAGCATGACTTCTTCTATCCACCTGATCCAGGAGAAAAAACAGCAACTATAGGTGGTAATGTTAGCACAAATGCAGGAGGAATGAGAGCCGTTAAATACGGAGTAACAAGAGACTATGTAAGAGGTATGGAAGTTGTCCTTCCAAACGGAGAGGTTTTAGAACTAGGTGGAAAGGTTGTTAAAAATAGCTCAGGATATAGTTTGAAAGATTTAATGGTTGGTTCAGAAGGAACTTTAGGAATAATAACTAAGATAATTTTAAAACTTTTACCACTACCTAAAAAAGTAATAAGTTTATTAGTTCCATTTAAGAACTTAGAAAGTGCAATAGAAACAGTTCCTAAAATAATAAAATCAAAGAATGTACCTACAGCTATAGAGTTTATGCAAAGAGAGGTAATAATATCAGCAGAGGAATTCTTAGGGAAGAAATTTCCTGATAGCTCAGCAGATGCTTATTTAATATTAAGCTTTGATGGAAACTCTAAAGAAGAGGTTGAGGGTTACTATGAAAAAGTGGCTGATATATGTTTAAAAGAAGGAGCCTTAGATGTATTTATATCAGATACAGAGGAAAGACAGGAATCAATATGGTCAGCTAGAGGAGCTTTCTTAGAGGCTATAAAAGCTTCAACAAGTGAAATGGATGAGGTAGACGTTGTTGTACCAAGAAATAAGGTAGCCGAGTTTGTAAAATTCACTCATGAAGTAGAAAAAGACCTTAATATAAGAATAAGAAGTTTTGGACATGCCGGAGATGGAAACTTACACATTTATATATTAAGAGATGAATTATCAGAAGAAGAATGGAAGAAAAAGCTTAGTGAAGCTATGGAAATACTTTATAGAAAACAAAGAGAACTTAATGGACAAGTTTCAGGAGAACATGGTATAGGATTAGCTAAAAAACTATATTTAGATGAATCATTAAATAAAGCTACAATTGATATTATGAGAGGAATAAAATTGGCCTTTGATCCTAATAACATTTTAAACCCAGGTAAGGTTTGTGAGTAATAAAGATTATAATTAGCAATAAAAGACTCTGTTTTAGGTGAATGTTGATTTTTAGCTAGCCCTTCAGACCTAGCTTAATTTAGCAAAGTATTACTATCAACTGCTTCAGAATAATAGCTAAAGCTTTTAAACTCGCTACGCTCAAACAGAAAAAGCTTCTTAACGCTATTATTCTTACGCATATAATGCAATACTAACTGCTCATTAAGATGGTCTTACAGTTCTATCTAAAAATCAACACTAGTTTAAAACGAAGCCTTATAAAAAAATAAAGAGCCATAAATAGGCTCTTATTTTTTATGATGTCATTCCGATATACATACCTACGAAGTATGGGATAAGCCATATGAACCAAACTACTAAACTGAATTTGTGGAATATAGCTTTTGCTTTTTCACTACCTTTGTTTAGAACAATTGTTGCCCAAACAGCATGTATAAGCATTAAAATAATAGCAAGCATACCTGTTGATTGATGTATTAAAAGGTCTGTTGTAGTAATGCTAGTGTCAGTTCCGGATGCAACGATTCTACTCATTGTATATGTACCAAGAGTATCACATACTAAACCACACCAGAAGATTATTACATGTTTTTTCTTTAAGATACCTGCTCTGTGTTCACTCCAAACACCGATTGTGTAAAATATTAATGCTAATGTTATAAATATAATAGCGGGAATTAATAATTTAGGCATAAAAAAACCTTCTTTCTTAAATTAGAATAAAATTTTATAGCCTGTCCTTAAATTGAAGTTTTCATATATTAAAAAAAATCTTATATTATTGGTTTGTTTTAATATATGAAAATTACTAACTTTGATTGTGGACTAGGTTCATATTAATAATAACATATTTACAGAAAATTAATAGATATAACGAGAAAAATTATTAACAATTTGTTTAAAAATATTATTTTTTATTGTTTTATAGTTAGTTTATAAAGTTTAATTTGACTTATATTTAAAGAAATTGTCTTTTTAAAGAAGTTTAAGAAGAAAATGTAATTTATCTTATTTCCAAAAGAGTCGGGTCAATATGAGTATTGTATTAAATTTAAAAAGAACGATTTTACAGGGGATGAAATAGTAGAACTAGCCAGAAAAACTAAATTTAATGTTAGTTATGTTAAATGTAATAAAAAAGAAAAAAAGCTTGAGAATAAGCTGTGGAAATTAGAATAAGAATAATCCTGTTAAGTAGACTTAATAAAGTATTTTTAATAATGTCTATTTAACAGGATGAGTTTTACATTTTTTATAATTCTTTTAGTTTATTCTCTTTTTAATGTTTCTTGTAATGAGATTTTATTGATTTTTCTCTTAGCACTAAATGTTCCTAAATAGAAGATTATTAGAACTATTACAAAACCTAAAATGGCTTGTAGTAGACTAAGTTTCACAGGAAGTATCATGCCAAATTCAGAGGCTAGATATTTCATTCCAAAGTTCATGCTTACTATGGTTAATGGTAGTCCTATTAGGTAAGCAATTATTGTATATATCTTATAACTATCTAGAATCATTGAGTTAACCTCTTTTTTATTATATCCCATAACTTTTAGTAGAGAGATACTATAAGTATTATCTTCAATAGTTAGTGAAGTTAGGACAAACATTATTATTACTGCTATAAATACAGCACTTGCTATCATTGAGTATATTGAAACTCTAACAAAGCCTTGCATTGATTTACTTTGTTCAAGTATTATGTTTTTATTTACAACACTTACATAATCATTACTATTTAACTTTTCTTTTGAGAAAACTCCATTATAAAGATCGGAATTTTTTTCATCACTTATTAATTCACTAAGTTCTTTTCTAGAAATATAAAGCTTATCTCCAATATATTCATCAGTTTCTCCAACTATTTTTAAAGAATCTTCTTTATTTCTGATTTGAACTTTTATTGTATCTCCAACCTTTATTCCATTTTTAAGAGCAAAGCTACTAGTCATTACAATACCATCATCTAAATCCTTAGTAATATCCTTATTATCTTTATCATAAAGCTTATGAAGTTTATTATCTTCAGATAATCCAATTAAGGTTATCATTTCATCTTTATACAAAGCACTTGGATACTGTAGGAATTTTTCTTCTCCAGCACTAAGTTTAGGAAGTTCCTTAGTATTATCTATAAAGCCTTCATAATTATAACCAACTCTTTCATAATACTTAGTTCCAAGATTATTAAATACGCTACTCATCATTAAAGCCATAACTATTAAGATAGTTGAGAATAGCACTCCAAAGAAGAATACTAAGAATTTAGCTGTATTCTTAAAGATAAAAGAGTATTTAAATTTAGTTTTACCTTTAGCATTCTTAAGTATTTTATTTGTAAGTTTATTTAAGAACGAAACCTTGTTTGTTTCAGAGTTTCTAAGTAAATCTAATGCCTTTTTAGAAAGCATTTTTATTATTAATATTGAAGAAAGTCCTATGAAGAAGATTAATGGAACAATAATAGCTGTAAGAGCTACTACAAAATTACCTCTTATAGGAACTGATGGTAATAGGTAAAACATTAGGTACATGTTTTTTAGTGGTTCAGCAGCTAGCCATCCCCCTATATATCCTAAGATAAGCATAGGTAAAGACATTAATAGAATAAGCACTATGTAGGGCTTAGCTATTTTTTTGTTTTTATATCCTAAGGCCTTAAGAACACCAATCTGTCCTTTTTCTTCTCTTAAAATCTTATAAATAAGAATCGCAACAATTAATATGGCTATGGAGGATATAACTATACTTAATCCCATACTCATAGCTTTACCACCTTTAAGTTCTAGATATATTCCACCGCTTCTCATTTGATTTTGAGTCGATACAATGCTAGTTATGAAATTTAGATTACTTTTATCTTTATAAGTATCAACTATGTCAGTTTTAAACTTACTTTCATTCCATTCTCCTTTAGAAACTCCAGAAAAATGAAAGTTTTCGTCACCTTTTAACTCATCAAAGGCTTTATCTGTCATAATAATAAAGCTTTGAGTTTTATTATCTATAATAAGATCTGTACCTAGTAAAGGTAAGTTATAATCAGGAAGCAGTGAGAAACCAACTATTTTATATTTCTTACCATTTAAGTCTAAATAATCACCTATATTAAGATTATTATTTTTTGCATAGGTCTTATCAATAGTTATTTCATCATCTTTTTCAGCTTTCCTTCCTTCTTCGATATAAGTAAGGTTCATAGTAATTCCATTTTTGAAAACTCTTCCTTTATTTCCTTTTCCATTAAGAGTATAGTCGATGTCTTTGTAATCTCTAAGCTCTAATTCATAGCCATTATAGTCAGAAAGAAATTCTTCTTTTCTATTTTCTATTATTTCATTAAATAGATTTTCATCTAATCTTTTTATATCACTTAAGTAAAAACTCCCACTTAGTTCGGATACAAGGGAAGGATTGTTTTTAAGAAGATATTCCATTTCATTTTGAGTTAGTCCAGTATACATATCAATGGAGAAGTCTTCTAGCTTGCTTTCTTTAAAAAATTCTTCTGTAGGCTTTTTTAATCCATCTATGGCATATGCCATAACTGTATAAATAAATGAACTTATAAAGATAACTAATCCAATAGCTAAGATTTGAGCCCATTTTTTCTTGAAGGTTTTAAACACACTTTTATATAACATAGTATCCTCCTATGACCATTTAAGCTCATTAGCAGTAAGTTTTTCTTTGTTTTTGTATATTTCTTCTATTTTTCCAGAATTCATTCTTATTACTGTGTCAGCCATATTAGCTATACTTGGATTATGAGTTATTATTACAGTAGTTGTTTTTAACTCTTTATTAAGTTTTTGAAGTAAATTTAATACTTGCTTAGCTGTTTCTTCATCTAAGGCACCTGTTGGTTCATCACAAAACATTATGCTAGGGTTCTTAACAACACTTCTTGCTATGGAAACCCTTTGTTGTTGTCCACCTGAAAGTTGAGATGGATATTTATCCTTTGAACTTTCTAAACCAACATGTTTTAGTGTTTCATTAATATCTAATGGATTTTTACTAAGATCAGCACCCATTTGAATATTTTCATAAACAGTTAAATTTTGAAGTAGATTATATTGTTGAAAAATAAAACCTAAATTATCTCTTCTGAATTCAGTAAGTTTATCTTCTTTATATTTACTTATTTCTTCACCATTAAATTTAATACTTCCAGATGTTATATTATCTAATCCACTTATAACATTTAATAAAGTACTTTTTCCACTTCCACTTGGACCGAGAATAACAATAAATTCGCCATCATTTATGGAAAGACTAACACCTCTTAAGGCATGGGTTTCCACATCACCAGTTTTATAGGTTTTAAATACATTTTCTAAAGTAATCATAATTTTTCTAGTGAAATTTAAAAGGATTATTCACTAAATCCTCCTTTCTATATTTGTTTCTATTATATACTTTTAATATGTTATTACTAATAGATGTGCCAAAAATCTTAGTTAAATAAAAGTAGAGAGTACTATATTTAGTCTCTCTACCTTTTCATATCAAATATTTTTATTTAACAATATCATTTAGCAATTTAATAGCATTAAGCTTCTCATTTTCAGAGGCAATAGGATTATTATATTCTATTTTCCACACATAAGCATCTATCAAATGATACATTAATCTATAAATATTCTTCCTAGTTGTTTTATTAGGAGAATCATCTGAAGTCATACCATAACCATTTAAAAAGTCTTCATTTATAATCCAAGGATTTGCGAAGTCAAAGTCTGCATCTCCAAATAAAGCTCTATCTATATCTATAATTGCTGCTACCTTAGGTTTAGAATTATAAGATTCAATCAATATATTGCCTGTCCAGAGATCACAGTGAACAAGGTGTGGTGTTTTAATTTCGTCTAATAAATTAAAGTTTTCCTTTATAATAACTTCAAAAGAGTTTAGTTCTTTCTCAGTGAAAATATTAAATTCTTTAAGTTTACTTTTTACCTTTTGGAACTCATCAAATATGAATTCGCTCCAAGAATCAAAGCCATTATTATTAAAAACATCATAAACTCTTCCAAATTTTTTTGAAGTTATTTGATGTAATTTACTAATATATTTACCAGTTTCATTGTATAAAAAGCTTTCAGTTTCTTTATCAAGTTTTAATTCAGAAAAGGGTTTACTATCTATATATTCTATAATCATGTAATCTCTAGGTATCAATTTTTTACTTACATCACATTTTAAAATTTTTGAACTAGGTATATTATTGGCTTCACAAAGAGAGTAAACATATTCTTCACCTTTCATTAAATTTACTTCAAATGGAAGAAGTAAATCTGTGTTTACTGGACCGACTCTAAGTATAAACTTTTCATTAGTATTTAACAATTTAATACAGTAGGTAGTGTTAAATAGTCCTCCTGTTATTAAATCTGCTTGGAATTTAGTATTAATTCCGAAGTAGTTATCAATTAATATACTTAACTCAGAATTATTTAGTTCCTTAAAAAGTTTTGAATCTTTGTTCATTTATAATCCCTCTCAATATTGAAAATTTAGTTATAGAGAATAACTTTTACTATTAAATTTTACTGGTAAGAAGAATTAAATTATATAGTAGTTAATTCATATTAAGTTGTAATATTTTAGAAAGTAAATAAATACATTAAGAATAGAGTCAAAATTAAAACTTAATAAAATTTAGTATGTATTAGATAAGCAGAGAGAACCATAGTTAAATTAAAAAAAGAATAGTTTTTCTTTATTACAAATTTTACCAAATTAGTTTATAATTAAAGTATATTAAATTTGTAAGTAAGATTAGCAAATTATTTAATTTCACAAGTATTATGTAAACGTTTGTTAAGGTCGATTAAATTAATCATATATAGCTATAGATTTGGTTTAGATAAGAATTATTTCTATTGATATTTATGTTTAAGTCTTTATTAACTTTTAATAGGCTTATTTTAAAAGATTAATTAAATAGGGGGAGATGAAAATGGACCTTATGCTTTTAGTGCCAATATGTTCAATCATAGCACTTCTATTTGCTGCTTACTTAGGAAGAAAAATAATGAAATGTGATGAAGGTGATAGTGATATAAGAGCTGTCGCAGAAAAAATCAAAAGAGGATCAAATGCTTTCTTAATAAGACAGTATAAAGGAGTTTCATTATTCTTTTTAGGAATGTTTGCACTTTTAATGATTTTAAGTTTTATGGGTTACTTATCAATGTTTGTTCCTTTTGCTTTTGTGACTGGTGGATTATTCTCTGGTTTAAGTGGTTATCTTGGAATGAAGACTGCAACCAATGCAAATTCAAGAACAACTACGGCGGCTAAAAAAAGCTTAAATGGAGCTCTTAAAATAGCTTTCTCTAGTGGGGCCATAATGGGTCTAGTAGTTGTTGGCTTAGCTCTTCTTCATTTAGGTGTTTGGTATTATATTTTAGATTGGTATTATGCTGCATTACCTGAGGTTGAAAAGGTTGGTCAAATAACATCTGCTATGCTTACCTTTGGTATGGGAGCTTCATCTATGGCTCTTTTTGCTAGAGTAGGTGGAGGAATATTTACAAAGGCTGCTGACGTAGGAGCTGACTTAGTTGGAAAGGTTGAGGCTGGTATTCCAGAGGATGATCATAGAAACCCAGCTGTTATAGCAGATAACGTTGGAGACAATGTTGGAGATGTAGCTGGTCTTGGAGCAGACCTTTATGAATCCTATGTAGGTTCATTAGTTTCAGCCTGTGCCTTAGCAGTGTCAGCAGGTTTAGGATTAGAGGGAGTAGTGCTTCCTTTAACTATTGCATCAGTGGGAGCAATTGCATGTATAATTGGAACTTTCTTTGTTAAAGCAAAAGAGGATGCAAGTCAAAAATCACTTCTTGGAGCTTTGAGAAGAGGAACATATATAGCAGCAATACTAGTTGCTATTTCAGCTTTCTTCATAGTTAAATTAATACTTGGAGAAAATAATTTAGGAATTTATTTTAGTATTTTATCTGGATTAATTGCTGGAATTTTAATTGGGTACTTTACTGAGTATTATACAAGTGATAATTATAAACCTACTAGAAAATTGGCTGATATGACTAAGACAGGTTCAGCCACAACTATAATAGGTGGATTATCATTAGGAATGATTTCAACAGCGTTTCCTGTAATAATAATTTCAATCTCTATAGTTATTAGTTTCTTAGTTTCTGGTGGATCAAAAGATTTTAGCTTAGGTCTTTATGGAATAGCTATTTCAGCCGTAGGTATGCTTTCTACATTGGGAATAACCTTAGCTACAGATGCTTATGGACCAGTGGCAGACAATGCTGGTGGGATAGCAGAAATGACTGAACAGGACCCAGAGGTTAGAAAGAGAACAGATGCTTTAGATGCATTAGGAAATACTACAGCGGCTACAGGAAAAGGCTTTGCTATAGGCTCAGCTGCTTTAACAGCATTAGCTTTCATAGCAGCATACAAAGATTCTGTAGAAAATATAGTTAAATCACAAGGATTAGATTTTACATTTAATCTTTCTATAATAAATCCACAGGTTTTAATAGGACTATTTTTAGGTGGAATGGTTACCTTTGTATTCTCAGCACTAACTATGGATGCTGTTGGAAGAGCAGCTTCTGAGATAGTTGTTGAGGTTAGAAGGCAGTTTAAAGAAATTAAAGGACTTATGGAAGGAAAGGAAGAAGCTGATTTTGAAAAATGTGTTGATATATGTACAAAATCATCTCAAAGAGAATTAATACCAATAGCTTTGGTAGCTATTTTAACTCCTATAATTACTGGATTATTATTAGGACCTAATGGAGTGGCAGGGCTTTTAGCAGGCTCAACTGTAACTGGATTTGTACTAGCTATAATGATGGCTAATTCAGGAGGAGCTTGGGATAATGCTAAGAAGTATATTGAAAGTGGAGTATTAGGCGGAAAAGGCTCAGACTGCCATAAAGCCGCGGTTGTAGGAGATACTGTAGGAGATCCATTTAAAGATACTACAGGACCATCTATTGATATATTAATAAAATTAATGTCTATGATTTCTATTGTATTTGCATCATTAATACTTGCAATAGGAATACTTTAATTAAGAAGTGAATATAAGATAATAATAGTTTAAAGTCTGCCGCTTTAAACTATTCATTATAAATTTTGGTTGCTATTGTAGATACCTCTATTTTGCCCTAAGGTTTTTTGCTACTCCTTAGGGCTTTTTTTATTGAGATTTTATTAGAGCAATGTTATCTATAAAACAGCCAATAAAAACACCTATGGTATAACATATTAAATCGCTCCAAAGAAAGCCGTGTCCAAGAATTAAGGCACCTAATGTTGTAGCCCTTAGATTATTAATCCACTGAGCTTGATATAGTTGACTAATTTCTATTCCAAAGGAGAAAATAATAGCAATAAGAAAACAAATTTTAGTTTTGGTTTTGGGAAATAAGAATCTAAAACCAAAGTAAACCATAGTTGCCCAAAGTATATCACCTAAATAAGGTGCTATTAAATCAGGTAGGTATGCCATGAATTTTCTAGATAATAGGCCTAAAAGCATGGTCAAAATTGTTAAAATAAAATATTTTAATCTCATAAATTTAATACCTTTCTTCAATAAAAATCAATATATTTATAATAAAAAATATTGTTGAGTAAATTATAACAGACTTTAGAATAATATTTATATATTAACAAATAATAGATAAAATATATAATATATTAACATATAGGTAATATATTGCATGTAATATTGTAATTATTACAAAACAAGATAAAGGAGGTCTTTCTATGGAAAGAGCTGAAAGTAAAATTAGAGCCAAAGAGCTTTTAAATGGAAGATGGGGAAATGCCGTAGGTGCAGTATTTATATTCTTAGTATTGGCAACTTTAGCTAGTGTAATATTATACATTATACCTATATTAGGGTGGATATTAGGAGCAATCTTAGGATATTATTTAAATCTATCATTTAATAAATATTGTATTATGCTTACTAAAACAGATGAAAAGGTTAAATATAATGATTGTTTTGTTAGTGGATCAGTATTAATTAAAGCTGCAGTGGCACAATTTATAGTAGGGTTAATTGTTGTAATAATTCCAATCATAATTTTTGCAATAGGTGGAGTTTCTAAAAGTTCAATAATTGCTATAATTGGAGTGATAATTGAGTTTATAATTTCTATATATTATACATTAACATTCTTTACACTACCATTTATCTTTATAGAAAATGAAGAGATAGGAATAATAGATGGAATAAGAAAGGCAATATATATTTCAAGAGGATTTAAGTGGAAATACTTTGTATTTTTATTAAGCTTCATAGGGTGGATTATATTAGCCTGTATAACTTTAGGGATAGGATGGTTATGGTTAACACCATACATGACTCTATCAACATATTTATTTTACAAGCATATGGTAGGAGAATATCAATAATTTTAAATTATTGATATTTTTGGACTATAAGATATAATCAAAAATAAAAGGTTGTATATAGAGCCGTACTTAACTAAAAATAAATGTTTTGGTTTTGTAAGTAGGTTCTAAGTATAACCTTTTATTTTTTGTATTAATTATTAGTTGATATGAATAGTATATAGAAGTAATTAGATTTATCTGATTAATCAATTTATAGGGGGCGCTATCTATTGACGGATAGAGTAGAATGTAAATTAAAAGCTAAAGAATTATTAAGGGGAAGATGGGGAAATGCAGCAGGTGCATGTTTAGTAGTTACTATTTCATCAATGCTAGTAAGTTTTTTCTTATCTCCAATACCTATATTTGGGTGGATTATAGTTGCAGTAGTATCTTCCTTTTTGAATGGAGCATTCATTAAGTATTGTATTAAGTTAACTGAAACAGATGAGAAAGTAAAATACTTAGATTGTTTTGTGAGTTTTAAAGCTGCAATTAAGATTTTTTTATGTAATATTTTAATTGGAGTGGTTTTAGGCATAGGATTGCTTGTATTAACTATGATTTTTACAACTGCATCTTTTATTAGTGAAAGTGTATTTTTAATGTTTATATTTTTTGTAATATTGCTTACTTTAGGGCTTTTTATAGAAGCCTGTATATTCACAATACCAATTATATTAACAGAAGATGATGAAATAGGAGTTATAGAGGCAATAAATATGAGTTGGGAAGTAACTAAAGATTATAAGTTAAAATACGTTATTATGATTTTAAGTTTTGTTGGATGGGGGATTTTAGCATTACTAACTTTGGGAATAGGTGCTTTTTGGCTACAGCCATATATAATGCTTACAGTATATATTTTTTATAAAGGAATAAGAAATGCTAACATAGCTATTGAATAAAAAAGTTTTCATAAGTTAGTAAAAAAGAGGTGTATAGTACTTTTTATAATATATTTAATTTAAAGACTCTGTTTTATGTGAATGTTTAAAACAGAGTCAATTCAAAAAAATGGGTTGTATCAAAACTTAAACAATAAACCTTATAAATATTATGAAGAGAAAAACTATCAATTCTCGGAATAGGTTTATAAGCTTTATTTTAAGTTGTTTTTGATACAACCCTTTAATATTTAATTTTGTTTAGAAGTAGATTTCTTCTTTTTAAAGAATTTAAGGTATATAACACTAATGATAACAATAGCTAATATTGCTAGTGTTATGAAAGTGTATTTTTCCATAATTGAATTTATAAGAGGTAAATTATCTCCTATAAAGTATCCTAAGCATACTAAGAAAATATTCCAAATACTTATACCTAAAGAAGAGTATAAAATAAAATGCTTTAAACTGAACTTTTCAGCGCCAGCTAATAAAGATACATATGTACGAGTAAGCGGAACAATTCTAGCTAGTAGTACTGCAGGCTTTCCATATTTTTTAAACCATTTATTTAGTGATACCATGCTTTTTTGACTACTTGGAAATTTATGACCTATCCATTCTTGAAGGGGAACACCTCCGTAATAACCAATGGCATAGCATATTAGTGAACCTAGTAAACCTCCTATAATACTGAATATTATGACTCCTATAAGAGAAAATTCTCCTTGAGATGCACTAAGTCCGAAAAAGGTTAAAACAACTTCACTTGGAAGTGGAAAACAAGCATATTCCAATCCTACTATTAATAAGATTCCAAGGTATCCAAAAGAACCAACTATATCAATTAAAAATGTTAATAGAGATCCTAAAAATTCCATGCAAAATCCTCCTGTATATTCTTAATTGGTATTAGTATTATATAAATATAGACCATGCTAATATACCATTAACATGGTCTACAGAAAAAATATAATTATTAAGCTGCTTTGTCTTCAGTGTTTGATTCTTCAGAAGCAGTATTTGTTTTATTTTTATTAAGTTTTTCTCTTATAAATTTAACAGCTTGAATAACTATGAATGTACATAGAGATAAGCCATATATAGTTAATAAGTTGTTAAGTGTAAGTGGAGCAACTTGGAATAATCCTTCAAATGCAGGTACTAAAAGAACTAAGTTTAATAGTACGAATCCTATACCAAAAGCAGCCCATAAATATTTATTAGAGAATAATTCTTTTGATAAAACATGTTTCTTAGACTTACTATTAAATCCATGAACAAGTCTTGATAAACATAAAGTAGCAAATGCCATTGTACTTGCTAATGCAGCTCCACCTTGTTTTAATCCAATATGGAAAGCTGTCATAGTAACAATAGTTATAATTATGCCTTCAAATAAAACATCAGTAACAAAGTCTTTTGTTAAAATAGAAGCATTAGCTTTTCTAGGTTTTTCTTTCATAACATCTTTTTTATGAGGTTCAAGACCTAAAGCGATTGCAGGTAAACTATCAGTTAAAAGGTTTATGAATAGTAAGTGTACAGCTGCAAATGGTACAGGTAATGCTAATAAGGAAGCATATAATACTGATAATATACCAGCAGTATTACCAGATAATAAGAATTTAATCGCATTCTTAATATTTGAATAAATATTTCTACCATTTTCAATAGCTTTTACTATTGTAGCAAAGTTATCATCAGTTAAGACCATTGAAGCAGCATCCTTTGCAACTTCTGAACCTGTAATACCCATGGCAACACCGATATCAGCTTGTTTTAAAGCAGGTGCGTCATTAACACCATCACCAGTCATAGCAACAACATTACCTTTTTCTTGCCATGCTCTAACTATTCTTATTTTATGCTCAGGTGAAACCCTAGCATATACTGAAATGTGTTCTACCATGTTCTTAAGTTCTTCATCACTAACTTTATCTAAAGCAGAACCGTCAATAGCTTCACTTCCGTCAGTTAATATGCCTATTTGTCTAGCTATAGCAGAAGCAGTTATTTTATGGTCACCAGTTATCATTACAGGCTTAATTCCAGCGGATATACAAGCCCTAACAGCCTCAGCAGATTCTTCTCTAGGTGGATCCATCATTGAAATAAGACCTATAAATGTTAAGTCATTTTCATCATCAAGTTTTATATCAGTTCTACTTTCAATATTTCTATAAGCAAAAGATAATACTCTAAGACCAGTTTTTGAGAAGTTTTGGTTAACTTCTTCTATCTTAGCTATATCTTCTTTAGTGATAGGTCTAATTCCTTTTGAAGTTTCAATTTTAGTAGCTCTCTTAAGAAGTACATCAACAGCACCTTTAGTAGCTATAATATTTTCACCATGAATGTTATAAACAACACTCATAAGTTTTCTATCTGAATCAAATGGAATTTCTCCAAGTCTCTTAAATTTATCTCTTTGAACAAGCTCATCCATTCCATATAAGTCACCTAAGTTTACAAGAGCAACCTCTGTAGGATCACCAAGCTCTTTTTCACCATCGGTAATTGCATCATTACAAAGTAAACTCATAAGAAGTAAATCATTATCTATTTTATTTTTTAAATTTAATTCATTTGAATCTACAATTTCGCCATCAACAAAGATTTTTTTAACAGTCATTTTATTTTGAGTTAATGTACCAGTTTTATCTGAACATATAATAGATACACTACCCAATCCTTCAACAGCTTGAAGTTTTCTTATAATAGCATGTTCTTTAGCCATTTTTTGAGTTCCTAAAGAAAGAACTATTGTTACTATAGAACTTAAAGCTTCTGGGATAGCAGCAACTGCTAAAGCAACAGCAAACATGAAGGCATCTATAAGAGCTTCACCTCTGTACATGCTAAGTGCGAATACAATAGCACAGATAACAAGTATTCCCATTGCAAGTTTCTTACCGAAGTTATCTAAGTTGATTTGTAGAGGAGTTTTCTTTTCTTTAGTATCATTTAATAATTGAGCTATTTTACCTATTTCAGTATCCATACCAACAGCAGTAGCTAATACAGTAGCTCTACCATAAGTTACTAAGCTTCCAGAGAAGACCATATTTTTTCTATCACCAATAGGAATGTCTTCACCTCTTATTATTTCAGACATTTTAACAATACTTTCAGATTCACCTGTTAATGAACTTTCGTTAACTTGTAAACTATAGTTTTCAAGAATTCTACCATCAGCTGGAACATAATCTCCAGCTTCAAGGAAGATAATATCTCCAACAACAACGTCTTTAGAATCTATTTCGATTCTTTCACCATTTCTAAGAACCTTAGTAGATGGTGATGATAAAGCTTTTAAACTACTTAAAGATTGTTCAGCTTTAACATGTTGAACTGTTCCAAGAGTAGCGTTTACTATTAACACGAATATGATAACAGCGGCACTTTCAATATCTCCTAGGAACATTGAGATAGCAGCAGCACATAGAAGAATTATTATAAGCATGTCCTTAAATTGATCAAGAAATACTTGGAAAGTAGATTTTTTCTTACCTTCAACTAATTCGTTTTTACCATATTTTTCTCGCATGCTTTGAACTTGAGCGTCATTTAAACCGTCCTTGTTTACGCCAAGATCTTTAAAAAGTTCTTCTTTAGACTTTGAATAGACTTTTTTCATATTATTATCTCCTTCCTTATTTAAAAATTATTGTTTAGGGATAATTACTAACAAATAATATCTATGTATAGAAGTCTAAAAAAAATAAGACTCCTAATATAATCTAAGGAAAAGTATATAAAATACCTTAAATCCCTTAGATTATATTAAAAGTCTTGTAACCAAAATTGGTGTATAATACCAGGTAACTTTTCGTTAACCGCGATGTTGATATTATAACTTGTAACTACTCCCTCTTAACACAATAGATACTAAATATTAGATTTAATATCATATTATATCTCTTTGAGTTGTCTGTCAATAACTTTTTTCTAAATATAAATTTTTTCTGTTAAGTCCAACAAAAATACTTACTAAATATTATGAATATATTTAAATAAATGTGAGTAAAAAATATTATTTTTTTATATAAGTGAAAAATGATGTTTTTTATTAACTAAATATAAAAAATATATTATTTTTTTGAAGGGTTAGAATATAATTTTTTTGACAATTATATAATTTATGATAATATGAAAAATAAAATTAGACTGAAATACGAGGAAGATGTCTATAGGAGGACGAAGTAAATGATGAATTCACATGAAATTGATTTTAAGCTTTATGGAGATGATATGCAGTTTGTTGAAATTGAATTAGATCCAAGAGAGACTGTTGTTGCTGAAGCTGGAGCAATGATGATGATGGATAATAGTATAGAAATGGAAACTATTTTTGGAGATGGAAGTAATAAAGGATCAAGCGGATTTTTTGGTAAATTAGGTGGTGCGGCTAAGAGGGTATTAACGGGTGAAAGTTTGTTTATGACTGCATTTACTAACGTTGGAGTAGGAAAAGAAAAAGTAGCTTTTGCATCCCCGTATCCTGGGAAAATAATTCCTGTAGACTTAAGAAGATATAATGGAAAACTTATATGTCAAAAAGATGCTTTTTTATGTGCTGCTAAAGGTGTAAGTATAGGAATAGATTTTAGAAAGAAATTAGGAACAGGCTTCTTCGGAGGAGAAGGGTTTATACTTCAAAAACTTGAAGGGGATGGAATGGCATTTATTCATGCAGGTGGTACTATTGTTAGAAAACAACTTTTACCAGGACAAAAATTGAAGGTTGATACTGGATGTTTAGTTGCTATGACAAGAGATGTAAATTATGATATTGAATATGTAAAAGGAATCAAAAATGCTGTTTTTGGTGGCGAAGGGATTTTCTTTGCAAGTTTAGTAGGACCAGGTGAAGTTTGGATTCAAAGTTTACCATTTAGTAGACTTGCATCTAAAGTTATTGCATCAGCTCCTCAAGTTCCAGGTTCTCGTGACGTAGGGGAAGGTAGTGTATTAGGAGAGTTTGGTAAATTATTTCAAGACTAAATATTAAATTTCTACAGTATTAAGATGCTTTTAAGATGAAGTTTAATTTATGAATATAAAGCTATTAAAACTTTTTAAGCGATGTTAAAAATAATTTAACGATAAAACTTTACATCGTGAGAATAAGTAGTTATAATACTACTTAATAACTTAATATGTAATTATATAAGTATATCGTATATGCTCGACAATATGGGTTGAGTGTTTCTACTAGGAGGCCGTAAACATCCTAACTACGAATATATAGGTGATTTCTATATTTTTGTGAGATTATTATATATTCCTAGGCTTTTAAGGCTTAGGAATTTTTGTTTTTTAATAGTATTTAAATCGAAGTTAATTCAGCCAATTTTAATTGAATTCATTGCTTTAAATTTTTAAACAAGCTTATAGGAATTGTTTTCTAGTAGAAAAGTATCGGCTATATGGAACTTTTTTAAGGTTAAGTAAGAATTTTAAGAGTAATTATTAAGTGAGTTACTTATCAGGATGAAATAATTTTTATAACAGGGGGAAAAGAAAGATGGAAGCATTAAAAGAAAAGATATTAAGAGAAGGAAAAGTTAGAGATGGAAATATTCTAAAGGTAGATTGTTTCTTAAATCACCAAATGGATATAAGATTTCTTAATGAAGTTGGTAAGGAATTTAAAAAAAGATTTAAAGACGAAAAAATAGATAAAATACTTACAATAGAAGCATCAGGAATAGCTATTGCAGGTATAACATCTCAATATTTTGATTATGTGCCTGTAGTTTTTGCTAAAAAAACTGAAAGTTTAAACTTAGACAAAGATGTTTATGAATCAAATGTACACTCATTCACTAAGAAAAAAGATTATAAAGTTAGAGTTGGAAAACAATTCTTAAATAAAGGTGAAAGAGTTTTAATTATTGATGACTTTTTAGCTCAAGGATGCGCAACTAAAGGAATGATAGATTTAGTTGAGCAAGCTGGTGCAGAATTAGTTGGAATAGGTATAGTTATAGAAAAAGGATTCCAAGAAGGAAGAAAAGTTTTAGAAGACTTAGGTGTAAGAGTTGAATCTCTTGCTATCATAGAAAAATTAGAGGACAATAAGGTTTCTTTTAAATAATTATAATGTATTAAATGAGAATTCATTTAGTAAGAGTTTAAGGATATAAATATTATATTATTTTAAGGTGCAAGTAAAAACTTGCACCTTTTTGACGTATCAAATTAAAAATGAGAGTAGTATTATTACTCCCATTTTTGCTTTTAGAAATTCATTTTTGCATAGTTTTGAAATGAATTATTCAAAAATATTTTTAAACTGACAACTTTTAAAATTTGAATAAGTTTTTAAATGCAGCATAAATTAGTATATAAGCTAATTAGAGGAATTATAAGAAATAGCAACTAAATTAATATAATAGTGCAGAAAATGAAAGTTAATAATGTTAAAATGTCATTTTTGGAACTTTTAAAATTTGTTAATAAGTATATAATATAAATTGTGCTGAAAACTTAGAAAAAGAGGAATTATTATGAATAGTAAGAAGAAAGGAATAAGTTTAGTCTTAATAGCAACATTTTTTTGGGGCATAATGGGTATAAGTAGTAGAACTTTATATGAATCTGGACTAGAAACAATGTTTATAGCCTTTAGTAGAAGTTTTTTGTCAGCTATTTGTTTTTTCATTTGGGTAATGGTGACAAACAGAGAAGTATTAAAAATAGATATTAAAGGATTATGTGTTTCAGCTTTATATGGTATAGGAACCTTTGCATTATGTTTTATTGGATACAATTTATCAGTGGAGTATATACCTATATCAGTGGCGACTGTATTGATGTTTACAAACTCAATATGGGTAACAATATTCGGAGTATTATTCTTTAATGAAAAATTTAATCTGAAAAAAGGTTTTGTTATAGTATTAACTTTAGTAGGATGCATAATGGTATCAAATATGTCTTTAGGACATTCTAATATGAGTGTAATAGGATTATCTGCTGGATTAGGTACAGGATTCTTGTTTGCTTTTCAGATAATATTTCCTAAGTTTTTTAGTTCCTACAAAAAAGATACAATGCTCGTTTATGGCTATATATTTGCAAGTATATTTATAGGTTTATTTACAGATTTCAAGGAGTCAGTTAGTATAATTGCAAATTCGCCTAACATAGGTATAGTCATATTAAATATATTATCTATAGGTATTTTAAGTACATTTATTTCTAATACCTTTTATATAAAATCAACAGAATATATAGAGGCTAGTGTTACCAGTATATTAGCTTCTATGGAGCCAGTATTATCAAGTATATTTGCTTTCTTTATATTTGGAGAAGTTTTAAATAATAAACAAATATTAGGTGCTATATTAATAATAATAGCTGCAATAATATTAGAGTTAAATTTAGATAGAGAAAGACTGAATAATATACTAAGATTTAAATTTAAAAAGTCTAAAGTAATAAGCTGATAAGTTATAATATAAATTTTAAAAATCCCTGACTTAAAATGAATATTATAAATTATTAATTAGGTTGTATCTGATTTGGATACAACCTTTTTTTAGGTAATTAAAATTGTTTGATAATAATGAATAAAGTGTTAACATATATCGTGTAGGAAATAATTTAATAAACTTATTAAAAATATTAGAGTTTCACAATAAGTAATATCATTTAAAATTAATAATTTAAAAGGGTGATTAATCTATGGAGATTTTTAGAAAGCAAAGTTTAAAAAAAATACTTAGCGAAGCAAATGAAAATAAAGAAAGAACTCTTAGCACCTTAGATTTAACTTTAATGAGTGTTGGATCTGTAATTGGTACAGGAGTCATGGTTTTAACAGGGATTGTTGCTGCAAAGCAATCTGGGCCAGCTACATCAATAGCATTTATAGGAGGGGGAATAGCTGCTGCCATAATAGTTTTATGCTATGCAGAATTTAGCTCTAGCATACCTAGTGCAGGAGGATCTTATTCATTCACTTATGTTTCTTTGGGAGAAATTATTGCTTACATATCGGGATTATGTATTGTTATAGGATATACTTTATCTACGGCTACAGTTGCATCGGGATGGGGAGCATATCTTTTAAGTATTCTAAATACCTTAGGAATAAAATTACCAAAATCGATTACAGCAATTCCTAGTGAAGGTGGAATAGTAAATTTACCAGCAATGATATCAATTTTATTTATAGTTTTTGTAATATCATTAGGAACTAAGGAAAGTAAAAAGGTAAATGATTTTATGGTATTTATAAAGATTGCTGTTATAGCTTTATTTATTGGAGTGGGAGCATTCCACGTAGACCTTAGTAATTGGCATCCATTTGCACCTTTTGGAGTTAAGGGAGTAGTTACAGGAACTGCATCATTATTTTTTGCTTATTGTGGATTTGATGCTACAGCATCAGCAGCTGAAGATGTAAAGAATCCTGAAAAATCTTTACCTTTAGGGCTTATAACTTCTTTATTAATATGTACAGTTATATATATAGCAGTGTCATTAGTTTTAACAGGAATAACATCATATACTAATTTAAATGTTGGGGATGCATTATCTTATGCTTTGAAATTAGCAGGAGAAAATGGAATTGCTTTTATAGTATCCTTAGGAACTGTTATAGGGATTCTTGCTGTAATATTTGCAGGAAATTTCACAACATCACATATACTTTTAGCTATGAGTAGAGATGGATTATTACCAAAATTCTTTAGTAAAGTTGATAAAAAAGAGGTTCCTTATACTGCTTTATGGACAGTTGGTATAATAGGTGCATTTTTAGCAGGATTTTTTAACCTAGGACAATTAGCAGACTTCGCCAATATAGCTTTCTTATTAACATATACTTTAGTTTGTATATCTTTAATAACCTTTAGAAAGAAATATCCAAACGTAAAAAGAGGATTCAAAACACCATTAGTACCTTTTATACCAATATTGGGAGCTATTAGTTGTTTATTTTTAATGACTAATTTATCAAAGAGTACATGGCAAATATTCATAGTTGTTTTATTTTTATTGATTATAAGTTATTTAATTTATGGAAGAAAACATTCTTTAGTTAAATCAAACAATATTAATTAAATAGAAAACTGTATCAAAATACTTACTAATTTTTTTATAATTGATTAGAGTTTTGATACAGTTTTTTACTTTGTAAAAAGAATGACTTTATATTTAGCTTTTAATTAATATATTTTAAAAGTGATTTTTGATAAATACCAATTTATAATGCTAAGTCATAGCTTGAATTATTGAACTTTTTTATTAGCTCTTATTTTAAATATAGTTATCAATAAAGAAATTAGAATTATTATTATTAGTGGAAGTATTTTAAGTAACTCTAAATTATCTGTTAAACTCATTGTTTCAAATGCCCAGGTAGCAGGAAAGAGATTGCCGACATTTTTCAAAAAGGATGGCAGCATATTAGTAGGAAACATTATACCTGAAAGCATTATGGAAGGAAGAAAGATAAATTGAGATATCATTGTTAATTTTGATGTGCTTTTTATGAAAATTCCAAGTAGAGTTCCTAGACTTAATGAGGAAATAATAAATAGTGAGAGAGTAAAAAAGTACACTGGAATATTACTTGGAAGATTTGCACTAAAAGCAATAGATGAAATAAATAAGATAATAAGTGAAACAATAAAAAGGTGTATAAAAGCTGATAAGAAATTATTCATTATAGGAGTCCAAATAGGGATTTTACTAACAATATAAGATTTCTTTATATCACTATTGAAAAAGTCTACTAAAGGGCTAGGATAACCTATAATTGATCCCATGGTTACAGCAAATATTGTCATAGAAGGAATTAATGTTTTATAAGATTCAGGATCAATTGAAGTGAAAATTCCACCCATAAAGAAGAAAAAAACAATAGGAACAACATAATAAGTTAATAATATGCCTCTATTTCTTAAATCTAGTTTCCATTGGAGCGTGATACCATATAAAAATTTATTCATTAATTTCACCTCTTGCTATATTTATAAAACATTCCTCTAAGGTTGTTTGTTCTATTTTTACATCATATACCTCTATATTTTGACTTTTAGCACAAGTTAATAATTCTAGAAGTTCTTCATCAATCTTATTAATTTCAAAGGTATAATATCCTTGATCAATAGATTTAAATAAAATCTTAGAATTATTTTCTAGTAGTAATTGAGAGGAAAGCTTTAGTTTTATTTTATAAAGTTTTGAGGTTGTAGAAGTAAGTTCATGAGGGGTACCCATAAATACAATTTTTCCATCTTTTAATATTGCCAATCTATCACAAAGAGAGGCTATTTCAGCCATATCATGACTTGTGATTATTATAGTTTTACTTTTAGATTTCAAGTTTTTTATTTCATCATGTAAGGCAAATCTTCCTTCAACATCTAATCCAGCTGTAGGTTCATCAAGAAAGATAATATCTGGATTTCCAATTAGTGATAATGCTAAATGAAGTCGTCGTTTCTGTCCAATTGATAATTCTTTGTATTGTTTCTTTAAAAGAGGAGTTAAATTTAATTTTTCTATAAGGTTATTATCAACTGTAGAGTTATTCCACTTAGAAAATAAGCTTAATGCTTCTAAAATTCTTATATTTTCAGGAAGAGATGATGATTGAAGTTGAACACCCATTTTACCGTAAAGAGAGATTTCTCCACTATTATAAATTTTCAATCCTTCTATGCATTCTAAAGTAGTTGTTTTACCAGCTCCATTTGTTCCAAGAAGTGCGAATATCTCTCCTTTAGAAACTTCAAAAGATATTCCTTTTAAGACTTGATTATTACCATAGTTTTTGTAAAGGTTAGATACTTTTAATGCAGTACTCATTTAATTATCCTCCATTCCTAAGATATTTATATTTTTCGATTGAAAATAGTAGTTTAATGATTCATCTAAGAAACTATCAATAATACTTTGTTTTATTGCCAGTTCTTCATTCCAATTTTCTTTATTATTATTAAATTCCATAAGATTAGGAAGGAGACTCATATCACCACCAGTAAAATCACTTATCATATTCCACCATTCTTCAGCTAGAGAAAGACTTGCTTTACTACTAGGTGATTTATCTTGATTTTTCA
The DNA here is from genome assembly GCF_034439435.1 of Clostridium sp. LIBA-8841. GTDB lineage: Bacteria > Bacillota > Clostridia > Clostridiales > Clostridiaceae > Sarcina. Next base: position 388,470 of record NZ_JAPCKJ010000004.1, on the reverse strand, counting down.
GTTCTAAAGTTTTATCGAGTAGTTCGGAGTATTTATTAAAGATTTTTATGCCATCACTAGGATTAGCATTAAATTTTTCACGTATATGAGAAGATAGTTTGTCATCAAAAAGCTTTATTAACCAGTAATTTTCATTTTGCTGTTTTAGAATAGTAACTATATCAGCATATTTTGAAAAATTAACAGTTTTGATTTTTAAAACTTCTTTGTGAAGAGATTCTGTAGTATCAAGAGCTACTTTTAGTTGATTAATTTGTTTCCTTAAGATATCAGCTTGTTTAGCTAATATTTCAGAAACTTCAAATGGATCATCTAAAGAAAATAATTTGTCTTTAATTTCATCTAGAGAAAAGCCTAAATATTTTAAAGAAAGTATTTGGTGGAGTTTAACCATATCTTTTTTTGAATAAAGTCTTCTTCCACCTTCACTTTTAGCTGAAGGTTTCAATAGACCTTCTTTATCATAATACTGAAGTGTTCTAACAGTAACATCCATTTCTTTTGCCAATTCACCAACAGTAAAAAAATCAGAATTTTTCATATTTATTGCCCCCTTTTAATCTTATGCTAACATATTACCTTACGTCATAAACAAGCATAAATTAGAAAAAATTACAAAAAACTTTTTGACAATAAATTTAAAAAATAATAAGAAGAGCTATATAAACGATTTTTAAATAGCTCTTCTTATTATTTAAGTGTTATATTTTAAAAGTATTTCTGCTATTCTTTATCAGGAGTTACTTTTTCAAAGTAAATTTTAGCATTTTTTAAATTAGGATTGGATAATATGTATGCATTAATAGCATCTTTATCAATACTATCCTCAGAGTAATTTATAATAAATACAGGCAATTCATTATCTAAAACTCCGCTATAAACTTTAATTATATCATTGAATTTGCTAGGCAAAGATGAAGTAACTGAATTTAAATTGGCTGTAACACTGTTAGTATTATTAGAATTATTTTTTCCTTTATTTATTTCTAAGTCACCTATAAATCCTGAATCCTGTTCTTTTATCTTATTTAAATACATTTTTAATTCAGGAAAATTATCAGTTGATTGTTGAATTATAAGCTTATACCCATTAAAATTATAATATTTTAATTTCTCTTGAAGCTCAGCTTCTTCGGTATTATCTAGGGTATTACCTATTGTAACTAATTCTATTGTTTTAGTTTTAGTGTTTATTTCTTTACTAAGTATGTACTCAGAGGGAAGTTCCTTTTGAATAAAGTTACTAAGATTAGTATTATTCATAAAACTATTAACCATTGTTGCTGCTGAAATTAAACTTGGTATAGTAACTAAAATTGTAGAAACTATTATTATTTTCTTTAATTTTTTTTGTTTAATCTCAGAGAGCGTGTTTCTAGTTGGTATTCTCATAAATTTTACAACCAATAGAGTTGAAAGTGCTATAAAAAATGAGTTTATAAAAAATAAATATCCTGCGCCTAAGAATATATGAATATTTTTAGTAGCTAATCCATATCCACTAGTACAAAGTGGAGGCATTAGAGCCGTAGCTATAGCAACTCCAGGCAGTATATTTCCAGATTTTTTACGAGTCATACCTATTATACCTGCAATTCCACCGGCAAAGGCTATTATTACATCCCAAATATTTGGAGATGTTCTTGATAAAATTTCACTTCCAGCACTAGATATAGGACTTAAGTAAAAATAAATTGTGGCAGTAGTAACACTTATAAGTATTTCTATAACTAAAATAACAATAGATTTTTTTAAAAGTTTTAAATTATAGATTCCTACAGAGTATCCTATGGCTATGATTGGGCCCATAAGTGGGGAAATAAGCATTGCACCTATAATTACAGCTGTAGCATTCATATTTAATCCAACAGAAGCTATTATTATGGCACACATTAAGATGATAAAATTAGCACCATGTATATTAACACCGTCTAATATATTGTCGTGAATTTCATCATATGTAGCTTGGTCTTTTTTAAAGTCATTAAAAAAGCTGTCTTTAGTAATCTTCACAGTAATTCCTCTTTTCATATAATTTTAATAAGTTCAATAATCTATATTTTAAGTTAATTAGAATAATATGTCACTTTTGAAATATTCTCTTAAAATAACATGATTTTTAATGCAAAATAAAAAATCTAATGAATAGTAAATTTTTTATAATAATAATATTTATTTTAGTTATAGGAAAATATTACTTATGCAATTACAATAGAATTAAATATTTAGAATTAAGTAGGATTGTAGAAAATATAATTATTTATATTAAGTTGGGGAGTGATTCTATGTTAAGTAAAGAAAAGATTAAAAAAGTTCTTTCTGTAGCACTTAGTACAGGAGGAGACTTTGCAGAAGTTTTTGTTGAAGAAAAGTTAAATAATAAGATTGTTTTGACATCGGGGTCTGTTAAAGATATTATTTCTGGAAAAGACTATGGTATTGGAATAAGAATTTTTAAAGGATTGAAGTGTATATATGCATATACAAATGATGATTCTATTACAAGCCTAATTAATACTGCTAATAGGGCTGCATTAGCTTTAGGTGATGTTAGAGATGGACATACAGTTAATTTAAATTTAGTTGAGAGAATAAATACTAATATTCATCCTGTTTTATATGTGCCTTCATCCATAAGTGCAACTAAGAAAATTGAAAAGATGAAAGAAGCTTATAATGGAGCAAAAGGTTATAGTGAAGAGATAGCTCAGGCTACAGTTTCAATGGTAGATGAGGATCAAAAAGTTTTAATAGCTAATAGTGAGGGATTATTCACTGAAGATAGAAGAATAAGATCAAGGATATCTGTTAATGCAATAGCTTCAAATGGAGTGGATAATCAGTCAGGAATGAGAGCTCCTGGAGCATCTATGGGATTTGAATTTTTCGATACAATAGATTTAGGAAATGTAGGAAATGAGGCTGCTAGAACTGCTGTTACAATGCTTCATGCAGATTATTGTCCAGCAGGAAAAATGACTGTTGCTATTGAAAGTGGATTTGGAGGAGTTATATTCCACGAAGCTTGTGGACATTCACTTGAGGCTACTTCAGTGGCTAAAGGAAATTCTGTTTTCTGTAATAAACTTGGTTCTCAAATTGCTTCATCAAAGGTTACTGCAATTGATGATGGAACAATAGCTAATGCATGGGGTTCATTAAATATAGATGATGAGGGTAATCCAACTCAAAGAAAAATTCTAATAGAGAATGGAATACTTAAGTCATATATGATTGATAAATTTAATAGCAGAAGAATGGGTATGCCTTCTACAGGAAGTGGAAGAAGAGAGTCTTATAAATATGCTCCTACTTCAAGGATGACAAATACATTCATAGCAAATGGAGAAGATGATAATGAGGAAATTATAAAATCTATAGAAAATGGATTGTATGCAAAACAGATGGGTGGAGGATCAGTAAACCCTATAACTGGTGATTTTAATTTCAATGTTCTTGAAGGATATCTAGTTAAAAATGGTGTTATTGATAGAGCCGTAAGAGGTGCTAGCTTAATAGGTAACGGTGCTAAAATATTAATGGATATAGATATGGTTGGAAAAAATTTAGACCATGGGCAAGGTGTTTGTGGATCCTTAAGTGGATCAGTTCCAACTAATGTAGGACAGCCATTACTAAGAGTTAAAGAAATCACAGTTGGTGGAAGATAGGAGGGGTTGAGTGTTATGGAATTTAAAGAGTTTAAAGAAAAATTGTTTAGCAAGGCAAAAGAAGTTGGTTTTGAAAAATATGAATTATATTATGGTAAAAGTGATTCTCTTAGCATAAGTTCAGCTGAGGGAGAAGTTGAAAGATATGGATTAAGTACTACTATAGGAGTTTCGTTTAGAGGGATTTATAATGGGAAAATGGGATATTCCTATACTGAAAAATTAGATGAAGAATCAATTGAAATGTTAGTGTTTAAAGCAAAAGAGTGTGCTGAATTAGTTGAAAGTAATGATGAAGAATTTATTTTTGAAGGAGGATTAGAATACACTGAAGTCAATTCGTATGATGAAAGTATTACTAAAATGACTCCAACAGAGCAGATAGAAAATGCGATTAAATTGAATGTTGAGCCATCAAAAAGGAATTCAGAAATAATAAAAAGTGAATACACAAGCTTCAATACTTCTAAGGTGGAAAGAATAATCGTAAATTCAGAAGGAATAGATTTAAGAGAAGAAGGTACAATTGTTCAGGCATCTGTTTATCCAATAGCTAAGGATGGAGAGAATATGATTGTTGATGGCGCTTCAAGTGTTTCAACTAAATTAAGTGATGTAAATATAAATAAATTAATAGATGATGGAATAAAGAAAACTTTAAGAAAAAAAGGTGCAACTTCTATTAAATCTGGCAAATATAAAGTTATTATAGATGGAGAGGTTATGGCAGCTTTGGTTAGAACTATGCAGGATAACTTCTTAGGAGATATAGCTCAAGAAAATAAGACACTTTTGAAAGATAAAATAGGAGAAAAAATTGCTTCTGACAAGGTTACTATTGTTGATGATCCTTTCTTAAAGGGAGGAATCTCAACCTGTTCTTTTGATGATGAGGGAGTACCAACAAAACTTAAAAATATAATTGAAAATGGTGTGTTTAAAGGATTTTTACACAGTTTAAAAACAGCAAACAAGGCTAAAGTTGAACCAACAGGTAATGGATTTAAAGCAGGATTTAAGGCAACTGTTAAAGCTAGTCCAACGAATTTTTATATAAAAGAAGGAGATAAATCTTTCAATGAACTTTTAAAATTTGTGGGAGATGGAATATATATAATAGATTTAGAGGGCCTTCATTCAGGAGCTAATGCAGTAACTGGAGATTTTTCATTGGCAGCACAAGGAATAAAGATAGAAAATGGAGTTTTATCTAATGCTATAAAACAAATAACAATAGCAGGAAACTTCTTTACTTTATTAAAAGATATTGAGGAAGTTGGAAATGATTTAAGAGAAAGTGGTGTAACATCAGGCTATGGTAGTCCGAGCCTTGTGATCAAAGAAATATCTGTAGCTGGTGAATAGTGTTATTTTAGTTCTTAATTTAAGTAAAGGCTTTATTTTAAAAGTAGTGTTGATTCTTAGGTCTGAAGATATAGCTAAAAATCAACATTTACTTAGAACAGAGCCTAAATAAAAAATAAATTAGAAATGATGTATCAAATTTGATACATCATTTTTTTATAGAATATTTTAAATGTAAAATTATTTAAAAGTAAACAAAGTATTAACATACTAAAAATATAAAAATTTAGATTATAATACAAAAAAATGCTTGTTTATTTTAATATAACTAAAAAAAATGCTTAACGTTTAAAATGTTTTCACGGTTTTTTGAAGAAATTGTATACTGTGAGCCTTTAAAAATGTTAAAAAAGTGTTAATGTATACATGAGCTGAGATGTTTAATATATGTATTCGGAGAAAAATGAATATAACTATTAGATATTTCGGGATAATTTATTATAAGGAGTGATTAGTCATGATAACAAAGGAATTTGAAAAAGAATTAGAAGGATTAGGAGCTTTTGAAGTTAGCCGTAAAATGTTACAACTTGCTAAAAATAATGAAAAGCATAATCCTTTCCTAAATGCAGGAAGAGGAAATCCTAATTGGATAAATACTCAAGGAAGATTGGGATTAAGTAGAATAATAGAATTCGGTGTAATTGAATCAAGAAAAACTATGAACGATAGAAATTTAGCAGGATATACAACTCTAGATGGTATACATGATAGATTCGTGGCTTTCTTAGATGATAGTCATGAAGCTGATAAGTTCTTAAGAGAGGCTATAGCTTATAGTATTAGAAATTTAAATGTTGATAAAGATGTATTAGTTAAGGAATTTGTAGATGGAGCAATTGCTAATAACTATCCAATTCCAAGTAGATGCTTAGTAAATACAGAAAAGATTTTAAATATGTATTTGCAAAAAGAACTTTATAATGGCGTAAACCTTGATAAAGAAACTAGTTTATTCCCAACAGAAGGGGGAACAGCAGCAATATGCTACATATTTAACTCATTAAAGGAAAATGGTTTAATAAAACCAGGAGATAAAATAGCTCTAAATACTCCAATTTTCACACCATACTTACAAATTCCAGAATTACAAGATTATGAATTGATAGAAGTTGACTTAAGATCTAAAGAAGAAAATAACTGGATTATAGATCCAGCTGAATTAGATAAGTTAAATGATAAAGAGATTAAAGCTTTATTCTTTGTAAATCCTTCAAACCCAGGATCAAAAGCCTTACCTGAAGAAGTTTTAAATCATATAGCTAATTTAGTGAAAGAACGTAAAGATTTAATAATACTAACTGATGATGTTTATGGAACTTTTGTTGACGGCTTTCAAACTATATATGCAGTAGCACCTTATAATACATTATTAGTTTATTCATTCTCTAAATTATATGGAGCAACTGGTTGGAGATTAGGATTAATAGGTGCTAATGAAAATAATGTTTTTGATGATTTAATAAGTAAGTTACCAGAAGAAAAATTAAAAGAATTAGATGCTAGATATGGTCTTGTAACATTAGAACCAAGAAAATTAAAATTCATTGATAGACTTGTTGCTGATAGTCGTTCAGTAGGACTTTATCATACTTCAGGATTATCAACTCCTCAACAAATTCAAATGGCTTTATTTGCTTTAAGTGCATTACTTACTGAAGGAAAAGATCCATATATTGAAAGCTCTAAAAAATTAGTAGGATCAAGATATAATGATTTATTCACTACTTTAGGAATTAAAGAAGATAATAGTAGAGAAAATGCCAAATATTATTCATTAATAGATATTTATAAAATAGCAACTAATTTATATAGCGAAGAATTTACAGCATACTTAAAAGATAATTTTGAACCAATTGACTTCTTATTACGTTTAGCAGAAATGAATGGAGTAGTATTAATGGAAGGGGTAGGCTTTGGCGCAACTCCTGGAACATTACGTGTATCCCAAGCTAACTTACCAGATAATGCTTATAAGAAAATAGCTAAACAAATTTTAGAGTTACTTTCTGAATATCATGATAAATTTAAATCACAAAAATAGTATAGAAGGTGATTTAAATGAAATTCATAATAGATTTTTTAGAAAAGAATCCTAGTGTAGCTATATTTCTATGTTTAGCTTTAGGATATTTGATAGGTAAGTTAAGATATAAGTCATTTAGTTTAGGATCAACAGTAGGGACATTGCTTGTTGGACTTATTTTAGGACAGTTTGCAATATTCCACATTTCTCCAGTAGTAAAAAATATATTCTTTAGTTTCTTCATATTCACAATAGGATATGAAGTCGGACCTGCTTTTATAAATAGTTTAAAGAAATCAGGAGTTAAGCTTGTAATACACGCAGTATTCTTCAGTGTAGTTGCATTCGCTGCTGCTATGATATGCTTTAAAATATTTAAAGTTGGTCCAGGGGAAGGTGCAGGTATAATCGCCGGCTCACTTACTCAATCAGCGGTTATAGGTACTTCGGCATCTGCAATTAATGCACTAGATATTTCATCCGCTCAAAAAACTGCTATGCAATCTAGTGTAGCAATAGCATATGCTATAACTTATATATTTGGTACTGTTGGAATACTTATTTTCTTAAAGAATATAGCTCCAATGCTTTTACATGTAAATTTAAAACAAGAAACTAAAAGAATGATTGAAAAAATAAACTTTAAAGGTGATTCATCAAATAGCTCAGCTATTTTAAAGAATGTAAAAATGCGTTCTTTTCTTGTAAATAATAATTGTACATTTATAGGAAAATCAGTAGGAGATATTGAAAAACAATTTAAGCATAAAGTAACTTTCGAAAAGATTTTTCAAAATGACAATGATGTTAAGTTTAATCAAGATATTAAAATAGAAGCAAGAAACTATATTACTTTAATAGGTGACCTTACAAACATGTTACAAGTTGCTAGTTCTGGATTAACAGAAACTTCAGATGAAAAATATCTAAATATATCATTGAAGAAGTCAGAAATAGTCCTTACAAAAGAATTTAATTTAAAAAATCTACAAGATTTATATAATAACAATATAATGTTATTAGGAGTTAGTAGAAACGGTAAGGCTTTGGAAGATGAAACTCAAATGAAAAATGGTGATTTCTTACAAATAATAGGACCACAACATGCTATTGGAAATATAATCAAAGAATTTGGTTATATAAAAGATACAGGCTCACAAACAGATGTTAGTTATTTAACATTTGGTATTATAGTTGGTGTAATAATAGGAACATTCGCATTAACTATACATAACGTTCCATTAACTCTTGGTAGTGGTGGAGGTGCTTTATTCTCAGGTTTATTATTTGGATGGTATCAAAATAAACATCCTCGTTTCGGAGAAATACCAGCATCAACACGTTGGTTCTTAAAGAGTGTAGGTTTAAACTTATTTATCTCAGTTGTTGGATTAGAAGCAGGAAGTGCCTTTATTCCTGCATTAAAATCTATGGGTTGGGTAGTTCTTTTAATAGGTATAGTAGTGTCTTTAGTACCACATGTTTTATCACTATACTTTGGTAAGTACGCTTTAAAATTAGAACCAGTAGATATAATCGGATCACTTTGTGGTGCAGGTACAATAACAGCTGCCTTAAATGCAATTGTTGAAGATACTGGAAGTAGTATATTTGCTTTAAGTTATACACCTTCTTATGCTGTGGGTAACATATTAATAACAATTATGGGCCCACTTGCTATAGGATTATTGTTTAAATAGATTGAAAAAAGACAAGCTTATGATAAGCTTGTCTTTTTTATAGGCTCTATTTTATTAAGCTAATAAAGTTTTTAAGCTATTTATACTATTTGAAATTTCTATTACGTTACTTAATAATAGTTTTTCTTCAAGACTATGTGAGTCATGAATATAGTCTTTTAATTTAAGTTCGCATTTTTTATTAGATTTCTCTTCTTTTAAATTATTAAATACATTTTTTAAATGTTGATTTTCACAACTATAGTTAGATAATTGAATATATAACTCATAAATACTACAAATAAGCATTCTTTCGTTAGTTATAAGTTGATTTAAATTATCATCTTCTTGAATATTATTTGCTTTAAGTCTTTCTTCGATAAAAGATGTTACTATGAATAAGTTATTCATTTTTGTACTAGATTTATGTATATATACTTCTTCAAGTGTAGTTAGCATTTCTTGAACTACATCAACATACATCTTCTTTAAGATTGATATATCTTTATTTAAGTTATAAGGTAAAATAAATTTATTTATTGATATAGCTAGTACAGCTCCTAGTGCGACGAATAATAGTCTGTTTATTACCATTGTACTAGTAAAGCCCATATTTCCTAAAAGTGAAGCAGCACCTATTGCGGATACTGTTACGCAAATCATGTTATACTTATAATCTTTAATAAATCCACTTATATATCCAGCTAACATAAGTATTAAAGTCCTTGCTAAAACACCTTTAAATGCAAAGAAAAGAATTTCTACTATTATTGCACCAATTATTGTAGCAAAAATTCTGTCTTTAGTTTTAGTTTTTGATACTTCATATATAGGATTCACTAAAGATAAAATTGTGAATACAAGCCATCTTCCTTCAGCTAAGTGGAAATAATCCATTATAAATGCGGCTAATGATATACCAATAGATATACGTATAGCATATGAAAATTTAGCTGATCTTGTCTTGAAGTTAGATTGCATAATGTATATTGTTTTAAAATTATGTGGAATTTCATCAAGTTTATTTATTAAGTTATATTTTTTAGTACCTAATTCTTTTAGCTTAACTAATGATTCATAAATAAAGGCAAGATTGCTTAAAATCTTAAGTACAGTTAAGTTTTCTATAGACTCACCTTTGTAATGCTTAATTTTACTAAGAACATCATCATTTATTGTGCTTTCATTACTTAAAAAAACTTTTATTTCAGTTAAAGAGTTTTCTAAAACAGAAACTAAATCCTTATGCTGAGAGCAATCTAATTCATTTAGTAATAAATAAGTTTTTTCTAATGCAACTGAAATATTTAATTTAATCTTGCTTTCCTCAGTTAAATAGAATCTCTCCTCACGCTTATTATAAATAATTGTTCTAAAATTATTTAGGCTATTTCTTATATTGTTATCTAATGAAGTTGTATCTTCATTTATATTTAGATTTTTAATTTTTTCTATTATATCATTACAAGTTTTAATTAATAGTTTGTTACCTTTTTTCTGAACATTATTTCTATTAGCGATTAATTGAACTATCATTATTATTACTGCGCCAGAAATTAAAGATATAAACCTCATTGGAAGTTTATCAGGAGTTACTGGGGTTACTAATATAAATAAATATTGAAGTGAAAATGGTAAGTACATAGGATTTTTTAGGTTATAGCATAAAGAATAACTTAAAATAAACATTGCTATGAAGTTTATAGGTATTCCTAACCACATGTTCATGCCTGCTAAAGTTGCAGCAGCACCTATAAATAAATTTAATACAATTAATAATAATGTATTTTTTAATGGAGACAGGGTTAAATCTTTTTGTAACATCATAAGCATAGCAGTTGCTGTCGTTACTCCAATAAGTGTATTATCATCTCCAAAAATACTTTTAAAAGCAATTATAAAAGCAACTATAAATACAAATATAACTGTGTTTGATATTATGGCTTTTTTGCTCATATTTAATCAATCCTTTCATCAAAAGAGGCTTTTTATTTAAGTAAACAAGCCTTGTAAATAAAAATAATACTCTCATATTACAAGATTTTCAATTGCTTTATAAGTTTGATATATTATAATGTCTAGTAATTTTTGAAGATATATTAAATTTTTGAAGATTTCTTACATGAAAACTTATATAAGAAATATATAGTATAATAAATTTATATATTTATTCCATGAAACATTAATAATTTTAAGAATTGCTATGTTAAAAGCGAATTTTAATAGAAGATATGTAAATAATTTAAAAGGATATGATGTTTATGAAAGAGAATTCAATTAATAAAGGATATTATAATTCTTCTATAGGAGTTCTAGAAATAATAGAATCAGAGGGATTTATAGTAGAAATTAACTTTGTTCAAAAAGAAGAGTGTGTAGAAGAAGCTATTAGTGAAGAAATAAAAAAATGTAAAAAAGAATTGGAAGAATATTTTGAGGGCAAAAGAACAGATTTTACAGTAAAAATTAATTTCACTAAAGGAACGGAATTTCAGAAATTGGTATGGAATGAATTAAGAAAAATTCCTTATGGTGAGACAGTTTCATATAAAGATATAGCGGAGAAAATAGGAAATCCTAAGGGGAGTAGAGCTGTAGGAGGAGCAAATAATAAAAATCCTATTGCTATAATAGTTCCTTGTCATAGAGTAATAGGGAAAAATGGCTCCTTAACAGGATATGCTGATGGATTAAGTAAAAAAGAGTATTTGCTTGATATAGAAAGAAAAAAGGAGAGAGATTTTGAATAAAGCAAAAGAGATTTTAAAGAGTTTTTATGGATATAGTGAATTTAGAAAAGGACAAGAAGAAATAATAAATGAGATTATAAGTGGAAATGATGTTGTTGCTATAATGCCAACTGGTGGTGGTAAATCAATTTGTTATCAAATTCCAGCTTTGATTTTAGAAGGAGTTACGGTTGTAATTTCTCCACTTATTTCTCTTATGAAGGACCAGGTTGATGCTATAAATAGTATGGGAATAGAGTCAGCATATATAAACTCAACTCTTAGCAATCAAGAGATAAATGATATATTTGAAAATGTTAAAAATGGACACATAAAAATATTATATGTAGCGCCAGAAAGACTTGAGTCTATGGATTTCTTAAATTTAGTTTCTAATATAGATATTTCACAGGTAGCTGTAGATGAGGCACACTGTGTTTCTCAATGGGGACATGATTTTAGAAGTAGTTATAAATTTATTGGTAGATTTATAAATCTTTTAAAGAGAAGACCCGTGGTTTCAGCTTTTACAGCAACTGCAACAGAGGAAGTTAGAGAAGATATAGTAAAATTACTTGAGCTTAATAATCCGAAGGTTTTTATTTCTGGTTTTGATAGAGACAATCTTAAAATAATCATAGAAAAAGGAGTTAATAAGGCTCATTACATTTTAGATTATTTAAAAGAAAATAAGGATGTTTCAGGAATTATTTACTGTGCAACTAGAAAAGAAGTAGATTCTTTATGTGAGCTTATAAATTCAAGGGGAATAGAATGTACAAAATACCATGCTGGACTTTCAGATGTTGAAAGAAAAGAAAATCAAGAGAATTTTGTTTTTGATAAAGCTAATGTAATGGTTGCTACAAATGCCTTTGGGATGGGGATAGATAAGCCAAATATAAGATATGTAATTCACAATAATATGCCTAAAAATATAGAGGGGTATTATCAAGAGATAGGAAGAGCAGGAAGAGATGGTGAGAAATCAGAGTGTATTCTTATTTTTTCACCAGGAGATGTTCAAACACAGAAATATATAATAGAAACTGGAACCTTAAACCCTGAAAGAAAGATAAATGAGTTAAGTAAACTACAAACTATGATGGATTTGGTTTATTCTAATGGATGTTATAGAAGATTTATACTTAACTACTTTGGAGAAGAGTTAGAAGAAGATTGTAATAACTGTAGTAACTGTGAAATGGAAGGTGAACTAGTTGATAAAACAATAGATGCTCAAAAAGTTATTTCATGTGTTTATAGAATGAAAAGACCTTTTGGAATTGGGGTAATAATAGATGTTTTAAGAGCCTCAAAGAATAAAAAGATAATTGATTTAGGATTAGATAAATTAAGTACTTATGGAATAATGAAAGATTATTCTAAAGATGGGCTTAAGGATTTTATAAATACTCTTATTTCACATAGATATATAGATTATGTTGGAGAATATCCTGTAGTTAGGTTAAATCAAGTTTCTATAGATATTCTTAAGGGCAATGAAAAAGTTATGTTTAAGGAGAAAAGAAAAATTGAAAGAGTTTCTGTTGATAATGAACTATTTGATTTATTAAGAAGTCTTAGAAGAGAAATTGCTTCTGAAGAGGGAGTTCCTCCATACATAGTATTTGGGGATAATACTCTTAAAGAGATGAGTATGAGAATACCTATAAGTGAAAATCAACTTTCAGAAATAAGTGGAGTTGGTGAAAAGAAAATACTTAAATATGGAGATAAGTTCTTAAGCGTAATAAAAGAATATGTTAAAGTAAATAATATTGAAGTTCAATGGGAATCAGGACTAAAACTTAATAAGGAAGACGTAGAAGAAAAGTTTAAAAAAAGCAGTGGAAAAAATGGAAAGAAAAAGTCTTTTGAAATAACAATAGATATGTTACAAGAGGGAGATAAATTCCATACTATTGCTAAGGAAAGAGATATTTCAGTTACTACGATATTATCGCATATTCAGCAATATTTAGAAGAAGGAAATAAAATAGACTTTGAGATAGACTTTGATTCTTTATTTTCAAAAAGAGAAGAAGAGTTAGTTTTAGATGCTATAGATAAAGTAGGATATAGTAAGTTAAAGCCAATTAAAGAAAATTTAGCTGAAGATGTTTCTTATGAAAAGATAAGATTTATTGTGACTAAATTAACCATAAATAATTTAAATAAAGAATTAAATTAAAATAAGTAGTATATAAAAAAATATAAAAGGGACTATATCAAAATTTCAAATAATAAAACTTATAAATAGTATGAAGAGAATATCTATTAATTTTCTAAATATATTTATAAGTTTTATTTTAAGTTACTTTTGATGTAGTCCTTTTTTAAAGTATTTCGAAGTTGTTTTCATATAGCTTTTCATTTACTTGATATAAGGATAAATTATTTTTTATTGCATAAATAATTATGAAATCTCTAGGATTTTTAGCATAAAGCTCACCTGAATTACCAATTTTTAAAGCTCTTTGTGTTTCTTTGAAGTTAAGTTTGGCACCAAAACAAAGACGAAGTATTTTATCTTTAGTTGGCTTTTTTGAGCCATCTAATATTTGATAGCCGTAGTTTCTATCTAAATCGGCAGCTTTTATTAATTTGCCTTTTGTAAGTCCTTTTTCTTCACAAATTTTTTTAAAGTAATTTGCTAAGTTTAAATCCTCAAACTTTTTAAGTTCATTATTAACAACAGAATCCAATTCTCTATCATCACCGATATTGTCTAATAAATTTAAGAGACTAGATGTTTCTTGTTCAAACATATTTGTAACTCCTTGTGATTAATCTTCAAATTAATTATATCAAAAAATTATATATTGGTTAATGTTGAGTTAATAGTATTTTATAGGGAATAAAGTATGTGATATAATTCAAAATTGAGGTAGTAATTATAGCGGGGGATGTAAGGATGGATGATTGTAATATTGAAAATATACCTTCAAATTATGTTGAATTAACAACTTTGTGTTCAAATAAAAAAAGTGAAATTTTGTTAGCTAAAAGTAGTTTAGATAACAAGATTTATGTAAAAAAAATTCTTAAGGTTTATAATAGAGAGGTTTATGAAAAGCTTAAAGAGTTAAAGAGCGTAAATTTACCTAAGATATATGAAATTTTCGAAGAAGATGGAAGATTGACTATTGTTGAAGAGTTTATAAATGGTTCTACTATAGAAGACATATTAAAGAGTGGAAAAGTACTTGATGAAGAAACAGCTTTAGGGTTTATGATAAACCTATGTGATGTATTGGAACTACTACATAGTCTTAAACCTGCAATAATTCATAGAGACATAAAGCCTTCTAATGTAATCATAAATAATGATGGAATATTGAAATTAATAGACTATGATGTATCTAGAATATATAAGGAAGATAAGAGAAAAGATACAGTTATTCTAGGAACAGTGGGATATGCATCACCAGAGCAACTGGGTTTTGATCAGACTGATGGAAGAACTGATATTTATGCCATGGGAGTACTTTTAAATGTAATGATTATTGGAAAACACCCTATAGAAGAGGCTGTTCAAGGAGAACTAAAAAAGATTGTAGCTAAGTGTACTATGCTTATAGCAGAGGATAGATATCAAAGTGTTGGTGAGCTTAAGAGAGTTTTAGAAGATGAGATTGAAAGAGTAAGAAATCTAGAGAAACAAAGTATCAAAGTAGAGGAACTGGAAAAAGAAAATGGTGAAATACAAAATAAAATATCTAAGAAATCACTTGATCTTTCTAAAAAAGAGTTTAAAACAACAGTTGATTTACTTTTAAATAATAAAGATAAAGCTGAAAAAGATTCTAGCTTTAATAAAACTGGATTTTTAAATTTGGATAAAGACGATAGAGATTCAAGTTTAGAAACTATTCATATAGAAGATAAGAGAAGTTGGTTTAGAAAAAATATTCCGGGTTTTAGAACTGATAAGGGATGGAAAATGACTTTAGCAATATTGGGTTATGCCTTTATTGCTTTTGGTATGACTATGAATTTAAGCAGCGGAGATAATAAGCTTATAATAGGTGATTTGGCTGTAGGAATTATATTACTTTTATATATAGCTCTTTTTTCTAACTTCTTAGGAATAGCTAATAAGTTACCTTTATTAAAAAGAGAGGGCTTATCAAATAAAATCTGTGGATATTTACTTTATTCCCTTTTAATAATGATTGCCTTTGGTGGCTTAATAGGCACTACAACACCTATAAAATAAAAAAGGAATCATTATATTATAGTAAAAAGGAATTAAAAATGAACATAAAACATTTTAACTCATAACAACACAGAAAACAAACTTATAAAACTATAACAATCAATGATTCCTTGAGAAAATTATATAAAAAAATAAATTTAAAAGTGTATGCTGGTAGGCGTACACTTTTTATTTTTATAAGTTTTAAAATAAAAGCATAACAACAAGAAAGAAGGATTATAAACTTTATGTTTTTAATCAGTGTTTAAAGGAGGAATTAAATTGGTTAGTAAAAAGTTTTATAAAAAATGGTGGGTTTGGGCCATTGCTATAGTTGTTGTATTAGGGGTTGCAGGTAGCGCTGGAGAAGCTGGAAAAAAGGCAACTAGTAATAGTGAAGTTGTTAAGAATGAAACAAGTTCAGCAAAGCCTTCAGAAGATAAGAATATAAAAAAAGAAGAACCAGTAAAAGAAGGTGAAACAAGAGATAATTCATCAGCTAAGGAGACAACTTTATCAACAGGAAAGTTTATAGTTGGAGAAGATATACAGTCAGGTAGATATGTTTGTACAAGTGATTCATCAGGTAATTTTATTGTTACAGATAAAAACGGTCTTCCAATAATAAATGAAATATTAGGAAATGATGATTTAGGAGTTTTAAAAGTTACAGCAGATTTTAAGGATGGAGAAAAAATTGAAATAAGTGGAATAAAAAATGTTCATTTTACTCCAGCAGAAACTAAGGTTTCAAATGAATTAAGTGCAGGTAGCTGGATTGTTGGATTAGATATAGAGCCAGGAAAATATGTGGCAGAAGTTAATAATGGACAAGGAAATTTTGTAGTATATAAAAATGGATTTCCAACGGTAAATGAAATTTTAGATGCATCAGGCAATATGGGAGTACCTAATGTTACTTTAAAGTTAGAAAAAGGTGAAGTTATTAGTATAAGTGGGTTAAATCAAGTTATATTCAATAAGAATTAACAGGAATTTGATTTATTAAAAATAAAAAAGTATTGAGATAGTTTTAAAATGAGGTTTTTTAAATACAATTATTTTAAGGAAGGATGATAATTTTGAAAAAAAGTAAATGTCTTATAATATCAGCAATTTTAGGTATAATATATTCAATATATTTATTAAGTTACTTTGGTAGCGTTTTAACAAATGGACAAGGTGCTGAGGCCGTTGGTGGTGCTATAGCTACTGCCATGGTTACTCCACATATGATTTGTGTGGTCTTAGCAGCAATTTTTAACTTAGTAGGAGCTTTGATGAATAAAGCAGGATTTGCCCTTACGGCGGGAATTCTTTATTCTGTTGGGGGAGTACTATTCTTACCATATATATTCTTTGTAATACCTATGATAGTTTTAAGCTTTGTAGGATTTTCTAGTGTAAAGAAAATTAAAAATAAATAATTAATTATAGAATAAAAGGCGTGCCACAATTAACTTTGTGTCATGCCTTTTTTATTTTAAGTGATTAATTAAATTGGTATTAGAAATTTTAACTATGTTTAAGTTTTTAAGAAGAATAATATTAAATGAAAAAAGTATTAACTAAAGAGATTATAAGAATACTATATTTAAATTAAAATTAAATTTGTTGAGGTATTAGTATGAAAATTAGTCATAAAAATAGATATGAAAAACTTAGATCATTAATAATGTGTTACCCTTGTAATTTTAAGGTTAGTGGTAATGTTCAAATAAATTATTCTCTTATGTATGAACAATATAATAAGTTTATAAATTTAATGAGTAGTGAGGGAGTAATAATTCAATTTTTAGATCCTATATATGGGGCCAATCAAGTTTTTACGAGAGATATAGGTTTTGTTATAGAAGATAGGATGTTTATTGCAAAAATGAGTACTCAAGATAGAATTGAAGAAACTAAAGCCTTAGAAAAGTATATAAAAGATCATCATTCTAAAATATATAATATGAAAAATAATATAGAGGGTGGAGATGTAATAATTCATGATTGTTATATTTTCGTTGGGTTAAGTAAAAGAACTAATATTGAAGCCGTTTATGAACTTCAAAATTATATAAATGAACAGAATATGAGATATAAAGTTATACCTATAAATTTTAATAAGGAAAAAATGCTTCATTTAGATTGTGTTTTTAATATTCTAGATAAGGATGATTGTATAATTAGCAATTACGTGTATGATAAAGAAGAAATAGAAAAAATAATGAAAAATTGTTATTATATTGATGAAAAAACTACTGAAGAACTTGGAACTAATATTATATCATTAGGAGACAAGAAGATAGTAACTTCAAATAAAACTGTATTTAACATGCTAAAATACAATGGATTTAA
The DNA here is from genome assembly GCF_034439435.1 of Clostridium sp. LIBA-8841. GTDB lineage: Bacteria > Bacillota > Clostridia > Clostridiales > Clostridiaceae > Sarcina. Next base: position 370,456 of record NZ_JAPCKJ010000004.1, on the reverse strand, counting down.
AGTATTTTACTTAGAGTATTCAGAAATATTGAAAGCTGGAGGAGGATTTGCCTGTAGCATTTTACCTATTTATACTGAATGATTTTTATATTTCTAATAAGACTTATGTCTTATTAGAAATGATGTTATTATGATATAGTGTCTTTATCTGATGATTTTTTGGTCAGCAGATAATTTATTTTTAAGGGAAAATAGCTTGTGCTATTTAAATAAAATATACGAATTAGGGGGAGATTTTTTGTTTGGACTTTCACCAATTTATTTTGGCGTCTATTTTTTTGTTACAGCTTTAATTATATTAGGAGTAACTTTATTTCTAAAAAAGAAGTTAGTAGGTAAAGATAAGGAATTTTATAAGGTATTATTAGTTTTATGTATTCCAATAATAGTTCAAAACTTTATATCAACTTCTGTAAATGTAGTTGATACAGTTATGATAAGTAGTTTAGGAGAGGAATCAATAGCAGCTGTTGGGGTAGCTAATCAGGTATTCTTTTTATTTAATATGGGATTAATAGGATTAACAGGAGCTACTGGATTATTTATATCTCAATTTTATGGAAGTAATGATAGAAAAAGCATAAAAAAAGTTATGGGATTAAGTACTATTTTATGTGTAGGATTTAGTTTAGTATTCTTTGTTTTAGCACTTTTCTTTCCAGATCTTATAATAGGAATTTTTTCTACTGACCCTAAAGTGGTTGAACTTTGTAAAAGTTATTTAGTGGTTATAGCTCTTTCATATCCTTTAACAGCTTTAAGTATGGTAATAAGTGCAGGAGCAAGGGCTGTAAGAAACCCTAAGTTAGGTATGTTTTGTAGTGGAGCTTCGCTTATCATAAATATTATATTTAACTATTGCTTAATATTTGGAATAGGTATATTTCCAGAGTTAGGTGTTAGGGGAGCAGCTATATCTACTGTATTTGCTAGAATAATAGAATGCCTATTATTAGTTGGATATGTTATATTAAAAGATAAAGATTATATAATCAAGTTTGATATCAATGATATTAAAGGAATAAATAAAGACTTCTTTAAAGTATATATGTCTAAGGGGATGCCTATATTTATAAATGATTTTGCTTGGGCCATTGGGTCAGTTTCATATTCTGTAGCTTATGCAATGGTTGGAACATCTGCAATAGCAGCAAGTCAGATTGCAACTAGTACAGCTAATCTATTTATAATGTTAGCTATGTGTATAGCTACTGGAGCAGCCATTATGCTTGGAAACGAGCTTGGAGCAGATAATACTGAGAGAGCTGTAGATTATGCTAAGAAATTCTCAAAAATAGTTTTTATTGTTGGAAGTATTTTAGGCGGAATGTTGATATTAAGTATTCCAGTATTACTTAAAGTTTATAGTACATCTTCAACTATGGCGAGTGATTTAAGCAAAATCTTTGTAATAATGGGACTTCTAATGGGATTAAAGGCCTTTAATATACTGGTTATTGTAGGAATATTAAGAAGTGGAGGAGATACAAAGTATGCCTTTGCATTAGAGTTTGGATGTATGTGGCTTGTATCAATACCGTTAACATTCTTTGGAGCAGTGAATGGCTTTCCAATATATATGTTAGTATTATTTACTTATTCAGAAGAGATAGTTAAATGCATATTTGGATTACCTAGAGTTTTATCAAAAGTTTGGGTAGTTAATTTAACTAAAGATATAGAGATAAGTGGATAACAATACTTTAATTTCTAACATTTCATTTTTAGAAGATTTATAAAAATAGTAAAATTATAGGAGCGTTAGAAAGTATATTAGTTGAATTAAGAGGTTACAGTCATGTTAAGGTGAATGTAGCCTTTTTCTTTTGGGATATATTTCGTGGGAATATTAATCTTTTTTATACTTGACTCTAACATCGTGTTAGGGAGTAATATAAGGTCTAGGAGGTGGTTATATGTATAAGGTTAAGGAAGTCTCAGAGATAACAGGAGTATCTATTAGAATGTTGCATCATTATGATAAGATAGGGCTTTTAAGACCTACAGCTATAAGTAACGCAGGATATAGATTGTATGATGATAAAGATCTAGAATTAATTCAACAAATTCTTATATATAGGGAGTTAGATTTTTCTTTAAAAGAAATAAAAGATATTTTAAATAATAATAATCTAGATTTGAGGAAGCTTCTGAAGTTACAAAAACAGTTAATAATAGACAAGCGAGATAAGCTAAACAAGATTGTTGATACTATAGAAAATACAATTAAGAATATGGAGGGAGAAATTATTATGGAGAAAAAGGGAATGTTTGAAGGTTTTGATATAGAAAAGCACAATAAACTTTATGAGGATGAAGTAGAAAAAAAGTATGGAGAAAGTGATGCTTATAATGAGTCAAAGAAAAAAACAAGCAAATATTCAAAAGAAGACTGGAATAATATAATGGAAGAAATAGATGGAGTGTATAGAGAATTAGCTGAATTAAAAGATAGAGATGTTTCTGATGAAAAAGTTCAAGAATTAGTTCATAACTGGAGAATGCTTATAACTAAGAATTTCTATAATTGTAGTATTGAGATATTTAGTGGCCTTGCAGATATGTATATCTATGATGAAAGATTCACAAAAAACATAGATAAATATGGAGAGGGATTTGCTAATTTTTTAAGTGAGGCTATGAAATATTACTGTAATAGAAATTAAAACTCACTTAAATAATATTAAGTCGAAAATTAAAATAATTAATATAGTTATTAAATAAATCAATATATAAATTAATAAAATTAATTTATATATTGATTTTTATTAATTTATGGGAGTATAATGTATACAAAAGGAGGTGCTTTCTTGAGATACGTAAGACCAAGCAAATGTCCTGTATGTAATAGTGAATTAAAAATAGTTAAATTAGAATGTGAAAAATGCAGAACTAAAATTGAAGGTGAATTTAAAGGCTGTGATTTTTGTAATTTAACTTCAGAAGAACAATATTTTTTAAAGATATTTGTTAAGTGTAAAGGAAGTATAAAAGAAATAGAAAAAGAACTAGATATATCCTATCCAACTGTGAAAAGTAGATTAAATCAACTTATAACAGCATTAGGATTTGAAGATAAAGAGTTAGAAGATGAAAAAAAAGATAAGAAGAGAAATAGAGAAATTATACTTGGGAAGCTAGATAAGGGAGAAATAACATCTAGTGAAGCTTTAAAGGAATTAGAAAAATTAAAATAAAAGGGGAGAATTTTTATGGATGAAAAGAAAAAAATATTAGAGATGATAAGTGAAGGTAAAATAAGTCCAGAAGAAGGAATGAAATTACTTGATGCTTTAGGAGAAAGTAAAGAAGAGGTTGCTATAAAGAAAAAGATATATAAGACATTAAAAGTTAGAGTAGAGGTTGAAAATGAGCAAGTAAAAGTTAATTTAAGTATCCCTTTAAGCTTAATAAAGGTTGCAAGTGAATTTACTAAGTTTATACCTGAAGATGCTATGAATAATATTGAAAAGGGTGGAGTTAATATAAAAGATATTGATTTCAAAAAAATAATAGAAGAAATTGAAAATGGTGAATTGGATGATCCGACTATCTGTGATGTAGATATAAATAATAAAGATGAAGGAAAAGTTATAGTAAAAATTTATGTTGACTAAGAAAAACTTTGTTTATATAAAAATAACATTACCCAAAATTAATTGGTTAAGAATCAGCATTCCTATCCCTTTAGTTAATCTTATATTAAATGATACCATAGATTTATTAGGTTTCCTAAGATGGATGTTTAGATTAAGAAAGATGGAGAATTATATTAAATACATGTACACAGCTTTAGAAGCCTTAAAGGAATTTAGAGAATGTGGCGAAAGTGAAATTCTTGATTTAAATTTAGGAAAAGAAAATATAAATATAATGATAAAACTAATATAGGAGGAAAAATGAAGAGAATAATTAGTAATTTTTTTATAAATCTTATTGTTGTATGGATATTAATTAAATTTTTTAATCTTGGGGAAGCTAAAAGTTTCTTAAATATAGTTTTATTTTCAGGAATTTTTACTATACTAAGTTTTACTTTAAGGCCAGTTCTTCAGATTATATCTTTGCCAATTACAGCAATTACTTTTGGAATATTTCTTTTTATGGTTAACGCCTTTATAGTTTACATGACTGATGTATTTTCATTTGGATTTAATATACCTGGATTTTTAAATACTTTAATAGTATCAATAATATTATTTATAGCAAGCTCTGTACTTAATAAATATAGATTAAAAACTAAAATTAAGAAGATTAATAAAACAATATAGAAAAAACCTATATATTTAGATAAATTAATTAGTATCTAAATATAATAGGTTTTTTTATTTTACAATTAGTGCTTTTTAGAATATAGTTGATTTCTTTATTTTAAAAATATAAAACAAAAAATATTTGGGGAAGTAATAGCAATTCAAAATAGGATAGTTATTATTAATATAAATCTCCAGAAATATTCTTTAATTCTTTTTTATTAATTATTTTTATTTCATTTTTATCTTTTAAAATAATCTCCTTTTCAACTAGTTTATTTAAAACACGGCTTAAATGACGGTAGCTTGTGCCTAATAAATCAGCTAAATTTGAATAATTATCTACCAAGACAATATTTCGATGGTTTACACTTAGGAGATAATTAGCAAGTTTGTTTTCTAATGGATAAACAATAGTTATTGAACTTGTTAATGATTGACTAGCAAGTTTGTTAGAAAGACTTTTAGTTATGTACATAAGAAAGTTAGGATCTTTAAGAGATAATGAATTTACTTTGTTTATAGGAATACCTATGCAAAGACTTGATTTCAATGATTTAACACTACAATTTGCTTTGATTTTTGATATTACTTCTAAATCACCTATTAGCTGTATAGGCTCATAGAATTTCAGAAGTAAAGATTTTCCATTGGGTAGGGTTTTATAGACCTTGGCCTTACCATCAACAAAAAAGTAAAAGTACTTAAGTTCTTCATCCATAAAGCATATATGCTCATTTTTTTTAAACATATGCAGTTCTAAAAAAGGCATAACTTCCTGTGAAAATATGGAGTTAAGTTCGTATTTATTTATTAATTCAAGCAATTTATCTTCATTTTTTACTACTATCAATGGCTTACCTCCCATGAAAACAAATGTTATAAGACATATGTCATAACTATACATATAGTATACATGATAAAATAAATTTGTTTAATAAACATAATTAAAATGTTTTCTAAATTCACTGTAAAATTGCCTTAATACTTTAAATTCTATATAAAAGAGTGATCAGTATATATGTTTACTGATCACTCTTTATGTTTTAAATACTACTTAGTTCAAAAAATAAATTATCTTCTTCAGTGAAGTTATATGAGTAAAATGGATTATGCCAATTATTTATATCATTGATATTTTTACAACTTATTGAAGAAGAATAATCCTCTAATAAATCACAGCAAATATTTTTAGGTGTTTTAATTTCATTGTTTTTGAGTAGTTCAATTATATCTTTAAAGTAGTTTTCAACATAAGGAGTAATAAAAGGATAAGTATCACACTGAGTATTCATGTAATCATAAAGAGGTTCTTTTTTATAATCCCAATCTATATAAAGTTCAATTAATTTTTCATTTATGTTAAAAGGTATATTAGATTTTATAATATTACAATTTACCAAGTTATCATCTATTGTAAGAACTTTAACCATACATTTACCGAATCCTTTCATAATAGTCCTCCCATAAATTTATATAAATCAAGTTTTATATTGATTTAGGCATTAATAGGTTTTATTTTGGAGAAGTACTTTATTAAAATAAAATTGAAAGTATCTACTAATGCCTAAATGAGATGGCTTTTTAAATATTTGATTAGTATAATAATATGAAAAAAATCTAGTATTATTCTGAATTATCTGAAAATTTAGAAAATATTAAAAAGATAATAATTATTATTAAAAAGAGTTTGACATCTAAAAGAGAGAGAATTAAAATATTAATATGCGAACTTATGTTTGGTTTTAGAAGAGACCAATCTGGTAATAATATAATGAAATGACTTAAATAAATTTAATATACAACAAATTATATATGGAATGATATTAACTAAAAAACAGGGGTTATTAGTGAGATTAGAAACTTACTAAAGTTTATATATTTATTAAGGAGATTTTTATGAAGGATAAGATAATAGTAAAAGGAGCAAAAGTACATAATTTAAAAAATGTAAATTTAGAAATTCCTAGAGATAAGCTTATTGTTTTTACTGGGCTTTCAGGTTCAGGTAAAAGTTCTTTAGCTTTCGATACAATCTATGCAGAGGGACAAAGAAGATACGTAGAGTCTTTATCAGCTTATGCAAGACAATTCTTAGGACAAATGGATAAGCCAGATGTTGAATCAATAGAAGGACTTTCACCTGCAATATCAATTGATCAGAAGACAACTTCTAGGAATCCAAGATCTACAGTAGGTACAGTAACAGAAATATATGATTACTTAAGATTATTATATGCTAGGGTTGGAGTTCCTCATTGTCCTAAGTGCGGAAAAGAAATAACTCAACAATCTGTGGATCAAATAGTGGATCAAATTATGGAGTTACCAGAGAGAAGTAAGACAATGATTTTAGCTCCAATAATAAGAGGAAGAAAAGGAACTCATGAAAAGGTTCTTGAGAATATAAAGAAACAAGGTTTTGTTAGAGCTAGAATAGACGGAGAAATTTATGACTTAACAGAGGATGAAGTAAAACTTGAGAAGAATATAAAACATAATATAGAAGCTGTTGTTGACAGAATAATTGTTAAGGACGGAATTGAAGGAAGATTAACAGATTCTATAGAAACTTCTCTTAAAATGGCTGAAGGCTTAGTATTAGTTAATGTAATTGGTGAAGAAGATAGACTTTATAGTGAACATTTTGCCTGTGCTGATTGTGGTATAAGTATAGATGAACTTGCACCAAGAATGTTCTCATTTAACTCACCTTTTGGAAAATGTGAGAGATGTGATGGATTAGGAACTTTAATGGAGATTGATGAGGATTTAGTTGTTCCTAATAAGGATTTAAGCATAAGAGGTGGAGCTATTTCTACTTGGGGAGATTCAAGAATGAAAGAAGATTCTTGGACTTTTTGTGTTCTAAAAGCTTTAATGGAAAAGTATAAATTTGATTTAGATACTCCTTACAAAGATTTACCTAATAAGGTTAGGGAAGTCTTAATGTATGGAGATTCAGAAAAACTAAAGGTTACATACAGAAAAGAAAATGTAGAAGCTGTTTATAATCATTCCTTTGAAGGGGAGATAAATAATTTAAGAAGAAGATATATGGAAACTGGATCAGATGCCATGAAAGCTGAAATAGAAAAGTATATGAGTGATAATCCATGTCCTAAGTGTAAGGGGGCAAGACTTAAGCCTGAGGCTCTTGCCGTTACAGTAGGTGGAAAAAATATATTTGAGTTTACAAGCATGGCAATAAGAGAAGAGTTAGACTTTATAAACTCAGTAGAGTTTTCAGAGAAAGACAAGATAATAAGTAGCCAAATTATAAAAGAGATTCAAGCTAGATTAAGTTTCTTAATAAATGTTGGGTTAGATTACTTAGACTTAGCTAGAACTGCAGGGACATTATCTGGTGGAGAAGCTCAGAGAATAAGACTTGCGACTCAAATAGGTTCTCAGCTTATGGGGGTTCTATACATCCTAGATGAACCTTCAATAGGACTTCATCAAAGAGATAATGATAGACTTATAGCTACTTTAAAACAACTTAGAGATGTTGGAAACACTCTTATAGTAGTTGAACATGATGAAGATACTATGAGAGAAGCAGACTATATAGTTGATATAGGACCAAGAGCCGGAGAACATGGTGGACAGATAGTTGCTGCAGGAACATTAGATGAAATCATAGAAAATGAAAATTCTTTAACTGGTCAATATTTAACTGGAGCTAAGAAAGTTGAACTTCCAGAGGAAAGAAGAAAAGGAAATGGAAACTTTATAACAGTTAAAGGTGCAAAGGAAAATAACCTTAAAAACGTTAATGCTAAATTCCCACTAGGAACTTTAACTATGGTTACAGGAGTTTCAGGATCAGGAAAGAGTACCTTAGTTAATGAAATTCTTTATAAAGGATTAAATAAAATAGTAAATAGAGCTAAGGATTTACCAGGTAAGTTTAAGGAAATAACAGGATACGAAAATATTGATAAGATTATTGATATAGATCAAAGTCCTATAGGAAGAACTCCAAGGAGTAACCCAGCAACATATACTGGAACTTTTGATATAATAAGAGAACTTTTCTCACAAACTCAAGAAGCTAAAATGAGAGGATATAAACCAGGAAGATTTTCTTTCAATGTAAAAGGTGGAAGATGTGAAGCTTGTAGTGGAGATGGAATAATAAAGATAGAAATGCAATTTTTATCTGATGTTTATGTTCCTTGTGAGGTTTGTAAAGGAAAGAGATATAATAGAGAGACTTTAGAAGTTAAATATAAAGGAAAGAATATAGCTGATGTACTAAATATGACTGTTGAAGAAGCTTTAGAATTCTTTGAAAATATTCCAAGAATAAAGAATAAACTTCAAACCTTAATGGATGTTGGATTAGGTTATATAAGACTAGGTCAACCTTCAACTCAGCTATCAGGTGGAGAAGCACAAAGAATTAAGTTAGCTTATGAACTATCTAAGAGAAGTACAGGAAAAACATTATATATTTTAGATGAGCCTACAACAGGACTGCACATACATGATGTAAACAGACTTGTTAAAATACTTCAAAGATTAGTTGATGGAGGAAATACAGTTATTGTAATAGAGCATAATTTAGATATGATTAAATGTGCAGATTATATTGTTGATTTAGGACCAGAAGGTGGAGATAAAGGTGGAATGATTGTAGCTACAGGAACTCCTGAAAAGATAACTGAGGTTGAAGAATCATATACAGGTAAATATCTAAAAAAATACCTTTAATATAGGAATATAATTTAAAAAAATAAATATATTATTTAAGAATAGAGTATTTAATTAGCTATCAGAATTTATGGCTAGAAGTTCTGATAGCTATATTTATTGTTAAGGAAATTTAGGAAAGTTAAAAAAGTACTAAAATTAAAAGATAAATATCATAAAATTGTCTTTTTTAGATGATATAATAATTAAGAGTTTCTAATTATTGATTATGAAATTGTAATCTTTTATTGTATAATCAAGTTATTAAATAAAGTAAAATATAAAAGAAATATAAAATATGTAGAGGTGAAGTGATGTTTTCGAAACTAATGACATGGGTTTTTGGAATAATATTTATTATAATTCTATATTCCATAATTTATTATGCGTTAAAGATAATGTATAAAGATGTTAAAGGCGGGAAAAAGAAAAAAGCCCCTGGAAAGAAAGCACATGGATTAGAAGTCTTAAAAACAATATCAAATGGGACGCTAGGTGTTGGCTCGGTTATACCAGTGACTAGTACCATATCCATTGGTAGAAGAGAAGATAATTCAATAGTGCTAAATGATCAGTTTGTATCCTCATATCATGCTAAAATTTATGTTAAAAACAATGATTTTTATTTAGAAGATTTAGCAAGTACAAATGGTACATTCATAAATGAATCAAAGATAGAGGGAAGAGTAAGATTAAAAGTAAATGATAAAATAAGAATGGGAAGCACTGTGTTTAAGGTTATAGGATAGAAGAGGTGATAATATGAATACTACTTTAAAGTATGAGAAAAGGATGTTGCTATTAGTCTATCTTTTATGCTTAGCCTTATTTACGAATATAGCTGTAAAGCAGACACCTATAGATAAGATGGCTTTTATAATAGCAGGTATATTAATAGTTATTATTGGATTTTCACATTTCATTATAAGGAAATTCTATCCCGATGGAGATAAGTACATATTTATCTTTGCATCGGTTTTAGCTGTGGTTGGAATAGCAATTCTTTATAGAGTAGATCCTAAATCAGCAATGAAACAATTAGTTTGGTTCAGTTTAGGAATAGCTGTTTATATGGGGATTGTAATAGTTATGCCGGATTTAAAGAGTTTTGCAAAATATAAATATGTTTATATGGGAGGAACTTTAATATTCATGGCTATGTCTATGATTATAGGTACTACAATAAATGGTTCTAAGAACTGGGTTAGAATAGGTGGTTTCACTTTTCAACCTTCGGAAATAGGTAAGATATTCCTAATACTTTACTTAGCGTCAGCACTTATGAACTATGAGAAAAAGAATAGCTTGAAAGATGAATTTAAACAACTTTTACAACCAGCTTTAGTGGTTATGTATTCTTTAGGATTCATGGTTTTACAAAAAGACTTAGGTTCAGCTCTTATGTTTTTCTTTGTATCTGTGACTATGCTTTATATAGCTACTTGTAATTGGAAGTATGTTGCTACTGGATTAGGATTATTTGCAGTAGGTGGAACAGCAAGTTATTTCTTATTTGGCCATGTTAGAAGCAGAGTAATGGTTTGGCGAGATGTTTGGAAATATGCTAGTCATGAAAGTTTTCAAATAGTTCAAGGTTTTTATGCTATGTCCTTAGGAGGAATGTTTGGAACAGGACTTTATAATGGTTATCCTAGTTTAGTACCATTTATACAAACAGACTTTATATTTACCTTAATAGCACAAGAATTAGGTCTTGTATTTGGTATAGGTTTATTATTAATATATTTCCTATTGTTTTATAGAGGGATAAGAGCAGCATTAAACACTGATGATCCATTTTCTCAGTTAAATGCTGTTGGATTTAGTACACTTATAGTTGCTCAAGTTTTAGTAATTATAGGTGGTGTCTTTGCAGTTATTCCTTTAACAGGTATAACATTACCTTTAGTTAGTTATGGAGGAACATCTATGCTTACAATCTTCATTGCCTTAGGAATACTTCAGAAAATTTCAGAGGAGGGACTAAGATAGATGGCTAAGAAAAAAGATTTATCAGGTAGCATAAGAAAAGTTATGGTTGTTTATCTATTGCTATTAGTTGGGCTTATATCGTATATCGCGTATTTTCAATTAATAAAAGTACCAAAAATAGCTCAGATGGATAGTAATACTGCTGTTATGGCAGCTCAGAATGAGGTAATAAGAGGAGATATAAAGGATAAGAATGGCAATGTTCTCGCTAAAAGTACTAAGAGCGGTGATTTAACTCAAAAGAGAGAATATCCTTATGGAGAAATATATTCACATCCAATTGGGTATGCTAGTGGAATATATGGAAACTCAGGATTAGAGGGAGCATATTCAAAAGAGCTAACTACTTCTGAGAACATATCATTAAAAGCTTTCTTAAAATCATTTAACTTCAAAAAAGATTTTAAAGAAAGAAATGAGAGTGACACTAAGATTGGAAATAGTGTTGTAACAACTTTAGATACTGATTTACAAAAGGCAGCATATGCAGCTTTAGGAGCTAATAGAGGGGCTGTAGTTGCTATGAATCCTAAAACAGGTGAGGTTTTAGCAAGTGTATCAAAACCAGGATTTAATCCTAATGATATGAAAGCAACATATGAAATAGCTAACAATCCTAATGGAAATCCAAAGGACGCTATATTAGTTGACAGAGCTATTAATGGTCAATATCCTCCAGGATCTACATTTAAGGTTGTAACTTTAACATCTGCTTTAGAAAATATTCCAGGGATAACACAAAGAACATTTAGTGATACAGGTACAATAAATGTTGGAACAAAGGATTTACCAAATGAAAATGGAACTGCTTATGGAGATATAAGTTTAAGAAAAGCACTTTCAGTTTCAAGTAACGTAGTATTTGGAGGAATTCTTGGAGAAGAGCTTGGAAATAAAAAGTTAAGAGAAACTGCTGAAAAATATGGATTTAATCAAGATTTATCTTTAGGTAATCTTAAGGCTTTTTCAGGAAAATTCCCTGATAGAAAAACTGTAGATAAAGGCCTTATAGCCTATGATGCTATAGGTCAAGGAGATGTTTTATCAAGTCCACTTGAAATGGCAATGGTTGCATCAACAGTAGCTAATAACGGGGTTCTTATGCAACCATATATGGTTAGTAAGATTGTTGATAAAGATGGAGATTCAGTAAAAGAATTTAAACCTGAAAAGAAAAGTACTGTAATGTCTAAAGAGGATGCTCAAATAATAAATGAATATATGCAAGGTGTAACAAATGATAGAATAAATGATAACTGGGGATATTTTAGAGGTATGAATGTTGCAGCTAAAACTGGTACAGCCCAGGTTCCAGATGGAAATTCTCATGCATGGTTAATAGCCTTTGCACCAGCTAATGACCCTCAAATAGCCGTTGCAACTATAGTTGAAAATGGTGGTTCAGGATCAAGAGTAGCAGCTCCGGTTACAGCTAAGGTAATGCAAGCATATTTTAATAAATAAGAGCAAAATTAAAAGAAATGTAAAAAAATATTTCTTGATTTTATCTTAGAAAATAGATAACTTATAAATTATAAAACTTAATATAATAGAATTGATTTGAAAATTTAATCGCCCTAATATTACTGTATTTCAATGGTATGTTAGGGCGTATTGCTTATGTAGACATAGTAATAATTCTGTTGCTTTAATTAAGAATTTATATGTTATTTTTAATTTGATAATATATTTAGATAAATAGGCAATATAAGAATAATAGGATTTGGCAAGTTTAAGATAAATGTAATATGAACATTGAGATGAGAGATTAGAGGTGGTAAGATGTTTGATTTTCAGCATCAATTAAAAATATTACCTGATAAACCAGGGGTTTATATAATGAAAAATTCCCTTGGAGAGGTAATTTATGTTGGAAAAGCAAAAATATTAAAAAATAGAGTAAGACAATATTTCCAAAATTCTAAAAATCATACTGAAAAAGTAAGGGCTATGGTTAAAAATATAGCTGAATTTGAGTACATAGTTACTGATTCTGAAATGGAGGCATTAATTTTAGAATGTAACCTTATTAAGAAATATAGTCCAAGATATAATATAGCTTTAAAAGATGATAAGTTTTATCCTTTTATAAAAATAACTACTAATGAGGATTTCCCAAGAGTATATGTTACAAGGAATTTTGCAAAGGACGGAAATAAATATTTTGGACCATATACAAATGGGACTGCTGTTTATGAAGTTATGGGGCTTATTAAGAAGCTATTTCCTTTAAGAACGTGTAAAAAGGCTATTGTAGAAGGGGAAAAACCAACTAGAGCATGTTTAAATTATCACATTAACCTTTGTAAAGCTCCTTGTGCTGGATATATTTCTAAAAATGATTATGGAAAGATGATAGATGAAATAATTAGTATTTTAAATGGAACAGATACATCAATTATAAAAGAATTAAAAGTTGAAATGGAAAAGGCTGCTGAGGAGTTAGAATTTGAGAAGGCAGCTAAAGTTAGAGATAGAATTTTGGCTATAGAGTTGATTAGTGAAAAACAAAAGATGTTTACTGTAAAAGAAGGCGATGAGGACTTTATAGATTTATATACTGATGAAAAGGATGGATGTGCTCAAGTTTTCTTTGTTAGAGAAGGAAAAGTTACAGGAAGAGAACATTTTATGTTAGAGAATGTAAGTGAAGAACCTGTAAAAGAAATTATTAGTTCTTTCATAGCATCATTTTATGGTGGAACAGCACAAATACCTAAAACTATATATGTTCCTGAGGAGATAGAGGATCAAGAATTAATAGAGAAGTTTCTTACAGACAAGAGAGGATCTAAGGTTTGGATAAAAACCCCTAAAAAGGGTGATAAAAAGAATCTTTTAGATATGGTTAGAAATAATGCGAAAATAATGCTAGAGCAATTTAAAGAAAAAATGGTAGAAGAAAAAGAATTAAATAAATCAGCCTTAACTGAGTTAGCAGATGTTTTAGCATTAGATTCTTTACCAGTTAGAATAGAAGCCTATGATATATCGAATATTCAAGGTGTAGACTCAGTTGGAACAATGGTGGTCTTCGAGAATGGAAAAGCTAAAAATTCTGATTATAGAAGATTTAAAATAAAAACTGTCCAAGGACCTAATGATTATGAAAGCATGAGAGAAATTTTAAGCAGAAGATTTGCTCATGGATTGGACGAGGTAAACAAAATAAAAGAGAGAAATTTAGAGTATTCAAAGGGAAAGTTCTGTATTTTCCCAGATTTAATAATGATGGATGGTGGAAAAGGACAGGTTAACATAGCCTTAGAAGTACTAAATGAGTTTGGTGTTGAAATTCCGGTCTGTGGGCTTGTTAAAGACGATAAGCATAGAACTAGGGGTATCATATTCAATAATGAAGAAATACTCGTTAAAAGAGGTTCTGGGCTTATGAATTTAATAACTAGAATACAAGATGAAGTTCATAGGTATGCTATAACCTATCATAGAAGTTTAAGAGATAAAAGAACACTACATTCAATTTTAGAAGATATACCTAGAATTGGAGAAAAAAGAAGAAGGAATCTTCTTATTAAGTTTGGAAGTGTAGAAAATATTAAGAAGGCAACAATAGAAGACTTATTAGAAACCCCTGGCATAGATAAAAAAGCAGCTGAAAGTATAAAAAAATATTTTTCAAGTTAATTTTTAATAACAAAAATTGACTTGAGATAATATATATAATATTATAGCATAGGAAAATAAAAAAATTTGTACTAAATATTGAAAATATGTCAAGAATTAATTTATACTATTAAATTAGGATATTAAATTTAAAATTGAGGAGTTTGGGTATGAATCAATACATGGAGTTTTATAAATTATTAGGTGAATTTTATAATGAAGAAGATATTACTGTAGATTCTCCAATGAGTGAACATATTTATTTCAGAGTAGGAGGACCAGCAGATATACTAGTAACTCCTGTTAATGAGGAACAAGTAGTTAATACTTTAAAACTTTGTAGGGAATATAATGTACCTTATTTTATATTAGGTAACGGTTCTAATATTTTAGTTAAAGATGGTGGAATTTCTGGAGTTGTAATTAAGCTTAATAAATTAAATAAAGTTACTTCAGAAGGAAATTGTGTAACAGCTCAAAGTGGAGCACTATTAAAAGATGTATCAAAAGCCGCTTTGGAAAATAACTTAAGAGGTTTTGAATTTGCATGTGGAATACCAGGAAGTATAGGTGGAGCGGTATTTATGAACGCTGGAGCTTATGATGGAGAAATGGCACATGTAATAAAGTCAGCTAGAGTAATTGATGAAAATTGCAATATTAAGAATTTAACTAAAGAAGAATTAGAACTTGGTTATAGAAGTTCATTAGTTATGAAAAAAGGATATGTAGTTATAGATGCTACAGTTGAACTAGAAAGCGGAGAGTATACTAGTATAAAAGATAAGATCGATGATCTTACGAATAAAAGAGAGAGTAAACAACCTTTAGAGTATCCATCAGCAGGTAGTACTTTTAAAAGACCAGAAGGATATTTTGCAGGTAAGCTTATTCAGGATTCAGGATTAAAAGGTTTCTCAATAGGAGGAGCAGCTGTATCAGAAAAGCATTCAGGATTTGTAATCAATAAAGGTGGAGCAACAGCTAAAGATGTTTTAGATGTTATAGCGCATGTTCAAAAAACAGTTAAAGAAAATTTTGGTGTTGATCTTCACACTGAAGTTAGAATAATAGGTAGAGATTAATAGAATAAACAAAAATAGAGTCTGCATTTAAATTAAATGTAGGCTCTATTTTTATGCATATATTTGAGGCATACTCCATGTATATTAAAACAATATTAATAGCTTAAAATATTAACGATATGACCCTAAAAATATATTTATCAATACATATATAAATGTTACTCCAAAGAAAATATTAGAAATCCAAAATAAAATTTTACCATAAGGAAATTTTGTTTTTCTGTGGTTTTCTACTTTTAAAGATTTCAAAACTTCTAAAAAGTTATTTAAATCATCATCATTGTGTTCTATGGAGCCTATCAACATATAGCTTTTAGGAATACTTAAATCATTCTCTCCAAGTTTATTAAATTCTATGAAAAGAGTATTTCTGCTAAACTCCATGAAGTCTCTTATACTTTTATTTGATATAAAGGATGTTTTTATATAGTTAAGAGGAATTGTTGTTGTATCTATAACTCTAAAGTAATTGTCTAAATTATAAAATAAAAGCTTATCTTCGGTAACATAAACTCTATAGGCAACTGCCTGTTTTGAGAAACCTATTGATAAAACTTTAAAAGTATAATCATTAAAAGAATATAATAAAGTCTTATAAATAAGTTTATCTTTAGGAATAGGACAGTCTTTATCTAAAGCTTCTATGACAATATCTCTCAAGACTTTACCATTCCTAACATAATTAAGAGTATCATCAGCTTCATCACCAAGGTTATTTACTACTCTTATAATATTTTTTAGAGAAAAGTCTGCATTAACATTATCAAAGTTATTCTTTAAATATGGATTGATAGCAAATTTTATAACTGTTTTGATTCTTCTTTTTTGTTCTTCAGTGAGATTAATATCTGGTAATTCTTTATCATTTATTTCAACTAGATTAAAAGTGTTCATCATATAAAAGTCCTCCTTAATTTAATGAATATATAAGTATAAGTATTCATTAAGTAATTTTTTCATCAGAATAATTTTCTTTATTAGTAATGGATAACTTTTTACGCCCTCGCAAAATCCTGAGACTCACAGCTTTGGGTGTCATATTAAGATCCTTAGCTATATCTTTAATACTTTTATTTAAGAAAAAGCGTTGAATAAATATTTTTCTATCTAATTCTTTAAAATTATTAATCTCTTTTTTTATAGTTTCTAACTCAGCTCTCGACATAACTTGTTCTTCAATAGAATCAGTATTTTTGCTTTCCTCTTTAAGTTCTATATTTTCAAAATGTTTTTTTTCTTTTCTAAGAATATCAATAGCACTATATTTAGTTATAGCAGCTAGCCAGTTCTTGAATTTACTTTTATCATAATCATACCCGTGTATGTTTTCCCAAACTTTTAAAAGTACATCATTTACACATTCTTCACTAAGTTCTTTTGAATTAAGTTGCATATAAGCTAATTTATATATTAAGTTTCCAAAGGCATCTAAAACATACTCAAGTGCATTTGGATTTCCTTTTTTTAATTCTTCTATAAATGTATTTTCCATAGTATCCTCTCCAAACTAATTTTTTATTGAAAGCTTAAGTTGGTAAGTTTAAGACTATTTGAGAAATAAACAAGAGGATAAAAAAAATAATTGCTAGTACAGTGATTATCAGATTTCTAGTTTTTTCTTTAGAAGTAACTTCTAAAGGATTAGTATCAACACCTAAAGAATTAAGTGTGTTCAAGAGTTCATAAAGTTCTGAAACATTTTCTCCTTTTTCACCAACTAAGTAATAAGTACTAGGAAGTGAAAGGTTATTTTCAGTTGATTTATCTAAATTAATAATTAAAGTATTACAGCTAAAAGGGATATAATTTTTTTTATCATATTTGCTTATAAAAGCAGACTTGATATATGTTAAAGGCAATTTAGTTGTATTTATAACTCTAAAGTAATTATCCAAGTTATAAATAAAGACTTCATTCTTTGTAACGTATATTCTGTGTGAAAAAACTGAATTTGAATATAAAACACCAACTGTTTTAAATGAATAATCTACTGGAATATATAATAATGTTTTATATAAAATATCATTTTCTTCAATAGGACAATCTTTATCTAAGGCGTCTATTACTAAATCTCTAAGAATCTCACCACCTTTAACATGGTTAAGAACTTCCTCAGATGATTTACTAAGTGTATTGCTAATCTTAGATAAGTTAGAATTTGATAGGTCAATATCAATAGGATTTTTATCTAAAGATAAATATGATTTGATTAAGTTATTAAAAAGTTTTTTAATCTTTTTCTTTTGATCTTCTGAAAGTTCAACGTCAGGTAGAATATCTTCATTTATATCAATTAAATCAAATTTTCTCATAACTGCTCTTAGAAAGTTAAGGTAAACTTTCTAAACTTCACCCCCTTATGGATTTAATAATAATTATATAGTTAATTTCATAATAATTGGTTAATTGTAATAAAAAGTATTTATATAGATGAAATTAAAATATTTATATTTAATAATCTTTCTACTAATTAATTCGTAATAAAAAAGAAAATGCTTCAAGAATAAATAAGTTTTTTATTTATAATTCATTGTTGATTTATATTTAGGAATCTGTTTTAAACTAATACTGATTTTTAGATAGAACTGCTCATCAAGTTAAGCTTGAAAGGCTAGCTAAAAATCAACATTAACATAAAGCATAGTCATATTTAAACTTAGTATGAGAATAGCTATTGTGAAATGTAGAGTAACATTTTTAAATTTCATACTTTATTTTAGTTAATAATTATTAAAAAGCTTAAATTAAAATTAGAGATAATTTTTATATTGTCATTAAAATAATTTTAAAACTAGAGTAGTGTGAGTTTGATTTGTATAATGATATAAAACTTTATGAATTTTAATTAAAGGTTCTGGTTTAAATGTTTATCTAAAACAAAACTCAATTAAAAAGGTTTTGTTGGTAATTTTATTAGTTAGTTTTGGGGAAATTAAACTAACTTTTAGCAATAATTTTAAGGAGGCTATTTAAAATGAAATTTAATGTTAGAGATGAGGTCTTAAGAATTGAGGCCTATGTGGCAGGAAAACCGATATCAGAGGTGAAAAGAGAATTAGGTCTTGAAAAGGTGGTTAAGTTAGCATCTAATGAAAATCCTCTTGGGTGTTCACCTAAGGTTAAAGAAGCACTTAGAAATGTAGTTGAAGAAACTTTTTTGTATCCAGATGCTAATAATTTTGATTTAAAAAGAACACTATCAAAATATTTAGGTGTAAATGAAAGAAAAATTTTTTGTGGAGCTGGATCTGATTCCCTAATAAGAGTTATTTGTAATACATTGATAAATCCTGAAGATGAAAATATAGTAGGAGAGATAACATTCCCAAGATATGAAACTAATATAGAGCTTATGGGAGGTAAGGTTATTAAAGTTCCTATGAAAGAAATGAAGTTAGATTTAGAAGGTATGGTAAATGAGATTACACCAAAAACAAAAACAATTTGGTTTTGTAATCCCAATAATCCTACAGGGAGTACCTTTGGGGTTAATGATATAAAAGATCTTTTAAATAAAATACCAAGTAGTGTATATATAATAATGGATGAGGCTTACGTAGAGTATGTTTCAAGAGATGATTATCCAAATTCAATTGAGCTTTTAAAAGAATATAAAAATATTATTATTCTTAGAACTTTTTCTAAGGCGTATGGATTAGCTTCATTGAGAGTTGGATATGGAATAGCACATGAAAAACTTGTAGAGTATTTTAATAGGGTTGTTAATTCATTTGACGTTAATCTCTATGCGCAAGTAGCAGCAGTAGAAGCTTTAAATGATAGAGAGTTCTTAAATAATGTTAAAATATTCAATAAAAACCAAAGAGATTATTTAGAGAAAGAGTTTGAAAACATGGGATTAAAATACGTAAAATCTGATGCAAACTTTATACTGGTAAATGTTAAATGTGATGACAAAAAGTTTTTTTACTATTTACTTCAAAATGGATATATAATTAGACCAGGCTATTTATTAGGATGTCCCCAGTGGATGAGAATAAGTATAGGGAAAGAAGCTGAAAATAAAGAATTAATTAGACTTATGAAGAGCTATTTAGAGAAAAACTTATAAAAAAAGACAGCTTAATAAAATGAGTAATAATTACCTTGTTTTATGTTATAATTTATTTGTAAAATTATTAGATTTGCTTTAATTACTAAGTGATTAAAGCATTTCTTATGTTTTGAAAATTAATTAAATTTTTTTAAGTTTATAAATTTATATTTTAATTTGTTTTATTAGATTCTATTATTGTAAGATAAAATTAGATTTAATGTTAAGGGGGAAGCGATTCCCAGTAAGATATTATTGAAATTCATGGTGTAGTTAGGTATTTTTAATTTTTGAAATTCAAAATTATAAGCTATCGAATAAAATGAATTATATGTTTAGGAGATGATAATATGAGATTTGTAATAGTTACTGGTCTTTCAGGTGCAGGAAAGACAGAAGCAACAAGAAGTTTAGAAGATTTAGGATACTTTTGTGTGGACAACTTACCACCAAAATTAATACCGAAGTTTGCAGAGGCATGCATACAAAGTGAAGGTAAAATAGATAAAATAGCTTTAGTAATAGATATAAGAGGAGGAATATTCTTCGATGATTTATTTGAAAGCTTAGAGTACTTAAAAACAAATGATTTTAATTATGAAATTTTATTCTTAGAAGCTTCAGATGAAGTTTTAGTTAAGAGATTTAAAGAAACGAGAAGAAGTCATCCACTTTCACCAGATGGAAGAATAATAACTGGTATAAGTGAAGAGAGAATGAGACTTAGAGAGCTTAAGGATAGAGCTGACAATATAATTGATACTTCAAATTATCCTATAAGAAATTTAAGAGAAAAAATAAACCTTTTATATGGAGATGGTAAACCAGTAGAGCAAAATCTTTCAATAACTATCTTATCTTTTGGATTTAAGTATGGAATTCCTTCAGATTCAGATTTAGTTTTTGATGTTAGATTTATACCAAATCCATTTTATATTCCAGAATTAAAGCCATTTTCAGGAGAAGATGAACCAGTTAAAAATTATGTGCTTGCTCAAGAAGAAACTAAAGGTTTCTTATCAAGACTTACAGATATGGCAGAGTTCTTAATTCCTAATTATATTAAAGAGGGAAAAAGACAGCTTATTATATCTATAGGATGTACAGGGGGAAGACATAGATCAGTAGCAATAGCAAATGCTTTATATAAAGAATTACTATCTAAAAACCTTAGTGTTAGTTTAGAGCATAGAGATATTAATGAGGATATAAATAGAGGGGATAGAAAACTATGATGACAAAAAAAATGCTTAAGCCTGGTATCAAAGTTAAAAGATACATATTTTTGGCTTTAGCATCTATAATCACTATGTCGATTGCTATGGCAAAGTTAATTGGTGAGAGACATGTAACTAATGTTCAAGATAAGGCTATATTTATAATTCTTATATTTTTTTCGGGGTTAGTTGGTTATAAATCCATAGTTTGGTGTGTTAAATCTTTAGTTTCACTAGTAAACAAAGGATATATAAATTTATCTATTGAAGAAGATGAATTAGAAGATTTAATAGAAGATGACAGACTTCTAATAAAAGGTCCTAAAATAGTTGTTATAGGCGGCGGGACAGGCCTTTCAACAATGCTTAGAGGACTTAAACACTATACATCAAATATAACTGCGGTAGTAACAGTTGGAGATGACGGTGGTGGATCTGGTATTCTTAGAGAAGATTTAGGTATGCTTCCTCCAGGCGATATAAGAAACTGTATATTAGCATTAGCTAATACAGAACCTTTAATGAATGAATTATTGCAATATAGATTTAATGATGGTAGACTAAAGGGCCAGAGCTTTGGTAATTTATTCTTAGCTGCTATGGACGGAATCTCTGAAAATTTTGAGGATGCTGTCCAGAAAATGAGTTCTGTCCTTGCGGTTAAGGGTGAAGTTTTACCTGTAACTTTAGAAAATATGATTTTAGAAGCTGAACTTATGAATGGACATAAGGTAAGAGGGGAATCTTTAATAGGAGAGGAAGTTATAGACCAAAGTAGTCCAATAAAAAAATTAAAAATAATACCAGAGGATGCTAAAGCTTTAGATAGAGCATTAGAAGCAATAGAGGATGCTGATGCTATAGTTTTAGGACCAGGAAGTTTATATACTAGTGTATTACCTAATCTTTTGGTAAAAGATATAACTAAGGCTATAAAGAAGAGTAAAGCATTTAAAATATATAATTGTAATATAATGACTCAACCAGGTGAAACTGATGGATTTAAGGTTTCTGATCATGTTAAAGTTATACTAGATCATTGTGGGAAAGATATGGTAGATTGTATAATTGCAAACTCTAAAGATATTTCAGAAGAGCTAAAACAAAAATATTTAGAAAAGAATTCTGAATTTGTAGAACTTGATATAAATAAGCTTAAGAAAATGGGATTGTGTGTTATCGAAGGTGATTTAATGAAAGTAAATGGGGATTATATAAGACATAATTCAGAGTACTTAGCACAACTTCTCATTGAAACAGTAATGGAAAAGCATTTATTATATGATAGAAAGAAAATTTTAGAGTATATATATTTATCACAAAGAATTAAGAAAAGAGAGCGTTTAAATAGGAAGGAGCAATCATGTCATTTTCAGCAAAAGTAAAGGGAGAAATATGTAGATATATTGATATATCAAAGGAAGAAGCTCTTGCTCAAATATCAGCTATCATGAAGGTATGCGGAACACTTGCTTTTAGTGGTAGACAAATAAGCTTCAAAATGACAACAGAAAATCCTGCATCTGCAAGATTGATGTTTACTATATTAAAGGATTACTTTGATATACACGCAAAACTTATGGTTAAAAAAAGTAATTCCTTAAAGAAAAATAATATTTATATGGTTGTTGTAACTGAAGACATGGGAGTAAAAAAGTTACTTGAAATAACAGGAATTCTAAGAGAAATAGAAGGAATAATGTCATTAGACTATCATATAGATGAAGATTTAGTTGATACAGAAGCTAAGAAAAAGGCATATATTAGAGGAGCTTTTATCGGTGGTGGAAGTATAAGTAATCCTGAAAAAACTTATCATCTAGAGTTTGTTACTCACTCACAAGAATATGCAGAGGATTTAGGAAAACTTATCAATACATTTGGTTTAAAATCAAAGGTAATACAAAGAAAAAATAGTTACATAGTCTATATAAAAGAAGGAGAGCAGATAGTTGACTTATTAAATATAATAGGAGCTCATACAGCACTTCTAGAACTTGAAAATATTAGAATCATGAAGGAAATGAGAAATAATGTAAATAGACTTGTAAACTGTGAGACTGCAAACCTTAGCAAAACTGTAAATGCAGCAGTTAGACAGGTTGAGAGTATAAAACTTATAGAGAGAGAAATTGGTCTTGCAAGACTTCCAAAAAATTTAAGGGAAGTTGCAGAGTTAAGATTAACTTATCCTGAGGAATCATTAAAGGAACTTGGGGAAATGCTTGAACCTCCAGTTGGTAAATCGGGAGTAAATCATAGATTAAGAAAAATCGAAAAAATAGCTGAAGAACTTAGAACAGGTAACTTCTAGCAGAATTTTTAAAATCTTTTAAGTGATTATTTTAACAGCAAATGCTATGTTTGCTGTTAGAAAAGCTTAAAAGTTTTTTTTGGTTAAGGCTATATTTTTAGGAGGTGTTGATTTTTAGATAGTCCTTCAGATCTAGCTTAATTTCGCAAAGAGTTTCTATTATCTATTCCAGAATAATAGCTAAGGCTTCTAAACTAGCTTGGCGTCGAACAAAAGAAGCCTTTTAACGCTATTATTCTTTCATAGATAATGAAACTCTAATTGCTCATTAAGATGGTCTTACGGCTCTATCTAAAAATTAACATTCACCTAAAATAGAGTCTTATTAAAAAATATACCTAATGTTGAGATAATATTAATTTTACTAATGGAGAAACTAGTTTTGAAAATAATATTATTTCATATGGAGGTATTGATATGGTAAAGAAATTTAAAAAAATGATTTGGCTTCTAGTAGGTGTCATGGTTTTTGGCCTTATAGGTATGATTGGATGTACAAAAAAAGCTACTGAGATGCCAGGAGGATCTGGAGTGACAGCAACTACTCCGGAAGAGTATATGACAATGTTGGAAGAAAAAATTAAAACTTATATGGGCGACATAAAGATGGCAGCAGAATATGATTTCTCAGGTGTAACAGAGGAAAATAAGCAGGCAACTTATGAGGCCTATAAGAAATATTATACAAACTTAGATACTGAACTTACTAATTTAAGAAATGAACTTAATAGCAAAGTTACTCAAGGAGATTCAAAAGTTAGTGAAGTGAACAAAAAAGTAGTAGAAAATATAGATAATTTAAAAATGTCTATAAGTAATGTTGAAAAAGAGTTAAAGGCTAATAAGGATAAGTTAATGGCAATGCCTGCAGATCA
Organism: Clostridium sp. LIBA-8841; assembly: GCF_034439435.1. Lineage (GTDB taxonomy): Bacteria > Bacillota > Clostridia > Clostridiales > Clostridiaceae > Sarcina. The sequence continues at coordinate 346,344 of NZ_JAPCKJ010000004.1, read as the reverse complement.
ATTTGTTAATGCAATGAAAGATATTGAAAAGCCAGCATATGATGCTAGAGTAAAACTTCAACAATCTATAGATGATGTCAAAAATATCTTTAAGTAATTTTAGGGGTATATCAAAATAATGCAATAAAACTTATAAATAGCATGGAGAGAATATCTAGATAAACTCTTAGTGAAATCCAGATATTCTCTCCAAATATATTTATAAGTTTTATTATTGAGTTTTGATACAGCCCTTTAATTTATTTCTATTATTTGGTCATATAATATTTCAGTATCATCATTTGAAATATATTCATATTCTAAAAGATAATCAATGTTAGTATCAAAGTCTGATATAACATATGCCCATCTTTAGTTTCTATATTTTCATAGTTTTGAGTTGTATATAACTCATCAGATATTTCTTTTTGGTTGTTTTTATTTTTTTTATAAATTTTATTACACTCATTTATTAAAATTCTTATTAACCATGTTTTAAAATACCTTTCATCCTTTAATGTATTAATCTTATTAAAGGCTATTAAAATAGTAGTTTGGATAGCATCTTCAACATCCTCTTCAATCTTTAAGATACCTTTAGCAACTCTATACATAGATGTGAGATTTTCTTTTATTAATAGTTCAAAGTCTTGAGATAAGTCCTCTTTAGTTAATTTTTTGTATGAAACTTTATTAAATGAATTTTTATTAAAAAAACTTATTAGTTCCAATATCATCCTTCCTTTTTCAACTATTAGAGAGTAAATTATACATAATTGTTCCATAAAAAAATGAGTATTTTCATTTTATTTACAAATAATAAAAAGTTTTGAATGTTTATTTAAAACTTGACTGATTTTTAGGAGTATTATAAATTAATAATTTAAGAATTTTACTTTATAAATAAGTGTGTTAAAGTAAAAAAATGAAATTAATATGATAAATTAGATATGTTTTCATAAAAAGATTATTTTTGTTTGAGAGGTTAATAATTAGAACTACTACAATAAAGTTTTCTTAGTGTATTTCTATTTAATATGGTAAAATTAATATATTACACTTAAATAAAAACATAGCTTTTAGTATGCAATTTTAATAAAAAAAATGACTATTTACTTAAAGTAAAATTAGAAAAATAGTAGTTTATATATCATTAAAAATGTTTAATAGAAACAATATTAGAAGAAAGGATGTGAAGGAAATGGGGGATAAAAAGTTTTGTCACTTACATCTGCACTCAGGGTACAGTTTGTTAGATGGTTCTGGAAAGATAAAGCCACTTATTAAAAGGGCGAAGGAACTTGGAATGGAAAGCATAGCTTTAACTGACCATGGTGTTATGTATGGATGTGTCGACTTATATAAAGAGGCTAAAGCACAAGGCATAAAGCCTGTTTTAGGTTGTGAAGTTTATGTTGTGCCTAAGTCTAGAAAGATAAAAAGTAATGATGAAGATAATAAAACATATCATTTAGTTCTTCTTGTTAAGAATGAAAAGGGATATGAGAACCTTATGAAAATTGTTTCTGTAGCATCTATTGAGGGATTTTATTATAAACCAAGAATTGATAGAGAATATTTAAAAGAACATTCAGAAGGAATAATAGCCTTAAGTGCTTGTCTAGGAGGAGAGGTTCAAAAGGCTATTTTAAATGGAAATATAGATAGAGCTAGAGAAGCCGCAACATTCTATAGAGATACTTTTAAAGATGGATTTTATTTAGAGCTTCAAAACCATGGTATGGAAGAACAAAAGAAGGTTAATGAAGTAAATATACAGTTAGCTAAGGAACTTAATATTCCATTAGTAGCGACTAATGACGTTCACTACATAAATCAAGAGGATTCAAAGGCTCATGACATACTTATGTGCATTCAAACTGGGAAAACTGTTGATGACCAAAATAGAAGAAGATACCCATCAGATCAATTCTATTTAAAATCACCAGAAGAGATGTGGGATATGTTTGATTATGTTCCAGAGGCTTTAGAAAATACATTAAAGATTGCTGAAGAATGTAATTTTGATTATGAGTTCCATGTATCAAAGCTACCTAAGTTCCCATTGCCAGAAGGGGTGGAGCCTTTTGACTATTTAAGAAAAACTTGTTTTGATGGTCTTATAGATAGATTAGAAGAACTTAAGCCGCTTAAGGACAATGGAGAATATGATATAGATAAGGTATATGAGATTGGGGAAAGCAATGAGCGTGTTAAAGAGGATATAGAAAGATTAGAATATGAGCTTGGAGTAATTAAGCAGATGGGATATGTAGATTACTTCTTAATAGTTTGGGACTTTATTAAATACGCTAATGATAATGGAATACCAACAGGCCCAGGAAGAGGGTCAGCTGCTGGAGCTTTAGTTGCCTATACTTTAGGAATAACAAAGATTGACCCTATGAAATATAGCTTGCTTTTTGAGCGTTTCTTAAATCCTGAAAGGGTAAGTATGCCCGATATAGATTCTGACTTCTGCTATGAAGGAAGACAGCAAGTTATAGACTATGTTGTTGAAAAGTATGGACATGATAATGTATCTCAGATTATAACCTTTGGAACAATGGCTGCAAGAGCTTGTATAAGAGATGTAGGAAGAGCTATGAATTATACTTATGCAGAGGTTGATAGAATAGCTAAACAAATACCTACAGTATTAGGAGTTACCATAGATAAGGCTTTAGATTTAAATCCAGAGCTTAAAACTATATATGATAGTGAGGAGCGAGTAAAGGAGCTTATAGATGTCAGCAGAAGACTAGAGGGACTTCCAAGACACTCATCAACTCATGCTGCTGGTGTTGTTATAGCATCTCAGCCTTTGGTTGAGTATGTTCCACTTCAAAAAAATGATGAGTCTATAGTAACTCAATTTGATATGACAACCCTTGAGGAACTTGGACTATTAAAGATGGATTTCCTTGGACTTAGAACCTTAACTGTTATGCGTGATGCTGTTGATATGATTAAATATAACAGAGGTGTAGATGTAGACTTAGATAATCTAGACTTTGATGATAAAGAAGTTTATAAAATGATTGGTGAGGGGAATACAGTAGGTGTATTCCAATTAGAATCAGCTGGTATGACTTCTTTCATGAAAGAGTTGAAACCAGACTGTTTAGAAGATATCATAGCGGGAATCTCTCTTTACAGACCAGGTCCAATGGCAGAAATACCAAGGTATATTGATGGAAAAAGAGATCCTAAATCAGTAGAATATATAGTTCCTGAACTTGAAAGCATACTAAATGTAACTTATGGAGTTATGGTTTATCAAGAGCAGGTTATGGAGATTGTTAGAAAGCTAGCAGGTTATTCTATGGGAAGAAGTGACCTTGTTAGAAGAGCCATGTCTAAGAAAAAGCATAAGGTCATGGAAGAGGAAAGAAAGAACTTCATTTATGGAGTTGAAGATGAAAATGGAAATATTGAGGTGCCAGGTTGCTTAAGAAATGGGATTTCAGCTGAGGCAGCCAATAAAATATTTGACTCCATGATGGACTTTGCATCTTATGCATTTAACAAAAGTCATGCTGCTGCTTATGCCGTAATAGGATTTCAAACTGCATACTTAATGAGATATTATCCAGTAGAGTTTTTAGCAGCTATGCTTAACTCTGTTATGGGTAACAGTGATAAAGTATCTGAGTATATAAGAAGTGCAGAAAAGCTTGGAATTCAAGTATTACCACCAGATATAAATGAAAGTTATACTAAGTTTACTGTTAAAGGAGATACCATAAGGTTTGGTATGGGAGCTATAAAGAATGTTGGAGTTAACGTTGTTGCTAACATATCCTCTTCTAGAGATAAAAAAGGTAAATTTACATCTCTTATGGATTTTTGTAATAAAGTAGATTTAAGTATTGTTAATAAGAGAGCCGTTGAGAGTTTAATTAAGGCTGGAACATTTGATAGTTTAAAGGTATATAGATCACAATTATTATCTGTTTTTGAAAAGATAATGGATGGAGTTTACTCGCAAAGAAAGAAGAATATAGATGGTCAAATGTCTCTATTTGGAGCTATACAAGAGGAAAGTAATAATTTAGAGATTAGTTATCCTAATATAAAAGAGTTTAATAAAAAGTATATGCTTGCTATGGAAAAAGAGATGACAGGTCTTTATATGAGCGGCCATCCTCTTGATGACTATGAAAAGCCTTTAAAGGAACAAACTTCGATAACTATAGAAAAAATAGTTGAAGCTCAAAAGAATTTAAGCGAACAGAAGGATGTTGAATTAGAAGATTTAGTTATAGATAGCTCTTTAAGTGATGGAACAAGGGTAATTGTAGGAGGAATTCTTACTAATGTATCTAGAAAAGTAACTAGAAATAATACACTTATGGCATTTGCAAAAATTGAGGATTTAACAGGATATTTAGAGTGTGTTATATTCCCAAAAACTTTAGAAAAGTGCAATACGCTAGTGAATGAAGATTCTTTTGTTTTAATAAGAGGAAGAGTTTCTCTAAAAGAAGATGAAGAGCCAAAGATACTTTGTGAGGATATACAACCATTAGAATTGATGAATTCATCTAAGGTTTATATAAAGGTAGAGGATAAGGCAAAGGCTAATATGATAATTAAGCCTTTAAAAGTTTTATTATCACAATATAAAGGGGATTCTCCAATATATGTTTTTGCTGAAAAAGAAAAAGCATCCTTCAGACTTAATAGAGATATGTGGGTTAATCTAGAGACTGATGTAATAGACTTTTTAATCAGTAAATTTGGGGAAGAGAATGTAAAAGTGGTTGAAACCTAGCTCTTAAATCTTAGAAAATTAGTGAAAAAATAAACAAAATAGGAAATTAATGTCCACTTATAAGAGAGAAGTTGCCAGTTTAAAATATTTTTTGAATATATAAGTATTAACGATTACTTATTGAGTTTTAGAGAGATATTTTAGAAAAAGCACTAGTAAAACCTCCTCTTAAAGTGGACTTTTTTTAAAAAAGTGATAAAATTAATTTGTAAATTTTCTTAAAATTAAAAAAATATAATCTTTTTGTATAATTAACTAAATTTTTTGTGCAAAAAGTGTTAATTTAGTTTTAAATGGACAATATAGTTAAATTTTGAATTATAACTTTTAATATTTATTTAAATATAAAAATGAAATTAGAGCATAATAATTATTGAAAAAATTATCAAATATCGAGTTTTTTTTCTTTAATTCTACATAAAAAGGTTGAAAATGGACACTACTTTAAGTACAATTAATTGTGGTAGAATAGTATTAACAAAAGTTACGTAGGGTATTTAAATTTTGAGATAAGATTTTACATAGTTTAAAATTGATAAACATTTAACATATATAAATAATATCTTAAAAATGTGGGTAATATTTGGCACTGTTGGGACTAAAGTTGTCCCGAGTGGTGTAGAGGAGGAAAATATTATGAAAAAGATTGCTGTTTTAACAAGTGGTGGAGATGCACCAGGAATGAATGCTGCATTAAGAGCAGTTACAAGAATGGCTTTACACAATGGACTTGAAGTGATGGGAGTTCAAAGAGGATACGCTGGATTAATAAACGGAGAACTATTCAAAATGGATAGAAAATCTGTTTCAGAAATCATAAACAGAGGTGGTACAATCTTAAGAACTGCTAGATGTTTAGAGTTCAAACAAGAAGAAGTAAGAGAAAAAGCTGCACAAATATTAAAAGCTTATGGAGTTGAAGCTTTAGTAGTTATCGGTGGAGATGGATCATTCATGGGAGCTAAACTTCTTTCAAAATTAGGAGTTAAGACTGTTGGATTACCAGGAACAATCGATAATGACTTATCTTACACTGATTACACTATAGGATTTGATACTGCATTAAACACTGTAGTAGATGCTATAAACAAATTAAGAGATACATCAACTTCACACGAAAGAGTATCTATCGTAGAAGTTATGGGAAGAAACTGTGGAGACCTTGCTTTATATGCTGGTATAGCAGGTGGAGCAGAAGCTATAATAGTTCCAGAAATGCCATTTGATAAAGATGAATTAATCAAAACTATCTTAGAAGGTAGAGCAAATGGAAAAACTCACAGCATAATAGTTGTTGCTGAAGGAGTTGGAGGATCAGCTGAGTTAGCTAAAGAAATAGAATCTGTAACAGGTATAGAAACTAGAGCTACAATTTTAGGACATATTCAAAGAGGTGGATCACCAACTGCTGATGATATAGTATTAGCATCAAGAATGGGAGCTAAAGCTGTAGAAGTTTTATTAGAAGGAAAAACTTCAAAAGTTATAGGAATTAAAGAAAATAAAATATTCGATATGGATATAGATGAAGCTTTAGATATAGAAAGAAGCTTTGATGAAAATTTATATGAAATGGCTAAAGCTATAAACAAATAATTTTATTGAGTTAATGACATAATAAATTTTTCAATTTATTATTTATTATATATTTTAAACTTAGGGTTAATTTTTTTACGAGGGAGTGTTTTTTAAATGAGAAGAACAAAATTAGTATGCACTATCGGACCAGCTAGTGAAAATGAAGAAATCTTAACAAAAATAATCGAAGCAGGTATGAACGCTTCAAGACACAATTTCTCACATGGTGACCATGAAGAACATAAAGGAAGAATGGTTAAAGTAAGAGAAATATCAAAAAAATTAGGTAAAGAAGTAGCTATATTATTAGATACTAAAGGACCAGAAATAAGAACAGGAAAATTCGAGCCAAGCAAAGTTGAATTAACTGCTGGAACTGAATTTACTATATATGCTGGAGGAGACGTAGTAGGTGATACTACTAAATGTTCAGTAACTTATGAAGGATTAGCTAAAGACGTTAAAGCTGGAGATACTATCTTAATAGACGACGGTTTAGTTGGATTAGAAGTTGTATCTGTAGAAGGTAACGCTGTTAAGTGTATCGTAAGAAACACTGGTTTAGTTGGAACTCACAAAGGAGTTAACGTTCCTGGAGTATCAATAAAATTACCAGCTATGACTGATAAAGACAGAGCTGACTTAATATTTGGTTGTGAAATGGGCGTTAACATGGTTGCTGCTTCATTCATAAGAAAAGCAGAAGACGTTAAAGCTATAAGAGAAGTATTAGTTGCTAATGGTGGAGCTGATATACAAATATTCTCAAAAATCGAAAACCAAGAAGGTGTTGATAACATAGATTCTATCATCGAAGCTTCAGATGGTATCATGGTAGCTAGAGGAGACCTTGGTGTTGAAATACCAATGGAAGACGTTCCTTCAGTTCAAAAAATGATAATAGAAAAATGTAACAATGCTGGAAAACCAGTTATAACAGCTACTCAAATGTTAGACTCAATGATGAGAAACCCAAGACCAACAAGAGCTGAGGTTTCAGACGTAACTAACGCTATCTTAGATGGTACTGATGCTATCATGTTAAGTGGTGAGTCAGCTAACGGAAGCTGGCCAGTAGAAGCTGTTGAGACTATGGTTAAAATAGCTACTAAATCAGAAGAAATGTTAAGCTACGAGTTAGCTGCTTCAAAAGCTAAAAAACACATACCAGCTGTACCAGGAGTTATCTCAAGAGCTGCTTGTAACGCTGCACACGAGTTAAAATCAGCTGCTATAGTTTCATTAACTCAATCAGGAGCTACTGCTAAGAGAATATCTCAATGCAGACCAGATGCACCAATAGTTGCTGTAACTCCATGTGAAAGAGTTGCTAAGAAAATAGCTTTATGCTTCGGAGTTTACCCAGTTGTTGCTGAAAATGCTACAATGGAAAACGCTGTTGAAATAGCTAAAAATGCTGGATTCGTTAAAGCAGAAGATACAGCTGTAGTTGTTGCAGGTGTACCAGCTAACGAAGGAAACACTAACATAGTAAAAGTTGAAGTTGTAAAATAATTTTACAAATATATAAAGAAATAGGTAGCAATAGCTACCTATTTTTTTTATTTAAAAGAACTTCTTACCAAATGTTAATAAATTATGAATTAAAATTTATATCCAAAATTTAAAAATAATTTAATGAAAATATTTAATTTAAAGCCTAAATATTAAAATAATATAATTAAATATATTAATTAACAAAAAGTTAACAAATTTATTATGACAAGTAAATAAAAATAGTGTATATTAGATAGTGCTTATGAAATAATATAAGTAGAATCAAATGGCAACTGATTCCAAACTTGAAAAGTACTTGATGACTGATACCATCGAGTGCTTCTTTTTTTATTCAAAAACTAATATTCATATAAATTAAAGAGTTCTTGCTTCATAACATTTCTTAAATACATCTTTAATAAGTATTTTAAATATAATAAATTTTAATATTAAGATATTAAATTCATTAAGTTAATTTAGGTATATAGTATAAATTTAAAATAAATACAAAAAATAACCTCAAATAATTATTTTGAGGAGGATATTGAATATGACAAGATTAGCATGTTCAGCTCATAATTGTGTTAACTATGTTAATGGCATGTGTTCAGCATTAACTATTCAGGTTGATGGTCAGTCTGCTGAAAGCAAACAAGAAACTTGTTGTGAGACCTTTGCACCAAGAACTTTTATGAATGCTGTTAAAAGTGCTTTTAACACTAATTATGCAGGAACAATAATACAAGCTTTAGATAGTCAGGCTGACGTAGATCATAAAATAAAATGTTATGCCATGAATTGTACATATAATGTTGGTATGATTTGTACATCTACTGACATACAAATTTTTGGACCAGAGGCTAATACATCCACTTCAACAGAGTGCGAGACTTTTTATAAAATATAATTATTAAAGGCTAGAATATAAAGGTTAACCTTTGTATTCTAGCTATTTTATTATATAATAAAATATATTTTATTTATCTATATAAAGGGGGGGAGAAATATAAAAGAAGTAAATAAAGTTGCTGTAATTACTGGAGCAACTAGTGGGATTGGAAGAGAATATGCCTTTCAGTTAGCAAAAGAAGGATATAATTTGATAATAGTAGGTAGAAGAATAGAAAAAATAAATGAGGTTGCTAGAGAGGTAAAGGATAAATTTAAGGTAGAGGTTTCAATTGAAATTTTAGATTTAACTAATGATGTTGAATTTAATGATTTTGTTGAAAGGTTAGAAGAAAAAGGAAATATAGAATTTTTAGTAAATAATGCTGGATATGGAGCTGATGATTCATTTACAAGAGATGAATATAATAAGCAGCTTGATATGGCCAAGGTACATATGTTAGTTACTATGAAATTATGTCATAGCATAAGTAAGCAAATGAAAAAAAACAATAAAGGATATATAATAAATGTTAGTTCTATGGCAGGGTTTAATGTTTTTCCAAGTTCAGCTATGTATTGTTCCACTAAGGCTTTTCTAATAAGTTTTTCTCAATGCTTAGAAATGGAACTTATAGGAAACAATGTTAAGGTTCAATGTCTTTGTCCAGGATTTACGAGAACAGATTTTCATAGCAAGTTAAATATGGAGGGAAATAAGCTTAAAAATAAAGGTCTTGTAAGGTGGATGAGCACTAAAGAGGTAGTGAAAATAAGTTTAAAAAATATAGATAAAAAATTAAAGGTTATTGTTATACCAGGAGTTTGCAATAAGATTCTTTATTTTGTTAGTAAGTTCACGCCTAGATGGCTATATTATAAAGTAGCTATAAAAGGGTGGGAGTTAATGGATTAACGAAAAAGGTTTGGTTATATAAGGTTTTGATCCAATAAGTATAGTGGTTTTTAGAGGATTAAGGAGGATAGAATGGAGAAGTTTTTAAAAAAATTATTAAGTAGAACATTTATAGTTGGATTTCTCATATTCATACAGTTAGTTATATTAATAGCTGCTATATGGAAGGTAAGTGAAGATTTCATTTATTTATATTTTTTATTTATTTTTATTAGTGTGGTAGTTTTTATTTATATTGTAAGTAGAAAAGATAATCCATCTTATAAGCTGGCATGGGCTGTACCGGTGTTATTGGTACCTGTTTTTGGGGGATTATTTTACCTAATATTTGGTGGGAATAAGACAAGTAAGAGGTTTAGAAAGCAAATTCAAGCCTCTCATGATGAAACCAAGCATTTATTATATAATGATGGAAAAATAATAGCGGAATTAGAAAGTCTAGATAAAAGTATAGCTAATCAGTCTAGATACATAGCTAATTATTCTCAATTCCCAGTGTATAAAAACACAATTACAGAATATTTATCACCAGGAGAGGTATTCTTTGAAAAGTTAAAGGAAGAACTTAAGAAGGCTAAACACTATATATTTATGGAGTATTTCATAGTTCATGAAGGGGTTATGTGGGATAGTATTCTTGAAATATTAGAAGAAAAGGTTAAAGAAGGCGTAGAAGTTAGATTTGTTTATGATGATATGGGATGTTTAGGTACTCTTCCATATAAGTATAATGAGGTTTTAGAGGCTAAGGGAATAAAGTGTATGGTTTTTAATCCTTTCGTACCACTTTTATCTTTAAGAATGAACAATCGTGATCATAGAAAAATAACAGTTATAGATGGACATACAGGTTTTACTGGAGGAATAAACCTAGCAGATGAATATATAAATGAAATTGTTAGATTTGGACACTGGAAAGATGCTTCTATAATGCTAAAAGGGGATGCTGTTTGGAATTTAACGGTTATGTTCCTTCAAACATGGAATTTTTATAGTGAAGGAAAAGAAGCATATGAAAAGTATTATCCATATTTTCATCATGAAGATGAATTTGAAAGTGATGGATATGTTCAGCCATATGGAGATAGTCCATTAGATGATGAGATTGTTGGAGAAAATGTTTATTTAAATATTATAAATAAAGCTAGGAATTATGTTTATATAAATACTCCATATTTTATTGTTGATAATGAGCTTGTAACAGCACTTACTCTTGCAGCTAAAAGTGGAGTAGATGTTAGAGTGGTTACTCCTCATATTGAAGATAAATGGTATGCTCATATAGTGACAAGAGCATATTATCCTCAGCTTATAGAAGCTGGTGTTAAGGTATATGAATATACTCCAGGATTTATTCACTCAAAAACTTTTGTATCTGATGATGAGGTTGGTACAGTAGGTTCAATTAACATGGATTATAGAAGTTTATATCTTCACTTTGAGTGTGGAGTATGGCTATATAAAACTAAATCAGTAGGGCAAATAAAAGAAGATTTCTTAGAAACATTGAAAAAGTGTCAAAGAATAACTTTAGAAGATTGTGCTAATGTTAAGATGCCAACTAGAATTTTAAGAGCAGTTATTAGAGTATTTGCACCTCTTATGTAATTAAAAAAGGAGACTAAATTTTAGTCTCCTTTTTGTGGTGTTAGAATGAAAAAATATTATTTTTTTTCAAAGCTTCCGCAGTCAGTACATTCAATAGAAGCAGCATCAGTACTATTTTTTACAACTTGGATTTTGTCTAAAGTGCAATAGTTGTCATCATGACAATGATGCTTACATTCATGAACTGTACATCCTATACTAGAATTATGATCCATAACAAACTCCTCCTTCTCTTAAACCTTTTTGTTGGAAGTACCAACAATATATATAATGTGTATAAAGGAATTTATTTATACTGGAATTTAAAGTTTGTAATAGGGGATATAAGTATTTAGAGTTTAATAATTGATATTAAGAATTTTTAAAGGTAATTTTATAATATATAAGCACTTAGTTAAGATGCTTTTTTTTATTAATTAATATATGATAAAATTTACTTAGTTTAATTAAGGATATAGAAATCAATGGGTTTGGATAAATGCAAAGAGATTTAGAATAGAAACCCTTGGAGGAATTTATGTTTAAAAATTTAACATTTAGTGAAAATGAGAAAAAGTATATACAAATAGCTGATTATATTAAAGACCTTATAAATAGAGAGGTTTTAATTGAAGGAAATAAGCTTCCATCATCAAGAGAGATTAGTAGTATTTTATCAATAGGAAGAAATACAGTGATTTCTGCCTATGAAATTCTTGAAATTGAAGGTTTTGTAGAGACTATAAAGGGAAAAGGAACCTTTGTTAAAGGAAAAATTTCTAATGGTTTTAAAAATGGTAATCCTATGTGGGAAGAGGCAAATTCTAAAAATAAAGAAGAAAAAAAATGGAGTATTGATTGGAATAAAAAAACTAATGAATATGGAGTTTTAGCTGAAAAATTAGATATTCAAAAAAGCGAATATAGGTGGGAAAAAGGAATGATTTCTTTTAAAAGTATAGCTCCACCAGGAGATCTTTTTAATATTGAAGAGCTTAAAAGAGCTTTTTCTAATAGGATAGCTTTAGAAAAACATAAAATAGTAAACTATGGTTACGCTGTTGGATATAAGCCTTTTATAGATTATTTAAAAGATTATATGAAGGAGAAGGGGGCTTATTCAGAGGAAAAGGAAATAATAATAACTAATGGATTCACAGAAGGATTAGATATGTTACTATCTGCTTTTACTGAAGAAGGTGATTATATACTTTGTGAAAATCCAACTCATAATACAGCTTTAAAAATAATGAAAACTCATAAACTAAATATTGTGGGAGTTAAAATGACAAAGGATGGAATGGATATAAATGATCTTAAGGAAAAGATAAAAAAATTTGGTTCAAAGATTAAATTTGCATACCTAATTCCTTCATATCATAATCCAACAGGGGTTGTTGCTTCTATAAAGAAGAGAGAAGAGGTTTATAATATTCTTAAAAATGTGGAGATTCCTATTATAGAGGATGGATTTAATGAAGAACTTTTATATGAAAGTTCCCCAACAATTCCTTTAGCTTCTTTAGATAGAGAAAGCAATGGAGTAATATATATAGGCAGCTTTTCAAAAATACTATTTCCAGGTTTAAGAATAGGATGGATTTATGGAGATAAAAGAATAATAGATATATTAGAGAGTGTAAAAAGGTGCAGGAACATTCATACTTCATTTTTAGATCAAGGAATATTATATGATTTCATGATAAGCGGAGCTTTTGAAAAATATATTAAAAAGGTTAGAAAAGTTTATAAGAAAAAATATAAGTTTACTAAGAATGTTATAGAAAAGTACATTCCAAGTGCTGAAATTTGGGGTGAAGGTGGACTTCACATGTTTCTAAAGATAAATGGAATAGATACAAGAGAGCTTTTAAAAAGGTGTTATGGTAGAGGAGTTCTCTTTATGCCTGGAGACTTGTTTTATATAGATAATGAAGTTTATTTAGAAGAAGAAAACATAGTTAATACTAAAGAAGGTTTAATTATTGGAGAAGAAAGTAAACAAAAAAGAGATACCTTAAGACTTGGATTTACTAGACTTTCAAAAGAAGATATAGAAAGAGGAATAAAAGTAATTGGAGAAGAGGTTGAAGATCTTTTAATTTAGCTTTAGATTTATTTTTCATATAGCTTTTCAGAATTACTTAATTTCGTAAAGTATTGCTATCATTTATTCCAAAATAATACAATACTAATTACTCATTAAGATATTCTTCCAATTCTATATGAAAAATAAATAACAAGCTAAATTAAAGATTTAATTCTATATAAAAGTTAATAAGGTTAATGTTTTGTTTTGAATATGTATAGTATATTAGCCATACGTTGTAAAAGGTTATTGCATGTGATAAACTTTAAAAGTTAGTTATCAACTTAGATTTGAAGTAAATTAAGGTTTAAATATATACGGATAAAATGAATCATAGATATATAGATGATTTAAATATACATAAGGGAGTTTTAGTGAATGGTTGAAAAGAATAAAGAATATATTTTGGATATAATTTCTCAAGGTTATGAAGGAGAAGGAATAGCTAAAATTGATAATAGATACCCAATTTTCATCGAAGGTGCTTTAAAGGATGAGAAGGTTAGAGTTAAGATAGTTAAGGTTAATAAAAACTTCGCTTACGGAAAACTTATTGAGGTGTTAGAAGCTTCTGAGGAAAGAGTGAACCCAGCATGTGCTATTTATAAAAGATGTGGAGGTTGTAAGCTTCAACATGCTTCATATAAGGCTCAATTAGATTTTAAGTGGGATAGAGTTAAGGATTGCGTTAGTAAGATAGGAAAACTTGATCCTAGTATAGTTAAGTATCCTTTAGGAATGGAAGAGCCTTGGAGATATAGAAATAAGGTTCAGCTTCCAATAGGGTTAATTAACGGAGAAGTTAAAATAGGATTCTTTGCTCCAAGAAGTCACGATATTATTGATATGGAATCTTGCTTAATTCAAGATGAAATAGGAGATAAGGTTGTTAAGCTTACTAGAGAGTGGATAGAAAAATTTAACATAAGACCATATAATGTTGATGGACAATATGATGAAAATGGAATAGTAAGACACATAATGATAAGAAGAGGTTTTACAACTAATGAAGTTATGGTTGTCTTAGTTACAAATGGAGAAAAACTTCCTCATAAAGAAGAGTTCGTAGATTTAATGGTTAAGAATATCCCAGGAATAAAGAGTGTTATACAAAATATAAACTCAAAGAAAACTAATGTAATATTAGGTTTAGAAAGTAAAACTTTATGGGGAGAAGATACAATAGCAGATTACATAGGAGACTTTAGATTCAATATATCTCCACTATCATTCTTCCAAGTAAATCCTACTCAAACAGAGGTTTTATATGGTAAGGCTTTAGAGTATGCAGATCTTACAGGAACTGAAGAAGTTTTTGATGCATATTGTGGAACTGGAACAATAACACTATTTTTATCACAAAAAGCTAAGAAAGTTTATGGAGTAGAAATAATTCCACAGGCTATAGATAACGCTTGGATAAATGCAAAAGAAAACAAAGTAGAAAACGTAGAATTCTTTGTTGGTGAATCAGAAGTGATAATACCAGATTTAATAAACAATGGAGTAAAAGCTGATGTGGTAGTAGTAGACCCACCAAGAAAAGGTTGCGACAAAAAGTTACTAGATGCTATAACAAATATAGATGCCAAGAAAATAGTGTATGTAAGCTGTGACCCAAGTACCTTAGGAAGAGATTTAGCAATATTAGAAGAGAATGGCTATAAAACTTTAGAAGTTCAACCAGTTGATATGTTCCCTAACACTGCTCATATTGAGAACGTAGCTTTACTTATCAAAGAGAGATAGCGACGAAGATAAGTAATTAGCACGTTCCATGCAATGGATGTCCAAAAAATCGAGCTTAAGCGAGATTGATTGGAAGCAGCCTACTGCTGAGAATGTTGCGAAGTTAATTAAAAAATAATGTAATTTAATAGTTTAATATTGAATGTTTAATTTAAAATTAAATGATTAGGATATAAAAATAGAGAGCGTATTTATTACGTTCTTTATTTTTATATTTATAAGTTTGATTATGTTAATAATTTGAAATAATTGAAAAATATTTATTGAACCTATAAAATAGGAGTATATTTGTAAATATTATGAAAGAGGAGATAGTTTTGGAAAGTTGTTTGAGTGACTTAATTGATATAAAAAATGGAGATATTATATCTGTTGTTGGTTCTGGTGGAAAAACTACTTTTATATATAACTTAGCTAAAGAGCTTAGAAAAGAAAAAGTTTTAATATCTACAACAACAAAGATGCTATGTCCTGAAGAAAATCAAGTTGATTATTTTTTCTGTTCATCTGAACGTAATAAACTAAATATAAAAAAAGGAAGAACATTTATTGCAGAAGAAAAAGTGAATCAGAATAAGATTTCAGGAGATATATACTTAATAAAAAAATATATGAGTAGCTTTGATTATGTATTACTTGAATGTGATGGATCAAAAAGAAAATCTCTTAAGGGATGGAATGAGACTGAACCAGTAATATTAAATGAAACTACAAAAACCATAGGAATAATTCCTTTACATATTGTTGGAGAGAGAATTACAGAAGAAAATATACATCGAATAGAAATTTTCAATAATATATTTAAAACTAAAATTGAAGATGAAATAACATTAGATGTAATAGCAGAGATAATAACAAATCCAAAGGGATTATTTAAAGATGCTATAGGAGAAAAAATATTGTTTTTAAATAGGATTGATGGTGAAAAAAGTAAAGAATTGGTATGGAAATTGCTTGAAATATTAAGTAGAAAAAATAAAAATTCCTTAAAAATTATTGGTGGAGATTTGAAGAAGAATCAATATTATAAATTTTAGTTGGAGGTGAGCTAAAATATTAGCTATAATTTTAGCCTCTGGAATTGGTAAACGAATGGGGGAAAATAAGCTTTTATTAGATTTTTGTGGTAAACCTTTAGTTCAGTGGGTAATAGAAACTGTTAGCTCTATAGGATTTAATGAGGTTATTTTAGTTTATAGGGATCCTAAAGTAAAGGAAATTGCCCAAAAGTATGGAATATCTACTATATATAATGAAAAAGCTAATTATGGACAAAGTGAAAGTATAAAAATTTCCTTAGAAAAATCATCAGATTTAAGCAATGGATATATGTTTTTTACTGGAGATCAACCATTATTAAAAAGAGAGACTATAATAAAATTAGTGCAAACGTTTAATGATAATGGCGGTATAATTGTTCCGAAAATTAATGGTCAAAACAAGAGTCCTACAATTTTTTCAAGTGATTTTAAAGATGAATTAATGTCTTTGAAAGGAGACATTGGAGGAAGGCCTGTTATAAAAAATAATTTGGACAAAGTATTTTTTGTGAATTTTCATTCAGATATTGAATTCTTTGATATTGACACCAAAGAGGAATTGGAATATGTGAGGAGAAAATATAATGAATGAAATAGTAGTTGTAAGAGGTGCTGGAGACATTGCCACTGGAGCAATTCAAAAATTATATAGAGCTGGATTTAAAGTAATAGCCTTAGAAATAGAAAAACCAACTTCTATAAGAAGAAGGGTTTGTTTAAGTGAGGCTATGTATGAAAAGGAATTTAAAGTTGAGGATGTAGTTGCTAAAAGAGCCGATTCATATAATGAAATATTTAATATATTAGATGAGAATAAGGTTTGTATTGTAAAGGATACTTCAGGCGAGATAATAGAAAAGATTAGACCTATGGCTGTTGTTGATGCCACTCTTTGTAAGAAAAACATTGGGACTAATAGAGATATGGCTGATATAACTGTAGCCTTAGGACCAGGTTATGTAGCTGGTGAAGATGTTGATATAGTAGTTGAAACTAATAGGGGGCATAACTTAGGAAGATTAATTTTTAATGGACCAGCTGCTAAAAATACTGGGGTTCCAGGAATAATAGAAGGCTTTGGAATTGAGAGAGTAGTTTATTCACCTTGTGAAGGAAATATTGAAATAATAAAGGATATTGGAAGCATTGTAGAAGCGGGTGAAACTATATGCATAGTTGGAGATAAAGCTGTTAAAGCATCACTAACTGGGGTAATAAGAGGAATGATAAGAAACGGATTTTATGTAAAGGAAGGCCTTAAAATAGCAGATATAGATCCTAGAATTAATCAAAAGAAAAATTGTGAGTTAATTTCAGATAAAGCTAGATGTATAGGTGGTTCAGTTTTAGAAAGTATAATGATGTTAAGACAATGGAGGAATAAATAATGGATGAAAAGGTATTGAAGAGTATTATTGAGGGATTAGCAAATGGAAAGAGGATGGCATTGGTTACTTTAACATCTTCTAATGGATCTACTCCAAGAAAAAATGGATCATTAATGAGTGTAGATGAGAAGGGCAATATTGTTGGTTCCATAGGTGGTGGTAAAATAGAGTGTGTGGTTATAGAAAGTGCAGTTAATTGTATAGAATATGGACAAGGAGAAAAGTTTGCTTATAACTTAAATGAAAATGGGGTTAAAATGGCATGTGGTGGTGCTGTAGAAGGATACATAAAGGTATTTGAACCAAAACCAAACCTAATTATTTTTGGAGGAGGCCATATATCTCAGAGTATATGTAGACTAACTGATAATATGAATTTTAGAAGAACTGTAATTGAAGATAGAGAAGAGTTTAAAGAATATGATGCTTTTAAAAATGTAGAAGACTTTGTTATAGCTGAAAGCATAGAAGAATTAGATCATATAAACTTTGAAAATAGTTATATAGTTATTGTAACTAGAGGACATAAAAGTGATACTTATTGGGCTCAAGAGTTAATAAATAAAAATTACAATTACATTGGTGTAGTTGGAAGTACAAAAAAAATTATTGAATTAAAACAAGCTGTATCAGAAAAAGGAGTTTCTGAAGAGTTAATTGAAAGTATGCATGCTCCAATTGGACTTGATATATCAGATGGAACTCCAGAAGAAATAGCATTTAGTATTTTATCAGAAATATTATTAGTAAAAAATAATGGTAGATTGGCTCATTTACAAGATGTAAAGATGAAAAAATTACAAAATCAATAAAAAAGGAGAATCACCATAATGATGCAGATAAATTTGATAGATATCTCAGATGTAGTAAATAAATATGCAAACTTATTATCAAATATATTGAAATTAGATGTAGAAATTGTTGATTACAATATGCAAAGGATAGCAGGTACAGGAATATATAAAGATGGAGTAGGAGAAAATATTGAATCTGCAGGTTATGTATATAAAGCGGCTTTATATACAGGAGAATCAAAAATAATAGAGGATCCAGGAGAAAATTTTCTCTGTAGAGATTGTATGAATAAGGGGAAATGTAAGGAGCATATGGAGATATGTGTCCCTATAAAATATGAAAATTCTATATTTGGAATAATTGGTCTTGTATGCTCAACAGAAAAACAAAAAAAGCATTTACTTTTAAATCTTGATACAATTATGAGTTTCTTAGAACAAATAGCTGAATTTATAGCTATAAAATTAATAGAGCAGAATGAAATATTAGCAAATAAAAATAATTTAGATTTCTTTAAAGAAATTATAAATTCTGTAGATGATGGAATCATTACAATAGACAGTTTGAATAATATTAAAATAATAAATAATAAGGCTCTTAGAATGTTAAACTTAAAGCCTGAAATAGTAGGAGAATATATACAAATCAAAGAGACTGATGATTACTTTCCAGGAGGAAATATATTTGAATTATATATAAAAGGGATTTCTTATAAGGTTGTTGGAAAAATAATATATAATTATATAAACAAAAGTAACTGTGAAAAAATAGTTGTGTTTAATGAACTTAAACATTTAAAAGATGAAGTTGTAAACTTAACTCATGGAAATAATAAAATAAACTGTGATGAAATAGTTGGTGAATCTGCGGCTATGAAACAGCTTAAAAGTAAGATAAAAAGAATATCCTATTCAAAATCAACTGTTTTAATAACAGGGGAAAGTGGAACAGGGAAGGAGCTAGTAGCAAGAGCTATACATGCAGAAGGTAGTAGAAAAAATAAACCTTTTATAGCTATAAACTGTGGAGCTATACCAGAGAGCTTACTTGAAAGTGAGTTGTTTGGTTATGTTAAAGGTGCCTTTTCTGGTGCTAGTTCAAGTGGACGTGTAGGTAAATTTGAACTTGCAAATAAGGGAGTTATATTTTTAGATGAAATTGGGGACATGCCTCTATACCTTCAAGTAAAACTACTTAGAGTTCTACAAGAAAGAACAATAGTTAAGATAGGTTCTAATCAATTGATAGAGCTTGATATAAGAGTTGTAGCAGCAACTAATAAAGATTTAAGAAAGCTTGTAGAAGAAGGTAAATTTAGAGAGGATTTATATTATAGATTAAATGTTATACCAATAGAAGTTCCTCCTCTTAGGAAAAGAGATGGCGATATTGAACTTATTATGAATGAGCTTATAAAAAAATATAATAAGATATTTAACAAATATGTTCATACAGTAAATGAAGATGTAATAGAAAAGTTAAAAGCTTATCAATGGAAGGGAAATGTTAGAGAGTTAGAAAATGTAGTTGAGTTCATGGTAAACCTAAGTGGAGAAGATGGAATAGTTACATTAGAAATGCTTCCTCAAACAGTATTAGAGTATGAAGATGAAAAGAAGGTAAGTTCTAACGTTATGGCTTCAGAGGATTCAGAAGAAATAAGAGAGCTTAAGGATATAGAAAGCGAATATATAAATAAGGCATTAGATTTATATGGTAGAGATACAGCAGGCAAGAAAAAAGCTGCAAAAAAATTAGGAATAGGTATTGCTACATTATACAGAAAAATTGGAGAACAATAATAAAGATAAGCAAGAAGAGTTATCAAAATGATAATTTCTCTTGCTTATTTTGTTAATAAAATAACTAAGATATAGTAAATTAAAAGGATTATCAAAATGATAATCCTTTTATCATTTTGATAAAAGGCAATAAGATAGCTATATAACTATCTGTAAACATATACAAAAAATGGCGTTTAAAATAAAATAATACAAAATTAAAGGATAAAATTTATATAAAATATAGAAAAACTTGGCATGGATGTTGCTTTGAATAATAGTATGAAATAAAAAAGATCGTGGGGAGGAACTAGTATGGAAAAAATACTATGGAAATTAAACACATTACCAAAAACAGATAAAGAAGGTTGTATAGAATTTTTAAGTAGAGAAGAAGTATCAAAAGCAAAGAACTTTCATGAAAGTTTTTCAGAATATGATAAAACACCATTAGTTGAATTAGATAATTTAGCTGAAAGAGTAGGTCTTAAAGGAATATATCTAAAAGATGAATCTTATAGATTTGGATTAAATGCTTTTAAAGTTCTTGGTGGATCATTTGCTATGGGAAGATACTTAGCAGATAAATTAGGAGAAGACATAAAGGATTTACCTTATGAAAAATTGACATCAGATGAGGTTAGAGAAAAACTTGGAGACATTACATTTGTTACAGCAACAGATGGAAACCATGGAAGAGGAGTAGCATGGACAGCTAATAAATTAAAACAAAAATCAGTTGTTTATATGCCAAAGGGATCATCACTTCAAAGATTAAATAATATAAAAGCAGAAGGAGCAGATGCTAGCATAACTGATTTAAATTATGATGATGCGGTTAGATTAGCTGCAAAATATGCAGATGATCATAATGGATTAATGGTACAAGATACTGCTTGGGAAGGATATGAAAAGATTCCAGCATGGATAATGCAAGGATATGGAACTATGGCATTAGAAGCTTTAGACCAATTAAATGCTATTAAAGTTATTAAGCCAACACATATATTTGTACAAGCTGGTGTTGGATCGCTTGCAGGAGCTGTTCAAGGATTCTTTGCATCAGAATTTGGAGAAGAGTGTCCAAAGACAGTTATTGTTGAATCAAACTTAGCAGATTGTTTCTATAAATCAGCAATAGCAGATGATGGAGAAGCAAGATTTGTTGGAGGAGATATGCAAACAATAATGGCAGGACTTGCTTGTGGCGAACCAAACACTATTGGATGGGAAGTTCTAAAAAATCATTCAACAGCTTTCGTATCATGTCCAGATTGGGTATCAGCTAAAGGTATGAGAATACTTGGAAACCCATTAAAAGGAGATGAAAAAGTAACATCAGGAGAATCAGGTGCAGTTACAACAGGCCTTTTATATGAAATCATGACAAATGAAGATTATAAGGACTTAAAAGAAGCTTTAGAATTAAATGAAAATTCAAGAGTACTTTTATTCAGTACTGAAGGAGATACAGATCCAGAAAAATATAGAGAAATTGTTTGGAACAGTGAATGTTAATAGATTAAATAATTTATTGGAGGAAGATAGAAATGCTTACTAATCAAAGAAAAGAAACCCTAACTAAGTTATGCCAAGAGTTAATAAGAAATCAATCAGTTTCAGGAGAAGAAGGTAAGGTAGTCGAAGCTATAAAAAAAGGCTTTAAAGAATTAGGATATGATGAATGTTTTGTAGATAGTTATGGAAATGTAATTGGACATATAAAAGGTAATAAACCAGGAAAAACAATACTTTTTGATGGGCACATTGATACAGTTCCAGTACCAGATGATTCAAAATGGACCTATGCACCATTCGGTGGAGAAATAGTTGATGGAAAAATCTATGGAAGAGGGGCTTCAGATATGAAAGGCCAAACATCAGCTATGATAGCAGCTGCAGCTTACTTTGCAGAGGATTTTAAAAAGGATTTTGCTGGTGATATTTTTGTGGCTGGTGTAGTACATGAAGAAATATTCGAAGGAGTATCAGCTAGAAAAATAAGTGAAGCTGTTAAACCAGACTATGTAGTTATTGGTGAGTCTTCAGAATTAAACTTAAAAATCGGACAAAGAGGAAGAGCTGAAATAGTTATTGAAACTTTCGGAAAGCCAGCTCATTCAGCTAACCCTGAAAAAGGGATAAATGCAGTATATAAAATGTCAAAAATAATTGAAAGAATTCAAGAAATAGAAACTCCTGTACACGATGTACTTGGAAAAGGAATTCTTGTATTAACTGATATTAAATCATCACCATATCCAGGAGCATCTGTAGTTCCAGATTACTGTAAGGCTACATTTGATAGAAGACTTTTAGTTGGAGAGACTAAAGAAGAAGTTTTAGCTCCAATCCAAAAGATTATAGATGATCTTATGAAAGAAGATAAGGAATTAAATGCTAAAGTCTCATATGCAATAGGTAGAGAAACTTGCTATACAGGAGAAGTAATAGAAGGTGAAAGATTCTTCCCAGCTTGGTTATATAGCGAAGATGATGAGTTTGTACAAGCTGCTTATAATGGATTAAAACGTGCAGGTATAAATCCAGAAATAACTCAATATTCATTCTGTACAAATGGTTCACACTATGCTGGAGAAGCTGGAATAAGAACAATTGGGTTTGGACCATCAAAAGAAAATTTAGCTCATACAATTGATGAATATATAGAATTAGATCAATTATTCATTGGAGCTGAAGGATATTATGGAATATTAGAATCTGTTTATAACAAATAAAAGGTGGTTTTAAGGATGAAGATATTAATAAAAGATGGCTTTATAGCTGATGGAAGTGGCAATAAAGGATATATCGGAGATATCTTAATCTGTGATGAGAGAATTGAAAAAATAGGACATGGACTTTGTGAAAATAATGTAGATAGAACAATAGATGCTAGGGGCTTAGTTATAGCCCCAGGATTTATTGATACTCACTCACACAGTGATCTTAAGATATTAGAAAATCCATTTAATGAAATAAAAATTAAACAAGGGATTACAACCGAAGTATTGGGTCAAGATGGAATATCAATGGCACCATTACCAAAAGAATATATTTCTCCTTGGAGAAAGAATATAGCTGGTTTAGATGGTGAATCAGATGAAATTGATTGGGAATATGAAATAACTGATAATTACTTAAAAATGATGGAAATTAATGGAGTAGGATTAAATGAAGCATATCTAGTACCACATGGAAATGTAAGAATGGAAGTAGTTGGGCTTGGAAATGTGCCTGCAACCAAGGATGATATAAGAAAAATGTGTGAAATAACAAGGAGAGAAATGGAAGCTGG
The DNA here is from genome assembly GCF_034439435.1 of Clostridium sp. LIBA-8841. Lineage (GTDB taxonomy): Bacteria > Bacillota > Clostridia > Clostridiales > Clostridiaceae > Sarcina. Next base: position 322,982 of record NZ_JAPCKJ010000004.1, on the reverse strand, counting down.
AGCATATGGCTTGTCAACAGGTCTTATATATATGCCTTGTGCTTATTCTCATACTGAAGAGCTTATAGAGATGTGTAAAGTCGTTGCAGAATTTGATGGAGTATTTGTAGTACATCAAAGAAGTGAGGCTGATACTATTATAAATTCAATGAAAGAGATAATTGAGATTGGAGAAAAGTCAGGGGTAAGAGTTCACTTCTCACATTTTAAAGTATGTGGTAAGAAAAACTGGAAATACATTGATGAAGTAATTGAATTATTCAATGAAGCTAAGAAAAAAGGAATAAGAGTTACTTTTGATCAATATCCATATGCAGCAGGTAGTACAATGCTAGGAGTTATATTACCTCCATGGGCTCATGATGGTGGAACAGATAAGCTTATGGAAAGACTTGCTTCACAAGAGATGAGAGAAAAAATGATTTATGATATGGAGCATGGTATAGAAGGTTGGGATAACTTTGTTGATTTTGCTGGCCTTGATGCTATATATGTAACTTCAGTTAGAAATAAAAAGAATGAAGATGCAATAGGAAAGAACTTAGTAGAACTTGGAGTACTCAGAGGAAAAGATCCTTATAATGCAACTTTTGATCTTTTACTTGAAGAAGAAAATGCTGTAGGTATGGTTGATTATTATGGCATGGAAGAGCATATAATCAAGTTCATGAAACTTGCTGAACAAAATGTATGTACTGATGGGTTATTAGCTGGAAGACCTCATCCTAGAGCTTATGGATCATTCCCAAGAATACTTGGAAGATTTGTAAGAGAACTTGGCGTGTTAACTCTTGAAGAGGGAGTTATGAAAATGACAAGCAAAGCAGCTAATGCATTCAGTATAAAAGATAGAGGATTTCTTAAAGAAGGATACTTTGCTGATATAGTTTTATTTAATAAAGAAGAAGTTAAGGATATTGGAACTTTTGAGGATCCAATAAAATTCCCAGAAGGAATAAATTATGTAATTATAAATGGTCAGGTTGTAATAGACAATGGAGAGTATAAAAAGGTAAAAGCAGGTAAAGTATTAAGAAAAAAATAGGGAGAGGATTCGTGTGTTAGTAGTAGGTAATGGAAGGTTAATAACTCAAAACAAGGAAAATCCGTTTATAGAAGATGGTGCTGTGGTTATAGAAGAAGGAAAAATATTAGGCTATGGAAACACTGAAGAAATACTAAAAAAATATAAAGATAGTGAATATATAGACGCAAAGGGCAAAGTTATAATGCCTGGACTTATAAATACACATGGTCATATTTATAGTGCCTTTGCAAGAGGAATGAATTTAGATGGTCCTACATCAAAAGATTTCTTAGATATATTAAATAATTTGTGGTGGAGACTTGATAAAAGCTTATCTCTTGAAGATATAAAATACAGTGCATATAGTACTTTAATGGATAGCTTAAAATATGGAGTTACAACATTTTTTGATCATCATGCAAGTCCAAATGCAATTAAAGGAAGCCTATTTACTATAGGAGAAGTAGCAGAAGAGCTTGGAATAAGAACCTCACTTTGTTATGAAGTATCCGATAGAGATGGAGAAAAGGCTTTAATTGAAGGTATAAAAGAAAATGTAGACTACATAAAGCATTGCAAGGAAAGCAATAGCAATATGAGATCGGGTATGTTTGGAATGCATGCAAGTTTTACACTTTCAGATAGATCATTAGAAAAATGTATGAATGCTTCAAAAGGATTAGATTGTGGATATCATATTCATGTTGCAGAGGGTTTAGCTGATGAAGAAAAATGTATGGAAGAGCATCATATTAGGGTAGTAGAGAGATTAAAAAAATTCAATATATTGGGAGAGAAAACAATAGCTGTTCACTGTATTCATGCAGATGATAATGAACAAGAGATAATTCTAGAAACAGGGACTACAGTTGTTCATAATCCAGAATCTAATATGGGGAATGCAGTAGGGGTATCACCTGCTATTAATTTAATAGCAAAAGGAATAACCGTTGGGATTGGAACAGATGGCTATACATCAGACATGTTTGAATCAATGAAAGTTGCAAATATAATTCATAAGCATCACTTAAAAGATCCATCAGTAGCATGGGGAGAAGTTCCTATGATGTTATTTGAAAATAACAGAAAAATTGCAGAGAGACACTTTAATGGAACATTTGGAATCATTGAAGAGGGTGCAGTTGGAGATGTTATAGTAGTAGATTATAATCCATTAACACCAATGAATGGAAGCAATTATAATTCTCACATTTTATTTGGAATGATGGGAAAATCAGTTGATACTACCATAGTAAATGGTAAGGTTTTAGTTAAAGATGGAAAGCTTTTAAATATTAATGAAGATGAAATCTTAGCTAAATCAAGAGAGGTTTGTAGTAAGTTATGGAATAGAATCTAGTGAAAGGGTTTGGGTTTGTTATGAGAGAGGAGAATGAAAAAGAAAATATAGCACCAGTTGATGAAAGGATACCTTTTTCGAAGGCGTGGATATTTTCACTTCAACATGTTATGGCAATGTGTGCAGGAGCTGTGGCTGTACCACTTATGGTAGGAGAAGCAGCAGGGCTTAATCACGTAGAAATAGTATTTCTTATAAGTGCAGGACTTTTTATGGCTGGAATAGGTACTTTAATTCAGACTATAGGAATTAAAAATTTTGCTGGAGCTAAGATACCAATAATAGAAGGTACAAGCTTTGCGGCTGTTTCAGGAATTTTAGCAATAATAGCGGCTACATCTGGGGGGAAAGAATTAGCTATGACCAATGTCTTTGGAGCGGTTATTGCGGCAGGATTATTCTGTTTAATAATTGCCCCTGTATTTGGGAAGTTAATAAAGTTTTTTCCAAAGGTTGTTACAGGTACCGTTGTATTGGTAATTGGTATATCTATAATGCCTGTAGGTATAAAATGGATTACTGATAGCAAAGTACAAGCGGTAGATCCAAAAGATTTAGCTCTTTCAATGACTGTATTAGTAATCACATTATTATTGTTTAAATACTTAAAAGGTATATGGAATAGCGCTGCTATTTTATTTGCAATAGTTATTGGTACAATACTTGCAATGGTTTTTGGAATGGCTGATTTTAGTGCTGTAAGCGGTGCAGATTGGTTTAGTGTAAATTTCCCATTAGAGTTTGGAATGCCAACTTTTGACCCATCAGCAGTACTTTCAATGATACTAATAATGTTAGTTTTAATGACTGAATCAGTTGGAAATATGATTGCTATTCATGAAATGACTGATAAAGAAGTTACTGAAGAGAATATAAAAAAAGGATTAAAAGCAGACGGTATATCAACATTATTTGCAGGGTTTTTCAATACATTTCCAATTACTCCATTTGCTCAAAATACAGGATTAGTAGGTTTAACAGGTATTAAATCAAGATTCGTTGCTGTATATGCAGGAATAATACTTTTAGCATTAAGTTTTGTACCTAAATTTGCAGCAATCATAGGAGCTATACCAAAGCAAGTACTTGGTGGAGTTGGGTTTGCTATGTTTGGGATGGTTTTAGTTGGTGGAATAAGAACTTTAGGAAAGGTTCAATTTGATGGCAACAAGAACTGTGTAATAGTAGCTGTTAGTGTCGGTCTTGCAATGATTCCACTTGCAAATCCAGGATTTTATCATAACTTCCCATCATGGGTAGGAACAATATTCGATAGTGGTATTACAACAGGAAGTTTATCAGCTGTGATACTAAATATATTCTTTAATGTTTTAGGAAGTAAAGAACCAATGCCAGAAACTTTAGAGGCAGATATAGAAGAAATTGAAGAAGAAGTAGATGAAGAACAATTAGCTATACAAAGCAATAAATAAAATTTAAATAATATGATTGAAATTTAGAGGAGAGTGTTTGTTATGTCAAAATTAAACGTTAACATTTTAGGGATGAAATTTAATAATCCAATATTTACGGCAGCAGGTCCAGGAGCAAAAGATGGAGATCTTTGCATAGAAGCAGTAAAAGGTGGTGCTGGTGGTTTAGTTACAAAAACTATTTCAGTAGATCCAGCTCCAGTACCAAGACCATGTATGGGAAAAACAAACTCAGGATTTTTAAATACAGAGCTTTGGTCAGAACTACCAAAGGAGCAATGGATAAAAGAAGAATATAAAAAAGCTAAATCAGCTGGTGTACCTATGATAGTAAGTATGGGATACACAGCAGATCAAATAAAAATAGTGGCTCCCCTTGTTAAACCTTATGCTGATGCAGTTGAATTATCAACTCACTATGTTGGAACTGATGTGACACCTATAGTTGAGGCTATGAAAGCTGCAAAAGCTGCATTAGATTGTCCAGTATTCATGAAAATGAGTCCACATACAGACATTCAAAAAATAGCAAAAGCTTTAGAAGAAGCTGGGGCAGATGGCCTTGTAATGATCAACTCTCTAGGACCATGTATGGCAATAGATGTTGAATCAGGATATCCAATAATGGGAAGTAAAACAGGATATGGTTGGTTATCAGGTTCACCAGTAAGACCAGTTGCCATAAGAAATATATATGATGCAGCACAAGCTGTTAATATTCCAATAATAGGCGTTGGAGGAGTAACTTGTGGAAGAGACGCTGCTGAAATGTTAATGGCAGGGGCTACAGCTGTTGAAGTTTGTACTGAGGCTATTTTAAAAGGACCTGGAGTATATGGAAAAATTGCTAAGGAATTAGATGAATTCTTAGATAGTCATGGATATAAAGATGTTAATGAAATAATAGGATTAGCTCACAAGAAGATGGAAGATAGAAGATTTAGAACAGAAGCCATTGCGCCAGAGGTTAATCAAGATGCTTGTATAAAATGTGGACAATGTAAAGTAAGTTGTGTATATGATGCAATTGAAGTTGGAGAAGAACTTTTAATAGACAAGGATAAATGCTTTGGATGTGGATTATGTGTAACAAGATGTCCAAAACATGCATTATCAATTCAATATAAATAGTTAAAAGGAGAATGAGTTATGGGAACAGTGCTAAAGGGAGCTTATATAGTAACAAGTAAAGAAATAATGAGAAATGATTTAAGAATTTATGGAGAAAAAATTGAATCTATAGGGTTATCTTTGGAAAAGGATGGAGATGAAATAATAGACTTAAAAGGAAGCTATATACTTCCTGGTGGGATTGATGCCCATACTCATTTTGATTTAGAACTACCTAATATAAAAACATCTGATGATTTTAATAGTGGTACGAAGGCAGCAATAGCAGGTGGTACTACAACTATTATAGATTTTGTAAATTGTCATAGGGGAGAAAAACTAAGTAGTGCCTTAGAGATTTATAAAGAAAAAACAAAGGATAGATGTTATTCAGATTATGGATTCCATATGACATTATGTGAGTGGAATAAAGATGTTGAATCTGAAATGGAGGATATGGTAAAGCAAGGCATAACATCCTTCAAGATGTATATGGCATATAAAGACACTCTTCAAGTAAATGAGGAAGAGATAGAACAAGCATTAAGAAAGGCAAAAGAACTTGGAGCTCTTATTTCATTCCATTGTGAAAATGGTGATGAAATCATAAAAAATGTAAATAACTTGCTAAAAGAAAACAAGTCCGATGTAAAGTATCATGAGACCTCAAGATCCTCAGAGGTTGAATATAAAGCAGTAAATACTTTGATAAAAATAGCTACCAAAATTAATTACCCAATATATATAGTACATCTAAGTTCTAAAATGTCACTAGATGCTGTAAGAAAGGCCAGACAAGAAGGGGTTAAGATATTTGTGGAAACATGTCCTCACTATCTTCTATTAGATAAATCTTATTATGAATTAGAAAAAGATGAGGGGTTGGAGGGAGCTAAATATGTTATGTCACCACCTCTTAGAAGTAAGGAAGATAATAAGGCATTATGGAGAGGTATAAAACTAGGAGAAATAGATACAATTGCAACAGATCATTGCTCATTTAATTATGAAGATAAAAGAAAAAATGCAAAGGTTGATTTTTCTAAAATACCTAATGGAATACCTAGTGTTGAACATAGAATGGAATTGATTTTTAGCTATGGAGTAGGAGATAAGAAAATGTCTTTAAATGAAATGGTTCAATTGACATCAACTAACCCAGCTAAAATATTTGGGCTATATCCTAAAAAAGGTGAAATTAAAGAGGGTAGTGATGCTGACTTATTAATAATAGAAAGTGGTTGTGATGGTGTTATAAGCCGTAAAGATAGCATACAAGAAGTTGATTACACTCCTTATGAAGGATTTAAAAGTAATGGAAAAATAAAAAGGGTGTTTTTAAGAGGTAAGGAATTGGTTAAGGATGGAAAATTCATAGGAAAAGAGCCAACTGGCCAATATATCTCAAGAAAGAAATGGAGTTATGAGGGGAGATAATATATGTTTGAATTTATTCTTAACGGTGAAAAAAAATTAGTAGAAGAAAATAAAAAGCTTCTTAAGTATTTAAGAGAAGATTGTAATATAACATCAGTTAAAAATGGATGCTCAGAAGGAGCATGTGGAACATGTATGGTTATTGTTGATGGAAAAGCAGTAAAAGCATGTATATTAACAACTGAAAAAGTTAATGAAAAAGAAATATTAACTATAGAAGGGTTTACAGAAAGAGAAAGAGATGTCTTTGCATATGCATTTACTGAAGCAGGGGCAGTTCAATGTGGATTTTGTATACCAGGTATGGTTATTAGTGCAAAAGCACTTTTTAATAGAACATTAAATCCAACAGGCGAAGAAGTTAAGAAGGCTTTAATCGGTAACATATGTAGATGTACAGGCTATGTAAAGATAGAAAAAGCTATTATGATGGCAGCTGAAATTTTTAGAGAAGAAAAAGATGTTCCAAAGGTTGTTTGTAAAGGTCTTGTTGGAGAAAGAATGGGTAGAGTAGATGCTAGAGATAAGACTTTAGGAATAGCTGAATACACTGATGATATAAGAATAGATGGAATGTTACATGGAGTTGCACTTAGAAGTAAATATCCTAGAGCTTTAGTAAAAAGTATAGATATTAGTGAAGCTGAGAAAATTGAAGGGGTAATAAAGATTGTTACTGCAGAAGATATTCCTGGAGAAAGATATTTAGGTCATATTCAAAAAGATACTCCTGCTTTAGTAAAAGTTGGTGAAGAAACAAGATATCTTGGAGATGCATTGGCCTTAGTTGCGGCAGAAACTGAGGAGATAGCAAGGGAAGCTTTAAAGCATATAAAGGTTGAATATGAAGAGTTAAAACCAGTAACTTCTCCTCAGGAGGCTTTAGCAGAAGATGCACCTAAAATACATGAGAAGGGAAATATATTAACTCATGAACATCTGGTTAGAGGAAATGCTGATGAAGCCATAAAAAATTCTAAGTATGTTGTTACATACAATTATAGGGTTCCTTTTACAGAACATGCATTTTTAGAGCCAGAATGTGCCGTTGCGGTTCCAGATGGTGATGGGATAGTAGTTTATACGGGAACTCAAAGTGTATATGATGATCTTCGTGAGATAGAATCACTTTTAGGTCTTGATGATAGCAAGGTTAGAATAATTTCTAAATATGTTGGTGGTGGCTTTGGAGGAAAAGAAGATATGAGTTGCCAACATCATACAGCATTACTTGCTTATCTTATTAAAAGACCTGTTAAAATGGTACTTCCAAGACAAGAAAGCATTATAGTTGATACTAAGAGACATGCAATGGATATGGAATTTACAACAGCTTGTGATGAAAATGGAATGTTGACTGCAATGAAAGCTGTGATACTTGCAGATACAGGAGCTTATGCATCACTTGGTGGTCCTGTTCTTCAAAGAGCATGTACTCATGCCGCAGGTCCTTATAATTATCAAAATATGGACATTGATGGTAAGGCACTTTATACAAATAATACACCTGGGGGAGCCTTTAGAGGATTTGGAGTTACTCAGTCAGCCTTTGCAACAGAGTGTAACTTAAATAAACTTGCTGAGTTAGTTGGAATAGATCCTTTTGAAATAAGAAGAAGAAATGCAATAAAACCAGGAGAAGTATTGCCAAATGGACAAATAGCTGATGAAGGAACAGCTTTGATTGAAACCTTGGAGGCAGTAAGAGATGTTTACTATGCTAATAAAGATAGAGCAGGAATAGCATGTGCTTTTAAAAATGCAGGTGTTGGAGTAGGAATACCTGATACAGGAAGATGTAAGGTTAAGGTTATTGATGGAAAAGTTCATATAAGAACTTCTGCGGCATGTATTGGACAAGGTCTTGGAACAGTGGTTGTTCAGATTGTTGGACAAGTTTTGGGAATACCAGCATCAGAAATAGTATATGAATCACCAGATACAAGAATTACTCCGAATTCAGGGACTACAACGGCTTCAAGACAAACTGTATTTACTGGAGAAGCAACAAAAATCGCTGCTATGAAGCTTAGAGATGCTTTAAAAGAAAAGTCATTAGAAGAATTAGAAGGCGAGGAGTTTTATGGAGAATATTTAGGTGTTACTGACAAGATGGGTAGTAAAAAGGAAAATCCAGTAAGTCACGTTGCTTATGGTTTTGCTACACAGGTAGTTATTTTAGATGACCAAGGAAAGGTTACTAAGGTAGTTGCTGCTCATGATGTAGGAAAAGCAATAAATCCTAAAAATGTAGAAGGACAAATTGAAGGTGGTGTAGCCATGGGACTTGGATATGGCTTAACAGAAGATTATCCTATAGAGAATTCAATACCAAAAGTTAAATTTGGTACACTTGGTCTTCTAAGAGCAACTCAGGTCCCAGAAATACAACCTATAATAATAGAAAAAAATACTCAAGAATTATCCTTTGGAGCAAAGGGAGTTGGGGAAATAACTTGTATCCCAACAGCACCAGCTGCTCAAGGAGCATATTACAAATTAGATGGTGAGTTCAGAACAGAACTTCCACTTAAAAATACATTTTATAAAAAAACAAAAAAATAGAAAGAAGGAATTAAAATGAAAAAAATAATCAACACAGAACATGCACCAGCTGCAATAGGACCATATTCACAAGGAATAATAGTAGGAGATTTAATATATACTTCAGGTCAATTACCATTAAATCCAGAGACTAAAGTTTTAGAAACTGAAATAAAGGCTGCAACTAAGCAAAGCTTAGAAAATTGTAAAGCTATATTAGAAAATGCAGGAGCATCAATTGATAAAGTATTTAAAACAACTGTTTTTGTAAAAGATTTAAATGATTTTGCTGCAGTTAACGAAGTATATGGAACATACTTCAATGAAAACCCACCAGCAAGAAGTTGTGTACAAGTAGCTAAACTACCAATGGATGCACCAATAGAAATTGAAGTAATAGCTAAATTATAAGATTAAATAAAAATTTATATTAAGTAGGGAGTTTTATAAAACTTCCTACTTAATATAGGTTAAAGGGTTAGAGAGGACTTATATGCAATATAAAAATATTCTTTTAACTGGTAGAAGGAATTGTGGAAAAAGCACACTTATAAATAAAATATTAGATCATATGGGGATTGAATACACTGGATATAGAACTCTTCCTTATTATATAAATGGGTACATGCAAGGATATTATTTGCATGGTTATATAGATGAAATTGATAAGGAATGTTTATATAGTCCAATATCAATAAAAATTAGCAATAATAGATGTATTAGGGTTACAGAAACCTTTGATACAATTGGATGTTTAATATTAAAGAATAGTAGAAAACAAAAAGATTGTAAGATTATATTATTAGATGAAATTGGATTTTTAGAAGATGATTCAGAAGAATTTAAACTAGAGATAAAGAATTGCCTAGATAGTGAAAAGTTTTGTTTAGGTGTTTTAAAGGACAAAGATAGTGAGTTTCTAAACTCCATAAAACTTAGGACTGATACATTAATTATAAATATAGAAGATATAAGTTATGATCATAGAAAAATAATACAAGATGATATAGAAAATTATATAAAATTACATAGATTAAAGGGGAATGATTAAATTATGAAGGGGATTAAAAAATTAACAGCTATAATTCTTTTAGTCATGATGAGCATGACATTGTTTATAGGATGTTCTAGTGAGGCTAAAGTTAAAGAATCGGATAATAAAACAATTACTGTTGAAGATCAACTTGGTAGGAAGGTTGAAGTTAAAAAAGATGTAAATAGAATAATATCAAGTTATTATATATCTACTTCAATATTAATTAGTTTAAATGTTAAAGATAAAGTAGTTGGAATAGAGGCAAAGGCAAAAAATAGAGAGATGTATAAGAAGGTAGCAAAAGAGTTTTTAGATTTGCCAGCAGTTGGAACAGGAAAAGAAATAAATGTTGAAGAGTGTATGAAGCTAAATCCTGATGTAGTAATTATTCCTACTAGGCTTAAAAGTTTTATACCACAATTTGAAAAATTAAATATACCAGTTATAGCAATAGAACCAGAAACATTAGAAGGATTTAATAACTGTGTAGAACTTTTAGGAAAAGTTTCAGGTTCAGAAGAGAGAGCAAAGGAACTTCTAAAATATTATGATGACACAATAAATAAGGTAAAAGATATGACAAAGGATATAGAGAATAAACCAACAGTATATTTATCAGGAAGTGATAGCATACTTAAAACTTGTACATCTAAGATGTACCAAAACTATATGATTGACACAGCAGGTGGTAAAAATGTTACTGGAAATATTGATGATGGGTATTGGACAAACATATCAGTGGAGCAGTTAATAGACTACAATCCAGATATTATTTATGTGGTAGGTTATGCAAAATATACTATAGATGATGTATTAGAAGATAGCAAATTAAAGGGTATAAATGCAATTGAAAATAAAAAGGTATATTTATTCCCATCAACATTGGAACCTTGGGATTATCCAACACCTTCATCAATATTGGGTATGCTTTGGATAGTAAATAATCTTCATCCTGAAAAATATAGTACTGAGGACTTTAAAAAGGATGCTAAGGAATTCTATAAAAGATTCTATAATTTAGAAGTCACTGATGGAGAAATCGGGTTATGATGAAAAAATACTCTATACTACCATATGCAGTTATTTTACTAATCTTAGCTTTAGTATCATTATGTATAGGAAGATATGGACTTAAAATAAGTGAAATACTTAATATATTAGTTGGAAATGCAATTAATGGACAAGAGGCCAATCTATTAATAAATATAAGATTACCAAGAGTATTATTAGTAATGGTTAGTGGAGCTGCTCTAGCACTATCAGGTATGGTTTTTCAGAGTATATTTCAAAACCCATTAATATCACCTGATGTACTAGGGGTAAGTTCTGGGTGCTCACTTGGTGCTGCTATAGGAATAGTATTCTTATCAGCATCACCATTTATGATACAAGGGTTATCTTTTTTATTCGGTATATGCTCAGTTATATTTTCATTGATTTTATCTAAAAAGATGAGGAGTAATAGGGTTTTAGCACTTGTTATATCAGGAATAGTAACTGGAGCATTAACTTCATCCTTTATTATGATAATAAAGTATTTTGCGGATCCCTATAAGGAATTGCCTGCCATAGATTTTTGGCTTATGGGAGGTTTTTATAATAGTGATTGGAAAAGCGTAATAAATGTTTTTGTTTTAGTTTTCATATCAACAATTGTTTTATTATTGTTTAGATGGAAGTTAAAAGTTTTAACAATGGGAGATGATCAAGCTAAGCTTTTGGGAGTCAATGTTAAACATGTAAGGACGATAGCAATATTTTCAGCAACTCTTTTAGTATCCTCTGTGGTATCAGTTGCTGGACTTATAAGTTGGATAGGGATACTTGCACCTCATATAGTTAAATCATTTGCTAGAGATGATATATCAAAAATTATTCCATTAACAATGGTTGTTGGAGCTATCATACTATTAATTGCAGATACTGCGGCCAGAAGTATTACTACAACAGAAATACCTATAAGTATATTGACTTCATTATTTGGTGCCCCTTTCCTTGTATATCTTCTTAATAAAAAAGGAGCTGTTATGAGATGAATAAATCATTAGAAATACGGAATTTAAATGTCTCATATGGAGAAAAAACAGTACTTAATGGGATAGATATTGAAATTAATCCTGGTGAGTTTACAGTGCTTTTAGGATTAAATGGAGCTGGGAAAACCACATTGCTTAAATCAATAGCTAGCTTAAATCCCATAGATAATGGAGAGATAAAATATGGAGATATTGATTTAATAAGTTTGTCAGATAAGGAAAGAGGAAAATTAATATCATATATTCCACAGCATATTCACACAAATCAAAATTATAGTGTAGAGGATATAATTTTAATGGGAATAACTCCATATCTAGGGATGTTTGAAATGCCTAATAAGGAGCATTATAAACTCGTAGATAGTATTTTAAATGAATTAAATATATCTCATTTGAAAAATAAGCTTATAGGAGAGCTGAGTGGTGGAGAGAGAAGATTAGTTTATTTGGGGAGAATATTAATTCAAAAGTGTAGTATTTTGCTTTTAGATGAACCCAATACATTTTTAGACTATGTAAAGCAACATGATTTTTTTAGTTTTATTAAGCCTTTAATAAAAGAAAAGAATTTAATTACCTTGGTTACATTACATGATATTAACCTAGCATTAAGGTATGGAGATAGAATAATAATTTTAAGTAATAATAAAATAGTGGATTCAATAGACTGTAGTGAAGAAGATTATGAAAAAAGATTTATAAGAATAATGGAAGACATATATGAGCGTAAACTTGAAATAGTTTATACAGAAGTAGGACCATTTATAATATGTTAAAACAGAGACTAAAATAAAAAAGAAGGAATTTATCTTAAGTATGTAGCTTTAGATAGATTCCTTTTTTATTTTAGTAAAAAGTGAAATGTAAAAATTAGTGAAATGAGTGGTATAATTTAGAAATAGAAATTATAAGGGGGAGATTCTTTTGGCTCAGCAATATACTAAAAAAATGATTCGCAGTGTATTTATAAAATTGTTAAATGAAAGACCATTAAATAAGATTACAGTAAAAGATATAGCATCAGCTTGTGGAATTAACCGAAATACTTTCTACTATTATTATTCAGATATTTATGAACTTCTGTCTGAATTATTTCAAACTGAACTTCAAACTGTTATAGATGAATATAATGACACTATGTCTTGGGAAGAAAGTTTTATGTTAGCAACAAGATTTGCATTGGGAAATAAGAAGGTAATTTATCATGTATATAATTCAATGCAAAGGGAGGAATTGGTTAATTATATTTATAATGTTTCAGGAAATATGATGAATAGATATGTAAAAAAGATAAGTTATGGTATTAATGCTTCTGAATATGACATGAAATTAATAGCAACATTTTATCAATGTGCACTTACAGAAATGGTGATTCAATGGATTTCTTCTGGAATGAAAGAAGATCCTGATGCGATTATAAGAAGAATAGGTGAATTATTTGATGGAAATATAAAATTATCACTTAAACGTAGTGAAAAGTTTAATACTATTGGCCAAAAATGATGAGAGAAAACTAAAAAGTTAATTCTTAAATCCCTTAACAAGTGAGCTCAAAAGCATTTTCAATTAGATATAAGATACTAAAAAATTTAGGCAATAAAGAAGAAATGCCTAAAATTCAGACAAATATATATGAGTGTTTGAACTTTGAACACTTGGCTTATTTATCTAATGAAATATTTGGTAAAAGGCTATATTATAGATTTAAAGAACTTAAAGTTAGTTCTAAAACTTAAATAAATTAACAAAACTCTTATATTTAGAAGCTTATGATTAATTAATCAGTATTAGGTTTTAAATATAAAAGTATTTTAGAAAATTATATCTAGTTTTGGGAAAGAAGGGGATTTTATGAAACTTAAGACACATGATGAGAGGCTTACTTTAACAAATGGAAATTATCATTCATTAGTACACGCTAGAAAACCTAAAGGAATTGAAGATAAAAGTGCATATTTGATTGGTACTGGAATAGGGGCGTTAGCAGCAGGTTGCTTTTTAATCAAAGATGCACATATGGATGGCAGTAAAATCACATTTTTTGAACAATTAGATATTCCAGGAGGTTCTTTAGATGGAGAGGTTCTTCAAAATTTAGGTTATGTTGCTCGTGGTGGACGTGAAATGGGACACCACTTTGAAGTTTTGTGGGACTTATTTAGTTCACTTCCATCTACAGAGGATCCAAATATGACTGTGTTAGATCATCTATTCTACACAAATTACGATGATCCAAACTACAGTAATTGTCGTATTACTCATAAAAATGGAGAAAGATATGATGATGCTAAATTTAATCTTGGACAAGATTTAGCTAAAGAATTAGCAGAGTTTGTTCTTATACCAGATGAGGAACTTCAAGATAAGGCAATTGATGAGATATTCTCTGAGGATCTTTTAAACACAGATTTTTGGACATTATGGAGAACAATGTTTGCCTTTGAAAATTGGCATAGTGCACTAGAAATGAAATTATATATGAATAGATTTATACATCATGTTGGAGGTTTGCCAACACTTACAGCATTACAATTTTCAAGACATGATCAATATACATCCTTTGTAAAACCTATGGTGAAATTTTTACAAGAAAATGGAGCTAAGTTTGAATATGGAGTACATGTTGAAAATGTAGAATTTGATATAAGCGATGATAAAAAGGTGGCTAAAAGAATAGTCGCTAAAGATAAAAATGGAAAAGATATTTCTGTTGATTTAACAGAAAATGATTTAGTATTTATAACTAATGGATCTATTACAGAAGGATCAGGCTATGGGGATGATAATACTCCAGCTCCGTTTAATAAAGAACCACAAGGATGTTGGGAATTGTGGAGAAATATAGCTAAACAATCAGAGGAATTTGGAAACCCAGATAAATTCTGTACTGATACTGAAAGATCAAATTGGGAATCTTGTACAGTAACTTGTCATGATGAACGTGTACCAAAGTATATTGAAAAAATAACAAAACGTTCACCATATGGAGGAAAAACTGTAACAGGAGGTATAGTTACAGCTGTAGATTCCTCATGGTTAATGAGCTGGACTATAAATCGTCAAGAACAATATTATGGTCAACCAGAAAAAGATGTAGTTGTTTGGGTATATGGACTATTCTCTGATGTTGATGGTGATTATATTAAGAAACCTATGAGAGATTGTACTGGTAAGGAAATTACAAAGGAATGGTTATTTCATATAGGAGTTCCAGTTGATGAGATTGAAGAACTTGCTGAATCATGTACAGCAATTCCAGTAATGATGCCATTCATAACTTCACAATTTATGCCACGTGAATTTGGTGATAGACCTTATGTTGTTCCTAAGAATGCAGTTAACTTTGCTTTCCTTGGACAATTTGCAGAAACATTAGATGATCCAGGAAGAGATACAGTATTTACTATTGAATATTCAGGACGTACAGCTATGGAGGCAGTATATGTATTAACTGGTGTTGAAAAAGGTGTACCAGAAGTATATGCATCAAGATATGATATTCGTTATTTATTAAATGCTGGAGTATGCTTATTAGATGGGGAAAAACCAAAACTTGATTTACCACCTTTAACAAAGAGAAAGATTATGAAACAAATATCAGGAACTGAGATAGAAAAATTACTAAAGGAATATGGTATTATATAAGACTATAAAACTTAGATATAAAATCAGATTATTATTTATTAAATAATAAATATAATATGATTTATTAGAAAGATTTAATAGGTCACGATAAAATGGTAATCACTTTTAATAGGTGTGAACCTTTGTCGTGATCTATTTTTGTGTACTCTAAATTAAATATAATATATAGTATTAAACCTTGAGGTAATTCCTGGTTTATGTTTTAGCTCTACTAATTAAATATAAAAATTTAATAAATTTTAAAGATAAGGAAAATCAATATCAATAATTTGAAATTTATGATAATATAAAATCTTGGAACCATATTAAATACATAAGGAATATATTTAAAGTTGGAGAGATTTAAATATTAAACAAGAAAAATAGTGATTAAATAGGTATTTGAAGCTTTTAATAGCCTCATTGATTGTGGATTTTTCTCTCCAGTTGTGTTAAAATTTGCATAATTTTTATTTAAAGATCTAAGAATAAGATGAGTTTGTATAAAGATTTATTGATATTTATTTTGATACAAAGTCATCTTCAAATTATAAAAGTTTAGGAAAGGAAGGTAGATATAGCAATGAAACTAATACTAAAATATTTAAAGAACTACAAATTAATTCTTATCTTAAATGTTATATCGGTATTTGGATTTGCCTTAGTAGAACTAGGGATTCCAACTATTATGGCAAAGGTCATAGATACTGGAATAATAAATAGCGATATTAGTTACATTAAAAAAATGGGATTAGTTATGGTAGCTATTTCTATAGTAGGTGTGCTTGGAACAATACTATTAGGATATTGTTCTTCTAAAATTTCAACTGGAATAACTAGAGATATTAGAAATGATATATTCAAAAAAGCACAGGAATTTTCTCATACAGAGTATGATAAGTTTGGAGTTTCTTCTATGATTACAAGAACTACAAACGATCCATTTGTTATTTTACAATTTACAAATACACTTCTAAGAATAGCCTTAATAACTCCAGTAATGTTTACTATAAGTTTAATAATGATTCTTAAGACAAGTCTTTCATTATCAATTGTACTAGCTATAGTAATTCCTATAATAATTTTAGGCGTTATTATAATAGCCAAAACTTCAGAACCATTATCTGAAAAGTTACAAAAAGCTTTAGATAAACTAAATAGAATATCTAGAGAAAATTTAACTGGTATAAGGGTAATAAGAGCATTCTGTAACGAGAAGTATGAAAGTAAAAGATTTGAGGGAACTAATGAGGAATACACTGGTATATCTAAAAAATTAAACAAACTTATGTTAATTTCTCAACCACTTTTCTTCTTCTTACTTAATATAGCGATTATAGCTATATTCTGGATATCTAGTAATATGATAAATGTTGGGACTCTTCAAGTAGGACAACTAGTTGCATTTATTGAATATTTATTCCATGCAATGTTTTCAATAATGCTATTCTCAATGGTTTTTGTTATGTATCCTAAAGCTCAAGTTTCTGCTAATAGAATTAGTGAAGTACTTAGTGAAGAGCCAATAATAAAAAATCCTAAAAATGGAGTAAAAGAAACTAATAGTGAAGGTTCAATAGAATTTGATAATGTATCTTTTACTTATCCAGATGGAGAAGAACCAGTTATTAAGAATGTATCTTTCAAAGGGGAAAAAGGACAGGTTATTGCTTTTATTGGAAGTACAGGAAGTGGTAAAAGTACATTAATAAATTTAATACCAAGATTTTATGATGTTACTGAAGGTACCATAAAAATAGATGGGGTAGATGTAAGAGATTATGATTTAAAATACTTACGTAAAAAAATAGGATTTATTCCTCAAAAAACTCTATTATTTACTGGTAGCATAGCAAGTAATATAAAATTTGGTAAGAAAAATGCCAATACTGAAGACATAGAACATTCAGCTAAAATTGCTCAAGCTTATGAGTTTATTTCAGAAAAACCTAATAAGTTTGATGAGCCAATAACAGAGGGGGGTTCAAATGTATCAGGAGGTCAAAAGCAAAGACTTTCAATAGCTAGAGCTATTGTTAGAAAACCAGATATTTATATTTTTGATGATAGTTTTTCTGCTTTAGACTTTAAAACAGATGCTATTTTGAGAAAACAACTTAGAGCGGAAACAAAAGATGCCGTGGTATTAATAGTTGCTCAAAGAATTGGATCCATAATGGATGCAGATAAAATTGTAGTATTAAATGAAGGTGAAGTAGTTGGAATGGGAACTCATAAAGAATTATTAAAGACTTGTGAGATTTATCATGAAATAGCTACATCACAACTTACAGAGGAGGAGTTATCAAATGAATAAATTTAAATTAGTAGTTAAAAAGATTTCTCCTTTTGTTAGTAAATATAAATGGTCTTTCTTTGGAGCAATTTTATTTATAATTTCAGCAGCTGTTTTCACAGCTATAGCTCCAGTAACTGAGGGATTAATAATATCACAATTAACAAATGATTGCGAAGCATTAATAAGAGGTGTTGTAGGAGCATCTGTAAATTTTAATTATATTATAAAAGTGTTAATTTTATTATTTATAGTTTATGCAGGTAGTGCAGGTTCAACACTTATAGCAGGATTTTTATTAACAAATGCAATTCAAAATACAATGAAAGATATTAGGAATGCCGTTGAAAATAAAATTAATAGACTTCCTATAAGATATTTTGATAGTAATAGTTATGGAGATGTCCTAAGTAGAATTACTAATGATGTTGATACCATAGCAAATGCATTACAACAAAGTTTTGTACAAGTAATAAATGCTTTTTTATCTGTATCATTAGCACTTATAATGATGTATTCTATAAATTTAAAATTAGCTTTAATATCAACTTTAATAATACCAGCAAGTATTATTATAACTAAGATAATTGTAGGAAAATCACAAAAGTTATTTGATAAGCAACAAAAAGCTTTAGGAAACTTAAATGGAAGAGTACAAGAGCTTTATACTGGATTTAATGAATTAAAGCTATATGGAAAAGAAGAGGATGCTCTAGGAAACTTTATGGAAGTAAATGAAGAGTTATGTCAAACTGGATTTAAGGCTCAATTTATATCAAGTATAATGTCACCTTTAATAAGTTTAGTAACTTATTTAGGAATAGCAGTGATTGCTATAATGGGATCTATCACAGCTATAGCTGGAGGAATCACAGTAGGTAATTTACAAGCTTTTATACGTTATATTTGGCAAATAAATCAACCTTTATCTCAAGTAACTCAATTATCTTCAGCTATACAATCAGCTGTGGCTGCAGCTAATAGAGTGTTTGAATTTTTAGATGAGAAGGAAGAGATTAAAGATCCAGAGAATGCATTAAACCTTAAAAATCCAAAGGGAAATGTAACTTTTGAACATGTTAAATTTGGATATAACAAAGATAAAGAGTTAATAAAAGACTTAAATGTAGATGTAAAAAGTGGTCAAATGGTTGCTATAGTTGGAAAGACTGGAGCAGGTAAGACTACTCTTATTAACCTTCTAATGAGATTCTATGATATTCAGGGTGGATCAATAAAAATAGATGGTGTTGATATTAAAGATATGAAACGTGATGATTTAAGAAGCATGTTTGGTATGGTTCTTCAGGATACTTGGTTATTTAAAGGAACAATTTATGATAACATCAAATATGGTAGATTTAATGCAACTAAGGATGAGGTGATAGAAGCAGCTAAAATAGCTAATGTCCATCACTTTATTAAAACTTTGCCTGGTGGATATGATATGGTTTTAAATGAAGAGGCTTCGAATATATCTCAAGGAGAAAAGCAACTTTTAACTATAGCAAGGGCTATACTTAAGGATCCTGAGATATTAATTTTGGATGAGGCAACAAGTTCAGTTGATACTAGATTAGAATTGTTACTTCAAAAGGCAATGAGAAATGTAATGAAGGATAGAACTAGCTTTGTTATTGCTCATAGACTTTCAACTATAAAAAGTGCAGATTTAATATTAGTAATGAATGACGGAAATATAATTGAACAAGGAACCCATGAAGAATTAATGAAGCAAGGTGGCTACTATGAAAGCCTTTATAATAGTCAGTTTGCTAGCAAGGAAGAAGCAAATTAAAACTGTCTAGAATAAATTTAATTTAAAAACTATATAGATAAAATTAATTAGACCTAAAAATACTTCGGTGTTTTTAGGTCTTTTTTAGTGTGAAAATAATATAAAAAATAATAATTTTTTTATATTAGGGTTACAAATTACAGTTTAATTCCTTTTTATAATACGTAAGGACAAATTAATAAAACAAAAATTCAAAATTAAATTATTAAAAAATATAAATTTAGAAAGGATGATATATGTTATGTAAATTTAAGTACAAAAATCATAGAATGTAACATAATAAAAAAATATACGAAAGAAGGAGTTAAGCATGGAAAGTAGAAATAGTAATAATTTAAAAGGAATTGATGTATCAAATTGGAAAGGAAATATAGATTTTCAAAGTGTAAAAAATGATGGAGTTAAAGTAGTTTATATTAAGGCTACAGAAGGAGATTACTATAAGGATCCTTATGCTAAACAAAATTATGAGGGTGCAAAAGCTCAAGGATTAAAAGTAGGTTTTTATCATTTCTTTAGAGCCAATAAAGATGCAAAAGGACAAGCTAATTACTTCGTAAATTATCTTAATGAAATAGGTGCTACTAATTATGATTGTAAGTTAGCATTGGATATTGAGACTACAGAGGGAGTAGGAGTTACTGAGTTAACAACTATGTGCATAGAATTTTTAGAAGAGGTAAGAAAAATAACTAATAAAGAGGTTGTTGTCTACACTTATACAAGTTTTGCTAATTCTAATTTAGATAAAAGGATAGGAGCTTATCCATTATGGATAGCTGAATATGGTGTAGATGCACCAAAGAATAATGATATTTGGGATAGATGGATTGGGTTCCAATATTCAGATAATGGAATTGTAGCTGGAGTAGATGGTGGCTGTGATATGGATGAGTTTAAAGAAGAAATATTAGATGTAACAAATAATTTTAAGCTAGATAATGCTACTACTAAAAATGTATCAACTCATCTTAATATAAGAGCGAAAGGAACATCAGATGCCAATATTGTAGGAGAAATACCAGCAGGAGATAGGTTTATAATAAAATGGGTGGATTCTAATTATTTAGGATGGTATTATATTGAATATAAAAATATTAATGGCTATGTAAATGCTAATTATGTAGAGAAATTACAAATGGCTACTACCAATAATGTAAGTACTTTCTTAAATGTTAGAGAAAAAGGAACTACAGACTCAAAAGTAGTTGCAATTATAAATGTAGGAGAAGTATTTAGAATAGATTGGGTAGATTCAGACTATATTGGATGGTATAGAATAACTACTAAATATGGTGTAACAGGTTTTGTTAAGGCAGAGTTTGTTAAGAAAATTTAGGCGTATTAATTTATACTAAAGTATCTAAGATATAATATTTAAAGGCTGTATAGAAAATTTAATATAGGACTCATATAAGTCTTATATTAAAGTTTTGCTTATACAGCCTAATTTTTTTGTGAATTTTACCCTAGTACACATGGAATATGACCAGTTTTTCTTAAAGTCTTGAAATTAGTCATACATAGAATTAATATTTAAGCAAAATGGTAAAGAAAACATACTGCTATATTAGGTGAAAATTTACTGGGGTGATTTATGATTTAATTAATTTATAAAGGAGATGTATATGAGATATATAAATAAAATTCCTAGAAAAAATAATGAAGTTTATGATGAAATGGTAAGTGAAGGATGGCAATTTCTAAAAGAGCCTAAAAGCTTAAGACAAGCGACCTTAATTTCTATTCCAATATCACTTATAAGTGCAATAGTATCCATATTGTTTTTAATAAGTGTAAATGGAAAATTATCAGATTCAATAAGTCGAATTTTTAGTAGTAATCAGATAAATATAAATATTAAATTATCATATATAATTTTAATCTATTTATACATATTGTTTCATGAAATAATACACTTAGTTTTTATACCACAATTTATTAAGTCAAAATCAACATTTATATCTTTAAAATGGTGGGGTGGTTTTGTTTATACTGAGGAAGAATTATCAAAATTTAGATTTTTAGTTATTACAATAATGCCCTTTATAATGTTATCATTTATATTTCCAATTATATTAATTGGGATTGGAGTGAGTCCAATTTTAGTATTAATATTAGCTATAATTAATTCAGCTGGATCATCTGTAGATATATTAAACTTCTTCTTAATAATAGTACAAGTTCCTAATAAAGGCATTATTAAAAATATTGGAACTAAAACTTTGTTTAAGTTATAAAAATTTAAAAAACTATTTGGTTTTTATTGACAATGTAATTTTATGGTGATACTCTGTATACATACTATTAGTATGTATAAGAAAGGAGGAAGATTTATGGCTCGCAATAAGTATCCAGAAGAAACGGTAGAACGTATATTAGATGTTTCTTTAGATTTATTCATTAGAAATGGATATGAAAATACTTCTATTCAAGATATTATAGATAACTTAGGTGGCTTAACTAAGGGCGCAATATACCATCACTTTAAATCAAAAGAAAAAATATTAGAAGCTGTAGCAAATAAAATATATTCTAGTACAGAAGAAAAAGTAAAAAGTATTATGAAAGATAGCTCATTAAATGGATTAGAGAAGTTAAGAAAATTATTTCAAAGTTCTATTGAAAACCCTAATCAAGAAAAATTCTTTACAGCATCACCAATGCTACTCAATAATCCAAGCTTATTGGCTATGCAACTTAAAGACA
Source organism: Clostridium sp. LIBA-8841 (assembly GCF_034439435.1). Taxonomy (GTDB): domain Bacteria; phylum Bacillota; class Clostridia; order Clostridiales; family Clostridiaceae; genus Sarcina. Next base: position 300,572 of record NZ_JAPCKJ010000004.1, on the reverse strand, counting down.
GTATAGAGATCATAGCACCAAATTATATTCAGCCAATAATAGAAGAAGGAATAAAGGATGGGTCAATAAAAACTGATTATCCTAAAGAACTTGCAGAAGTTATGCTGATTCTTTCTAATATTTGGCTAAATCCTTTGGTTTATAGTGTTTCAACACAAGATATGATAAATAAAATTAAGTTTTATGATGTTTTTTTAAAGGGAATGGGAATCAATGTTTTTGATGAGAGTATGTATGATAAGCTTGTTGAATTAGATAATTTATCTAAACGATAATAAGAGCTTTCTTATACAAAAGTATATAATAGTCTTATTTCAAAATGGGTTAAATAATAAAATAAGATTATTTTACAACTGCCTTACTATAGGGCAGTTATAAAAAACAAATTTACATACCAACGGTTGGTATTAAAGTGAGTTGCATTTTAAAGTAAAATTTACTAAAAATAAAAAGGAGAGAGTTATATGGAAAATAAAAAATTGTTTAATAAGGACTTTACTATTGTTGTATTGGGGCAAATCATATCTTTGTTTGGGAATGCTATTATTAGGTTTGCATTGCCACTATATTTACTTAGAGAAACCAATTCAGTTGCACTTTTTGGATTAGTATCTGCAACATCGTTTATTCCAATGATACTTTTATCTTTAGTTGGAGGCGTTATAGCTGATAGAGTAAACAAGAGAAATATCATGGTATTTTTAGATTTTTTAACGGCTATTATTATGATAGGTTATACTTTATCTTACAAAACTAATTCATTAGTTGTATTATTAATAGTTGTTTTAATGGCTTTGTATGGAATACAGGGAGCATATCAACCAGCAGTTCAAGCAAGTATTCCTTTATTAGTAGATAGAGAAAATATTATGAGGGGAAATGCCATTATAAATATGGTAAGTTCTTTAGCAAACTTTACAGGGCCAACTATAGGAGGAATATTATTTGGACTTTATGGAATTCAGCCAATCTTAGTAGTTAGTATTATTTGTTTTATATTTTCAGCAATAATGGAAATATTCATTAACATACCTAATCAAAAAAATATAAACACGTCTAAAAATTTATTTTCACTTGCATATGATGACATTAAAATAAGCATGCAGTTTATTTTAAAAGAAAAACCAGTTTTATTTAAAGCAATTCTAATAATCTCAGCTTTAAACTTATTCTTAAGTTCAATGATGGTAGTTGGAATGCCTGCATTAATAACTCAAACTTTACAATTAAGTGATAGTTTATATGGAATATCACAGGGAGTTTTAGCTATTGGATCAGTTTTAGGAGGAATATTAGTAGGAGTATTACATCAAAAATTAAATATTAAAAATTCAAATGCCTTGGTACTATGTGCTGCAATAGCATTACTACCTATGGTTATTGTATTTTTAGTACCAGTGACTCCATTTATAAGTTATTTAGTGATTTCAATAATGGGATTTTTAATTATGACATTTGCAACTATGTTCAGTATTCAAATGATGACATTTATACAAATACAAACACCACCTGAAATAGTTGGAAAAGTTATATCATGTCTATTAGGATTATCTCTATGTGCAATGCCAATAGGTCAGGCTTTATATGGATTCTTATTTCAAAGATATGGAGCAACTCCTTGGAAAGTGTTATTAGGAGCAATGATTTGCTCAATTATAATATCGCTTGCTTCGAAAAATATATTCAGTAGATTACATGAAGATAAAGAGAATCTTAATGAAATAATAAATAAATAAACTATAATTAAACTTTGATATAAAGTTTAATTATAAGATAAATTTTTTTGAGTTTAGATTGTATTTTATTGATGTAAAAATAATTATAGTTTTATTGACATATTGTTAATTTATATTTCCTTTGTAATACAAAAATTTCTTTATATGATATTATTTACAATATAAATATTAGATATGTTTTAGGTGAATATTGATTTAAAACAGAGCCAATTATTAAAATTTAAGTTGAAAAAATTAGTGTTGATTTTAGTTAATGTTTTAAGACTAAATTCAACACTTACTTAAAATATAGACTAATTAAAAGGTAGTAAAATTTTAAATATATAAATATAAAGAAAAAGGGGATTGGGGATGTATAGTATATTACTTGTTGAAGATGATAAAATGTTAAATCAGGGAATAGCATTTAATTTTCAGATGGATGGATTTGAAGTCTTTTCAGCTTTTAATCTTAGTGAGGCTGGAGATGTTTTAAAAAAAGAGCCGGTTGATTTAATTTTATTAGATGTTAATTTGCCTGATGGAACTGGTTTTGATTTTTGTAAAAGTATAAAAAATAAATATTCTACTCCAATAATTTTTTTAACTGCCTGTGATATGGATATTGATATAATAATGGGGCTTAGAATAGGGGCTGATGATTATATAACAAAGCCATTTAATGTGAACATTTTAAGGGAAAGAGTTTTAACAGTTCTAAGAAGATGTGGAAAAAGTGAAGATAAGTCAAATATTTTAGAACTTGGTGAGTTTAGATTTGATTTTGATAAAATGTCAGTTCAGAAGAATGGAGAAAATATTGTTTTAGCTCCAACGGAATATAAAATATTAAGAAAATTAGTTTTAGCTAATGGTGAAATTCTTACAAGACAAGCTTTACTTGAAGAGATTTGGGAAAATGATGAGTATATAGAGGAACATGCACTAACAGTAAACATAAATAGGCTAAGAAATAAAATAGAAAACAAAAATCCAAAATCTAATTATATAAAAACTGTTTATGGAATTGGATATGCATGGGCTGGTGAAAAATTTTGAGAAAAGTTAAGACGTTTATATTAAATTATTTATACTTAATAATATTTTCTTTGTTTTCGCTTGTTGGAATTATATTTTTCTTTATTTTAAAAATAAAGTTAGATGGTATAGTTTTATTATCGCCTAATATCTATATCGAAATAAATGGAGTTATAAATTTAATAGGAATATTTATTTCATTAATGATAGCTATAGGAGTGATCTTTATAGTTTTAACTAGATTTACTGTAAGTAATTTTGCAGAAGATGTTTGTAATACCATTGATAAAATTATGAGTAATCAAGAAGATATTAAGCTATATAAATACAAGGATAATTTATTATCAAAGGTTCAAAATAAATTTAAGAGGCTTTTTGATATTATGGAGAATGATAGAAAAGAAGCATTAGTTGAAAAGGAAAATATACAATCCTTAATAGCTAATATTTCACATCAAATAAAAACTCCAATAGCTAATATTTCTATGTACAATGAAACTTTAATAGCTAGAGATTTAAATAAAGATCAGCAAAAAATGTTTCTAGGGAATATGCAGTTTCAAGTTTCTAAGCTTCAATGGCTAGTTGAGTCATTAATAAAAATGTCTAGATTAGAGAGTAACATAATAAAGTTAAATAAAAAAGAAAGCTTAATAAGTGATACCATAGCCAATGCATTAAGTAATGTTTATTTAAAAGCAGAAGAAAAAGAAATTGAATTAATAGTAGAATGTCCTGATAATTTAAAATTAAATCACGATAAAAAATGGACAAGTGAAGCCTTATTTAATGTTATAGATAATGCAGTTAAATATACAAAGCCTAATGGAAAGATTGAAGTCAATATAAAAAGCTTTGAGATTTTTACAAAGATAGATGTTAGTGATAATGGAATAGGAATTTCAGAAGAAGAAATAAATAAAATATTTAAAAGATTTTATAGAGCTAGAGAGGTATCTGATGTTGAAGGCGTTGGAATTGGATTATATCTAAGTAATGAAATAATTACAAAACAAGGTGGATACATGAAAGTTGTTTCAAAGAAAAATGAAGGAAGTACATTCTCAATTTTCCTTAAAAATTAAGTTCTCTTTCATAGAAATCATAATTTTTATATTAACAAATGTGGTTTTCATGTTGTGAGAATTGAAAATCTAAGGGATTTGGAAGAAGGTAGTTTTATACTTGAAAAAAGAATGAAATAGCCTTGATAAATTAATATTATATTAATTCGTACTAAGAATTAAAGTGGACAAATTAATTTGTCCGCTTTTTTTATGTTCATATATCAATATTGATTTAAAACATAGTCAAAATTGAAGTTTGGTCTGAAGGTATAGATAGAAATCAATAATATATAAACATAGTAATTTAAAAAAATCACAAAATTGTTATTTTTCAAAGGATAAATATAACAAGGCTGTGAGGATTTAAAGGTATGCTAGATGATATGATTTTATTGTAAGGAAGAAGAATAATTCGGTTTAAAATAAATTGTTTTGAAAAGGGAGATTGGGAATATGAGTATATTAAAAACTGAGAATTTAAAAAAATATTATGGAAAAGAGGAAAACTTAGTTAAGGCTTTAGATGGAGTTAACATTGAGATAAATAAAGGTGAGTTTGTTGCAATAGTTGGAACATCTGGTTCAGGTAAAAGTACATTACTTCATATGCTAGGAGGTCTTGATAGAGCATCAGAAGGAAAAGTTTTTGTTGAGGGCAATGATATATTTTCTATGAATGATGATGAGCTTACAGTATTCAGACGTAGAAACATAGGATTTGTATTTCAGAGTTATAACTTAGTCCCAATATTGAATGTATATGAAAATATAGTCTTACCAATAGAGCTTGATGGAAATAAGGTTGATGAGAAATATGTTGATAATATAATAAAAACTTTAGGGCTAGAAGAAAAAGAAAATAGACTTCCAAGTAAATTATCGGGAGGGCAACAACAAAGAGTAGCAATTGCTAGGTCATTAGCAACAAAGCCATCAATAATTTTTGCTGATGAGCCAACAGGAAACTTAGATTCAAAAACAGAACAAGAGGTTTTAGGATTATTAAAAGTAACTAGTAGAGAATTTAATCAAACAATAGTAATGATTACTCATAATGAACAAATAGCTCAAATGGCTGATAGAATTATTAGAATTGAAGATGGAAGAATCGTTAATAAAAGGGGATAGGAGTTAATGTTAGGAAATAATAATAGCAAGATAACAAATAAAATAAGTAGAAGAATTTTAAAGGCTAATAAGATGAGAAATATATTTACAATCTTATCAATAGCCCTAACCACATTATTAATAACTGTCATGATAACAGGAGGAATAACATTCTACAATTCATATAAAACCTTTAATATGATTAGTAATTATGGAGTAGATTCAGATGGGTATATAAATGTTACTGATGAAAGTTTGGATAAGTTAAAGGAGATTGATAGAGTAGACAAAATAGGAGTAGCTCAATTAGCAAGTATGGATACAGCTAAAAATAAAGAATTCTTAAATGAAAATATAATTCTTCAATCAGCTGATAAAAACACTTATGATATGATGGCTATTATTCCTATAGAAGGAAATTATCCTAAGAAAGAAGATGAAGTATTAGTGCCAACTTGGGTATTAGATGTTCTTGATGTAACTAATAAGGTTGGAGAAAAAATAAGTTTAGACTTAGTTATAGGTGGAGAAGTTAAAACTTTTGATTTTAAACTTAGTGGGTATTATGAATCTTTAGTTTCAAGAGGAGCAGGACGCACATCAATATTTGTATCACAGGATTTTATAAATAAATATAGTAAAGACATAGAAAATGTAGATGGAGTTAAGGTTGCTTACGTAAATGTAAAAACTTTAAATGAAAATTCAACTTTTGAGGAAGCTAAAGGTGAGATAGAAAACTTAGTAAATGAAATTGGAGCAACAATGGGAAAGGTCCATCCAAAGTATGAGGATAAAGGAATAGTCTTTGATAGCAATAAAATAGAACAAATTTTAGCTATATCAGTTGGAATATTACTTATGGTTTTTACAGGGTATTTAATAATATACAACATTTTTTATATATCAGTAAGCAAGGATATAAGGTTTTATGGATTATTAAAAACTATTGGAACAACGTCGAAACAATTAAAAAAAATAATCTTAAAACAGGCTTTAAAATTATCAATTATAGGAATCCCTTTAGGTTTAATACTGGGATATTTAATAGCTAGCTTCGTATTACCATTAGCATTGAAAGTAACTACTTTTGGAAATATTGTAGTTATATCAAAGAACCCAATAATATTTTTATTATCAACAATATTTTCACTCCTAACTGTAATAATAAGTTGCAGAAAACCAGGGAAAATAGCAGGAAAAGTTTCACCTATTGAAGCTGTGAGATTCGTCTCATTAGATGATTCTAAATCAAAAAAGAAAAACAAAAGTGGGATGAATGGAGGCAAACTTCATAAGATGGCCTGGAGTAGCATATTAAAAAATAAAAAAAGGGTTACTTTGTCCATAATATCAATATCATTAAGTTCAGTTATAGTAATATTTACAGTAAATGCTACATTAGGAATGGATCCAATTGCACATGCTGAAAATCAGATGGTTTCAGATATTGAAGTAAATAATAATATAGGTCATTTCTGGGGTGAAGAGGAATATAAGCCTATAAATCAAGAGCTTATTAAAAAGATAAGCGATTTAGAGGGAGTAAAAGAAGTTACACCTCTTTATAGTGTAATTGAAGAAGATGACGAAGGTAATACATTTGGGTTTGGTGTTGATATTATTTTAGATGGAAAGTTTAAAGAAGAAATTAATGATTTAATGGAATCAGAAAAAAATTATATGTGGTTAAGTAAAATTGATTTAGCTAAGGACTTAATAAGAACTGAAGTGGTTGGTTTAAAGTCAGAGAACTTAGATAAAGAGTTAGAAGGCTTAGATGTTATAGATGGAAAAATAGATGAGGAAAAATTTAAAACTGGAAACTACCTTATTTACTACACAGATTCAGGAAGACCTATAAATTTAAAAGTAGGTGATATTTTACCTTTAAAATTTAGAGTAAAGGATAAAAATGGGAATAGTAAAGAGATAAAAAAAGAATTTGAAATTATGGCTATTGTTTCAAAGAATAAAAAGGATAAAAGGGTTAATAATTTATTAAATTTAAATATTGAAGAAGAAGCACTAAAAACTATATTTCCTAATCCAGATCAATATATAAAACAATTAAATATAGAATTATATGATGGGGTAGATATTGGGGATATGGATAAAAAAATAACCGATATTCTTGTTAAATCTGAAAATAGAACTTTGGGCTTGCTTTCAAAGAATTATTATATTAAAGGAATAAAGGAAATGAAAGCTATATTTCTTATAATAGGATCAATATTATCCTTAATTTTAGGAATCATAGGAGCTATAAATATAATAAATACAATGTTAACATCAATATTTGCAAGAAAAGTTGAATTTGCAATGCTTGAGTCTGTAGGGATGACTAAAAAGCAATTGAAGAAAATGATACTTTTTGAAGGAATATATTATATTGGGTTAATATCAATACTAATAATACCTTTAGGGTTTATAGTATCCTTTGTTGCACCAATGTTATTACCACCAATAAGTGAAGGGTTTAATTTAGGATTATGCTTAATATCAATATTAGTAGCATTAATTATAATTTCAATATTAATGATAACAGTACCTCTAATTGGATATAATCTTGTAAGTAAAGAAAGTATAGTTGAAAGATTAAGAGATTTAGAATAATTATAAAAAGATAGTGAGATTAAAAGTTAATATCTCACTATCTTTTTATTATGTTTAAATAAAATAAATTTTTATTTGTTAAAGGAATATAAGTAAAAGTGTTTAATATTAGTATTTAAATGGTAAAATATGTATTTGATTATATGATTAAGTTATTATAAAGGAAATTAAATTTAAATGCATGTTATATGAAATATATTTAAAATAAATGGGGGAGATTAGTATGCGTAGAAACAAAATGAAGATGTTAATATTGTTAGTAGCTACGACGGTTTCTGTAAGTAGTATATCTAATGTATTCATGTACGATGTACAGGCTTATGAGAAGGAAATATCAACTTATGTAGATGAGGAAGAATGCACCGTTGTTGATGTTACTATGTTTGGGGCTGATCCAACTGGAAGGACTGATTCTGCCGAAGCTGTTAATAAAGCTATAGAATATGCGAAGGAGATTGATGGACCAAAGAGGATATATTTTCCTAAAGGGGAATACACTCTTTATCCGGAAAATACACCAAAGAGGGAATTATATGTTTCAAATACCGTTGGAACAAATCAAAATTACAAGGACAAGAATATTGGTATCTTAATAGAAGATATGGATGATGTCATAGTTGATGGTGGTGGATCACATTTTAGTTATCATGGATTTCAAACAGCTTTTGCATCAATACGATCAAATAATGTAAGGTTTGAAAATTTTTCTTTTGATTATGTTAACCCTAAAACTGTAGACGTTACCATAGAAGAAATAGGAGTAGAAAATGGAAAAGGTTATAGAATTGTATATATTCCTGAAACCTATGATTATAAGATAGAAAACAATGGCATTAATTGGTTCGGTGAAAAGAGTCCAACTACAGGAAAGTATTATTGGACTGGTAGAAATTCTTTTAATTACTCTCAATATTACAATGCTAATACTGGAGAAACTAGAAGAGGGGGAAATCCATTATTCTCAAATGTAAATAATATTGAACAGTTAGAAGATAATAGAGTAAAGATAACATATAATACTAATGCTGTTTCAGAGGATGCAGGCATAATTTATCAAATGAGAGAAACTATTAGAGATACTCCAGGAGTCTTTATTTGGGAAAGTAAAGATGTAACCATAAGTAATATAGGTGCAAATTATTTACATGGTTTTGGAATTGTTGGACAATTTTCAGAGAATATTACTATAGATAGTGTTGATTTTAAAAGTAGAGATGGTTCAGGTAGAGCTACAGCCGGTTTTGCAGATTTCATACAGATGTCAGGTACTAAGGGAAAAATAAAAATAAATAATAATGACTTTTCTAATCCTCATGATGATCCTATAAATGTCCATGGAACTTATCTTGAAGTAAAAGAAAAGCTAGCTCCAAATAAAGTTAAAGTAAGATATATGCATAATGAGACAGCAGGATTTCCACAATTTTATGTAGGAGATGAGGTGCAATTCTTTACTAAGACAACTATGTTACCGGTAGAAGATTCCATAGCTAAAGTAATAGATGTTGAAGGGCCATCAGGAACAAGTTCAGAAGGAAGTTTAACAGACATAATAGTGACTTTAGATAGAGATATTCCAGATGATGTTCTAGCTGGAAATACCCACGTAGTTGAAAATATAACTTATACACCAGAGGTTGAAATAACTAATAATAGATTCATGGAAACTCCAACTAGAGGTATATTAGTTACAACAAGAAAGCCAGTTTTAATAGAAAATAACTACTTTGATGGAATGGGAATGTCTAGTATATTCATATCAAGTGATGCTCACCAATGGTATGAATCAGGCCCTACAAATGATGTAATAATAAGAAATAATATATTTGATAGATCTTCTGGACCTGTGATTTACTTTGGACCAACAAATCAACAGTTTAATGAAAATAACCCAATTCACAATAATATAGTTATAGAAGATAATATTTTTAATATAAAGGATACCACTGTATTAGATGGTAAAAGTGTAGGAAATTTAACTTTTAAAAATAATACAATAAATAGATATAATACAAATGCTGAAGTGAAAATATCATCTGAAGTTGAGGATTTAAAAGTAGGAGAAGTTACGACTTTAAATGTTGACGCTTTAGGAGAAACCTTTAGATCACCTATGTTTAATTTTTCAGGTTCAAACAATATTAATATTGAAAACAATAAATATGATAATGGATTAAATATGAGGATAAATACTTCAAATATGAGTAATCCAGCTAATAATATTAATATTGTAGGAGATGATTTAAAGATTAATGCTAGTAATCAAAAAGATGGACAGGGTATAGTTCAATACTATAGTAGTGATGAAAATGTTGTTAGGGTAGATGAGAATGGAGAAGTAGTTGCTGTTGGTGAGGGAACGGCAGAGGTTAAAGCTTTTGTTGTATCAGACACAAGGGCATATGAATCCAATAGTATCACATTTAATATTCAAGGAGATAAGACAAAGGAAATAGAGTCGAAAGCATCATTAGAGCTTTCTGATAATTGGTCTATAGTAAGAGAAGATTATAGTAAATGGAGATTATTAGATGAAGATACTATTAGCATAATGACTAGTGGAGGATCACTATGGGCAACAGGTAATTCAGCTAACAATATATTCTTAACAGATGTTTTAGAAGATCAAAATAATTATACATTAACTTGTAAGATGAAAGGTAAAACTCAATCAGGATATGAAGAAGCTGGTATTGTAATTTACAATGATGATGATAACTATGTGGCAATACAGAGAAAGCATAATAATGGTAATCCTACTATCAATGTAGTTACAGAAGATTCGGGTTCACCAAATGAAAGTAGAGTATCAGCTGATATAAATGAAAATGAAATATATTTCAAGTTAGAAAAGAATGATAACATAATAAAAGGTTATTATTCTATAAATGGAGTTGATTGGATTCAAGTTGGTAGTAGCTTAACTAATAATGGAGTTTCAAACAATGCAAAAGTTGGAATTTTAACAGCTAATCCTAATCAATCTCATGAATTTGTATTTAGTGAGTTTAAGGTTAATGATAAAGAAGTTAAGTTTGGAGAAGAAGTAATTCCTAGTGGCCTTGGTTTAGCGACTTTAGATATTAATGGAGCAGGACTTACTACTAATTTCGATACAAATATTGAAAATTATAGTGTAAAAGCTCCATCATCAGTTAATGAAGTTGATTTTAATTTAGAAACTTTAACTAAAGATACTAGTATAGAGGTTCTTTTAGATGAAGAGAGTATAGCAGAAGGAGTAGGGGGATTAAACTTTAAGATTCCTATTTCTGTTGACGAAAGTAAAGATATAAGCATTAAATTAACTTCTATAACTGGAGAAACTAAAATCTATACTGTTCAATTAGAAAAATTTAAGGAAAGTGAATCTAAACTAGATAATATAAGCGTTACTGGTATTGAAGGTATGCCAGAATTTAGTGAAAATAGATATTTCTATACTGCTAATGGTTCTACAACAAGTGATACTATGAATATTTCTGTAGAAGGAAAATCACCAAATAGTAAATTGGTAGTTTTAGTGAATGGAGAAGTTCATGAAAAAGTAGATGGGAATTCATTTAGTGGAGAAATAAATTTAGTTTCTGGTTATAATACAGTGCAAATATATTCTATAGCAGAGGATGGAAAGTCTAAATCTATGTATAGAGTATCTGTTATAAGAAGAGAAAACAATGATGTTTCTCTTTCAACTTTAAAAGTAAATGGGGAAGAAATAAATGGATTTACTCCAGATAATTTAAATTATACTTATTCTGTAGACAGGGATGTTGAAAGTATAAATATAGAGGCGGTTCAGAATAATCCAAAGTCAAAGGTTGAAATCTTTAATGGAAATACTAAATTTGAAGGATCAAAGGTTGATATTTCTTTAGATTTAGGAGTTAACAGCATAATTGTAAAAGTAACATCAGAAGATTATTCAAAAATAAATTACTATAAAATAACTTTAAATAGAAAGTTCGAAGGAAATGCAGCCTTAGAAAGCATTGAAATAGATGGAGATATGAAGTTAAATCCAGAATTCGATGCAGATATAACAAACTATTCAGTTAAATGTCCTGAAGGAGTTAATACTGTTAAGATAAAAGCAAAGGCTATGGAAGATGAGGCGAAAGTATCTATAACATTAGATGGGGAAGAGATACAGTATGGTTCTAACATGGAAGAATCAATTTTCTATATTGAAGAAAATAATACTGTGATTAAGATTACTGTCCAAGCAGAAAATGGAGAGATAAAAGAATATAAAATAAATGTAGGCTTAGAATCAAGCTTGCAAATAGATAAATCACAAATGACTGCAACTGCAAGTAGTGAACATCCTAATGTAGGAACAGAAGGATTAGCTAGCTTTGCTATTGATGATAACTTAAACACTATATGGCATACAAAATATTCACCAAAAGATGAATTGCCACAAGATATTACTTTAAATTTAGGAGGAGAATATTTAGTAGATAAATTTGAATATGTACCAAGACAAAGTGGAGGAGTCAATGGAATTATTACTCAGTATGAACTATATGTAAGCACTGATGGAGATAATTTTAAAAAGGTTTCTGAAGGAACTTGGGCAGAAGATTCAAGTACTAAGATAGTAGAATTAGATGGAGAACTTGCAACTCATATTAAGTTAGTAGCCTTACAAGGGGGAGGAGGCTTTGCTTCAGCAGCTGAGTTAAATGTCTTTGAAAAAGAAGTTACTCCAAATTCTCCAAATAATTTAAGAGAAATAGAAAAACTAGAGGATGCTGTTAAAATAGCTTGGGATAAACCAGAAGATGATTATGGAATAACAGGATATGTCTTATTTAAAGATGGAAAAGTTTTAGATGAAGTAGGTAAGGATGTTTTAGAGTATGAGTTAGATAGCTTGGATAAAAACAAAGTTTATAATATTCAAGTAACATCTAAAAATAGACAAGGAAAACTTTCAGAAAAGGTTAGTTTAGAGGTTTTAATAGAAGAAAAGATAATTGGTGATTTAAATAAGGATGGAGTAGTAGATGTAGGTGATTTAGCTGTAGCATCTAAGTACTACAATCAAGAAAAATCAGAGTATGATATGAATGGTGATAATATAATTGATGATTATGAGATAAATACTATTATTAAAATTATATTTGAAAAATAAGTATAATTAAAGGAATTCCTAAATATTATATTATATATTTAAATGTGTAATATAAATTTAATTAAGTTTAAGGAGTACGGTTCTTATGAAAAATATAATAAGTTATATAAAATTAGGAGTTGTGTCTTTAGGAACTTTATTCACTTGGATATTTGGAGCATGGGATGTTCCACTAATCACTTTAGTAGTATTTATTTTTTTAGATTATCTAACAGGTGTAATTAAAGGGTGTATAAATAAAGAGCTATGTTCAAATATAGGATTAAAAGGAATAGCTAAGAAGGGATCAATACTAATAGTTCTTTTAGTTGCTGTTATGTTAGATAGACTTTTAAGTAATGAAGTTTGGATGTTTAGAACACTGATATGTTATTTTTATATATCAAACGAGGGGATAAGTATATTAGAAAATTGTGCAGCATTAGGAGTGCCTATACCTGAAGTCTTGAGAAATGCTTTGAAACAGTTAAATGATAAGAATGACATTAAATAAACTATTTTTTAAAGGGCTGTATCAAAATGATACAGCCTATTTTATTTTTTAGTTGGAATAATACCTATGCTTTGTAGTCCACTTTTTAGAACTATCTTACGTAAAAATTTGTTGTACATAAAAGGACATTTAAATAGCTTTGAAAATATTTTAAGTCTAATTTTAAAAGTTTTAAATCTATATTTTTTATTAGGATTCTTGCTATGTGAATTTAATATTTCACTTAAGTATTGAGCACTAGTTATAGCAGAGCTTATACCTTCTAAGGAACTTGGACTAATGAATCCAGCAGACTCACCTATTAAAAAGGCATTATCTTTTCCACAACAAAAATCAGAATACTTAGATGGTCTTAAAACTAGACATGCTTCAGTTTTAAGAGGTTGTCCAAATTTAAATCCAAGGTTTTCTAACTTACTTTTTTGTTTTTCAAACCTTTCTCTTGAATTATCTAAAGGATAAGCACCACCAAAAATAAATTGATTATCCTTAGAAATAGACCAGGAACAACAATCAGTATTTTCTTCATCAAATATGCAAGAGTAAAATGGATTTTCATGCTCTTCAGAAAACCATTGTTGAATAGACATATAGGTTCTTATTTTTTTATTTGGGTAAATAGTACGACGTACTAAGGAGTTAGCACCATCAGCTCCAACTAGATATTTAGCTGTTATTACCTTTTCAAATCCATTTTCAAAGAATGTTACTTTATAACCTTCCTCAATCTTTTCAATTTTAGAACAAGCTGAATTACTGTGAATTTCAACATTGTTAGGAATTAATGATTCTAGCCATAAATCAAACTTATGACGGTCAAGATTTAAATAGAATCTCTGATAATGACGAGTCAAGCTGCTATCTAAATCTATAGTTTTAACAGCAAAAATTTGTGGATCAACTAGAATATCCTTAGGCAAAGTCATATCAAACTTTGCAAATACTTCTTGAGCATCAGAGGAAAGTAATCCTCCACAAGGTTTTTGAAATCCTTTCTCAAGAGAGTCTTTTTTATCTATAGCAATAATTTTAAATTCTTTAGAGAGTAATCTTGCTAAGGTAGAACCGGCGGGGCCAAGGCCTATAATAGCAACATCATACATGATATCCATAAAATTTTCCTTCCTTTTTAATCATATATATAATTTAATATTTAAAAAGTATTTTAATTAAGAAAAATACTATTTCAAATAACTTACTTCTTAAATTTACGCCTAGTATACCATCGATTTTGAGAATAATCAACAATTATTTATTGATATTCAATATGTAAAGATTGCTAAAGATTAAAAATATTTATATATTTTATGTTGGCTTTAAAGAAAAGATGTAATGTTAGAGTAATATTTTTAAAAATAAAAAGGGCATGTATCAAAACTTTAAATAATAAAACTTATAAATTAGTTTTGATACAACCCTTTATTTTTTTATTTTCCTGTTAATTTATTTTCAAATTCCTTTAATGAATCATTGCCGTTAACATAAATTCTATCCATGTTAAAATTATGATCTTTTCTATCAGCAAAGTTGCCATTTAAATTAAAGCCTAACTTATATCCAGCCTTTTCAGCTGCTATTCTTGTGCTAGGATTATGTCTACCAAAAGGATAAGCAACGAAATTTACTGGCTTTTCAATAATTTTTTCTAGACTAGTTTTAGAGTTTTTTAAGGTTTCAACTTGTTCAGTTTCATTTAATTTTGATAAATCGTCATGTTTGGATGTGTGACTTTCTATTTGAATTCCATTGTTAGACATTTCTTTTATTTGCTCAGTTGTCATGAAATCAGATCCGCCAACATAGTTTGAGATTACAAACATTGTTGCTGGAAATTTAAATTCTTTTAATATAGGATAAGCGTATTCATAATTTCCTTTATATCCATCATCAAAAGTTATAACAACTGGTTTCTCTGGAATCTCTTTATTATTTCTTAAATAATCATAAAGCTCGTCTAAAGTTATTGGAGTATAGTTATTATCCTTTAAATATTGAAGCTGTTCCTTAAACTTTTCTGGACTTATTAAAAGACCATTGTTATTTGGATTATTTGCAGTTACATCATGATAACACAATATAGGAATATTCATATCCTGCGAAGTAGTTTTTATTCCTTCAAATCTATTTTCAACTTTTGATTCAGTATTTGATTCGATATTTTTAGTGTTATTTACTGTACTCTTAGAATCTTCTTTAGAATCATTTTCTTTTTTAGTTTTAGCTTCAACTTTAACTGAATTTTCTTTTAAATTGTTTTTTGAAAAATTTGTTTTATAAACAACAAATGCAGACACTATAATAACTGCTAAAATTAAAGTAACTATAAATCCTTTGTTCTTAAAATTTTTCATGGTATTTTCTCCTAATCAATTAAATTCTAGACCGTATTTAAATACAAGTTTTATTTTATTCTTAAAATTTTAGCTTAAGTTAATTTATTAAATTTTTCTTTTGTAGTTTTTAAATAAGTCTAACATATTAGATAAAATTTTACAATTTATGATATAAATTGTACTTGAATTATCTTTTTTAGTATTCTCATAATAAATGAAAATAATTAAATTTAAATAACAAATTTATTTTTATATAGTGAAAATAGAGATACAAATTTTATAATAAAGGTGTATCTAAGAAGCAAAATAGATTAAATTTAGATTTTTCAATATACCTAAGGTTGTAGTATTTGACTTGGAAATTTAGTATATTTTTTTGATTATTATAAATTTTTTTTGCCAAATTAATATAGAGAAATTTTATACTAATATTCATTAGGAAAAGAAATATAAAGTACAAGCTATGTTTATTATTTACTAGGAGGCAAATATTATTTAAAAATCAGTTGGTTGATAGAAAAATAAGGTTAAAAAAGTATGTTGACATAAGTTCTTAAGGGGGATATAGTACTTTATAACATAAAGCGCTTTAAGGGAAAATATTTATGGGGAGGTGAGTTATTATTAGAGATTACAGTTAATGTTTAAATCTTTAATAATAGAAAGATGAGTGAAATAATTTCAGGAAGATTCAAAGATAAAGTTATCATTGTTACAGGTGCAGCAGGCGGAATAGGAAAGGCCGTGGCCTTAAGAGCTGCCAAAGAAGGTGCTAAATTAGTTTTAGCAGATAGAAAAGAAGATATGAGTAAAGAAACTTTAGACGAAATAAGAGAAATAACTCCGAATGTTGAATTCATAATATGTGATTTAAGAGAAGGTGAAAATTGTAAGAAGATTGTTGATACAGCTATAAATAGATTTGGAGGCATTGATATACTAGTAAATAATGCAGGAATAACAGGAACGCCTGCACCAGTACATGAGATGACTGAAGAGATGTTTAGAAATGTTATAGATTGTAATATAATTACAGCATTCCATTGTTCTCATTATGGTATTCAAGAGATGATAAAGCAAAATAAAGGTGGGGCTGTTATTAATGTTTCCTCTGTTGCGGGATTAACAGGCTTTCCAGGACATTCAGCTTACGTAACATCTAAACATGGATTAAATGGACTTACTAGAAATATGGCATTAGATTATGCTAAATACGGTATAAGAGTAAATGCAGTTAACCCAGGAACTACAGATACACCAATGTATCATGAGGCTTTAGATTTCTTAAAAAGAAAAAGAGAGGCTGCGGCTAAAGCTGGAGTTAAAGTTGAGGGGGGAATAGTATCAGGAAAAGTTAATTCTCCTCAAAACAGAGTTGCAAAAGCAGAGGAGGTTGCTGATGTAATATTATTTTTAGCTTCACCAGAAGCAAGCAATGTCACTGGAATATTTATGCCAGTTGATGGTGGTTTTACAGCATTTTAATTTAAAAATAATCGCAAATATTTAGGTTTTA
The DNA here is from genome assembly GCF_034439435.1 of Clostridium sp. LIBA-8841. Lineage (GTDB taxonomy): Bacteria > Bacillota > Clostridia > Clostridiales > Clostridiaceae > Sarcina. The sequence continues at coordinate 283,547 of NZ_JAPCKJ010000004.1, read as the reverse complement.
CAAATAAAAGGGCTATATAAAGATAACTCAGAAAATTATGCTTCAATAGTTAATAAGATTTACTAAGAAGTTAAAAGATTATTATTGAGTTACCATATAGTCCTTTTTATTTTATTATTTATTAGGATTTATTTTTAACGTACTATGCTTCATTGGAAGATAGTGTTTGTTAAATATAATTGGGAATTTTGAGTCTGAATATATAGCCTCATCAATAAGATAAAATTGTGTTTCATTTGGAATAGGATGATTTTTAGTTACAAAGTTACCCGCTGTAGTAAATTTAATAGTGCTTTTTATTTTTGAACACTCTTTGTAACTTTCTTCTTCAACAAATTGCAAAATACTATTTTTATCTGATAAATCTATATTAAATTTTGATATAGCTTCTATGGCTATTATTGTGTAAGTATAAGCTAAGGTTGAATTATCATTTAAATACCATCTATCAACACAAACAGTTGCCACAGATTTATCTCCCAATATTTTCTTATAATAATCTGATGGGGGTTCTATTTTAAAATCTAATTCAACATCATTTGTTTCTAAATCTAAACACTTATAAACAGGATGTCCTATTTTTTCTAAACCCGTCGTATCAGTTTTACTTTCTTTAAGTATGTAATTTCCTTTGCCTCTAATGTTTCTTATTAATCCATCATCTTGAAGTAGGGCTAAAGCTTGTCTAAGTGTGCTTCTACTAACACCTAGGCTTTTAGCAAGTTCTGGTTCAGAAGGAAGTCTACTATTTTCAGGAAAAGTTCCTTCATTAATCATTTTAAAAAGTTTATCATATACCGTAACATATAATAATTCTTTAGGTTTATTTACAGTTAATATCTCCATTTATAATCACCTTCCTAAAAAATAGACAAGTTACAAACAAGTTGTACTAGGATAAAGTGTTATTTATTTAAATTATAAAAGATTTTGCCTTAATAACCAATAAATAATTAAAAAAACTTCTGTAAACGTTTGATAATTTTTAAGATGTGTAGTATTATATAAATATAAAATAGACAACTAATTAGACAAGTTTAAAATTGTTATAAGAAACAAGTAATTAGGAGGAAATATAAATGATTTATTCACAAGGTTCAGAAAAACAATTTCATATAGATGTGGCACCAGGAGAAGTTGGAAGATATGTAATCATGCCAGGAGATCCAAAAAGATGTGCTAAAATAGCAAAATACTTAGACAATGCACAATTAGTAGCAGATAAAAGAGAATATGTTACATATACAGGATATTTAGATGGGGTTAAAGTAAGTGTTACTTCAACAGGTATTGGAGGTCCATCAGCTGCAATCGCATTAGAAGAATTAGTTAAATGTGGAGCAGATACTTTCATTAGAGTAGGAACTTGTGGTGGAATAGATTTAAATGTTAAAGGTGGAGACCTTATAATAGCAACAGGATCTATAAGAGCAGAAGGTACTTCAAGAGAGTATGCTCCAATTGAATTCCCAGCAGTAGCAAACTTAGATGTAATAAATGCATTAGTTAAAGGAGCTAAAGAATTAAAGGTTCCATATCATACTGGAGTAGTTCAATCAAAAGATTCATTTTATGGACAGCATTCACCAGAAACTAAACCTGTAAGCTATGACTTATTAAATAAATGGGAAGCATGGAAAAGATGTGGATGCTTAGGTTCAGAAATGGAAGGAGCAGCATTATTTATAGTAGGAAGTTACTTAAGAGTAAGAGTAGGAGCTGTTTTTCTAACTATAGCTAACCAAGAAAGACAAAAAGAAGGTCTTGATAATCCTCAAGTACATGATACAGAGCTTGCAATCAAAGCTGGAATAGAAGGAATAAGAAACTTAATTAAAGAAGACCAAATGAGAGAAAACGCATAGAATTTTTAAAGAATTATAAGTTTTAAATATTTAATTTTTATGTGATAACTCTTAGCTTCAGTTTTATGAGGCTAGAGTCTTAGAGTTTCTAATTATTAGAATAAAATATAGGTAGTATAAATATAAAATCTTAAAAATCATTATAGGTAACAGAAAGACAAATAGGGGGTCTAAAGATGAGCAAGTATAAAAGAATTTTTACAATAGTAATAGATTCATTAGGAATAGGTGCAATGGATGATTCAAAACAATATGGAGATGTAAATGTAGATACATTAGGTCATATTGCCGAATCAGTAGACACATTTAAAATACCTAATCTTCAAAAAATGGGTATAGGAAACTTACATCCAATAAAACATGTAGCTCCAGTGGCAAATCCATTAGGATACCAAGCTAAAATGGCTGAAGCAAGTGTTGGTAAAGATACAATGACAGGGCACTGGGAAATGATGGGATTGCATATAACTAAGCCATTTAAAACTTTCACAGATACTGGATTCCCTAAGGAATTATTAGATGAATTAAGCGAAAAAACTGGTCATAAAATAGTTGGAAATAAGAGTGCTAGTGGAACTGAAATCCTAGATGAATTAGGAGAACATCAAATAGCAACTGGAGATATGATAGTTTATACATCAGCAGATTCAGTTTTACAAATCTGTGGTCAAGAAGAAACTTTCGGATTAGAAGAATTATATAGATGTTGTGAAATAGCAAGAGAATTAACTCTTAAAGATGAATGGAAAGTTGGAAGAATTATAGCAAGACCTTACTTAGGAACTAAAAAAGGTGAATTTAAGCGTACTAGTAACAGACATGACTATGCTCTTAAACCATACGGAAGAACAGTTCTTAATGAACTAAAGGATAATAACTTTGATGTTATATCAGTTGGTAAAATAAAAGATATATTCGATGGAGAAGGAATAACTGAAGGAAATAAATCTAAGAGTTCAGTTCATGGAATGGAACAAACATTAGAAATAATGGATAGAGATTTCACAGGATTCTGCTTCGTTAACCTAGTTGACTTTGATGCTTTATGGGGACATAGAAGAAATCCTCAAGGTTATGCAGAAGAATTAGAAAAATTCGATGTTAACTTAGGAAAAGTATTAGAAAACTTAAAAGAAGATGATTTATTAATCATAACTGCTGACCATGGTAACGACCCAACATATACAGGAACAGACCATACTCGTGAGTATGTACCATTCTTAGCATATTCACCATCAATGAAAAATCATGGACAATTAGAAACTCCAAAAACATTTGCTACTATTGGAGCAACAATTGCTGATAACTTTGGATTAAAAATGCCAGAAGGAACAATCGGTGAATCAGTTTTAGATAAATTAGTTTAATACTCTTTATAAAAATTTAGACTGTATCAAATTATTTAATAAATAACTTGATACAGTCTTATTTTTGTGTTTTTAACCTTTTGTTGCAAAATTGTAAGATTAATGAAATGTATTTCGATTGTTTGTATTAGATGATTTTTATAAAATTAAGATGTGATATAAAGTTAAAACAAGCTTTGATTCAAAATAATTTTATAATAATCAGAACTTTTATTGATTAAATTTAAAAAGTTCATTATTAGAGAAATAAGGAATGAATCAATTTACAAGGTGGTGATCACTTAAATTAAATTTTAATATTTTTGATTATAGAGAATTTCATGGAGGTTTTTTATATATGAAAAAAGCAATAGTTCTTCTTATAGCTGGATTTATATTAGGGTCTATTTTTATAGGATGTGATTGGAATAAGGATAAATTAGAATCAAATAGCAATGTTGTCTCTAACGTTGAAATCCTAGGAAATAAAAAATATGATGATAAGAACAACGTAAAAGTTGTTGATCAGGATAATTTTAAAATATATATAGTCGGAACATTTAGTGATTTTTCGCATAAAAGAGGACTTTTACTTAAAGTTGATAATGGAATTGATAGAGGAATAACAGTAAAACTTAAAAATGTAACTACCGATGGGAAAGATCAAGAGGCTGTATATTCAAAGGAGAAAATAGGACCACATGGCGATGAGATTGGAACTATAGTTTTTAAGGATGATATAAATTTTAAAACATCCAGTGGTGATATAGTAATTTTAGATTATAAAAGTGGAAAAGAATTGGGAGAATATAATTATAATATAAGAATAATAAAAGATGAGTAATATTGAGTTTAAAGAATTTAATTTTGCTAAAGATATATAGTAAGTATTGCTTTAAAAGGCTTTGGTAAGTTTTGAAACTTGACTTAATGCAAGGAATTCAAAAATCACCAAAGCCTTAATATTTTTAGGGTAGGAATCAAATTATTTAATTTTACATAAATTTAAATAGATATACTAGTCCAATTACGGCTAGTATTATTAAACCTATAGCGAAATAACGTTCAATTTTAGTAAATTCTTTTTCATTAGGACTAGTTTCTTTTCTAGCTTTCATAAATACAGGAATTCCTAAAGCATATATAACTAGAGCAATAAGCATATATTTTATTCCAGCAGCATATATAAGCCAAACTCCGAAAAGTGATCCTAAAATTCCTGTGATCATAGCATATTTTCTTTTTGCAAATATATCAGTTGGGTAATTATGTTTATATGTTATCTTAAATAGGTATAAGGTACATATAAGGTAACAAGGAAGTGCCATAACACTTGTTATACTAAGCATCATGTTCCATGCATTTCCTGCAAAGTGAACAAAGATTAATATAATTTGCATAACTATTGTTGAAGCTAATAAAGAAAATGATGGAGATTCATTTTTATTTTCCTTAGCAAATATTTTAGGGAATGTTCCGCCTTTAGCTGCTGCAAAAGGAAGCTCAGAAAGCATTACTGTCCATATAAGCCAAGAACTTAATATGGCTATAATTACACCAAGGTTCATAATTATGCTACCCCATTTTCCCATTACGCCCATTAAAACTGCGGCTGTTGATGGGGGAGCCATTTTAGAAACTTCTCCTTGAGGAAATACACCTAATGGTAATAAAGAAAGTAGTGTATATAATAAAAGACAGCCAATAAATCCTAAAAGTGTAGCTTTACTAACATCTTTTTGTGATTTAGCTCTGCCAGAAACAACAACAGCACCTTCAATACCAGTAAATACCCATAGTGTTACAAGCATTGTACTTTTAACTTGAGGTAATAGACCTCCTAGGGCAGTATCATGAACTTTTGCTACTGTTTTTAATCCCCAAAAGTCAGTAAAGAAAGTAGAAAATTTAAAGCAAAATAATAAAACTAGCAAGAAGATTGCTAGAGGTAATAATTTACCTACTGTACCAATTAAATTTAAAGCACTAGCTTGTTTAACTCCAGCTAATACTATAAAGAATATAATCCAAAGAACTATAGAACCGCATGCAATTGAAAGCCAGTTATTACCGCCTTTGAAATAAGGAGGGAAAAAGTAGTTTAGTGAATCCATTAAAAGTACAGCATATCCAACATTGGCAAATGAGTTACATATCCAATATCCCCATGCCATTAAGAAGCCTGTGAATTTACCAAATCCAAGTTCCCCATAAGTATAGATACCGGTTGTAGCATCAGGTCTTGCAGCAGCAAGAATCCTAAATGTATTAGCTATGAACCACATACCTATACCTGTTATTATCCAAGCTATTAATATTGCACCAGCAGAGGCAGATTGAGCCATGTTTTGGGGAAGGTTGTAAACACCTCCACCTAACATAGCACTTATTACTACCCCAGCAAGAGCAATTACGCCTAATTTTTTACTATCATTATTATTACTCTTACTTTTACTCATAATAACTCCTCCTATAATAAATTTATTAAGAAATTATTATGGATTATTTTTTACTCGGGTTAACTAGAGAATCGAAATTCATATCATCTAACCATTCAGAAAGAGAAATTCTATTTAAGCTTGAGAATCCTTCTGAAGGAACAGCATCTCTTGCTAATGTTACATAAGGAGCACAAGTTAAAGCATTTCCAATTTCGCCTGGTTTCATTATTACATAAGCAAAACCTACATAAGTTCTTTCAAAAAGAACATGAGAGTCTCTACCACATTCAACTACAGACCAAGTTACAGCTTTTCTATGTTCTTCTAAGAATTTCTTTAAGTCATCTGGGTTATCATTTTTTGTCCAAAGACCAGCATCTTCTATAAATAAGTCCGCACAATGATCTCTATCATTTGATAATGATATGGCTATAAATGACCATACACCATAAGCTTCTCCTTCTTTTAAAGGTCTATCTTCTTTTGGTCTATAGGCAGTAGTACTCTTATTTGCACATATAACGTGAGCACCTGGAGCAGTTGTAAAACGTCTATCTTTTTCTGTACCAAAAAGTTCTATACCAGATTCTAATAATGGTTTAGCATCATAAACTTTTAATGGTGTTCCATCAAATTGTTCTATTTCATATAATGGGGTTATTTCATCATTAATTATTGAGTCATGTGTTGCTAAATCATGTCCCCAAACTTGACCTGCAACCCCACAGAAAGATGATGCTGTAAGCATGTTTATTTGTCCAACATAGGCATCATTTATTTCAGCTCTATCATAAGAAACAATACCGTCTAATAATATATCATTAGTTTTCTTAACAGTACCAACTGAAACTTTAAGAACTGATACATACCCATTACCATAAGCACCTGGAGCTCCGTATCCATCGCAATAACGATCATATGGGCTTATAGCTGTTTTATCAATTTTAGGTGCTCTAACCTTTATAACTTTCTTTTCTCCCATTGCAAGTGTTCTGTTTCTCTTTTCTTCAAGGTTTTTATTCATTTTTAAATCACTCCTAAATAATATAAATTTAATTATTAATTTTTAAGAATTAAAATATATTACTTGGCCAAATAATTTATTTAAATATCTTTATGTAAAATTATATCATTTTAAACATTTACAGCAAATTTGAGATTTGAAAGATTAGGAAAATTTTCTTATTAAATTTTGTTTATTGCACATTGAATGATACAGAAAGGTAAATTATTAACAAATAATGAACTAAATGTATACAATGTTAATAAAAATTAGTGGAAAAAACTTGTTATTTTATGAATTTTTTTATTCACATTATGAATTTATAGATTCATAGTTATCATCAAGATTTTTAAATAATATGTTTTTATATTGGTATAGAGCAAGTTTTATATTTATTTTAGTTAATTATATTTAAAGACTTAAGTAGTTATTTATGATAGAATAAGAGTATTTTATATAATTATAAGTATATATATGAGAATACTTTTAGAATTTTAAAAATAATAAATGGTTAAATTAGATAAAAATGAATTATGTAAATATAAAAAAATATTATTTGAAATTAATCAAGAGGGTAGGTGTGATATTATGGAGATTTTACTAAGTATGTTAGGAATAACAGCCATAGCCGGATTTTTTTATTATGAGAACAATGGAATAAGCACAACAAATTATGAAGTTAATTGTGGAATTGGCAAAGATATAAGAGTGGTTCACTTGTCAGATCTTCATGGCAAGGAGTATGGAAAAAATAATAAAAATCTTAAAAAGTTAATATTAAGAGAGAACCCAGATCTAGTTGTTGCAACTGGAGATATGATAGATTCAAATCTTAAAAATATGGAAGGAATAATAAACTTTTTAAGCGATTTAAATAAGAGTACGAAAGTGATTTTTATCTCAGGAAATAATGAGCAAAGGTGTAAAAAAGCTAAATTTATATTTGAAAAATTAAAATCAAAGGGAGTTATAGTTTTAAAAAATGAAATTATAACTTTAGATTTAAATGGAATTAAAGTTAATATATTAGGTATGTTTGAAGTGCCAAATGGGCAGTTACATTCTCCATTTAAAAAGATCAATGGAAGCTATATATATTGGTGTGCTGATAAGCTTTTTAAAAGATTAGAAAGTTTAGAAGGATTAAAGATTGTTTTAAGTCATTATCCAGAAAAGTTTGAAGATGAATATTCAAAATATAATTTTGATGTAATGTTTTCTGGTCATGCACATGGAGGTCAATTTAGAATTCCTATAGTTAAAAGAGGATTAATTGCACCAGGGCAAGGTTTTTTTCCTAAATATACTGAGGGAATTCATGGAAATAAAAATAAACTTATTATTAGTAGAGGCCTTGGAAATAGTGCTAGAATAACAAGATTATTCAATAGACCTGAAATTGTAAAAGTAAAAATAAAATAATAGTTAATAGCTACCTTAATTACAATATAAGAAAATAAAGTGCATATCTGAAAAGTTAATGTCAATGTAAAGAATAAAAATAGAAAGGCTGTATTCTAATTTTATTCAACCTTTCTATTAATTCTTATTGAAATCTAGTTATTACCTGAATATATTTATAATTAAGTTTTTATACAACTTATATTATTTAAAATCAACATAATTTTTCGATAAAGTAATTAAGAAAATTAGTATTATCAGTTAGTTCTGGATGAAAAGACGTTACTAGCATATTTCTTTCTCTTGCAGCCACTATTTTATTATCTACTGTGCATAGAATTTCTACATCATTTCCATACTCAGAAATATATGGAGCTCTTATGAAAATTAATTCTATAGGTTCATCTAATCCCTTAACTTTTTCAAAAGTTTCAAAACTATCAATTTGTCTTCCAAAGGCATTTCTTTTAACACTTATATCCATTAATGCTAGGTGGGGAATCTCTTCTCCTTCGATTTCTTTTGCGAGAAGAATCATTCCAGCACAGGTTCCCCATACAGGTAACCCCTCTTTAATTCTTTCTTTTAATGGTTCCATTAGCCCTGTTATTCTTAAGAGTTTTCCAATGGTTGTGCTTTCACCACCAGGAAGTATTAAGGCATCTAATTTATTAAGCTGGTAAGCCTCTTTGACTTCTATGGCTTCATGGCCTATAGATTCTATTGATTTAATATGCTCTATAAATCCTCCTTGTAAAGATAATACACCTATTTTCATATTACCAGCCTCTTTCTTCATATTTTATCTCTAGTTCATCACAAGCTGTTCCTTTCATAGCATCACCTAATCCCTCTGAAATTTCAGCTAGTTTTATTGGATCATTATAAAAAGTAGTTGCTAAAACTATTGCTCTAGCTCTTTTTTCTGGATTTTCAGACTTAAATATTCCAGAGCCGACAAAGACACCTTCACTTCCTAATTTCATCATAAGGGCTGTATCGGCAGGGGTTGCTATTCCTCCAGCTGCAAAATTTACCACAGGCAATTTACCATATTCATGAACATATTGTATTAATTCATAAGGAGCATTGAACTTTTTAGCCATATTCATAAGTTCTTCTGATGAAGCCATTTTTACTTGGTTTATTTCATTCATAATTTGTCTCATATGAGTTACTGCTTGTACAATATCACCGGTTCCAGCTTCGCCTTTAGTCCTAATCATAGAAGCTCCTTCACCGATTCTTCTTAGAGCTTCTCCAAGGTTTCTAGCACCACATACAAATGGAACTTTGAATCTCTTTTTATCAATATGATATTTATTATCTGCTGGAGTTAGGACTTCACTTTCATCTATAAAATCAACAGATAAAGCCTCTAGTATTTCTGCTTCAACAAAATGTCCGATTCTAACTTTGGCCATAACAGGAATAGAAACAGCCTCCTGAATTTCTTTAATCATTTTAGGATCAGACATTCTAGCAACTCCACCTTCTTTTCTTATATCAGATGGAACTCTTTCAAGAGCCATAACGGCACAGGCACCAGCTTTCTCGGCAATTATAGCTTCTTCTTTGTTGGTTACATCCATAATTACGCCACCTTTTAACATTTGGGCTAAGTTTTTATTAATTTCCTCTCTACTCATTCTCAAAGACCTCCTAGTTTAAAATTGTGGTAATAAAATTTTTTGTTTTAATCAACAATGAATTTAGGATATTATAAATATAAATAATATAATTGACTATAAAATTTATAACCATTATCTGTTAGATAAAATATTAAGCGTAAGAAATTTAAATGGCAAATATACCGATACAATAAGGGGTGTTTATAAATAATTATTGAAAAGTGAGTGGGTAGAATGATTTATGAGTTAAGTATTGAAGAAAGACATAAAGTTTCAAAGATGTTTGGTAAAATGGAAGATACAATGATTCAGTCTTATATTGAAGGATACATGGGAAGAGCTTGGGTAGATAATGTTGAAAATCCAACAGTTGCACAAATTTTAGTGGGAGTTTTTATTTTCTTTGCAGGAGATTATAATAAAGAGGAAGCTTATGAATTAATAAAAAATATACCAAATGAAGCATTAATTATAGTAGAGGATTATAGATGGAGGAATCTCATAGAAAATATTCATAAGTGATATGTGTGTAAAGTAAAGAGGTTTGCTTTTGAAAGAAATTTAAAAAATTTAAAGTTGGAAGAGTTAAGAAAGAATATAGAAAAACTTCCAGAGGGTTATGAAATTAGAAAAATAGATGAAGAAATTGCATATAGTCAATCTTTACAAGAGTTAACTGTTGATTTTACAAGTCAATTTGATTCTATTAAGGATTATTTACAAAAGGGCATAGGATATTGTATTATTCACAATGAAAAGATTGTTTCGGGAGCATCATCTTATAATGTTTACAACAATGGAATTGAAATAGAAATTGATACTTTACCAGGTTATAGAAGAAGAGGATTAGCCAAAAGTGTGGCATCAGCATTAATTTTATATTGTATAGAAAATAATATCTATCCTAACTGGGATGCTGCAAATCTTGAATCTGTAGCTTTAGCAGAGAAACTAGGATATGTAATGAAAAAGGTATATGATGCTTATTATGTAGAGTATATTATTTAGTATTAAGATAAAATTAGTTTTAAAATAAGAATTTGATATTTTAATTATATAAAAGGAGAAATGACAAATGAATAAGAATATGGAAATGATGAAAAAACTTATAGAAGAAAAGAAAAATAAAGGTAAAAATACAAAATCTAATATGAAAGCTCAAAAAACTATTGGTTTTGTTCAAGCTGGAAGAAAGAAAAATAATGGTGGAGGATTATTTGATAAATAATCTGTTAATTTAAGAGGTATTAATCTTAATTTATAAATAATTATAAGACTAAATTTAAAAGTAAAGATTTTAAGAATTAAATGTATAGATAGAATTTATATTTAGAGAGGAGAGTTTTTATGAAGAAAATTGGTTTTATTGGTGTAGGTATAATGGGAAAATCAATGGTTCGTAATCTTATGAAAAATGGATTTGAGGTTTCTATTTTTGCTAGAAATAAAGGGAAAGTTTTAGATGTTATTTCAGAAGGAGCAGAATTTCATTCAACTATATCAGAATGTGTTAAAAATTGTGATGCTACAATAACTATAGTAGGATTTCCAAAGGATGTTGAGGAAGTTTATTTTGGAAAGAATGGAATACTTGAAAATGTTAAAAAGGGAAGTTATGTTATTGATATGACTACATCTAGTCCAGAGCTTGCGGTTAGAATATATGAAGAGGCAAAGTCAAAAGGCATAAAAGCTTTAGATGCTCCTGTCACAGGAGGAGATATTGGAGCTAAAAATGGAACTTTAACTATTTTAGTTGGCGGAGATGAAGAGGATTATAAGGTTTGTATGCCTATCTTTAATGCAATGGGAACTAATATTCATTATGAGGGGAAAGCAGGTTTTGGACAACATACTAAATTAGCAAATCAAATAATGATAGCAGGAGCTATATCAGGAGTTTGTGAGGCTATGGCTTATGCTGAGGAAAAAGGGTTAGATGTTAAAAAGATGTTAGATTCAGTGTCTACGGGTGCCGCAGGAAGTAAGCAATTAGAATTAGTTTCTCCTAAAATCTTAGACAATGATTTTGCACCAGGATTTTTCATAAAGCACTTTATAAAAGATATGAAATTGGCTAGAGATGAGGCTTTAGCTAATGGATTAGAATTAGAGGTTTTAAGTAAAGCATTAGAAAATTATGAAGCCTTAGAAAAAGAAGGATTTGGGGACTTAGGAACTCAAGCCTTAATAAAACATTATAAAAAATAATATTTAAAAGTCTGTATTAAAACTTTAAGTTAGAAAATTTTTAGTTGTTTTAATACAGACTTTTTATTTTATATAAATATAAGAAGTCTATTTTACTATTTAATAACTAAATTTTTTAGAATAATATGATTAATTATAAATTCCAATAAAATCTATATATTGAAATACATTTCTAATGATGCTATTATATATAGTAAAAAATTACATAAAAGTACGTTTGTGTATAAAATGGGGGATTAAATATGTGCATAAGGGATGAAATATTGAAGTTAAAAAGGGAAAAGGGAGCTATTATATTGGCTCATTATTATCAAATTCCTGAGGTTCAGGATATAGCCGATGCTGTAGGAGATTCATATTACTTAAGCAAAATAGCGAAAAATTGTGGGGAAAATACTATAGTTTTTTGTGGAGTAAAGTTTATGGCTGAAAGTGCAAAAATTCTTTCTCCAGAGAAAAAAGTTATATTACCGGTTATGGAAGCTGGATGTACAATGGCAGACATGGCAAGCGTTGAAGGAGTTTCTGAACTTAAGAAGAAACATCCAAAGGCAAAAGTAGTTTGTTATATAAATTCTTCTGCAGAGGTTAAGGCTGTATCAGATGTTTGTTGTACTTCATCTAATGCTTTAAATATTATAAAAAATATAAAAGAAGATGAAATTATATTTTTACCTGATAAAAATTTAGGATCATATATTCAAGAACAAATACCAGAGAAGAAAATTATATTATGGGATGGTTTTTGTATAATTCATGAGAGGATAAAGAAAGAGGAAATCTCAAAATTTAGAAAAGAACATGAAGAAATTATAATTGTTGTCCATCCAGAATGTAATAAAGAAATAAGAGAGGAAGCAGACTTTATAGGAAGTACTGGTGAAATAATAAATTTTGTTAATAACTCACAAGGTAAAAAATTTCTTATAGTAACAGAAGAAGGCGTAATTCATCAGCTTAAGAAGCATAATCCAGAAAAAGAGTTTTACACTCCTTATGGAAGCATGATTTGTCCAAGCATGAAAATAACTACTTTAGAACAACTTTATGAAAGTCTTTTGAATATGAAAAATGTAGTTGAAATAGATGAAGATTTAAGAATAAAAGCATATAATTCCTTAGAAAATATGCATAAGCTTGGAGAGTAAGCTATGGAGATTTTAACTGATGTTTTAATAGTAGGAACAGGGGTTGCTGGTTTATATGCAGCCCTTAACTTAAGAGAAGATTTAAATATAGTTATGGTTTCTAAGGGGAGAGCTAATGAATGCAACTCTTCTCTAGCTCAAGGAGGAATTGCTGTGGCTAGAGGAGAAGAAGATTTTAACCTATTTATTGAAGATACTTTAAGAGCAGGAAGATATGAAAATAAAATGAGTTCTCTTAAGATTTTAGTTGAGGAATCAATGGAGAATGTAGAAGAATTAATTAAATTAGGTGTTGATTTTGAAGTAGATGAAAATGGATTATGTTTTACTAAAGAGGGTGCTCATGCAATAAACAGAATTGTTTACCACAAGGATATAACAGGAAAACGAGTTGAAGAAGTTCTTTTAGAAAATATACGTAGAAAAAGCAATGTTAAAATAATAGAAAACTGTGAAATGGTTGATATATTTGAAAGTAATAATAAGTGCAATGGAGCAATTTTTATTAAAGAAGGTAAAGGAATAAATATATATGCTAAAGTAGTTATTTTAGCTACTGGAGGAATTGGAGGATTGTTTAAGAATTCAACAAATGAAAGAATTTTAACTGGAGATAGTCTTGGAATAGCTTTAAGAAAAGACATAGCTGTTAAGGATATAGGATATATTCAATTTCATCCAACTGCCTTTTTAAGTGGAAAGCGAAATCGGAAGAAGTTTCTTATATCTGAATCTGTTAGAGGAGAAGGAGGCAAATTAATTAATTGTCATGGAGAAAGATTTGTAGATGAACTATTACCTAGGGATGTAGTAACTAAGCGTATATATGAAGAGATGAGAAAAACAAACTCTAGAAATGTATTTTTAGATGTTTCTTTTATGAAAAAAAGTTTTTTAAAACATAGATTTCCTAATATATATAATGAATGTTTAAAAGAAGGAATTGATATTAGTAAAGAACCAATACCTGTAGCCCCAGCTCAACACTATTTTATGGGAGGAATTGAGGTGGATTTATATGGTAAGACATCTATGAAAAATTTATATGCCTTTGGAGAGGTAAGCTGTACTGGGGTTCATGGAGCAAATAGACTTGCTAGTAATTCTTTGTTAGAAGCCTTAGTATTTTCAAGAAGAGGTTCTTTTGAGATTAATAAAAATATAGATTATTGTATGATTAGCAAAGCAAAGCGGATTTATAGCAATTTAGAATATTATAGAAAATTAAATAGAAAAGTTTTACTTGATGAGATTGAAAATTTGAGAGGAGATATTATTGATGAATTGGTTACTTATGGAGGAGAATGTAAGAAAAGCTCTTAATGAAGATTTACAGTATGGAGATGTAACAACAGAAGCCCTAGTATTAAATAATAAAGTGGCCAAGGTCGATGTAATAGCTAAGGAAGATGGGGTAATAGCTGGTACGGAAGTTTTTAAGATGGTCTTTAAAATTTTAGGTGGTGTGGAAGTTAAATTTTCAGTAAAAGATGGAGATGAAATTAAAAAAGGAGAATGTTTTGGGGAAGTTTCTGGCGATGCTAAAAATATTCTTATGGGAGAAAGAGTAGCTTTAAATTACATGCAAAGGATGTGCGGAATAGCAACACTTACAAGAGAATTCACTAAGAAATTAGAGGGAACAAATGTAAGACTTTTAGATACAAGAAAAACAACTCCTAATATGAGATTATTTGAAAAATATGCTGTTAAGGTTGGGGGAGGAACTAACCATAGATTTGGATTAAATGATGGAGTTATGATAAAAGATAATCACATAGAAGCTGCAGGTGGAATAAAAAATGCAATTTTTCTAGCAAGAAAAAATTCTCCCTTTGTTAGAAAAATAGAAGTTGAAGTTGAAAATATTGAACAATTATATGAAGCTTTGGAAGCAAAAGCAGACATAATCATGTTAGATAATATGGATATAGAAACTCTTAAAAAAGCTGTAATTTTAATAGATGGAAATGCTGAGGTTGAAGCTTCTGGTAATGTAACTTTAGATACTATATCAGAAATAGCTAAGACAGGAGTTGATTTTATTTCTACAGGAGCAGTCACACATTCTTTTAAGGTATTAGATATAAGTATGAAAAATTTTAGGTATGTAGATTAATAAGAACACATTCTAGTTAAATGCTAGAATGTGTTTTTTTATTATTTGAATAATTCAAGCTTTACATAAATATATATATATCAAATAAATGAAGGTTAATTTATATTTTAGGAGGAAATTTAAGTGAAAAGTAAGACTAAAAAGGTAATTGGGATATCACTTGTAATAACTATTTTGCTTGGAGTATGTTTATTGGGGATTTCAAGAAATGAAAAGAGATTGGTAAATATAGAGTATTATTTTTATAATCCTTGTAAATCATGTACTGATGGCGAAGAATTTAAAGGGAATTTAGAGATGATGATTAATGAGAAAAAGATAGTTAATCCTGAAAGTTATAAAATTTCTGCAAAAAATATTGCAGAGGATGATGTAAATGATGAGTTCAAAAAAATAACTAAAAATATAAAAATGCCAGATGGATTAGAAGCTAGTGTACCATTACTAAAAGTAAACGATATATTTATTTTTGGAACTGAAGCTATAGAGAAGGAGGGAATGGAAGTTATAGAAAAAGAGAGTAAAAAATAGTTTCATAAGTAAATTAAAGTTAATTATATAAAATATTAGTGGGGGGGAGAATTTAGTGAAGTTCAAAAAAATGGCCATGATTATAAGTGGGTTAATGGTAACTCAAAGTTTAGCAGGAACATTAGTTTTTGCTAAAGATAACAACGAGAATACTATTATAACTGAACAAAAAAGAAGTAAAGAATGGTTAAGAAAAGATAATGATGATATTTATGACAATGGGGTGGGATTAACTCCTCAAATGGGGTGGTCTAGCTGGAATTTTTTTAAGGAAAAAATAAATGAACAGGATATATTAGCTATGGCTGATGCTATGGAAAAGTCAGGGTTAGTAGGTTTAGGGTATGAATATTTAAACTTAGATGATTGTTGGCAATCTTCAATGAGAGATGAAAATGGAAAGTTACAGGCTGATTTAACTAATTTTCCAAGTGGTATGAAAGAATTAGTTAATAAAGTTAATGAAAAGGGAATGAAATTAGGACTCTATACATCAAATGGTACATTTACATGTGAGGATTTACCAGCAAGTTTAGGTAATGAAAAAATTGATGCTGAAACTTTTGCAGAATGGGGAATTGAATATTTTAAATATGATTTCTGCCACAACATACCATTACCAACTGAGGCACCAGAAATTGACAGATTATACATTGGAAAGAAAGGAGAAAGGGATTCTATAATAATAGAAGCTGAAGATGCTAACTTATATGGAAATGCAAGAATT
This sequence comes from Clostridium sp. LIBA-8841, assembly GCF_034439435.1. GTDB lineage: Bacteria > Bacillota > Clostridia > Clostridiales > Clostridiaceae > Sarcina. The sequence continues at coordinate 267,124 of NZ_JAPCKJ010000004.1, read as the reverse complement.
ATAAATGCAAGTAATTCTTATGGTGGGAAATATGTTACAGGTTTAAATGCTAATGGGGGGTATATTGAGTTTGAAAATATAAATGTAGAAGAAGATGGAGAATATGTTTTAACTATAGGGCTTAAAAAGAGTGGTAATTTTGAAAAATATGCACAGGTTTTAGTTAATGATGAAAATATGTATGAAGCAATGGTACCACCAACTTCAGCTTGGAATCCAACAGGGAGACATCAACTTATAGTAGATTTAAAGGCTGGAAGCAATAAAGTTAAAATTTCTAATCCCATAGCAACAGGTAAGGATAGTGCGATAGCTTTATATGATAGAATGGGACAAGAACTTAAAAAAGCAACAAAGGTCCAATCAGAGAAAACTGGAGAGGATGAAAAACCTATATTTTTCTCAATATGTGAATGGGGAAATAATAATCCATGGGAATGGGGAAAAGGTATAGGAAACTCTTGGAGAACTACTCCTGATATATCTGCAAATTGGGGAAGAATAATGGATATATATAATAAAAATATTCAGCTTTATGATTATGCAGGTCCAGGACATTTTAATGATCCTGATATGTTAGAAGTAGGAAATGGAAATTTAACTTATGAAGAAAATAAATCGCACTTTACATTATGGTGTATGATGGCTGCTCCTTTAATATTAGGAAATGATATTAGAACATTTATTAATGAGGATGGAACTGTAGATACAGACAATCAAACTTATCAAATAATAACTAATAAAGACTTAATAGATATAGATCAAGATGTAAGAGGTATTCAAGGAAGAAAATATAAAACTGATGGGAATGTTGATATTATAGTTAAACCTTTAGAAAATAATGAGTTAGCAATTTGCTTTTTTAATAAATCAAATTCAGAGGTTTCATCAAGTGTTTCTATAAATGAATTAACAAATCAAGATTATATAGATTTACCTAAGTCAAGCGCATATAAGATTTATGATTTATGGGATAAAACAACTGAAAGAATTACTGATCAGATAAATGTTACAATTCCGGCACATGGTGTTGAAGTATTTAGAGTATCAGAAGCTGCTATAGGTGAAGTTGATAAGGAACAAAGTATAATTTTGAATTTCCAAAATATATTACCTACTGATGATCAAGTTATAATTTCAACTGAAATTCAAAACACTGGTAAGGAAACTATGAAAAATATTAAAGCTTTTTTAGAAGTTCCAGAGGGATTTACTGTGGAAGAGATTGAAGTAAAAAATGAAAGCTTAGCAACTGGAGAAACTTTTGTTAGTAAATGGAGAGTTTCGACACCTAAAGAAAAAGGTGATTTTGTAATTAAATCAAATGCCTTATTTGAATATGATTCAGAGGAGACTAAATTTGAAATAGAGACGACTAAGAGTTTTAAAACAATGAATAAGCCAGCAGATGGTGAAAAGCTAGGTGATATTGATTGGATTACTTCAACTGTAGGTTGGGGAGGAGAAGCTAAGCGTAATAAAAATATTAAAAATGGCCCAATAGTTATTAATGAAAAAACTTATACTTCAGGATTAGGTACTCATGCTAATGGTGAAACACAAATATTCTTAGGAGGAGATTCTTATAATTTTACATCAATTATAGGTATTGATGATGAAACTGAAGGGGGATCAGATCAATGGGGACGCCCATCAGCGACTTTTGAGATTTGGGCTGATAATGAAAAAATATATGATAGTGGAAGAATGGGATATAAAGATGAGAAGACTGTAAACCTAGATATACATGGAACTCAAATATTAACATTGAAGGTCACAGATTATGGTGATGGAAATGCTTATGATGAATGTAATTGGGCAAATGGAGTATTTTCCATTATAGATGAACAGGAAGTTGATAAATCAGTTCTTAAGAAGAAAATAGAAGAGGCAAGAGAGATTTTAAATGCTGCTATAGAAGGAATTGAAAATGGACAGTATCATTTAGGTGCTAAAGGAATTCTAGAAGAAGAAATAAAGAATGCAGAAGTGGTATCAGAGAATAAACTTTCTACTAAAGATGATGTGGAGCTTGCTTTAATTAATTTAGAAAAATCCATTGATAAATTTAATTCTTTAATAATAACAGTAGAAACTGATGATCTAAATAAGAATGGAAAAATAGATTCAGGTGATTTAGCAATTGTATCTAAAAATTATGGAAAAAGTTTAGGTGATGAATCTTTTAATGAATCTGCTGATGTAAATAAGGATGGTAAGGTCGATTTATTAGATTTAGATTTTGTTACAAAACGTATTTTGAAGTAGCTTATAAAATAAAAAAAGGATACATGAAGTTTTTATTTCATGTATCCTTTTTATCTATTATTAATACTTTAGCTTGCTTTTATTTCTTCATCATCGTACATATTTTCAAATTCCATAGATTTAGGACTTTCTTTTAACACAGCATTTAATATTAAGGCTGCTATTGTTCCAGTTGATATTCCAGAAGAGAAAATCATTCTTATTGCTTCAGGAAGATTTTGAATTACATCAGGTCTAAATGTAACACCAAGACCAAGACCCATAGAAATTGCTATTATTAAAAGATTACGTTCTGTAAGATCTATATTACTTAAGGTTCTTATACCAGCAGCGGCCACAGTTCCGAACATCATTATTCCAACGCCACCTAAAACTGGGTTTGGTATTCCTGTTATTATAGCAGCTACCTTAGGTAAAAAGCCAAGTATAACTAATAGTATTCCTGCCATAACAGCCACATGACGGCTAGCTACTTTTGTAAGAGAAATAATACCTATATTTTGGCTAAAAGAAGTATTAGGACAAGAACCTACTAATCCACCTAAGGCACTTCCTACACCATCAGATAATACTCCAGCAGCCACTCTTTTATCATCAATATCAATGTTAGATGTTTCTCCAATAGCTTTTAAACAACCAACAGTTCCGATTGTAGCAACAAAGTAAGCAGGGATAAATGCCATTACAGCTTTAGCATCAAAAGTTACTCCGAATTCAAGTATCTTAGGGAATGATAACCAACTAGCTTCTTTCACAGGAGTAAAATCAACTAATCCAAGAGGAATACAAATTATATATCCAACAACTATACCTATAAGTATTGAGGCACTACTAATCATTCCTTTTCCATAATTATTAAGTAAAAGAGTTATTACCAATACAAACATTGCTACAGCTAAGTTTTCTAAGCTAGCATAATTAGATGAACCAGCACCGCCAGCAGCCCAATCTATTGATACAGGAAGTAGAGTTAATCCTATTAATGCAACTACAGTTCCAGTAACAAGAGGAGGAAAGAATTTCATTAAAGGTTTTATAAAGAAGCTTAAAATAACTTCAAATAAAGATCCAAGTATTGTAGCCCCAATGATCCCCGGTAAGCCAAGAACTGAACCTACTGAAATTGCTGGTGATACAAAGGTGAAATCAGTCCCCATAATACATGCAACTCTTGCACCAACCTTTCCAACTCCCTTAGCTTGTATAACTGTAGCAAGTCCAGAAGCTAAAATTGAAGCACTTATTAATGCCGTTGTAGTCTTATTATCGAAGCCAAGAGAGGTAGCTATAACTAAAGGAACAACGATAATTCCTCCAAAGGCAGCGAATATATGTTGAAGTCCAAATAAAACTTTTTTAGGTAAATCTAAATCATCATCTACTCCATAAATTAAGTTAACTTCCGTATTTTTCACTTTTTGCTTTTCCATCTTTTCATCTCCTTATAATTTTCATTAGAATAATTAAATCTAAGATTTTTAATATATTTCTTAAATAAAAATTCTCTATAAGTCTAGAAAGAATACAAGATATTAGTTCAAACTTGAAAACAATCTTAAAAGAACTATTTATTTAAAAGGATATATTTTTAAATCTTAAAACTCATATAAAGAAAGTTTTCTTAGAACTTTTAGGAAGTTATACTTAATAAAAAAAGCAACACCTTTTTAGAGGTGTTGCTTTTATACACTAGTATTTCTAGATATATCGTACAACTCCTCGTAGTCTGCTGTTTTACGGTTAGCAGGTAGAAACTTTCGGACCATATTACCGATTATATACGAGTTAAAATTATTATATATTATATCACGAAAAATTTAAATATCAAGTGTTTGTATTGTTCGTTGTCTAAAATTTATTTATTTTTATAAAAAATTTAATGATATGATTCTTCATAATTATTTAACATAATTCTAATAAAATTAAAAGGAGTATGAAAAAAACGAAAAATATATAGTTATAATAAAAATATATTCGAAAATGGTATATTTTAAAAGTTATATAGATGAATTAATGTATAGACAACCTTGCAATAAATAGTGCATATACTATGATAATTGAGGTTAAATAATGAATAATGAAGGATTAAAAATAATTCTTGCATTTTATTTATTTGTAGTGTAGAATTAATAAAAAGTTAAATTTGTGTTTTACGGAGGATGAAGGGATGGAATTGTTAAATCAAATAATTTCAAATGTTAATAATGTATTATGGAGTTATATCTTAATTGCGTTACTTATAGTTTTAGGAATTTATTTTTCTATTAAAACAAGATTCGTACAATTTAGGTATTTTAAAGAAATGATAAGACTATTAGGAGATGGTATAACAGCATCTTCTAAAAAAGATAAGAAAAAAGGAAGTATATCTTCTTTTCAGGCTTTTTGTATTAGTACAGCATCAAGAGTTGGTACAGGAAATATCGCTGGTATTGCAATTGCCATTTCTTTAGGAGGTCCAGGAGCTATTTTCTGGATGTGGTTAATAGCATTAATAGGAGCGGCTTCAAGCTTTGTTGAATCAACATTAGCACAGGTATATAAACAAAAAAATCCAGATGGTACATTCAGAGGAGGTCCTGCTTATTACATGCAAAAAGGACTTAATAAAAAATGGATGGGTGTAGCATTCTCAATACTTATATCAATATGTTTTGGATTAATATTCAATTCAGTTCAAGCAAATACAATAACTATAGCATTTAATAATGCTTTTGGAACAGATAGATTATTAGTAGGGGTAATAATAACTATTATAACTTGCTTCGTAATATTTGGAGGAGTTACAAGAGTTGCTAAGGTTTCAGAAGTTATAGTTCCTGTAATGGCATTAGCTTATATAGGGGTAGCTGTATTTATCTTAATAACTAATATAACAGAGTTACCTTCAGTTTTAAAATTAATATTTGAAAATGCTTTCGGATTTAGAGAAGTAGTAGGTGGTACTTTAGGTGGTGCCGTACTTATGGGAATAAAGAGAGGGCTTTTCTCAAATGAAGCTGGTATGGGTAGTGCACCTAACGCAGCAGCGACTGCAGATGTAAGTCACCCAGTTAAGCAAGGTCTTATTCAAACATTAGGTGTATTCACCGATACATTATTAATATGTAGCTGTACAGCATTTATGATACTTTTATCAGATGTTAATTATATGGACAAGTCTATAACAGGAATATCTCTTGCACAAAATGCATTAACAACTGAATTAGGATCATGGGCAGGAATATTCTTAGCAATATGTATATTATTATTTGCTTTCAGTTCAATAGTTGGTAACTACTATTATGGAGAGTCAAATATAGAATTTTTAAATAGTAAAAAATATTTCTTAGTTATATATAGAGTATTAGTTATTGGTATGGTTTTATTTGGATCAGTAGCAGAAATACAAATAGTTTGGAACTTAGCTGATTTATTTATGGGACTTATGGCAATATTAAACTTAATAGCAATAACATTACTTAGCAAAAAAGCTTTCTTAGTTTTAAAAGACTATACAAAGCAAAAGAAAGCAGGAATAAAAGAGCCTGTATTTAAAGCATCATCTATTCCAGGATTAGAAAATGTTTCAGAGTGGAAATAGAGTTATAGAATATTATTTAAATTAAGATATATTAAAGACAAATATTATAATTATCAGAAAAATAAGTACGTCAAATTTTAATTGACGTACTTATTTTTTTATACAATTATATGAATTTTTTAGGTGAAAAACTCTTGGACAAATGTCCTTGAAAACATTTACCTAATATTTAATAATAAGCTTGTAGGAAATAAATGAGGAGGAGAATCAATGATTAATCTATCAAAAGAAATTAAAGAAGCTTATGAATATATAAATTCTAAAAGTAAATATTCTCCTAAGATAGGTATAGTTTTAGGAACTGGCTTAGGAGATTTAGCAAATGAAATAGAGGACGCTGAATATTATAGATATATGGATATACCTAACTTTCCTGTACCTACTATTGATGGACATGAAGGTATTTTAATAATTGGAAAGTTACATGGTAAAGAGGTTGTAGCCATGAAAGGAAGATGCCATTATTATGAGGGGCATTCAATGCAAAGGATAACATTGCCTATTAGGGTAATGAAGCTTTTAGGAGTTGAAACACTTATAGTTACTAATTGTTCTGGACAGGCTAAAGAAAGTATTGAGGCAGGAGATTTACTAGTAATAAGAAATCATATAAACTTTGCTGGAGATAATCCATTAAGAGGAGAAAATTTATCTGAATTTGGTGAGAGATTTCCTGATTTAGGCTATCCATATGATAGAGTGTTAAGAGAAAAAGTTAAAAATATTGCAAAAGATTTAAATATAAACTTAAAAGAAGGGGTATATGCAATGTTCTCTGGACCAAGCTATGAAACTGCTGTGGAGACATTAATGGCAGCTTCTTTAGGGGCCGATGTTGTAGGAATGTCAACAGTTCCAGAGGTTATAGTAGCTAATCATTGTGGAATGAAAGTCTTAGGATTTTCAGGAGTACCTTGCTTAGCGGCAGCATACTCAGATGAAGAAATAACTCACGAAGAGGTCTTAGAGAATTTTAAAAGTATTGCTGAAAAATGTACAAGTATTGTGAATCAATTTTTAAAGGAATATTAGAATCAAAAAGTGGATTTGTTCTTTAAATATTTAGAAAGAAATTAATATAAAATCTTAAAGGGAAATTAGAAAACTAAGGAGGATATTATTATGGAATTAATGAAAAAATTTACTTCATATACTTGTAGCCCATTATTTGTTGTAATATCATGTGCTATATGTTTATTAGTAGGATTTTCAATAAACTCAAGCGCAATAGAAATGTTTGCATCGGTAATGGGAATAATAAATGTATGGTTATTATCTAGAGAAAAGGTATCAAACTTTATATTTGGAATAATTACAGTATTAGCTTATTTATACATATACTACAACACAGGATTATATGCTTTAGCAATATTAGCTTGTTTCCAAGTTGGTTTTAACATATTTGGTTGGTATTATTGGGTTAAAAATGCAGATCAAGAGGATAACGTAGTAACATCAGGATTAACCAATAAAGGACAAATAATATGGACTATTGTTATATTAGCAGCATGGGCAGTTTGGGGATATATAGAAATAAATATATTACATGCTCAAAACGCAGTACTAGATAGTTTAACAGCTGTACTTGGCTTAGTAGCTCAGTATTGGTTAAGTAAGAAGTTATATGAAAACTGGATTTTATGGATATTAAGCAACATATTGTTTATAATTATATATATATTAAATGGATACTATGTAATGTTAATTTTAGTTGCTATTCAATTAATCTTATCAATATCAGGATTATTGGAATGGTACGCTAGTTATAAGGAACAAGGTGAAAATAAATTAACACTATAATAGATAAAACTATTTTTATGGGTGTGATTATAAGTGAAAGGTTGCGAATTAATAGAGTTTATAAATAACTGTCCAAAAGAGATTAAAAAAGAATTAAAACATAGAAGTTTTAAATATGGAGAAAAGTTATTAATTCAAAATGAAGGTTGCGATTTTGTATATGTCTTATTAGAAGGAAAAATAAAGACATATCATTCAGATTTTACAGGTGCTATATACTTAGAAGACATTGATAGTGAAGCAACCATATTTGGTGAATTAGAAGCTTTAATTGATAAGGAAGTTGTCACAACAGTAGAAGCTTTATCAGAATGTAAAACATTAGAGATAAGTAAAGAAGCTTTTGTTAAATGGATGGAATTAGACAATAAGTTTTCAGTGTTTATAAGTAAGCTTATAGCAGAAAGAAATTATGATTGTTGTAAAAGAGAGCGAGTTAATGCTTTCTACACTTTAAGATATAGGGTTATGTACATCATATTAAACACACTTTATAAAAATAATTTGGTTATTACCAAAGATTTATTAGTTGAAGGGGTAGGATCAAATATTAGAAGTATAAATAGAATAATAAATCAGTTGGTAGAAGAAGGAATTCTTGATTATAATTCAGGAAAAATAAAAGTTAAATCAATAGAAAAGCTTAAAGAAGAAGTAGATTATTACAAGCCTTAAGAAGCTTACAAAATAAATTTTAAACTACAAAATTAAAAAAATAAGGTGCATTTAAGTTCTTAAGAATTAAGAGTTAAAGCACCTTATTTTGTTATTCTATAGATATTTAAACTATAGTAATATTTATAAATAAAAACTTGTTTAGACTAAACTTTAAGCTATTTATTAACTACCTGATTCATTATAAGTTCTATAAGTTCTATAGATTCTTTTAGTGGTCCTCTTGATGAATTGGTATATCCATTCTTAGAAGTACCGTATTGAAAGTAGTTAGATATATCTAAGTTTTCAGAACTAACTAAAAGAAAGAATAGTTTAGTATATTTCATAGGCATAAAGCCATCACCAGTTAAATTCATTTCTTGTTCATCATCATATAAAAATTCTAAGGAAAGTTTTTTTGTCTTAAGAGAATCTACATAGTTTTCGGAAACAATATCCTTAACAGTAGAGATTTCATCTTTATCAATTCTTCTGTTGGTTAAATCAACTATTTCTTTGAATATTTTATCATCTTTTGAAACCTCAATAGGAGCACCATCATAGTAAACAACGATTTTATTAGGTGGTTTTATGATTTCCTCATTAGATATATTACATCCTTGAAATAAAAAATTAATGGGTAGTAGCATTAATAATAAAATTGTACTAACTTTTTTCATACTAATCTCCTTAATAATTTAAATAATATAATCTAATAAAATATAAAAATAAGGTATAGTAGAAATTTATTTTGCTATAGCTTATTTAGTATTATTTTTTATTAGTGATGTTGTTCATAAGAAGTTCTACTAGTTCTTTAGATTCATTTAGGGAGCCTCTAGAGGAATCAGTATATCCTTGTATATTACTATATTGAAAAGTACCTATTATAGAACTAGAATCATAATTTGAATTATCACTAATTACTAAAGGAAAGAAGAGTTTGGTATATTTTATAGGGGTGAAGCCATCACCAGTTAAATTCATTTCTTGTTCTTCTTCATATAAAAATTCTAAGGAAAGCTTTTCTTTCTTTAGAGAATCCACATAGTTCTCGGAAACAACATCCTGAGCAGTAGAAATTTTATCTTTATCTATTCTTTTGTTAGTCAATTCAACTATTTCTTTGAATATTTTATCATCCTTTGAAATTTCAATAGGAGAGCCATCATAGTAAACAAAAATTTTGTTAGGTGATTTTATAATTTCATCTTTAGGTGAGCTACCACATCCTAAAAAAAGAGTGCTTATTGGCAGAATAAAGATTAGTATAATAAGTGCACTAAATTTTTTCATACAATCCTCCATAATTAATTGTTTGTAAATATAATTATACTCATTAATAATATCCAAATAGTTACAAAAAAAGAAATTTAAAGGATTAAAATATATATAATGATAATAAAATATGATAGAATGAAAACGGATACTTAAGAGGAGGAGAGAAATTATGGATGATTACTATAATAATTATGATGATGGAAGCGATAATGGAGAGAAAAGCTTAGCAAAAAGAATAGCCAATCAAATAATATCTTTTATAGTGTTGCTTACAATTTTTTCAATAGGTTTTAGTTTTTTACAACCGATGGTTTATCATAGCAAAACTGAATTAAGAGCAGTACAAAAGGAAAGAGAAGCTTTAGAACAAGGTCAAATAGATGCTAAAGAGACAATAAAAAAACAAAAAGAAGAATTGATTTCTCAGCAAAAAGATTTAGAAAAGAAAAATGCTGATCTTAAGAATGAATTAGATAAATTAAATTGATTAGAGGTATAAATGATGAGTAGGATTATTGATTTTATAAAGACTCATAAAGTAGTTATTGTATTAGCGGTGATTTTAGGTATTACGCCTAACCTTATGGTTCATGATTACTCAAAGGAATACAATGAAGAGGTTGCAAAAATAAAGACTATAAAAAATGATACAGAAAAATTATATGATGACAAAGAACTGAAAAGTCTTAAAGGTAATGTAAAAAATCTTAAAGATGAGAATGCTAAATTAGAAAAAGAAATACAAGCTAAGCAAAAATAATTTTATTTGTAGTAGCTAGACCTTTTAGAATTTAGTTCTGACACAAATTTTTTTGAATATTTATTAATTTATCTTGTTTTGATAAAATACTTATTATAATAAATATTTCATGAGGGAGTTTAACATGAGCGAAAAGAAATTATTTACCATAAAAACCTCTATGGATAAAAAAGATTACCATAGGTTTTTGTACATAGCTACTTTTTTAAGAAAGAAATTTACAATACCAGTTATTATAATAATTACTGCTTTAATGGCAGGATTTGTTTCTTATAATAATGGAGCTTTTGAAATAAAGAGCTTTTTAATTTATTGGTTAATATTATTAGCTATAACTCTATTTGCAATAATTGTGAAAATTGAATTTCAAAATAGAGAAAGAGTCAAGGCTGATAAAGCTGGAGTTTTAAAGGCAATAGAAACTTTAGATTTCTTTGATGATGTTGTAGTGGTTAAGAGTACAGCTTTTAAAGGAAAAAGTAAAGTTAAGTATTACAAATTTTATGAGGTAATAGAGACTAAGGATTATTTTTTAATATATTTCAATAGAAGACAGGTTTCCATAATAAGAAAGATTGATTTAGAAGGTTCTTTAATAGATGAATTAAGAACTTTATTAATAGAAAAAATAGGACCTAAATACAGAAAACTTTTTAAGTAAGATATTAGAATATACAGTTTATAGAAGAGATTAAATAAAAAACTTAATTTAATCTCTTCTATTTTTTATTTTTAGGTTCTGTTTTAAACTTCAGCTATAATAAGCTTATCTTCTTCAAAGGTTTTTTGAAGATTTTTATCTAAGAATGAGTCAGTAACAATATAATCTATAGCATCAATAGGAGCTATATTAATAGTTACATCTTTTCCAAATTTACTACTGTCGGCAACTATGAAAACTTCCTTGGAACGTTCAAGAATATGTTTTCTAGTAACAGCTTCTTGCATATCAAAGTCAGAAATTCCATTTTTAGCAGTGATTCCACCAGCTCCTAAAAAACTTTTTTGTATATTTAATTCAGAAAAGTTAAAAAGGTAATTATAAGATACAATAGAACGTTCACTATGTCTTACTGATCCACCAATTATTATGATTTCAAAATCTGTATTTATTAATTCATTAGCTACTAATAATGAATTAGTTATTATTAATAGATTTTTCTTATCTGAAAGATTTTTAGCTATATGATGAGGGGTTGATCCACTATCTATAAAAATACAATCACCATCATTTATAAATTCACTACATTTTTTACCTATAGCATCCTTTTGAGAAAGTTTAGTATTCATTCTAGATTCCATAGATGGTTCACTAAAGTTTAAATCCTTAAGTTTAGCTCCACCATAAACTTTTTGAATTTTACCTGCCTTTTCTAATATGGATAAATCTCTTCTTACAGTTTCAATTGATACTTGAAATTCTTTTGAAAACTCTATAATAGTTACAACATCTTTTTGGGATAAAAGTTCTAAAAATTTGTTTTGTCTTTCGCTAGGTAACATTTTAATCCTCCCATAAAAATAGATATAAAGAAATTTTATCATATTATTACTATTAAGTTAAAGAATTTAGGATAATTTACAAAGTTAAAATAAAGAGTTGATAAACATATAGTAAAGAGTTTATAATAACTTTGTAATATTTTACTTAGTTTTAACATGTTCATAATATGGTTTAACTTAAGAGAAGTTATACTTAAGTTAAAGAAATTAAGTAGTGATTTATTAGGGGGAATAAAAGTGTTAGAACTAAGAAATATAAAAAAAGCTTTTGATGGTAAATCAGTATTGGATGGAGTTAGTTTTGAAATACAAAAGGGAGAAATAGTATCAATGCTAGGTCCAAGTGGAAGTGGGAAAACTACTTTGCTAAATATAATTTTGGGATTTACAGATGTTGATAATGGAGAAATAATTTTTGAAGGAAATGATATAAGTAATGTATCAATGAAAAAGAGAGGGTTTAATATAGTTTTTCAAGATTATGCTCTTTTCCCAAACCTTAATGCTTATGAAAATATAATTTATGGGTTGAAAAACAAGAAAAATACAATATCAACAGAAGAATTAGATGAATTAATTGATTTATTGGGATTAAAACCTCATCTAAATAAAAAAATACAATATTTATCTGGGGGACAGAAACAAAGAGTTGCTTTAGCACGTACCTTAGCTACAAGACCGAAAATATTACTTTTAGACGAGCCTTTAAGTGCTTTAGATGGAGTAATAAAAGAAACTATAAAAGATAAAATAAAAACTATAACTAAAAAATATAATCTTACAACAATTATAGTAACACATGATCCAGAGGAAGCACTAACAATGTCAGACAAGATTTTAGTTATAGATAAAGGAGAGATATCTCAATTTGGAACTCCAAAAGAAATTATAAATAAGCCTGAAAATAACTTTATACAAGAGTTTATATTAAGACAATTAATAATAAAAAAAGAAAATATTTATAATTTATTTGGAGAATGTTATGCATAGAAAAAAGATAGAAATAAAATCACTATATTTAATAATTTTAGTTTTTTTCATGGTTTTTCTTATTTCTCCTTTATTTATACTTTTTATAAATTCATTTAAAGAAGGAGATGGATTTGGGTTATCAAATTATATGTTGATATTTAGCAGTAAAGAAGTTTTTATAGCTCTAATAAATAGTTTGAAAATTTCTTTAATAACAGCAACAATAACAACAACTTTAGCTTTCTTATTAGCATATGGAGTAAATTGTACGAACTTTTCAGAAAGAATAAAAAAGTTATTAAATATATCAATATCAATACCTATGCTTTTACCAACAATAACATATGGGTTTGCCATTATGTATTCCTTTGGAAAAGAAGGATTAATAACAAGATTTGTAGGGAGAGAGATCTTCGAAATTTATGGTTTTAATGGGCTATTAATTGGGTATTTGATCTATACATTGCCGTCAGCATTTTTGCTTATAAATAATTCATTTCAATATATTGATAAAAAATTTATTTTAGTTTCAAAACTTATGGGAGATGGGAATATAAAGAGCTTTTTTAGCACTATTGTTAGACCATTAATTGGGACACTATCAGGAAGTTTCTTATTGTCTTTTGTACTTAGTTTCACTGATTTTGGTATACCAGCATCTTTAGGTGGTACATATAGTGTAATTTCAACAAAGCTTTATGAGGTTATGTTAGGATCTATGCCTAACTTTGAATTAGGAGCTGCCATTGCAATATTTATGTTAATACCATCAGCTATGGGTATATTACTTCTTGGGTACTTGGAAAAATTTGATTTCCATTATGACAAGATATCAAAAGTTGAACTTACTAAAAATAAATTTAGAGATTCAATTTTTTCTATATTTTCAATTTTAATAATGATTGTAATTATATCTATTTTCATAGTTATATTTATAGTTCCATTTGTTAATGATTTTCCTTATGACATGAGCTTTACTACAAAGTTTTTTAAAGAAGCTTTTGAATCTAATCAAATAATAGATATATTCAAAAATTCTTGTTTAGTAGCATTTATGACAGCATTAATTGGAACGTTTATTGCATATGTAGCTGCTCTTATAAATGTTAGAACAAATATGAGTAATAAAGAAAAAAAATCAATAGATGTTTTTTCTATGATAACTAATACTGTTCCAGGAATGGTTTTAGGATTAGCTTACTTATTTTTATTTAATAAAAGTAATTTAAAAGGTACTTTTACAATAATAGTACTCTGCAATATTGTACATTTTTTTACTACTCCATATATGATGGCAAAAAGTTCCCTTTCAAAGATGAATCCATCATGGGAAACCACAGCAGAATTATTAGGAGATAGTTGGGGGAAAACGATTTTTAGAGTAGTAATTCCTAATTCAATATTAACAATAATAGATATGATAAGTTATTACTTTATAAATTCAATGGTTACTATAAGTGCAATTATATTTTTAATTACAGCTAGAACTACAGTGATAACAAGTAAAATTAAGGAATTTCAACATTATGGAGATTTCAATAATATATTTATTTTATCCATTCTAGTTTTTATTACAAATATTATAGTTAGAGTTTTTTCAGAGAGCATAAAAAGAAATTTAGCTGATGATAAGAAAAAAGTTGAAAATAAGAGACTTAAATTTTTAAACAAAAGATTTAAAATTGCTACTTCTTTAGGTGTTATTTTAGTTTTAATCATTGGTTTTATTTCTTGTAGAAATAAAGTAGAGGATAAAATAATCATTTATACCAATGCAGATGATGAAGCAATCCAATTTATAAAAGAGAGTTTAGATAGTGAAGGATATGAAGATATGTATATTGTTCAACCTATAGGTACATCAGAATTAGGTGGTAAGTTATTAGCTGAAGGAAAAAACATGGAGGCTGATATAGTAACCATGAGCTCATATTTTTTAGAAAGTGCACAAGTTAAGCATAACATGTTTGAGACCTTAGATTTCAAGTTAGATACATTAGAAGAATATCCAGATTTTTATCTGCCTATTTTATCTAATACAGGAACCATGTTTATAAATACTAATTTTATAAATTATAAGGGATTAGAGTTTCCAAAATCATTAAAGGATCTTACAAAAGAAGAGTATAAGGGATTGATATCAATACCAAACATAATGAATTCTTCAACAGGATGGCTTTTAGTACAAGGTGTAATAGGAGCTTATGGAGAAGAGGAAGGAAAAGAGATTATGAGAGGAATTATTAATAACTCAGAATCTCATATAGAGTCATCAGGTTCAGCCCCTCTTAAAAAAGTTAGCGTTGGAGAAGTTGCAATAGGATTTGGGTTAAGGCATCAGGCTATTTTATATAAGAAACAAGGAAAAGCAATAGACTATGTAGATCCACTAGAAGGGAATTATTCTCTTACAGAGGCAGTAGCTGTTCTTAAAAAAGATAATAAAGATAGGCAATAACTATCTATGAGAATGACAGAAATAATATTAAGTAAGGCAAGAAAAAAGTTAATAAATAATTATCCTGTTCCTTTATATAAAGGAGAAATAGTTCAGGATTTTAATAAACCTAGTTATCAAAAAAAGTTTGAAAAGAATTTAACTGCAGAACTATTAAATGAACATCAAGAATTTTTTAATGAAGCAAAGTAATTTTAAATATAGGATCTGTTTTCGGTACGTGCTGATTTTTAGATAGAACCGTAAGATTATCTTAATGAGCAGTTAGTATTGCATTATATGCGTAAGAATAATAGCGTTAAGAAGCTTTTTCTGTTTGAGCATAGCGAGTTTAAAAGCTTTAGCTATTATTCTGAAGCGGATGATAGCAATACTTTGCGAAATTAAGTTAGGTCTGAAGGGCTAGCTAAAAATCAACACTAGTTTAAAAAAGAGCCAAAGTATAAATTATAAAGTGAGAGGGAGAGAAAAATGAATTATAAACTTTTAACACCAGGACCTTTAACAACAACTAAAACAGTAAAGGAAGAAATGCTTTTTGATCGTTGTACATGGGATGATGATTACAAAGGAATAACTCAAAAAATAAGAAAAGATATTTTGGAAATAGGAAATGTTTCAGGTGATGAGTACACTGTTGTTTTAATGCAAGGTAGTGGAAGTTTTGGAGTTGAGTCAGTTCTAACAAGTGCAATAAAAGATGAAGATAAAGCTTTAATTATTACTAATGGAGCTTATGGAGAAAGAATTGTTAGTATGGTTAATTGCTTAAAAATTAATAATTTAGTTTATAGCTGTGATTACGATAAGTTACCTGATAAGTATGAAATAGAGAATATTCTAAAGGAAAACCCTGAATTAACACATGTTATTATGGTTCATTGTGAAACCACAACAGGAATATTAAATCCCCTTGAGGATATAGCAAAGTTATGTAAAAAATATAATAAAAGTTTTATAGTTGATTCTATGAGTAGTTTTGGAGGAATTCCAATAGATATCAATGAATTAAAAATAGATTATTTGATTAGTAGTGCTAATAAATGCATACAAGGGGTACCGGGCTTTAGTTTTATAATAGCTAATACTGAAAAACTTTCAAAGTGTGAAGGAATATCAAGAAGTGTTTCTTTAGATTTATATAGCCAATGGAAAGAGATGGACAAGGATGGTAAGTGGAGATTTACATCTCCAACTCATGTAGTTGCAGCTTTTTCTAAGGCTTTAGATGAGTTAAGAGAAGAAGGTGGAGTTCAAGCAAGATATGATAGATATAAGAAAAACAATGAACTTCTTAGAGCTAGATTAAAAGAAATAGGAATCGAAGCATATATAGATGAAAACTTACAATCCCCTATAATAACTACATTCTTTTTAGATAGAGATAAGTTTGAGTTCGGAGAGTTTTATAAATATATAAAAGAAAGAGGGTTTGTAATTTATCCAGGAAAACTTACCTATGCAGATACATTTAGAGTGGGAAATATTGGAGAAATTTATATAGAGGATATAGAAAAACTTTGTAGCATAATTAAAAATTATATGGAGGGAAAATAAAGATGAAAAGAGTAGAGGGAGTAATATTTGACTGGGCTGGAACAACTGTGGATTTTGGATGCTTTGCACCCATAAATGTATTCATAGATATATTCAAGGATGCAGGAATAGATGTAACTATGGAAGAGGCTAGAAAGCCAATGGGGATGCTAAAGAGAGATCATATAAGAACTATGCTTGAGATGGATAGAATTAGGGGGTTATGGAGAGAAAACTATGGTAGAGAATTTACTGAAGATGATGTTGAGAAACTTCATAGTAAATTTGAAAAAACTCTTTTAGAATCTCTTTCAAAATATACTGAACCTATACCAGAAATTTTAGATGCAATTAAATATTTAAGAGAAAATAACATAAAAGTTGGATCAACAACAGGATATACTAATTCAATGATGGATATAGTAACTAAGGGAGCAAAAGAAAATGGTTATGAACCAGATTTTTGGATTACTGCAGATTCAACAAATTCATGTGGGAGACCATATCCTTATATGATTTTTAGAAATTTAGAAGAATTAAAAATTTCCTCTGTTTTAAGTGCAATTAAAATTGGAGATACTGAATCAGATATAAAAGAAGGAAAAAGTGCAGGAGTATGGACTGTTGGAGTTGTTGTTGGTAGTTCTACAATGGGTTTAAGTTATGAAGAATTTAATTCTCTTTCAGTCGAAAAAAAAGAAGAGGCAATACAAGAGACAGAAAAAAAATTCTTAGAATGGGAAGCTGATTTTACTATAAGAACTATGGGAGAAATCGGAGAACTAATAGAAAAAATTAATACATTAATATCTGAAGAGAAAAGTCCGAAAAAATATTAGTTTTTATAAGAAAAAATAGCATATTTAACTGGCTATAAATATACACTAGTTATTATAAATAAAAAACTATATTAATCAAAAGGGATTAATATGGTTTTTTATTAAACCTTTTAAGAACTTTAAGAGATTAGTTTTTGTTTTAAAATAAGAAAAATTATTCATTATAATTTATTTTTTATTAATTAAAAATAGAAATGAATAAAAAATAAATAAAAAATACACTTGTAGTTGACAGATGGAAAAATAAAAGGTAATATACATATAAATTCAAAAGCAAATTCTATGAAGAGAAAAAGTAAGAAATATTTATTGTTCCACAGAGAGTTGACAATTTGCTGAAAGTCAATGTTCAAGGTATATCTGAAAATCATCTCGGAGAAGTAAAACTGAAGCTATATTTTAGTAAGTTTTATCGGATTTTCACCGTTAAAGGAAAAGCGTATTATTTAGTACGTATTTTACGAGTGCTATAAGTTTAATCTATTTTATTTAGGTTATATTTATAGAATTAGGGTGGTAACGCGATTAAACCTCGTCCCTTTTTATAAGGGGACGAGGTATTTTTATTTTTAAAGGGGGCTTTTTTATGGACATAGAAGGTGAAATTATAATTTTTTACAGTGATTAAAAAGTAAGACTATATTTTATATTAATTTTTAGAGTGAGTAAAATATTAATTTAGATTTGATTTAAATTAATATTTATTTAAAACATAATTATTATTTAAAATACGGTCAATAAAAAAAGAAATGGGGCAGGTATTTATGAAAAAATTATCAAGAAAAGATTTGTTATTAGTAAGTTTAATGTTATTTTCATTATTTTTTGGAGCTGGAAATTTAATTTTTCCGCCATTTTTAGGACAAGCTGCTGGGGGAGCCACTTGGATTACTATTTTAGGTTTCTTCGTTACGGCAGTAGGATTTCCTGTTTTGGGAGTAGTTGCTGTGGCTAAATCAGGAGGTTTACATGCCTTAGCTAGTAGAGTAAATCCGCTTTTTGCAACGTTTTTTACTGTACTTATATATATTTCAATAGGACCAGGGTTAGGGATACCTAGAGCAGGAAGTTTGCCTTTTGAAATGGCGGTAGCACCTTTTTTACCAAAAGGACTTATATCTAATAATTTAGCTTTATTTATATATACTTTTGTATTTTTTGCTGTGGCATATTGGTTATCTTTATCACCAGCAAAGTTAGTAGATCGAATGGGAAAAGTTTTAACACCAAGCTTACTTATATTAATATCATTGATTTTTATAGCCAGTATTTTTAAGCCTTTAGGAGCCTATGGAGAGGTAACTGGGGTTTATAAAGAATCACCATTTATAAGTGGATTTTTAGATGGATATATGACTATGGATACAATTGCCGCTCTAAATTTTGGAATTGTTATAGCTCTTGTAATCAAATCAAAAGGGGTAAAAGAAGAAAAATACGTTGTTAAAACATCTGTAAAAGCAGGAATAATAGCAGGAGGATTATTGATTTTAATATATTCAATGCTTGCTCATTTAGGAGCTACAAGTGGAGGAAGATTTGGACTAACAGAGAATGGGGCTCAAACTCTTGGGAACATTATGACATATATATTTGGAAAACCAGGTGCGATTTTATTAGCAGTAATATTTACACTGGCTTGCTTAACAACTTGTGTAGGGCTTATAACTTCTTGTAGTCAGTATTTTCAAACTTTAACTAAAAAAATAAATTATGTTTCTTGGGTTAGGATATTAACAGTAACAAGTATGATTTTAGCTAACATGGGGCTTAATAAGATATTAGCAGTATCAGTACCAGTATTAAATGCAATATATCCTATGGCAATCATGCTTATTCTTTTATCGATGTTAGATAAATTTATAAAGGAAAATTCAATTGTCTATGGTACAACTATAGCATTTACCACAGTAGTTAGCGTTTTTCATGCATTAAGTGGAGCAGGTATAAATATAGAGTTTATAAATAGACTTTTTGAAAAATTACCATTTTACTCAAAGGGATTAGGATGGGTTTTACCAGCCTTCTTTGGATTGGTAATAGGCTTAGTATTAAAGTCTTTTGTAGAAAAGATTAGAGAAAAAGATACAGAAAAAATCTTAGAGGTAAATTAAATTTTTTATATTAAAGTAGTAGAGGACTTTTCACTCCAACTTTATAAAAATTTTTCTTTGACATATGAAAAAATACTATTATCGAATATTAATATTTTAACTTATATAGAGAGAAAATAATAAATAGTTAGTAAAAAGTATAAAATATCATAAATTGTAAAAATAGTAATTAAAACTATTTAAAAGAAAATTATTGATGATATAATGAATTAAATAAATTTTCAAACAATAAGTAATAGTAAAAAAATAACTTTGAACGGAGTGAAGTGAGTGAATAAAAAGAACAAAAGAATTTATCAGGTTGCCTATAGAATTACTGCCATAATTCTTTTTGGGGCTTTAGCTGGAATTGGGGTTAATTTTTTCTTGACACCTGCACATATTTATTCATCAGGGGTTACAGGAATATCTCAGCTATTATCATCAATTGGTGGGGATTTCTTTAATATTCATATTGATATTTCAACATGGGTTCTAATTTTAAATCTACCACTTGCTTATTTATCCTTTAGAAAACTTGGTAGGAAATTTACTTTATATAGTTTTCTTTCAATAATTTCATTATCATTTTTTATAGGTTTTATTCCAACAAGAGCACTTACTGATAATCAATTATTAAATTCTATATTTGGTGGAGTGTTTATGGGAGCTGGAGTAGGAATGTGCTTTAGAGCAGGATTCTCTACTGGTGGTACAGATATAATAGTTTTAGTTGTACAAAAAATGACTGGTAAATCAGTTGGACAACTAGGATTCTTAGTAAATGGAATAATACTTTTAGTTGCAGGATTAGTTTATGGATGGGAATTAGCTCTTTATAGCTTAGTTTCAATCTATGTTACTACTAAAGTTATAGACTTATTTTATATACAGCAATTTAAACTTACAGTAACTATATATACTAAGAAAGAAAAAGAAGTAGTTGATAGCTTAATTAAGAGTCAAATGAGAGGAGTTACAATTGGAAGAAATCTTTATGGTGGATATACTAATGAGCCATTAAGTTCAGTTACTACAGTAATTTCAAAACATGAATTACTAATTGTTAAGAAAAATGTTATGGATATAGATCCAGAAGCTTTTGTAAATATACAACCAACAGTTGAGGTTGTAGGAAAATTCTACGATAATTCTCTTATATAGTTTAATAAGTGAAGGATTATTTTAGTTAATTTAACTAAAGTTATAATCTTTCACTTCTTTTTTTGATTTTATAAATAAAAAACTTATGATATCATCATTAAAGGAAAGTATTTAGTATAGAAGGTGAGCTTATGATAAATGTTGATTTCTCTAAATTGACTGGACAAGTTATAACTAGGGGAGATTTAGAATATGAAAAAAGTATAGAATCATGGAATAGAGCTATAAAAAAGTATCCTTTAGGAATAGTATTTTGTAATAATATTGAGGATGTAAAAAATGCCTTAGCTTGGGCTAAAGAGAATGATATTTCTTTTAGAATAAGAGTTGGACGTCATAATTATGAAGGTTATTCTACAGGAAATGACGTATTAGTAATAGACTTAAGTAAAATGAATAATATAATTATTGATGAAAATAACATGATGGTCACTATAGAAGGTGGCGTTAAGAATGAAGAAATATATGAAGCATTAGGAGTTTTAGGATATCCATTTCCAGGAGGTGGATGTCCAACAGTTGGAGTTGTAGGATTCGCACTAGGTGGAGGTTGGGGATATTCAAGTAGATTATTTGGACTTGGATGTGACAATCTTTTAGAAGTAAAGTTTATAAATAGTAGAGGGAAAATTATTATTGCTAATGAAAAAGATAATCCAGATTTATTTTGGGCTGCTAAAGGTGGGGGAGGTGGCAACTTTGGTGTAGTTGTTTCGATGACCTTTAAAATTCCTCAAAAAATAGAGATGGCAACTTTAATAGATATAGATTATCCTAATGTAGAAAAAGAAGAAATGGTTTATGTAATAAAGACATTACAGGAAACATTTAAAAATTTAGATAGAAGAATGAATTTAAAAACAGCTATCTATAATTCAAAAGATAAAGGCATAGGAGTTAAAATTACAGGATTATTTTATGGAAATAAAGATGAAGCAAATGAAATATTACTTCCATTTAAATTACCAACAAAAGTTAATTTTAATTTGAGCTACATGAGGGTATTAGAAGCTAATAGAAAAATAGAATATAGTCATCCTCCATATGAAAAGTATAAATCAACAGGAAGATTTATATTTAGAGATTATGAAACTTTTGAAATTGAAAATCTTATAGACATAGTTTCCAATAGAGCAGAGGGAGCATATTATGCTGCTATATCTTTTTATGGATTAGGTGGAGCAGTATCAGATGTAGAAAAAGATTCATCAGCATTTTATTATAGAGATGCAAGATTTATTATGGGCATACAATCTGTTTGGGAAGATGATGTTTTTGCAGAAGAGAATATAAAATGGATAAAAAATAATTTTGAATATATAGAGAGTATAACTAAAGGATCATTTATAAATTTTCCTTTTGAAGGTCTTAAAGATTATGAAAGAGAATATTATGGTGAAAATAAGGACAAGCTAAGAGAGATTAGAAAGATATATGATGAAAATAGCCTTTTTTCTTTTGAACAGGGAATAAAATAGAGTTATATAAATCAAAAAGCATAGAAAGCTTAAAAGTTTTCTATGCTTTTTACATATATGCATTAATTTTAATATATTGATTAACAGTTAATTATATATTTTTCATATAATCTATATATACATTTATTTTAAAAAGAAATAATAATTAGGAGTTGTTGATAATTTTTCTAAATGTATTATTATATATTTAAGAAAATTATAAGTGTAGTTAAGCGAAAAATATTAATAAACAAAAGGAGAAATAAAATGGCTCATAAATCATCAATTATTTTAAATAAAGAAAAATATGACTCCTACTTTGATAATACAGTTAAAAATACAATTTTTCATCATTTAAAATGTTTATTATTAGGAATAGTGACTTTAGGATTAGCTTACCCATGGATTCTTTGCATGAAGTATGAAGAAAAATGTGAGTATACAGTTATTTGTGGGAAAAGACTAAAATTTATAGGTGATCCTAAGGAATTAATAGGACATTGGTTACTTTGGTGGATATTAATAATAATAACTTTAGGATTTTATAGTTTAGTAGTATCAGTTAGATTTGAACAATGGACAACTGCAAATACAATTTTTGAAGATATTGAAATAAAATAAAAGTATTTGATATTTAAAAGTATAGGAATTTATTGAAAATTTCTATACTTTTTTATAATATAATCAATTTATTTTTATTATTACATATATAAGTATAAGATTATTATTATTATCTAAAACAAATATTTAACTTATTAACAAGAAGGGTATATAATAAATATGTAAAGAGAGAGAATTAACAAAAGAAAGAAGTGGTTAGTATGAGTATAAAATTAATATGCATTGATATGGATGGAACTCTACTTATGGATCAGCAAAAGGTTGCTGAGGAAGATAAAAAAGCAATAAAAGAAGCTGTAGAAAAAGGAATAACTGTAGCCATAACAACAGGAAGAGTTTATGATTGTGCAAGAATGTACTCAGACACAATAGGATTAAAAACTCCAATTATAGCTTGTAATGGAGCATATATTGGTGGTGCTAATAATGAAGAGATATATAATAATCCTCTTAAGCTTGAAGATTTAGAGGACTTTAATAGAATAACAAAGAAAAATAATCTATTTACATATGTTAATACGAACTGGGGAATTATTTCAACAAAAGAATTACCAGACAACCATGTGTATAAAGTTTTAAATAAAACATTACCAGAAGAAGAAAGAGTAAGATTAGAAGTTGTTAAAGATTTAGATGAAGCATTTAAGAAATATGATGGAGAAATATTAAAAGGCGTATGCGTAGAAAAAGAATTTAAAGATAAATTAAAAGAAGCAAAAGAAGAATTAATTGCTTGTACAACAGATTTAGAAGTTGTATCTTCATGGGATGATAATTTTGAAATTATGAAAAAAGGAAGTTCAAAGGGAGAGGCTGTTAAGATGCTTGCTAAGCATTTAGGAGTTTCTCAAGAGGAAGTAATGTGTATAGGTGATAGTGAGAATGACCTATCAATGCTAACTTGGGCAGGAACTGGAGTGGCAATGGGAAATGCTATAGATTCAGTTAAAGAGGTTGCTAACTATGTAACATCAGATAATAAACATGCAGGTGTTGCAGAGGCTATAAGAAAGTTTGCACTTTAAAATTATTAGACAAGCTTAATAGCCTTTTATTAAAGTGAAATTTTGGTTAAAAGGAGATACAGTATGAAAGATATTATAGTAATAGGAGCTGGAGTAGTTGGATGCTCAATAGCTAGAGAATTATCAAAGTATGATTTAGATGTTTTAGTTGTAGATAAAAATAGTGATGTATCAGAGGGAATATCAAAAGGAAATAGTGGTATAGTACATGCTGGATATAATGAAAAAGTTGGTACTTTAAAGGCAAAATTAAATATAGAAGGAAATAAAATGTTTGATGATTTATCAAGAAATTTAGAATTTCCTTTTAAAAGAAATGGTGCACTTATTTTAGCATTTTCAGATGAAGATATGAAAGCTTTAGAAGGATTAAAGGAAAATGGCGAAAAACTTGGAGTTGAAGGACTTGAAATACTTAATAAGGAAGAAGCTTTAGAAGTTGAATCTAATTTAAATAAAAGTATAGTTGGAGCTTTAAGTGTAAAGACATCTGGTATAGTAAGTCCATATGAAATGACAATTGCTTTAGGTGAAAATGCTGCTGAAAATGGAGTAGAGTTTAAATTAAACTCAAGGGTAACTAATATAGAAAAAGTATCAGAAGGATATAAAATAACTTTAAATAACCAAGATGTATTAAATGGAAAAGTTATAATAAATGCATCAGGATTAGAGGGAGCATTCCTAAACAATCTTGTAAGTATGAAGAAAAGAGAAATAGAGCCAGTAAAGGGTGAATATTGTTTATTTGATAAAGTAGCGGGAGCTATGATAAATAAAACTTTATTCCAAGTTCCAAATAAATTAAGTAAAGGAATTTTAGTGACTCCAACAGCAGAGGGAAATCTTTTAGTTGGACCTAATGCAGAGAGCGGG
Organism: Clostridium sp. LIBA-8841; assembly: GCF_034439435.1. Classification (GTDB taxonomy): domain Bacteria; phylum Bacillota; class Clostridia; order Clostridiales; family Clostridiaceae; genus Sarcina. The sequence continues at coordinate 242,231 of NZ_JAPCKJ010000004.1, read as the reverse complement.
GAAAAATTAGGAACATCTAGAGAAGGTATTGATGAAATTTTAGAGAAGAGTAAAAAATCAGTTGAAGAGTTACCTGTAGCTAGAATTTTAAATACATTCTCAGGAATAAGACCTAAAACTAAAGATGGAGATTTCATAATAGAAGAAGCAGAAGGTGCTGAAAACTTTATTAATGTTATCGGAATTGATTCACCAGGATTAACTGCAGCTCCAGCTATAGGGGTATATGTAGTTAATATGCTTAGAGAAAAATTAGATTTAGTAGAAAAGAAAAATTTTAAAGGAACTAGAGAAAAAATAGCTAGATTCGCAGAACTTTCTTTAGAAGAAAAAAATAAATTAATAAAAGAGAAACCAGCATATGGACATATGATTTGTAAATGTGAATTTGTTACTGAAGGTGAGATAGTAGAAGCTATTCATAGACCTATACCAGCTACTACTGTTGATGCCATTAAGAGAAGAACTAGAGCTTCAATGGGAGGATGTCAAGGTGTTGGTTGTACACTTCCTATAAGTAAAATCTTAAGCAGAGAATTAGGCGTGGATATAAGTGACATAAACAAAAATAGTGAAGGTTCACCAGTTATTGGTTTTAAGGAGGATTAATGCTATGAGAGAATATGATTTAATTATAATTGGGGGAGGAGCATCAGGTCTTCTTTCAGCTATTAATGGTAAAAAAAATGGAATAGAAAATATTCTTTTAATAGAAAAAGATCCAAGCTTAGGTGGAGCTTTAAATTCAGCTGATTATAACATAAGTGAAAATGGTAATTTAACAGGAATAGAATATAAAGAAAGTTTATTAAAAGAATTTAATGAATTAGATGTTGATGTTAAATTAAATACTATGGTTTTAAAAATAGAAGATTCTAATGAGGTTCTTTGCACAAGTAGTGAATGTGGAGTAGAAAAGATAAAAGGTAAAAACATAGTAATCGCTAATGGTGGTAAAGAAAAAAGTAGAAATGCAGTTCAAATACCAGGAGACCGTATAGCTGGTGTTTTAACTGTAGGAATGGCTAAAAAAGCTTTTGGAATTAAAAATATGGTTCCAGGTAAAGATATCTTTATAGTAGGAGATAATACTTTTTATATGATTCAAGAGGATTTAAAGAAACATAACATTAAAATTGCTGGAATCATAACTGATAAATCTAAAGATGAAGTTTTTGATTTAAGTGAGAACTTATATTCTGGTTATGAAATAACTTCAATTCATGGAGAAGGAAGAGTAAATTCTGTAACTATAAAAAATGGCAATGAAAAGAAAGTTATAAAATGTGATACAGTAATGTTTGCTTATCCAATGATTTCAGATGGCTTAGTTGCACTAAGAAGTGGATTAAAATTAAATCCAAGCACAACAGGTCCAGAGGTAGATGAAAATTTAGAAACTTCTAAGAAAAGTATTTATGCTTGTGGAAATGCAATTTATGTGCATAAATCAATAGAAGAAATTGAAGATGAGTGTAAAAAACTTATTAGTTATGTAAAATAAATTTGATTAAATTTTATATTACTATTTATATCATTAAATCTTAGAATAGTAATATAAATAATATATAATATATTATTTAATAAATCCATTAAGAAATAATATTTGGCAATATTACATAAGGATTTATAAAATTTTAACTCTACTAAAAAATTAATTTAACTTTTTAGTGGAGTTATTTTAGTATATTATGGTAGAATAAGTTAACAGATTATAGATATATTGGAATAATATATATGGTATACGTTAAGAAAAGGGGAGAGTATATGGTTTATTTTGCTTATGGAAGTAATCTAAGTTTAGAACAAATTAAAAGAAGATGCCCTGAAGCTATTCCTATGGTTAGGGTATATCTTGAGGATTATAAATTAGTTTATAATAAATATGCAGATATAATTCCATGCCAAGGGGAAAGGGTATATGGAGCTATTTATGAGCTTTCAATAAATGATTTAAAAAATTTAGATGAATTTGAAGGGTATCCATATCTTTATGAAAAGATAAACTTAAAGGTTCAAGATAGTAATGGTGTTTTTTATGAGGCATTTGCTTATGTGATGGTTGAAAAAGGAAATAAATTACCGGAAGATGATTACTTAGATATAATAAATAAGGGATACCAGGATTGGAATATTGTTTTATAAATCTAAAAATAAGGATTATGGTGAAATTTTTCATCATAATCCTATTATTTTTAATTTTTCTAGGTTATGTTTTAAGTAAATATTGATTTTTAGATTTAGTTAAAAATCAACACTAATTTGAAACAAATCGCTTTTTTAATACTAAGATTAAAGGAGAATACTTAGTTTTTTCTCTTAATAAGGCTCTAAAATTAATATTTTAGAAGAAAAAAGCTTTTAGGACATGGTTCAATATTATGATATAGTATTATAAACGTTAATTTTTAAAAATCTAAAATGTAAAATATAAATAATAAATATAATTTAGAGGTATTGGTATGGAAAAAAACATAAAAAGACTAGATGAGATTTTATTATTTAATAAAAATTTTGTGGAAGATAAAGAATATGAGAAATATAAGGCTACAAAAAAACCAGAAAAAAAATTAGTAATCCTATCCTGTATGGATACAAGACTTACAGAGCTTTTACCAAAAGCTATGAATATTAAAAATGGAGATGCTAAAATAATAAAAAATGCAGGAGCTACAATAATGCATCCTTTTGGAAGTATTGTTAGAAGTATACTTGTTGCCATTTATGAGTTTGGTGCAGAGGATGTTTTAGTTGTAGGTCATCATGGATGTGGAATGAGTAATTTAAATCCTGTAGATATGATTGAGAAAATGGAAAGTAGAGGAATATCAGAAGAGACTATTTTAACTATAAAACATTGTGGCATAGATGTAGAAAAATGGCTTCATGGATTTGGGTGTGTAGAAGACTCTGTAAAGGAGAGTGTAACAGCCCTAAAAAATCATCCTTTAATGCCTACTGATGTTAATATACATGGACTTATTATTGATCCGCATACAGGAGAACTTCAAGTTGTAGTTAATGGATATGAAGAAAGCACTTTATAAATAATAAAATTAGTTTTATGCATAATTTTTAAGATTTTTTCTTAGAAATTATGCATTTTTATTTATAAAAATCAAAATTGGTTTAAAAGAGAGACTTAATATTAAAAGATTCAATAATTAAAAAATTCAATAATTCAAAAATAATAATGCTTATACACTATTATGAGTATTGATAAGTAAAATATTAAAATTCATAGGATTTTAAAGATATTAAACTAATCATAAAAATAATGGATAAAAGCAAAATATTAATTATATGTTAATTTTTTCTAAACATGATATAATTGTATTATTACATAAATATGGAGGTGAGTATATGTTCAATATCAGCAATTCTATGAATATATATAAAATAGTATGGATATTTACTATAGGATCTATTTTAGGTTATTGTGTTGAAATGATTTGGTGTTATGTAAAACATGGATATTTCGAAAGCAGAAAAGGCTTAATTTATGGTCCAATTAGTCCAGTATATGGAATAGGGGGGATAGTTCTTACATTAATACTATATAGATTTATTAATTATAATGGAATAATAATATTTTTCATAAGTGCAATTATAGGAGGAATTTTTGAGTACTTATGCTCATGGGTACAAGAAAAGACTTTAGGAAGTGTTTCATGGGATTACAACAGTAAAAACCTCAGTATCCATGGAAGAACGAGTGTTGAATATTCAGTATTTTGGGGAATACTAGGAGTGTTTTTCTTAAGAGATATTTATCCACTATTTGATAAATTTATGGGTTGTTTTTCAGATGGAGCAATAAAAATAATTACAATTATATTCTTAGTATTATTAATACCGGACATCATTATTTCAGCTTTAGCTGTAAGAAGAGAAGTTGCAAGAATGAAAGGTGTACAAGCAAAAAATGCTTTAGAGAGATTTTTAGATAGAAAGTATCCAGATGAATTTTTGAAAAAGATTTATCCAAATATGATATTTAAATTTAAATAATTAAAAGTATTAGTACTATGGGGTGAGGAATATGAGTATTTCAAGAGAATTTAAAGAGGCATTAAGTAAACATAGAGAGTTGGAATTAGAGGATTTTGAAGAATATAATGATATGTTTACATTTTTATTAGGTAGTTTTAGTTTTTCTCGTAAAAAGCTAAAGAAAGAATTACTTAAATATTTAAAAAAATACAATTTTCAATGTGAAGATACTAATATGAATATTAATGGCGATCCAGTTATAAAAATATATGGTCAATTTTTTAGACTTTCCCTTAGAAATTGTGATGAAGGATCTACATTATTACCAATACAAGTGGCATTATTAACTTTAGTTGAGGATAAATATTAAATTAAATGAGGTTAGTATAATAAGATGTTTTGAAATTATTTAATAATAAATAACATAGGGATTATGAACAATAAAAATTTATTTGAAGAAGAGAAGTTGTATTAAAAAATTTTATTTTAAATTTTTGATACAACTTTTTTACTTGGCTATGTTTAAAATAGTGTTGATTTTTAGATAAAATAGTAAGGTATTCATAATGAGCAAATTAGTATTGAATAATTAATAAAGTGACTTTTCGCTTTACTCTAAGGTGTAAGTTCAAGATATAAAATTAAAAATTTTAACTTTCACTTAAAAATGAATTTAAAGTGACATATTATTAAATTACAGATTATACTATTTATTTGAATTTTTAAGTAGTAGTTTAGAATAGATTGCTATTGAAGTATAATTAAATATATGAAGAAAAATGTAAAGAGAAAGTAGAAATAAGCTATAGGTACAGAGGCAAAATAAATAGATACATTTTTAAAGATAATATTTTTTATAGGAGAAAAGCATGTTTTTTATAGGTATATTTGGAGTCGAAAATAAACAAAAAGAAATAAAAGATTTAGATCAGATAGAATGTTCCAACTGTGGAGTTAAAACTAAAGGAAAGTTAATAAAAATATATGAATATTTTCATATATTTTTTATCCAACTTTTTAGATGGAATGAAAGATATTATATTATATGTAAAAGATGTAATTCAATATATGAGATTTCAAAAGAAAAAGGAAAATCTATTGAAAAAGGAGAAGATGTAGCCTTAGAAAAGGAAGATATGAGGGGTGTTCAAGAAGGGAAAAGGTATGGTAAAAATGCTCTAGAAAGAAGATGTCCTAATTGTGGGCAGGTTTTAAAAGAAGATTATGAGTATTGTCCATACTGTGGCAAAAAATTATAATAATCTAAATATAATTTTTAGATTATTATAATTTTAACTTTGAAGATACAAGTAAGCAGATATCTTTAGAGCCAGTAATAAAGTTATAAAGACAGTATTTTAAAATTGCACTTAGAAACTATGTTTTAGGAACAATCATATTTCCAGTACAAATAGCTGCATTAACATTAATAGAGAAAAAATAAAAGTTTTAAATAGAGATACATTAAAATAAATCACAGATATCAGTGATTTATTTTGATGTATCTTTTTATTTTAAAAGAGATAATATTATCAATAAGTTATAAAAAATAATTGATATTGACATTAATTTCAAAAAATGATATATATAAATTATATGGTTAGCACTCGTTATGTTAGAGTGCTAACAAAAGAGATTTTTGTTTTGGAAGGAGTAATTCAAAATGGAGAAAAGAGAATTTAAAGCAGAATCAAAAAGGTTATTAGACATTGTAATTAACTCAATTTATACAAACAGAGAAATCTTTTTAAGAGAATTAATTTCAAATGCCAGTGATGCAATAGATAAGGTTTATTATAAGACTTTAGGAGATAGTTCCTTAACTTTTAATAAAGACGATTATTATATAAAGATAATACCAAACAAAGAAAATAGAACTCTTACAATATCAGATAAAGGTATTGGTATGACAGAAAAAGAACTTGATGAAAATTTAGGTGTAATAGCTAAAAGTGGTTCTTTACAATTTAAAAAAGAAAATGCCCTTGAAGAAGGTTTTGATATTATAGGACAATTCGGAGTTGGATTTTATTCAGGTTTCTTAGTTGCGGATAAAATAACTGTAATAACTAAAGCTTTTGGATCAGATAAAGCATATAAATGGGAATCAGATGGGGTAGATGGATACACTATTTCAGAAACTGAAAAAGATTCTTTTGGAACAGATGTAATTTTACACTTAAAACCAAATAATGAAGATGAAAATTATGATGAATTTTTAGAAGAATATAAATTAAAAAGTTTAATTAAAAAATATTCAGATTTTATAAGATATCCAATTAAACTTAATGTTACTAAATCAAGAATTAAAGAGGGAACAGAAAATGAACATGAGGAATACGTGGAAGAAGAAACAGTAAATAGCATGGTTCCTTTATGGAGAAGAAATAAAAATGAACTTACAGATGAAGATTATAATAATTTCTATGTGGAAAAAAGATTTGGATTTGACAAGCCTTTAAGACACATGCATATAAGTGTTGATGGGATGATAAGTTATAATGCAATTCTTTATATTCCAGAGAACATACCATATGATTATTACACAAAAGAATATGAAAAAGGTTTAGAACTATATTCAAATGGTGTTTTAATAATGGAAAAATGTTCAGAACTTTTACCAGACTATTTTGGTTTCGTAAAAGGTATAGTAGATTCTCAAGACTTATCACTTAATATTTCAAGAGAAATGCTTCAACATGATAGACAATTAAGTCGTATTGCTAAGAACATAAAAACTAAAATTAAAAATGAATTAGAATCTATGCTTAAAAATGATAGAGAAAGTTATGAAAAATTCTATAAATCTTTTGGTAGACAATTAAAATATGGTGTTTACGATGATTTTGGAATGAACAAAGATGAATTAAAAGATTTATTAATGTTCTATTCATCTAAGGAAAAGAAAATGGTAACTTTAGCTGAGTATGTAGAAAGAATGGCTGAAGATCAAAAATATATTTATTATGCTGTTGGTGAATCAAATGAAAGAATAGAAAAAATGCCACAAACTGAAATGGTATTAGACAAAGGATACGAAATTCTTTACTTCACTGAAGATGTAGATGAATTTGCAATAAAAATGCTTATGAACTATAAAGAAAAAGAATTTAAATCAGTATCAAGTGGTGATTTAGGAATAGAATCAGAAGAAGAAAATAAAAAAGAGAATGAAGAAAATAAAGGTATCTTTGAATCTATGAAAGAAGCTTTAGGAAACAAAATAAGTGCAGTTAAGGCTTCAAGCAGACTTAAAAATTATCCAGTATGCCTATCAGCAGAGGGCGAAGTTTCAATAGAAATGGAAAAAATCTTAAGTGCTATGCCTAATAATCAAGGGGTAAAAGCTCAAAAGATTTTAGAAGTTAATACAAACCACGAAGTATTTAACTCATTAAAAGATGCCCTTGAAAATGATAAAGATAAATTCAATTTATATACAAAATTACTTTACAACCAAGCTTTACTTGTTGAAGGACTAAGTATTGAAGATCCAGTTGACTTTACAAATGATATATGTAAGTTAATGAAATAATTTAATTATAAAAGGGGATGTATCAAAACTCGTATATAAAACTTATAAATATATTCCGAGAATTACTGAATTTCACTAAGAATTTATAGCAATTACTCCGAATAATTTGCTAAAGCTCAGAACTCCCGCTGGTCAAACAGCTTCGCTTCTTAACACAAATTATTCTACGTAATAGCTTAAATTCTAAAGTTCATTCAGATATTCTCTTCATATTATTTATAAGTTTTATTGATGAGTTATTTTGATACATCCCCTTTTTATTTTAGATTAAATTTTATACTTAAAGAAGTTAAGGAACAATACTAAAAATCGGTGATTAATAAAAGAAAATATTTAAGAATAAATGCAAAAAGTAGTTGCTTAATTAAAGTAACTACTTTTTTATGAAATAAATCGTAGAACATTTATATCAATTCTAATGTTTACTAAAATTTATATATACTTTAAATAATAAAATGATAATAAATTAGGAGTTTTATAAATATAATAATAATAAAATTAATTTAAATATATTATTTATTTAAAAAACACTTGAATTTATTGATAAGTTGTAATATTATATATTAAAAGATAAATGGAAAATAAAGAGATAAAAGAGGGGGCATTAAAATGGATGAAAAAAGAGAGCAGTGGGGATCAAAGGTTGGCTTTATTTTAGCAGCTATAGGTTCAGCCGTAGGATTAGGTAACATTTGGAGATTTCCTTATGTGGCTTATTCAAATGGGGGAGGAGCATTCCTGATACCTTACTTCTTTGCAATATTTACAGCAGGAATTCCACTTTTAATTTTAGAATATTCTCTTGGACATAAATACAGGGGGTCAACACCACTTGCAGTAGCAAGAGCATCCAAAAAGTGGGAGTGGATAGGTTGGTGGCCAACTATAAGTTCAGCAATTATAGTAGCTTATTATTCAATGATTTTAAGTTGGGCAGCGAATTATTTTGCATTAAGTTTCACTAAAGGTTGGGGCAGTGATTCAAATGCATTTTTCCATAATGATTTTCTTAATTTAAGTTCATCACCTTTTGATTTAGGTGGAATTGTTTGGTATGTGTTAGGTGGAATAGCATTAATTTGGGTTATAAATTGGTTTGTTTGTTATAAGGGAATTAAAAAAGGAATTGAAAAGGCCAATAAGATTTTATTACCTACGTTAGTTATAATCATGATAATAATAGCGGTAAAATCAATAACTTTAGAAGGCGCAGCAGAGGGATTAAATACATTATTTACACCAGATTGGTCTATGGTTATGAAACCATCTGTTTGGATAGCAGCTTATGGACAAGTATTTTATTCACTTAGTTTAGCCATAGGAATAATGATGACTTATTCAAGTTACTTGCCTAGAAAGACAGATATAAATAATAGTGCTTTTGTAACAGCCTTTGCTAACTGCAGTTTTGAATTCTTATCAGCTATAGCAGTCTTTGCAATATTAGGATTTATGGCAACATCTCAAGGAGTACCAGTTTCTGAAGTTGTATCAAGTGGAGTTGGACTTGCTTTTGTAGCCTTCCCACAAATATTTAGCGAAATGGGTGCTGTAGGCTCATTACTTGGACCATTATTCTTTTTATGTTTAATATTCGCAGGAATAACATCTTCTGTTTCTTTAACTGAGGCGGTTTCAGCACCATTTAGAGAGAAATTTGGATGGAGTAGAAAAAAAGTTGTAACTGGAATGTGTATAATAGGATTTTTTATAAGCTCAATATTCGCAACTGGAGCTGGATTATATATGTTAGATATAGTTGATGCCTTTATAAATAACTATGGAATAGTAATTGTTGGATTATTAGAGGTTATATTAATTGGCTGGATTGTTACACCAGAGAAAATTAGGGAACATGCTAATGGAATATCACATTTTAAAGTAGGAAAATGGTGGGATATAACTATTAAGTTTGTAACTCCAGCACTTTTAATATATATGACAGTTCAAAATATTATAACTGAAATAAAAACTCCATATGGTGGATATGAACTATCGGCATTGTTGGTTTACGGATGGAGCATAATAGCCTTTGGAATAATATGTGCTTTAATAATTTCTAAAAAGCCTTGGAAAGATAAGAAAATTGAAGATTATGTTGATGAAGAGGAAGAGGTTGTTTCAAATTGTTAATTAAAAGCTATAGCTAAAGAGAAGCGGTAAGTTAAATAAGACTTTTATAAAATTAAAAATTTATAATTGAAATTAAGATGAATTTCAATAGAGGAGGGAATAAAATGAATTCAACATCAATAGTATTTTTTTTAATAGGAGCAACTGTTTTATGGGGAGGTTTTGCACTAACTCTTAGTATGTTATTAAAAAATGAAAGAAAATCAGTTCAAAATTAAATAGGTAGCATTTTAAAATTCCCATATATAAATAGTACATAAGTCTAAATTTAGACTTATGTACTATTTTTTTATTTTAATTATATAAAATTTTAAAATACTATATGGTCTGGATCAGGACCAACTCTTTCATCAGTATTTAAAGTTGCTATTTTAGCCATATCTTCATCACTTATTTCAAAATCAAATATTTTTGAATTTTCTTCAATTCTATGAGGGGTAATTGATTTTGGAATTGTTACTACACCCATTTGAATATCCCATCTTAGAACTATTTGAGAAATAGATTTATTATATTTTTCAGCTAGATCTTTTAAAATAGGTAATTCAAATACTTTTCCACGCATAAGAGGACCCCATGCTTCTAATTGTATGCCATTTTCTTTACAGAATTTTAGAAGTTCTGGTTGAGCTAGTTGTGGATGAAATTCAACTTGATTTACCATCGGCATTATTTCAGCAGTTTCTTTTAATTCTTCTATGTGATGTTCTTTAAAGTTAGAAACTCCAATAGCTCTTATTTTACCATCCTTATAAAGCTTCTCTAATGCTTTCCAAGTTTCTTTATTTAATGCTTTTGGCCAGTGGATTAGATAAAGGTCTAAATAATCAACCCCTAACTTAGTTATTGTTTCATTAAAAGCTTTAAGAGTATTTTCATATCCTTGATCAGTATTCCAAACTTTACTTGTAATAAAAATTTCTTCTCTTGGAATTCCACTTTCTTTTATTGCGATTCCAACACTATCTTCATTTTCATAGCGAGAAGCACAGTCTATGTGTCTGTAGCCTAAATTAAGTGCTGTTTTTACAGAATTTATAGTAGTTTGGCCGTTTTCTACTTCAAAAGTACCAAAGCCAAGTATTGGCATTTTAACACCATTTTTTAATTCAACATATTTATTCATCATAAATTCTCTCCTCTTTACTTATTAAAAGTTTAAATTAAAATTTTTTAGTATATAAAATTTATATAACTATATTAATCTTATAAATTTAAGTATAAAAATATATTAATATATTAATTAAATTTTATCAATAAATGAGAGATTCATATATTTTTTTATTTTTCACCTCATTAAAAATTAAAAAAAGTTTTTATTAAGCATAAAGATAACTTTAATTAGGGCTTTTCTATTTAGGTACTTTGTGGATTGTAAAAGAGTTTTATGGTATATTCTAGATAAACAAGTTGGGAAGGAGTGATTTTGTGAAAGTTACTATTAAAGACGTGGCTAGAGAAGCTAACGTAGCCCCTTCTACTGTTTCAAGAGTTTTATCTGATAGTCCTAAAATTAGTGAGGAAACTAAGGTAAAGGTCAACAAAGCCATAGAAAAATTAAATTATAAACCCAATGCCATAGCAAGAAGTCTTGTTAACAACAAAACTAAGATATTAGGAGTAGTTCTTCCTAATGAAGCAGATGATTTATTTAAGAATCCTTTTTTCGTGGAAGCTATGAGAGGAATGAGTATGTCAGCAGACGAGAATGGATATCATATAATGTATGCATTTAGTAAAAATGATGATGATGAATTAAAAATAATAAAAGAATTTGCAACTAATAATTTATTAGAAGGATTATGTTTATTATCAGTTAGAGAAGATGACAGAACTATAAAATATTTAAAAGATATAAATTTTCCATTTGTAGTTATTGGAAGACCAGATGAAGAGGGTGTATTATGGGTTGATAATGATAACTTTGAAGCTATGTTTAAACTAGTGGATAAATTTATAAAAGATGGAGAGTCTGACTTAGCTTTTATTGGAGGAAAAAGAAACTGGAATGTTTCAAAAGATAGATTAAATGGGTTTAAGGATGCTTTTAAAGCAAATAATTTAAGTTATGATAGCACTATGGTTATTGAAGGGGAAGATTTTTCAGAAGGCTGTGGGTATTTGGCTATGAAGGAGATAATTTCAAAAAGAACTCCTAAAATAGTTGTTACTACAGATGATTTTCTTGCTTTCGGAGCAAATAAATTTTTAAATGAAAAGGAAATTAAAGGAGTAAAAATAGTAGGTTTTAATAATACACCTATGACAAAATATCAAAATCCACCAATTTCCTCTATAGATATTAATGCTAGAGAATTAGGATATGAGGCTACTAAACTACTTATAGACTATTTAAATGGCAACTTAAAGAACAGAAACGACTACTGTATAGTGGATACTGAGTTCATTGATAGAGGATAGGATTCCTCATACAATTTGGGCAAACGTTTGCACAAAAAAGTGAGAATAAATGAGAAAATAGAAGTTATAAAGAGAAAATAGTATAGAATTTTGCTGAAATCGATTTTGTAAAGGGTTTAATTATCTGATATTATAAAAATGTAAAATGAGACTTAATTCAAAGGAGCTTCGCGAACTTGAATTTTAGTCGAATTTATCTTATTACTATGTTTTTTAGATTATCTAAAAAACAAATTTTTTTGGAAATTGGGCAAACGTTTGCACAATTTTGAAATTTAAGGCATTCAAATAATATAATAAAAATGCAAGGAGTAGTTATGAATAAAAAGTGGTGGAAAGAATTAATCGCTTACCAGATTTATCCTAAGAGTTTTATGGATTCAAATGGTGATGGAATTGGTGATATTCCAGGGATAATATCTAAGTTAGATTATCTAAAGGATTTAGGGATTGACTTAATTTGGCTATGTCCAATGTATAAATCACCAAATCATGATAATGGATATGATATTAGTGATTATAAAGACATCTTAGATGAATTTGGAACTATGGATGATTTTAATGAATTACTTAATGAGGTTCATAATAGAGGGATGAAACTTATTATAGATTTAGTAATAAATCATACTAGTGATGAACATCCATGGTTTATAGAATCAAGATCTTCTAAGGATAATCCTAAAAGAGATTGGTACATTTGGAGAGATGGAAAAGAGGAAAAAGAACCTAATAACTGGGAAAGTATTTTCAAAGGTTCAGCTTGGGAATTTTGTGATAATAGTGAACAATATTACTTACACTTATTTGCTAAGGAGCAACCAGATTTAAACTGGGAAAATAAAGCGGTAAGAAATGAATTATATAAAATGATAAATTGGTGGCTTGATAAAGGAATTGACGGATTTAGAGTTGATGCTATAAGTCACATAAAAAAAGAAGATGGTCTTAAGGATATGGATAATCCAGAAGGGCTAAAATATGTTTCATCCTTTGAAAAACATATGAATGTAGAAGGTATAAATGATCATCTTAAAGAGTTGAAAGAGGAAACTTTTTCAAAATATGATATAGTTACTGTTGGAGAAGCTAATGGAGTTAGTGCTCATGAAGCTGATCACTGGGTAGCAGAAGATGAGGGAACATTTAATATGATATTCCAATTTGAACATCTTAGTCTTTGGAATTATGAAGAGGGACAAGGATTTGATGTAAAGGCATATAAGGATGTTTTAACTAATTGGCAAAATTCTTTAGAAGGTAAAGGATGGAATGCACTTTTTGTTGAAAATCATGATATACCTAGAGTTGTTTCAACTTGGGGAAATGACGATGAATATTTAACTCAGTGTGCAAAAGCTTTTGGAACAGTTTATTTCTTGCAAAAAGGAACACCTTTTATATATCAAGGACAAGAACTTGGTATGACAAATGTTAAGTATCATAGCATATCTGATTATGATGATGTTAGAACTATAAATACTTATAATGAGAGAATTGAAAATGGTGTTTCAGAAGAAGTAGCCTTAAAAGAAGCTTGGGTAACTTCAAGAGATAATTCAAGGACACCTATGCAATGGAACTCAAGTAAAAATGCAGGATTTACTGAGGGAAAACCTTGGATAGGAGTTAATGAGAATTATAAAACAATAAATGTAGAGGTTGAAGAAAAGGATGAAAATTCAGTTTTAAACTTCTATAAAAAGCTTATAAGACTTAAAAAGTCTAATGAAGCTTTAATCTATGGTGTATATGATTTAATTCTTGAAGAGGATAGAAGTATTTATGCTTATACAAGAACTTTAAATGAGGATAAGTTCTTAATAATAGCTAATTTAACTGGAGAGAATGCTAACTACAGTTACGAGGGAGAAAAACTTAATTCTAAAGACTTACTTCTTAATAACTATGAAGTTTGTGAACACAGTGATTTAGTAGAATTTACTTTAAAACCTTATGAGTGTAGAGTATATAAACTTTCTTAATAAATTGAGACTTGATTCAGAGTGGAGTTTTTACTTTGAATTTTAGCTAGATTTATCTAAAGACAAAACTTAGGGGTAGAGTGTGTATGGACTATAACCTGAGAGTGAGTGTTATAAGATTAATAATTGGAGGTATTTGAGAATGAAGAAATTTAAATTAGGGTCTTTTGATTTCTGGCAAAAGTTTGGTAAGGCATTACTTGTAGTTGTTGCTGTAATGCCTGCTGCCGGACTTATGATTTCAATAGGTAAGGTAATGGGAATTTACATCGATGTAGATTTCGTAAGAACTATAGCGAGAGTTATGGAGGATATAGGTTGGGCAATAATTGGTAACTTAAACTTACTATTTGCCGTTGCAATAGGTGGTTCTTGGGCTAAAGAACGTGCAGGGGGAGCTTTTGCAGGTACCATAGCATTTGTTCTTATTAATAGAATTACTGGGGTAATATTTAGTGTAAGTAATGCTATGTTAGCAGCAGATTCAACTGCCACAGTTCAATCATTTACAGGACAAACACTTTTAGTTAAAGATTACTTTGTTTCAATACTTGGCGCTCCAGCACTTAATATGGGTGTATTTGTAGGTATTATTTCAGGTTTCTTGGGAGCAGCTTTATATAACAAGTACTATAATTATAATAAATTACCTAATGCATTAGCATTCTTTAATGGTAAACGTTTTGTTCCTTTCGTTGTTATAGTAGGTTCAACAATAACAGCAATTATACTTTCTTTTGTATGGCCATTTGTACAATATGGATTAAATACTTTTGGACAATGGATAGCTACATCAAAGGATACAGCTCCAATAATAGCACCATTCTTATATGGTACATTAGAGCGTTTATTATTACCATTTGGATTACACCATATGCTTACAGTTCCAATAAACTATACAGAACTTGGTGGAGTATATCATATACTTACAGGTCCAACAGCTGGACAAGTTGTTGCAGGACAAGATCCATTATGGCTTGCTTGGATAACTGACTTAAATAACTTTAAACAAGCAGGAGACATAACTTCATATAATCAACTTATAGGCTCAGTAGTACCGGCTCGTTTCAAAGCTGGTCAAGTAATACTTTCAAGTGCATCATTAATCGGGGTAGCACTTGCTATGTACAAAAATGTTGATCCAGATAAGAAGAAAAAATATAAATCAGTATTCTTCTCAGCTGCTATAGCAGTATTCTTAACTGGTGTAACTGAACCAATAGAATTTATGTTCATGTTCATTTCACCAATATTATATGTGGTTTATGCTGTTATAGCTGGTTTAGGATTTGCCATAGCGGATGTAATAAACTTAAGAGTACATGCTTTTGGATTTATAGAACTTTTAACTCGTTCACCACTTATGATAAATGCAGGCTTAACTCAAGATTTAATAAACTTTGTAATAGTTGCAGTAGTATTCTTCTTCATAAACTACTTTGTATTTAGCTTCTTAATTAAGAAATTCAAAATAGCTACACCAGGACGTATGGGTAACTATATTGATAGTGAAGATGAAAACACTGGTTCAACAAATAGCAATGCTTCAATGGATGAATTAGCAGTTAAGGCTATTGAGTTATTAGGTGGAAAAGAAAATATAGTAGATGTAGATGCTTGTATGACTCGTCTTCGTGTTACTGTTAAGGAAATTGATAAGGTTGGAGACGAAAAGGCTTGGAAAGAAAATAAAGCTTTAGGTCTTATAGTTAAAGATAAAGGAGTTCAAGCTATATATGGCCCTAAAGCAGATGTATTAAAATCAGATATTCAAGATATCTTAGGTATTTAGGAGTTTATAAAATGAAATTACTTACTTTAAACTGTCATTCTTGGCTAGAGGAAGAACAATTAGAGAAGATAAAATATTTAGCAAAGACAATAGTTCAAGAAAAATATGATGTCATAGCTCTTCAAGAGGCTAGTCAAAGTATTAAGGCTAGTATTAAAGAAGGAAACATAAAAGAAGATAACTATGGATTATTATTAGTTAAAGAAATAAACAAACTAGGTGGAGAAAAGTACCACCTAGTTTGGGATTATTCTCATATTGGATATGATATATATGAGGAAGGCTTATGTATATTAACTAAGCATGAAATAGTAAATAGTGAAAGTTTTTATGTATCACAAAATCAATCAAAGGCTTTTTGGAAATCAAGAAAAATAGTAAAAGCAACAATAAATATAAATAATGAGCATATAGATTTTTATTCTTGTCATATGGGTTGGTGGAATGATGAGGAAGAAAGTTTTATAGTTCAAGTTAAAAATTTACTTTCACATGCAAAAGAAAGTAAAAATAGAGCATTCTTTATGGGTGACTTTAATAATAATGCTTTCTTAAAAAATGAAGGATATGATTTTCTTAAAAGTAACGGATTGATTGATACATATAATTTAGCAGAAAGCAAGGACTCTGGTGTTACAGTTAAAGAAAATATTGCTGGCTGGGATGATAACACTGAAGAGTTAAGAATAGATATAATTTTTACAAATGAAGATACTGAAGTCTACGAAAGTAAAGTTATATTTAATGGAGAAAACAAAATAGTTATATCAGATCATTTTGGAGTAGAAGTTTTATTAAAATAATAAAATTTTTATATTAAAACAAAAGCATAATTTATCTAAATGTAGAAGCTATTAAGTAAGTATTTAATAGTCTATAGATATAAGATGAAAGCTATTTTTAATCCCTTTTATTTAAATGGGGCTGTATCAAAATTTTTATTCAGTTATTTTGATACAGTCTCATTTTTTATGATATTTCATAGTTAAGATAGTTAACTTTCATTTGTAATTCTACCTATACTTCCTTCTAAAATCTTTGATATGTTTTTTACCAATTTTTCAGGTGATTCCTTCATTCCAGATTCTATCCATTGAAGTAAAAGTGCTGTGAAACTTAGACTATAGAAATTACAAAGGAATTTCTCATTATAGTCAGAGAGATTGAATAATTCCTTATTATTTTCTATAACATTTATAATAATTTTATTTATAGAATTACAGATAAAAGTTTCTATATATTTTCTGTTTGAAAAACGGATAAGTGAATAGCTGATTTCTTTATTTTCATAAAAATAATCCAAAAGATCATAAAAACAAAGTTGCCAATGTTGGAAGTCTAAGGATTCATGAATTTTTTCATCAATTTCTGTTTTACAAATCCATTCTAATAAATCATAAATATCCTTAAAGTGTCTATAAAAGGTTCTTCTATTAAGTCCACAATCTTCTGATATTTCTTTAACTGTGATTTTTTCAATGAGCTTTTCTCTCATAAGTTTTTTTAGTGAGTTAGCAAAAAGTTCTTTTGTCATTTTTGATATTATTTCACTTCTCATAATACACCACCATATAATCATTTTTTGCACAAATTTAAATATATGTGACAGCATGTCTCAGAATGAAAAACTTGATTATTTTCATCATATTCTTCTAGGAATATAATGTCAATATAAAGAAGAATAAGAATTAGAGAGGATGATGAGTTTATGGAAAATTATCTAAGAATAAAAACTGATGTTCCAGAAGGTATAGATAAACGTAAGGCTTACTTAGTAGGTGGCGGTATTGCTTCTTTAGCTGCTGCATTTTATTTAATACGTGATGGTCATATGCCAGGAAAGAATATAACTATTTTTGAAAAGCTAGATATTGACGGTGGATCACTTGACGCTGCAGGAGATCCAGAACATGGATATGTTTGTCGTGGTGGAAGAGAATTAGAATCACATTATGAATGTACATGGGATCTTTTTGGAGAAATACCTTCATTAGAAAAAGAAGGATATTCTATTTTAGATGAATTTAAAGAACTTAATGATAAGGATCCTAATAGTTCAAATTGTAGATTACTTAGAAATTGTGGTGAGAAAATTAATCTTGATGACTTAGGACTTACTCATGAACACGTTAAAAAAATTACAAAGTTATTCCTTGCGACTGAGGATGCACTTGATGATGTTACTATAGAGCAGTTTTTTGACCCAAGTTTCTTTGAAACAAACTTTTGGCGTTTATGGTACTCAATGTTTGCTTTCAATCCATGGCATAGTGTATTAGAAATGAAGAGATATATGGAACGTTTCATACATGCTTTCCCTGGATTTGCAAAGATGGATTGTTTAGTGTTTACAAAATATAATCAATATGAATCATTCGTATTACCACTTACTAAATATTTAAAAGAAAAAGGGGTAAATTTTGAATATAAAACTGATGTTAAAGATTTAGATATAGAAGTTATAGGAAAACAAAAAACTGTTACAGGAATTCATTTAGTAAGAGATGGACAAACTAAAGAACATATAGATGTACTTCCTAGAGATTTAGTAATGGTTACTAATGGTTCTATGACAGAATGTACTGGATATGGGGATTTAGACACTGTACCACAATTAATAAGAGAACCTGGTTCTATTTGGACATTATGGGAAAACATTGCTAAAAATTCTCCTGATTTTGGACATCCAAAAGTATTCTGTGGAGATATAGATAAATCAAAATGGGAATCTTTCACTATTACTTGTAAAAAATCTAAACTTACAGATAAAATACATGAATTAAGTGGAAGAGATCCATTTGCAAAAAATAAAACTGTTACTGGTGGAGTTATTACTGCCACTGATTCTAATTGGTTAATGAGTGTAACTTGTAATAGACAACCACAATTTAAAGAACAACCAGATGATATAGTTGTATTATGGGCATATGGTTTAAGACTAGATAAAGAAGGTAATTACATTAAAAAGAAAATGGAAGATTGTACAGGAAGAGAACTTCTAGAAGAACTTCTTTATCACTTAGGACTTGAAAAAGATATTCCTGAAATATTAAAAACAGTTAAGGTTATTCCAACAATGATGCCTTATATAACTGCTCAATTTATGCCAAGAGCTAAGGGGGATCGTCCTGAAGTTGTCCCTGAAGGTTGTGTTAACTTAGCATTCTTAGGACAATTTGTAGAAATACCAGGTGATGTTATATTTACAGTTGAATATTCCGTACGTTCAGCTATGATGGCAACTTATAAATTATTAAACATCAATAAGAAACCACCTATAGTATATCCTTCACAATTTGATATTCGTGCTATTATAAATGCAATGAAAACATTAAATAGTGGAAAATCATTTCCAGGTGAAGAATTTGCTAAGAAATTACTTAAAGGCACAAACTACGAAGGATTAATTTAAGTTTGAAATAAGTATAATTACTAAGTTTATATTATAAATGTGTGTAATTTACAATAAAAAGATAAACTATTTAAAAAATAGCACCAGCATGGAAAAAATCATGTTGGTGCTATTTTTTAGTGTTTATTTTTATTTATACCAGATTTTAAATTTTAATTTTTGGCTATGTTTTAGGTGAGTGTTGATTTTTAGCTAACTCTTCAGACCTAACTTAATATCGCAAAGTATTGCTATCATCTACTTCAGAATAATAGCTAAAGCTTTTAAACTCGCTCCGCTCAAACAGAAAAAGCTTCTTAATGCTATTGTTCTTACGTAGATAATGCAATACTAGATGTTCATTAAGACGGTCTTACAGTTCTATCTAAAAACCAATACTAGTTTAAAACAGAGCTAAAATTTAAAGAGTAACAAATAAATTAAGTTTTGAAAAGCTAGATGAAAATAAAAATTTACTTAAAACAAGAAGAAAATAAATTAGCAATTTGGAATTTTAGTCTATAATAATAAATATAAAATATTTAAAGAGTATGATTTAATAGAGTGGTTTTACTATAAAGAATTAATGGAAAGGAAGGCTATTATGATTAATTTAAATGAAGAGCAGCAAAAGGTTGTAAATGAACAAGATAGTAATATTATTTTGCTTGCTTCTGCTGGTACAGGAAAGACTAATACTTTAGCAGAAAGAGTAGCATCTATAATTAAAAATGGAAATTCAAAGCCTTCAGAAATTTTATGCATTACCTTTACTAATAAGGCGTGTAAAGAGATGAATGATAGAGTAATTAAAATTGTAGGGGGAGAAGCTAAGGATATAACAATAAGGACCTTTCATAGCTTTTGCTTTGATATAGTTAAAACTTATGCAAAGAGAAATACTGATATATTTTCAGATTTTATAATATTTGATGAAGATGATTGTAAGGAAGTTATAAGTAAATTAAGTTATTATTATGCAACAAGTAACTTAATGGCTACTACTATGCAAATACAAAAAGTTATTGATTTTATAAAGATTGAAAAGGCTAGAAGAGAAACTTTAGAGGATAGAGTTTTAAATGAATATAAAACTGTAATTGATGAAATTTTTAAGTTTAGCGAAGAGAAAATAAATCAAGTTTGTAGTGACAGAGGAAATTTAAATTTAAAGCTTAAAACATATATTAAGTTTCATGGACATGAATTAGTTACACTATATGATTCTAAGCTTAGGGAGGATCATGCTTTAGACTTTAATGATTTAATAATACTTACTAAGGAATTATTTAAGGATGAAAAAGTGGTTCAAGCTCTTAAGAACAGATTTAAATATATAAATATAGATGAAGTACAAGATACAAGTATTATAGAGTATTCAATAATTGAAAAACTTTTTGAGGGAAATAATGTTCTTATATGCGGAGATTTCTTTCAAACCATATATAGCTGGCGTGGATCGGATCCAGAAATGATTTTTAATAAATTTAAAGAAAAATATAAGCCCATAGAAGTTGTATTTTCTAAAAATTATAGAGCAACTCAAAACTTAAGCCAAGCTTCTTTGGAGTTTTTAAATAATGCTTTTTCAAAGAAAGTATCTAGTATGTATAAGGATGGAATTTCAGCAGAATCCCAAAATACTGGTGAGAAAATAATATTAAAGGAAACAAGAGGATTAAGAGAAGAGGCTAGATTCATTTTTGATTCTGTAAATAATTTATGCAGAAAAGGAGAAGATTTAAAAAAAGTTTGTGTACTTACAAGAGATAATAACTACAATATAGGACTTAGTGAAGAGCTTTATCAAATTGGTGGTTATGAGGGAGCTGATTTTGAGTTTATACTTGTAGATCAATTTAAGTTTTTTAGAAGACAAGAGGTTAAAGACATATTAGCCTTTTTAAAGTTAATAGCTAATAGATATGATTCTCTAAGCTTAAAAAGAATAGTAAATAGATTACCTACTGGTATTGGTATGAGAACTTTAGAAGCTATAGATTCTTTACAATACAAAAAGGTAGGGATAAGATTATCAGACTATATAGATCCTCTTGTACTAGAATATGGAGAAAAATTTTCCTTACTAATAAATGAGTTTGAAAAAGAAAATATAATAGTTTTTGATGTAGAAAGTACAGGTGTTGATGTTACAGAGGATGAAATAATTCAGATAGCAGCTATAAAATTAAATAAAAACGGAGAGGTAATAGAAAAGTTTGAAAAATTCCTAAAAAATAAGAAACCAGTTAAGGATTCTTTTTATGTTCATGGTTTTTCAGATGAAATGCTTCAAAAAATTGGTGAGGATAAAGAAAAAGTTTTAAAAGAGTTTGTGGAGTATTCTAAGGATGCTGTAATAGTAGGTCATAATGTTCAGTATGATATAAATATATTATCTAGCGAGTTGGAGAGAAATGGCTTAGGAAAACCTAAGTTTAAAACTTTTTATGATACCTTAGATATATATAGGCGATTTTATCCTGGAAATATAAATTATAAGTTAGAGAATTTAAGTAAGGTATATGATACCAAACATAAACCAAGCCATGATGCTATGGATGATATCATTGCTACTGGAGAACTTTTGGTTAGGGCAATTAATGAGAAGATAATTCCAACTTCAATGGAAAGAATGGCCTTTATGTCAAAGCATTTAAAAGCATTCACGGTTATTAGTAAGAAATTAAATGAGCTTTTTCAATTATCAGAGAGTAAAAGACCATATGAATTGGTTGCTTGTGTAATGAATGGTTTTAATATTAAAAGCATGTATTCTGGAGATGAAAATAAGGAAAAGTTAAATAGGCTTAGAGATTTGTATGCTTTATTTAGAGACTTAGATGATAAAAGTAAAGGAAATAGAGATGCCTTATTAGATATTATACGAATAACAGGGCTTTCTAATGGAGAGTTAGAATCATTAATAATAAATAGGACAAAGAAGCCTAGAATACCAATAATAACAGTACATCAAGCAAAAGGATTAGAATTTGATACTGTATTTTTAGCTGGTATTCAAGAAAATACATTTCCTTCATATATGTCTATAAAAAGTGGAAACCTAGCTGAAGAAAAAAGAGTGTTTTATGTAGCTATAACTCGTGCTAAGAAAAGGTTAGTAATAACATATAATTCTCAAGGAAAATATGGCCGCAGAAATGAAATAAGTCAATTTATAAATTATATTCATAATGATTTTTTTAAGATTATATAAGCTTCATTTCAATAATTAAAATAGGCTATATTTTAAACTAGTGTTGATTTTCAGATAGAACTGTAAGTTAGGTCTGAGGGAATATCTGAAAATAAACACTTAAATAAAACATAGCTTTAAAATAAAATATTATTAAGATAGGAATAACCCAATTGAGAGTTAAAACTTCAATTGGGTTATTTTCCATGTATTTAGAACAAATATTTTATTCGCTTAATTTATTTTTTAAATATGATTTTTAGAATTTCAGAATGAGTAGAAAAAGTTTTTTTAAAAATTTTTTATTGATTTTATCATTATATATAGATTGAGAGTTAGAATTTTTTTGGTTTTTAGTAAATTCTTTAATTAAGCAGGAGCTTCAGTTTGATTGGTTTCTTCAGAGTTCTCAATAGTTTCTGATTGTGAAGTAATAGCGGAATCTTCATTTTTAGAATTAGGTTCTTCGTTTAAATTTTCATCTGAAACAATGCTTGGAGGAAGTTCATCAGAGTTTAGAACGTTGTTAGTTTCTTCCTCTAAGGATGGAGAAATATTTTCTGGAATTTCATGAGTTATATCTTCATGAATATCTTCTTCATCTTTAGTAATATTTTCATATTCTAATAAATCATCCTTAGGTAAGGTTTCTAAAATAATTTCAGATGAATCAAAGTTTTTATCTGTATATATTATAGAATTCATAGAAATTGGTTCTGATTCAGAAGTATCTTTTGGTATTTGAGTTTGTTGATTCATAAGAGATATAACTTCTAAACATATATCTTTTTCTATTGAGGTATAAGTATTTTGAAATTTTTCTAAGTTATTTAAAATTAAATTTGCTTTTTCAACTATTTTATTAGGTTCAGCCACAGTTAAATTTTCTCTTAGTATAGATTCTAAATAGTAATATTGATGTTCTAAATATTTCAGTTCATTTGAGCAGTCTATACACAGTCCATTATTTAGTTTTAAAAATATACCTCTTTTTTTACAGGCAGTACATTCTTTAATCAGTGACATAAAAATACTCTCCAACAAAATTAATCATAATATTATAATATTGGCCTTAGTGATAATGTGTTAATAAATTTTTTGAGAGTCAGAAAATATCTATAGGAACTTTAATAATAATATGTACTAATTTTCAAATATTTAGATAAATACTAAGGTTGATATACTTCCTATAAATCTGTATAATAATTCTGAAACTAAACAATGGAGTGGATTAAAAATGAGAATGAGAAGAAAGCCTTGGGCTAGACCAGAATTAGAAGCATGTGACTTCTTTGTAGCTAACCCAAAAGATAACAAAGGAAATTGGAATAATACTTTTAAAAATACAGAAAACCCAATATATTTAGAATTAGGATGTGGTAAAGGAACATTCATGGCAGTTCATGGTTCAGAGCATCCAGAAATAAATTACATAGCAATAGATATAAAGGATGAAGTTCTTGTTTTAGCTAAAAGAAACATAGAAAAAGCTTATGAAGAAAAAAATCAACCTTTAGATAATGTTAAATTAATGCCTCAAGAAATAGCATTAATAGACACTATATTAGACAATAATGATAAAATAGAAAGAATTTATATAAACTTTTGTAATCCATGGCCTAAAGACAGACACAAGAAGAGAAGATTAACTCATACAAGACAGTTAACAAACTATAGAAACTTCTTAGTTGATGGTGGTGAAATACACTTTAAAACTGACGATGATAATCTTTTTGAAGAGTCTTTAGAGTATTTCAAAGAATGTAATTTTGAAATAACTTACATAACTTGCGATTTACATAATAGTGATTATAAGTATAATGTAGTAACAGAACATGAGGAAATGTTCTCAAAACAAGGAATAAAAATAAAATTCTTAATAGCTAAGAAATTATAGTATTTTAGTTATAGGAGGCTGTGTCAAAACTTAATAATAAAACTTACAAATATATTCCGAGAACTACTAGATTTCGCTAAGAATTTATAGTCATTACTCCGAAGAGATTGCTAAAGCTTCAAAACTAGCTTCGCGTCGAACATTTCAGCTTTTTAACGCAATATCTTCTACGTAATAACTTAAATTCTAAAGCTTATCTAGATATTCTCTTCATACTATTTGTAAGTTTTATTAAAAAGTTGTTTTGATACAGGTCCCTTTATTTAATTAATGATTAGACTCTTTTTTCTACTCTAAATGGCCTATTTAATGGAATTGATAATAAGTATATTACCAATTCATCATACTCTTCTTTAGTAATTTCAAAAGGAGTCCACCAACCACTTCTAGGCCAACCACCATCTAATAATATTTTATTTAATACTTTTAATTTAGGAATAACCTTGTCAAAGGGTAACCCCATAAGAATTCCATTATCTAATATTAAATCAGCAACAGTTCCTTTTTTATCTACAAACTCGCCTTTGGATCCATATGCTTCAGGTTCTAAGCTATATTCAATAATTCTCATAAATAAAAATCTCCTTTAAAGTAAATCCCTTATTATATAGCTGAGCTTTTAAGTTATTCTACTAGAAGTAGTTAGAGTTTAGTAGTAGTGGTAGATGAATTTAATAGATTCTTAAAAATATGATTACTTATAATATTTTAGTTTTTGTCTAGTTTCTAGATTTAGGTGATAAATTTTAGAAACATAAAGAACTTTAAAAAAGTATATTTATTACAGTGATGAAATGGTATACAATGTATCTGAAGTTGATTGGAGGCTTTATATATTTTTGATATTCTTAAGTCAACTTTGAGTTAAGTTGTAAAGTAAAGCATTTAAATAAAAGTTACTGTTTTAAATAAGTATTGATTTAGAACATGGCTAAATAATAAATATTTGAACTTGGGGGTAAGGGAAATGAGTTTATCAACTAATGAATTAAAAGAAATTGTGAGAAAAATTGGTAAAGATTTATCAACTAAAATAGACGATAAGGAATTGCAAGGATTATTTTATAATTGTTTCATAAATACAATGGATACAACTGTAGAGGTTTCAGAAGGAGATGCTTTTGTAATCACTGGAGATATTCCTGCAATGTGGCTTAGAGATTCTACATCTCAAGTAGAGCATTACTTACCATTTGTTAATGAGTATCCAGAGCTTAAAGCTATTTTTACTGGATTAATAAATAGACAAGTAAAATGCATATTCATAGATCCATATGCAAATGCATTTAATAAAGAGGCTAATGGACAAAAGTGGGATAATGATATAACTAAGGACAGTCCATGGGTTTGGGAAAGAAAATATGAAATAGATTCACTTTGTTATCCAGTTAGATTAATACATAAATACTGGAAAGAATCAGGAGATGAGACTTTCTTCAATGAAGATATCAAGAAAGCTTTCAATATGATAATAGATCTTTGGAGAGTTGAGCAATATCATAGAGAAAAATCAGATTATAGTTTCCAAAGATTAAATTGTTCAGTAACTGATACATTAAGTCATGAAGGTTTAGGAACTCCAGTAGAGTATACAGGAATGACATGGTCAGGATTTAGACCAAGTGATGATGCTTGTGAATATGGTTATTTAATTCCAGCTAATATGTTCGCTGTAGTTGCCTTAAGATATATTTCAGAAATTGCAGAGAAAGTTTACAAGGATGAAGAGCTTAAAGAAAAAGCTGATAGCTTAAGAGAAGAAATAGACAATGCTATAGAAAAGCATGGAAAAGTTTATAAAGAAGGTTTCGGAGATGTTTATGCATATGAAACTGATGGTATGGGTAACTATAACTTCATGGATGATGCTAACGTACCAAGTCTTTTATCAATTCCTTATCTAGAGTACAAAGGAATTGAAGATGAAGTTTATCAAAACACTAGAAAATTCATCTTAAGTAAAAACAATAGATTCTTCTTCGAAGGAAAAGCTGCTAAAGGAATTGGAAGTCCACATACTCCAGATCAATATATCTGGCATATAGCTTTATCAATGCAAGGATTAACAACAAATAATCAAGAAGAAATAGATGCATTAATCAAACTATTAAAAGAGACTCATGCTGGTACTGGATACATGCATGAAGGATTCCATGTAGATGATCCAGCTCAATTTACAAGAGACTGGTTTGCATGGTCAAACTCATTATTCTCACATTTCATATATGAGAAAGTTATAAATAGAAAATAATAACTATGTTTTAAACTTGTGCTGATTTTTAGATAGAACTGTAAGATCATCTTAATGGGTAATACTTTGCGAAATTAAGCTAGATCTGAAGGATAGCTAAAAAGCAACACTCATATAAAACAGAGACAAAATAATAAATTTGTTCACCTGAACTTATTTAGTGATTATTTTAAAGTATTATATTCTTTGAATATTAATCTCCGTTGTTGTTTAAAATATAAAATTTATAATTTTTAATAATAATCATCTAAATTAAGTAATTTATATATTCATATATTTCAAAGGAAGTATCAATTGATACTTCCTTTTTTATGGATAAAAATTCATATGTATAACAAAAAATGAAATTTTATTTTATAAAAATGAAAAAAAGATATGATAAAAAGTTTTATATTTATTTAATAAGAGAGTTTGTTGAGAATAAACATTGGATAAAAAGGTAAAAATAGACTGAGGTGAATTTATGAGAAAGTTGAGTCTAGTTTTATTAAATATATTTTTAGTATTTAATTTAATATCTTGTGGATCACAAGGAAGTGATATTGTCATAAATTTTGTTGATAATGAAATCGAGGTTGAAGAAAACGAAAAAAGAGATATAACAATACAGTCTAAAGATAAATTCAAACAGTTTAGAAATAATAAAACTAAAATAAATAAAGAAGATTTGAAAAGTTATTTTGAAAATGATTTAACATTAAAAAAATTTGAGGCTCCTAAGAAAACAATAGAAGAATATGAAAATTGGTTTATAAATATGGCTAGAGATAGAGGTGAAAGTGCTAAGGAAATTTCAGATGCTTTTAGATCAGTAGATATTTTAATAGGAGAGGATATAGTTAAGTTTCCTGTAATATTAGATACTGTTATTTTTAATGATAGAGAAGCATATGCTATAGCTTATTTGTGTGAAGAAAGTGAAAATTTAGATATGGAAGCACAAGAGGCTATGGAATTAAGAAGGTTTGATGATGTTTTAATAATAGGAGTTTATAAAGACTCTGCAGATATATTTTATAAAGATAAGTACAAGTATAAATTTTAATTACACAAAATACGTTTTTAAAGGAGTAATCTTTAAAGAAAATTGGTTTCATTATTTACCATAATAATATTTTCTTATTATGAGAAAAATAAAATGAAACTTAATTGAAAAGGAGGATTACTTATGTCAAAGGATAGTCAACCAGATAACAAGGTCGCTAGAATGGAGAAGTGTAATTTTCAAACTCCAATAACAAGCGAAGAGGGCAAAAATCATAATAGAACAGCTAAAAAACATTCAGTAAAGAGAGAAGGATTCCAAAGTCCACATATAAATTAGAATATTATGAACAATAAGTTATAATTTAAAATTTTAGAGATTATAATAAACTTTAAAAAGTTCTAAATTTGGTGAAAAATAGGTTGTTTTCAAGGGTATTTTATTAATATAAAGGGATTAGAATCAAAAAATGTTTATTTTTTGAAAAAACACTTGAAATTTATTTAACGATATGTTAATATAATGTTAACAGGTTAAAGCATAAACCTAATTTCCCTATATTTCATATATATATGCATTTGTCCTATAAGTATCCCTTAGCTTATAGGACTTTTTGTTATATGTTGAAAATTAATGGAGGCGTTATTATGGTAAATAAAAAGTTTGGCATATTAACAAAAATAGTTTTATTATTTTTACTATTAGTACCTATAACTTTTAGAGTTTATAATCTTTATTATGTTGATTCAAACTGGGATATAAATTCTAAAGTTGTTAAAAGAGGAAAGGTATATAGGGATTATATTAAAGAAAAGAATTTAGTTGGAGTTCCCCAAATTTATTATAAATATAATTCTTTAACTCCTGAAGAAATGATGACTTTAGATGTCTTAGCAAATACTAAGGGATATAATGTTGAGGAAGTTATTCCTGATGTTCAGAAATATGTATTATCAGAGCAGGATGAAAGCAAAGGAGCAAAACTCACAGAAAGTCAAAAAGAAGAAGTAAATAATTATATAGATGAAATAAAATATAGTGTAAATCAATCTTTAGAAAAAAATTCAAGATATATATATACTATGAAAATAATATTGTCAGTATTTACAGGTTTAATGATAGTTTTAAGTATTTATGGGATTTGCATGATGATTATTTTTATAAATGAGAAATAGGCCTTTTATTTTAAAAGGCCTATTCTTTCTCTTGGGTATATAGTAAAAAAGGCTTTTCCATCTAAATCTTTTTTGGGAACATAAGGATTTTCCCATTTCCTCGCATCTTCTGAACGTGCCCTGTTATCTCCAAAAAACAAATAATGTCCTTGAGGAACATTAAAAGTTTTATTCAATATTTCATTATTTTTTACGTATGGTTCATCAATTAAAATATCATTTACGTACACAATACCATCTTTTATCTCAACTTTTTCCCCAGGAAGACCAATAACTCTTTTTATAAGTAGTTCTTTAGAAGATTCATGACTAAATACAAATATATCACCTCTATTTACACTAGTAAAAATTTTACTAACAAGCACTTCATCCTCTTCCATTATTGTTGGTTTCATTGATCCAGTAGGAATATATGCTTTAAAAAATAGATAATTATTTATAAAGTAGGAAACTCCAAAAACAACTATGAAAAAAATTATTACATCCTTTATCCTTAAGTATGATTTCTTTTTAAAAGTAGATACATTTCTTTCAGATAATGAACTCATAAAATATTATGTTGCCTTAAATATTATATTGAATTTTATCAAATTTATCTAAAAACTTATTAGTTTTAATTTTAAAAGTAATATATAATTTATAGTTTTTAGATAAAAGAATATGAATTGCAACAAGGCACCTCCTGTCTTAAAATAATAATACCATAAAAATCAATAAATTTGAATAAATGTAATAAAATGTATTTGGATTAAAAGTTTTAAATAAAAAAATATTTACATATATAAAATATAAGAACAAAAAAATAAGAGGTTAATATGAATGAGGTTTCGGATTGGTTGAAGATCACTTCGATTTTAGGTATTGCAGCAACTACTTATTTAATATATGAAAATAATAGTATAGCAATAAAAGAATATGAGTTATTTACTAGAAAAACTCCCTTGGCTTTTAGGGGATTTAAAATATTACATTTAAATAATTTATATGGCAAAAGTTTCGGAATTGATAATTATAGACTTATAGAGAAAATACAACTTTTAAAACCAGATATTATAGTTACTACAGGGAATATGCTTACAGCTAGACTAGATAAAGATTTTGTTTTTTTAGAGCTTTGTAAAAAATTAAGAAGTTTTTATCCAATTTATTATGCAATAGAAAGCCCACTTACTTTAGAGAATGAAAAGAATAATAAATATAAAATTTATTTAGAAAAATTAAAAGAAGCTGGAATAATACTTTTAAACAATAATAAAGTTTCTTTAATAAAAAAGGAAGATAAATTAAATATTTATGGGATTCTTATAGGGGAAGATGAAATAAAAAAATACTCTTTCAAAGAAAAGAATAATGATATTACTTTTTCAAGGGAAGAGATAGAAAATAAATTGGGGGAGCCTAATAGAAGTGAGTTCAATATTGTCTTAACAAATGATGTTATAAATTTTGAAGCTTATGTAAAGTGGGGTAGCGATATAACTTTTTCAGGATATAGCAGAATAATAAATAGATATATTTTTAATAATCTTATGGAAAGAAAAAAGGGGATTTTTATAGAGAGAGATTCTTCTATGATTTTAAGTAGAGGACTTGGAAATAAATTTTTTAGGATAAGAATTAAAAACAGACCGGAAATAACCTTAGTTACTATAAGGTAATATTGCATAGATTTAAACAATGTTAATGCTATGTAAAATTTTGTTCAAATATCATAGATATTGCTACATACCACCACAAAAGGTGATAGAATTTAAGCAATATAAAATGAGACTTAATTCAGTAGAGCTTTGAGAACTCTGAATTTTAGCCGAATTTATCTAAATAATATGACTTTTAATTTTTCTAATTAAAGTTAAGAGTTACTAGATCATAAGACAAAATGTGAAAAGCTTTTAAATCAGAATATTAAGGAGTGTAATATGTATGCTATATCATAAGGTAGTAAATAATAAATATCTCCACAATGATAAAGAATGGATTCTGATGCTTCATGGAATAGGTGGGAATTTAAATATATTTAAAAAGCAAGTAGATGTACTTTCAGAAAATTATAATTTGCTTTTAATAGACCTTCATGGCCATGGAAATTCACAAAATCATACTTTAGAAAATATGAAAAAAACTAAAGGTGAAATATGCTTTAAATACATTTGTGAGGATATCATAGAGGTAATAAATAGTTTGAATATAGAAAAAGTAAATGTATTAGGTATATCTCTTGGTACTATAGTTGCAATGCAGTTTGAAAAATATTTTCCAGAGAGAATTTCTTCAATGATATTAGGTGGAGGAATCGTGGGAATGAATTTAAAATCTAAACTTTGTTTAAATTTAGCTATTTGTGCCAAGAATATTATTCCAAGAGAAATTTTTTATAAAATTGTAGCTTATATGTCAATGCCATGTAAAAATCATAAGCTTTCAAGAAGTATATTCTTAAAAGCTTCTGAAAAATTAGATAAAAATGAATGTTTTAGATGGGTTGAACTTATGAGGAAACACTTGGAAAATTATAAATATAGTAAAAGTCATATTAAGAAGATTTTTATTATGGGAGATCAAGATCATGTTTTCTTGCCAACTATTAAAAGGTTTGTACCAAAAGAAGATATTGTTATTTTTAAAAATTGTGGTCATATATGTAATATTGATTCTTTTGAAAATTTTAATAATCTTGCATTAAACTTTTTAGTAAACAACCATGGATATATGTTAACTACAAAAGAAAGAAGAAAATATGTATGCAAATATAACTTTACATAAAATATTTTTGTAAAAAGCTAAGAGATAAATATTTTAAGAGACAAAAGTTAATTAAAATAATAGGAGGGTATATTTAAGGGGAGAGTTTAATATGAGACTAAAAAGTATTTGTTGTATGGCGATGACTACTATATTATTTACATCAGTATTAACTGGTTGTGGAACAAGCAGTGCTAAGGAAAAAGCAGAAGATGAACTTTATATTGTAACAGAGGATAAGTCTACAAAATCTTTAAGAAATTCTAAGCCAGGAATGTTTGGTATAACAGAAGATGGAGAAATACTTATGGAAAAAGGATATGAAGGAAAAATTGGGTATATAGATAAAAATGGGAAAAAATCTATAGATTTTAAATTTGAGAAAGGTAGTGAGTTTACTTACGGAATGGCTGGTGTTAAAGATGGTGATAAATATAAAATCATAAATCAAAGAGGGAAAACACTAGTAGAGAAAGAGGACGGAGTCTTATCGCCTTTAAGTGATAAGCTTATAAGGTATGAAAAGTTAGCTAATGAAATTTTAACTAATGAAAATACCACAGAAGCCATAGAGTCTTTAGCTGAGTCTGGTAAAACATTAAAATCAACTGGAATAATAAATATTGATGGTGAAGTTGTGGTTGAACCAGGAAGATATGATGTTATTTCTTCAGATATTGGAGATGGATATATATTAGTTCAGAAAAATAAATTGTATGGGCTTTTAGACCCTGATGGAAATGAAATAGTACCTTGTGAGTACACTTCTATAGGAACCATGAATGAAGGATTTATTCCGGTGTCAAAAGGAAATCTTTGTGGAGCTTTAAATGAAAAGGGAGAAGTTATAGTTCCAATAGAATATTTTTACGTTGGGCCAATGAATGAAGGGGTAGCACCTGCAAGGCTAGATGAAACAGGAATAGGCTTTTTAGACAAAGAAGGAGCTTGGGCTATAATGCCAGACTTTGATGGAGTAACGGAAATGAATAAGGGCTTTGCATTTGCTAGAAAAGACGGAAAGCATATAATAATTGATAAAGAGGGAAATGAAATAGAAAGTGAAATAAACTTTGAAAATAACATATCTATAAATGGATTTAGTGACAGTGGACTTGCTGTTGTTGATATTTTAGATGGAGAATCAAAATATATGTCTGTTATAAATACTAAGGGAGAAGAAATTAAGAATCTTGAGAAGAAGGATTATGCTTCTTTAGAAGTTTCTCCTAGTGGATTAATAGTTTCTGTTAACCAAGAGGGAAAAAAAGGGTTACTTAAAGAGGACGGCAGTGTAATTTTAGAAGAGGAATATAGTGATATAAGGGTTATATCAAAAGATGTTATCTTAGTAGATAAGGATGGAACTTATTCATACTTGGATTCTACAGGAAAAATATTATATTAATTTTTATTTTAAAAATAAATAATAAGAGAAGTTAAATTTTGTTATTAGAGAAGGTTTTTATTAAGTCTTACTATATTAAATAGTGCTTAATAAGAACCTTTAATTTTTATAAAATTATTTGAAGAGTAATCATTAAACTTAAAAAAGATATTAATTTCTAGATAAAGTTTATAATTTCAAGTATTTGAAAAAAATACAATGAGATTAAGTAGCATAATATGATAAATATTCATAAAGTGAGTATTCATGGTTTTTAATGAAGAATAAGTTACTGGAAATCATGTTAAAAAAGCTCTATAATTTAATGTAAATGATTATGGCAACTCATATTATAATTAGTAAGTTAAAATTATTATTTAAAAAATTATAAGATTTTAAACTAAACACTTAAAAGAGATGCCTTAATTAAATTTTACATAGTAAAAACTCATTTTTTCTGTGAGTAATCATACATATAAGTAAAATAAGATTTGTTATATTTCTTAATATAAGATTTTATAGGAGGGATAGGAAATGGAGAATAAAGAAAATAGTAAAAAGTCTTTTATGGCAAAGAATAAACTAGAAAAAATTTACAGTACCTCCCTGCCTAGTGGGTATAGATTCACTGAATTTAGACCTGGTGATGAGAATAACTGGGCATATATTCAATATTCAGCAGGTGCATTTAAAGATTATCAGTTAGCTGTAAGAGCTGTTTTTAAGGAAGTTGATAAATTTAGAAGGGAATTTTCAAAAAGATGTACATTTCTTGAAAATGAAAATGGTGAGAGAATAGGAACCGTTATGGTTTTGCCTAGTGCCACAGAAGAGATAGGAGTTCAAGAGATTAAATATTTAGCTATTGTTCCAAAATATCAGGGACAAGGCTTTGGTAAGGTGCTTATATCAAAGGCATATAAAATAGTTAATGATATAGAGGGCGCTACTAGAATTAATTTAGAGGCAGATAATGATAAGTCTGTAGGCTTTTTTGAAAATTTAGGCTTTGAAAAACTTGGTTAATTAAAAACCCATTCCAAAGAAATCTTCAGAGATTTAGATTGGAATGGGTTCTTTTATTTTTTAAAGAAAATTTGATTAATTATTTTAGCTATTTCTCTTACAGTTTCAACATTAGATTCTATATTTTCTTTAGCAACGATTAATTCTGCTGTAGTTTCAGTTGCAACATCTGATATATCCTTAACGTTTTGACATGTATCATTAAGATTGCTAGCTATAGTAGGTAGATCTTGAATAGTTTTATTTAGGTTGTCCTTATTTTGATCTAAGAGGCTATTTATATTTGATATTAACTTTAATACTTTATTTAAAGTTAATATTAAATAAACTATAGCCACACAACCTAATACAGCTAACAATAAATAAATTACATTTAAATCTATATACATAGGCTACTATTTATCTTCTTTAACTTCTTCAGTTTCAGTAGCAGCAATTTCATCTGCAACTTCAACAGGTTCGTCTAAATTTTCTTCTACAGCTTCCTTAGTGTTTGTACCTTTTTTGCTATTAAGGTATTCTCTTATTTTGCTTTTAGCTTCACAAACATTTTCTTTTCCTTTTGTAACTTGTGTATTTAAGTTTTCTCTTAATTCAGAAGTTTTATCATTTAATTTTTGAGCTGCTTTCTTTGAACCCTCTTTTATATCATTTCTAGTTTCTTTTCCTGATTTAGGAGCTAATAATACACCACCTAATACCCCTGC
The DNA here is from genome assembly GCF_034439435.1 of Clostridium sp. LIBA-8841. Taxonomy (GTDB): domain Bacteria; phylum Bacillota; class Clostridia; order Clostridiales; family Clostridiaceae; genus Sarcina. The sequence goes on along the minus strand of NZ_JAPCKJ010000004.1, from coordinate 207,618 downwards.
TAATGTTCCAATAGCTGCACCAGTTACTGCAAATTTAGCTTTTTTGTTTCTTTCTACTCTTGCTTTAGCTTTTCTTTTTTCTTCGATTAATCTTGATAAACTCATAATTAGTACCTCCCAATAAATTTTTCGTTTCGTTTAATTAAATTATACTATACAGTATAAAAAAATCAATAATAATTATTACTTAATATATTTATCTTATAGAAACATATTTTGAAGTTTGTTCTAAGAAAATGTAATATACTATCAATAAGCTTTATATACATTTATATTAAATAAAAATTATATAATATTTTGATCTATATATTAAATTTTATTTAATTATAAGCTTGTAAATAAAAATCTATAAATAATTTTTTATTTATAGATTTCTATTTGAATTTGTTAGTTATGATTATTAGAATTCTATTCATTATTTCCTCTTTCTATATATTTTAGCTTTTAATGTTGTTTTGGTGTATTTTATTGAATTTAGAATTATATCTTTGCCAGTGTTACACAAGAGAATAGTTGTTCCAAGAATGAATTTAAAGAGATTCAAATTTTCTTTCACAATAAACCACCTTACTCATATTATTTATTATAAAAAAGGGAATAGGGGGAATGATTAAGTCCTTATAAACTTGAAAGCTACAGCTTGTAAAATTATTAATAAGCAAATATATATTTTAGAGAAAGTTAACTAAACTTCTAAAATAGTGAAAACTTAAGATAAATTAAGTCTTATTTTATTATATGTAGGAAAGATCATATAAGTTAAATATGAGAGTATTATATTTCAAGTATATGTAATAAATAATATAAGTGACTTAAATTATTTATTTAGTATAATTTAGGCTAAATTGTGCATATTATATAATTGAATAAAACGTACCAGTATGGTATTATGGTCTAAAATTGAATATCTTATTGTTACTGTTTTAACAATAAGTTTTGAAATGGTAAATAAGATAAATAAATCAAAATTCATTTTTTTAGAGGAGGAGTTAAAGGATGGACCCGAGTCCCAGTATTTTACCAAAAATTATTCTAATATTATTTCTTATCTTAATTAATGCATTCTTTGCAGCTGCAGAGATGGCTATGGTATCTGTAAATAAATCTAAGATAAAGATGCTTGCAGAGAAAGGTAATAAAAAAGCACTTTTATTAAGAAAGGTTTTAAAATCACCTGGCAACTTTTTATCTACTATTCAAATAGGAATAACATTTGCAGGATTTTTTGCCAGTGCATCAGCAGCGACTAGCATTTCAGAAACTCTAGCGCAATTCATGTACAAGCTAAATATTCCATATAGCAACGAGATATCAGTTATACTTATAACTGTACTTTTGTCCTATATAACTTTAGTATTTGGAGAATTACTTCCAAAGAGAATTGCATTACAGAAGCCAGAAGAAATTGCTTTAATGGCTATAAGACCAATCAATTTTATTTCTAAAATATCAACACCATTTGTAAAGATTCTTTCAGCATCAACAAACTTTTTTATAATGATTTTAGGTTTAAATAAAGCTGAAAGCCAAGAAAGTGTATCTAAAGATGAAATAAAATCTATGATAAGTATAGGACAAGAAAATGGTGTAATTGATAAAACCGAAAAAGATATGTTAGATAATATATTTGAATTTGATCACAAAGTTGTTAAAGAAGTTATGACTCCAAGAGGAGAAGTCTTTGCTATAAAATCATCAACTCCAAATGAAACAATTGCTAAGAAACTTATAAGTGAGCAATTTTCAAGAGTTCCTGTTTATAGTGAAACTAGAGATAATATAGTAGGAATACTTTATCTAAAAGACTTTTTTGAAGCTGTTGTAAAAGTTGGGGTTGATAACATTAAATTAGATCAATTAATACGACCAGCTTACTTTGTTCTTGAAAATAAAGCTATAGATGATTTATTTAAAGAACTTCAAGATAGTAAGCAACATATGGCTGTAATAATAGATGAATATGGTGGTTTTTCTGGAATTGTTACTATAGAAGACTTAATTGAGGAAGTTATGGGTGATATATTAGATGAATATGACGACTCAGAGAACTTCATAGATAAAATAGATAATAATACCTATGTAGTTGATGGTTTATTAACATTAGACAAATTAAATGATTTTTTAAACCTAAATCTTGAAAGTCAAAATATAGAGACTATTGGTGGTTTTGTTGTTAACTTAATAGGAAATATTCCGCAAAGTGAAAATCAAATGGTTGAATATAACAATCTTTCTTTCCAAGTTTGTAAAACAAATAAGAAGAGAATAGAAAAGCTTAAGATATGTTTAAACAATTCAGATAGTTTTAACTCAGATGTTATATTAAATAACTAAAAAGGAAAGTGAATTAAAGTTCATTTGAAATAGATAAAGTGTTTTACACTTAATGATTAAAGAGCTTATAAATTATGATAAATAATTTATAGGCTCTTTGTTTTTATAAGTTAGAAAAAAATTTTAAATAGAAGTTTTATGTTAAATACTATTTTAATAAGAAAAATAATAATGTTAAAAGTTTTTTTAAGAAAAGTTTACCAATAATATGTACTAAGTGAAAATTTTTATCCGTTAATAATAAAAATCATTGACTAAAATAACGATAATCATTATCATCTAATTAGTAATCGATTTATTTAAAATGAGACTTAATTCAGAAAAGTTTTGCGAACTTTGAATTTTAGTCGAATTTATTTGGAGCATAGCAATTCTTGGTGACAGCTCAAATAAGTTGGAATCTTAGAATTGATAACTGACAGGAAAAATAGAGGCTTAATTTAGAGTAAATTTGTAAACTCTAAATTTTAAACTAAAGGATAAATTAAGGGGGAAAAATAAAATGTTAAGAAGAAAAAAATTAGTTGCGTTAACAGTAACAGCTATAATGGCTATGGGGATTTTAGCAGGATGTTCATCTAAAAAAGCAGAAGCTCAAGATACATCTAATGCATCAGGAGAAAAGGTGGTTAATGTTTACTCAGCAAGACATTATGATGTAGATAAAAAACTATTTAATGACTTTGAGGCTGAAACAGGAATAAAGGTAAATTTAGTTGATGGTAAAAGTGATGAATTAATAGAAAGAATGGCTAGAGAAGGAGAAAACTCACCTGCAGATGTATTTTTAACAGTGGGGGCTGAAAATATATCTTTACTTAAAGGAAAAAATTTAATTCAAGAGATATCATCAGAAAAAATAGAGAACAATATACCACAAGAATATAGAGGAAAAGACTGGGTTGGATTAACTTCAAGAGCGAGAGTGATTGTTTATAATAAAGATAAAGTAAATCCAGAATCAATAAAGACTTATGAGGATTTAACAAAGCCAGAATTTAAGGATAAAGTTTTAGTTAGAAGTTCAAGTTCATCATACAATGTAGCTTTACTTTCATCATTTATTCAATTAAACGGAGAAGAAAAAGCAAAGGAATGGGCTCAAGGAATGGTTAATAACTTTGCAAGAGTTCCAGAAGGAAATGATAGAGATCAAGCTAAAGCTATAATGGCTGGAATTGGTGATGTAGGTGTTATGAATTCATATTACATAGCTAAAATGATAACATCATCAGATCAAGAGGAAGCAAAGGCTGGAAAAGAAGTAGGTGTTTTATTCCCAGAAAACACACATATGAATTTAAGTTTTGGGGCTATAACTAAGAATTCTAAAAATAAAGATAATGCAGTAGCATTATTAGAATACTTAACTGAAGAAAAGGCTCAAAAAGCATATGCTGAGGAAAATGGAGAATTTGCATTAAATAAAAAAGTAGAAAAAACTGATCTTCAAAAATCTTGGGGAGATTTCACTGTTCAAGATGTTAATTTTGAAACATTAGGAGATTTTAAAGAAGAAGCAGTCCTAACTTTCGACCAAGTTGGGTGGAAATAATGAAAAAGCTTAGATTTAATGGCTGGGCAATTTTAAGTACAATCATCAGTTTGATGATTGTACTTCCTAATATAGACATAATTATTCATTTATTTCAAAAGCCTAATAAAACATGGTATCACATAAAAGAATATTTACTAAAAGATTATGTAACCACGTCTATTATAGTTGTGGTATTTACAGTAATATTAACTGTGATAATAGGGGTAACTCTTGCGTGGCTTGTATCAGCATATGATTTCCCATTTAGAAAATTCTTTAGATGGGCTTTAATACTTCCATTAGCTATACCACCATATATTGGAGCATATACTTATGCTGGAATGGTTAGCTATACTGGAGTTATACAAAGATTTTTTAGAAATACTCTAGGTATGGAAGTAAATCAAAAGTATTTTGATATTATGTCAATTGAAGGAGCAATATTCATATTTACTTTATTTTTATTTCCATATGTTTATATGGTTACTAGAGCATTTCTAGAGAAACAATCCGCTGGATTAATAGAAAGTGCAAGACTTTTAGGAAGCAATTCTATCGAAATATTCTTTAGAGTTATTATGCCTATAAGTAGGGGAGCAATAGTAGCAGGTGCTACTTTAGTAGCCTTAGAAGTTTTAAGTGATTATGGAGTTGTTTCTTATTTAGGGGTTCAAACATTCAGCTCAGCTATATTTAAAAGTTGGATTTCTCTAGGAGATGTTGATTCGGCTATAAGGTTAGCTGGAATGCTTATGGTTGTTGTATTCATTATACTTTCAGGAGAAAAGGCTTTAAGAGGAAGAAAAAAATATAGTTTTACTAATACAAAAGTTAGACCTATAAAAAGAAAGAAGCTAAAGGGACTAGGAGGAGTTTTAGCAACTACTTATGTGATTATAATATTTGCCTTAGGATTTATGATCCCTGTAATGCAAATGATAGCATGGGCATTTATGAGTTATAAAAATATTTATTATAATCAATTTTTAAGCATGATAATGAACTCAGTAATGCTTGCAGTAGGATGTAGTTTATTAATAGTAATCATGGCTTTAATAGTTGCTAATTATGTTAGAACTAGAAATGGAATTTTATCTAAGGCTTATGCAAAGGTAACACTTATGGGATATTCAATTCCTGGAGCTGTTGTTGCTATAACTATGATTCTTTTCTTTGTGGATATAGATAGTAGAATAAAAGGATTAGCTTTAAGTACTAGTATAATAATGTTGATTTTTGCATATGTTGTAAGATTTTTAGCAATAGGATATCAAAATATAGAAGGTGGTTTTGAGAAAATAGGAAATAAGTTTACTGAGGCATCTAGAACTTTAGGGTATGGAGTTACTAAAACATTCTTTAAAGTTGATATACACCTATTAAAACCAGCGATTTTGGGGGCTTTTGCCTTAACTTTCGTTGATATAATAAAAGAATTGCCTTTAGTTTTAACTTTAAGACCTTTTAATTTCTATACATTATCAACAAAGGTATTTGAATATGCAAATGATGAAATGATACCAGAATCAGCTATACCTTCTTTAATAATAGTTTTTGTTAGTTTTATTGCCATATATGTTTTATATAAGGTTGCTGATAAGGAGGAAGCTTAATGTTTGTAGAAATTAAGAATTTACATTTTAAATATAGAAATTCTAAAAAAGATACTATAGAGAATTTTAATATGGAAATAGAAAAGGGAGAAATACTTGCTATTTTAGGTGAAAGTGGTAGTGGAAAAAGTACTATGCTAAGAATTATAGCTGGTTTAGAAGAGGCTTATAGAGGAACTATTAAAATTGGTGATAAGATAGTTTTTTCTAGTGGTAAATTTATTGAGCCAGAAAACAGAGGCATAGGAATGGTATTTCAAGACTATGCTTTATTCCCTCATATGACTGTAAAAAAGAATATACAGTATGGATTAAAAGGAAAAAGTAGAGATGAGAAAGAAAATATTGCCACAGAAATGCTTACCCTTGTAAACCTAATTGAGCATAAAGATAAGTATCCTTATGAGTTAAGTGGGGGACAACAACAAAGAGTAGCCATAGCTAGAGCAATAGCACCAAAACCTTCAGTATTGTTATTAGATGAACCTTTTTCAAATTTAGATGCAGATCTTCAAGAAAAAATAAGAAGTGAGATAAAGGAAATATTGAGAAAGGCAGGTATAACATCTATATTTGTCACTCATGATAGAGAGGATGCTAAAGCTTTAGCAGATAAATTTATAGAGCTTAAAGACGGAAAAATAATAAAGAGTGGCTCTGCTTTAGGTGAATGTTGATTTTTAGTTAGCTCTTTAGACCTAGTTAAAAATTACACCAGTTTAAAATAAAGTCTAAATGATAAGCCTATAGGAGAGTTAAAATTATAGGTTTATTAAATAATAACTTTATAGAGTGGATTAGATAATTTATATTCTTTAATCAATCTTACAAGACTAATGTATTTAAAAGGGTTAAGAGAGATTAAGAAATAGGATGTATCAAAACTTAAAATAATAAATCTCATAAATAGTATTAGGAAAATATCTTAATGCATTATAGGTTTTATTTTAAGTTATTTGATACATTCTTTTTTATTTTTTACTAAAACCAATTAGTCAGATATAAGATAATTTAATAAAAAAAAAACTCTTATTATTAATAGATCTAATAAAAGATAAGAGTTATTTTTCGTATAATTTATAAGGTTAAGAGAAAAAATAAAATTTTATTTAGAATTAACATGTTTTTTATCAACTTAGTAACCTGAGTTACTTTTGGAAAAGATTTTTTAGTGTATACTAACATTAATAAAGTTGATTTTAATATTTTACATAGGTTTTTATATAGAGGAGGAGTTTTTATGGACGGCATAGGAATAGGAATACCTAAGATGGTTAGTGGAACTCATTATGGGAATTTACAAAAGGTTAGAGATGGAAAAAGAACTTTTGGAATAACTCCACATATACCAGGAGGATTTATCTCACCTGAGCAACTAGAAAAAATAGCTAAGGTAGCTAAGAAATATAATGGAGTTATTAAAATAAATTCAGGACAGAGAATACTAATAACAAATTTAAATGGAGAAGATTTGCCACAAATTTGGGAAGAACTTGGTATGGAACCAGCTGTTAAAAAACAAAATTCAGTAAAAAATGTAGAGATGTGTCCAGCTGGATTCTGCAAAAGATCAAAATTCAATACTATAGGTACTGGAATGAAACTTTTAAACAAATATAAGCATATGGATATGCCATGTAGAACTAAAATAGGAGTTGCTGGATGTAGAAATGCATGTGGAAGTGTATATTCAAAGGATGTTGGAGTTATAGCTGATAAAACAGGATTTTTAGTAACTGCTGGCGGTTCAGCAGGATATAATCCTAGAATGGCGGATATACTAATAAAGGATGTAGATGAAAAAGAAGCTTTAAGAATTGTGGATAAAATTTTTGAAGTCTACAAAGGAGAAGCAGAAGATGGTGAAAAACTAGGAGATTTTATAGATAGAATAGGAATTGAAAGTTTTAAAAAGAAAACCTTAGAATAATTAAGAAAAACAATCCTAATTTAACTAAATGATCTAAAAACATTTAAAATAGCTTAAAATAATGTGTGCGTTGAGTATTTTTATCTGATATTATATGTTTAAAGATAAAGATTATTAATTAAGAATAAAAATTAAGAATATAAAATATACAGGTAAAATGAGAGGAGAATTTTTGTTATGGCAAATGTTTGTTTATGTAAAGGTGTTTCAGAAGAGAAGATAGTTGAGGCAATAAAAGATGGAGCTCTTTCTTTTGAAGAAGTAGGAGAAAAAACAGGAGCAGGAACAGGTGCTTGTAGAGGCGCTAGATGCAAATGTAAAATTGAAGAGTTAATAGAAGAAAATAAATAATAATATAAACCGAAGAGGTGCACGTTTTTGTGCACCTCTTTTTTTATTTAAAAAAATATATTGACACTATATGGAATTGGTGTATATACTGTATATAAAGAATATATACAGTATATACACAGAAAGAGGTGAGTTTTTGAATATAGTAGTTTCAAACACTTCAGGGGTACCCATTTATGAACAAATAGCTAAGGCTATAAAAAATGATATTTTATCAGGAGAATTAAAAGAGAATTCATCATTACCATCAATAAGAAGTTTAGCTTCTGAACTTAGAGTAAGTGTAATAACAACTAAGAGAGCTTATGAAGAGCTTGAGAGAGATGGATTTATATATACTCTGCCTGGTAAGGGGTCATATGTAGCAGAGCAAAACAAAGAGCTTTTAATAGAAGAAAAACTTAGGGAGATAGAAGAAAAATTTAGTGAAGCAATAGATATAGCAAATAGCATAGGATTAGACTTTGAGGAACTAGTTAGAATGCTTAAGACTTTGAAGGAATTATAAAAAAAATAAGGGATAGGTTTAAGGAGGAAAATTTATATGGAAAATGTGCTTGAAGTAAAGAATATAAGTAAAAATTATAAAGAATTTTCTTTGAAAGATGTGAGTTTTAATATACCTAAAGGCTTTGTAATGGGGTTAATAGGTCCAAATGGAGCCGGAAAAACAACCACTATAAAGGCAATCATGAATTTAATACATCTAGATGGTGGAGAGATAGATATCTTTGGTGAGGATATTAAGAAAAATGAAATAGAAATAAAAGATAGAGTTGGATTTGTTTATGATGATTGTTGTGCTTTTGAGGATTTTACTATAAAGGAAAATAAAAATATTATTGCACCTTTTTATTCTAAATGGGATGAAGAAAAATTTAAGTATTATATAAGTAGATTTGAATTAAATGAAAAGAAGAAATTAAAAGAATTATCTAAGGGACAAAAAATGAGATTTTCTTTAGCAATAGCACTTTCACACAAAGCAGAACTTTTAATATTAGATGAACCAACATCAGGATTAGATCCAGTTTTTAGAAGTGAACTTCTTGATATTTTATTTGAAATAATAGGTGAAGAAGAAGTTTCAGTTCTTTATTCAACTCATATAACAACAGATCTTGAAAGATTAGCTGATTATATAACATTTATAAATAAAGGGAAAATTGAATTTTCTAAAGAAAAAGACCTTTTATTAGAGGAGTATTTCATAGTTAAAGGTGCTTTAGATGCCTTAAATAAGGATATTGAAAAAGAATTAATTGGATTAAGAAAAACAAGATATAACTTTGAAGGGTTAACTAAGAATATGAGAAAAATAAAATCAATATGTGAAGATAGTATTATTTTTGAAAAAGCCACTTTAGATGATATAGTTGTTTATTACTCTAAAAAGGATGTGAAATAGTATGAAAGAATTGATTAAGTTAGATTTTTTTATACAAAAGAAATATATTAAGAGTTCAATTATAGTTATGCTTTTACTAGGAGTTACTTTCGCATTAACTCAAGGATTAAATTATTTGTTCACTATGGGAACTTTTATCGTATTTTATTTTATGATAATTCCAATTGAAGTTGAACGAAAAACAAAATTCAATGTATATCTAAATTCATTACCAATGAAAAAAACAGATTATGTTTTTAGTAAATATGTAGCAACATTAGTTTATATGGTAGTAGTTAATGTCTTTTTATATTTTTTATGTACAATATTAGGTTTGATTTCAGGAAATGTCTTTACGCTAACATTAAGAGAGATACTTCCTAGTATAACAATTCAACTATTTTATGTGGCAATAACTTTACCTATATATTTAGTTATAAATTATAAATTTTATAGAGTATTTAATATAATCTTCATCATGATAATAACCATAATGGGTTCAATGTTATTTAATTGTCTTGAAAATGTAAAATTACAGGCTTTATTCGATATTACTAGAGGAGGATATGGGTTAATATTTGGACTAATAGCTTTAATAATATCTTTAATCGTTTCTATGATTATTTATAAAAAAAGTGAGGTGAAGTAATATGAAAAATTTAATAATTAAAGATTTGAAGAATATAAGAGTGTTAGCTATACTATATATCTTTGCAATGGCCTTCGGATATTCTCCTTTTTTTATAGATTTACCAAAAGAACGTTATGAGTTTTTAATAAATAGTATATTTATCTATTTTACTTTATTAGCTTCAATGATTAGTGTTAATCTTATAGTAGCTAAAAATACCAATAAAGGGACAATGACAAATAGGTTATTAAGATCACTACCAATCGATGCAAGAAAGGTAGTAGGAACAGCCTTCATATTACCTATAATAATTTTCTTAATATTTGCTTTGCCTAATATAATTGCTAGTATAGGCGTAAGTTTTATCGTTGGAGAAAAGATTATTGTAAATTCTCTAAACCTGCTTTTAGCATTTATACTTTTCTATATATACGCATCAATAACATTTAGTATGGCAATAGTATATCCAGAAAGTAGTACAATGTCTTATTTAAGAAGTATTCCGTTATTTATTCTAATAATAGGACTTTCTTTAGTGGAAAAGTTCTTAAAAAGTATAAATTATGATATTTCAAATATTTTAAATTCATTACCACTTATCATAGGGATATTATCAGTAATAGCAGTAGTTATGTCCTTTATTTTATACAAATTCTCATTAAATAAATTTCTTGTAAAAGAATTATAACTAGATAACTTAATAAATATATTGAAAAATATGTCTATAGATAATATTAGAAATAACTATACTATTTTTATATAGTTATTTAAAAGTTATCTATAGATTTTTTTATAGATGTAATAGTACATAAATGGTAATATATAATAAAAAATATTATTTATAATAATGGAGGGTATAAAATGGCAAGCAAAATGTTACACACATGCATAAGAGTAAAAGATTTAGATAAATCTTTAAAGTTTTACAAAGAGGCGTTAGGTCTTGAGGAAACAAGAAGAAAAGATTACCCAGAGTACAAGTTCTCTTTAGTTTATCTTTCAGATAAAGAAGATGGGTATGAAGTAGAATTAACTTATAATTATGATCAAGAAAAGCCATACGATTTAGGAAATGGATTTAGTCATATAGCAGTTGGAGTAGAAGATGTAGAAGCTGAAAGAGAGAGACACATAGCTTTAGGATATGAAGTTACACCTATGAAACGTCTTTCAGATGGCGCTGCAACATATTACTTTGTAACTGATCCAGATGGATATAAAGTAGAAGTAATAAAACTTTAAAATAAAGGGTCTGTATCAAAGGTAACTTAAAATAAAACTTATAAATATATTCCGAGAATTACTAGATTTCACTAAGAATTTATAGCAATTACTACGAAGAGTTTGCTAAAGCTCAGAACTCCTGTTGGTCAAACAGCTTCGCTTCTTAACGCAAAATCTTCTACGTAATGGCTTAAATTCTAAAGTTCATATAGATATTCTCTTCATATTATTTATAAGTTTTATTATTTTAAGCTTTGATACAGTTATTTTATTTTTTAAATAAAGTTATTTTTAAAACTAATGTTGATTTTAGATAGAACTGTAGTACCATCTTAATGAGTAGTTAGAGTTTCTATTATTTTGGAATAGATAATAGAAACTCTTTGAGAAATTAATTAGGTTTGAAGGGCTAGCTAAAATCAACATTCAACTAAAAAATAAATTGAAATAGTATTAAATTTTGATTCCTTCCTTAGCATATTTTAGAGAATATTGTTTTGGAGTTAGTCCAAACTTCTTTTTAAATAATCTTATGAAGTGAGAAATGTTTTCATAACCTAAATCATATGCCACTTCAGTAACTGAGCTTAATTTAAGAAGTCTTGCAGCTTCATTAAGCTTTAAGTTTGTAAGATAGTCATTAGGAGTCATTCCCATAACTTTTTTAAATTTAGAAGAAAAGCTAGGAAGTGACATATTAAGGTCATAGGCAATTTCTGAAACTGTTATATTGTTTTTTAAGTTTGATTTCATTATTTGAATTGAACGACTTATTGGATTGTTAAAATCATTAGAAATAATATCTTTAGCACCTTTAGTATTTAATAGACTATAGGTTATTTCTTGAGCATATAAATCAAGTAAGAATTCTTTATGAGTAGTATCATTGGTAGCAGTTTCTACAATTCTTTTAGTTGTCAATTCTATCAATTCATTATTTTCACTAAAAAAAGGTTTTTCTAGTTTAGAGTTTTTAAAATCTGTATCTAATTCATAAGAGAGTTTTTCTGAAACTGTATTTATTAAATCTTCATTTAATTCTAAAACTAATGCCCTAGTTGGCTTTTCAATTTTCATTTCTACACTTGAATTAGGAGGAAGGAGCATATACTTAGATGAATCATAGGTTATATTTTCTCCATTATTAATTCGTACATTTTTTTCTCCATCAACTATGGTACATAATCTTTTATATTCATAGGATTTGTATGTATCTTTATAATTTTTATCAAAGGTGTAGTACAGAATTCTTAAATATTCAGTTTCTATACCATCTGCTAACTCAAGTTGTCTGTCAAATCTGTCCATAAAATTCACCTCATAATAAATAATATATAAGCTATGATAAGGTTGTCAATTTATGTCGATTTAAAAATGAGATATTTTTTGAAAAAATCGATTAGTTAAATTTTTAACATTAAATTAAAATTAAATTATAACTTGGGGATAAATATTGGGAATACATTTGAGAGAAGGACTTGGAGGAAGAGAATATGAGTTATAAATTTTTTATGCCAGCTATAAGTTTAATGGGAGCAGATTGCTTAAAAGACGCTGGAGAACAAGTTGCAGAATTAGGATTTAAAAAAGCTTTAATAGTAACAGATAAAGTTTTAGGACAAATAGGAATAGTTAAAAAGGTAACAGATGTTTTAGATAGTAAAAATATTGAATATGCAATATATGATGAAACTAAACCAAATCCAACAGTTAAAAATGTTAATGATGGTTTAGCCCTATTAAAAGAAAAAGAATGTGATTTCGTTATATCATTAGGTGGAGGTTCAGCTCATGACTGTGCTAAAGGAATAGCTTTATTAGCTACTAATGGTGGAGAAATTAAAGACTATGAAGGTGTAGATAGATCTAAAAAGCCGCAATTACCAATGGTAGGTATAAATACAACTGCTGGTACTGGTAGTGAAATGACTTTATTCGCTATTATAACAGATGAAGAAAGACATATAAAAATGGCTTTAGTTGATAAACATTTAACACCAATTATAGCAGTTAATGATCCAATGTTAATGCTTGCTATGCCAAAATCATTAACAGCAGCTACAGGTATGGATGCTTTAACACACGCTATAGAGGCTTATGTTTCAACAGCGGCTACACCAATAACAGATGCTTGCGCAGAGAAAGCTATAGAACTTATAAGCACTTACCTAGTTAAGGCTGTTGAAAATGGAGAAGATGTAGAAGCGAGAGACATGATGGCTTATGCTGAATACTTAGCAGGAATGGCATTTAACAATGCAAGTTTAGGATACGTTCATGCTATGGCTCACCAATTAGGTGGATTCTATAACTTACCTCATGGAGTATGTAATGCAATATTATTACCACATGTTCAAGAGTACAATAAAGCTACAAGTGCCGCTAGATTAGCTAAAATAGCTAAGATAATGGGTGGAAATATTGAAGGATTAACAGATGAGCAAGGCGCAGATCTTTGCATAGATATGATAAAATCATTATCTCAAACTGTAGGAATCCCAGAAGGTCTTGGAGTATTAGGAGTAAAAGAAAGTGACTTCGAAACTTTAGCTACTAATGCTTTAAATGATGCTTGTGCATTAACAAATCCAAGAAAAGGAAATTTAGAAGAAGTAATAGCTATATTTAAAAAAGCTATGTAATTAAATTGCCACTTAATTAAATTTCATAATATATGAGCTATATTAGAAGCCAATTACAATAATTTTATTTAAGAGGTTTCTGATATAGCTTTTTTATAATTAAAAATAAGCTATGGTTTAAACCAGTGTTTATTCTTAGCTAGTCCTTAAGACATAGCTTAATTTTAAGTAAAAGTTCAATTTTTCAATTTGGTATCTTGAATTGACACTTCTGAAAGAAGTAAAAAGACGCCTTCTATTTATTGAGGTGTTATTTAAAACATATGGTATAATAACTGTGTATAACAGAATGGAAGGAATGATTTAATGAGCATAGCTATAATGGCATGTAGAAAAATGATAGGAAAGTGTGCTGCATCAGGGTGCTTTAAGGCATATAATAATTCAACAGCGGCCTTCAGTATTTATGGAGAAAATAAAGAGGATTTAGCTAGTTTCTTTTATTGTGTTGGCTGCAAGGATACATTAGTTGAAGGGGAAAATTGGATACATAAAATAAAGCAATTAAAAAAGAATGGTGTTGAAACAATACACATATCTCATTGTATAGAAGTTGAATGTGATGACTATAAAAAGCATGAAAGAATTTTAGAAAAAGAAGGATTTAAAATTGTTCACGGAACACATTAATATTTGATGATAAATATGTTTTAAAGATGGTATTAACTTTTAATTATATCTAAATGAATAGATAAAAATTAATACTTATATAGAAGTAGAGTTGAGTAATTAGTTTATATTAATGAGGAGGTATTAAATGAATTTAAAGAAGATACATCATGTAGCAATTATTGCTTCAGATTATGAGAAATCTAAAAATTTCTATGTTAATATACTAGGTCTTGAAATAATTAGAGAAGTTTACAGAGAAGAAAGGGATTCTTTCAAACTTGATTTAAAGATTGGAGAATGTCAAATAGAGTTATTTTCATTTAAAAATCCTCCAAAAAGACCAAGCTATCCAGAGGCTTGTGGATTAAGACACTTAGCCTTTAAAGTTGATGATATCAAATTAGAAGTAGAAAATCTTTTAAGTAACGGTATTGAAGTTGAAGACATAAGAGTTGATGAGCTTACTGGAAAGAGATTTACCTTTTTTAGTGATCCAGATGGATTACCAATAGAACTTTATGAATCTTAAAAAATAATATCAATTTAAATATGATTGAAAGAGGTCATATCAAAATAAAAAAATAAAGTCTTATAAATAGATTAGGAATTTTAGAATATTTATAAACTTTATCTTAAGTTTTTTTGATATAGCCTCTTTTGGTATTTACAAGATAAATTAATAGCTATAAATTAGTTTAGAAATTATAATTGTTAAAATTAAAAGTAGAATAGATATGGGTATAATTATTTGTTCTAAATTGAACCTTTAAATAATATACATATTATGTTAAGTAAATATTATGTGAAATGAGGGAAAAGAATGTATGTGTAGGTTATTAAAGGGTGGAATGAATAAAAAAAAGCTAATTTGTTCAATAATTGCTTGTTCAGTTGCATTAAGTCCTATGACAACGTTTGCTAAAGGCATAACAGGTGAAAGTAATATTAACGTTTCTTCAGAGAGGGAAGTAAAATCTAGAGAGGAGTTTTCAAATCAACCAATAGCATCTTATTGGTTTCCAGAAGATTTGTTAAATTGGAGTCCAGAAAATGATAAAGATGCTGTTTTTAATAAAAGTACAATTCCATTAGCTGAAAGAGTAGATAAGGATCGTTTAGAAACTGTTAATGAGAATCAAAGTAAAGATGTTAAAATAGCAGCCTTATCTATCATGAATGAGAGTACTACTGGAAATCCGTCTCAAGGTTTTAATGAATTTAGTTCAAACACATTTTCATATTGGCAATATATTGATTCATTAGTATATTGGGGAGGGTCAGCTGGAGAAGGAATAATAGTTCCACCAAGTGCAGATGTAACAGATTCAGCACATAAAAATGGAGTTCCTGTATTAGGTACAGTATTTTTTCCACCTGGAGCTTATGGTGGAAAGTTTAGTTGGGTAAAAGAATTTATTCAAAAAGATGAAAATGGTAATTTTCCAATGGCTGATAAATTAATTGAAGTAGCAGTAGAATATGGATTCGATGGTTGGTTTATAAATCAAGAAACAGCAGGTGGTAATTCTCAAGATGCAAAGGATATGCAAGAGTTTATAAAATATTTTAAAGAAAATGCACCAGAAGGCATTGAAATTATGTGGTATGATTCTATGACAAATTCAGGAAGCATATCATGGCAAAACCAATTAAATGATAGAAACAAAATGTTTATGGTAGATGATGCTGGGAATAAGGTTTCAGATAGTATGTTTCTAAATTTCTGGTGGAGCTATGGAAATCTTTTAAGAAATTCAAGAGATTACGCAAACAACAATGGAATTGACCCATATGATTTATATGCAGGAATTGATGTCCAAGCCAATGGATATAACACAGGAATAAGCTGGGATCAATTTGCTCCTAATGGGAAAAATCCATACGTTTCATTGGGATTATATTGTCCAAGTTGGACTTATTTTTCTTCAAATTCACAGGATGAATTTATGGAAAAAGAAAGTACATTTTGGGTAAATAAGATGGGAGACCCATCAGAAGTTTTAAGTAATGCTTCAAATTCAACTTGGAGAGGACTTTCAAATTATGCTGTTGAGAAAACAGTAGTTAATTCAATTCCTTTCATAACAAACTTTTCAATGGGAAATGGAGAAGCATATTATGTTGATGGAGAAGTTGTTTCAGAGGAGCCTTGGAATAATAGAAGTTTAAATGATATTATGCCTACCTATAGGTGGATAATAAATAATGAAGATGGTAACTTATTAAAAGCCGATATGGATTTTGAAACAGCTTATTATGGAGGAAACTCAATAAAGCTTGAAGGAAATTTAAGTGAGAATAAGTCTTCCACAATAAAACTATATAGTGCAGATTTATTAATACCATCAAATATTGAATTCTCAACAGTTGCTAAAGCAAATAATGAAGGGGTTAAACTTGATTTAGTCTTACAATTCCATGATGGAAGTGAAGCAATAATAGAGGGTGATAAAGACTTAGGAATAGATTGGACAAAGGTTGTTTATAATATGTCACCATTTGAAGGAAAATCAATAAAGAATATATCTTATAAGTTATCTAGTGATACTAATTTAGAAAATATAAAAGTTAATTTAGGAAATATAACAGTTAAAGATAATAACCACAGTGAAGTTGCAGATATAGAATCATTCTCTATAGATGAAGCAGAATTTAATGGAGGAATAAATGCTGGATTAAGACTTTCTTGGACTATAGATGGAAATAAAGAAAATATTAATCACTATGAAGTTTACAGCGTTAATGAAGATGGAAGTAAAGAATTTTTAGGAGCAACACCAAATACAAGTTACTTTGTAGGAAATCTAAAGAGAGTAAATTCTAAAGAAATCAATACTGATATAGAAGTTGTTGCCATAAATAAAAATTATGAATCTGGAAATAGTAAAACTGCTACCTTAGAATGGCCAGAATATCCGGCTCCAGAAGCTAAATTTGAAGTATCTAAAACCTTAGTAGCACCAGGAGAGAGTGTTACATTTACTAATACTAGTAGTGAGGTAACTGAGAATGTAGAGTGGGTATTTGAAGGAGCTAATATAGAAACTAGTACAGAAGATAATCCTACTGTAACCTATGAAAAAGAAGGAGTTTATTCCGTTACTTTAAAAGCTAAAAATTCATCAGGAGAAGACATTGAAATTATGGAAGAAGGTATAGTAGTCACAGAAGATGCCAAGAACATTTATAATATGGCATTAAATAAATCTACTACGGCTTCAGGATATGTTAGTGGAAGTGAGGCTCCAAGATTTGCAGTTGATGGTAGTTATAATACAAAGTGGTGTGCTGTTGGAAATGGACCACATTGGATAACTATAGATTTAGGAGAAGATAAGTTAATAGGAAGTGTGGGAATAAAGCATGCTCAAGCTGGTGGGGAAAGCCAATCCATGAATACTAGAGCATATACTTTATCTGTTAGTAGTGATGGAGAGAACTTTGAAGAGGTTTATAAAAAGAATGATAATCAGGGAGCTTCATCATTAGATAATTTTAAACCTGTTAAAGGAAGATATGTGAAGTTAAAAGTTGATAAGTCAACACAAGGGGGCGACGGTGCTGCTAGAATATATGAGGTTGAAGTAAATGGCATAGATTATAATGTGAAAAATGACTTAAAGAAATTAATAGATTCATCTAAAGAGGATTTATCAAATGCAGTAGAAGGTATGGAGATAGGTAATTATCATATTGGTGCAAAAGCTGATTTAGAAAAATTTATTACCAGTGCAGAAGGAGTCTATAATAATGAGAATTCTTCAGAAGAAGAAGTTAAAAATATTATTAAGGACTTAGAAAATGCCTTAGATAGATTTAACAAGCTAGTTATTGATGAATTTACTGGAGATATAAATAAGGATGGTGTAATAAATTTAGGTGACTTAGCTCTTGTTTCAAGATATCAAGGAAATGTAGACAATGACAATGAGTTAAGTATAAATAGTGATTTAAATCTTGATGGAGTAGTTGATCAGTATGAAGTTCAATTTATTACTGAAAAGATGTTAAATTAATAATAATTTTTATATAAATAGATTTTTAGAGATTATATTGAGCTCAATATAATCTCTTTTTTGTTTTATTATTCTTAAGAAGTAATTTGTAACTTTAAAATATAAATTAAAGATAGAGCTAGTTTATGTGAATTTTATTTAGATAAAAATTATAAAAAGCTATTAAACATACAAAAGAACTTTATATTCTTATTTGAAATTGAAAATATTCTTTTGGAAGTGTTGAAAGAACCACATTTAATATAGGTCCTTTAATAATTATATTATTTTTTTCTATATAATTTTTAAGTTCATATATAGCATTATTTCTTTGATCCTCTTCATAAGAAAGGCATAGATATTCGCCTTTAGGTATAACAAAGTTATGTAATTTTTTATAATCTTTTAAGAGAAAATAAATCTCTGAACTATCCTTGCTTCTGTCACCTAAGCCTTTAATATAAATTCCCTTTTCAAAAGATCGACTCTGAATAATTTTATTTATTTCCATTTTAAATTCTGAAAAAACCTGTTCTCTATGGGAAACTACAAAATTTATAGGCTTATTAATACTTTTCTTTAGTACATATCTTTCATCAAAATGTTTTTTATAAATATAGTTAATATTACTAACCTTAATGTTATTTTCAAAGTTTAATTTAAGCTCTAAAATATCATCTTTAATTATTTCTAAACTTTCAATTTCTTTTTCAATATAGTTTATTTTGTTATCTAGGAAATCTGTGAATTCTTTAGAATCTGTATTTTTATTTAAAATTAAATCAATTTCTTTTAAGGGAGTTCCTATTTTTCTTAAATATTTTATAAATCTTAGTTTTCTAAATTGATCTTCAGAATAATATCTATAATTAGTTTTAGGATCTATATGAGAAGGAACTAGCAATCCTATTTTATCGTAATTTCTTAATCTATCTATGGAAATTTCATTTATTTTAGAAACATCGCCTATGGAAAAAAGTTTATCCAAAAAAAATCTCACCTCATTTTAAAATTTATTCTTTACTCTAGTATTATACTAGAGTTTATAATAAGTATTATTAAAATTAAATTAAACCCAAAAATTATTTGTGAGGGAGTTTTTACTCCCTCTAATTTTGCTTTAAATTAAAGTTATGTTTTAAGTGAATACTAATTTTAGTTAGACTTTCAAATATGTTTAAAACATAGCCTAAATTTAAAATTACTTAGAAAACTACAGTTTTGAATTTTAATAGAAGAATTTAATGCTATCAATAAAAGTATTTACCAAAGCTTTTAAGAGCATTTATAGATTTTATTGCATATTACAAAAGATAAAAATAGAAGGAGGATTTATGGATAAAAAAAAGATAGGTAAGGCTTTATTATTTGGCATTATTACTGTGGTATTAATGCTTTTTTATGGAAGTGTTTTCGGCTTGGAAAATGGTGGAATAGGAATGATGATAGGACTGACAAGCTATGCACTTACAAGGATTGATTTAACAGCTTATCCAGTTTACAAAACAGCTACATTCATAGGTTTAAATGTGTACTTGGCCATAAGTTCATATTTTATAACAATAAATCCATTCTTAGGCCTTATTATTAATACTATAAATTTATTTAGTATTTTATTTATTTATATGAGAGAGTTTAAGAGTAGTATAGCCTATCTATTCTTGATGACTTATATAATTATGTGGGAAGATCCTACGACCTTAGAAAACTTACCTAAGAGGATAATTGCAATAATATTAGGGGTTTTCATCATAATAATAATAAACTTTATTTTTAATAAAAATAAGTTTAAGAAAAGTTCTAAAAATATAATTTTAGGAATTATAAAGAATCTTCAAATGGAAATAGAGAATATATTAAATGGAAATTGTAAAAAAGAAGAAAATTCCAATATACATAAAGAGTTAAGAAAATTAATGCTTTTACTTGATGAAAGAAATAGTAATGCTCTCATGTCAAATAATAAAGATAATATTTATTTTAATATTATTCTTATATTAGAAAGAATAAATACTATAATTTACAATACAGGAAAAGGAAATTTAAATGAAAATTTTAAAAAAGATTATTTAGAAATCTTAAAAAGTGAGTTAGAAGCACTGGAAAATGCTTTAAATAAAAAAGTTTTTCTGGTGGATGATAATAGTATTTTTAAAAACTTAGGTGAAAAATATAGTCCTTATAAAGTGGATAAAAAAGAAATAAGAGAAGGTATTGAACTTATTAGAATGTTAAGAATACTGTTTAATCACTTAAATAAGTATAAACAAGATGAATTAAAGAGCATATATGAAAGCAAAAGGAATTTTAAAGCATTAATTAGAAATAAAAGCAATTGGGGATTAAGAAGCTTAGGAGTATCTTATTCATTTAAAGTAGCTCTAACAGTATCTATAGCAATTTTCATTCTAGAAATTTTAAAACTTCCACAGGGAAAATGGATGGTTACTACGGTTTTTGTACTTCTTCAACCTTTTAAAGAGGATACTGTAACAAAAGCAAAGCATAGATTTAAAGGAACTGTATTAGGGGTTTCAATGTATTTGATTATATATACATTTATTCCTAAAGCTATTCCTATGCAATTGTTAATGCTAATTCTTTTATTTTGTTATTATATGTTTACTGATTATGATAAAAAGGTTATATGCATGGCTTTATTAATATTAAGTTTAGAAGGCCATGGACAAGTATTGATACCTGCTTTTCATAGATTTATATATGTTTTCATAGGAGCAATAATTGCATTAATAGCAAATAAATACTTTTTTCCATATAGCAAATCCAATATTATTCATGATTTAAAAGATAGATATGTGGAATTAACTAATAATCTTATTGAAGAATTAAGAAATGCAATAGAAAATGGGTTTAATAATGAAAATGTATTTAGATTAATGTTAAACTGTAGCTTCTTAGAATCAAAATTAATAGGTAATGAGAAGTTTGAAAATAGTGATTCATTTAATCAATTTGTAAGGAAACAAAGTGACATCATAAGAAGAATGAGATTATTTATATTATTAGCTCACTATTCAAAATGGCAAGTTTCCTCATCTGGTTTAGTTATTGATAAGACTTTTTTAAATAACTTTATTAATAAAATAGAGAAAGAATGCAAAGAAAATAATTAATAAGATAACAAATAAAAAAAGAGAATATAAAAACTTTAATTTAAAGTTATTTTTGATATAGCCTCTTTTTTTGATTAGGAATATAGGAGAATTTTTTTGTACTAAAAATTTATTAAGAAACTCTTTAGAAAATCTTTAGATTTATCTGAGGGGTTTCTTTATTTTTGGAATTTATTATAAGAGTATAGCAAATGAGAAGAGAAAAACTTAGTTTGGTAGAAGTTTTTTAGATATAGAAATTAATTAAGAAGGGGTAAGGGGTATGGATTTAGGAACTATAAATAATTATTTTGCACAATATGGACTTGTATTTTTATTTGTTATTATTCTTTTGGAATATATGAATTTACCAGGTTTTCCAGCAGGAATAATAATGCCAGCTGCTGGGGTAGTAATCTCAAGAAGTGATATGAATTTCTTTGTGGCACTTTTGGTATCAGTAATAGCAGGGCTTTTGGGAAGTTGGATACTTTACTGTATAGGAAGGTTTGGGGGTGATATCATCCTTAGAAAATATTTAAATAAATTTCCAAGTCATGAAGATTTCATAAATAAAAAGATAGAGTATTTAAGAGAAAAAGGTTATGCAGGAATTTTAATAAGTAAGCTTATTCCAATGGCTAGAACAGTAATAGCAATACCAGCAGGAGTTTTAAGATTAAACTTTATAAAATATAGTGCTTATTCAGCCTTAGGAATTTTAATATGGAATACAGCTTTAATATCATCTGGATATTTCTTTGGAGAAAAGATTCTACAGTTCTTTGGATAAGAGGTTTAAGTTATAAAAGAGAATTTAGATAGAGATTTAGAAATATAAAAAGAGTTTGGGGAAAGGAGATTAAAAATGAGAATAGCAATGTTTACTAACAACTATAAACCTTTTGTAGGCGGGGTGCCAATATCTATAGAAAGATTATCTAAAGAATTAAGAAACCTTGGACATGAAGTTTATATTTTTGCACCAAGTTATGATGAAACTTTATACGAAATAAATAGTGATGAAGAAGAAAATGTAATAAGATATAAATCCTTAAAAAACAAAAAATTAAAGGGGGAAATAGTTATTCCCAATATGTTTGATTTAGACATAGAAAAGTATTTTAGGAAGTTAAATATAGATGTTATACATGTTCATCATCCAATGTTAGTAGGAAATACGGCTCAATACTTAAGTAAAAAATATAATGTACCTTTAATCTTCACATACCATACTAGGTATGAACAGTATTTACACAATATAAAGGCATATGAAATCTTAGAAAAACATCAAAAAGATAATTCAATAAATCCTTTAAGAAAAGCTGAAGAGAAACTATTAAAATACACTAAAGAAAAGTTTGTACCAGGATATATAAAATTATTTTCTAATAGCTGTGATTTAATATTCTCACCTACTGCTTTAATAAAAGATTATTTAGAAGAAACTGGAGTGAAATCAAATATAAAGATTATGCCTACAGGGTTAGATGAATCTTATTTTAAAGAGGATGAGGAGAGTAATAAAGAAGTTAAAGACATTAGAGAAAAGTATAAAGGAGATAAAAAATATTTATTTTGTACAGTATCAAGATTAACTAAAGAGAAAAATTTAGACTTTATGATTAAAGGATTAAATGAACTAAAAGAAAAGGTAGGTGATAACTTCAGAATAATGATTATAGGGAAAGGTCCTTATAAGAGAGAACTTGAAGAAAATATAAATGAATTAGGATTACAGGATAACGTAGTGTTCTTAAACAGCATAGACAACAAGGTAATAACTAATTATTATAGAGCTTCTGATCTATTTCTATTTTCCTCAAAGTCTGAAACTCAAGGTATAGTTCTCCTAGAAGCAATGGCTGCAAGAGTTCCAGTGGTAGCATTAAAGGCAAGTGGAGTTGTAGAAGTTGTTAAAAATAAAGAAAATGGCTTTATGACTGAAGAGTACACTTCAGAATGGAGCCTAAAAATAAAAGAAATATTAGAAAACAAGGAGTTATTTAAAGTATTAAAACAGGGTGCTTATGATACGGCCTTAAAATACATGGCTTCAAATATAGCAAAAGAGGTTGAAGAAACGTATAGCTTTTTAGTGTATAAGAAAAAAGCATATTCAGGCTACAGAGATACTTTTAGAAATTATATGAGCTTATCAACAATTTTAAAAAAGGTTAATCTAAAAGCTTAAGTGAAAGTCCAAAATTTCAATTGGTTATTTTAGGATTATGTAATCTAAGTTAAAAAAGAATTTATTTTATTAGAGTATTTATTTTTAGATAGAACTGTAAGATCATCTTAATGAGCAGTTAGTATTGCATTATTCTGGAGTAGATGATAGTAATACTTTGCGAAATTAAGCTAGGTCTGAAGGTCTAGCGAAAAATAAATAAACTTTAAAATATAGTGAGGGGTAGGTGTAATTGGTGAAGGCAGTTGTAAAAAGGGCTTATAAGGTTTACTTGGATTTTGTTTTAAAAACAAGTACAGTAAGCTTTGAGAATTTTTATGAGATAGATGATGAAATCATGGATAATTGTATTTTAGGTTTTTGGCATGGTGATAGTTATTCCATGAATCTCCTACTAAAGAAGTTAAACCGGTATTATAAGGTCAAAAAAAATCAGGAGTTAGATGTAAATGTAGTTGTTACAGCAGATTCTAGGGGAGAGTATATAGAATACATGTTGAACTCATATGGAGCTCATGCATTAAGAATGCCAGATGGTGTTAAAATGAAGAATTTTCTTAAGGAATTAAGAGAAAAGAGCAGAGCAGAATCAGTTGTGGTATTGGCTTTAGATGGGCCAGTAGGTCCATTACATGAACCTAAGAAAATAGCTTTTTCCCTAGCGAAAGACTCTAAGAAGCCTTTTGTAGGAATAAAGGTTGAACACTCAAGAAAATTAAAATTGAAAAACAGATGGGATAACTATGGAATACCACTTCCTTTTACTAAGATACAGTTTTCAGCAGATGTTTTTGGAAATATAGATAATGATGTGTTAACAAATTTTAAAGAATATAAGGAAATAGTCAAAGAGAGACTATGTTCTTAACAATAAAAAAGCTTTCTATGATATTATTATATTGAAATAATTGGGATTAACAAAAGATTATGAAGTTAATGGGAGTTTAAGAGTAATTCAAAATTAAGCTAGGTCTAAGAGGAGAGTTAAAAATAAATGTTCACCTAAGATTGAGCTTAAAGTTAATACTTTGTAATTTAAACTACTGTTAATTTTTTTGAGTTAACAATAGGGTTCTAAGAAATTTCAATTAATAGTATGGAAGGAAGTAGAAATAAAATGAATAAGTTTAATATTTTAGTTGTTGAAGATGAAAAGGAAATAGCAGATGCTATTGAGATATATTTAAGAAACCAAGGATACAATGTGTTTAAAGGAAGCAATGGTTTAGAAGGATTAGAAATAGTTGAAAGAGAGGATATTCATTTAGCTATAGCGGATATAATGATGCCTAAGATGGATGGAGCAACAATGGTAATGAAGATCAGAGAGGAATATGATTTCCCTGTAATAATGTTATCAGCAAAATCAGAGGACATGGATAAAATTTTGGGATTAAATATTGGTGCAGATGATTATGTAACAAAACCTTTCAATCCTTTAGAGCTTCTTGCAAGAGTTAATTCTCAACTAAGAAGATATTCAAAATATTTAAATATGATGAAGAAAGATGAGAAAAAATCAAATGCTTATGCTATTGGTGGATTAGAAATAAATGTAGATAGAAAAGAAGTAACTTTAGATGGAGAATCAATAAAAGTAACTCCAATAGAATTTAAAATACTTCACCTACTTATGAGAAGTCCAGGAAGAGTTTTCTCAGCTGAAGAGATTTATGAAAGAGTATGGAATGAAAATGCAGTAAACACTGATACTGTAATGGTCCATGTAAGAAATATAAGAGAAAAAATAGAGATAGATCCAAAGAATCCAAAATATTTGAAGGTGGTGTGGGGCGTTGGCTATAAAATCGAAAAGCAGTAATTTAGAAAATAAAATAATTAAAACAGATGGAAAAACAAATTGGATTATTACCTTAATAATAGTAACTTTATTAGGAATATTATCTGTGGGAATGTGCTTATCTTACCCTATAATAGAAAAGAATTCAAAAGCATATGATGATAGTAATTATAGTTTGTTTAATAATGGAAATTTAAAACGAGAAATAAAGAACACTAATTATGCTATTTATTATGATTCTTTAGAGAAAAAGGCAAATGATGCAGGAGAGGAATTAGTCCCAGGAGAGAGTTTCTTTACTTTAAAAAGAGAGAATATAAATAAAGAAAATAGTCGTTATGATGAAGCTAAAAAGGAAGATATAGTAGAGTTAAATGAATCGGTTAAAAGAATGATTTTAGATTTAAATAATCTAGTGAACTTAAAAGTTTATGCTTTAGATGAAAATGGAGATTTAGTTTATACCAATGAAAAAAATCCATGGGTATTAGAAGGACTTGCTAAGAATTATCCTATGGGAAATTCAGATGTAAGCAGTAAATATAGATTCTCTGTAACTTTAAAATATGATGATAGAGGAAAGCTTACTATAGGTGATATTTATGGTGAGGATGAATATAGAGTTAAGCAATCACTAATCTCAAATAATGGTTATTATGAAGATTACATGCATTTAAACAATGAGTATGATGCTAAACCAATAGAAAATATGACCTTTGTGTATGCAGTCCCAAATACTTTAGAAGTTGGAGATGAGCTATACTATAATGAACTTAATAGAGACGACTATGCAATTAGGGATGCAAGTAGCATATTCGTTTTAGTAGGAGTTATAATTTCTGCATTATTAGCTTTAATAATACCATTTAAATATTCAAAGGATATATTATGGTTCAATAAGCTTTTAAAAATGCCTTTAGAGTTATTTTTAATTATAGCTTCCTGTGCTATTCCTATAATTGTGGAAAGTGGATCCTTAATAATAGCTCAAACCCTAAATGGTGATCTTTTAAATGTTCTAAAGAGTGCAGATATATGGTATTTAGATAGTATTGCATATATTTTAAATATACTTTTCTGGATATTTATATATGGAGGAATATTCTTTGGAATAACTTATATTAAGAATATTTTTAATATGGGATTCAAAAAATATTTAAGAGAACAGGTATTAATATATAGATTTAAAGAAGTTATATTTGCAGGTATAAGAAAAATATCAAGATATATTAAAGGAATAGATTTAAATAAGAAAAGTGATAAAGTACTTGTAATACTTATAGGAATTAACTTTATCTTAGTATCATTACTTTGCTTAGTTTGGTTCTTTGGCATATTTGGAGTAATTTTATATTCAGCAGCTTTATTATACTTTGGTAGAAAGTACGTTAATAAGTGGAAAGATGACTACAATAAGCTTTTAGAAAAAACTAAGGAAATAGCAAGTGGAAACTTAGATTCTAAGACTGATGAAGATTGTGGTTTCTTTAATCCAATGAGAGATGAATTAAATAATATTCAAAAGGGATTCAAAGCAGCAGTTGAAGAGGAGGTTAAGAGTCAAAGAATGAAAACAGAGCTTATATCAAATGTTTCTCATGACTTAAAAACTCCATTAACATCAATAATTGCTTACGTTGATCTTTTAAAAGGAGAAGAGGATGAAGAAAAGAGAAAGGATTATCTAGATACTCTAGATAAGAAATCTCAAAGATTAAAATATTTAATAGAAGATTTATTTGAAGTTAGTAAGGCTACTAGTGGAAATGTTAGCTTAAATATAATGAATGTAGATATTTCATACCTTATGAAGCAAGCTATCATAGAATTAGATGACAAAATAAGTGAAGCTGGATTAGATGTTAGGCTTTCAATGCCAGACAATAAGGTGATTTTACCTTTAGATAGTCAAAGAACTTACAGAGTCTTTGAAAACTTAATAGTAAATGTGGTTAAATATGCTCTTCCAAATTCAAGAGTATATGTAGAACTTCAAGATAGAGAATCAGATGTAGAAATTACTATTAAAAATATATCTGCAGAAGAAATAACATTCAATGTTAATGAAATTTCAGATAGATTTGTAAGAGGAGATAAATCTCGTAACACAGAGGGTTCAGGATTAGGGCTTGCAATAGTTAAGAGCTTCGTTGAACTTCAAGGAGGAAGATTCAATATAGAAGTAGATGGAGATTTATTCAAATCTATAATAAACTTCAAGAAGAACTAAAACAAATTTTCTTAAGAATTCTTAATAATTTCTTTTGAAATCTTAACATTAATCTTATAAAGGACTTAAAGATTAATCTATAAAATATCTATTAAGCTAGTTAGTTTTTAATTAGCCTAATGGATATTTTTTTTTATTAAGTTTTAAATGAGTGGAGGAAATAAGATGTTTGATTTCATAAAAGAATTTATTAAGGAACCTAAATTTATAGGAGCTATTGCGCCAAGTGGGAAAGAATTATCAAATAAAATGATAGAAGATATAGATTTTAAAAGTTGTGATTGTATAGTTGAGTATGGGCCAGGTACTGGAGTGTTTACTGAGAAGATAATGGCACGAAAAAGAGAGAATACTGTATTTTTAGTCTTTGAAACAAATTATGAGTTTTATAAAAGTCTAAATGATACATATGGACACAAGAAAAATGTTAAAATAATAAATGATAGTGCCGAAAATATTAAGTTTTACTTAGAAGAACTTAATATAGAGAGTATTGATTATATAGTATCTGGATTACCTTTTACTTCATTACCTAAAGAAGTATCAAAAGCTATATTAAAAGCTTCAATTGAGGTCTTAAAAGCGAATGGATATTTAATAACATTTCAGTATTCATTAGCTAAAAAGAAATTTTTTAATGAGTACTTCAATGACATGAAGGTAAAGAGAAGTTTAATAAATTTACCTCCGGCATATGTATTAACCTTTCAAGGAAATCAATCTAGAGTTTGTTCAAAAGTATAGAATATTGCTTTAAATATATTTTAGAATTCAAAAGTGACTTTGCATATATGAATTTATAAGTACGGATTTATAGGATAAAATAATCAAATAGTAAATTATTTAGATTATGTCAATTAGGATATCTTAGATTCTTAATAAATGTATTAAAGGTTATATAAAAATTAAAGGAGGGAGTCTTCTAATAAAAGTTTTATATTATTTAAGTTAATAGTTAATTGAATCTTAAATTATGAATTGAGATTAAAGTTACATTTCGAAATTTGATTAGTTATAAATAACTTTATAAAGATAAGTAGTGAAGTGTACAAATTAAATTTAAACTAAGGTAAAACAAAATTTTAAGTTACTTTTATTAGAATTTAGAAGAAGATTATGAGTGAAAAAATATTAGTGGTAGATGATGATTTAAGTATAAGAAACTTAGTTCAGGTATATTTAAAAAATGAAAATTTCCATGTTGAAACAGCTTCAAATGGAAAAGAAGCATTAGAAATGATAGAAAATGATGAATTTGATTTAGTTATTTTAGATATAATGATGCCAGAGCTAGATGGAGTATCAACTTGCATAAAAATTAGAGAAAAATATATGATGCCAATAATATTTCTTTCAGCTAAAGGGGAAGAAATTGATAAGATACAGGGATTAATAGTAGGGGCAGATGATTATATATCTAAACCCTTTGGAGCTATGGAACTTATTGCAAGAGTAAAAGCTCAGCTTAGAAGATACAAGAAGTTCAATCAGAGTACAAAGGATAAAAATATAATTGAAATAGAGGATTTAAGAATTAACACTAATACTCATGAAGTAACTATTAGGGAAGAGAATATTAAACTAACTCCAAAAGAGTTTTCTATATTAGAGTGTTTAGCAAAAAATAAAGGGGTAGTATTTAGCGTAGAAAAACTTTATGAAAGTGTTTGGGGAGAAAAATTTGCTGTTTCAGATACATCAATAGTAGTTCATATAACAAATTTAAGACAAAAGATAGAGCTAGATCCTAAAAATCCTCAATATATAAAAACTGTATGGGGAGTTGGATATAAAATATGAAAAAGAAAATCTTTAATAAATTAGCTTTTAGATTAATTTTATTAATACTAAGTAGTATATTAATTAGTATGGCTATTTCTTTTTTTATAGGCAATGGGTTTTCAATTTCAATACAAAATGAGTATATATATATTTCTTGGTATAACTCTAACATTCCAGGTGTTATTTCAATAGCAAAAGATCCTTATATACAGGGGCAAGCCTTATTAAGGGAGTTTAATTTTTATTCATTACTTATGGTTTTATTTCCAGTAATTATTTTTTTTATGATATTTTTAACTGTTATTAATAAAAGAATAAAATATTTAGAGTACATTACTAGAAGTTTAAGTGAGATTAAAAATGAAAAATATCTAAAAAAGTTAGATGTAATAGGAAAAGATGAAATTTCGGAATTAGCTAAAGGAATAAATATAATGTCTGAGAGATTAAAAGAAAATTATGAAAAAGAAAAGAAGAATGAAGAGGCTAAAAATGAACTTATAGTAGCAGTATCCCATGATTTAAAAACTCCTTTAACATCAATAATTGGGTATTTAGATCTTTTAAATGACAATAAATATGATTATTCAGAGGAACAAAAAGCATATTTAGATATTGCTTATAAAAAAAGTTTAGATTTAAAAAAACTAACTGAAGAATTATTTGAATATACTAAATTAGCAAATGACTACATAGAGTTAGAAAAAATAAAATTTAATATATCAATATTATTAAATCAGTTAATAGGAGAATATACTCAATTTTTTAATGAAAAAGGTATAGATGTTAAGATTGAAAATCCTTTTAGTGAAATTAATTGTGAGATAGACATACAAAAGATAATTAGAGTTTTTGAAAATTTAATAAAAAATGCAGAGAAATATAGTTATCCAGGTAGTAAGTTTAAGATTACGGTTGAAAGAGAACCAAATATTGTGAAGTTTATATTTGAAAATGAAGGAGATAAAATAGAAAAAGAAGATTTAGAAAAAATTTTTGAAAAAATGTATAGGCTAGATAAGGCTAGAAATTCAGAAAATGAAGGCTCAGGATTGGGGTTAGCTATATCTAGAAAGATAGTTGAGCTTCATGGTGGCAAACTGTGGGCAGAGTGTAATGAAAATAAAATAAGTTTTAACATGACATTACCTATATAAATTTAAAATAGAATTAAAAATAAATATTAAATAAAGGATACTTAAAACTCAGTAGATTAGAGTTTTATTATAAGAAGTATAAATTAGCTTAAAAAGATTTATGGAGTTTAGCTGATTTATACTTTTTTTATTATCTTATATTTGGTTGTGCTTAAAAAAAGAAAAAGTCAAAAGTTTAGTTAAAAGTTAATATCTATGTAAAGTATAGTTTAAATAAAAAATAAACTCTTAATAATTCTTAATAAATTTCTAGATTATATCTTAATAAAGTTTTTTTAATATATGAGTATAGAAATTAATAAAAAGGAGAATTAGTTATGAGTAAAGATAGATATGATAATTTAAAAGCTATGAAAAGAAATGACATGATTTTTAGAAGTGGGGTTATAGGAAGTACTTTAGGAATAATTATTTTTTATAAATTTTATTTAGCTTTAGCGGTGATAATAAGCACATTTACAGCTTATTATTTTATAAAAGAAAAAAATACTAGAGTTAAGCTTAATAAGGCATAAGGAAGAGGTAAATATTATGAAAGAGATTATTTATTTTCTTACATGTTTAGTGCAACCTATATTTTTACCAATTCCAGAGGTTGTAACAGTTCTTGCAGGAAGTGCAGCATTAGGATCGTTTAAGGCTTTTATTTTAGGACTTTTAGGAACTACAATAGGAATTTTAATTATGTATTTTTTATCAGTTTTAGGAGCTAAAAAAATAATAGATAAATTAGTAAATAAGAAGCATTTAGAAAAATATAAAAGCTATGTAAAAAGAAACGAAATATTATTCACAGGATTATTATTTATATTTCCAATATTGCCAGATGAAATTGTATGTGTTGGAGCAGGGGTTACAGGAATATCTTTAAAGGTGTTTTTACCTATAACAATATTATCAAAATTAATCACTTCATTTACTTTGGCATACTCATGGGAAGTGGCAAATATTTTATCTTTAAGTAAGATGGAACTAGTGCTTATAGAATTAATAATTTTAATTTTATTAGTTTTAATAAAAGAGATATTCAAATTAAGGAATCTGAATAAGAACGTAATTAATTACTATAATTATTAAATTACTTTTTGTTTTTTTATGATTATGCTTTGAATTAATGCTAATTTTAGTAGAATTTTATCTGCGGAAAATAATAGCGTTAAGAGACTTTTTCTGTTTGATGCGTATTTCTTAGTAATACGATATAACTAAAGTTCTATTATATAAGTGAAAATCCAAATTTAAATTGGGACTTTCACTTATAATTAAGTTTGGTCTTAAGGATTAGATAAAATTAACATTCAATTAAAGTAGAGTCTTTGTTATATATCTGTAATTATATAAGATTTAAAGAAAATCATAATATTAATTAAAAAATATGCACCTAATTTAAATTCTTCAAAGAAATATTCATTTTTTCACTGAAAAATATAAAAAATAGATTTTGTTAAATTTTACAAATGTGGTATAATGCTCGACAGAAGAAATGAAGAAGAAAAAAGGGGCATAAACATATGGAGAAAAAGAGAGAAAAGAGAATAACAGGTAAGCTTCTTATAGGCAATTTAATTATGATAATTGGAATAGTTGCCTTTGTTACTTTATATGGAGCAGTTTTTGGAAGCTCAAATAGTCTTATAGGTGTATGCACTGTAACGGCAATGCTTATGTATGGATCAATTCACTTAAGCTTAAAGTTAAATGAAGCTATCATAACAACTATATTATCTTTTGTTTTAATGGGAATTTCTACTCAGTTAAGTTCGTTAAATCCATTTTTAGGACTAGCAATAAACTTTATAAGCGTATTTATAGTAACCTATTTAGTTACTAATAAGATGGAAACTAAAGCTTATTTACCATTTATATTATGTTATGTTTTTATTGGAGGAACACCAGTCACTTGGAGAGAATTTCCTATTAGACTAGTGGCTCTTTTATTTGGAGGAATACTTATATCTTTAGTTTATTATTTTAGTCATAGAAAAAAAGATGATTCAGATCATATGAATATTACTGAAATGATAAAAACTATGGATAAAAATACACTTCAATTTAACTTTTCTTTAAGAATGGCAGTTGGTTTATCAATAGCTATGTTTATAGGAAGTGTGTTTGGCTTCCAAAAAGCAATGTGGATAAGTATAACAGTAATGTCAATAACTCAACCACATTTTGGTGATACAAAGACAAGAGTAAAACAAAGATTCTTTGGAACTTTAATAGGGGCAGCAATATTCATTTTATTATTTGTTTATATTGTTCCTTCAAATTTTAGTACCTTAGTTTTACTTGTTCTAAGTTATATTTATACCTTTGTTAAAGAATATAAAGTGCAAATAGTTTTTATAACAATGAATGCTTTAGGAGCAGCAATGATTTTATTTGAACCAGGAATTTCAGTGCCTATGAGGATAGGATTTATAAGTGTCGGGATAATAATAGGTTTAATAGTGAACAAAGTTATTTATGGAAAATTAAAATTAGATAAAGAAGATGAAGAGATAGAGAAAATCTGTAGATCTATGGATAAAGTAAGTAATGGCTTTTAAGGAAGTTCTATTTATCATAACCTCTAGTTAGAATTGTCTTACAGGTTATCTGAAATTTGTACCAAGACATTTATAAAAAAAGAAATAAATTAAAACAGAGCCTATAAATAAAAATGGAGTAAAAGTCTTTCATATAAAAGAGACTTACGAAATATAAGTAATGGTTCAGTAATCTAGCTATTCAAAAAGTAAATAGTAGGGGGAAGACCATTAATAAAAGATGATAGTAAAGTTTGTTTAATAACTTTACTATCTTTTTTATTTTAACTAATATTCCTTTTAAAAATATTAGTTCTATTTTAGTTATTTAAAATTAGTTTTAGATAGAATAAGGATTTTCATAAAAACCACATCGCTATATTAAGAATATAGGTTTTTAAGAGGCGTATATATAGTATGTATAGTTATTTTAGTGGGAGGAATTTATGAAGTTAAAGAAATTATTAGCTTTAACAACAACATTACTTTTAAGTACATCCTTATTAGGAGGAATAGAAGTATTATCAAAAGAAAAATTTAGCATACCTATGGAAGGATTAAAAGGATATTGGACCTTTGAAGAAAGTAGTGGAAATACAATAATAGATGAAAGTGGAAATAGTAAGAATGCTACTATTAGAGGGGATGGAGTTATTATAAATAATGGAGTGAGCAATAAAGGATTAGAACTTACAGGAGAAAAAGGAACTTTTTTGAGTATTCCGTCTATATTAAACATGGCAAATGAGGACTCAACAGTTTCTTTTTGGGTAAATATAGATGAAGAAACTTCTGATAATAGAGTTGAAAACACAATTCTATTACAACAGGAGGGGGCAGGGCGCTCAATACTTTATTATGCTCCTAGTAATCAGAGAGATAGGTTAGGATCTTTTGTTGGTGGAAGTAATATTTATGGAGAAGAATCCTTAGAACAAGGAAAATGGTATAACTTAACCATAGTAAGTAAAAAAGATAAAAAAGAAATTGATTTTTATGTAAATGGAAAGCTAGATAGTACACATACTGTAGGAGCATTTCCAAATTCTAATGATCCTCTAAGAATTGGAGATCATAAAGGAAATGATGGGTATGCCTTAAATGGAATTATAGATGAAGTTTTAATATATGGAAGAAGTCTATCTGAGGATGAAATAAGCAATATATATTATGAAAATGCAACTATTGATTCTTTAAAATTAAATCTAGAAAATTTATTAAATGAAGCTAAAGAACTTTATTCTTTAACAAATGGAATGATTGAATCTTCTTTAAATGAAAGACTAGAAAATGAAATGATTTTAAGTGGAAAATTTTTAGAAAATGAAAGTACAAATAAAGAAGAATGTTTAAATAGAATAAATAATTTGAAGAAAATTATTGAGGAAGTAAATGATTTTGTAAATGAAGAGCTTAAAGATAAGGTTGTAATAAGCTCTAATATGGACAATGTCTTTAGAACTGTAGACAAGGCTTTATACGGTGCTAATCATAGATATCATAAGGATGGATATGGTTCATATGATAGTGAAAACTTAAAAATTAAAGAGGAATTTGATGTGCTTTATGATGAATCTTCTTTCGGTTCTGTTAGATATCCAGGAGGAAAGGTTGCAAACCTTTTCCAGTGGAAAAGATCAATTGGAGACGTCAGTGAGAGAAAACATACAATTCATGGTGATCCAGAGCAAGTACCAGAGTTTCCTTACTTTGGATTAGATGAGGCTGCTAGATATGCTGAAGATAAAAATAGTGAATTTATTTATGTTTATAATATGGGAAATGGAAGTAAAGAGGATGCTGCTGATTTAGTTGAATATTTAAATTGTGAAGTTGGAGAAAATCCAAATGGAGGAATAGATTGGGCTCAAGTCAGAGCTGATAATGGTCATCCAGAGCCATACGGAGTAACAAATTTTGAAATTGGAAATGAGTTTCAACTGGGCGAGCAAGGATATTGGATAAATAATACTTCAGATAGATTAGCTTCATATATAGATGGAGGATTAATTAACTTTACAAATCAGTATGTAGTTGAAGAAGAGGATTGGAGAAATAACACAGCTGGAAAGAGTAACGGAAAGCCTAATCAAGAGAAGGAAATAAGATATTATCCAATAAAAGAAGAAACATTAGTTTTGAAGGTTGGACAGGAAATTTGGACAAGAGTAGATTCACTAGAAAATAGTGAAGGAGGAAAAGTTTTTGAATATGATAATTCAACAGGAAAAATAAGTTTCGGTGATGGAATTAAAGGAGACATTCCTTCAAATAATTTAGATATAAAAGTTTCTTATAGTGCATATAGAGATGGATATGTTGATTATTATGAAGAAATGAAAAAAATAGATCAAAATATTAAGGTTTATTCAAGCTATGATTCTCATGAATTTGTAAGAAGAATGGGGACTAACAAGTACTATGATGGAGTAGTTATTCACCCTTATTCAGGAACAATAAACAGTTCTGATCCTAAATATTATGAAAAGATACTATATAGAGCTGAGGAGAGAGTAGCAGATGTTAAAGCATATGAAGATTTAATGAAAGCTACATTAGGAGAAGAAAAGAGTAAAGATAAAAAGGTGGTTGTTTCAGAGTATGGAATGTTTAGAGATGATAGTAGATTTGTAAAATCTCAAGTAAATGCTCTTTATACAGCAAAATCTTTAATAGGCTTAGCTGATATAGCCTCTGTTCCATATGCAAATAAACATTGTTTAATAGACTTCCCTGATGGAGATCTACTAGGACCAGGTCAACAGGCTATAATTCAAAGTATAGTGAATAAGGAGACTGGAGAAATAGAATTTGTAGCAACCCCAACAGCTAAAATATTCACTTTATTTAATAAGATGACAGGAAAGCATGTTCTAGAAGAAAAGGTAATAAATAATAAGCTTTTAAATATTGATGGAAATAGAAATTTAGAAGCAGTTGAAACTATGGTAAGTAAGGATGATGAAGGAAATCTTTATTTAATGATGGTTAATTCTGCTAAAGAAGAAATAGATGTAAGAGTACAAATTCAAGGCTTTGATTTCGCAGGAAAATCAGGAAACATAATGAGAGTCGATGGACCAAGTTATGATGCTGAGAATACTGTGAATGATAAGGATAATGTTGTTGTTGAGGAAGAGGATTTAAGCCCTTCTGAAAATTCATATTTAGATTATAAGCTTACTCCTCATTCTGTTACTGCTATTAAAATAAGCAATGAAGAGAGTGATTATAAGGGAGAACTTCAAAATACAATAAATGAATTAAGAGCATTATATGAAGATAGCGTAGAAGGATTTAATCTTGGAGAATATCATGAAGGGGCTAAGGCTAGATTAAATGAAGTTTTAGATAAGGCTCAGCTAGTATTAGAAAAAGAAAATTCTACTAAGGAAGAAGTAATACAAGTACTACAAGACTTAAAATTAGCAAAGGATAGTTTCAATAACTTTAAAATATTAGAAACAACTGGAGATTTTAATAATAATAAAAAGATAGATATAGGAGATTTAGCTCTTGTTTCAAGAAATTATAATTCATCTAATAGCCCATATGACTTAAATGGAGATAGATTAGTTGGAGAGTATGAACTTAATTTCTTAAACTTTAGAATTTTAAATTAGATAATATATTTTATAGATAAATGATATTTAAAACTTATTAAAAAAATTAATAAGGATAATTAAGTAGGGTTCAAAGTTTATACTTAAATGATTAAGTTTTTAGTAAAATAAGTTTCTAATAAATAGAGGTTGTGCTTCAACTTCTACCAGAGAAAAAACTAGAAAGTTTTTTGGAGAGATGGTAGAAGAGAAGGCAGCCTTTTTTTATTAGCTTTTGGTAATATGATATATAAAAAACAACTATAAGTTTTAATTATATAACAAGGATAAAGATATTTCACAGTGATATAATTACTTATAAGAGAGGGTTTCTATAAGATAATCAATTTATAAATAAGCTTTGTTTTAAGTTAATTTTTACTTTTTTTAGTGCTTTAGATTTATGAAATAAAATAATTAAGATTCATTATAGTAGATTTAAAGTTCTATATGAGGTTAACATTGTTTTAAAACAGAGCCTATAAATAAAAATGGGGGGAAAGGCTTTGATAAAAAAAGAACTAGAGAAATATAAGGCATATAATGAAATAACACCTAATATGGGATTAAGCGATAAACTGGCAGTAGATAGAACCATATTAGCTAAAGAGAGAACGGACTTGGCTTATTTTAGGACAGCTGTAAGCTTTGTTGTAGCAGCAATAACTTTGTATAAATTATTTGAAGGAAATGCTTGGGGAATATGCACGGCCTTAATACTTATTATAAGCGCTATATATGTAAGTATTAGGGGAATAAAAGTATCTTTAATTACAAAGAAAAGGCTTAATTTAAAATAGGCCTTTTTTTTATATAAAAAATATTATATTAGCATTTTATTGTGAATATATATTGTGCATATGAAATATACATGTAGAGTTGATTTTTTATGGTGTAGATATTAGATAGTTAAGTTAGATTATCTAAAATTAAAAAATAATATATGAAAATAAATATTTATAAGAACAATATTATATTAAGGCCACAAAGTAATTGTTATTGATAATAGGAAGATAAATTTATTGTTAAATAAGTTTATTTTAAGTTAAAAATAAATTTAAAAAGTATAAAAGAAGAAAATTGTATAAAAAAGTAAAAAATGTCTAGAGTTTTTTTATTATTTTAATAATATAAATTAAAAAATAATTAAATTTAAAAAAGATATAAAAGTACAATATTAATAAAAAATAAATAAAAAGAATTAACTGTTAAAAAATACAATATAGAATATTAAATAAATAAAAAATGAAAATTATTATGAAATTTTTACTACTTGAGCAATGTCGAATTTAGCATAAAATCGATTCTTTAAAGAAAAAATTAATGATGCTATAATTACATTAATTAACTCAAAAGAATTAATATGGAAAAGTAAGGGGAGTAATAATGGAAGAAAAAACATTGGATATTCAAGAAGTTCTATATGCCTTAAAAAAAAGATATAAACTTATGATAATCATTATATTATTACCAGTTTTATTTTCAGTGTATAAAGCTTCTCAAATGAAACCAAGTTATGAATCTAGAGTGAAATTCTTTGTTGGTAAAGAGGGAATAAAAGGCACTTATTCGCCTAGCGAGCTTGAAGCATATAAAAGTATGATTGGAGCTTATGTAGAAATTTTTAATAATGAAGATGTTGTAGCAAAACTTTTAAAGAAAGCTAATGTAAATTTGCCTGCTAACTATGTTAGAGCTGGATTATCTTTTATTCCTGGTGGTGGTTCAATACCAACATTAGAAATAAGTTATAGGTCTTACAATAAAGATGAGGTTGATCAGATTATTAAAGTTATGACCGATGGATTTGAAAGTACAGTTGGGGAGTATATAGAAAATTCTAATATTGATATATTAGATTCTCCAAAATCAAGGATAATTGTTCCGAATAAGAAAAAAGTTATCTTAGTTGGAGTTATAGCTGGATTAATATTGGCTTTAGGTGTAGTTTTTGTTTTAGATTATTTAGATAATTCTATAAAGAATAAAAAAGAGCTAGAAAAGACTTTACCTATTCCGGTAATAGGAGAAATACCAATACATGATTAGAGAGAAGGGAGGGGTTAGGTGTTTTTAGTAGATAAAGACCCAAAGTCAATAGCAGCAGAAAGCTATAGGGTATTAAGAACAAGTTTAGAGTATTCATCTATAGATAAACAATTGAAGAGTATTGTTATAACTAGTTCTGAGCCAGGTGAAGGAAAATCAACGGTTGCTGGGAACTTAGCTTCAATAATAGTACAAAATAACAAAAAAGTAATAATGATTGATTGTGATTTAAGAAAACCAACAATTCATAAAAAGCTTGGGATATCAAATGCTATAGGCTTAACAGAATATATTGTTGGAAAAAATGAATTAAACAATGTAATACAAGTATTAGATGAGAATTTTAGTGTTATAACATCGGGAAAGATTCCACCAAATCCTTCTGAAATCTTGGCTTCAAAGGCAATGGAAAATCTTTTAAAGGCATTAAGTGTATGCTATGATTATGTAATTTTAGATACACCACCTTTAAGAGCTGTTACTGATGCTCAGATTTTGGCTGGTAAATGTGATGGAACAATAATGGTTGTAAGAGCCGAGGCAACATCAAAAGACTCAATAATGAAAGCGTATAAAGAGCTTGAAAAAGTTAGAGCAAATGTTTTAGGGGCAGTCTTAAATGGGATAAAGGGAAATAATAAAAGTTATTATTATTACACTGAAAAAAACAAAGAGAAAAACAATAAGAAAAAAGTAAAGGTTAGGGCTTGATAGATTTTAATATTATTTATTTTGGAGGGGGAAAATGGGTAAAGAGGGTAAAGTTAAAGCTCTTCTTTTGATGTCATTAGATATTCTAACAATAGTAATCTCTTATATATTAGCATTTATCGTAAGATTTAATTTTGATTTTAGCATTGAGCAAAAAAAAGGACTAATATTATTTTTACCAGTAATAGTGATGATATATATATTTATGCTATCTATATTTAAAATGTATAAGAGTATATGGACTATTATGGGACTTGATGAAGTAGCCTTTGGAGTAATAGCCTGTTCACTTGCTACGAGTATTATATTACTTACTATTACAATAATACCAAAGAAAGTAGATCATATTATTGTTCTTCTAGCAGGGGTATTTATAATGATTTTTACGATAGGGATACGAGTATCATTTAGAATTTACAGAAGAATGCTTGTTCATGGAAAAGTTTTACTTAAATACAATAATAAGGATAATATGGAGAGGGTTTTAATAATAGGAGCAGGTTCTTGTGGACAACTTATAATAGAAGAAATTAGAAAGCAAAATCCTATTAAACAAAAGGTCATTGGAGTTATAGATGATAATCCAAATAAGATAGGAACATATTTAAGGGGAATTAAAATACTTGGTAATAGAAATAAAATTAAAGATATTGTAAGGGAGAAAGATATTGATTTAATTTTAATAGCCATGCCTTCAGTTAGTGGAGAAAAGAAGAAGGACATTATAGAAATATGCCAAAGCACAAAAAGAAAAGTAAAAATAATTCCAGGAATGTATGAACTTATAGGCGGAAAAATAAGTTTAAGTAGAATGAGAGATGTGGATTTAAGGGATTTATTAGGAAGAGAAGAAGTAAAGTTGGATAAGGTTGGAATAAAAGATTATATAGAAAATAAAGTTGTTATGGTAACTGGTGGAGGAGGATCTATTGGATCAGAGCTATGTCGTCAGATAGCTAGGTTTTCTCCTAAATTACTTTTAATTTTAGATATTTATGAAAATAATGCTTATGAGCTTCAGAATGAGATAAAAAGAAATTTTCCAGAACTTAAAAAGAAAGTATTAATAGCTTCAGTAAGAGAAGAAAAGAGACTTGATAATATCTTTAATGAAT
The DNA here is from genome assembly GCF_034439435.1 of Clostridium sp. LIBA-8841. Classification (GTDB taxonomy): domain Bacteria; phylum Bacillota; class Clostridia; order Clostridiales; family Clostridiaceae; genus Sarcina. Next base: position 167,080 of record NZ_JAPCKJ010000004.1, on the reverse strand, counting down.
ATATGCCACAGGTAATTTTCCATGCGGCTGCTCATAAACATGTTCCTCTTATGGAGAGTAGTCCAGAAGAAGCTATTAAAAATAATGTAGTTGGAACATTAAATGTTGCTGAATGTGCTCATAGATATGGAGCAGAGAGGTTTGTATTAATTTCAACTGATAAGGCTGTTAATCCAACGAATGTCATGGGGGCATCAAAGAGAATTTGTGAAATGATAATACAAGCTATAAATAAAGAATCCAACACAGAGTTTGTAGCTGTAAGATTCGGAAACGTTCTTGGGAGTAATGGATCAGTAATTCCATTATTTAAAAAGCAAATAGCAGAAGGGGGACCAGTAACTCTTACTCATGAAAAAATAACAAGGTATTTTATGCTTATTCCAGAGGCAGCACAGCTTGTTCTTCAAGCTGGAGCCTATGCAAAAGGGGGAGAAATATTTGTATTGGATATGGGCAATCCTGTACGAATATATGATTTAGCAAAAGATTTAATAAAACTTTCTGGATTTGAACCAGATATTGATATAAAAATAGAAATAAAAGGACTTAGACCAGGTGAAAAATTGTATGAAGAACTTCTTATGGACGAAGAAGGGCTAAGAAAAACAAGTCATGAAAAAATATTTATTGCAAGACCTGGTGAGTATGATTTAGAAAGATTAAAGCTTGGAATAAATGCTTTAAAAGAGATAGCTGATCTTGGGGATGTGGAGACATTAAAAACTGCACTTCAATTTATTGTGAAGACATATACAAGATTAGATGATGTAGATTCTGAAAATAATAAAATTTTTAATGAGGTTGCATCAACCAAGCCAAGTGAATTTATACTATCTTAAATATTAAATTTCAACTAGGATATATGCTTATAATTTGAGTATATATCCTAGCTGAAAGGTGATTAGTTTAAGTTGGTAATTTTTTAGATTAAATATATAGTTATGGTAGTAAAAATAGTAATTTTAAATGGTGGTTATTTAGAATAATGTAGGGGGACTTATTTTGGAAAAAAAGAGAATATTTTTAGCTTCACCTCATATGGGAGGATTAGAAGAACAGTTTGTTAAAGAGGCTTTTCAAAGTAATTGGATAGCACCTCTTGGACCAAATGTAAATGCTTTTGAAAAAGAGATGGCAGAATATGTAGGGGTAAAAGGGGCTTCAGCTATGGTATCTGGAACAGCTGCTCTTCATATGGCATTAAAATGTATTGGAATAAATGAGGGGGATAAGGTTTTTTGCTCAAGTTTAACCTTTGCAGCAAGCTGTAATCCTATAATTTATGAAAAGGGCAAACCTGTATTTATAGATTCAGAACCAAATGGATATAATATGTCTCCAAGAGCTTTAGAAAAAGCTTTTAGAAGCTGTGAGGAAGATGGACAACTTCCTAAAGCTGTAATTGTGGTAAATCTATATGGACAAAGCGCTGATTTAGATAAGATTAAAAAAATATGTGATTTTTATAATGTACCAATAATAGAAGATGCGGCAGAATCTTTAGGAGCAACTTATAAAGGTAAGATGAGTGGAACCATAGGGGAATATGGTATATATTCATTTAACGGCAATAAGATAATTACGACTTCTGGTGGGGGTATGCTTGTTTCAAATAATGAAGAAATGATAGAAAAAACAAGATTCTGGTCAACTCAATCTAGAGAAGCTGAAAGACACTACGAACATAGGGAACTTGGCTATAATTATAGGATGAGTAATGTGGTTGCAGGAATAGGAAGAGGACAGTTAAGAGTATTAGAAAAGAGAATAGAAAACAAGAAATATATTTTTGAAAGTTATAAAGAGGCTTTTAAGGATATAGATTATATAGAGATGGCGCCAATATGTGAGTATGGAGAGCCTAATTATTGGCTTAGTATAATGACTTTAAAAGAAGAATCAAAAATTAAACCTATAGACATAATAAAAGCTCTTGAAAGAGAAAATATAGAATCAAGACCGATTTGGAAACCTATGCATCTTCAGCCATTCTATAAAAAGTTTGAATTCTTTAGTCATAATGAAGAAGGAATTAGCGTTGGAGAGGATATTTTTAATAGAGGACTTTGTCTTCCAAGTGATACAAAAATGACAGATGAAGATATAAAAGAGGTAATAAGAATTATAAGAGAATTATTTTTATAATAATTTTAATATGAAAGTTAAAAGGGGCGTAATTAATGAACAATTCTCAAGTTCAAATAATCAAATTATTAAATCTAGCTATACATGGAGAGAAGCTTAAGGATTTTAAAGAAATTTCAAAATGGGATGAAATAATTGAGGAAGCTAAGGCTCATGAAATAAGTGCATTAATTTATTCAGCTATATATGGGATTAAATCATTAGATGGATTAAGCAAAGAGAGACTTGATTATTGGAAAAAAACTACTTTCTTTACTGGAATAGGACAAATATCACATTATAATCAAGTTGGAAAATTGTTTGAAAAATTTAACGAGGAAAATATAGATGTAATAGTTCTTAAGGGATTAGTTGTGAGAGAGCTATATCCAAAGTCAGAATTTAGAACTATGGGAGATGCTGATATTTTAGTACATGAAGAGGATTTAGAAAGAGTAACAACTCTTCTTCAGGGACTGGGATATAAACTAGAAGAATGCGAGGATGAACATGGGGCACATTTAGTTTTTAGCCATGAAAAATATAGACATGTTGAAGTTCACTGGACTTTAGTAAATGATGATTATTTCTTAGGAACAAAAGAATTTGAGAAAAGTATATGGGCAAACTCTATGAAGATTAATATTGGAGAGGCAGAAGTTTTATCTTTAGGATGGGAAGATCTAGCCCTTCATCTATGCTTGCATATGGCGGTGCATATAGTATGGGGAGGATTTGGACTTAGACAGTTATGCGATTTAGTACTTCTTGTAGAGCAAAAAGGTAATGAGATAAATTGGGAAAGCTTTATGATTAAAGGAATAGAATGTGGAGCTGAAAAATTTATCTTAGCTATATTTAAATGTTGTGAAAAGCTATTTAATATGGAAATTCCCAGTGAGGTCGAAAATAGTGGAAGTGTTGATGAAAACTTAATAGATGATTTAATACAAAATATTTTTAATAGTGGAGTTTTTGGAAAAAAGGACGTTATAGGAACTTTAGGGGCTGATTTTGCTTATAGTAAAGATGAAAAAGAGAAAAAAAGAAGTATTAGTGAAAAATATTTAGAATTAGTATTTCCTAAGGTAGAAAATATGTCAGAAAAATATCAATATGCTCAAAATAACAAAATATTAACTCCTATAGCTTGGGCACATCATTTAGGAGCTGGTGTGTTTAATAAAGACTATTCCCTAAAAAGTAAAATAAGATTTTTAACAAAATCAGTTAGTGTTTCAAAAAAGAAAAGGGAACTTTTGGAGGAGCTTAATTTAACTAAAAAATAGATATGGGGGACATTATGAGTTTATGCAAGGGGCAAATTAAAATTGGAAAAAGGAAAGTAAAAAAAAGAACTATGCGGTTCTTTTTTGAAAGATATCTAAAAAAAAATTATAAATATACAACTTCAGAATTTAATAATAAATATAAATTTGAAGTTTTAGATCCTGTTAAAATTGATAATCTAGATTTCCTTATTGATATAGATTTTTATGGGATTAATCCTAAAGAAATAGAATTAAGAAGTATAGATAATATAAATAAGGATGAAATTAAGTTTTACGAAGAATGGGTGAAAAGAAACTTAGGGGTTGAACTAGAGAGCTTAGAATGGCAAAAACGCTCCTTTAGATGGGGAACAATAAGAGCAAAACTTACAAAGTTACATAAGGATGATCATGGATGTGTTACGGTAAAGCTTAAATATAAATAATTTTAGGCTTTTAAAAAATATATCAATTATTCTAAAAATATATTATTGAGGATTAAGTATGAAAAAATATTATTATAGGGTTTATGGTTTAAATGTGAAATCAGATATAGAGATTTCAGAGCTTTCACCAACAGAAGAGGTAGAGGAAAATAAAATAGATATTAAAATCATAAAGGGAATAATCCCAAAGGAAGTTATTGACGGAATACCAAGTTATTCTTGGTTTAAATATGATGTCAATAAAATGGTTTTTACTGTTAAGAACGTTGGAAGTTTTTACGTATATGATGGAGAAAACATAATCGTACAGCCTTCAGAAAATACAGATAAACAAATGGTAAAAACATTTATATTGGGAACATCTTTTGGAATGATTTTATCACAAAGAAATAAGGTTGCAATTCATGGTGGATCTATATTAATAGGAGAAAAGGCAATAATTTTAACTGGTCAAAGTGGAGCTGGAAAATCAACATTAACAAATGCCTTTAGGCATTATGAATATCCTTTTATAGCGGATGATGTGTCTTCAACTAGGGAGTTTCAAGATGAAATATTCGTTGAGCCAGCTTATCCTCAACAAAAAATATGTAGAGATGCCATGGAGAAGATGGGATATAATATTGAAGATTTTAAGTTGATAGATGAAGGTAGAGAAAAATATGTAATACCTGCTCATAAAAGTTTTATAAAAGAAAAAAGAAAGTTAGAAGCTATATTTGAAATTGAACCTTATGAGGGAGAAGAAGTTAAAATAGAGGAAGTTTTAGGTGGGGATAAGATGAAAGCAATCTTAAGAAATATATATAGAATAGAACTTATAGCACCTCATGGAATTCCACCAGTTTATTTTAAAAAAGTTATAAATATAGCAAAAAAAGTTTTAGTCTATAGAATAAAAAGACCTAGAGATCAGTTTTCTGTAGATAAACAAATTAAGCTTATAGAAAGCGAATTAAAGTTAAAGTGCAATTGTTAAATTTATTTATATAAAGGTAGGGGATTATGATGAATAATAAATTGTTAAATTTAGATACAGTAGTTTCTCAAAAAGAGGATGTAGATGTAACTGAGTTAAATGGAGAAAAGGTCATGATGGACTTAGATAAGGGTAAATACTTTATGTTAAATGAAACAGGAAGTGTTATATGGGATTCAATTAATGAACCTAAAGCTATTTCAAAAATAATAGAGTCAATAATAAAAGAATACGATATAGATAGGGAAACTTGTGAAAGCAAAGTTTTAGAGTATTTGGAGAAGCTAAATCATGAAGAGCTTGTCTTTATTAAATAGAAAGATTAAAACTTTTTTTAAAATAGATTTTGAAAGTAAAGTTATGTTTTGTAAGGCATTTATACTTTGTGGATTTTACAGGTTTATTATACTAAACATAAACTTTGGTAAAGTAAAAAGGCTACTTGGTGAAAAAGGTAAGGAAAGTAATTTCAAAAGTGACATAGAGCATTATAAAATTGCAAAAAAAGTAGGATTTATTGTTAGACTTGCAAGTTCACATACTCCATGGGAAAGTAAATGCTTAGTACAAGCTATGACAGCACAAAAGCTTTTAAAGGATAAAGGGGTAGAAACAACTTTATATTTAGGAGTAGCTAGGGATGGTAGTAATATGTTAGCTCATTCTTGGCTTAGATGTGGTGAATTGTTTGTAACAGGTGGAAATGGAGATTTAAATTATATAAGAGTTAACTGCTTTGCAAAATAAATTAAGTTAACCAATATTTTATTATTTTAATTATAAGATTATTAATTTGAAATCAAGTTAATATAAAAATTTTCGCTATATAACTAGTCATTAAAGAAGTTTCAAATTCAATTGATGACTGTTAAATATAAATATTAATAAACGTTAGGAGTAGAAATTTATGAAAAAATGGGAAAATCCAGAATTAATGATTTTAGGAGTTGAAAACACAAAGGAAGAAGATTTAATTCCATTAGCACCACCAGATCAGAATTGTGACTGTATAAACTACGGCAATGGAAACCCAGGTGCAGGAAATGGTAATAGTGGACATACACATGGTACACAACCACAGTTTTGCCCTTGTTGCGCAAATAATCCAAGTTTAAGCTAATAAAAAGAGTTAATGATTTTTAGTTTAATCGCAAGAGTATTAATTTAAAATCTATTTGCTATATAAATAGTTATTAAAGAAGTTTTAACTTAAAAGTTTTAAATTTAATTGATGACTATTAAATATAAATATTAATAAATGTTAGGGGAGAATTTATGAAAAAGTGGGAAAATCCAGAATTAATGATTTTAGGAGTTGAAAACACTAAAGAAGATATGCTTGATATTGAAGCAAAGAAGTGGTGTCCAATATGTAAAGAACACTATGCACCTGGACATGGAGAGCATCATTGTCCAGTTAACCCTTTACCAGATGAAGGTGAAGGTGGACCAATTCCAACTTTTAGCTAATACTTAATAAAAAGAGCCAATGATTTTTTAGTCATTGGCTTTTTTATTTATATTTTTATTTCATTTAATTTTTCTAAATTTTTTTTAAAAGAATTCTTTTATAAGTAAGGAACTTGTTGTAAATATAAGGTCAAAGTTAAAGCACATGTATAATTTTATGTGAAGAAAATAAGTGAGAAACTGCATCAGATTTATATTATTTAAAGTTTAAAAAAGATTAACAAAAAAATATTTGTTGAAAAAAGTTATATAGATATTTATATACAATGAGAGAAAAGCTTGTTAAATAGAGGATTATAAAGCTAAAGGCATGAGGATAATAAATTTAAAAAGGAAAAGTAGTATTAAGTAGAATTAATTTTTTTGAAATAATTTTACTAAAACTGTATAAATACTAAATTAATTATTAAAAAACAAGTGAATATTAAAAAAAGATTTATTTTTAGTATTTGACAATAAAGTAAAATATTGTAAAATAGTTTTTAAAGAGTAATTCTTTAAAATCATATAACTTTAGGAAATTATTATGAATAATAAATTCTTAAGTTTGGATTCAATTAATAAGCTTAAACCTATTTCATAAGTAATAAATATAATGATCAATAAATATCATATAGATAGAGAAAATTGTGAAAGTGAAAAAAGATATATAAATTTTCTTTGCTATATAACTAGTCATTAAAGAAGTTTTAACTAAAGGTTTCAAATTTAATTGATGACTATTAAATATAAATATTAATAAATTTTAGGGGTGAAGTTTATGAAAAGATGGGAAAATCCAGAACTAATGATTTTAGGCGTTGAAAACACAAAAACAGATACTTTTGGAAGCGGAGATGGCAATGGTAATGATGGTGGAAGACCAGCTTGGTGTTACTGCGAAGATTTTCAGTTTAATCCTATTGATGCAGGAAATAAGGGACATGATCATGGAGCATGGATAGACAAAGGCTGTCCTTGCTGCCAGGGTATTAAGCCTAACGCTAGTTAAGAAATATAAAAAATGACTGATTAATTCAAGTATGAATTAATCAGTTGTTTTTTTATATAAATAATCTAATAGAAATATTTCGTAAAATTAAGAATTTTAAAGAATTATCTAAAAATCAACATTACTTAAAATATAGGAATTAGTTAATATTTTCAATAAGAGTTATCTTTTCTAGATTTTCTTTGTTTATCTCATTTATAAAACCATCTTTAAGTTCTAAAATTCTATTACATATACCCAAAGCTAATGGTCTATGAGTTATTATTATGCAGAGCGGCTTATGAGGAAGATTTTTAACTTCCTTAATAACTTTAAGTTCTGTTTCAGGATCTAAGGCTGATGTTGCTTCATCCAGAATTAAGATCGGCTTATCTCTTAAAAATGCTCTGGCTATGGCTATTCTCTGAGCTTGTCCTCCAGATATTCCAAGACCATTTTCTCCAATAACTGTATTAAAGCCTTCAGTTAATTCTTCTATAAAATCAAAAGCACAGGCTTTTTTAGTTGCTTTAATTATTTCATCCAAAGTTGCATTAGGTTTACCATGTCTTAGATTTTCTTCTATGGTTCCTGAAAAAAGAGTATCTCCCTGAGGAACATAGGATATAAGTTCTCTATGAATAGGTGCTAATTCATTCCTATAATAAAATTCCTTTGATTTATTTTCATCTTCTTCCTTCAAAGAATCTATAGCTATTAAAGAATCAGCATATTCACTTGAACTTAAAGAAACATTTCCATCATTAATATTAAGTAGTGAAAGAAGAATTTTAATTAATGTTGTTTTACCTTGTCCAGATGGTCCAATTAATCCTATTATTTCACCAGCTTCTATAGAGAGATTTAAATCTTTTAAAATTGGTTTGTTTTCATCATAGGAGAAGGAAACATCCTTAAAATTAATATTTAAATCATTAGTTATATATTCTTTTGAGTAATTAGAGTTAATTGAATTTATATCCATAGAGTCCTCAAAATTCTTCCTATTAGTTTTTAATTTTTTAGGTGTACATAAAGCATCTAAACCATCTTCCAAATCTTTATGATTCTCCAGAGACAAGGATTCAATTTCCATAAGTCTTTCAGTGGCAGCTATGGAGCCAACTAAACTAGGAAATGTACCAGCTAATGCTGAAAAAGGACCTTGAATTTTATTATAGAGTTGAAGCATTGCCATAAGAGTTCCATAAGTTCCTATTCCTTTTGAAAGATTTAATGCTCCCCAACAAAAGATTGTGAAATATGCTATAGAAGAGCAGATACTTAAAGTCATTCCAGACTTTATCCCTATTTTAGTATTTTTCATACTAAGGTGAAATCTTTTCTTTTGGATTTCGCTTAACTTATCTAAATTGACTTTTTCTAGACAAAAAGTTTTTACGATTATTAAATTTTTTATGCTTTCTTGAATAAAAGTCTTATATTTAACATCTTCCTCTTGAATTTCTTTGTAGATTTTTTTTAGTTTTCTTGCAAATAACCTACTTATTAACAATAAGAACGGACCTATAAAAACGGCTACCATTGCTACCGCAGGAGCTAAGTAGATTAAAGTTGTAAGCGATGCAAGAAGGGTTACTGATAATGATATTATGGCAGGAATTGTTTGCATAACGGTTCCTGTAATAGTACCAACATCGCTAGTCAATCTACTTAAAAGACTCATACTATGATGTTTAGAAGATTCTTGCCAGTTACTATAAGTTATATGGGCATAAATCTTTTTTTGAAGGGTTTGAGACATCTTAGTTGAGGTATAAGTTTTTATTAAAGTGGTTATTGGTGAACTTAATATATTAAGGAGCATTATAGAAGCCATTATTGTTAGCCATTTTATAACATCAGGAGTATTTCCAGAAATAGCACTATCAATTAGATTCTTTGAAACTAAGGCATTATAAACTCCTATTAAAGAAAATGTTGAGCTTATTATTACTATCAAAATTAGAGAGGGGAGTATTAATTTTGACTGGAGATATATCCATTTCATCTTTTTAAATAATTCTTTTAATTCTTTCAATATAAAAACACCTCTCAAAACTTAAAATTTATAAAAATCATACTAATAATAGTAGCATAATGTTTTTTATAAATAAGAAACTTGATGTAAATTTAAGGTAAAAATTAAAATTTATGAATAATTTTTTTTAGGAGAGCATAAAGTTTTAAAGTTGAAATATATTCATGGTATTTTAAAGTTTGAAAAAAATTAACAAAAAATATTTGTTGAAAAAAGTCATATAGATATTTCACGGATAATATAAGAAAAGCTTGTTAGATAAAGGGTTATAAGCAAATGAAATTAATAGGAAATTAACTTTAAAAAGAAAAATCAGTATTAAATAGAGATGATTTTTTTTACAAATTTATTATAACTATATGGAAATTAAATTAATCATAAAAAAATAAATAAATAGAAAAAAATGTGAATTTTTTAAGACTTTAACAGAAAAATAAAATGGTGTAACATGATTTTCGAAAGAATAATTTTTTCGTAAATAAAGATTATAAAAACTAATAAGGGGACAAATATGGCAGAGAAAAGATATCAATTTTTTATAAAAAGAATTTTCGATATATGCATTGCTTTAGGAGGACTGATATTTTTATTACCAGTTATAGCTATAGTTGCAATATTAGTTAGAACTAAGTTAGGAAGTCCTATTATATTTACTCAAGAAAGGGTTGGAAAAGATAATAAAGTTTTTAAAATGATGAAGTTTAGAACAATGCGAGATGGAGTAGATAAAATGGGAAATATCCTTCCAGATGAAGAGAGGTTAACTCCTTTTGGAAAAAAACTTAGATCTTCAAGCTTAGATGAACTTCCAGAATTAATAAATATACTAAAAGGTGATATGAGTTTAGTAGGGCCAAGACCATTACTTGTTGATTATCTTCCTTTATATAGTAAAGAGCAAATAAGAAGACATGATGTTATGCCTGGGTTAACAGGATGGGCTCAGATTAATGGTCGTAATGCTTTATCATGGGAGAAAAAGTTTGAGTTGGATATTTTTTATGTGGATAATTGGTCGTTAAAACTTGATTTTAAAATATTTATTTTTACTTTTTATAAATTGTTTAAAAAGGAAGGAATAAGTCAAGAGGGTATGGCTACCACAGTTAAATTTAATGGGAGTAATTAATAATGAAGGATTTAGTAATAATAGGTGCTGGTGGAGTAGGACAAGAGTTGATTTCAATTATTAATCAAATAAATAAGAGAGAAAAACGTTGGAATGTATTAGGATTTATTGATGATAACCAAAGTATACAGGGCACTGAGATCCTAGGATATAAAGTTTTAGGAGGAGTGAATTGGTTACTAAATTACACTGCTTATAGAAAAAATATTGATGCTGTAATAGCAATTACTAATTATGCTGTAAAAAAGAATATTGTAGAAAAAATTAATGGTAAGGTTAGCTTTGCAACATTAATACATCCAGATATTTATATTCACGAAAGTAATAATATTGGGGAAGGAACAATTATTTATCCAGGAGTTATTATTACCGTTGATATAAAGATAGGAAATCAAGTCATTATAAGCCCAAAATGTGGAATAGGTCACAATTCGGTAATTAAAGATTATGTTTCTCTTTTATGGAATGTTAATATTTCAGGGCATGATCATATAGAAGAAGGTGTTTTAATAGGTTCGGGTTCAACTATTATTCAAAATAAAAGAATTGGACAAGGAGCTATAATTGGGGCTGGAGCCGTTGTAGTTAAGGATGTAGATAAATGGACAACTTCCGTAGGAGTTCCAGCTAGGACTATTAATTTATGAATTAAAGGAGGTGTGAACATGAAAAAAGTCCTATATGTAACTACAGTTAGTAGAACTGTAAATGCATTTTTAATTCCTCATATAGAGATGCTTATAGACAATGAATATGAGGTTCATTGTGCTTGCTCTATAGACAAAGAGATTGATAAGAGGTTAATAAAAAAAGGTATTAATATTCATAATATATCCTTTAGTAGAAATCCTTTAAGTTTAGATAACTTAAAGGCTTTTAAGGAGTTAATAAAGATACAAAAAGAAAATAAATATGATATGGTTCATGTTCATACTCCTATAGCCTCTATATATGGAAGGCTTTTAAAAATTAAATTTAAGAAGTTAAAAACAATTTACACAGCTCATGGATATCACTTTTTAAAAAATGGACCAAAGATTGGTTGGATTTTATATTATCCTATAGAAAAAATTATGGCTAAGCTTACAGATGTAACTATCAATATAAATCAGGAAGATTTTGAAATAACTAAAAATAAGCTGAAACCTAAAAAGGCTTATTTGGTAAATGGTGTTGGATTAAATCTCGATGAATATAGTTCTTTAGGAAAAGAAGAAAAAAGTAAAAAGAGAGAGGTGTTAGGCTTAGAGGAAGAGGATTTTGTAGTAATAATGATTGCCGAGCTTAACGAAAATAAAAACCAAATTCAACTCATAAAGGCAATGGAATTGTTAAAGGATAAATATCAAAATATAAAATGCCTAATTGTTGGAGAAGGTGATAAGCTTCAAGGTTTAAGAGAAGAGGTTAAAAATAGAAAGTTAGAAAAAAATATAATTTTCTTAGGGTTTAGGACAGATATAAATGAATTAATAAATGCAAGTGATATAGGAGTACTTCTTTCATATAGAGAAGGGTTACCTAGAAACTTAATGGAGATTATGGCTAATGGCAAAAGAATAGTTGCTACCAATATAAGAGGAAATAGAGATATTATTTGTAATGACTTTATTGGAAGTTTAGTTGAAATTGATGATTTTGAGGCTACAGCTAAAGCTATAGAAAATTGCTATTTAACATCAGCTAATGAAGAGGGAATTTTAAAAGAGGTTAAAAACTATGCGATTTCAAGTGTATTAGAAGAACTTAAATTTATATATAAGAACCTTCAAGAAGGAGGGAGTTATAATGAAAAAATGTCTTCATATATTACCAATGAATAAGTTAAGTGGAGCAGAAAAAATGGCACTTCTAATGTGTAAGAATATGAGGGGATATACTCCAGTAGCGGTATGTGGTGGAAGAGCCTTAAGAGAAATTTTTGAAAAAGAAGGAATAGAAAGCTATGACATAACTTTTTCAAATAAGAAATTATTCAAGACACTAAGTAGTTTAAAGAATATTATAGAAAAAAATGATATAAAAATAATTCATGCTCATGATAATAATGCTTCCTTAAATGCTTATTTAGTAAAAAGAATTTTTAGACTAGATGTTAAGGTTATATCTCATATACATAATTGCTACCCATTCCTAAAAGATAAAAATGTAAATAAGCTTTTGGATAGTTATCTTAGACCTAGATATGACTATAACATAAGTTGTGGAAAGTTAGTTTTTGACTTTTATAAGGAAAATACTAAGTATTTTAGAGAAGATAAAACAGAAATATTATCTAATGCTATGGACATAAAAGAAATAAATAGTTTTGACAGAAATAAAAGCAATGAAATTATAAATGAGTTTAATATTCCAAGGGATAAAAAAATATTTGGATTTATAGGTAGATTAGATGAGCAAAAGGGTATTATTCCATTTATAAGAGAATTTTCAAAACACAAGGAAACTTTTAGTGATTGTAAATTTCTTTTAGTGGGAAGTGGTTCTCAAGAGGATAAAGTTAAGTCTCTAATAAAAGAATTAAAATTAGAAAAATATTTTATATTAACTGGATTTCAAAAGGATACGTATAAATTCTATCCAATAATAGATGTATTTTTCTTGCCGTCTTTATATGAAGGACTGCCAATGGTTTTACTGGAAGCAATGGCATTTAAAAAGCCAATAGTCTCTATGGATGTAGGAAGTATCGGTGAGGTAATAAATCGAAAAACAGGTGTCTTAATAAAGGAAGGAAATTACAAAGAATTTATAAAAGCTTTAGAAGACATGAAGAATGATAAAGACAAAGCCATAAAATATGGGGAAGAAGCAAATAAATTTGTAAGTGAAAATTACAATATAGAGTCTTATGTTAAAAAAATAGAAAAAAATTATAAAAAATTAATAAGTTGATTTAACAAGGAGTAGTAGTGTGGAAAAGTTACTAACAGTGTTTACACCATCATATAATAGGGCATATATATTACACAAGTGTTATGAAAGCTTAAAAAAACAAAGTTGTAAGGATTTTAAGTGGCTAATAGTAGACGATGGGTCTACTGATAATACAAAAGAATTAGTAGAGATGTGGAAAAATGAAAATAATGGTTTTGAAATAAATTATATTTATCAAAATAACCAAGGTATGCATGGTGCACACAACACAGCATATGAAAATATAGATACAGAATTAAATGTATGTATAGATTCAGATGATTATATGCCAAAGGATGCAGTGAAAAAGATAAAGAAAAGTTGGAATAGAGTAAAGCATAATAAAAAAATAGCTGGCTTAGCTGGGTTAGATGCTTATGAAAGTGGCGATATAATTGGAGGAAGTTTTCCAGAAGAATTAAAAGAATCTACTCTGTTTGAGATAAATAATAAATACAAAATACCAGGCGATAAGAAGTTGGTATATAGAAGCGAGTTAACTAAAAAGTTTCCATATCCAATATTTGAAGGAGAAAAATATGTTGGACTAGCTTATAAATACTATAAGTTAGATGAAGAGTATAGATTAGCACTAACAAATGATGTTTTATGTATAGTTGAGTATTTAGAAGATGGTTCATCTAAAAATATGATAAAGCAATATAAAAAAAATCCAAAAGGATTTGCTTTCTATAGAGTTGAAAATATTAAGAACTCAAGAGCCACATTAAAATTTAAGTTTAAAGAAAGTGTGCATTATGTATCCAGTTCTTTTCTTAGTAGAAACAAAAATTTCTTAAAAGAATCTCCATACAAAATATTAACTTTATTATCAATTCCATTAGGAGCTTCACTTTATTTATATATAAAGAAAAACGATTGATTAACAAAAGAATGAAAGGAGAAATTAATGGCTGCTTTTTATTTTGCTTTAATATCATCATATGTACTTTCTTTAATAGCTAGAATAGTGAAAACAAAAAAAAAATATCCTAATTTATATTTTTCTATTTTTGTTATATTGATTTTGGCATTACTTGCTGGATTAAGATGGGGAATAGGTGATACTCCGGCCTATGTTCATTTATATAGTTTAATAGAACCGGGATATGATCCAAAGGGTGGATACGAACCAGGATTTGTTTTATTTTTAGCAATTTTAAAAGGTATATCAAAGGATCCACAGTTTATGATATTTGTTACAGCCGTAATTACTACAGTACTAAATTTATGGACTATAAGAAAGTATTGTAAGGATAGTTACTTTGAATTAGCTGTTTTTACATATATAGCATCAGGATATTATTTAGTAACTATGAATGGAATAAGACAATCTTTAGCAGCATCGATAATTTTTGCAGGAACTTCTTTCATAATAAAGGGAGAATTTAAAAAGTATTTATTCTTATGTATTTTAATGACCACTTTTCATACTTCAGCTTTTGTTATGATTCCAGCGTACTATGTTGTACGAACTGAAGCTTGGTCTAAGAAAATATATCAACTATTAGTATTATTTTTAATAGGTATGATTTTATATGAGCCATTAATGGAAATTATATATAAATTATTAGGAAATTCTAAATATGCTGATTATCAAAACTTTAATGAAGGTGGAAGTAATATATTGAGAGTTATAGTATTTGCTGTACCGGTAATTTTATCTTATATAAAGAGGGATAAATTAAAAGAATGGACGGAGGCAAATGTTTTTATAAACATGTCATTAATTAGTTTTTTAATAATGGGATTTTCTTTATATAATTGGATATTTGCAAGATTTACTATATATTTTCAAATTTATAGCTTCGTACTATTAGCATATATTATAAAGAAGTGTTTTTTTGGAAGTGAAAGACGGTTAATTTATTTTGGATTTTTAGTATGTTATTTCTTATTTTTTATATATGAATATAAGATAAGTTTAAGAATTGTTTATAGTAGTAATTTTAGTATAAGCAAATATTTTTATTATGTGATTGAATAAAGGTTAATTAGGAGGATGAAATGAAAAGAATACTTCATATAGTAGGTGGAATGAATATAGGTGGAACAGAGACTATGCTTATGAACCTATATAGAAAAGTTAATAAAGACGTAAGTTTTCATTTCATATCCTACTATGAAAAAGAAGCTTATTATGATAGAGAAATTGAGTCTTTAGGGGGAAAAGTAATAAGAATAACTTCGCCTAATAAGGTTGGTATGGTTAAGTCAATAAGAGAATTATGTATGGTTATAAGGGAGAATGGTCCTTATGAAGCAGTTCATGCACACACTCTGTTTAATTGTGGAATTGCTATGATTGCAGCCAAAATATGCGGAGTTAAAGTAAGGATATCTCATGCACATACAAACTTAGATAATGATATGAGCTTTATTAGAAAAGTATATATGTCATTAATGAGAGGCATTATAAAAATTTTTTCTACCAATTATTTAGCATGTAGTGATGATGCAGGAAAATA
The DNA here is from genome assembly GCF_034439435.1 of Clostridium sp. LIBA-8841. GTDB lineage: Bacteria > Bacillota > Clostridia > Clostridiales > Clostridiaceae > Sarcina. The sequence continues at coordinate 151,263 of NZ_JAPCKJ010000004.1, read as the reverse complement.
TCTATTTGGACAATGTATAACAAAAAATAAGAATTACATTAAACTTCCTAATTATATAGATTATTTAAAATTCTTAAATTGTAAGGAAAGTAATATAAGAAAAGAGTTAGGAATAAATGAATCAGATGTTGTGGTTGGCCATATAGGAACATTTAAGACTTCTAAAAATCATAGTTTCTTAATAGATACAATAAATAGCATGATTAAAGAAAATAACAATGTTAGATGCATATTAGTTGGAGATGGAGAGCTAAGAAATGAAATGGAAAGTAAGTGTAGGAATTTAGGAATATATGATAGATTTTATTTCTTAGGATTAAGAGAAGACACAGAAAAAATTCTAAATTCATTAGATTTATTTATTTTTCCATCTATATATGAAGGACTAGGGTTAGTTATGTTGGAAGCTCAAGCTTGTGGCTTACCTTGCTTAGTCTCTGAGGCCATACAGCCTGAGGCAGATTTAGGGTTAGGGTTAGTAAATAAAATAGAGTTAAAAGATGAATCTAAAGTCTGGAGTGAAGAGGCTTTAAAGTTAGTTGGAAGAAAAGATAAGAATCAAAAATTAATAAAAAAAGCTTTTAAGAATAAGGGATACGATTTAGAAAATATAATAAATACTTTATTAAAGGTTTATAAGTTTAATTAAGATAGGAGGTGAAGTTATTGAAAAAAGTATTAATAGGATCCTTCGATATGGAAGTTGGAGGGGTTGAGAGAAGTCTTATAAGTATGCTTGATAACTTTGATTATGATAATTATGAAGTTGATTTAATGTTATATAGTCATACTGGAGATTTAATGCCTTTACTTACTAATAAAGTTAATCTCTTAAAAGAAGATAGTAAATATGCAACCTTTAGAGAATCTATAAGTGAAACCTTAAAAGAGGGGCATATTTTCCTTGGGACTTCAAGAATTTTAGCAAAAATATTTGCAAATTTAAAGGGAAAGTTAAACAAAGTCCATGAGTATGGTATTTATCAGATGCAGCTTATGTGGAAATACAGTCTTCCTTTCTTACCAAAAATAGAAAAAGAATATGATGTTGCAATAAGTTATCTTTGGCCTCATTACTTTATAGCTGAAAAAGTAAAGGCTAAGAAAAAGATAGCTTGGATTCATACTGATTATTCAACTATAGAAACAGATGTTAAATTAGATCTTAAAATGTGGAATAAATTTGACTATATTATTGCTGTATCAGAGGAATGTAAAAATGCTTTTTTAGTAAAATACCCTAGCTTAAAGAAAAAACTTAAGGTTATAGAAAATATAACTTCACCGGAATTTATAAAAAAGATGGCAGAAGAAAAGGTAGAAGAAAACATAGAAAAAGATAATAGCTTTAAAATACTTTCTGTAGCAAGGCTTTCTCATGCTAAGGGAATTGATAATGGAGTAAAAGCCTTAAAGCTTTTACATGAAAGAGGATTAACTAATATTAAGTGGTATGTAGTAGGCTATGGTGGCGATGAAGAGGTTATTAGAAGTTTGATAAAAGAAAACAATCTTCAAGAAAGTTTTATCTTATTAGGAAAGAAAACTAATCCATATCCTTATATGAAGACATGTGATTTATATGTACAACCTTCTAGGTATGAAGGTAAGGCTGTAACTGTAGGTGAAGCTCAAATATTAGGGAAACCCGTTGTGATAACAAACTACACCACAGCAATAAGTCAAGTTAAAGAAGGCTTTGACGGATATATATGTGACCTATCTGTTGAAGGGATAGCAGATGGAATAGAAAAACTATTCAAAGATGAAGCATTAAGAAAAAGTTTGACTCTTAATTGTGAAAAAAGTGATTATGGAAATCCGTATGAGTTAAATAAACTGTATGAATTGATAAATTTATAAGGTTATAAGTCATTAAATAATTAAAGGATAATTTATTTAATGTTTTGAAAAATATTGGGTTAGTTTGTGGAGGAGTTTTATGTTGCCTAAGGTAAGTGTAATTGTTCCTATATATAAAGTAGAAAATTACTTAAATAGGTGTGTTGATAGCATAATAAATCAAACATATGAAAATTTAGAAATAATATTAGTTGATGATGGCTCACCAGATAAATGTGGAGAAATAGCTGATTGTTACGAAAGAAATGACAGGAGAATAAAGGCTCTTCATAAAAAAAATGGAGGATTATCAGATGCAAGAAATTATGGAATGGATTTTGTAACTGGAGATTATGTTCTTTTTGTAGATAGTGATGATTGGCTTAAGGCAGGGATGATAGAAGTACTTGTGAAAAATTCCATAGAATTAAATGCAGATGTTGTTCAATCAGGATTTTATTATGCTTATGAAAATTATTTGCTTTATGATAATAGATATTATTTAGAGGAATCGAAGCCTATAGTTTTAAAGAGAGAAGAATTAATGTATGAGCTTGTTGTAAATGAAAGAGTAAAAAATTTTGCATGGGGAAAGCTTTATAAAACAAGTTTAGTAAAAGATATATCATTTAAAAAAGGTGTTCTTTTTGAGGATGTTTTTTGGGCACATAAGGTAATGGATAGAGTAAACAAATATGTAATTATTCATAAACCAATGTGTTATTATATGCAGCGTGAAGATAGTATAGTAGCCACATATACAGAAAGGAACTTAGATATTTTAAAAGGACTTAAGGAAAGACATAGGTTTATAGAAGAAAAATATAGTAGCTTAATAAGTGAATCTCATAAGATACTTTTCAAAACAAGTGTCATTCATTATCAGTTGCTAAAAAAGAAGAAAAATATAAAAAATAGAGAAAACCACATGTATGGTATTAAAAAATATATTAGAGATGACTATAAAGGTATAAAAAAATCTCTTGAAAATGAAACAGAATTAATGTGGCAGTTAAAATTATTTAAAATCAATCCTACTATAAGTGAAATGTATATGCTTACAAATAAAGTTCTTAGAAAATTAAAACTTAAGAAGGCTGAGGATGGCTTAATGAAAATAGACCTTTAAATAAGGAGTAATAAAGAATGAATGAGAAAAAAGAAAAGTTCAGTAAAGCAATAGTAATAGCAATAACTAAAATTTTTAATTGCCTGCCAATAAAGAAAAACAAGATTTTTTTTTATAGTTATTATGGAAGTCAATATGGATGTAATCCTAAGTATATTTCAGAATACATAGTTAAAAATTATCCAGGAAAATTTGATTTGGTTTGGGCTTTTAGTTCATTAAAATCTAAGGGAAATATACCTGGAGTAAGAAAAGTCAAAATAACATCATTAAGATACATTTATGAATTATGTACATCTAAGATAATTATAACAAATTTTAGAACAACAGATACTTTTATAAAAAGAAAAGATCAATATTATATTCAAACTTGGCATAGTTCTTTAAGACTTAAGCAGATAGAAAGAGATGCAGAAGATACTTTGCCAAAAGATTATGTTAAAATGGCAAAGTCTGATTCTAAAAAAATAGATTTGTTATTATCTGGATGTAAGTATAGTACAGATATTTTTAAAAGAGCATTCTGGTATGATGGAGAAATTTTTGAACATGGAACGCCAAGAAATGATATTTTCTTTGAGAAAAATACTATGGCAAATCAAGAGATAAAATATAAGCTAAATATAAATAAGGATAAAAAGATAATATTGTATGCTCCTACTTTTAGAAAAAATAATGGATTAGAAGTTTACAACATAGACTATTCTTTAATCATCAATAGTTTGAAAAATAAGTTTAATAATGATTGGTTTTTTTTAGTTAAGTTACATCCGCATTTAGTTTCTAAGTCAAGGGATTTAGTATTTGGAGAAGGTGTAATAGATGTAACTTCATATGATGATATACAGGAGTTATTAAGTGTATCAGATATATTAATTTCTGACTATTCATCATTAATGTTTGATTTTGCTTTAAGTGAAAAACCATGTTTTTTATATGTACCAGATTTAGATGAATATACAAAGGCAGATAGAAAATTATATTTTGATATAAAAGCTCTTCCTTTTATATCAGTAAAAAATAATATTGAGTTAAAAGCTGCTATAGAAGATTTTGATTTATATAAATACAAGAAAGGTTTAAAAGATTTTTCAAAAGAAATAGGGAGTTTTGAAGAAGGAAAATGTTGTGAAAATTTATTGAAACATATAGAGGAAGTTTGTTTTAAATAAGGGGGATATAGGGATGAAAAAATATAGGATAGGTTATACAACAGGGGTTTTTGATATGTTCCATATTGGACATTTAAATATAATAAAAAGGGCAAAAGAACAGTGTGATTATCTTATAGTAGGGGTTAGTACTGATGAGCTAGTTCAAGAATATAAAAATAAAAAACCAATAATACCTTTTGATGAAAGATGTGAAATTGTACAAGCTTTAGAATACGTAGATAGAGTTGTTGCTCAAGAAAATAGAGATAAATTTTGGGCCTGGAAAAACCTAAACTTTGACGTAATGTTTGTTGGAGATGACTGGAAGGGTAAACCATTATTTATAGAAGTTGAAGAGGAATTTAAAAAAGTTGGTGTAGATATAGTGTACTTTCCATACACAAAGGATACATCTTCAACTATATTAAGAGAAAAATTAAGTTTTATTAAATAAAAATGAGGTAGTTAAATGAAGCCAGAAATAAGTATTATAGTTCCTATATACAATGTAGAAAAATATTTATCCAAGTGTATAGAAAGTATATTAAATCAAACATTTACTGATTTTGAATTAATTCTAGTTAATGATGGATCAAAAGATGGAAGTGGAAAGGTTTGTGATGAATATGCTTTAAAAGATAATAGAATAAAAGTAATACATAAGATTAATGGTGGAGTAAGCTCAGCTAGAAATTCAGGAATTAATTTAGCTTTAGGAAGATATATTGGATTTGTAGATCCTGATGATTATATAAGAAAAGATATGTATGAAAAATTATATTATATATGTAAAGATGAGAATGCAGATATATCTATATGTAAGTTAGGTAGAGAAATTAATGGGAATTTAGTTGATAAAGAAGATACCGAGTCAATTATTGAATTAAATAACATTGATGGATTAAGAGAATTATTTAAAGGGATTTTATACAGGTTTTCATTATGTAATAAATTATTTGAACGAGAATGTTTTAGAGACGTAATGTTTCCAGAAGGAAGAATACATGAGGATTTATCAACAACTTACAAGCTTTTTGCAAATGCTAAAAAATCGATATACCTCGATTATACTGGGTATATATATGTAAAAAGAGAAAATAGTATTCTTACAACCACTTATAATGAAAAAAGACTACAAGCATTTATTGGTTGGGATGAAATATTAGAATTTATGATGAATAAGTATCCAATGCTTGAAGAGAGAGTTGTTGCATGTTTTGGATACGCATGTATAGATCATATTAACTATATTATAAATCAAGTTATTGGATTTGATGATAAGTATAGATTATTAAATTTTATAAGAAATGAAGTAAAGAAAAGATTTCATTTATTAATTAGAAATAAAATATTAACAAATAAGATGAAAATAACAATGATATTGTTAAGTTTAAATAGTAGATTATTAATAATTTTAAAGTCTAAAAGGAAAAAGTGATTTATGAAAAAGTATTTGATTATTAATGCAGATGACTTTGGTTTAAGCAATTCCATTAATGAAGCAATAATAAATTTGTTAAATGAAAACAGAATATCATCTGCTACATTGATGCCTAATGTTGCTTCTTATGATCAAGCTGCTAGTTGGAGTAAAAATAATTCTAATAGTATAGGATTACATCTTACACTTGTAAATGGAGGATCAAATAAAAAATTTAATAGTTTAACAAGAAAAGCTTCATTAGAGGATGATTCAGGGTATTTATTTGAAGATAAGTTTTATTTTATGAAAAATTTCAAATACAAGGAATTGAAGAAAGAAATTGATATGCAATTTAAAAAAATTGTAAATGATGGTATAAAAATTTCTCATGTAGATACTCATAGATATGCAATATATCCAACTCATAACCCATTAGCATATATTTATTTATGTAAAAAATGCAAAGAATACAAAGTAGCAACGAGATGGTGTAGAAGAGGTCCATATTTTGTGGGTGAAAAAATTTCCAATTTATGTGATTCATATCCAGCTTCACAATTTTTTGCTTCTATAGCGGACATTTATAATGTTCCAATACCTGATTATGTTTTTAAATTTCCGTATAAAGATTTACTTATTGACTATGAGGAGAAAAAGAAGGGATTTATAGAAATGTTGAGTAAATTACCAAATGGAATAAGCGAGGTTCATATACACCCGTCTGTAGATGATAGGGATATAAGAGAGATTACTGAAACATATGAAGAGAGGATACATGAATACAATTTATTATTAGATAAAGATGTCATTGATGCTATAGGTAAGTTTGGAATTAATATAATAAAGTATTCTGATATATCCTCTATAATAAAGCCACAAAATAAACTTAAATCTTTTTTCAATATTATAAGATATGGAAGTAATTACGCTTTTAAAATTTTATATAAAAAGATAAGAATTAGTTAATTAGAATATAAAGGTGGTATAGTAAATGAAAAAGAAAATACTATTTGTTATAGATTCTTTACACTGTGCTGGAGCAGAAAAAAGTTTAATAACACTTTTATCATTAATAGATTACTCAGTTTATGAAATTGATTTACAATTATTTGGATATGGTGGATCATTAGAAGAATTAATACCCAAAAAGGTTAAGTTATTAAAACCTCTTCAGTATACAGAGTTTGCAAATTTAAGTATAAAAGAATCAATTTTATATTCTATAAGAAAAATGAATTTTAAAATGTTGAATTCTAGAATTAAATTTTCTAAGGAAATAAGAAAAGAAAAATATAGTAATGCTCAAAAGGCTAGGTTATTTTGGCAATGTGCTTCAAATGCAATAGAAATTAATGAGAAAGAGTATGATATTGCTATAAGTTATGCTCAAGGAATTCCAACATTTTATGTATCAGATAAGATAAAAGCAAGAAAGAAGTATGCTTGGGTTAATGTAAGCTATAGGTTAGATCAAGTCGAAAAAACATTTCAAAAAAAATATTATGATAGGTATAACAAAATTATAGCAGTCTCTCATTCAACTAAAGATATATTATTAGAAACTTTTCCTGAATATCATAGCAAGATTGAGATTATATATGATATAAATGATCCAAATTTTATTTTTAAGATGGCTAATATAGGGAAAAGTTACGAAGATGAATTCAATGGCATTAAAATACTTACAATTGGAAGACTAGCTATGCAAAAAGGTTATGATATTGCATTAGATACATGTAAGAAGTTAAAAGAAAAAGATGTTAATTTTAGATGGTATGCTTTAGGAGTAGGACCGTTAAAAGAGGAAATAGAAAAATATATAAAAGAGAATGATTTAGAAAATAACTTTAAGCTACTAGGAGTCAAACCTAATCCATATCCATATATAAAAGATTGTGACATTTATGTACAAACATCTAAATTTGAGGGGTTTGGATTAGCTATTGCAGAAGCAAGAATGTTAAATAAACCTATAGTAACTACTAGATTTGATGCTGTTTTTAATCAGATGATTCATGAAAAAAATGGACTAGTTGTTGATATGAATTCGCAAGGTGTTTATGAAGGAATAGTTAAGTTAATTAATGATAGTAATTTAAGAAGAAGTATAGTTGAATATTTAAGAGAAGAGAAAAAAGGTAATTTAGAAGAATTTGAAAAGTTTCATAAATTACTTGAATCTAGTTAAAGGATAAATTTATATGAAAAGTATATTATTTATGGCAATAAATATGAATATTGGGGGAACTGAAAAGGCTTTATTAACAATGATAAATCAATTATCAAAAGAAAAGTATAAAGTAACTATTTTATTATTAGAAAAGTATGGTGGATTTTTGGAGCAAATTCCAGATTGGGTTGAAGTTAAATATGTCAATGAATATAAAGAATTAAAAAAATATATTAATGAACCACCACAAACTTTAGTTAAAGAGTTGTTAAAAAAGAAAAAATATATTAATGCACTTGAAGTTTTTTTAAATTATTTTATGTCAAAGTTTAAAGGTGATATTTCTTGTTATTATAGATATTTATTAAAGAATGTAGATAGTTTAGAAGAGAAATATGATATTGCTGTAGCATATGCTGGACCGATGGATTTCATAACATATTTTGTTGCTAATAAGATAAAGGCGAAGAAGAAAGTACAATGGATTCATTTTGATATAACTAAAGTTGGATTTAACAAGAAGTTTGCTGAAAAAGCATATAGTAAGTTTGATAAGATTTTTGTTGTTTCAAGGGAAGGGAAAAATAAAGTAGATAGTTTAATACCAAGCTTAAAAAATAGAACAGAGGTATTCTTCAATATTATATCTTCAGATTTTGTAAATAAGATGGCAAATAAAGACGAAGGATTTACTGATGATTTTGATGGAATAAGAATATTAACTGTTGGAAGATTGAGCAAAGAAAAGGGACAAGATATAATAATTCCAGTTTTAGAAAGATTAAAAAAGGATGGTTATGAGGTTAAGTGGTACTGTATCGGTGAAGGTGTTATGAGAAAAGAACTTGAGTACATGATAAAAAATAAAAATCTTAAAGAAAATTATATTCTCCTAGGAAGTAAAACAAATCCTTATCCTTTTATGAAAGAATGTGATATATATGTTCAAAGTTCAAGACATGAAGGTTATTGTATAACTCTCGCTGAGGCTAAATGTTTTAACAATCCTATAGTAACAACAAATTTTACTGGAGCTAGTGAGCAGATTAAAAATGGAAAAAACGGTTTAATAGTTAATTTCAATGAGGATCAAATATACATGGCTATTAAAAGAATTATAATAGATAAAAAGTTAAGAAATTTAATGAAAAGTAATCTAGCACAAGATTTAGTTGATACTACAGGGGAAATAGAGAAGTTTGATTTTTAAGTTTCTAGAAGAGGGATGATGAGCGTAATGAAAAAAATATTATTCATGGTTAGTAGTATGAATATTGGTGGCGTTGAGAAATCGTTACTTTCTTTGTTATCAATAATTCCTAGAGAAGAATATGAGGTTACTGTTTTACTTTTAGATAAGAGTGGAGGGTTTTTAAATCATATACCTAGTTGGGTTAAAGTTGAAGAGGCAATGTGGTTTAAAGATATAAAGCCTATAATAATGGAAGCACCACAAGTAATATTAAAAAATTATATAAAGAAAAAGAAGTATATTGACGGAGTGCTATTCACATTTTCCTACTTTATAGACAAGCATTTTAAAAATAGATATCTTTATTATAAAAATATTTTAAGAAGTATTCCTATAAAAGAAGATGAATATGATGTTGCTATAGCTTATGCAGGACCAACAGAAATAATAGATTCATATATAACACATAAAGTTAAGGCTAAAAAAAAGATTGGATGGGTACATTTTGATGTATCAAAACATGATATTAATACTAATTTATATTTAAAATTATATAGTAAAATGGATAAAATTTTTATTGTATCTAAAGAAGGAAAGGCTAAGTTCGATAAAAAATTTTCATCAATATCAAACAAATCAGAAGTTTTTAAAAATATAGTTTCAAAAGAAGTGATAAGAGATATGGCTTGTGAAAAAGTAGATTTTGATGACGCTTTTGAAGGAATAAAAATAATAACTGTAGGGAGACTTTCAGTAGAAAAGGGCCAAGATTTAGGAATAAAGGCATTAGCTAGATTAAAGAAAGCGGGATATAAAGTTAGATGGTATTGTGTTGGTGAAGGAAATTCGAGGAAAGAATATGAATCTATTATAAAGGAATATAAGTTACAAGATGATTTTATTTTATTAGGTGCTAAGACAAATCCATATCCTTACATGAAAATGGCAGATATATATGTTCAGACATCAAGACATGAGGGATATTGTTTAACTCTTGCAGAAGCAAAAGTATTAAATAAAGAAATAATAACAACGAATTTTACTGGTGCTAATGAACAGATAGAGCAAGGTAAAACAGGACTTATTGTAGAAAGTAATTGGGAATCTGTATATGAAAATATTAAACATATTATTGATAATAAATTGAGAAGAGAAGAAATTTTATAAAATGTATCTAAATTTATATTTGGTATAACTAAGCAAAGGTGTAATGATATCTAAAAGAGAGGTTAAAATGAGAACAAAAAATGCAGTTAAAAATATTTCTATGAGTTTAATGGCTCAAATTGTAATTATAATATTGGGTTTTATATCAAGAAAAGTATTTATAGATAACTTAGGAACAGAATATTTAGGAATAAACGGATTATTAACAAACGTATTATCAATGATGGTCTTGATTGAAAGTGGTATTGGTATAAGTATAGTCTATAATTTATATAAGCCTTTAGCCGAAGGTAATAAGGAAAAAATAACAGCATTGGTTACTTTATATAAGAAGGCATATAAAGTATTAGCTTTTATAATTATTGGAGTTAGTGTTACATTATATCCTCTATTAGGAAAAGTAATGAAAACAGAGAAACAAATATCAGGATTATTATTAGTTTATGGTATATTTGTGCTTAAAAATGTAGTTTCATATTTAAATGCATACAAATGGGCCTTGATAAATGCGGATCAAAAGGGATATGTTTTAACTAGAAATAATTTGATTTTTCAGATAGTAACAACTATTTCAAAAATCATAGTGCTTATGATAACACAAAATTATTTGCTTTTTTTGTTTGTAGAATTGTTAATATTTGCAATTCAGAACCTTGTTAATACAAAAGTAGTTAAAGAAATGTATCCATATGTAAATTCTAAATATAATTATTCTATAGATTCAGAAACTAAAAATAACATAAATAAAAATGTGAGAGCTATGTTCTTACATAACATTGGAGGATATCTTGTTTTTAGTACAGATAATATTTTAATATCTTCATTTATAAATGTTTCAACAGTAGGATTATATTCAAATTATACTATGATTATAGGACAATTATCTGGATTGCTATCTCCAATAATCGGGGGGATAGGTGCTGGTATTGGAAATTTAATTGCAACAGAAAATGAAGAAAAGGTTTATGAGATATTTAAAACTACATTTTTCATAAGCTTTTGGATATACTCTTTTGCAACTATATTTTTATATAATTTACTAGAGCCGTTTATAAACTGGTGGATTGGAGAAGGATATTTACTAAATGAGTTTGTATTTTCAGTAATATTGATTAATTTTTATATTAATGGTATGAGAAGTGTTATAGGAACATATAAAAGTAAAGCAGGATTATTTGTACAAGATAAATACATGCCTGTTTTAGAGGGAATAGTAAACTTGGTAATGTCACTAATACTAATAAAATACTTAGGACTAGTAGGTGTTTTTTTAGGAACAACAATAAGTACACTTATTGTTCCTTTTTGGAACCAACCAAGAATAGTCTATAAAGAATTATTCAAAAAATCAGTAAGCAAATATTTTGTTACATATTTAGTTTATTTAATAATAATGTTATTAGTGGGATATTTAACAACTAATATATGTAATTTTGTAGTTAATGGATATAGTTTTATATCATTGATAATTAGAGGAAGTATATGTGTAATTATTCCTAATATAGTTTATTGTATATTATTTCTTAGAACAAAAGAATTTCAGTATTTATGGTCCTCTATTAAGAATCAAATAAAGAATACAAGACTTTATAAGATAGATTTATAAATTTTACTTATATATAATTAAAATAAGAGTTAAATAACAAGAAAAAGATATTAGAAAATATTATAAATTTTTATAAAATAAAGAATTGAATAACAAGATAATAGGAGATGTTATGGAATTAAGTAGGGAGCAAATTAAAATAACAAAGGGTATAGCAATATTATTTATGTTATTATTACACTTATTTTGCATTAAATCCTATGAAGGATTGTACACACCTTTAATATTTATTGGTGATGTCCCACTGGTATATTATTTGGCTTTATTTGGAGATTGTTGTGTAGTGATATATTGCTTTTGTAGTGGATATGGATTGATGATAAGTTATGAAAATAATAGACAAGAATATTTAAGAAAAAATTTAATAAGAATTTTTAAGTTGTATATTAATTTTTGGATTATATTATTTATTTTTGTAGTAGTTTTAGGATTTATAACTGGGAAAAGTAATGAGTATCCAGGTAGTTTGAAAACATTTTTGCTAACTTTTACAGCAATATCTCCAGGTTATAATGGAGCTTGGTGGTTTTTAACTACATATATAATATTAGTTTTAGTATCACCTTGTATAAATAATATTATTAAGAAGCATAATGTTTATGGAATTCTAATAATTTCATTTATATTTTATTTTTTAGCATATATACAAAGAATAAAAGGGATAATAATGTTAGAAAATGAAATGTTAAATTGGGCAATCAGGCAATTAGCACTCTTTGGAACATCACAACTTCCTTTTTTTATTGGAGGAGTATTTGCTTATAGAAGGATTTATTCTAAGCTATATAATATTTCGAAGAAAATAAAGTATAAAAATGCCTTGGGAATTTCAGTAATATTTTTAATGATTATAGCTCATGGGTTTGTAGAGAGTTTATTTGTGGCAGTATTTACTGGAGTAGTGTTTATATGTATTTTTAATATTATAGACAAACCTAGATGGGTTAATAATTTATTGGATTACTTAAGTAATCATTCAACAAATATGTGGTTAATTCATATGTTCTTTTATATGATTTATTTTAAAGAATTAGTTTTTGCACCTAAATACAGTTTTTTCATATTTTCATGGCTAATAATTTTATGCCTAGTTAGCTCATATATTATTAAATTAATAGAAAAGCCTATAAATAAGGTTTTGGATAAATATTTAAATAAGAATAATGCTATGGCAAAGTAAATTTGCCATAGCATTTTTTTATTTCTCTTCAATTTTTAAATTTGGATTTTGTTTTGCTTTAGGATCGCATAGTTGTAAAGTTTGTGGAGAAAGGGTGTTATTTATTGATAATAGATTTATATTATTAAGTGTTTTATCTGTAAGCCCTATCACTACATAGGATGAATTAGGAAGGTTTATAGTGTTTGAATCTAGAATTAAGTCTTCTTGAGGAACTAAATCTCCAGCACTTCCACCAGTTCTATCATCATAGAAGTTAAAAAGTCCTATAGTACTATTTGAATTAATTATATTATTTCTTAATACTATATCTTTTTTCATTGCATAATGAGGAAGTTTCAATAAAAAGTCAGTATTGTTTATTGTGCAATTCTCTAAAGAGATATTAGCACCTTTATACCAGTATGGGAATTGGATTTTGAAGTTTGTTATTTTAGAATTTTTAATATTGTAACTTGCATCATAGTATCCAGCATTACAATTCCAGTTAGAAAGTGTGCAATTGTTTAAAACAAAAGTTCCATGAAGATTACCAGAAACATTTTCTAATTTGCAGTTTTCATAAATTCCACCATGGTTTTCTTTTGACTTATCATGAATATAACAATCTTTAAAATTACCAATAGATAATGATGAATAAATGCCCGGTTGAGGGGTTGAGTCTCCGATATCACATCTAAGATATAGTCCAGTACCAATCTTATTTTCAGCACTCTTTTTAATTATAGAATTTTTAACAACAAGTTTCCAATTATCATTATCTACATATCCAATTTTGATACCTCCATTAATAGTATTACTATAGAATCGGCTATAGCCGGTTCTTAGTTTGTTTCCATGTCCTAAATTAGCATCTGTTAATCCTTTTGAATTTCGTACTATATAGGAATTTGTTCTTTCCCAAAAATATAATTTGCCACCCTTCATTTCTTCAATAATAAAATTATGACCAGCAGCTGTTAAAAATTCATTATAAGGATTATCATAAAAATTAAGTCCTCTAAAGGTCGCATCTTGCATTAAGTCCCAACCATCTTCTGCATCAAAGGCACATTTAGCTAGTGATTGTCCTGATTTTGTAAATTCACAGTTTTCTACTAACATATCTTTCATAGCAGCAGGAGCTAAGCCAACAGCTCTACAGTTTTGAAATTCTACATTTTTAAATGCACAGTGAGTTGGTACTCTAAAAAGTTGAACTGAAAGGTCCGTTGGTTTATCTGTACTTAGTAATGTTACTTTCATGAATTTAGCATCTTTAGGAACGCTAATTCTCCTATATTGGTATCCATCAACTGATTTTAGGAACTTTTTATTCTCATCATAGAAGTGAGATATCAAATTCCAAGTAGATGCTGAATTACCTTGATAACCTAAATATCTACTAATACTTAAATAACCAATATCTCCATATCCAGTTATATCTATGAAATTTGAAGTAGTTCTACTATCAGAAGCAATAGCTTCACCGTTACTTCTATCTACATCTCCAAGAGTAAAAGCATCATCAATTTTTTTAGGATAAATATAAGTGTAACCAAGAGATTTATCTCTTGAATTAGCGATTCCATTAGTTCCACCATATCCAGTTATATCTTTTACAACTAGGTTTTCAAAGGAGCTATATTTGCTTTCTCCACCTATACTTATGCCATGAACCCATTCTGAACTATTAGGTGAGTTAGCATAGTCGTGACTATAATAATCTCCTTCTATAATTCCATTTATTACGTGTGAATCAAAGGTGTTATTTAAATCAACCATTAAAGCTCTATCACCAGTAAATTGATTTTGTTTAAAGGTAGCACCATTCATATCAATAGTAAAATCTGTTGGTATATATATTGGCTCTAAGTGGTCTATTCTGTAAACTCCTTTTAAAAGAGTAACTTTATTAAATCCTTCTGCTTTTTTGTCATCTAAAAACTTTTGTAATCCAAGTCTTGTATTTTTAGATTCTTCCATAACAGCATTTTTATTATAATCAGGTGCATATTTTACTATGGTTTCTCCCCACCATTGACCAGGTTCTCCAGTACCTTTTGTGTCTGCAATGATACAAGTATAAGTCTTAGGTGATGGAATTATGCTTTTTGCGGCTTCTTCAAGAGCAGCTTTTACTGTTGTAGAGGTTGGGTTTGTTATATTTAGAGTTTTTACATCTTTTACTTCATAATTATCTGTATTTTTAATGTTATATTTTATTAAATCAGCTTCGGTCATTATATATTCATTAATTAAAGCTTGGTTTTCTGTAGAATTTTCACATTTACAAACATAATCACATTCACATTTTCCAGAGTAAACTGTTTCTGCTGTGCAATCATGAGGAGCTTTAAATTTACAAGAGAACTCACATTCACATTTTGGTTTTGGAATTTCAGTATTTTTTACTAGGAAAAAGTTAAAAAGTTCATGAGAGTTTCTTCCATACTGGTCAGTAGCTATTATTGAGAATTTTTGTTCACCTAAATTTGCGAATTTTCCAAGGTTTACTGAATGATCTCCACCTTTTAAGTCTTTCATTACGATATCATCTTTTCCATCTATTTTAACTGTAACAGTGAAAGTATAATCAAAAGTTTCTTCAACATATTCAGTGTGGTTGTAGTCTGTTATATAAAAGTCTATGATTACATCTTCACTTGGAGTTACTACAGGTTTTATATAATAGGTTGAAATATAGGGAACTTCGTTAGGATTAACACTACTTAATGGAGTATTTAAAGAAGACGAATATATCCCGTATGCTCCAGAAAGGAATAGGGGAGCAATTAAAAATTTTAAAAGGTTAAAGCTAGATTTTTTATCACATTTTTTCATAAAAAGAAGTCTCCTTTATTTATATATTGAGGGATAAAATTTAATAAGTTTTTCTAATAATAGTTTATTAAATAGGAATTTAAGTTGTTCTACCAATTATTAATATTTAAACAAGTTATTTATTATGTCATTTAAAAATAAATATCTTTTTTATTTCTAATTTTCACAGCTCATTCTCACTTTAATTCATATTTATATAGTGAAGACTTATTTATCACTACAAATGTAGGGTTTAGTTTACTTAATAAAAGAATTGTTTAGTGAGGAGAGTATTTTTATTTTCTTTACTTTTACTAGCAAAAGAATAAGCTGTTTCATTTATGTATTTATTGTAAAAATATAGAAAATAATAAGTTTTTTTATTGAGTTTTAGAATTTATAATGATAAAATTAATTTACAATAAATAACATAACAGTATAAGTTATGTAAAATAACTTGTGGTAAATAGTTTTAAATAACATAACTGATAAATATTGATTTGGAATGATAGGATTTCTAAGTTTAAAGTTAAATACTCTAGGAAAGTAAAATTTTTGTTTGTGGAAATTAGAATTTTATTGGTAGTAGTTATCAGATGAATTTTTGGTTTGAGAGATTTTAAAATTAAGAAAATGATAGGTATTATGTTAGGGGAGAGTATGAGTTATGGAAAGAAGAGCAAGTGAGTTAAGAAACAAGAGGTTAGTTTGGCTTAGAGAAAATGCAAAGAAAGGAAATAAAGTTGCAATCAATGAACTTATTTTAAGAGCAAAGGATGGGGATAAGGATGCTATGGCAGAAATCATAGGGTTATATGAAGGATTAATTCATAAGCATGCGTCTAGATTCTTTTTAAATGGTTATGCTCTTGAGGATTTAGAGCAGATTTCTAGATGTGTTGTTATTGAGTCAGTTCATAAGTTTGATGGAGATTTTGGTTCAGATTTTATATTTTTTGTAAGTACTAATGTTAAAAATAAGCTTGGAACAATGGGGAGAAAAAAGGATAATAATGAAAACTTTTCAAGCTTAGAAGAACCTACTAGATCTGGAGTTATTATTAAGGATACTCTTGAAGATAAAGTTTCGATAGAGGATGAGTATATAGAAAAGGAAAGAATAAGAGCTTTAATAAAAGTATTGGGGTCATTACCTAAAAGTGATAGAGAATTCATATTATATGTTCATAAGGACAGAGGAAATCTACAAAAATATTATGAAGAGCATAGAGATGAAATGACTTATGGGAAGGTTAGACATAGAAAAGATAGCTTATTAAAAAAGATTAGAGAAGCAATGAAAGATTATAAATAGATAATTTACTTTTTAGATGATATGTCAAAGTGAAAAAGAATAAAACCTATAAACTATTAGATTATTTAATAATCCTAGGGGAAAGGGTATAAGTTTTATTTTAAGTAGTTTTTGATATATCATCTTTTTATTTCTTCAATATTTAAACTTATTATTAAAAACGCTAGTGGTGTATAAAATGAATTAAGTTTATTTAATATAATTAAGTTAGGCTATGTTTTAAATTAGTGTTGCTTTTTAGATAGAACCGTAGGAATATCTTAAAAGCAATATTCTCTAAAACAGAGCCTTAAGTTAAAGAAAAATAAACTATGTTAAATATTATTTTGAAATTTAAGTTTAATTTGAGGGAATAGGTGAATTTATGAGTAGATTAGAAAAGGAAAGAAGTGTTTCTTTATTAGAACCTAAAAATAGAGGAGTTTTTACTGTTAATTTCAAGCATCCATTACTGGTGGATAGTAAGAGCAATGTAAAGTCCATTACTAAGAGTTTAGGTGCTGATGTAGGAAAAGATTATCATAAGGCCAAAGAGATAGTTGATGAAATTAAAAGTATTATAAATAACAAGGAGTGTTATGGTGATTTTAATGGGTATTTAAAATGTAAGACAATGTATAGTAAAAAGGCTGTTGATATTATTTTTGATAATACTATTTTTAAAAATGGATTATATGATGATTTTAAAGGAGATATATTAGAAAAGTATATTCCTTTAAAAAGTAGAGGAGAAGATGACAAAAATTTATTATTAAATAAAACATCAGAGTATAAGGAGAAGAAGATTCAATTAATAGGAAGAGGAAATAAATCTATAAAAAGAATATTGTCTCAATACATAGGATCAGTAAAAACAAATTTTTTAGAAGTGAATAGAAGAATTAATATGGAAGGAAGTTTTGAAGCACATGTTTGTAATAAATCAAATGAGCTTGAATTCGTATGTACATTTTTATCAAAAGAAGCCTTAGTATATGAACTTAAAAAGAATCTATATTATTCAATAGAAGCTTTGCTTTTAAGTGAAAAGTTAAATAACAAACATGGCCTTTACTCCAATGATGAGACAAATGAAGAAAGCAAGTTAAGCATATTCAGAAATTTAACTGAAGGAAGACATGGAGAAAATAGTTTTAATCTATTATTTTATGATTTTAAATCAGGAAGTGATTTTGCATATATTAAGGAAGAAACTCATTCACTATATAGTAAAATAACAGAAAAAATTAAAAGCTTAGCTAAGGATTCATGGATAGGATTTTGTAATATTAATAAGAAGGCAAATTTTATTTATGGGGATAATAAGGATGAATTAATAAAGGAAGCTTACTATAAATTTTTAACTAAAGAGGATAAAGAGTTTTCTAAAAGGTTTAATATCTTAATTGAAGATATCCTTAAAGAAGTAGAACATAAGAGAGTTAATATATTAAAGAAGTTTATTGAAGAAGCTAAGAATCTTGGAAAGGGTATAAATTGGACTCTTAAAATTTTAGATAGAGAATCTGGGAAAGAAGTTAATTTTTCTAATAAAGATAGGTTATGTCATAAGAATGAATTATATGATGGAGCTGGATTATGTGATGAAGATAAATTATGTGATGAAGATCAGTTATTTGATGAAGATAGATCATTTAATGAACATGAATTATCATATGTTGAAAAGAATAACTTAAGTTTAAATGATTTAAAGAACATATCTTCTATGGCATCTGTTTATTTTAGTTTATCTTATAGAAAAGATGAAAAAGATTTAAAGGGAAAGTTAGAGAAGAATCTTAGTGATTTAGAATTAATTAATAAAAAGCCAGATAAGCATTTGAGAGAAAAGTTTTTTAGAATTTTGGAGGGCTTTTCAAGTGAGGGTGAGAACTTAAGAGAAATAACATTGAAACCATTAATTAATGGAATAAGAATAAAGGGAAACTTCAAGCCTTTATGGGTCAATGAGGAAGAAAACTTTGAGGATACTATATTATCTTATTATGAAGATGGATTAAATAATGAAAAGAGTATTTCTAATGAGGTAAGAAAAAACATGGTTAACTCCCATAGAATACTTTGGGTTTTAGAAGAAAATGAAAATAGTATATATAATGAAGAAATATTGAAATACTTAATAATAAATGGATATTTAAATAAGAGTAGGCTTTGTTTTATCGAAGATGAAAGCTCAAAAGGTTATTTTGAAAATAGAGAATATAGAAAGTATAGAGAATATATAAAATGTAGAGAAGATAAAGAGGAAAAAGAAGATAAGAAATATAGCGGTTATGATTTTAGTAATTATTATAGAGTGAATGCTGCAATAAGAAAGCTAGATTATCTTTTGAACTCTCTAGGAAAAGAAAGTGGAGTTGGCGATAGTTTTGTTAGGGGAAGAGAAGAATTATATAAGAATAAGTTAATTAATAAAGTGGTTTTACTAAATAGTTTAGACAAGATTATTTTAAATAGAGAGTTTGCTTATAAGGATGAGAAGAGAGCTTCTGAAGATAAAAAGAATATAGAGGATTTAATTAGCCTAGGGGCAGAGAGGGAAGATTCCAATTTAAATAGTGTATTCTTAAGCTTAAAAAAATCCTTTGAGGAAAATAAAATCAATGTTTATGAAACAGTTAGAAATCTTGAGGAATTAATGAGGGAGTTTGAGGAAGAAAAAGAAGCGAGTATTGGGTGTAGTAGCAAGTTTTCTTGTGAATTTAAGTGTAGTAAGCCTTCTTATAAATATGAAAAACTAGTTTACTTGGGATTATACTTAAATAAAACTTTTAGAGAGGACTTTATAAAGCGTATTAACTCATCAAATTGGCAGGAGCTAGAAAGTTTTAATAGTAAAATAGCTTATAACTATAAAGGAAGATCTGAAGGGAATTTATGCCCAGAATATATCCTTGAATGTACTATAAAAGAGAAGTTACTTTCATACTTATTAAATCCTGAATTAGTGAAAGAAAAAATTAATAATGAGGAATTTGAGGAAGCAGTTATGTCTATTATGGAAAGTCTTTCTGGGAAGATTCTAGAAGGAGTTAAAAGGCTTATAGTAGATGATAATTTAGAGAAATGGGAGAAGGGAGTTAATAGTATAGAAGAGAGCTTTATTAGTAGAAGAAAAAGCATAGAGAATATTATAAATGAAAATTTTTATGTTGATTATGAAGTATTAAATGAAGATAAGGTTCTTTCTTTTATGAAGGATATTTTAATTAATAATAAAATTTTTAGGGAGATTAAAGGAGAGATAAAAATTTGATGAAGTTTAAAAATATTACCAATTTAGAAAATATTAACAAATGGTAATCTAAAGGTATTTATTTGCTTTATAAGTAAATAAATACCTTTTGTTGAGATAAAAAAGGTGTTGATAACAAATTAACAAAAAGTTAACAAAAAAATATTTTGTAGAAAAAAGTCATATTGTTTATGGTTATGAAATTGTTTTCTTAAAGTGAATAATGTTTAAAAAAAGTATAAAAAAGTTAAAAATCATAGTAGAAATATAGTATATAGAAAATTAATTAAAAAATATTGATAAATATTTTAATAAATATTTTAATATTATAATAAGTTTCAATAAAAAGGAATACTTTTTTGTTTTTTATAGATTTTAATTTTAAAAAAAGTTTTTAAAAATATAAAAAATGAAAAAAATTAGAAATGCAAGAATTAGTAGCCACTTTATGAATTTTTTATTTTGTTATATTATATTTAGGTGAGATAGTTTGTTGATAAAACAAAAAATAATATTAAAATTAAACTTAAAACAATTTAATAAAGTAGGAGGGTTCATGGAAGAGAATACTATAAGCTTACAAGAGATTGCTTATGCTTTAAAGAAAAGATGGAGATTAATAGCTTTAATAACTATTGGAGCAACCTTAATCTCAGCAATATTAAGTTTTTTTGTTATAAAACCACAATATGAAGCATCAACTAAGCTTTTTATTGGTAAGCAAGAATCACAAGATAATAATGCATACAATAGTAATGATGTAATGATGTATCAACAATTAATGAAGACTTATGCAGAACTTGCCAAGACTTCAGATTTAGTTACTAAGGCTGTAGATAATGCAGGACTAGACTTTAATAGTAAACAAGTTAAAGGCTTACTTGATAATTTACAAGTTGTTCCAAGTGCTGATACACAAATTTTAGATTTAACATATAAGGGAGAAAATCCTGAAGATGTTTTAAAGATTACAGAAGCCATAACTAATGAATTTATTTCTGAATCTAAAAAACTTATTCCTAATGGAAATATTCAAATAATACAAGCACCACAGCTTCCAGAGCATCCAGTTAGTCCAAACAAGAAGCTTAACATACTTATTGCTTTTGTTTTAGGCCTTATGGTTGGGGTAGGAGTAGTACTTTTACTTGAATATTTAGATAATACATTTAAATCAAGGGAAGAGTTAGAAAAGACTTTAGATTTACCTATAATAGGAACAATACCAGATTATAATAATCTTGATGCTTAGGAGGAAAGAGAATGTTAATACTAGAAAGCAATCCTCAGTCAGTAGCTGCTGAGAGTTATAGAACTTTAAGAACAAACATACAATATTCATCTTTTGATAATCCTGTTAAGTCAATTGTTATGACTAGTTCAGAGCCAGGGGAAGGAAAATCAACTACAAGTGCTAACTTAGCTCTTTCTTTTGCTCAAGATGGAAAGAGAGTAATACTTATAGATTGCGATTTAAGAAAACCTGTTGTACATAAAGAGTTTGGAATAAGTAATTCTGTGGGATTATCAGAGTTTTT
Organism: Clostridium sp. LIBA-8841; assembly: GCF_034439435.1. Lineage (GTDB taxonomy): Bacteria > Bacillota > Clostridia > Clostridiales > Clostridiaceae > Sarcina. The sequence goes on along the minus strand of NZ_JAPCKJ010000004.1, from coordinate 129,510 downwards.
AATTGGTATGACCGAATTTGGTAAGGTTGTTTATAAGCATGAATCAGGACTTCATGTATTACCATCTGGGACAATCCCTCCAAATCCAGCTGAGATGCTTGCTTCTAAAGCGATGGAGCATTTATTAGAACAATTAAAAGAAAAATATGATTACATAATATTAGATATGCCACCAGTGAATGCTGTAACAGATTCAAAAATACTTTCAACAAAGGTTGATGGAACAATATTAGTTGTAAAGTATGGTTATACAAAAAAAGATGCTGTTGTTGAAGCAGTAAAAGGATTAAAAGCAGTTAAGGCTAATATAATAGGAACAGTATTTAATGGAGAAGAATCTCAAAGAGGAAAATACTATCATTATTATAAAAAAGATTAATATTTAAACATAAGCAGTCTAACACTCACTAAAGTAGGAGTGTTAGGTTGTTATTTATGATATGAAAAATTAATGTGCAAAAGAAAACGTGTTTAGGTTAAAAATAAAATATGTTAGGGGGATAGAGTTAAATGTATGAATCTTTAGAGAAAATTTCAGATGAAGATAAAGAACAATTATCAGATCATGGAAAAAAGAATTATTTATTCTGTAAAAGATTAATTGATATTTTGGGTTCAGGAATCGGATTAATAATATTAAGTCCTTTATTTTTAATCGTAGCAATAGCTATAAAAATTGAGGATAGAAAAGGAACTGTTTGGTTTTCTCAAAAAAGGGTAGGCCAGTATGGTGAAGAATTTAATATGTATAAGTTTAGATCAATGGTTAGTAATGCAGAAGAATTAAAAGCTAAACTTATGGAGCGAAATGAAATGTCTGGACCAATGTTTAAAATGAAAAATGATCCTAGAATAACTAAAGTTGGAAGATTCATAAGAAAAACTAGTATAGATGAGTTACCTCAACTCATAAATGTTTTAAAGGGAGAAATGAGCTTAGTTGGTCCTAGACCAAGCCTTCAAAAGGAAGTATCTCAGTTTGAACCATGGATGAGAGAAAGACTAGAGGTTAAACCTGGTTTAACATGTTATTGGCAAGTAATGGGGAGAAATGATATAGATTTTAATGATTGGATGAAGCTTGATGTTAAGTATGTTCATGATAGAAATCTATGGTTAGATTTAAAGTTAATTTTTAAAACATTTTTTGTGCTTTTTGGAGATAAAAGTGCAAGTTAGATAAAAGGGGATGAAAGTATATGTTATGTGCATTAATAATGGCTGGAGGGAAGGGGACAAGATTTTGGCCTTTATCAACAGAGGAAAAACCAAAACAATTTTTAAAACTTATAGGCGATAAAACCATGATACAAATGACTATAGATAGGGTGAAACCTATAATTCCCATAGAAAGAATATTTGTTTGTACTGGTGAAAGATATATAGATTTAGTAAAAGAACAGCTTCCAGAATTACCAGAAAAGAATATTATAGTGGAACCTGAAGGAAGAAATACAGCACCATGTATAGCTTTATCTGCATTAGTTATAAAGAGATATTATAAAAATGCAACAATGGTAGTTTTACCTTCAGATCATTTAATAAGTAATGAAGGTAGGTTTAGAGAAATACTTTTAGATGGAGAAGAATATTTAAAAGAACATAAAAGTGCAATTCTTACATTAGGAATGACTCCAAGTAGAGCGGAAACTGGTTATGGATATATTAAATTTACTGAAGAACAAAACTTAGTGAATAATAGTGAAGTAATAAAAGTTGAAAAATTTGTTGAGAAACCTGATAAAGAAAAAGCTGAGGAATATTTATTAGATGGTTCATATCTTTGGAATGGAGGAATGTTCCTATGGACTGTTGATAACATAATTAATAGAGTAAAAGAGCATATACCAAATACATATGAAGCGTTAAAAGGAATTGAAGAGATTAGTGAGGAAAATCTTCAAGAACTTATAAATAATAACTATAAAAATACTGATTCAATTTCAGTTGACTATGCAATTTTGGAAAATGCAGATGAGATAAGAGTTATTCCAAGTGATATAGGATGGGATGATATTGGAACTTGGAGATCTGTAGAAAGGTACAGAAAAAAAGATTTAAATAATAATATAGTAAATGAAAATGTAAGGGTAATAGAGTCAAAATCAAATATGGCTATTAATAAAGAAAAGAAAGTTGTTATGATTGGTGTGGAAGATATCATGACAGTTGAAACAGATGACGCTATATTTATTGTAAAAAAAGATTATATGGATAATCTTAGAGATTATAAAGAAGTATTATAAAAAATAATGATGAAAGTGTTGATGATATGAGTAGAATGAATTTTCTTAATATAGAAGTTGATAATCTAACTATGGACGAAGCACTAGATAGAGCTGAAAAACTAATTTTAAATAAAAAGCCAAGTTATGTTGTTACACCAAATGTTGATCATATAGTTAAATTAGAGACCGATAAGGACTTTCAAGATGTATATAGAAATGCAGATTTGATTTTGACAGATGGAATGCCATTAATATGGATATCAAAAATAAAAGGGAATCCAATAAAGGAGAAAATTTCAGGATCAGATTTTTTTCCAAAACTTTGTGAAAGAGCTGCTGAAAAAGAGTATAGTTTATTTTTATTAGGCGCGGCAGAAGGCGTTGCAGCTAAAGCAGCTGAAAATTTAAAAGAAAAGTATAAAGGGCTTAATATAGTAGGAACGTATTCACCAAGCTATGGATTTGAAGAAAAAGAGGATGAAATAAAAAAAATAATTAAAGTTATTAACAATGTAAGACCAGATATATTAGCAGTTGGACTTGGCGCTCCAAAACAAGAAAAGTTTTTGTATAAATATAGAAATCAACTTAATGTACCAATTTCATTAGCAATAGGGGCTAGCATAGATTTTGAAGCTGGAAATGTAAAAAGAGCTCCTAAAATTATGCAAAATATGGGGCTTGAATGGTTCTATAGATTATGCAAGGAGCCTAAAAGGATGTTTAAAAGATATATAATTGATGATTTTAAAATATTTAAAATTTTTATTAAATATTAAAGATTTGGAGATATAAATGAAGAAAAATATTTTATTTATAAGTACATTATTACCTTATCCATTAAATAATGGTGGAAAAATAAAAACATATAATACATTGAAAATACTATCCGAAAGTTATGATATAGATTTAATTTGCTATTATGAAAATGAAAATGAATTGAAGTATATCGAAAATTTAAAAGAAGTAGCAAAAAATATTGATGTTTTCAAATCAAAAATAACAACTAATGATAATAAAAAATATATGTGTAAGTTAGCTTTAAAAAGTTTATTTACAAGTTTACCGTTAACAGTACTTAAATTTTTTAGTGGAAATTTTTCACAGTTAATACATAAAAAAATAGAAGAAAATAAATATGAGAAATTATATATAGATCATTTACAAATTTCTATTAATATAAAAAATTTTAATTTAAAAAATTTAGATTACATATTAGATGAGCATAACTGCGAGTATTTAATAATGAAAAGAAAAGCTAAAGAAGAAAAGAATATATTTAAAAAAATATTTTTTGGATTAGAATATTTAAAGCTTAAAAATTATGAGAAGAATATTGGAGATAAAGTTAATAAGATCATAGCTTTATCAGAAAATGATAAAAAAGAGTTAGATAACATCGGAATTAAGATGAATAAAATAAAGGTGATACCGATAGCTTTCTCTACAGACTACATAAAAGAAAATTTGAATGAAAAAAAAGAATGTTTAAACATATTATTTTTAGGAACAATGAGCTGGATGCCTAATTATGAAGGTGTGCTATGGTTTTTAAAAAATGTTATTCCTATTTTAAGAGAAGAAAAAATGAATTTTAAATTTTATATAGTAGGAAAAGGTGCAAGTGATGAAATAAATCAATATGATAATGGAAAAGATATTGAAATTTTAGGTTTTGTAGAGGATTTAAATCAATATTTTGATTTATGCGATTGTATGATAGTGCCAATATTTTTTGGAAGTGGCCTTAGAGTAAAAATAATAGAAGCTTTTGCTAAAAAAATGCCTGTAATATCAACAACTATAGGAGCTGAAGGGTTAAATATAGAAAATAAAAAAAATATATTAATAGCAGATTCTTCTAAAGAATTTTTAAGTTCATTAAAAGATATAAATAATCCTAAAATTAGAGAAAAGTTGGCTAGAAATGGAAGAATAGTTTTTGAAAATGAGTATTCTTTTGAAGCTATAAAAAATAAAATTTTAAAATTTCTAAAAAAGGGAGAATAATATGAATAAAATATCTTTAGTAATGGCTACTGTAGGAAGAGTCCATGAAGTTGAAGCATTTATTAATACTTTAGAAAAACAGAAATTCTCTAATTACGAACTTATAATTGTAGATCAAAATACTCATTATTTATTGGAAGAAATTTATGAAAAATATAAAGATAAAATAAAAATTAAGTATATTAGAAGTGAGAAAAAAGGTTTATCCTTAAATAGAAATATAGGAATAAAATATGTAACTGGGAATATAATAGCTTTTCCAGATGATGATTGTGAATATGATGAAGATACTTTACTAAATGTAGATCAATACTTTAATAATAATGATAAAGAAATATATTGCTGCAAAGTAGTTGATAAGAATACCGGAGCAAAATTTGGCAAAACAAGTGATTTAAATGAAATGTTAGCATTTAATAATATAATGAAAAATTGTGTTAGTATATCTATATTTATTAAATTTAAAAATATAGAACACATTAAATTTGATGAGAAGTTAGGTGCTGGGACTTACTTTGGTAGTGGAGAAGAAAGTGATTTGATTTTTAAGTTGCTTCATTATGATTATAAAGGAGATTATTTTTCTGATAAAGTTGTTTTTCATCCAGCTCGAAATGATGATAACCCAAGTATTGAAAATAATAATAAAGATAGTTTAGGTTTAGGTGCTTTAATGAAAAAAGAAATATATTATAGAAAGAATTATAAGTTAATTATATTTTTCATAAGTAGATTATTTAGACCAGCAGTAGGATGTATTATAAAACCTAAAAAGTCAAAATTTTACATGGAATCAATAAAGTATAGAGTAAAGGGATATTTAGAATATGAACAAAGAGAATAAAATAAATATAATTACTGCAACCTATAATAGGGGAAAGTATTTAAAAAATATTTATAAAAGTATATGTGAACAAAAATATAGTAATATACAATGGGTTATTGTTGATGATGGTAGTAAAGACAACACAGAAGAAGTAGTAAATAAATATATATCAGAAGGTATTATAGCTATAAAATATATAAAAAAAGAAAATGGTGGTAAACATACTGCTTTGAATATAGCAATTGATAAAGTTGAAGAGGGATTGGTATTTATAGTAGATTCTGATGATATTTTATCAAAAAATAGTTTGGAAAAAATAAATACATTATGGAGTAATATTAATAAAAAAGAATATAATTATAACATTATTGGCATTGGAGGCTTAAAGGGATATATAAATAATAATGTTATAATTGGTGATAAAATACCGTGTGATAATTTTTTAGATGATACGTTATTAGGCTTAACATATAATTATAAAGTTTTAGGAGATAAATCTATAATTTTTGATTACGAAGTTCTTAAGAATTATAGGTTTCCAGAATTCAAAGGAGAAAAGTTTCTTACAGAAGCTGTAGTATATAATAGAATAATGAATGAAAAAAATAAGTTAAGATGGGTAAATGAAATATTTACATTATGTGAGTATTTAGATGATGGATTAACTAAAAAATATGATGAAATAATGAGTGAAAATTGGAATGGAACCAAATTATATTTTGAAGAGTTATTGAATTTAAATATAGGTAATGATAATAAGAGAGAGATTATAAAAAATTATTTAAGATATGGTTATGTAAATAATGAATTTAATTCTATAACTAAAAAATATAAACTTAAAGGAATTCCTAAATTAAATGCTTTAAAAGAAGGAATAATTTTATCAAATAAAATAAAAGTTAAAAAGCTTTTAAGGAGAAAATAATGAAAAGATTAAAAAGTCATAGTTATATAATATTAATTTTTATATTTTCTTTTATAATAATTGACTTTTTTAGAAGATTTATTATATGTAATTTTTTAAAAATAGATAGTAATCTAATTGGATATGTAAACTATGTTGTTTACATACTATTGTTTTTTACAATTTTATTTAAGTTAAAATATAAAATGTATGAATTAAAAGTATTATATGGATTTATTTTTATACAAATATTGTTTTTTATAAATTTTAGGGTTAATGGATATGGAATTGATAGATATTTTTATGAAGAAGTATTTGTATTGTTGCCATTACTTTTAATTGGAATAAAGTTAAATAAGTTTGATTTTAAGAAGGTATATTTTTTAGTTCTTAAATTAATTAATATTCTAGTTGGAATTCTAGTTTTTTTAGGAGTCATTGATTTTATAACTAATTCTGGAGTACAGAAGTTTTTAGCATCTCATAATTACTTTGAAAGTTTATTAAATAGTGACTTACTTATGCAAAGTGGAGTATATAGATATTATTCTTTTTATGGGCATCCACTGAGAGTTGCTCAAATGATTATATTATTTTATATATTAAATGCTATAGCATATCAATATTTAAATAAAAAAATAAATATGTTTATTATATCTATAGTTAGTATAGTAGGAGTTATTATTACTAGTAGTAAGGCTGGAATAATAATATTACTAGCTTTATTAATAATAAATTTTAATATATATAAAAGTATAATTGGTAAAATATGTATTAATACTTTTTTAGTAATAACTGTGGTATCAGTAGCACTTAGCAAAGTATTTAGGGAAATTGTTTTAGCAAGATTAGTTAATATAGATTTTTCTTCAGGAAGAAATGAAGTTTTTGACTATATAAAAATGGGATATTTGCCTAAACCAACTTTTTTAGGAAAAGGTGTTGATTATAGCGGATATTTATTAAATATAATGAATACTAGTATTTCAAGTTTTGAATATCCATTTTTAATATTTTCATATGAGTGCGGAATAATAATAACCATAGTAATGTATGCTCTATTTCTGTACCCAGCAATAAAGTTGTTTTTAAAAAAACATTTCAAAATATTTATATACTTTATAGCTTTGACAGGAATAATAAATATTTATAATGGAATATCTGTAATGGGAGATTATATGATTCAATACTGCTTCATAATAATGTTATTCAATAATTTAAATAACTATTTGGGGGAGAAGAATGAAGAAAAAAATATTATTCGTGATTGATAATTTAAATGGTGGAGGAGCTGAAAAAACATTAGTAACTTTGCTAAATAATTTTGACTTTAACCAATATGAATTGACTTTATTTTTATTTTCAAAAGAGGGAGTTTATTTAGAGGAGCTTAATAGCAATATAAAATTAAAATATTTATTTAATTTAAAATATTCTAAGAGTAAAACAATTATAAATAAAATAAGACGAAAAATATTTTTCTTATTAGCTTCTAAGTCATTATTAACAAATACAATAAAAAATAAAATAATTTCAATTATAGGAGAAGATTATGATACTTATATAGCATTCATGGAGGGACTATCAACTAAGATAGTTGACATTATAGGAGATAATGAGAAAAAGAAAATTGCTTGGGTGCATACAGATGTAAGTAAATACAATTGGTATACAAAATATTATAAGTCATATGATGAAGAAAAAAAATGTTATTTAAATTTTGAAAAGATAGTATGTGTTTCACAGGATGCTCTTAAAGGATTTGAAAACAGATATTTTAAAGATAAAAATAAATTAACAGTAATATATAATGTTCTAGATAAAGATAAGATTTTTAAAAAAGGAAATGAAAAAATTATCTTAGAAGGGGATTTTAAAATTTCTAATATAGGAAGGTTAGAAGAAGAAAAAGGACAAGATGTATTAATAAGAGCATTTACTAAAAGTAATTTAAATAAAGAAAATAATTATTTATACATAATTGGAGAGGGAAGCAAAAAGAAATACTTAAAAAACTTATGTGAAGAATTAAAAGTCAATAAAAAAGTTAGATTTCTTGGTTTTAAAGATAATCCATATAAATATATTAAAAATTCAGATGTTGTGGTTTCAGCTTCTAGAAATGAAGGCTTCTCGTTAGTTGTTGCTGAGGCAATAATATTGGGGAAGATGGTTGTATCAACAAATTGTTCGGGACCAATTGAAATTTTAGAAAATGGAAAATTTGGTGTGATAGTTAATGATGAAAATGAATTAGTTAATATATTAAATGAGATAGATACTAATAGAAGATTAATAAGTAAATATGAAGCATTAGCTAAAGAGAGAAGTAGTATTTTTGATTTAAATAATACTCTAGAGAAAATATATAATATACTATAATGGAGAATAAAATGAAAAATAATAAAGTTATAAAATCGGTAACATTATTGACAGCTTTAAGTTTGTTTTCAAAACTTTTAGGTTTTCTTAGAGATATATTAATGGCTAGTAATTATGGTACAAGTTATCAAGCCGATGCATATAATATGGCTATTACTATTCCTAACATAGTCTTTGGAATAGTAGGGGTTGGAATAACTACCACTTTTATTCCTATATTTTCTGAGATATTAATGAAGAAAAATAAAGATGAAATGTTTGAGTTTGCTAATAACATAATGACTTTAGTATCAGCATTAACTATTTTTTTAGGCGTTATTTCTTTTGCTTTTTCAGATGAAATTGTGAGAATAATAGCTCCAAATTTTACGGGAGAAAGATATTTACTTACAGTAACCTTAACCAAAGTTAGTATAATCAATATTTTCTTTATGGGTATTGTTGCAGGATTCAATGCTATATTACAAACATTAGATGATTTTAGAGCAACTGCATACATGTCTATTATCATTAATATACCAATAATAATATACTTGTTATTAGGAAATACTTTTGGTGTGCTAGGACTAACAATAATAACTGTTTTAGGTAATGCATTGCAAATAGCTATACAGATACCATATTTAATAAAATATAAATATAAATTTAAGCTTAATTTTAATATTAAAAATGAATATATAGGAAAGATAATAAAATTATTAATTCCAGTAATAATAGGAAGTGGAGTGGCGCAAATTAATGATGTAGTAGATAAGATGTTAGGATCATATCTACCAACAGGTAGCATAACAGCATTAAATTTAGCACAGAGGTTGAATTCAATAATACATACTGTTTTTATAACTGCTATAGTAACAGTAATATTCCCTATAATGGCTAGTTATGTTAATGATAATTTAGAAAAATTTAAAGGTTTGATTTCAAAATCAATAATAATAATAATAATTGTTATGTTACCAGCAATACTTCTTATTGTTATTTTAAATAAAGAAATAATAACTTTGATTTTTGAAAGAGGAGAATTTGATGCAAATTCTGTTAATATGACAGCAACAGCATTAATGTTTTACTCAATAGGAACAATATTTTATGGGCTACGGGATGTACTAAGCCGTGCGTTTTATTCATTACAAGATTCTGTTATACCAATGAAAAATGGAATAATAGGAGTTTTAACCAATATAATTTCAAATATTATGCTTATAAGAATTTTAGGAATAGGTGGACTTGCCTTGGGTACAACTATTTCTGCAATAGTAACAACTGGACTTATGTTAAAAGATATGAGAAAAAAAATTGGTAAGTTTATGAATAAGGAGTTTTATAAGAATTTAATTAAAGTTATATTCTCATCAACTATAATGGTTATAGAATTAATAATTCTTTTAGAATGTGGTATAAGTAATTTATTTATTTTATGTCCAATAGCTATTTTAACATATTTAATTTTAGTATATATATTAAAAGTTGAAGAGGTATTTTTCATAAAAGAAATTGTTTTAGAAAAAATAAGAAAAAAATAAAAATTTATGTTTTTATAAATTAAGTTTCTGCTATAAATTTTTTTGTAGTAGAAATTTTTCTTTATCTTTTTAAAGATTTACAGTTACGTTAAGAACTAGTTCTTATATTATTTTTGAATAGGAGTGATCAATTAGAATGAAGATATTATTAACTGGTGGAATTGGTTATATAGGAAGCCATACAATAATAGAACTATTAAAAGATGAAAATAATTCTGTTGTTGTTATTGATAACTTAATAAATAGTAGAAAAGAAGTTAAGGATATAGTTGAAGATATAACAGGTAAAAAAATAAAATTCTATGAAGGTGACTTAGTCAATTTTGAAGACATAGATAATATTTTTGAAAATGAAAAAATAGATGCTGTTATACACTTTGCTTCTCTTAAAGCAGTCGGAGAATCAGTTGAAAAACCCTTAGAATATTATAATAACAATATTATTGGAACCTTAAATCTTTTAACAAGTATGAGAAATCACAATGTTAAGAAGTTTATATTTAGTTCTTCAGCTACCGTTTATGGAGAAAGTGAAATCGTGCCTGTACATGAAGGACTTCAATCAGGTTTTGCAACAAATCCTTATGGTAGATGTAAGACAATGACAGAGGATATGTTAAGAGATATATATGTATCAGATAATTCATGGGATATTGTTCTTCTTAGATATTTTAATCCAGTTGGAGCTCATGAAAGTGGGTTAATTGGTGAGTTACCTAATGGAATACCAAATAATCTTATGCCTTATGTTTCAAAAGTAGCTGATGGAGAGTTAGACTATGTAAGAGTATTTGGAAATGACTATAACACTCCAGATGGAACTGGAATAAGAGATTATATACATGTTGTTGATTTAGCCAAAGGACATGTAGCTGCTATGAAAAAGTTAGAGGATGGTTCAGGAGTTAGTACATATAACTTAGGAACTGGACAAGGATATTCTGTATTAGAAATAATTGAAGCTTTTTCAAAGGCATCAGAAAAAGAAATACCTTATAAAATAGTTGAAAGAAGATCAGGAGATATTGCTATTAGCTTTGCTGATCCATCAAAAGCTGAAGAGGAGCTTGGATGGAAAGCAGAGAAAAACTTAGAAGATATGTGTAAAGACTTTTGGAAATGGCAATGTGTAGGAATGAAAAATTTAAAATAGCACAAGCATAAAAATTTTACTTGGAGGATTAAAGATGAATCATTTAGAAAGACTAAAAATGTGGATAGAATCAGCTAAGGTTTCAAAAAAAATAAAATAAGAATTAAAGAATTTAACAGATACAATAGAAATTGAGGATAGATTCTACAAAGATTTAGAATTTGGTACTGGTGGATTAAGAGGAGTTATTGGGGCTGGTAATAATAGAATGAATATATACACTGTATAAAAGGCTACTCAGGGATATTCACAATATTTAAAAAAACACTTTGAAAATCCATCTATAGCTATTGCTTATGACTCAAGAAACATGTCAAAGGAGTTTGCAAAGGCAACAGCATTAACTTTTGCTGCTAATAATATAAAGGTTTTCTTATTTGAAGATTTAAGACCAATTCCAGAACTTTCATTTACAGTGAGAGAGCTTAAATGTTCAGGAGGAATAGTTATAACAGCTTCTCATAACCCAAAACAATATAATGGATATAAAGTTTATGGAGCTGATGGAGGACAAATAACTGACGAAACAGCTAAAGAAATTATAAGATATATTGATTCTTTACATATATTTGAACATGTTAAAACTATGTCTGAGAAAGAAGCATTAGATAAAGGGTTATTAACTTATATTGGAGAAAATGTGGACAAAGTCTACATTAAAAATGTTAAATCTTTATTTATAAGAAAAAGCTTAGTTCAAGAAAAGGCTAAGGAGTTAAAAATAATATATACTCCGATTCATGGTTCAGGTAATAAACCGGTTAGAAGAGTTTTACATGAACTTGGATTTGAAAATTTAAAAGTTGTTAAAGAACAGGAAAAGCCAGATGGAAACTTTCCAACAGCATCATATCCAAATCCAGAGGATAAATCAGTATTTAAATTAGCTTTAGAAATGGCTAAAACTGAAAATCCAGATATAATTTTTGGAACTGACCCAGACTGCGATAGAATAGGGGTTGTTGTTAAGGATAATTCAGGAGAATATAAAGTTTTAACAGTAAACCAAACAGGAATGCTTTTAGCAGATTATATATTAAAATCACTAAAAGATGAAGAAAAATTGTCTTCAAAGGGAGCTATTATAAAAACAATAGTTACTACAGAAGGCGTTAAAAATATAGCGGACTTTTATGGTGTAGAGCTTATAAATACACTAACTGGATTCAAATATATTGGTGAAAAAATAGGAGAGTTTGAAAAAACTAAGAGTAATGATTTCATCTTTGGTTTAGAAGAAAGCTATGGATATTTAGCAGGAAATTTTGTAAGAGATAAGGATGCAGTTATAGCTTCAACTTTAATTGCTGAGATGGCGTTATATTATAAAGAAAATGTACTAACTCTTTACGAAGCTTTAATAGAGTTATATGAAAAGTTTGGATATACGCAAGAAAAACTTATATCTATAGAATTAGCAGGAAAAGAAGGACAAGAAAAGATAGCTAAATGTATAGATTCTTTAAGAAATAATCCTGTTAAAGAGGTTTTGGGAGTTAAGGTTAAAACTTCATTTGATTATAAATTAAGTAAAGAAATAGATAACGATACTATGGAAGAAAGAGAAATTAATCTTCCAAAATCTAATGTTTTAAAATATATACTAGAAGATAATTCATGGTTTGTTATTAGACCATCAGGAACAGAGCCGAAAATGAAGATTTATTTAGCTATAGAAGCTAAAACTCTAAAAGAATCAAATGAAAAAATAGAGAAATTTGAAAAAGCCGTAATGGACATTGTAAATAAAGAACTTTAATTTTATATTTAAATTTAAGAAAATTAGATATTATTCATATAATATAAAGACATAGCAAGTTCTAACTCCTCTGAATTTGCTATGTTATTTTTTTGAAAAATATTGCATATAAATTTAATATTGTTTTATTTTATATATAATAAGATGATAAAAAAATATAATATAACTTTCTTATGAATAAAAGTTATACTAATATCAACTTTTTATTTTTTAGATATTGTTAATTTGTAAGAGTTAATTATTTTATGATATAATTTTAGATGTAATTTTTTGGTGAGGGAGAAGTTTTAATGAATATATTATTAACTGGCGGAATTGGCTATATAGGAAGCCATACGATAATAGAATTATTAGGGGATGAGAATAATTCTGTTGTTGTTATTGACAACTTAATAAATAGTAGAAAAGAAGTTAAAGATATAGTTGAAGATATAACAGGTAAAAAAATAAAATTCTATGAAGGTGACTTAGTCAATTTTGAAGACATAGACACTATTTTTGAAAATGAAAAAATAGATGCTGTTATACACTTTGCTTCTCTTAAAGCAGTCGGAGAATCAGTTGAAAAACCTTTAGAATATTATAATAACAATATTATTGGAACTTTAAATCTTTTAACAAGTATGAGAAATCATAATGTTAAGAAGTTTATATTTAGTTCTTCAGCTACCGTTTATGGAGAAAGTGAAATTGTGCCTGTACATGAAGGACTTCAATCAGGATTTGCAACAAATCCTTATGGTAGATGTAAGACAATGACAGAGGATATTTTAAGAGATATATATGTATCAGATAATTCATGGGATATTGTACTTCTTAGATATTTTAATCCAGTTGGAGCTCATGAGAGTGGGTTAATTGGTGAGTTACCTAATGGAATACCAAATAATCTTATGCCTTATGTTTCAAAAGTAGCTGATGGTGAGTTAGATTATGTAAGAGTATTTGGAAATGACTACAACACTCCAGATGGAACTGGAGTAAGAGATTATATACATGTTGTTGATTTAGCAAAAGGACATGTAGCTGCCATGAAAAAGTTAGAGGATGGTTCAGGAGTTAGTACATATAACTTAGGAACTGGACAAGGATATTCTGTATTAGAAATAATTGAGGCTTTTTCAAAGGCATCAGGTAAGGAAATACCTTATAAAATAGTTGAAAGAAGAGCAGGAGATATTGCCACTAGCTTTGCAGATCCATCAAAAGCTGAGAAAGAGCTTGGATGGAAAGCAGAGAAAAACTTAGAAGATATGTGTAAAGATTTTTGGAAGTGGCAATGTGTTGGAATGAAAAATTTCAGATAGAATTAATCATATGTTGTAATAATCTAGGTTAAAAGTATTTAAATATATTTTTGTATTTAAATTAATCAAGGATAGAACTTGACAATTAACTTACAATAGTTTTACTAAAATAGAGTCATGAAAAAGTATTTTGAAGTCTTTAAATTTTATTGTACAAGGGGATAAGAGAATGAATAAGAAAATAAGAAAAGCTATAATACCAGCAGCAGGTCTTGGAACTAGATTTTTACCTGCAACAAAAGCTCAACCTAAGGAGATGCTTCCGATAGTGGATAAGCCAACTATACAATACATAATAGAAGAAGCTATAGCCTCAGGAATTGAAGAAATTCTTGTTATTACAGGAAGAAGTAAAAAATCAATTGAGGATCACTTTGACCGTAATATTGAACTTGAAATGGAGCTTGAAAAGTCAGGTAAGACTGAACTTTTAGATTTAGTTAGAGATATATCAGAAATGGTTGATATTCATTATATAAGACAAAAAGAACCAAAGGGACTTGGACATGCTATACATTGTGCAAAGACTTTCGTTGGGGATGAGCCATTTGCTATATTACTTGGAGATGACGTGGTTTATAATGATGAGAAACCATGTTTAAAGCAATTAATTGATTGTTATGATGAATATAGAACTAGTGTATTAGGTGTTCAAACTGTTCCAGAAGAGAATGTTTCTAAGTATGGAATTGTTAATGGAAAACATATTGAAGGTAGAGTTTACAAAGTAAAGGGATTAGTTGAAAAACCATCTCAAGAAGAAGCACCTTCAAATGTAGCTATATTAGGAAGATATATAGTAACACCTAGAATATTTGAAATATTAGAAAATACTAAGCCAGGTAAAGGTGGAGAAATTCAATTAACAGATGCCCTTTTAGAGCTTATGAGCGAAGAAGCTATGTATGCTTATGATTTTGAGGGTAGAAGATATGATGTTGGAGATAAACTAGGATTCTTAGAAGCTACTGTTGAGTATGCCTTAAGAAGATCAGATCTTAGAGATGGATTTGTTGATTACTTAAAAGGATTATCTACTAGCCAAGATATATTTGGAGAAAAAACAGTTACTAAAAAGGAAGAAGAGAAAGAAGAAGAAAAAGTTCTTGTTACTCAAGCGTAATTAAGAATAGGTTGTATCAAAAGTTCGAAATAATAAAATATAAATCTTTAATGAAAAAGCTCTGTGCATTTACAGAGCTTTTTTTATTAAAACTTAGATTTTTAACTATATAAATAATTTATAATATTTTAAATTTAAGCTTTATTTTAAAGCACAAATTAAGATTATAAAGAGAAAGATTAATAAAATGTAATAAGGGTTGACTATAATTTTAAATATATGGTTATAATTAACAGATGATATTTAAAATTTATTTATAGCAGTATGGAATATACTAAGATAGGAGAATTTATGGTTATTATTTCTCAAAATACATTTTTAATATGGGGTATTTTATTTTTTTGCTTCTTCAGAGTGGCAATTAAAATCAAAGGAATAATTAAAAAAGAACATATTTATAAAAGCATATATTCTAGTGAAGAATTTATGTTTGATTTATTTTGTATTTACATAATTGGCGTAATTTCAAGAGTTTATTTCCCACTAACTATTGCTTGGGGAAACCACATCGTTTATAGTCCACCAGAAATATGGCTTAGACCAATTTGGAGCATAAAGCAAATATATCTTGATGTAGGGCTTTCAGGTGTAATATATCAATTAACTGGCAATTTAATAGTACTAAGCCCAATGGCATTTTTCATTTGTTATTTTTATAGTATAGATGAAGAAAAATTAACCTTAGGAAAAAGGATAATAAAAAGGATAAATAAACTTTTAGAAAGCTTTGAAAGAAGAAATAAAGAGGGAATAAGAGAAAATTCTTATATACCATCAATAAAAACTATATTAAAAGTATGTTTTTTAATAGCCTTATTCATAGAAAGCTCTCAAGTGGTTTTATCTTTAGTTTTTCCTAATACAAAAAGATTCTTTGAAATTAATGATCTTATATGTAATACTTTAAGTGGAATTTGGGGATATTATATTTATAATTTATTTATTAATATAACAGTTAAATCAAGAAATATATGCAAGTTTTAAGTGAAAAGGATTATCTAAGTAGTAATGTTAACTTGAAGAAAAGCGTAAGTTAATATTTGAAAATAAAACCTCAACTAAAGAGTAAAAATTCTCTAAAAATAACTTGAAATAAAAAAAGTTTTTATTAAGGCATTGAGGTTATGACTAGCTTATAAGTAGTTTGAGTTAAGTTAAAATATATTCTTTGGAAAATAACCTTTGACTTCTTAAAGAATTAGGAATATACTTAGTACATGTCAACGAGACAATTTAATGACGCGGGATGGAGCAGCTGGTAGCTCGTCGGGCTCATAACCCGAAGGTCGTAGGTTCAAGTCCTGCTCCCGCAACCATAAAAAGTTCTACTTAAAAAAGTAGAACTTTTTTTATTGTTTTTATTTTAGATAAGAAAATGCATTTATATATTAAGTAGTAATATTAACTCTAAGAAAAGCCTAAGTTAATATTTGTAGATAAAACCTCAACTAAAGAGTAAAAATCCTCTGAAAATAACTTGAAATAAAAAAAGTTTTTATTAAGGTGTTGAGGCTATGACTAACTTATAAGTAGTTTAAGTTAAGTTTAAATATATTCTTTGGAAAATAACCTTTGACTTCTTAAAGAATTAGGAATATACTTAGTACATGTCAACGAGACAATTTAATGACGCGGGATGGAGCAGCTGGTAGCTCGTCGGGCTCATAACCCGAAGGTCGTAGGTTCAAGTCCTGCTCCCGCAACCATAAAAAGTTCTACTTAAAAAAGTAGAACTTTTTTTATTGTTTTTATTTTAGATAAGAAAATACTTTTATATATTTAATTTTAATGAAATTCTCTATATAATTCTATTGAAGGATAAAATTAGTATGTTGGTTTGATAAAGATATAAATAACTGTAAATACATATATCTAAAAATCAATATTCATCTAAAAAATAGTATAAATAGGGGGAAGAGTTAGTAAGGCTTTATTCAAGAAGCTTATATAGCTCTAAGTGGATTATGAGTATAAATTATAATGAGAATTTTAAAACCTTTCATTTAAAGACAAAGAATACAAGTTATGTTTTTAAAATCTTGGAAACAGGACATGTAAGTCACTTATATTGGGGAAGAAAGCTAAAGACCGATAACTTAGAATATTTTTTTAGAAAAAGATGTTTTGGAAGTTTTTTAGCCGATACAGATAATATAGAAGGCTTTCAATTGGAATTAGTTCCACAGGAGTGTCCAACTTTTGGAGCGACTGATTTAAGAAGTCCAGCCTTAGAGTTTCAATATGAAGATGGCACATCAGCTACTGATTTAAGATATAAGTCTCATAGAATTTACAATGGGAAACACAATCTTGCAGGATTACCAGCTGTATATATTGAAAATAAAGAAGAGGCTACATCACTAGAAATAACCCTAGTAGATTCTCTAAAAAATCTAGAAGTTATTTTAACATATAATGTTTTTAAAGATTTTGATGCTATTACAAGAAGTTTAAAGATAGTAAATAATAGTAATGAAAAAATAAATATAGAGAGAGTTTTAAGTGCTAATGTAGATTTTAAGGATGATCAATTTGATTTTATTCAACTTTCAGGGGCATGGGGAAGAGAAAGACATATTGTTAGAACACCTCTAAGAAGTGGAAGTCAAGCTGTTGAGAGTAGAAGAGGAGCAAGTAGTCATGCTCAAAATCCTTTCATGGCTTTATGTAGAAAAGAGGCTAATGAAGAGAATGGAGATGTTTATGGATTTAGCTTAGTCTATAGTGGAAATTTCTTAGCTAATTTGGAAGTTGATATGTATAGAAATGCAAGAGCTCAAATAGGAATAAATCCTTTTGATTTCAAATGGTTACTTGATTCTAAAGAGGAATTTCAAGCTCCAGAGGTTGTTTTAGTTTATTCTCCAAATGGTTTAAATGGAATGTCTCAAATTTACCATAAGCTTTATAGAGAAAGATTAGCGAGAGGAGAGTATAGAGATAAGGTAAGACCTATACTTATAAATAACTGGGAAGCTACTTATTTTGACTTTAATGAAGTGAAAATAAAGGAAATCGCCAAAGAGGCTTCAGAACTAGGAATGGAACTTTTTGTTCTTGATGATGGATGGTTTGGAAACAGAAATGATGATAGAAGTTCCTTAGGAGATTGGTTTGTTAATGAAGATAAATTAAAAGGTGGACTTGGTAAGTTAGCTAAGGATATAAATGATATGGGATTAGGATTTGGATTATGGTTTGAACCAGAGATGATTTCACCTATTAGTAAACTTTATGAGAATCATCCAGATTGGTGTATTCATATTCCAGGAAGGGCTAGATCTCAAGCAAGAAAACAGTTAATTCTAGATTTATCAAGAAAAGAAGTTTGTGATTATATAATAGAGTCTGTTAGTAATGTACTTGAAAGTGCTAATATATCTTATGTTAAGTGGGATATGAATAGAAATATGACTGAAGTCTGTTCTTTAGGTTTATCTCCAGATAGACAAAGAGAAACAGCTCATAGATACATCTTAGGGTTATATACAGTTATGGAAGAGATAACAAGTAGGTTCCCTAATATATTATTTGAGAGTTGCTCTGGTGGTGGAGGAAGATTTGATCCAGGAATACTTTATTATATGCCTCAAACTTGGACAAGTGATGATACTGATGCCATAGAAAGACTTAAAATACAGTTTGGAACATCTATGGTCTATCCACCAATTTCTATGAGTTGTCATGTTTCAGCCGTACCTAATCATCAATCTGGTAGAGTAACGCCTCTTGAAACTAGAGGAATTTCTGCTATGGCAGGTAATTTTGGATATGAGCTTGATATTACTAAGTTAAGCGAAGAAGAAAGAGAAGAGTTAAAAGAGCAAATAAGTCTTTATAAAGAAATTAGAGAAACTGTTCAATTTGGTACTCTTTATAGATTAAAAAGCCCTTTTAATAGCAATGAAGTAGCTTGGATGATAACTTCAGAGGACAAGAAAGAGATTGTAGTAAGTTATGTTAGACAATTAGCTCTTGTTAATGAGACATTTAAAAATTTAAAACTTACAGCATTAGATAAAGATTCAGAGTATGAAATTATAGGAGAAAATTTAACTCTTGGTGGAGATGAGCTTATGTATATAGGTTTAAATATTCCAGAACTTAATGGAGACTATGTTTCAAAACTTTGGAGATTAAAAAAAGTAGAAAAGTAATTTAATAAAAGAATGCATGATTACTTAAGTTTAGCTTGTAATCATGCATTTTATTTTTATCTCTATTTTAAACTTCTTTTGCTACCACCACTATTCTAGCATCATCAAATTCATATCCACAAGTAACTAGAGTTAATATCTTATTATCTGGTTTTAAATCCATATCTGCTCTTTTAAAGAGTGATTTATCGACTTGTTCTTTTAAATATGCTTCATAGGATGCTTCATTTGGGAAGTTTAATTTTATTTGAGATTCTAAATCCTTAGCATTACTTAAATAAACTGAGAAAATTTCAAAATTTAATTTCTTACCATCTCTATAAAGAGTTATATATTTATTTGTATTAAAGAAATTTTCATTCTTAAAATGCTTCATTTGGGCAAACATAGTATCATTTCTCATATTATGACCATAAATAACAATATTAGTATCATTATTTAAATCATTTTCTGAGTCAACAAATATTGAACCAGAAAAGCTCTTTTCTTTGTTAAAGTTACGGTGTAGATAAAAATTATTATCTTCTCCTTGAACTACTGGAAAATCTATGTTTGTTCCATCAACTTTTATCCAAAATTTATAGTCTGGATTTATATCTTTTAAGTTCTTTTCATTTTTAGCATCTTTCTCAGATTCTTCTGGGTCTGTATTAGTAGCAGAATCAGATAGAGGAGAAAGAGTTCTTAAGCTTTCATAATTATTTGAGTCAGTATAATATCCTAAGCGCCTTTGATATATTTGTAGAGCACAAAAGAAAATTATAACTATTAAAACTAAGCTTATAATTTTTTTACTTCTTCTTGAGTTTTTCATTATATTCACCTCTAAATAATAACTTGTTTTTTTATGGCTATGTTTTAGACGAGTGTTGATTTTTAGTCGGATTTATCTAAATTGTAGAAAGTCTTAAGGACCGTTTTAGTAAACTGAAATCTTAGAGTTTCTAGCTATTAGAAAATACAATACTATATTTTTATTAATATGGTATTACATTCTATCTAAAAAGCAACATTAGTTTAAAACAACCATTTTTATATAAATTTGTTTTGAAAGTTTATTAGTAATTAAACAATATAATCAAAAAGTATATATATGTATTAATTTAAAACAAAAAGTTAATTATATTTGTGCTTTAGTGGTTTTTACTATTCTAAAAAAACCACGATAGTTTCAATATTACACCAATTTATTTATGAATACAACAATAGATTTATATGTTTAAAAATTCACATTTACGTAATAAAAAATGTAATTCACGCCATATTTATTGAGGCAAATTATTTATGGTGTTATAAATAATTTGCAAGCTAGAAATTAAAAAGCTTAATAACTTATAAGGGTGAAAAGGAACAGTTTATGAAAAATGGTATAAAGATTTTCTATAATATTTTGTTTTATGGTTTTTTAGGCATACTTATAGCGTTTTTACTTTTAGGTTTTGTTGCTAAAAAAAGCAATTCTGGAGTTAGTATAGGCGGTTATAGAGTATATGATATTTTAACTGGAAGTATGAGTCCAACCATAAAGCCAGGAAGTTTAGTAGTTGTAAAAGAAACTTCACCAAATAATATAAAAGAAAATGATGTAATAACCTTTAAAAGTGATATTACTAATAATATAACAACTCATAGGGCTATAAAAATAATAAATAATAATGGAAATATTGAGTTTATTACTAAAGGTGATGCTAATAATACTCAAGATCCAATGCCTTTAGAAGGAAGTTTACTTGTTGGAAAAGTAATGTTTCAGATTCCTTATTTAGGTGGAATATTAAGAAGTATTCAAAATAATAAAGTGATATTTATAGGTAGTTTACTACTAATTATTCTCTTAGTTGGATTCATATCTAATAGATACACAAGGGGGAAAAAGTTAGTTTAGTTTTAATAAGAATAATATAAATAATTGTTGAATTTAGGAGGTAATTTGAATTGAGTAAGAAAAAAATTATAGGACTTTGCATAGCAGGTGTTTTAGCAGTCGGAAGTATAGGAGGATCTTTAGCATGGTTTACATCAAGTGATTCTGTAACAAACCCATTTGCAACAGCAAGTACTGATAATCCTAATGATCCAAATTCAGGTATAAAAATACATGAAAACTTCGATAGAACAAAAGCTGATAATACATTACCAGGGGATAATGTAACAAAACAAGTAAGTGTAACTAATACAGCTACATATGATCAATTAGTTAGAGCAAAAATAACAAAAGAGTGGAAAGATTCTAATGGAAATGTAGTAACTAGTATTTGGACTAAAGATGGACAAATAGTTCCTGCAAATACTGAAGGAGCTACAGAAGAAGCATTAAATACAGATTACATAGTTTTGAACTTTAAAAACGATGCTGATGGCAATAGATTAACTGATTCATCAAGTCCAGAACAAGGAAAATGGATACAAGAAACAGATGCTAACTTAGGAGCTGATGGTGGATATTATTACTATAATGGTGTCTTAGCACCAAACACTAATACTGGAAACTTACTAGAAAGTGTAACATTATCACCAAACACTCCAAATGAATATAAAGGATTAAAATTTGATGTAACTATTGATTCAGAAGCTGTACAAGCATCAAATGGAGCAGCAAAAGACTCATGGAAAACAGCACCAACTTCAATTGTAGATTTAGGCAATCAAGAAAATTCTAATAAATAGAAAATTTACAGTAATACAAGGGAGTGAAAAGGGTGAAGAATTTAAAAAAATCCTTTTTGTTAACCATAGTATTTTTGATTATAATGTGTAAACCAGGGGTTGCAAGTACATTTGCAACCCCTAATGTTGAATTAGAAGGAAATGCTAAAGGTATAGTTTTTATCAGTGGAGATGAACCATTTTTGTGGTCTGATAATGTTCTTCCAGGAGATAAATTAGAAAGAAATATTGTTCTTAGAAACAATTATGATAGTCCATATAAAATTTTTATGAAAGCTAGTAGGGTTACAAAGAAGGAAAAATATGATTTGTTAGAAAAGATGGATTTAAGAGTAACTTACGATGTAAGCAACATATACACTGGACCTGTAAGCGGAGAAAATGGATTAGAAGAAAATATATTTTTAGGAACTATAAATCCTGGAGAAAGTAAGACGCTTAATGCTGTAGCTAGTTTCCCAGGAAAGACTATGGGAAATGAGTACAAAAACAAAAAAGGTCAAGTAGATTGGATTTTCACAGCAGTTAGATTAGATGGAGGAAGAAGTAGAAATAAACCAAATGAATCAGATAATAACAGTACAGCTAAATATTCTAAAGATAATGATTATGCAAATAGTTATGAGACACAAAAAGTATCAAATAATAGCATTGAGGTGGCAAAGACATCATCTAGTAAAGCTTCTAACAACAATGAAGAGAAACACTCTATCCCATATACAGGGGATAGAGGATACATTAATTACTTTATAATAATTGTGATTTGTTTAGGAGCACTTTTAATTATAAATTCTAATTTTAAAAAAGATGCTAAATTTATAAATAAAAAGAGGAATGAACATGAAGATAATAAGAAAAACATATAAGATTCTAATTTGTGGAGTTATTATTATTAGTGTTTTTTCAGTTACAGTATTTGCAAAATATTTTACTTCTTTAGATCAAAAAATTAATAAGTTTGGAGTTGGAAGTATTGATGCTAAAATTGCAGAAAAGTTTGAAACTCCAGATTCCTTTAATGGAGAAAAAATAAATAAAAATGTTAAGGTAGAGAATACTGGTAAAAATGATGAACTTGTTAGAGTAAGTATAATACCAAGGTGGGTAGATGAAAATGGTAATCCATGGCCTGGAAATACAAATTTACTTACTTTAAATTTAGAAAATACAATAAACTTATCTGATTTAAATAATAATAATAATCTTTGGATATATGGAAATGATGGATATTATTATTATTCAAGTAAGCTCCCACATGCTACAGATAAGGAAATTTCAAAAGAGATAAGTGAAAAAATTACGCCAGAAGAAAGATACAATGATTCTTTACTTAAAAATAGTGATGGCACTTTAAAAGATAATTACACAAAAGAATTTTTAAGTTCTGTAAAACTAAACACAGAAAAAATGAGTAATGAGGAATTAGCTAGATATAAAGATAAGAAGCTAATTATTGATGTAAAAGTAGAAGCCATAGAACCAAGAAAAGAAGTAATAGATGAAAATTGGAATGGTATAGATTCTAAACTTAAATATTATTTAATGGGAATTTGTAATTAAAGAAGTAAGGTGAAGTAATATGAAAAGCATAAAAAAATTAATAGTAGCTTTAGTTGTTTTTACTTTAAGTATAAATTTCCCTTTAATAACGACTAAGGCAGAAGAAGCTCAAAATCAGCAAACTGTTAAAACAAGTTCAGGAGCTAAAATAGTAAAAACGGCAACTTCAGTAGGTAATGGCGAGTATGAAATAAACTTAAAAATGCTTGGAAATAGTTCGAAAATAGTAGATCCAGCAGATATAGTATTAGTTATGGATGTTTCTAATAGTATGGCGCCTAATATTAATGAGTTAGTAGATGGCATGAATACATTAGTAGAGAATACAGTGAAAAATTTAAAAGGAGCTAGAATATCAGTTGTATCTTTTGGAAGCAAGGCTAAAAAAGATATTGGGTTTGAAGAAAGAGAATACTATAATAATGATGAAGACTATATAAGAGCTATTGAAAAATCTTATGCTTATAATGGTTATAGCGATGATGATGACGATGAGGGAAGTAATTATTTTATGGGAAATACTAATATTCAGGCAGCTTGGATGTTAACAAATAGTATTCTTCAAGATGATGACAGAAAAGATGTTCCTAAGTATGTGGTATTTTTTACTGATGGAGTACCTAATAGGCTTGTAAAAAAGTATGATGATTATTGGAGTGTAATACAAAATACACTATATTATTATAAAAATGTATTTATGGAAAATAATACGTATGCTAAAACTTTTTCAATAGGGCTTTTAGATAACATAAGAAAAGATAGCGAAAAAGATAGAGCAGATTCTCTTTTAAAAGAAATGCAAAACTCTGGATATTATAAAATAGACAGTAGAGCAACTAATTATGATGAAGATGATGACGACGAACATAGTCATGATGATAATATTGATAATAGTAGTACTTTAAAGCAAATTTATGGAAGTATATCTAATAAGATAATAATGGATAATATGCTTGCTAAAAATTTAGTTGTTAAAGATGTAGTAAATCCAAATTTTGAAATTGTTGAAAATGCTTATGGTGAGGGAAAGACTTCTAAAGTTTTAAATTTAAAAACACAGGAAGAAAAGAATATTACTCCAAGTATTAATAATAATGAATTAACTTGGGATGTTGGAGATTTAGATACTTCAGGGTTAGAAATAAAATTTAGAATTAAACCTAAAGATGATTATTGGGGATCTAATGAGCCTATATTTACAAATGAAGAGGCTACTGTGGAATATTCTAATCCTATTACAGGAGCTGAGGAAAGTGGTACTTTTAATAAGCCAACGGTAAATATACCATATAAAGAGGGTAAAATAAATGTTAAAAAGAATATAATCGGATTAAAAGAAGAAACTAATGATAATTTTACTATATGTTTAGACGGAGGGGATAAGGGCAAGTATTATTTAAAGGTAGTTGGAAATGGACAAAACAATACCTTGGATGTTTATTTAAAAGATGAGAACACAGATATATCAAATAATAAGGATATGTCTAAAAATTACTTGTTAGCAGGTGAATATAAAGTAGAAGAAATAGATTCCTTAGGTTATGATATTGATAATATATCAATAAATGGGCAACAAGTTTCTATGGACAACCCAGTCTTCAATATTGATAAAGATAATAGAAATATAGATATATTAATATCAAATAACTCAACTAAAAAGAATGGCTTTTTTGATATTGATGAAATAGAAAATAAAATAGGTAGTTTTATGGGGATTAAATAAAGGCTTTAATAAAAAACCTTATGCTAAATCAAACTTAGCATAGGGTTTTTTGAATTTTTATCAATAAAATGCATTTTACGCTTTAAAGTTGACATTTTACGCATTTTAACTATGAAAAAAATTAAGAGAGAAGTAATATTTAATTGGTAATTATTAAAAAATTAAAGTGAAAATGATTTTTTAATATAAAAAAAGTATAAAGTGTTAATAAAGTATGTATTAAGTTAACAAAACAAGTTGAGTTTTTTAGAATTAATCATTATAATTTACATGAAATGTTAACTGGTGAGAGAAGGTAAAAACATGATAAACGTAGCAATATGTGATGATGAAAAGATTCAAAGAGAAATAATTAAAGATATGCTTTTAAAAATATGTAAAAAAAACAATTTGAATATAATAATTGATGAATTCAGTTCAGGAAAAGAACTGCTAGATAAATATAAAGTAAATACAAGAAAGTATAATATAATTTTATGTGATATTCTAATGGATGATTTAAATGGAATTGAGTTAATAAAGAAAATAAGAAAAATGAATACATCATTTCAAGCTATAATTATAACTGGAAGTGTTGAATATGTTTTTGAAGGTTATGATATTGGAGCCTTAAATTATTTAGTAAAACCAGTGTCTATAGAAAAATTAGAAAAAGAGTTTATTAGAGCCGTAAAAAATATTAATTCAACTATGCCATGGATGTATTCAGTTCATGTAAATGGCAAGAGAGTATTTATTAATATTTCAGAAGTTTTATATTTTGAGGTTAATAATAAAACAATCACAGCTAACTTGGAAAAAGAAAAAATAGATTTTAATATGAAAATAAAAGAATTAGAGAATGAAATAAAAGATAAGAATTTTATTAGATGTCATAGAAGTTATTTAGTTAATGCTAATAAGATAGAGGAATTTTTATTGAATAAACTAGTTCTTAAAAATAAAGTTGAAATACCTATAGGAAGAAGTTATAAAAGCGAGATAAAAAATTATTTGTTGAAAAAAGCTAATAATATATAGGTATAGGATTAATGAACTTATCTTATTTTATACATACAGCTTATATAATAAGTGTTTTTTCTATAGGTATTACTATGTTTTTTGAAACTAGAAAAAAAATTGGGAATAGTAAGAGTTTGCTTAGTGTTGTACTAATAACTATTGGAATAGTATTAGTACATTATCTTTTTGGAATAGAAAATAATTCATATCTTTCAGAGGCAGTAATTATATTTATAATCTTTGTATTTTATATGAAAAAAGAAAGAATAGGTAATTGCATATTAATTACTTCAGTTTATTGTTTAGGGATTTCCTTAAGTAAATACTTTCTTATTTATCTGTATTCAATAATGTTATTATATTTAAAAAATCCTAGAATAAAACTAGAAAATCTATATTTAAAGGCTAGTATAAGTATATTTTTAATGATTTTATTTTTAGTAATAATAGTTAGATTTTTTGCTAAAGGTAAAAAAATATATAGTAAAACATATATAAAAAAATATACTATTACTATAATAATTTTAGGTCTTATAATTATTTTTTCAGATAGATTTTTTAATGAAATAGATTTTGAGAATGATATTGTTTATTATGCATCACTTGCAGCTATTAGTATATCTATTGAATTAGGATTTGTTTATTTTAGTCTTTATAAAAAGTCTAAAGAATACAAAATGAGAGTTCAATTAGAAGTTCTTGAAAAACAATTAGATTATCAAAAAAAATATTATGAACAGGTTATAACGAATTATGATGATACAAGAAAGACTTTTCATGACATAAAAAACCATGTTAATGTAATAAGTTATTTATTAAAAAATAAGGACTATGATAGCATGGAAGAGTATCTCAATAACTTAAATAATAAAATTATATATAGTGATATTAATATTTGTTCAAATAAAATAATAAATGCAATTTGTTTAGAAAAGTTAAATAGATGCAAAGAAGAAAATATAAATATTGAGTTTGATATTAATATAAATAAAGAATTAAATATAAATGCTTTAGATGTATGTATTATTTTTGGAAATTTAATAGATAATGCGATAGAAGCTTGTGAAACTAATGATTCACAAAAAGATATTAAAGTAATTGTAAAGACAGAGTTTAATCAATTAAGTTTAAAAATCATTAATTCAAAAGAGAAGAGTTTGATAAGGGTTGGCGATAAAATTTTAACTAGTAAAGAGGATAAAAAAAATCACGGTATAGGATTAGAAAATGTTAAACAATCTGTTGCAAAAAACAATGGCAAGATAGAGTTTAATGATTTAAAAGATTTCTTTGAGGTAACTTTATATGTAATGTGTTAGAGAAAAAATGAGTAATTAAAAAAGAAAGTATATAATTAAATGGATTAATTTTCAAAATATACTATAAAAAACTCCATTTTTTAGATAAAATATAAAATATATAACAAATTATCTCACAAATAAAAATATGGAGGAAAACTATGAAGAAAGAAAGAAGAGTCAAAAATCCTAAAAAGACTTCTTCTAATAGAAGTAAATCTAAAGCTTTAGATATTTCAATAATAGTTTTAATAATAGCTTTAGTATTAGTTATAGGTATAGGAACCATAAAGGATAAGAAAATTTTAGCTAAAAATATGGAAAGTTACAGTACAGATTCAACTAATCAGCCTGTAAATAATGAAAAAAAACCTTCATCATCAAATCCTTATGAAAAAATAAAAAATGGTGAAGAAGTTAACATATTAGTTTTAGGTAATGGAATAGGTCTTAGTGAAGGCAAAACAGATGAAAGTGGTAATTGGACAAGTAACCTTTCTAAATGGTTAGAAGAAACATATAAATCAAAGGCTAATATAACAAATTTATCACAAGATAAAGCTACAGTAAAAACTGGATTAGAAGCATTAGAACAAAACAAAGATAATTTTGATTTAGCTTATATAATATTTGGTCAAAATGATCAAAAAGCAGTTAATCCTAAAGAATTTAAAGAAGATTACGAAAAAATAATAGAGAATTTAAAAGGTAGAAATGAAAATATTGTTATAGTTCCTATAATAGAAAATTCTATTAGAAAGAAAAATGAATATACAAATATAATTGAAGAGCTTGGAAAAGCTAATAATTTAACTGTTATAGATATGGCAACAGTATTTACAAAGGACCCAGCACCTTACGCTAAGTTAACAACAAAGGGTGGAATATATCCAAATAATTTAGGATACAGTGTATATTTTTCTAATATAAAAAGTTCAATAGAAGCTAATGTATCAGCTTTAAATTAGTATAGAGATTTCTAAGTTAGACTTTGTTTTAAGTAGTCATTATTTTTAAGCTTATAATAAGAAGTAATAGTTTTAAAGTGAAATACTATCACTTGTGAATCTGGAACTTCTTTGGCAATATTTCTACTAGAACAAGTTTATTTAAACTAACTTCGTTGTATTAAGGATTAGTGTTTATAAATAAAGAAAATTTAGTTTGTTGGAAATATTAAATATCACATTCATAGCATAGTAGTACTAAGATTTGATTTAATTTCAAATTAGAAATTTATGCATTGAATGTGATATTTTCTTTGGCTATGTTTTAGACAAGTATTGATTTTTAGATAGAACTGTAAGACCATCTTAATGAGCAATACTTTGCGAAATTAAGTAGGTCCGAAGGAATAGCTAAAAATCAACACACACCTAAAACAGGACCTAATTTTTATATTAAGGCCTATTTTATTTGAGTATAGCCATGTGAAAGCATATAGTTTGAAATTTGTTCTCCATGTTCTTGTTCTTCTTTTTGTATATGATTTAGAACTTTTCTTATTTTTGTATCTAAACATTCAAATATGGTTGAGTTATAGCTTGAAGATATATATTTTTCTGTACTTAGAGCATCTTGACATAATGTACAATCTTCATTGAAATTTTCATTAGGGGTTATTTCAGTTGCTGTTTCCATACCAAAATTTGAGTTCATTTGATTTTGGTACATATTAAATTGACTATTATTAAATCCACTATTAGAAGAGGATTGAGAACCGCCTTGATTAGAATTTTGCTGTGATTGAGCCTCCTTTTCTATATCGGGAACATCACCATTAAGTATTCTTTTTAAGCTTGTTAGGTGTTGCTTTTCATGCTCTAAAATTGAAGAAAAAAGTTGTTTAAGTTCAGGGTCTTTAGCTTCTTTTATGCCTTTTTCGTACTTTGCTATACAAAGCTCTTCGTTAGCTTTTTCTTCGTTAATAAGCATAGATTCCTTAGTAGTTAAATTTGACATATCTTTTCACCTCGTTGAATAATCTTTGTTTTATTTTAGTATTGAACTAAAATAAATAAATATACTTATAAAATTGACTTCAAAGAGTATAGAGTGATAATATACTTAGGTGAATTTATTATATATATTGGTTTTTTTAGGATTTATTTTTACATTTGGGGGATTACTAACATATATTAAATTTCATATAGAAGGTTGGTGAATTTTATTAGGAATTTATTAAGTGAGAATAGAATTATTCTCAATGCTAAAGTTTTAAATAAAGAAGAGGCAGTAAGATTAGCTGCAAAACCTCTTTTAGAAGAGGGATATATTTCAGAAGAATATGTAGAAGGGATTTTAGTGGAGCTAGAGGATATTGGACCATATATGGCTATTATGCCAGGTGTGGTTATTGCTCATTCAAGACCGAGGGAATATGTGAAAAAAGAATGTGCCAGTATGATGACATTAAGTGAGCCAGTTAAATTTGGGCATGAGACAAATGATCCTATAGAGATAATATTCGTAATTGCTGCCAAAGAAAATAATGGTCATTTAGATGCTCTTCAGGATTTAGCTAGAGTATTAATAAATGAAGAATCTGTAAATAAGATTAAAAATGCTGAAAGAGCAGAAGAAGTAATGGAACTTTTTCTTTAAATTTATTAAGTCAAAATATTATCTTATATTGATATTTTTTTAGGGCGTAATTATTCCTTGGGAAATAATTATTAAAATCTTTTTAGTATTTAATAAAGGGGGAGAAACTTATGAAGATTATAACTGTTTGTGGATTTGGTGTTGGAACAAGCTTGCTTCTAAAAATGACAGTTGATGGTGTATTGAGTGAAGAAGGAATAGAAGGCGAAGTTGAAGCAATGGACATGACTAGTGTATGTGGAAGCTCCGCAGATATTATTTTAACATCAAAAGAAATAGGGGAACAAATAAAAGATCAAGTTCATGGAAAGTTGATTTATATATCTAATTTTATGGATACTGAAGAAGTTAAGGGGAAAATACTTCAGTTTAAAGAAAATATATAATTTACAGTCCCTATTTTAGGTTAATATTGATTTTTAGCTAGACTTTTAGATATAGTTTGCTAAAAAGCAAGTTAGTTTAAGACAGAGCTAATTTATGTTAAAGGTTGTGCTTTTATAAAATTTTATAAATATTAGTGAAAAGGAATTATTAAAATGAAAGAAATATTAGATTTTTGTGTAAGTTTTTTTAGAAATCCAGCTTTATTTATGGGACTGGTAGCTGCTATTGGATTAATACTTCAAAGAAAATCAATAGATGCAGTTTTAAAAGGTATGTTTAAAAGCATAATTGGAATGGTAATTTTAATTAAAGGAGTAGATATAGTAGTAGCATCAATAACTCCTTTAGCTAATGCTTTTTCAAGTCTTTTTAATACTCAAAGTAATAGTAGTCTAGGTGATTTCAATGTGTTCCTAGGGGAATATGGAAGTTATGTTGGATTAATACTTCTTTGTGGATTTATAATCAATATATTAATAGCTAGATATACTAAATTCAAAACTATATATTTAACAGGAAATATATTATTTTGGTATCCTATGCTTTTCTGGGCTGTTGGAATTGAAAATAATATAGGTGGATTTAAATTATTTTTATTTACTTTATTTATGTATATCTTAGTTATAACAATATTCCCATACATATTAAGAAAGCATGTTCCTTATGTAACAGGTAATGAAAGTTTTACTATTGGACATACTGCCTCAATATATTGTTTATTAGGTTCTTACATTGGAAAACTTGTTGGACAAAAGGACAAGAATATAGAGAAATTAAATATTCCTAAATCTTTAAGTTTCTTTAGAGATACAAACATAACAGCTGCTATAGTTATGTTTATTATGTATATACTTGTTGGATTATTCATAGGAAAAGAGAGTAGAGGAACTATTTATGGAAGTGAGCCATTACTTACTTATGCTTTAATTCAAGGGATAACATTTGCTGCAGGTATGATAATACTTTTAACTGGAGTAAGAATGATTTTAGGAGAGATAATACCATCTTTTAAAGGAATAGCTGATAAATTGGCTAAAGGAGCTATACCAGCTTTGGATATTCCAATGATATTCCCATATGGACCAAATGCATTATTAATTGGATTTATAATATCACTTATAACAAGTATAGGAACTATATTTTTACTTGGAGCATCTGGTATATTAACTTTTGCTCTTATTCCATTAGTAGTAGCTTGTTACTTTGATGTGGCTCCGGGAGCTATTTTTGCAAATGCAAGGGGGGGATGGCCAGCTGTTATAATAACGAGTGCCTTAGGAGGAATAATTCTAATGTTGCTAGCTGCTATTTCTTTAAATATAGTAAGTGGAACTGTAGGAAACTTTATTCAAACTTATGGAGGAAATGAGTTTTCAATCTGGGTAATAATAAGTGACTTAGTAGGAAAACTTTTTAGCTTATAAAAATAAACTTTGTATTATAGGTTAAGTATATTTATATATAATAAAAGAAGAGTTGTAAATGTAATTTATATTCATTTGCAACTTTTTTTATATAAAGGCTATTGCTATTTTAAAGTAGAATATATAAATTAAAAAAATAAGCATAAATACTAAAAGAAAAATAAAAAAATATTATATTTATGAGATGAGGTTTTTATATAAATTTAAGGAGAAGAAAGAATAAAGGAAGTATATTTATTATATTTAGGTTAATTATCATGAAAAGGTTTATAATAGGAAGAAAAAATGTGATATTATAAGAACTGTGAAAACTAGGACAAGTTTTCTTATTTGTATTTTATATTTAAATAAGGATGGTGAAAATTATGGAGAATTTAAAAGGAGTAGTATTTTTTGATGTAGATGGTACATTAATTGATTGTAGCAAAGGACTATACAAACCATCAAATAAGACTAAAGAGGCAATAAAAAAGTTAAAAGAGAACGGATATTTAACTATGCTTGCAACAGGCCGTCCAATGAGCTTTGTTGATGAAGGGTTAAAAGAGTTAGAATTAGATGGATATATAGCATCTAATGGAACATACATAGAATTAAATAATGAAGTTGTACTTAATAATGATATAGAATTAGAGAAATTAAAAGAAATCATGGATTATTGTGTTGAACATGATATTAACTTTATTTTAGAAGGACAAAAAGCCAGCTATGTTTTAAATAAAGATGTAGTGAAACATATAGTAGAAACATTCTCACTTCCAGAAGAGAGTTTTAAGGCTGATTGGACAGAAGAAGAGCTTTCTGCAAACAAGCTTGTTATAATCGATAATGAAAAAGAGGATTTCAAGGATATTTTTGAAAGATTTAAGGATGAGTATGTATTTATGCAACATCCAGGTCAAATATCTTATGATATGTATAGAGTAGGGTGTACAAAGGCTCATGGAATAGAACACTTAATAAATGAATTAGGATTAACAGATAAGGATACATATGCTTTTGGTGATGGGGAAAATGATATAGAAATGTTCCAAAGAGTTAAATATGGAATAGCTATGGGTGATGCTCATGAAACATTATTACCACATGCATATAAGCAAACAGAAAATGTACCTAATGAAGGTATCTATAAAGCTCTTATAGAATTAGGTCTAATATAGGATTAAAAATAGCTATATTTCTAAGTTATTATTGATTTTAGGTTATTAATTTAAAACTAATTAAATTAAGCAAAAGCTCAAATTTTTAATTTGCTAGCTTGAGCTTACTAATGGAATTTAGTTAGACTGTATCTTAAATAAAGAATAGAATATACTTATAAAAATAGCATTAAATTTTAGTTTGAATTAATAATTAACTAAAATATTCACATAGTTATTACAAAAAGTAAAAGAGAATGTATAAAAAGTAACTTAGAACTTTAATACATCCTCTTTTATTAGCTATTTAATAAATGTTACTACATCATCAAACTTTTGTCTTGCTTTTGGTCTTGGTTCTTCTTTTCTATAGCCAAAGGCAACAGTAATACCAATCTCAAACTCATCTTTATCTAATACACCTTCCTTAATAAGTATATCTTCTAAAGTTTTCTTATCATAGCCACCTATAGCACATGAATCTATTTTAAGAAGTGATGCTGTATACATCATATTCATAAGAGCTAAGTGACTTTGAGTATTTGAATACATTAATATTAAATCATCTCTATTTTCTATATCAAATCTTGAAATTTCAAGTTCTTTTAAGGTGTTTTTTATTTGATTTGATATTTCTTCAGGAACTTTTCTTATATCCTTTAGTAAATGATCTATATATTCTGAATCATACTTAATAGAGTTGCCATTTCTAGTAAGAATAACGACAAATTTGCTACAAGTAGGTATTTGCCTTCTTCCTCCCCATGAAGCTTCTCCTAATTTATCTTTATATTGTTGATTGTCTATAACAACAAATTTCCATGGTTCAAGTCCCATTGAACTTGGTGCAAGTCTTCCGGACTCAAGTATTAATTTAAAATCCTCATCATTTATTTCTTTTGTATCATCAAAAATTTTACAAGCATGTCTAAACTCTAAGGCTTCAATAATTTCTTTCTTCATTAAAAACACTCCTTATACTATTATAATTTTTTTTAATATACTTTTATTAAATATTATTATAAAAATTAAGAGATATTATGAATTTAGAGTTTTTTGTTTGGTAAAATAAGTTGATGGATTTATAATGAATTAAAAAAGAATAGCTTTTTAATTCATTATTATATTCTTTTTATTTAAAAGGCTATATTTTAAACTAGTTTTGATTTTTAGATAGAACTGTAAGACTATCTAAAAATCAACATTCACCTAAAACAGAGTCTTATTTAAAGATATAAGACTAAAATACAGGACCTGTATATTCAGTTTTTTCTAATTTATCAAAGTCATAAGTTTTTAATGCCTCTAAAGAATCTATGTAAGAAGTTAAACTATCACTTATCATTAAGTTAACTGGTTTTCCAGTTAGGTTTACTACTATAACTGGCTTACCCATTGCATATGCATATCCACATTCCCAGGCTGTTCCACTATCTGAATAGTTTCCATTGCTTATTATAGAAACCATAACATCAGCGTTTTTAATTCCACTTAAATCAGCATGAAAAGTTTCAGTTCTCCATTCCTTTGAACCAAATTCAAGATCGCTTTTAAGCTCGAAAGGGGCAAAGACATCAAATCCTCTATCTTCCCTTAATATTTTAAGAACTCCATGCATTCTTTCAAGTTCAGCATCATTAAAAAATGGACTAGCTAAATAAACTTTTTTCATTTGTTTTCCTCCAATTAATTCATATAGTAATAATATTATAATAGCTAAATATTCTTTTGTCATTTTATAAGAGATTAAGAGAGAAAAAAGAAATAATACAGTATTAAACGCTGTGTCTTATAGTCAGTATGAATATATTGATTATTTTAATAAAATGAATATTCTTAGAGTATTAACATATATAAAATTAAAAATGATAAAGCACATACATTTTATGTATGTGCTTTATTGTAGTTATTCTATTTTAGAAAAAATACAATTAAGTTCTTTTGCTAAATCTTTTACTTTAGCTAATTCGCATGGTGAAAGTGAAGAAATTTTTTCCCTAAGATGTTTTTTAGTTTTCTCTCTTTGCTTTATACAAAAGTTATGTCCTTTTTCTGTTACCCTAACCCTAATAATTCTTCTATCATTAGGGTCAGTAAATCTTTCAACTAAATTTTCTTGAATAAGTTTATCTATAATTGGAGTCATATTTGATTTTGATATAGATAAATGCTTTGCTATTTCAGAAACGGAAGCCTCTCCACCACAATGTAAATGAAATACAACCTTGGCATGTGATGGTGGAATAGACAGTCTTTTAACAATATCGTCATGACTAAATACTTTTCTATTTAAACATAATAACAATGTATAAAGCTCTTCGGAAGCTCCATTCAAAATTTCTACGGTACTCATTTTTACCTCCTATCATTAAGTTGATAAAATTAATTTGATGTATAATATAATAAGTGGATAATTTAAAAAAATCATTATATAGTAGCAAACACCTTATATTATAACTATATATACATATTATACACTAAAAATAGTTATTGACATAGAATAGTTATAAAAATATAATTAATATTAAAATATAACTAATAAGAGATCAATTAAAAATATACAAAGAAAAGAGGGAAATACATGTCAAAGCTAATTAAATACTTAAAACCATTTACGGCATCAATTTTAGCTGTTATAGTACTTCTTTTTGCTCAGGCAATGTTTGATTTATCTTTACCAGATTACATGTCAAACATCGTTAACGTAGGAATTCAGCAAGGTGGTATAGAAAATGCTGTTCCTAAAGTGATTAGTCAATCAGAATTTGATAAGCTAACACTATTTATTAGCAAAGATGAGAAGAAAAAAGTAGAAAGTAATTATATATTGTTAGATAAAAACACTCTATCTCAAAGTGATTATGATAAATATATTAAAGATTATCCAGCTTTAGAGAATGAGGCAATTTATAAGCTTAACACAAAAGATAAAGATGTTATAAATGAATTAAATCCTATTATGGGAAAAGCAATAATTATTGTAGGTGGAATTGAAGAAAAAGGCTTACAAGGATTAATGGAAAACTCAGGTCAAACAGGTGCTTCAGAAAATGCTCCAGCTAATATGGAGGCAAAGGCACCAACAGGTAATCAAATGAAAGGATTACCTGCAAATACAGATCCATTCTTTATGATAAAAAATATGCCAGAGGCTCAAAAGAATGATATGCTAAAGCAAATTAATGATAAGTTTGCAGATATGCCAGAGAGTATGATTACTCAAACAGCTGCATCTTTTATTAAAACTCAATATACTGATTTAGGTATGAGTGTAGAAAATATACAAAGCCAATATATACTAAGAACTGGAGGAATAATGGTTCTTTTAGCCTTAGGAAGTATGGTTGCTGCAGTAGCAGTAACATTAATAGCTTCAAGAGTTGCTGCTGGCTTTGGAAAAAATCTTCGTGGTATGGTTTTTGGAAAAGTTGTTAGATTCTCAAATGCAGAATTTGATAAGTTTTCTACAGCATCACTTATAACACGTAGTACAAATGATATTCAACAGATACAAACTCTTATGGTTATGCTTCTAAGAATAGTTTTCTATGCACCTATTTTAGGTCTAGGAGGTATTTTCAGAGTTGTAAAAACTGATACTGGAATGTCATGGATAATTGCCGTAGCACTAGCTGCTATACTTTCATTAGTAATAGTTATGTTTGGACTAGCTATTCCAAAATTCAAGTTAGTTCAAAAACTTGTTGATAAACTTAACTTAGTAGCTCGTGAGTCACTTACAGGTATGCTAGTAATTCGTGCTTTCAATACAGAAAAGTATCAAGAAGATAAGTTCGATGGAGTAAACAAAGATCTCACTAAAACAAACCTTTTTGTTAATAGAATAATGGGTGGAATGATGCCACTTATGATGCTTATAATGAACCTTATAACTGTTCTTATAGTTTGGGTTGGAGCTCACAATGTAAATGATGGTGTTATGCAAGTCGGAGATATGATGGCATTTATCCAATACACAATGCAAATCATCATGGCATTCTTAATGATATCTATGGTATCAGTAATGCTTCCAAGAGCATCAGTTTCAGGTCAACGTATAGCTGAGGTTTTAGATACTGATGAAAGTATAAAAGATCCTGAAAAGAAAGGTGAATTTGATGAAAGTAAAAGAGGATATGTTGAATTTAAAGATGTTTCATTCAAGTATCCAGGTGCAGAGGAATATATTTTAAAAGATATTTCATTCACTGCGAAACCAGGTAAAACAACTGCTTTCATTGGAGGAACTGGTAGTGGTAAGTCTACTTTAGTTAACTTAATACCACGTTTCTACGATGTTACAGAAGGAGAAATCTTAGTTGATGGAACAGATATAAGAAATGTTTCACAACATGATTTAAGAGATAAAATAGGATATGTTCCTCAAAAAGGAGTATTATTCTCAGGTACTATTGAAAGTAACTTAAAATATGGTGATGAGGATGCTCTTTTAGAAGATTTAGAAGAAGCAGCAAATATTGCTCAAGCTTCTGAGTTCATAAATACTAAAGCTTTAAAATATGCAGAAGAGATTTCACAAGGTGGTACCAACGTATCTGGTGGACAAAAACAGAGACTTTCTATTGCAAGAGCTTTAGTTAAAAAACCTGATGTATATATATTTGATGATAGTTTCTCAGCTCTTGACTTTAAGACAGATGCTGCTGTTAGAAAATCTCTTAATGAGAAAACATCACATAGTACTATGCTTATAGTTGCACAAAGAATAAGTACAATTATGGGAGCTGATCAAATAATCGTACTTGATGAGGGTAAGATTGTTGGTAAAGGAACTCATAAAGAACTTCTAGAAAATTGTGAGGTTTATAAGCAAATAGCTTTATCTCAACTTTCAAAGGAGGAGCTAGGTAATGAGTAAAGAAAGAAAAGGCGGAATGGGCGGTCCAATAGGTAGAATGGGCGGCGGTCCAAGAGCTGTTGAAAAAGCAAAAGATTTTAAAGGAACAATGAAAAAGCTTGGGGTTTACTTAAAGCCTTATAGTTTATCTATAGCTATAGTAATATTATTTGCTATAGGAAGTGCTGCCTTCTCAATAGTTGGACCTAAAGTTTTAGGTAAGGCAACTACAAAAATATTTGAAGGAATAATGGAAAAAATAACTGGTGTTCCAAATGCTTCTATAGATTTTGGATACATTGGTAATATAGCTATTATTTTAGTAGCTTTATACTTAATCAGTGCCTTATTTGGATTTATACAATCCTTCATAATGGCAGGTGTTGCTCAAAAGGTTTCTTATAATTTAAGAAAACAAATTTCAGAAAAGATGGATACTTTACCTCTTAAGTATTTTGATACAAGAACAAATGGTGAAGTATTATCAAGAATAACAAATGATGTTGATACTGTGAGCCAAACTTTAAACCAAAGTTTATCACAGATAATAACTTCAGTAGTTACTTTAATTGGTGTATTAATTATGATGTTCTCAATAAGTTGGATTATGACTTTAGCAACATTCATAATACTACCAATTTCAATGATTCTTATATCATTAGTTGTTAAGAAATCTCAAAAATACTTTAAATCTCAACAAGAATATTTAGGACATCTTAATGGCCAAGTAGAAGAGGTTTATGGTGGTCACAATATAATGAAGGCTTTCAATAGAGAAGAGGTTTCAGCTAATGAATTTAATGAATTAAATGATACTTTATATAAATCAGCTTGGAAATCACAATTTTTATCAGGTATGATGATGCCAATCATGTCTTTTGTAGGAAACTTAGGATATGTTTTAGTTTCAATACTTGGTGGATGGTTAACAGTTAAAAGTATTATAACAGTTGGGGATATACAAGCGTTTATACAATATGTACGTTCATTTAACCAACCAATATCTCAGATGGCTCAGGTTGCTAATATAATGCAATCAACAGCAGCTGCAGCTGAGAGAGTATTTGAATTCTTAGATGAAGAAAACGAAGTTAAGGATCCAGAAACTTCAGTAGATACTTCAGAGATAAAAGGTGAAGTTGATTTTGAGGATGTTCACTTTGGATATAATCCAGATAAAATAATCATAAATGACTTCTCAGTAGATGTTAAACCAGGTCAAAAGGTTGCTATAGTTGGACCTACAGGAGCAGGTAAGACAACAATAGTTAAATTATTAATGAGATTCTACGATATAAATAGTGGAAGCATTAAAATTGATGGCATTGATATAAGAGACTTCAAACGTAATGATTTACGTAGTTTATTTGGTATGGTTCTTCAAGATACTTGGTTATTTAACGGAACAATAATGGAAAACTTACGTTATGGAAGATTAGATGCAACTGATGCAGAGGTTAAAGAAGCGGCTAAGGCTGCCCATGTTGACCATTTCGTAAAAACTTTACCAGATGGATATAATATGGTTTTAAATGAGGAAGCAAGTAATATATCTCAAGGACAAAAACAACTTTTAACAATTGCTAGAGCTTTCTTAAAAGATCCTAAATTATTAATACTTGATGAGGCTACAAGTTCAGTTGATACTCGTACAGAACTTTTAATCCAAAAGGCTATGGAGAAGCTTATGGAAGGAAGAACAAGCTTTATTATAGCTCATAGACTTTCTACTATACGTGATGCAGACTTAATTCTTGTTATGAAAGATGGGGATATAGTTGAGCAAGGAAACCATGAAGAGCTTCTAAAGAAAGGTGGATTCTACTCATCACTTTATAATAGCCAATTTGAACAAAGCAGTGCTTCATAATAAAGAAATAAAATTTAAATAAGATTTTAATTATAGCTGATAGGGCTTGGAGATGGAATACTTTCTCTGCCTATATCAGCTATATTTTTTTATTTAATAGAGAGTCTATTATTAATAATTTTACTTTTTTAAAGATTAGTGAAGAAATTGGTATGATATAATTGTAATTAGTTGAAATAGATAAATAAGTTGATTTTATCTAAATAAATAGAAAAGTTATTAATAGCTTTCATAATTTGGGGCTTTGTAGGAAGTTATTTAATAATAAGTTGTTGTGAGGTTTTTATGAAATTCAGATTTTTTTACGTGGGGGATAAAACCTTAAGTTATAGAGAAGAGGGGCTACTTAGGGTTTTAAATTGTGAAAATTATTTCTTTGAGAATAGTGTTTTGGAACATAAGAAAACTTATAATAAGAATTTAAAGAAAGTGTTTAAGGAAGAAGAGAACTTTAAGAGAGTATGTTTAAATAAAAAAGAGACTGCTATTGATTTTTTCTCATTAAAAACTAAAAGTTTTATTAATAAGTACTTAGATGATGAACTTTCATTTAAAAGCATATTTAAATTAAATAAATGTGATAAAGGAAATGATGCTATTAATATAATCTTTTTTGATTCATTAAATAGAGAGTATGATATTCCTAGAGAGAGTATACAGTTATTCTTAAATAAATTAAATGAACTTTTTAAAGAAGTATATTCAGAAAAGGTGTTAATTATATTTAATGAAGAAGAATTTTTTAACAGTATTATAGAATTTAATCCGGAAATTGGAGAGATATCATTATTATTAAATAGTTATGATGTGGATTTAAAAGAGGTTGTTTATAGTTTCACTGACTTTATTTTATTGAAAAATAATCTATATGAGAAATGGTTCCTTTATAGAAAAGAATTAAGTAAATGCAAAGTAACTTTAGGTAAAGGAAAAGGTGAAAACTTTTCAGGTGATATAATATTAAGGATTTTAGGCGGTTTTTCCAAAATTCAAGAATATAATTTATTTAAATTAATATTAATTAGTAATGATTATATAAATTTGAATGAAATTTCACTTATAGAGGATGCTTTAAAGGATTATATTCCTTTAAATTCGAAATTGATAATTAAACAATTAACAAACAAATTTTTAAATAATGAAGTGAGATTTTTGCTTTTTTCAAAATAAAAAACTAAATACATCCATGAATTGAAGTTCTTAAAGTAGCTTATAAAGCTATTTTAAGAACTTTTTTGTTTTTAGAACATAGCCTTAAATAAATATTTTAATTGTTAATTATTTAACTTAAATAACTTAAATAATTATTTAAAAACTTAAATAAATTGTTTGAAAGGGGCAAGGCTTGTACAATATTTCTTGTAAGGAAAATATTCGACAAAAATCAACATGATTTTAAATGTTAAAAAAAACACAAAATAGGAGGAAGGTTAAGAATGTTAGAAATCATTCAAAAAACACTTACGGATAATGCAATTATAGGTGCAATATTTTCATCAATAGCAATTATATTTTTAGGATTTTATATTAGAAAAAGAAATATAGTATCAGGTGCTGCATCAAAAATATTAACTAAAGTAGTTTTAACAGTTGCAATTCCAGCATTAGCATTCACTTCATTCATGAAGGATGTTAACCAAAAGGAATTACAAGAAGGTATTAATATTTTAATATGGGGATTTGTAGTTTACATATTATTAATCGTCTTAACAAAGTTTATCTATGCAAGATATAAGGGAGATAAGCAAG
This sequence comes from Clostridium sp. LIBA-8841, assembly GCF_034439435.1. Classification (GTDB taxonomy): domain Bacteria; phylum Bacillota; class Clostridia; order Clostridiales; family Clostridiaceae; genus Sarcina. The sequence goes on along the minus strand of NZ_JAPCKJ010000004.1, from coordinate 87,857 downwards.
ACGTATTTAGAGTACTTACTATATTTGGATCAACAACTTTCTTTGGTATTCCAATAGTTAAAGCTGTATATGGTTCAGTAGGTGCAATGTATTCATCAATATTCAATATAGCATACAGAGTTTTCTTATATTCATATGGTTACATCAAAATGTCTGGTGTGAAAATGGACAAAGAAAACATGAAGAAGAACTTAAAAGAAATGTTATTAAATCCAATTATTATAGCAACTTTCTTAGGATTATTCATATGGTTATTCCAAGGAATGTTACCACAAGTTCAAATTGGAGATAAGAGCTATGCTTTCTTAAGAATAGATAAAACTTTACCATGGTTATATCAACCACTTACATATTTAGATAAGTTATGTTCACCACTTGCATGGTTAGCTATAGGTATTACTTTAGCAGAGGTACCATTTAAGCAAGCTGTAGGACAAAAAGATCCATGGATATACAGTTTAATAAAAATAATGTTAGTTCCAGCTATAAACTTAGTATTATTAGTAGTATTAACTAAAACAGGTATATTACCAGTTTCATTCGAAGGAATGGCTACAACAGTTATCATGTTAGCAACTCCAACAGCAACAGTTGCGGCAGCTTACGCAATAAGCTTTGATAAAGAAGCTTTATTAACATCAAACTGTTCATTATTATCAACAGTTGTTGCCGTAGTAGCAATGCCATTCTGGATAGTAATTTTAGAAATAATCAAAAACATAGGATTATTTGCTTAAGATTATAAAGATTTAAAACTTAATTTGAATTTTTCATATTAAATATAGTTCAATAATTATTGAATTTCGTGAAGAATTTCTATTGTTTATTCCATAGATTCAGCTAAAGCTCAAAACTTGCTTCGCTTCGAACAGTTTTCGCTTCTTAACGCTGAATCTATTCCAAAAACAATGAAAATCTAATTACTCATTCAAATATTATTTCACTTATATTTAATATAGAAAAATTCAGTTTCAAATTTAAAATAAAGCAGAAAAGATGGGGAAAAGAGGAGGATTTTCATATGATAAAATTAGTATGTTATGGAGTTAGAGAAACAGAGGTACCATACTTCCACAAGTTAAATGAAGAGTTCGGATATAACTTAACTTTAGTTGAGAAAAATTTAAACCATGAAAATGTAGAAGAAGCTATCGGAGCTGGAGCTATAATGGTAAGAGGAAACTGCATGGCTGATAGACAAAACTTAGAACTTTTAAAGAGTAAGGGACTTAAGTATGTTTTAACTAGAACAGTTGGATTTGACCATGTTGATTTAGAAGCAGCTAAAGATCTAGGATTACAAGTTGCTAGAGTACCTGGTTACTCACCAAATGCTATAGGAGAGTTAGCAGTATCTTTAGCTATGATGCTTTTAAGACATACAGCATACACTACTAATAGAACAAGCAATAAAAACTTCATAGTAGATGGATTCATGTTTAGTAAGGAAATAAGAAACTGTACAGTTGGAATATTAGGGGCAGGTAGAATCGGATTAACAGCTGCCAAATTATTTAAAGGTTTAGGAGCTAAGGTTGTAGCATACGACGTATTCCAAAGCGATGCTGCTAAGGAAGTAGTTGAATTTATGCCTTTAGATGAAGTTTTAAAAGTTTCTGATGTAATATCAGTACATATGCCATACATAAAAGGTCAAAACTACCACATGATTAATGAAGAATTCATATCAAAAATGAAAGATGATGCTATCATAATCAACACTGCAAGAGGAGAATTACAAGACGTAGAAGCTATAGTAAAAGCTCTTGAATCAGGAAAATTAGGTGGATTCGGAACTGACGTTTTAGAGGGTGAGTCAGCAGTGTTCTTTAAGAACTTAGAAGGACAAAAGTTAGAAAATGAATCATATGAAAAATTAATAGGCTTATACCCAAGAGCTTTAGTAACTCCTCATATGGGCTCATATACAGATGAAGCTTTAAGAAATATGATAGGAATATCATATGAAAACTTAAAAGAGTATTTAGAGGGAAATACTTGTAAGAATGCAATAGCATAATAAAAATAGAGAGTTATTTAGGGTAATTAAAATTAGACTTAAATAAATGAAAAAGCAGTATATCAATAATTTAATTACTAAGAAGATATAGATTATATTTTCTAGGTTTATAAATTATGATATACTCTTTTTTTGTGAAAAAATATTAAAAAAAATTTAAAAGATAATTGGAGTAATTTTATTAATATGATATAATTCCTTCACGGTGGTGAAAGCTATGAAAGTAAAATTTGAAAATAAAATATTACTGTGGGCTATACTTATCGCCTTTATTCCTTTAGCTTTATCTTTTACTTTATTTATAGAAGATAAGATCTCCTATATGGATGAGGGGATAAGAAATACTTTAAAAGAAACAGCCTTTAATATAAGTCAAACACCTTTTGTTCAAGAGGGTCTTAGTAAAGAGGAAATAGATCCAAAGATTCAAGAGTATACTAAACAATTTATTGAATCTAGAAAGGATGTAGACATAATTGTTATTGCTGATATGAGAGGAGTTAAATACTCTCATTTAGATGAAGGGCAGATAGGAACAGTATTTGTAAATGAGGATAAAAAAGAGGTTTTAGAATATGGATCTAGTTATTATTCTTTAATGCAAGGATCAATGGGAGAAACCTTAAGATGGTTTCAACCTATAATGTATGATGGTAAGCAAGTTGGATTTGTTATGGTAGGAAAATACTATAATGAAATTCAATTATTAACTTATAAGACTTTAATAAAGTACATATGGCTTTTTATAATAGTTTTTTCAATTACTATATTAATATCTAAGCTTTTTGCTAAAGAGGTTAAAAAGGCAATTTTGGGGATGGAACCAGAGGAGATTGCTACTCTTTATAAGGAAAAGAACATTATATTAAATACAGTAAGTGAAGGGATTATAGCATTAAATAAAAATAATGAAATAACAGAAGTAAATGAAAATTGCTATAAGCTTATAGATGGATTTTCAAAAGAAAGAGTCTTAAAAAAATTGGTTCCTTATATAGAAAAAAATAAATCAATAGAGATGAAGGAAATCATAGTCCAAGGGAAAAAGGTATTCATAAATATACATCCTATTATGAAAGAAGGAGAATATTTAGGTTCTGTAATAACTTTAATGGATAGAAATGATATTAGAAAGATTGCAAAAGAGATTACTGGAGTTGATGAGGTTGTTAAAAACCTTAGAGCTAATGTACATGAATTTAGAAATAATCTTCATGTAATTTTAGGGCTAATTCAATTAGGAGAATATGAAGAGGCTAGAAAGTACATATTAAAAACACAAAAAATGCATGAGAATAATTCCTTGAAGTTTTCAAGTATAGAAGATTATTATGTTAGAGGATTACTTCTTAGCAGAGAGTTAGTTGCAAAAGAGAGGGAAGTAAAATTTATTCTAACAGAGGAATCTTTCTTGTTTGGGAATCATAATTACGTTGATTCTTATGATATTGTTACGATTTTAGGTAATCTTATAGAAAATGCTTTTGACTCTTGTGCATCTTCAGATATTGAAAATAAACAAGTTGAAGTTACTTTATATGAAGATGATGAGAGAATTGAAATACAAGTTAGAGATAATGGGAAACCTATAGATAAGAACATAAAAGAAAAAATATTTGAATTGGGAGTTTCCTCAAAGGGAGAAGGAAGAGGAACAGGATTATCATTGGTTAAGAATAGAGTAGAGCTTTATGATGGTTGTATTGATATTGAGGAATTCAATGGAGAAAAAATATTTATTATAACTATTTTAAAAGGAGAAAATGATGGCAAAGAAGATACTTATAGTAGAAGATGATCCAATGGTGGCTCTTATTAATAGAAGATATTTAGAAAATATGGGATTTAAAAATATATTAGGACCAGTGCAAACAGAAGAAGAGATAATAAAAGTTTTAGATGAAGAAGAGGTTGACTTAATACTTTTAGATGTATATCTTCCTAAAAAAAATGGTATTGATATATTAAAAAGCTTAAGATATAAAAAGTATTTAACAGATGTAATAATGATAACAGCGGCTAATAGTGTTGAAGAGGTGAAGAGAGCCTTTGCCTATGGAATAACTGACTATTTAGTTAAGCCTTTTGAGTTTGAGAGATTTGAAGAAGCATTAAATAAATATAAGCAAAAAAATAATATGCTAAGCAAAGGATCTTCTTTAAGTCAAAAGGATATAGACGTTATTTCAAAGATCTCAGAGGAAAAATTTGAGTTGCCTAAGGGTCTAAATGAAAAAACATTAGAGAGAATTTTAGAATTTTTAAAAGAAAATCAAGGAAAAGTATGGACATTAAGAGAGATAGCTTGTGAACTTAGAATAAGTAATGTAACTATAAAAAAATATATGGATTACTTAGAAAATATAAAGAAAGTAAATGTAACCTTAACTAGCGGAAATGTAGGAAGACCTGAGTATAAATATACTTTAAGTTAGTAAATTAAGATTTATATAGTAAATATTTCCTGGTGGATATAGTATAATTAAAATAAGAAATATTCACTAGGAGGGGTATTATGGAATATAACAAACATAGATATCTAGGATTTTTAGGATTAATTTCATTAATTGGACTTAAAGGGTTTACCACAGGAAATAGTTTATGGTATATTTTCTTTGTTAATTTCTTATGGTTCACATTTTTTTATGAGAATAGTTGGGTTTATACTGGCAGTCCATTTAAAGTTAGTAAATAAAGTAAGATTAGATTTAAAAACTTCTCTAATTCACTATAAAATTTATAATTGCTTTAAGGAGAGCTAAAATACTGCTTCCTTTTGAGTTTATAAAGAACAAATAAAATCAATTTTGTAATATATATTTATATAAAATATATTATAATAATGTAAGAATGTAAATTATTATTATATATTTGCATATTAGGAAAAATACATAAGAGAAAGAGTTGAGGGAGAAGAAACTATGAATAGAAAAAAAATTGTTGCTAGTTTAATAATGACTTCTTTATTAGTTATATCACTTGTTGGTTGTACTAACTCTAACCAAAAAGCTAATACTGATAGTAATCATTCAAAGATCCAACAAAGTGCTCAAAACGAAGCTAACTTTAGTGATTTAAGTACTTACGTAGGAAAGACTTATGATGAAGTAACAGCAAACAAAGGAATTGGAACTGAAAAAATAGAAGATGTTGAAGGCAAGAAGGTTATTGTATCTTCAAGCTATTCTGTAAGAATGTTTAACTATGATGCAAATCTAGTACTTGAACTTGATGATTCTAAAAATGTAAGTGCTGTAAGTGTTCATTTTAAAGGAATAACACCTGATAACATATTAGGAAATATTAAAGAAAGTTTAGGTGAACCAAAGATTAACAAGGATGAGGAAGGTAGTGATTCCAAAGTTTACGAATGGGAAAAGGATGGATATCAATATAAACTTTCTCAAGTTGGTGAAGAAACTATAATAACTGTAAATAAAAATGCTATTTAATGAATATTAAGAGACTTGTAGTTTTCAAAACTATAAGTTTCTTAATTTTTTTACCTTTAATAAGTAGTATTTATAATAAAGAAGAAGATATTTTATTAAAATTAACTTTATTATAATTTATTTTTAAATATAGTACGGGAGAGGGAATAATACAAAGAAAATATATTAAACTTTAAAAAAAATAGGATATTTTAAGTGTATATGCATTAAAATAAGGAGTTATTGATTTTTACATAGTTTTAACATAAGAGTATCATGAATTTAAAGATGAGGATGACCTTAAAGTAAGGATTCCTTATTAAAATTTTAAATTTGCCTATGCTAATATTTAAATGTAAGAAGGTGTTTTATATGGGAAAAAATCATAAAATAACTCATTATGATTCTGAAAATGCAATAAAAGTAGAAAAAGAAAAAATGGCTGAAGTTAGAAGAGAAGAAGAAAAAATGGCACATAAAATTAAATCTCATGAAAAGTGTTGTGGAAAATAATTAAGTTCAAAAGCCTAAAAGTCAAAGCATTAATATAAGGATATAAATGAATTTATTAAAAGAATAAATTTATTTATATCCTTATTTTATTTTAGTGACTGTAAAAAATTAAGAAAAAGCTTCTTAACGCTATTCTTCTTACGTATATAATACAATACTAGATGCTCATTAAGATGGTTTTACAGTTCTATATAAAAATTAATACTAGTTTAAATCATAACTTATTTTTATTAAAATTATAAATTAGAAGAACAGAAAGTACAGTTATGGATAAATATTATTTAAAGTAGTAGATACTTATATACCAATAACATATTCATATATTATATAAATTTAAAAGGAAAGTTTTAAACTACTCTATACTATAAAAAGAGATTAATTAAAATTTGAGGTGAATTTATGAAGAAATTAGTATCTATTTTATCCATAATTCTTATACCTTTATTTTTAGCTGGATGTTTTACTAAAGAAAACAAAGATAATAACAATAATAATGAAACTTCTAGTGAAATTAATGAAACAGGAGAAAATTCTTCATTTATTAAGGAAAATGAATTAAAAGAAGAGGGAAAAGTCAATAAAGAAGAAAGTGAAATGAAGGATAACGAAGATACAAATGAGAATAATAAAAATGATGAAGTTAGTAGAGAAAACATGATTCTCAGAATTTTTTATCATGATAATGATTATAAACTTTATTATGTTGATAAAGAAGTAGAGGTACAAGATAAAGCTATTGTTAAGGCTGTTACAGAGGAACTAAAAAATGATTTACATGAAAGGTTATCAGTTGGTATTCCAATAGAGGCCGAAATAAAAGATGCTAAGCTTGAGAATGGAGTTTTAACTGTTAATTTTTATAAGAATTCTTTTAAAAATATTAATTTAGGAAGTGGTTTTGAGACTAGTATGCTTAAGTGTATGGTTAATTCTTATGGTTATAACCTAGGTGTTGATAAAGTCATTATAAAAGTTGATGGAGAAAATTATGCTAGTGGACATATATATTTAGAAGAAGGAGAATATTTTCAAGTTGATTATAGTGAGGTAAGTGAACTAAAAGAATAAAAATAATTATATTGAATATTTACGTTGAATTTAATATATACTTGATTTTTATAAATATTTATGATAAAGTTTTTAAGTATTTAATAAACTTTGTTTCCATATGAGGGAGTAGTTAGCTCAAATTGAATGAGTGATTAAGTCAACAAATTGACCAAAGAGATTTGGTCTGGCTTAGTCTTAAATAGCGAGACTTATATGCAGTTTTTTACTGCATATAAGTCTTTTTTTATGCATATTTTAATAAGTAGGAGGAATGTTTGTTATGAGTATTTTATCAATTATTTTAACTGGATTTGGGCTTGCAATGGATGCTTTTGCAGTTTCTGTTGCCAAAGGAATAACACTAACAAGAGTAAGAGTTAAAGATGCATTAAGAATCGCTTTATTTTTTGGAGGATTTCAAGCAATTATGCCTTTAATAGGTTGGGGAGCTGGAAGATATTTTGCTGATTATATAAAAGCATTTGATCATTGGATAGCTTTTATACTATTAACTTTAATCGGAGGTAAGATGCTTTTTGAAGCAATAAAAGAAAAGAAAGAAGAAGCGGGTGAGGTTTCAGTAACTTTAGAGGCTTTTGAAGATAGTGGCCTAGAGTTGGTTCGTAGTAGTAATGATGAATTAAGCACTAAGAATCTTACACTATTAGCTATTGCAACTAGTATTGATGCATTAGCAGTTGGAGTTAGCTTTGCATTCTTAGGAATTTCCATAGTGCAATCTGTAATAATAATTGGAGTTATAACTTTTGTTTTATGTTTTTTAGGTGTAATAATAGGAGAAAAGTTAGGGGATATATTTAAGAATTATGCTGAGATAATTGGAGGAGTAATTTTAATACTTATAGGTATAAATATATTATTAGAACATACTGGAATTATTGAAAAATTATTTTCTTAGTATCATAATTAAGTTAAATAGGATAAAAATAAAAATATTACTTGTAATATAGAGTGAACAAGTGTTATAAATATATAGGTAGATTTTAGAAAGATGACTTTAATGAAAAATATTTTAGGAAAATGTTGATTTTTAGCTAGCACTTTAGACCTAACTTAATTTCGCAAAGTATTGCTATCATCTACTCCAGAATAATAGCTAAAGGTTAAGTGAAAGTCCAAATTTTTAATTTGGTATCTTGAACTTATGAAATCGAACTATAGTGAGATTGTATTCCTTATAAAAATAAGAAAAAGCTTCTTAACGCTATTATTCTTACGTAGATAATGCAATACTAATTGCTCATTAAGATGGTCTTACAGTTCTATCTAAAAATCAACATTACATTAAAATATAGCTTAATTAAAGTTTTTAGATAGTTTATAGAAATAACTAAGGAGGTAATTTACATGTATGTTGCATTTGGAAACAGAGTTTTAGATAGTGAAGAAATAAAAAGAGATATAGAGCAGAATACTGATGTGAGAGTAGTAAGTGATTTATGTAAAAGTTCAAAAAGAGAGGACATAGTTGCTTTTAAATTAAGTATAGATATGGATATATTAAGAGGGCTTATAAAAGAGAATAATGACCTTAAGGATTTAAATGATGAAGAGCTTTTTGAAGATTATTTAGATTTAGCGGAAGAAGTTGCGGGCATGATATTTGAGTATATGCCAGAAGATGCCGTTTTAGACATAAGATCGTATAAATGGGATATGTCTTACAATGATGTAAAATTAATAATGGTTATGGCACATGAAGATCTTGGAATAGCAAAGGTTAATGATGTTATGAAAAGACTTTTAAGGCAGGTAGATTAATTTAGAATATAAAATTTATAAATTTGAATTTTATATTGCATATAATAATTAAAACCTATAAATACTGCATGATTTTATGCAATATTTATAGGTTTTTTGTTTTGATTTTTTACAAAAACTTATTTTAATGATTTATTATATGTAATTTATATTGGAGTAAGAATAGAAATTTTAGTATAATAAAATTATTAATATATTGTGAATGAAATTAAAGAATAACAATATACTGATTTAAGTTCAGGTTCTTTTATGTAATTGTTGATTTTAAAATTGAAAAAAATATTTTATTGTTTTAGTAGGTGATTATAATGAAACTTTTTAGTTTAAATACAGAAATATTAAGCTTTAATAATGCTTATGATTTTGCAAAAGAATTAAATTTAGGAGAAAAAGATTTAGTGTTTACTAATAAAAGAATATATAAGGGAAGTTTTGAAGAGTTAAATTTAAAATGTAATTATATATTAAAAGATAAATACAATTTTAATGAGCCTAATGATGAAATTGTAGATGAAATTTTTAAAGATATAAGAGACTTAGATTTTGATAGAGTTATAGCAATTGGAGGAGGATCCATATTAGATGTAGGAAAGCTTTTGTCTTTAAAAGATGTAGATAGTACAAAAAAATTATTTAAAAGAGAAATTCCTGTTATAAGAGATAAGGAACTTATTATTGTGCCTACAACTTGTGGTACTGGTAGTGAAGTTACTAACATATCTATTGTTGAGATAAAGAGTGAAAATACAAAACTTGGATTAGCAGTAGATGAACTTTATGCAGATAAGGGAATTTTAATTCCTGAACTTTGTAAAACAATGCCTTATAAAGCTTTTGTTTATAGCTCAATTGATGCCTTAATCCATAGTATTGAGAGTTTTTTATCTCCAAATTCAACTCCTTATACAGATTTATTTGCTTTAAAAGCTATAGAAATGATTTTAAGTGGCTATAAAGAGATAATAGACAGAGGAGAAGAGTATAGAAATAATATAATGGATAAGTTTCTAATTGCAAGTAATTATGCGGGAATAGCCTTTGGAAATGCAGGAGTCGGTGCAGTCCATGCATTATCATATCCTTTAGGGGGTAAATATCATGTTCCTCACGGAGAAGCAAATTACGAATTCTTAATGGCAGTACTTAATTTTTATAAGAAAAATAATGCAGAAGGAAAGATTAATGAACTAACAAGATTAATAAGTAATATTGTTAATTCAGATGAAAAAGAATGTTATTTAGAGTTAGAAAATTTATTAAATAATCTTATTAGAAGAAAAGATTTAAAAGAATATGGAATGACAACAGAAGAAATAGATATATTTGCCCATAGTGTTATAAAAAATCAACAAAGATTGTTAAAAAACAATTATGTATCTATGAGTATCGATGATATAGTAAAAATTTATAAAGCTCTTTATTAGGGGGATATATGAAGTTAGTAAGAATGATTATAATGGCTGGAGAGATTCTGCTTATAGTTTTATTACTTTTAGGAATGTTATCTAAAATTACAGGAATTGATACTGAGAAAAAGTCAATTGATAATAAATCAAAAATTAAAGTGGAGGATGAATTAACAGAGAAATTGTTAGTTTGCAATATATTAATTTGAAAATTTAAAGGTTATTAGGGAGGAAGAGGTTTTGGTTTTAGTACTTACATTTATTTTATTTTTAATGATATTTTTAATTATAGTAGACTTTTTTGCTATATTATTTAGACTTACAGGGGTTCCTATAGAAAAAGCAAGATTCCAGGTTACCTCTCTTTTAACAGGAACAGGATTTACAACCAAGGAAAGTGAAATAATAGTTCAACATCCTACTAGAAGAAAACTTGCTATTTGGCTTATGGGATTTAGTTACGCAAGTACAGCAACTATAATATCCTTCGCAGTAAACATAATAACTAGTAGTGTTATAGATGTAGGTTCTATAGCAATAATAGTATTATTTATTGTATTTATTTTATTTTTTCATAAAAGTTCTTTACTTGAGAAACTAGAAAATAAAATAGAAAAATTTATTGTGCAGTCTAAAATTTGGGACAAGTTGAATTCAAAGCACTTAACTTTAATAACTCATACTAGAGGATTTGGGGTTTATGAAATATATCTTTCAAGTAAAACCATAATTATCGGAAAGAGTATAAGAGATAGTGGACTTAAACCTATGGAAATTGAAGTATTAAATATAGATAAGGGAGATAAATTTATTAATTTTCCAACTCCTGATTATGTTTTTGAAACTTACGATAAAATAACTGTGTATGGAAATTTAAAAAATATAAAGAGTATGTTTGAGCACATAAATGAAGTGAAATAATGTCATTTGTACATATGGTATAAAAATATAGAAAATCTATAAATAGCATTTAGATAAGAAATCTTTAAGCTATTTATAGATTTTTTTATGTATAGATGTTTAAATTTTTAAGTTGTTTAGGTTCTTAATCATTTTGTTTAATATGTTGTCAAAAGCAGCAAGCTCTTCCTCTTTTAAACCTTCTAATAACAATTTGCAAAATTCATTACTTATTTTATTTAAAACATCAATTGTTTTAGTAGCTGAGTCAGATATATAAAGTCTAACTATTCTTTTATCTTTCTCATCCTTTTTTATTATTAGCATTTCTTTTTTTAATAAGCCTTCTATAGATCTTGAAATTAATCCTTTTGAAAGGCCAGAAAATTCTACTATATCCTTTGCTGTATTATATTCTAAATTTTCTTGTAAGAAAACTAATATTTCAAACTCATTATGTGTTAATCCTAAATTACTTAAAGTCGGTGAAATAAATTTCTTATATGTCTTTTTGGCTTTAGTAAATGAAACTAAAAATGCGTTACCATTAGGATTTAGAGTTTTTAAATCCATTAACCTTCCTCCTTAAATAGTTCAATTGTAAACTTTATATAAATTATACCTTAAGATAGTTTATAAGTAAACCATAATTGCTATTTTTATAATTTCTATACATATTATATAGTTTAAAAATTCTTTTTTCATATCATATTTTTGAAAGTTTAATGTATAAAAGATTAATATTTTAAAATTGGGTCAATAATATAATGATGAAATAATAAAAATCTTTTAAGAAGTTATTTCATATTAATTTAGAATTTTAGGAGAAAAATATTGGAGTACAAGGATAAAAATTTCAAAAAATATATTTTTTTAGCCACATATATAATATTTTTAACTTTCTTGTTTATAAATATAAAAGAGGTATTAGGTTTTTTATCAAATCTTTTAGGTATAATAAAACCATTTCTTTGGGGAATAGCTATAGCATTTGTTCTTAACATTCCAATGACATTAATAGAAAAATGCTTAGGAAATGGAAAGTTTGTTAGAGGTGTTAAGAGAACATTATCAATAACAATAACTTTAACTATTTTTGTATTAGCAATAGCAATCCTTACTATATTTATAATTCCTCAACTAACGAATAGTATTACTACTTTAGTAGAAAATGTACCTAATTATTTAATAGCATTTGAGCAAATGTTACAAGAAGGTGCAATAAATAATTCACAATCGCAAGTTATCTTGCAAAACCTTACAAATGAACTTGTTAATATGTGGAAAGATATTTTCAAAGTTACAAGCCAGATTGTTGGAAGCTCCCTAGGATATTTATTAGATTTTACTTTGGGGGTCACATTTGGAATAGTTAATTTTTTCTTAGCTTTAATTTTAGCAATATATATGTTAGCTAGTAAGGAATTACTAATAAGCCAAGTAAAGTTAATAATATATGCATTTATGAAAAAAGATAAGGCAGATAGACTTGTTGAGCTTGGACAAATGTGCAATTATACATTTTCTAAATTTATAGCAGGACAATGTACTGAATCTATAGTTATTGGAGTACTATGTTTTATAGGGATGACTATTTTAAAAATGCCATATGCTTTATTAATAAGTGTAATGATAGGGGTGACGGCCTTAATACCTATTTTTGGAGCTTTTTTAGGAACAATACCATCAGCATTTATTATCTTAATAATAAATCCAATGAAAGCCTTGTGGTTTATATTATTTATAATAGTTCTTCAACAAGTAGAAGGGAATTTAATATATCCTAGAGTTGTAGGTAGCTCTATAGGGCTATCAGCCTTATGGGTTATGTTTGCAATATTAGTTGGTGGAAGTTTATTTGGAGTTATGGGAATGTTAATAGGAATACCTATCTTTGGAGTCTTTTTCAAGGTGTTAAAAAGAATAACTAATAAACAACTTAGAGAAAAAGGGATTCATAAGTGATTAGAATAGCAATAACTAAATAGTAAAAATAAGAGTTTTTAGATTAGATCAATATAGTAATAAATATATTGGTCTAATTTTTATGTTTTTTTAATCTTGTTTATTGCTAAAGAATAAAATTTAACGATAAAATTTATTAATATATTAATTAAGTTACATAATGATGAGTAAAGTACTAAAAGTGTGTATTTAATAAAAAAACAAATGTGTTGTTACGGTGCACATAGAAAAAAGGAGTATTTAAGAGGAAATATGATTAAATTATTAATAAACTTACAATAATTTGTGAAAGTGACGTTTGATTAGAATTAAAAATGTATTTATAATTAAAAATGTGTTAACGAAATAATAACTTTAATGATAAATTAATATAATACAAAGAAGTTAATAAAGTTATAATTAAAAGAGGGGGCTTAATATAAAATGGCAGAGGCAGTTAATGCTACTGATATTGAAGTAGCGAAGAGTAAAGGAAGATTAAAACAACCAGCAGGTTTATATTTACTATTCTTTACAGAGATGTGGGAAAGATTTAGTTACTATGGTTTAAGAGCATTATTAATGCTTTACTTAACAGCATCATTTGTAACTGGGGGGTTAGGATTTGATGTTTCAACAGCAGCAACTATATATGCTTGGTATACATGTCTTGTATATTTTACTCCAATTATAGGAGGAGAGCTTGCAGATAGATACTTAGGGCAAAGAAGATCAATTATCATTGGGGCAGCAGTAATGATTTTAGGAAACTTAACTTTATTTGCATGGCAAAGTAGAATGGCATTATTTGTTGGATTAGGATTAATAATTATAGGAAATGGTTTCTTTAAACCAAATATATCAGCAATGGTTGGTCAATTATATGAAGAGGGTGACAAAAGAAAAGATTCAGCTTTCACAATATTCTATATGGGTATAAACTTAGGATCTTTTATAGCACCAATTATTTGTGGATTTTTAGCAGAAAACTATTTTGCGACTAAATCAGGAGAAATGATACTTCATTATGGATTTAAATATGGATTCTTAGTAGCAGCTATAGGTATTATATTAGGAGAAATAATATTTATAACATTATCACCTAAATACTTAGGGGATATAGGTAAGAAGAAAAAAGAAAAAGTTAAAAAAGAGGTTGTAAAAGAAGATAGACCTTTAACTAAACAAGAGAAAAAGAGAATAGCAGCTATATTAATACTTACATCATTCGTTATATTCTTCTGGACTGGATTTGAACAAGCCGGAACAACATTAACATTATTTGCAGAGCAAACAACAAATAGAAATTTATTTGGATGGACTGTTCCAGTAGCATTTTTCCAATCATTAAACCCATTATTTATACTTTTATTAGCGCCAGTATTCTCTAAATTATGGTTTAAACTTGCTAATAGTAAAAAAGGAGATCTATCAATACCAGCTAAAATGGGAATGGGTATGATAGTTCTAGGATGTGGTTTCTTATTAATGACAATTGCAACATTATCAGTAAATGGAGATCTTGCAAATCCAGCTGTAAAAGTTAGTATGTTATGGTTAGTTGGAACATATTTATTTAATACAATGGGAGAACTTTGTCTATCACCAATAGGACTTTCAATGGTAAGTGGACTTGCACCAGTTAAATATGTATCATTATTAATGGGAGTATGGCTTGCAAGTAACGGTGTAGCGAATCTTTTATCAGGATACATAGCATCATTTATAGCATCATTTGGAGCTTTAGAAATTTTTGCTTCAATAGCTGGAGTAAGTATTTTATTAGGACTAAGTCTATTATTACTAAGCAAAAAAATTACTGCTATGATGGAATAAAATGATACTAGATTTAAAATTTCTTTAAGGAGTTTTTAAAGAAGAAACATTGAATAAATTGAATTAGGATATTTAAGTTTTATATAAAGAAAAAGACACATTAATTAAATTAATGTGTCTTTTTTATATTAAGTTCTGAAATATTCTTCATCTAAAGCTAAAAGCATTTCTTCAGTTATTGGAACTGGTAAGCCTGCATAATCAGTAAACTCTTTTGCATCTTTTTCTCGTTCTTCTTTTCTTAATTCGTGGTAGTGCTTAATTTTTTTACCAGTCTTATGCTCTAAGTCTTTCCACTCTTTATAAACTTTCACTAAATCTTCTTTTACTTTGCTATCACCCATAAAAACATCTCCTTTAAATAAATGTATCATTGTAGTATTCCTCTAATTGGAGTATTTCATCTTCTGTTAGAGGATTGTCTAATTTAGCAAATTCAGAAAATCTTTTTGCGGCATCTTCTCGTTCTTCTTTTTTTAATTGGTGGTGGTGTTTAATTTTTTCATCAGTTTTATGTTCTAAATCTTTCCACTCTTTATAAGCTTTTATTAAATCTTCTTTTATTTTATTTTCTCTCATAAAAATCAACTCCTTACAAAACCTATAAATATATTATATAATAAGAATATAAAAATTAAAATTGTGTAAACAAACAAAATTTTTTATTAACAATAAATCTGGAAATGTTTCAAGTATAATAACATTTATATTTATTGGAGAAAAAAATAATGAAAATCATATAGGTATTTACCTATATGAGGTATAAAGAAATAATTGTTTACTAATAAAATGTTGAAGTTTAAAATTTTAATGAGGTGATATAAAATGAATACATTAAATGAGATTTTATCAAAGGAAATTGAAGAGTTTAGAGAAAAAGGACATAAGTTTTTAAATAAAGAAATGACTGTTGGTGAATTTAAAAAAGCTTCAGGTGGAATGGGAGTTTATGCACACCGTGGTGGAAAAGAATTCATGGTAAGATTAAGAGTTCCATCAGGAGTTGCTGGATTAAATTTATTAAAAGAAGCTTATAATTGGGCTGAAAAATACAACTTAGATAAGGTGCATTTAACAACTCGTGAAGCAATACAATTACATGGAATATCTATAGATGCTGCATGTGATATAATGCAAGAAGGGTTAACTAAAGGGATTTACACTAGAGGAGGAGGCGGAAACTTCCCAAGAAACGTAGCTTTAAATCCTCTATCAGGAGTTCAAATAGAAGAAACTTTTGATGTAACTCCATATGCATTAGCTGCTAATGCACATTATATGAGTAAAATATATACTTATAAATTACCAAGAAAAATAAAAACTGCATTCTCAAATACAGAAGCAGATGCAGCACATTGTACAGTTACAGATTTAGGTTTCTTAGCTGTTGATAATAATGGAAAGAGAGCATTTAAACTTTACATAGGTGGTGGATTAGGAAGAAATCCAAGAACATCTGTTGAATTTGATGAGTTAATAGATGAAAAAGACATATTATACTGCCTTGATGCTATGACTAATTTATTCGTAGCTGAAGGTGATTATGAACACCCAGGAAAAGCACGTATTAGATACATTGTTGAAAGAATGGGTGAAGAGGAATTTAAAAACTATTTCAGAAAGTATTTAAAAAAGGCTAAAGCTAAAGGTGGTTTAGACCTTGAAGTTAAAGAAATAAAATACAACAAAAAAGGTGAAAAAACTGATATCAAGCATGAAAGATTAATTCCTCAAAAACAAGAAGGATTATATACAGTATTATTCCATCCTGTTGGAGGACAATTAAATTTAGATATTTTAAAAGCTTTAATAGAAGCTATAGAAGGATTAGAAGAAGTTGAAGTTAGATTAGGAATGGATGAAAATCTATATGTTAGAAACTTAAATGGAAAAGAAGCAGAGGCTATATTAGAACTTACTCAAGGTAAAGGTGGAGAAACTTTAGCTGAGAGAAGTGTAGCTTGTATAGGTGTTCCAATATGTCAAATGGGTGTATTAGAAAGCCAAAGAACTTTAAGAGAATTCGTAGAATTATTAAAAGAAAATGGTATTAAAGAAGGATCATTACCAAGAGTTCGTTTTTCAGGTTGTCCAAACTCTTGTGGTATGCATGAAATCGGAGAAATTGGATTTGCTGGTAAGAAGAAAAAAGTTGGAGAGGTATTAGAAAATGTCTTTGAATTACATTTTGGTGGTAAACTAGGCATAGGTGAAACTCGTTTAGGATATTATTATGGTGATATAATTCAAAACAATGTTCCTGAATTTTTAATCAAGGTTGCAAAGGCTGTTGAGGTCCAAAATTCAACTTTTGAAGAATGGATTGAAAATAACAAAGAAGAATTTAAAGATATATTTAATGAATATATAGTATAATTATTAACAAAAAGTTCACAAACTCCAAAAAAACTTTACAAATGAGTTTTTTTGGAGTTTTTTTATTTTTAATTAAATTTACTTTAAGAGTGCATTTTTAAACACTTCTTCAGTTTACTTTATTAAAGTTTAAGTTTAGTAATACTAAGTATTTTACTTAGTTTTTGTTACCGAAATATTAACGCAATACTATTTAACTGACTAAATGCCAAGGATGGTCGGTTTTCCCTATAGTAAAATTTAAATCTGTGATATATAATAAATTCAAAAATTACATTTAATAAATTTAAATGAATTTTAAATTTATATTTATACAGTAAATAAGTTGTTTAAAGAAAGGGTTGATGTTAGGGTTGAAAGAAAAAATATGCCTTTACGGTTTTAATAATCTTACTAAGACATTAAGTTTTAATATTTATGATATTTGTTATGCAAAGACAGAAAGAGAAAAAGAAGACTATATAAAATATATAGATGAGCAATATAATTCTGAACGTCTTACAAAGATTCTTTGTGATGTTACAGATATGATAGGAGCTCATGTTTTAAATATTTCAAAACAAGATTATGAACCACAGGGAGCTAGCGTAAATGTTCTTATAACAGAAGAGGCATTACCAGTAGCACTAATTGATCCATCATGCAATAGATTAGAGCTTTCTTCTCTAGAGCTTAGAGATAGTGTTGTTGGACATTTAGATAAGAGTCATCTTACAGTGCACACTTATCCAGAGTTTCATCCAAATAATGACATAATATCTTTTAGAGTTGATATAGATGTATCTACATGTGGAAAGATATCTCCATTAAATGCTTTAGATTATTTAATTGGAAGCTTTGATTCAGATGTAATAACTATTGATTACAGAGTAAGAGGATTTACTAGAGATGTAGATGGAAGAAAGTGCTACATAGACCATGACATAAAATCTATTCAAGACTATATAGATGGAGAGACATTAAAAAGATATGATGCTATGGATGTGAATGTTTATCAATCAAACATATTCCATACAAAAATGATGCTTAAGGATATTGTTTTAAATAACTATTTATTTAATTCTGATCCATATGAATTATCTCCAAATGAGAGAAGAGAAATAAGAGATAGAATATCAAAAGAGATGATTGAAATATACGGTGGTGTAAATATTTATTAGGAAAAGGAGGGATTTCTGTGAAAAGACTTTCTCAAGAAAATGCTCCTATTTATGAAGCATTAAAATGGTATAAGGGACAAAGGATTGTTCCTTTTGATGTACCAGGTCATAAGCAGGGAAGAGGAAATGCAGAACTAAGAGAGTTTTTAGGAGAGGATTGTGTTTCAGTTGATGTAAATTCAATGAAGCCTTTAGATAATCTTTGCCATCCAACTTCTGTAATAAAAGATGCTGAGGAATTAGCAGCAGAGGCTTTTGGAGCAGATAAGGCATTTTTCATGGTTAATGGTACTACGTCAGCAGTGCAAGCTATGATTATGAGTGTTTGTAAGGATGGAGATAAAATTATAATGCCTAGAAACGTTCATCGTTCAGCTATAAATTCTTTAATAATAACAGGAGTAACTCCTGTATATATAAACCCTGGTATTCACAGTAGACTTGGAATATCTTTAGGAATGGCAATAGAGGATATAAAAAATGCCATAAAAGAAAATCCAGATGCAAAAGCTATATTTGTTAACAATCCAACATACTATGGAATTTGTTCAAATTTAAGAGAAATAGTTAAGTTAGCTCATGAAAACAATATGTATGTATTAGTTGATGAAGCTCATGGAACTCACTTTTATTTTGATAAAAGACTTCCAGTTTCAGCAATGGAAGCAGGAGCTGATATGGCAGCAGTTAGCATACATAAAACAGGTGGTTCTTTAACTCAAAGTTCAATGCTTCTTATGAAGTGTAATAGAATTAAGCCTGATTATGTTAGAACAATAATAAACTTAACACAAACAACTAGTGGATCTTATTTATTACTATCCTCTCTAGATATTGCCAGAAGAAATCTAGCTTTAAATGGAGAAGATATATTTGAAGAGGTAGTTAACATTGCAGAGTATGCAAGAGAAGAAGTAAATAAAATCGGTGGTTATTATGCTTTTTCAAAAGAAATTAATAATGGTGATGACATTTACGATTTTGATGTAACAAAGTTAACAATAAACACTCTAGATACAGGGTTAGCTGGAATTGAAGTTTATGACATATTAAGAGACGACTATGGAATTCAAATTGAACTTGGAGATGTGGCAAATATTCTTGCAATAATATCAGTTGGTGATACTAGATATAACATTGAAAGATTAGTTTCAGCTTTAAGTGAGATTAAGAGAATTCATGAAAAAGATAAAAAAGATATATTTGATTATGAATATATAGATCCTATAGTTAAAGTTAAACCGAAGGAAGCTTTTTATGCTGATAAAAAGAAAGTACTTCTAAAAGAAAGTGAAGGTTTAATTTCTGGAGAATTTGTAATGTGTTATCCACCTGGAATTCCAATACTTGCTCCAGGTGAGCTTATAACTAAAGAGACTATAGATTATATTGAATATTCTAAGAAAAAGGGAAGTTTAGTAACAGGCCCAGAGGATATGGAAATTGAATATATAAATGTTTTAGATTGTTAGGAGGATTTTTAATTATGGAATTATGGTACACAGAAGAGCATACAGATAAGGTGCGTTTCTCAATAAAGGTAGATGAACAAGTTTATAGTGGAAAGAGTGATTTCCAAAGAATAGATGTTTTTAAATCTCAAGAATTTGGAACTTTCTTTACATTAGATGGACTTATGATGGTAACAGAAAAGGATGAATTTATATACCATGATATGATAGTTCATATTCCAATGGCTACAAATCCTAATATTAAGAATGTATTAGTTATAGGAGCTGGAGATGGTGGAACTGTAAGAGAGCTTACAAGATATGAAACTATAGAAAAAATAGATATGGTTGAAATAGATAAGCTAGTAGTTGATATTTGTAGAGAATATTTACCACAAACAGCTAGTAAGTTAGATGATCCTAGAGTAAGTTTATACTTTGAAGACGGATTAAAATTCGTACGTTCAGTAGAAGATAAATATGACTTAATAATAGTTGACTCAACAGACCCATTCGGACCAGGAGAAGGACTATTTACAAGAGAATTTTATGGAAATTGCTTTAAAGCATTAAAAGAAGATGGAATACTTGTAAATCAACATGAAAGTCCATATTATGAAGCTTATGCAAGAGGAATGAAGAGAGCTCATAAGAGAATAAAGGAATGTTTCCCTGTTTGTAGAGTTTACCAAGCTCATATTCCAACTTATCCATCAGGACATTGGCTATTTGGCTTTGCTTCAAAGAAATATGATCCATTAACTGCTGACATAGAAAAATGGAATGATTTAGGACTAAAAACTAAGTATTATAATACGGACTTACACAAAGGATGTTTTGCATTACCTAACTATGTTAAGGAAATGTTAGAGAGCGTTGATAATGAATAAGAATATAAGTACATTCATAGGATGTGAGTCAGATTATAATGAATCAAGCATAGTTGTTTTTGGAGCACCTTTTGACTCAACAACTTCTTTTAGACCAGGTACTAGATTTGCTAGTCAGGTAATGAGAGGAGAGTCTTGGGGATTAGAAAGCTATAGTCCATATCAAGATTTAGATCTTTATGATTTTAATATTTTTGATGGTGGAGAGTTGGAGCTTCCTTTTGGAAATTCAGAAGGGGCATTAGCTCAAATAGAAGAGTTTTCAACAAAGGTTGTTGAAGATGGAAAAATACCAGCTATGATAGGTGGAGAACACTTAGTAACATTAGGATCCTTTAGAGGAGTATTTAAAAAATATCCTGATGTCCATGTTATTCACTTTGATGCTCATGCAGATTTAAGAGATCATTACTTAGGTCAAAAATTATCTCATGCTACAGTTATGCATAGAGTTTGGGACTTAGTAGGGGATAATAAAATATTCCAATTTGGAATACGTTCAGGTGAAAGAGAAGAGTTCTTATGGGGAAAAGAGCATGTTTACACAAATAAGTTTAATTGTAATAACTTAGAGTATGCTTTAGAACAGGTTAAAGATAAACCTGTTTATGTAACAATAGACTTAGATGTTCTAGATCCATCAGTATTCCCAGGAACAGGTACACCAGAACCAGGTGGAGTACAGTTTACTGAACTTTTAAATTCAATATTAAAATTTAAGGGATTAAATATTGTAGGATTTGATATTAATGAATTATCACCTCAATATGATCAAACAGGAGCATCAACTGCTGTTGCGTGTAAAGTTTTAAGAGAAATGCTATTAGTAGCAAATAATAAATAGGCTCTGTTTTAGATAAATGTTGACTTTAAGCTAGCTCTTTAGACCTAGCTTAATTTCGCAAAGTATTGCTATCATCTACTCTAGAATAATGTAGTACTAACTGCTCATTAAGATGGTCTTATAGTTCTATCTAAAAATCAACACTAGTTTAAAACATAGCTAATAAATAAAATAATAATAAATATAGAGGGTTATATAGGATTCTATAAATAGACAATCCTATATAACCCTCTTTTGATTTATCTGATAATGTAAAGAACTAAAAGAGCTTGGGCAGCGAGGATTAAAGGTATTCCTATAGTAAACTTTGCATGCTTTGTTTTATGACGAAAAACATGCATTCCCCATAAGGCTCCAATGCCTCCTCCTAATATTGCCACACCTATTAGTGTATCCTCACTAATTCTCCATTGATGTTTTTTAGCCTTTTGTTTATCTATATACATTAGTACTATTGCAACTAAATTTATAACAACTAAATATGCTATTAAAAGTTCCTTCAATAATCATTCCTCCTAATTTTTTCATTAGTATTTAATATCCTTATTTTAGTTTAATTATAACTTATTTTAAAAGAAAATTATCATGAATAAATATATAAATTTCAGGTAATTTGAGGAAAAGCTATTAAAAATATTAACAGAAAATTTTTTTGAAGATTATCATTAAATAGCAACATGAAACAATAATATATATAATCACATAATAATTATTATATAGGAGAGGGTGTTTAGTATTGAAAAGTAAAAAGATAATAGCATCTTTAGTAGTTGGCTTATTTATTTCAAATAGTATTGGAGTTATGGTTAAGGCTAATCCTTTAGATTATTCGGAAGGTACTAAATTAGAAGAGAAGAAGGCAATTATTGAACAAGCAGTTCCACAAAGTGAAATGACTGCTACTGCTATGTCACAAGAAGGACAAGATCCAGCTTCAAGTGCTATTGATGGGAATTTAAATACTATGTGGCACACAAAATGGAATGAAAGTGACAAGTTGCCTCAGAGTTTAAATATTGACTTAGGAAAGTCTAGAAATATAACTAGCATATCTGTATCTCCAAGAGTTAGTGGAGAGAATGGAATAATAACAAAGTATGAAATTTATGCTATTAATAATGGTGTTGAAACATTAATTTCAGAAGGAAATTGGGAACAAAATAATTCAACTAAGATTGTTAATTTAAGTTCACTAGTTCAGGCTGAAAAAATAAAAATTACTGCTCTTCAAGGGGTAGGAGGTTTTGCTTCAATATCAGAAGTTAATGTTTATGAAAGTGGAGAAGAGGTTGATTCTATAGTTAACTATGGGAATAAAAGTATAGCAGACAATAATAGTGTGGTTGACATAACAGAGGACTTAAGTAAACTTGAAAGTTTAGAAGAAGGAACAATATTAGTAAGATTTAAAAATAAACCAGTCGGTAATGTAGAGAGTCTAATAGGGTTAAGTGATAATTCAAAAGACAATAACTATTTTTCATTATATGTTAATGAGGGAAGAGTGGGATATGAATTAAGAAGACAAGATGGTAATGGAACAACTAATTTATCTCATGTTTATGCAGATGTTGCATTTAATGAAGGAATAAATACATTAGCTTTAAAAGTTGAAAAAGGTGTTGGGGCTAAAATATATTTAAATGGAAGTTTAGTTAAAACAGAAGGAAATGCTAATATTCAATTTTTATCAGCAATAAATCTTAATAAAGGTATGATAGGAAAAACTGACAGAGCTAGTGGAAATGAATATCAGTTTAATGGAGATATAGATTTTATGGAAATATATTCAGCACCAGTATCTGATAAATATCTATTAGATAAAACAGGAGAAACTTTAGCAAGGGAGAATGATATTTTGCCAGAAAACGTTTATAAAAGTAAACCTGTAGATATTTTTGCTCCAGGAGAGTTAGAATCAAATAACTTTAGAATTCCAGCTATGATAACAACTACTGAGGGAACTGTAATTGCTGGTATAGATGCTAGAGTTGGAGGTGGACATGATTCACCTAATAATATAGACACGGCAGTAAAGAGAAGTATAGATGGGGGAAAAACGTGGGATGAAGGACAAGTTGTAATAAATTATCCAGACAGTGCATCAACCATAGATGCTAGTTTATTGCAAGACGAAGATACAGGCAGAATATTTTTACTGGTAGATGCTTTCCCAAATGGATACGGTGCATTCAAAGCTGAATTTGGAAGTGGTTTTGAGGATTTCCAAGGAGAAAGATGTATGCAGCTTTTTGATAGTTCAAACAATAAATATTTTGTGAAACCAGGAGGAACTGTTGTTGACAAGGATGGTAATCCAACAAATTATACTGTAGATGCTAATAATAATTTATATGAAAATGGAGAAAAAATAGGAAATACATTTGCTAGAGAATGTGTTTTGAAAGCTTATGGTACATCATATTTGGCTCTAATTTATAGTGATGATGATGGACAGACTTGGAGCGAGCCAAATTTAGTTTCAAGCCAATTCAAAGAAGAATGGATGAGTTTCTTAGGAACTGGTCCAGGAGCTGGTATCCAAATAAAAAATGGAGAGCTTAAGGGAAGACTTGTGTTCCCAGTTTATTATTTGAATCAATATAAAAAACAATCAAGTGCAGTAATTTATAGTGATGATAATGGAGCTACTTGGCAATTAGGAGAGTCTCCTAATGATGGAAGAATAATTAATGGACAAGGTCCTCTAGATTCTCAAACTATAAATAATTCTGCTTATGAGTTAACAGAGAGTCAGGTTGTAGAGATGCCAAATGGTCAGTTAAAACTATTTATGAGAAACTGGGGTGCTCATACTGCCATAGCTACAAGCTTCGATGGTGGAGAAACTTGGCATGAGGAAGTTGAAATGGATACTAATTTAAAAGAGCCGTATTGTCAGTTAAGTGTTATGAATTATAGTCAGAAGGTTGATGGAAAAGATGCCTTAATATTTGCTAATCCAGAGGCTACGTATCCTAATAGAGTTAATGGAACTGTTAAGATAGGTTTGATAAATGAAAATGGAACTTATGAAAATGGAGAACCAAAATATGATTTAGAGTGGAAATATAAAAAACTTGTTAAACCAGGGTATTACGCTTATTCATGTTTAACAGAATTACCGAATGGAAATATTGGTTTGTTCTATGAGGGGACTCCAACAACCAATATGTCTTATACAGAAATGAATTTAGATTATATAAAATTTAATGCTAATGAGGATGCAAATCCCGCTAAGGTTACTTCTGTGGAAAGCTTAGATGAAGATTTAAAATATAAGGTAGGTGACAGTATAGGAATTAAGGTTAATTTTGATCAAGTTGTAAGTATTATGGGAAGTAGAGAATTAATATTAGATATAGATGGAGTAGATGTTCCTTTAACTATGAAAAACTATGGAGAAGATAAGAGTGTTACCTTTGAAGGAATCATACCAGAGGAAGTAAGTACCGGTTCCTATGAAATAAAAGTTAAAGGTAATGATGCTATGGAACTTTCAACAGTTTATAATAGAGTTTCATCTTTAGGAAGTATAGATAATACAGGAATAAATATAGAGATTGGAGAGGTTAAGACAACTGTTGGTAATTCAAGCTTAGGAGTGGTGAGTGAAGTTCAGATAGGAACTAACTTCGATGTTACTTTAGGAGTAGAAGACTTAGCAGAGGATAAGGATGCATATTCAGCAGAATATATATTTGAATATAATCCAGAAATATTTACTTTAAATGAAGTAACTTCAGCTAGGGATAATTTATTTGTTGATAGTAAAGAAATTGAGCCTGGTAAGGTTAGAATATTAGTTGCTTCTTTAGGAAATGAAATAGGAAAAACCTCAGAATTAGTTAAGGTTAATTTAACTTCAAAGGCTTCTTCAGAAGCAGAGATATTAGGAGTAACAACTGCCTTGATTGGAATTGGTGATGGAAGTACTCATGAATTAGAACTTGTTAATAAAGAAGTTAAAGTTAATGAAAAAGCTTCTGGAGAAATAATAGTGAATCCTGTTCAAAATTTTGATATTCCAGAAATAAACAAGAAGGATGTTAAGTTAACATGGACAGCTCCAATAACAACTGAAGGGTTAGAAGGATATGTAATCTATAAAGATGGAAAGAAAATAAAAGAACTTCCAGCTGATGCTACAGAGTTTGTGATATCAAAATTAAATAGACATACTATTTATAACTTCAAAATAGCTGCTAAATATTCTAATGGAGAATTATCTACTAAAGAATCTAAAACAATAAGAACTTTAAGATAGAATAATTTGCGAAATTAAGTTAGGTTATAAGAGTTAACTAAAAATCAACACTGGTTTAAAATATAGATAAATCTAAAAATTATTTAATTAAATGGCTCTAAGAGATAGAATTAAGTCTTTTAGAGTCATTTTATATTTTAGAGATTTATACATTTTTATAAAGAAGGTATTTAATTTAAGATCTAAATTTATATAAATTTTGTACTTTAAACTTAGACTTTAGACAAGAAATTATATTTTTATGTATCTAAAATCATACTTCACGTACTTTTAGTCATATTAATGATTTTTTAAAAGTATACATAATAATGAGGTTAATTTTTATGTTAAGGGGGAGAGTTTATGAAAAGTAGAAAAATAATAGCGGCACTTATTGCTGGTCTAGTTATTTCTAACATAGGAGGATATGTAGTAAAGGCAAATCCAACTTTAAGTGATAATGATGTGGTTATAGAAGATAGGCAAGCTGTTGTTGAAACAGCTATTCCACAATCAGAGATGACTGCTAGTGCAACTTCTCAAGAAGGACAAGATCCGGCTTCAAGTGCTATTGATGGAAATCTAAATACTATGTGGCATACAAAATGGAATGGCAGTGACGCACTTCCTCAAAGTTTAACAGTGGATTTAGGAGGAGCTAGAAAAGTTAGTTCTATAGCTGTTACACCAAGAACTAGTCAAAGTAATGGAATTATAACTAAGTATGAAATCCATTCTGTAAATAATGGAGTTGAAACTTTAGTTGCAGAAGGAAGCTGGGAAGAAAATAATTTAGTTAAAACTGTAACTTTTGATAGCCCTGTTGATGCAGAGAAAATAAAAATAACTGCACTTCAAGGAGTAGGTGGATTTGCTTCAATAGCAGAGTTAAATGTTTATGAAACTCAGGGAGAAGTTAGTGATCTTGCTAACTATGGAAACTTGAAGATAACTAAGGAGGAAGAAAGATTAAATATAACTAGTGATTTAGAAAAATTTTCTTCTTTAGAAGAAGGAACTATAGTAACTAGATTTAATATGGATGATACTTCAATTCAGAGTTTAATTGGTTTAAGTGATGGAAATAAAGCAAATAACTATTTTTCACTTTATGTAAGTGGAGGAAAAGTAGGTTATGAGCTTAGAAGACAAGAAGGAAATGGAGATTTTAATATACATCATAGTACAGATGCTACTTTTAATAAGGGAGTAAATACTTTAGCTTTAAAAATAGAAAGCGGTGTAGGAGCTAAGATATTTTTAAATGGTTCTCTAGTTAAAAGTGTATCAGATCCAAATATTAAATTTTTAAATGCAATAAACCTTAATAGTGGATTTATTGGAAAAACTGATAGAGTAAATGGGTCTAATGAGTATTTATTTAGAGGAGATATAGATTTTATGGATATTTATGCTGAACCTATAAGTGATAATTACTTATTAAGAAAAACAGGAGAAACTAAAACACCAGCCGAGGATAGTTTATTACCAGATGATGTTTATAAGACAGAACCAATAGATTTATTCTATCCTGGATATTTAGGATCAAGAGGATATAGAATTCCAGCTTTAGAAACTACTAAGGAGGGAACTATTTTAGCATCTATAGATGTTAGAAATAATGGAGATCATGATGCTCCACATAATAATATAGATGTTGGAATAAGAAGAAAAGAGTTAAATGGAGATTGGGAAGAGGCTCAAGTAATAGTAAATTACCCGGGCCAATCAGCAGCTATAGATACTTCTCTTATGTCAGCTATGATTGAAGAGGATGGAGTTGAAAAAGAGAGATTATTCCTTATAGTTACCCATTTCCCAGAAGGATATGGATTCCCTAATACAGGTGGCGGAAGTGGATATAAAGAAATTGATGGAAAGTATTATTTTATATTAAAGGATGCTCAAAATAACGAATACACAGTTAGAGAAGAAGGTATTGTTTATGATGCAGAGGGTAATCCAACTGATTATGTAATGGAAAATGATAAAACTCTTCTTCAAAATGGAACAGAGATTGGAAATGCTTTATTAAGTAATGCTCCACTTAAGGCTATTGGAACAGCATATATTCATATGACTTATAGTGATGATGATGGTAAGACATGGAGTGAAGTTGAGGACTTAAATCCAGGACTTAAGAAAGAGTGGATGAAATTCTTTGGAACTGCACCAGGAAAGGGTATCCAAATAAAAAATGGAGAGCATAAAGGAAGATTAGTATTCCCTATATACTATACTAATCAAAATAACTTCCAATCAAGTGCTGTGATTTATAGTGATGACTTCGGAAAGAATTGGCAGTTAGGAGAGTCACCAATAGATACAGATTCAGTAAGTTCTGAAACAGTTTCTTCAGGAACTCAGTTAACAGAGTGCCAAGTAGTTGAAATGCCAAATGGACAACTTAAATTATTTATGAGAAATACAGGTTCATATACAAGGATTGCTACTAGCTTTGATGGAGGAGCAACATGGCATGATGAAGTTCCAGAGGATACTTCTTTAAGAGAACCATATTGTCAGTTAAGTGTTATAAATTATAGTGGAAAAATAAATGGTAAAGATGTAATTATATTCTCAAATCCAGATGCAAGTGGAAGAACAAATGGAAGTGTTAAAGTTGGCTTAATAAATGAAAATGGAACTTATGAAAATGGTGAACCAAGATATGAGTTCGATTGGATTTATAATAAAACTGTTAAACCAGGTTCATTCTCTTATTCTTGTTTAACAGAGTTACCAGATGGAAATTTAGGGTTATTCTATGAAGGTGAAGGCGCAAGCAGAATGGCATATACCGAGTTTGATTTTAATTATCTTCAGTTTAATGCCTCAGAAGATGCGCCAGCAGCTACTGTTAAATCAATTGAAAGCTTAGATGAAGATTTAGTTTATAATACTGGAGATAAAATTTCAGTTAAGGCAAATTTAAACCAAGTAGCAAGTATTATTGGAGATAGAACTTTAACTTTAGATATCGGCGGAATAGATGTTTCATTAAATATGGTTAATTATGAAGGCAAAGATTCAATTATATTTGAGGGAACTATACCAGAGGGAATTGCTCCGGGAAGCTATGAAATAAAGGTTAAAGCAAATGAAGCTATGGAATTATCTACTGTTTATGATAAAATTTCAACTTTAAATGCATTAGATAATACTGGGCTTACAGTTCAAGTTGGAGAGGTTAAGACAACTGTCGGTAATTCAATTTTAGAAGTAGATAGTGAAGTTCAAGTAGGAACAGCCTTTAATGTTACTTTAGGAGTAGAGGATTTATCAGAGGATAAGGAGACATATTCAGCAGAGTATATATTTGAATATAATCCAGAAATATTTACTTTAAATGAAGTGACCTCAGCTAGTGATACTTTATTTGTTAATAGTAAAGAAGTTGAGCCTGGTAAGGTTAGAATATTAGTTTCTTCTTTAGGAAATGAGATAGGAAAAACATCAGAATTAGTTAAGGTTAATTTAACTCCAAAGGCTTCTTCAGAAGTTGAAGTGTTAGGAATAACAACTGCCTTAATTGGAGATGGTGATGGAAGTACTCATGAATTAGAACTTGTTAATAAAGAGGTTAAAGTTAATGAAAAGACTTCTGGAGAAATAATAGTGAATCCTGTTCAAAACTTTGATATACCAGAAGTAAATAAAAAGGATGTTAAGTTAACATGGACAGCTCCAATAACAATTGAGGGATTAGAAGGATATGTAATCTATAAAGATGGAAAGAAAATAAAAGAACTTTCAGCTGATGTTACAGAGTTTGTAGCGACTGAATTAAGTAGACATACTATTTATAACTTTAAAGTAGCAGCAAAATATTCTAATGGAGAATTATCTACTAAAGAATCTAAAACAATAAGAACTCTAAGATAGAGTAAAACAAAGTTTTATTATATAAAACTTTGTTTTAGATTAATACTGATTCAGGTTAATTCTTTAGAGTGTTAATGTTATTTTAAAATTCTATTTGAAAATCAACAATAATTAAAAATAGAATTTAAACTAAAAATTATTTAATAAATGGCTTTAAGAGATTAAGTAAATCTTTTAAAGCCATTTTTTGATTTCTATCAAACAGAAAAAGCTTTTTAAGGCTAGTATTCTTACTTAGATAAAATGAGACTTAATTCAGAGATAGCTTAATGCGAACTCTGAATTTAAGTCGAATTTATCTAGAGCGTAGAAACCTCTGGATGACAGTTTTAATAAGCTGGAATCTTAGAATTATTAGCTATAGGAAATGTAATACTAACGGCTTATTAAGATGGTCTTACAGTTTTATTTTAAAAAATCAACACTAGTTTAAAATAGAGATTTTAATGAAGATAATAAAGAGATTTTATAATTTTTAGAATTAAAGTATCTTAAAATGTTGAAAAAAAAGGGTGAAAAGTATTTTTTTATGAATTAAAGAGTATATTTTACATATTTTTAGTCATATTAATAGTCTTTGAAACGTATACATAATAATGAGGTTAATTATTAAATTTAGGGGGAGAGTTGATGAAAAGTAAAAAAATAATAGCAGCACTTGTAGCTGGTTTAGTTATTTCTAGTACTGGAGGGTACTTAGTAAAGGCAAATCCAGCTTCAAGTGATAATGATGTAATAATGCAAAGTGAAGAGGTTAAAATAACTATAGGTAATTCATCTTTAGGCGTATCTAGTGAAGTTGAGGTGGGAACTGCTTTTGATGTTTCTTTAGGAGTAGAAGATTTAGCAGAGGATAAGGATGCATATTCAGCAGAATATATGTTTGAATATAATCCAGAAATATTTACTTTAAATGAAGTGACTTTAGCTAGTGATACTTTATTTGTTAATAGTAAAGAGGTTGAGCCTGGCAAGGTTAGAATATTAGTGGCTTCTTTAGGAAATGAAATAGAAAAAACATCAAATTTAGTTAAGGTTAATTTAACTCCAAAGGTTTCTTCAGAAGTTGAGGTATTAGAAATAACAACTGCTTTAATTGGAACTGGGGATGGAAGTACCCATGAATTAGAACTTGTTAATAAAGAAGTTACGGTTAAGGAACAGGGTTCAGGAGTTATAGTTGTAAATCCAGTTAGAAACTTCGATATTACAGATATAAATAAAAAGGATGTTAAGTTGATATGGGATGCACCAGAAACTATAGAAGGATTAGAAGGATATGTAATCTATAAAGATGGAAAGAAAATAAAGGAACTTCCAGCTGATACTACTGAGTTCGTAGCATCAAAATTAAATAGAAATACTATTTATAACTTTAAAATAGCTGCTAAATATTCTAATGGAGAGTTATCAACTGAAGAATCTAAAAATATTAGAACAGCTAGATAATGAATAAATTTATAACTTGATGTAAATAAATAGAAAAATAGTAATATTATGTGATGGTAGTGAATATAAATATTTATGTAGTCGATTAAATTAAGTATATATATTATGTATATAAAAATGAAATGTTTGGGGGAGAATTTTTATGAAGAAAAAAGTAATTGGAATGTTATTAGCAGGTACATTAATGGTAGGAGCAGTTGGATCATACGCTTGGTTCACAGATCAAGCTAAAGTAAATGGAGACATAAAACTTACTATGGGTACATTAGATGTTAAAGTTATTGATTCTGAAAGAGGATGGACAGTTGAAGATGAAACTTCAGAAATATTAAACAAAGATAATAGAAATTCATTTAAAAATGTTAGACCAGGAGATACTTTTGCAAGAGATTTCTTAGTTCAAAACGTTGGAACTTTAAAGCAAAATGTAACAGTTGAAATAAATCCAGAGTTATTAAACCTTGAATTAAAAGATGGAATAACTTTTGATGATGTATTTAATGTAAGCTTCTCAACTGAGTTATCACCACTAGCATTAGAAAATGATGGAAAAGTAACATTTGAATTAGATTCAGTTGAAACTGCTGTTGAAAATGAAATCGGTGGATATACTGATGCTAAGAAAGTTGTTGTTAACTTAGAAGTAGATCCAGAAGCTATGGGTAATGAGTTTAATGCTTTAGGAAATGTTTATAAAGAAGTTATAAACTTAAATAACATAAAAGATGCTGATGGAAACAAAATTCCATTATTAGTTGTAGATGCTCAACAAGTTAATAAATAATAATAAATTAAAATAAAAAAAAACAGAGTCTTTTGACTCTGTTTTTTTATTGTGATTAAGGTTTAAGGGATTTTAAAGTTTATAATTAGATTTTTAAAATAAATAATATTTTAAAAATATTATTTATAATTTGGTTTAAATCTTTTTAATCTTAAAGCGTTTAGTAATACAGATACTGAACTAAAGCTCATAGCAAGAGCACCTATCATTGGGTTAAGTAATGGACCACCAAATATATGAAGTATTCCCATAGCTACTGGGATACCTAAGGTATTGTATCCAAATGCCCAGAATAAGTTTTCTCTTATATTTTTCATTGTTTGTCTGCTTAATTGAATAGCTCCAACAACATGTAGAATATCACCTTTCATTAGAACTATGTCAGCAGATTCCATTGCTATATCTGTTCCAGAGCCTATTGCCATTCCTATGTCAGCAATAGCTAGGGCAGGGGCATCGTTTATACCATCTCCAACCATGGCAACTTTTTTGCCTTCATTTTGAAGTTCTTTAACTTTTTCAGCTTTTTCTTGAGGAAGAACCTCTGCTATAACTCTATCTACACCAACTTCTTTTGCAATAGCCTTAGCAGTTTTCAAGTTATCTCCTGTTAACATAACAACTTCAAGTCCCATTTTTTGAAGAGTTTCTATAGCTTTTTTACTTGTTTCCTTTACTGTATCAGCAACGGCAATTATTCCAGCTATCTTTCCATTTAGGGCAATGAACATTGGAGTTTTACCTTTTGAAGCTAATTCTTCAGAAATTTTTAATAGACTTCCAAGAGCTATATTTTTTTCATTCATAAGCTTTTGATTACCTAGTAAAACTAAATTATCATCAATAGAGCATTCAATTCCCTTACCTGGTATTGCTTCAAAGTTTGAAACAGTTTTTAAAGTAAGATGTTTTTCTTCAGCATCTTTAACGATAGCTTCCCCAAGAGGGTGTTCAGAACCTTTTTCAGCTGAGGCAGCTATTATAAGAAGTTCTTCTTTTGAAAAATCTTCACATATAATATCTGTAACCTTAGGTTTTCCCTGAGTTATTGTTCCTGTTTTATCAAATACTACAGTATTTAAGTTTTGAGTAGTTTCTAAAGCTTCACCACTCTTAATAAGAATTCCATTTTCAGCTCCTTTACCTGTACCAACCATAATAGCTGTTGGAGTAGCCAATCCTAAAGCACATGGACAAGCTATTACTAAGACAGATATAAATATTGTAAGAGCGAAGATTTTACTTTCACCAGAGAAATACCAAGCTAAACTTGAAATAACAGCTAAGGTAATTACTACAGGCACAAAATAACCTGAAATTGTATCAGCTAATTTAGCAATAGGAGCTTTAGAACCTTGAGCATCTTCAACTAACTTAACTATTTGAGAGATTACAGTATCTTTACCTACTTTTGTAGCTTTATAAACAATTCTTCCGTTTTTATTGATACTAGCACCAAACACAGTGTCTCCAACATTTTTTTCTGCTGGAATACTTTCACCAGTTAGCATACTTTCATCAATTGATGTATATCCTTCAACAACCTCACCATCTACAGGAAGTTTTTCACCAGGTTTAACAAGAATTAAGTCACCAACTTGAACATCATCAATAGAAACAACTTTTTCTTTTCCATCAACAAGAATAGTAGCAGTTTTAGGAGCTAATCCCATTAATTTTTTAATTGCTTCAGATGTTTTTCCTTTAGTTAAAGTTTCTAAATATTTACCTAAGCTTATTAAAGTAAGTATTGTTCCTGCTGATTCAAAATATAATTGCATTGCATAATTACTATCTCCCATATAGATATGGTATATAGCAAATATTCCATAAGCATATGCGGCACCAGCACCTATAGCAATTAAGGAATCCATGTTTGGACTTCTCATAAATAAGTTTTTAAATCCATGAATGAAGAAATCTCTACATATGAATATAACTATAGTTGTAAGAACAAACTGAATAAGTGCGAAATTTAATGGGTTATACATTGGATCTATTATATGAGGTAAGTGAAGACCAAACATATGTCCCATTGAAATTATAAATAGTGGAATAGTAAACACTGCTGACCATATAAGTCTATTTTTCATTTTTTTAGTTTCTTTTTCCTTAGTTTTTTGATGTTCATCTTCTTGTGAAGCATCTAAAAGTTTATATCCTAGTTTTTCGACCTTAGCTTTTATGTCGTTTATAGAAACTTTGTCTTTATCAAAGTTTATGTTTAGGGTAGAGTTTGCAAAGTTGACATTTGATTTTTCTACACCATCCATTTTACTTGTTACTTTTTCAATTCTAGCTGCACAGGCAGAGCAGGTCATACCTTCAACTTTAAATGAAGCTGATTGATTATTGCCTTTTAATTCAAAGCCTAATTTTTTTACTTTATCTTTAATTTCATTTATTGAAACTTCATCTTTGTTGTATTCTAATTGAAGATTTTCACTAGCTAAATTAACTGATGCATTAGAAATTCCAGGTAGTTTATTTAATGTTTTCTCAATTTTTGCTGCACATGAAGCGCAATGCATACCTGATACCTTAAAAGTTTCTTTTTTAGTATTTTGAACTATTGAAAAACCAAGTTTATTGATTTTTTCTTCTATTTCTTTAAATGTTATTAGGTTTTCATCAAATTCTAAGTTTAATTTTTCTGTTGCAAAATTAACATTAGCTTTTGATATGCCATTGACTTTTCCTAGAACTTTTTCGATTCTAGCAGCACAAGCGGCACAACTCATGCCTTTTATTTTTAATGATTTATTTATCATAAAATAATTAGCTGTTAAATTTCTTCTATAAATTTAACATTAATAAGAAGAAATAACAGTTTGCCTCCTTTAATTAAATTAACC
The DNA here is from genome assembly GCF_034439435.1 of Clostridium sp. LIBA-8841. Taxonomy (GTDB): domain Bacteria; phylum Bacillota; class Clostridia; order Clostridiales; family Clostridiaceae; genus Sarcina. The sequence continues at coordinate 53,035 of NZ_JAPCKJ010000004.1, read as the reverse complement.
ACCCCCAGGGGGTGGGGTATAATACTAATATACTCCTTGAATTTTTTTTTGTCAACAATGAAGTAATAATTTTTATCAATTAAATTTTAGAAGAATTTAATCGAGTTTTTTAGGAACTATATTTTTAGTTTATCTAAGATATAAAAAATTATTTAAAGAGCAAAGACTAAATTTTTTTGATATAGATACTAATAAAAAGTAAGAAAAATCACAAGATAAGATAAGAAGTTACTTTAGAAAATTAAATGAGGTGAGCATATGAAAAAGTTACTTTATATTACAGTGAATTCAAAACCAGAAAAGTTTTCATCAAGCAAAACAATTGGAAGAGCTTTTGTAAGTAGGTTTTTAGAACTAAATCCTGAATTCGAGGTTGAAGAAGTAGATTTATATAAAGACTTTATACCTAGATTAGAGGATAAACATTTTTCAGGAAGAAGTTGTGTAGTTGATGGTGAAAAACCTGATTTAGATGAACAAACTAAAAAAGAAGTTAAGAGAATAATTGAATTAAGCGAACAATTTAAGAGTGCAGATTTATATGTAATTGCAGCACCATTATGGACATTATCTTTCCCAGCACCTTTAAAAGAGTACATAGATTGTATTGTGCAAAATAAGATAACAATAAAAATTTCTCAAGATGAAGTAAAAGGATTATTAGATGATAAGCAGAGAGAAATGGTTTATATACAATCTTCAGGTGGAGAGATACCTTGGTTTGCTAAGGGTGGATTAAATATAGGACTAAACTATGTTGAAGATATAATGAAATTCTTGGGGATAAAGAAATTTCATCAGCTTTTAGTTGACGGCACAGGCTCTAGTATAGAACAAAAGTTTAAGGCTGAAGATAAAGCTGTTGAAAAGATCGATGATGTAGTAAAGAGTATATATTTTAGTAACAAAGGTTAATCATATAATTTAAAAGTATTTGGCTATGTTTTAAAGAAGTAAATCAAAGCATAGCCTAATTTATTTAATAAAAGGCTTAGATATAGAAATGAGATTTATAAATTGTTTCATAAATTACTTGTTGACAGAAAAACCTTTACATTATATTATGGAGATAACATATACGTACAAGTTTGGAGTTGCATAGGAGGAGAAGAGAATGGAGAAAAAATGGTGGCATAGCTCAGTGGTATATCAAATATATCCTAGAAGCTTTAATGATAGTAATAATGACGGAATTGGTGATATAAATGGAATAAGAGAAAAGCTTGATTATTTAAAAGAGTTAGGAATTGATGTTATTTGGTTAAGTCCGGTATATAAATCACCTAATGATGACAATGGATATGATATAAGTGATTATTGTGACATAATGGATGAGTTTGGTACTATGGAAGATATGGACAACCTTCTTAAGGGGGCTAAAGAAAGAGGAATAAAAATTCTTATGGATTTAGTAGTAAACCATACATCTGATGAGCATAAATGGTTTATTGAGGCTAAAAAGTCAAAGGATAATGAGTATAGAGATTATTATGTTTGGCGAGATCCAGTTAATGGTAAGGAACCAAATGAATTAGGTTCAACCTTTGGGGGAAGTGCTTGGGAATATGATGAAGCATCAGGACAATATTATTTACACTTATTTAGTAAGAAACAACCAGATTTAAACTGGGAAAATGAAAAAGTGCGTAAAGAGGTTTGGGATTTAATCAATTTCTGGATAGAAAAAGGAATTGGTGGATTCAGAATGGATGTAATTGATCTCATCGGAAAGGTTCCAGATGAAATGATAAAGGAAAATGGCCCAAAACTTCATGAATATTTAAGAGAAATGAATGAAAAATCTTTTGGGAAACATGATTTGTTAACAGTTGGGGAAACTTGGGGAGCAACTCCAGAGGTTGCTAAGCTTTATTCAAATCCTAAGAGAAATGAATTAAGCATGGTATTTCAATTTGAACATATAAGTTTAGATAAAATTCCTGGAAAGAGAAAGTGGGATTTAAAACCTCTAGATTTAAGAGATTTAAAGAGAGTTTTATCTAAGTGGCAAACTGAGCTAGATGGAGATGGATGGAACAGCTTATTCTGGAATAACCATGACTTACCAAGAATAGTTTCAAGATGGGGAAATGATAAAGAATATAGAGTTGAAAGTGCAAAAATGCTTGCAACACTTCTCCATGGAATGAAAGGAACTCCTTATATATATCAAGGTGAAGAGCTTGGTATGACTAATATAAGGTTTGAATCTATAGACATGTATGATGATATAGAAATTCATAATATGTATAAAGAAAGAATAGCTCAAGGATATAAACATGAAGATATTATGGAATCTATTTATGCTAAAGGAAGAGATAATGCTCGTACACCAATGCAATGGGATGATTCAGAATTTGGTGGTTTTTCAACTGTAGAACCTTGGATTGGAGTAAACTCAAACTATAAAACTATAAATGCCAAAGAAGCATTAGAAAATAAAGATTCAATTTTCTATCACTATAAGAAGCTTATTGACATAAGAAAAAATAGTGAAACCATAATTTATGGTGATTATGAATTATTAAATCCTGAGGATGAAAATGTATTTGCTTACACAAGGGAACTAAATGGAGAAAAAATACTAGTTGTATGTAATTTTAAAGAAAATCCAGCAGAGTTTTCTTTAGAAGAAGAGTTAGAAAAAGATCCAGAGATTTTACTAAGTAATTACAATGATTCAGGGATGGACTTAGGAAGATTAAGTTTAAGACCTTATGAATCTATAATGTACAAAGTTAAATAGATTAGTATATAAAATAAGTAGGTCTGTATTTAGAGTGAATTTTAAATACAGGCTTTTATTTTAAGATTAAAGGTATAATTACTAAGCTTTTTAGGTTTAGTTTAGGATAAATGATGGATTGAAATATAATGTTATATAAGAAAAGAGAATGGATGTTTGCAATTGTTTGTGTTATATGTTATAATATGAATTCAGCTTGTGGGTTTAAAAAGCTGATTGGAAAATATAAAAAATTTATATTTAATAATTAAATAAAGTTTAGAGTTTGTTCTCAGGTTTAAAAAGGTATAGAAGAGAGAGAAAATATACAAATTAAATTACAAGTCGGTAAATTGTAATTCACTTCAAAAGAGAAGATTTTTCACTTCAATAGGTTATAGATATTATTTTATACTAATGTTTTAATAAAAGTTATAAAAACATGATAAATGGTATGAAAATAATATAACACCTAAAATATTCTTATAAATCCAGTAAATGATTTTAAAATATAGTATTAATTTAGGATAGTTCTAATTATATAGGATTATTTAGTGAACATTTATAGACCATTTATTAAAATAATAAAGTGCTAGTTAGAGATTATTTATAATAATATTTGATTAGTTTAGTTTTGATTGATAAAAATAGAATATATTCATGCTAGTTGTTAACTCAAGAGAGAAACTAGATGATTTTTAATGCTTAAATTTAGGCCTGAAATAAACAATAAATAAAATAAAGAAATATGATTTATAAAAATAATAAATTAGATATTTAAAGGAGGATTAATTTGTTAATATATAAAATTTGTAATGAATTTAGTAAAAATAAAAAAAATAAAAGAAAAACAAGTAAAGATGTGAAGAAGATTTTAAAAGATGTTAAAAATAAATAGTTTTATTATGTAGAGCACTGTTTTATATAATAGTGTTTTTTTATTATTTAAATTATATATTTAATAGTTTTTAAATGAGGAAATATAACTATTAATGTGAAAGAAGATGACATTCAGTGTGTAGTAAATTTTAGATAACAAGTTTAAGGTTAGATGTATTGAGATTTGCATTTAACTTTATATCATGTTACAATGAACTGGCAACTTGATATAAAAATAAAAGTTGGCAGTAGAAAAGGGGGTTTTTTAATGATAGAAGTAAGAAATGTATCTAAACAAATTGGGGATAGAAAGATACTAGATAATATTTCTCTAACTATTGATAAAGGAAGTTTAGTTGTTTTAATAGGTTCTAGTGGATGTGGTAAGACCACTACTTTAAAGCTTATTAATAAGTTAATAACACCTACTTCAGGTGAAATATTTATAAATGGAAAACCTTTGTCTAAAGAAGATCCAATTGAGTTAAGAAGAAAAGTTGGATATGTAATTCAGAATAATGGTTTATTTCCACATCTAACTATTAAGGAAAATATAGAACTTATTCCAAGACTTAAGAAGGATAAGGAAATTGAGAAAATAGAACAGACAACTATAGATCTTTTGAATATGGTTGGATTAGATCCAGAAATTTATTTAAACAAATATCCATCAGAACTTAGTGGAGGACAGCAACAGAGGGTAGGATTTGCCAGAGCCTTTGCAACAGATGCAGAGATAATTTTAATGGACGAGCCATTTAGTGCTTTAGATCCAATAACTCGTACTTCACTTCAAGAAGAGCTTTTTACAATTCAAGAGGAATTAAAGAAAACAATTATTTTCGTTACTCATGATATGGATGAAGCTTTAAAGATAGCTGATAAGATATGCATAATGAATGGAGGAAGAATAGCTCAATATGACACTCCAGAAAATATTCTTAGAAATCCAGCAAATGATTTTGTTAGAGATTTCATAGGATCAGATAGAGTTTGGAATAACCCAGATTTTATAAAAGCTAGGGATATAATGATAAAAAATCCTGTTTCTGTTAAAGGTGCAAGAACCATATTACAAGGAATTGAAATAATGAGAAGTAATAAGGTAGATAGTTTATTAATTGTAGATAAAGAAAATATCCTTAAGGGTATTGTTACCTTTAAGGATATAAAGACTACAAATGAAAAATCTAGAGCACTTTCAGAAATTATGAGTGAAAATCCACTTAGAGTTAATGAAGAGGATAGTTTAGTGGATATTTTAACTATAATGAATGAAAATTCAGTAGGGTTCATACCAGTTGTTAATGCAGAGGAGAAACTGGTAGGACTTATAACAAGAAGTAGTTTACTTTCAATATTAAGTGATCAGTTCTTGGATATGGAGGTGAATATATTTGAATAATTTATTACAATATATAGTTTCACAAAAAACTCAGATATTAGATTTATTAGTTCAACATATATATTTAACACTTGCAGCTATAGGAATAGCTATAGTTATAGGAATACCTTTAGGGATTATTGTTTCTAGGGTTAAGTTTTTAAGAAAGCCGATTATTGGATTTGTTAATTTAGTACAAGCCGTTCCTTCAATGGCTTTATTAGGATTACTTATTCCAATACTAGGAATAGGAAGTACACCAGCGATTTTTATGGTAGTAGTTTATTCATTACTTCCAATTGTTAAAAATACTTACACGGGAATTGCAAGTATAGATCCTGTGGTATTAGAATCAGCTAAAGGAATTGGACTTACTAAGAATCAGAGCTTATTTAAGATACAATTACCATTAGCATTACCAATAATAATGTCTGGTATAAGAATATCAGCAGTTACTGCTGTAGGTCTTATGACTTTAGCGGCCTTCATTGGTGCTGGTGGACTTGGATACTTAGTATTCTCAGGAGTTCAAACAGTAAATAATAATATGATTTTAGCAGGAGCTATACCAGCTTGTATTTTAGCTTTAATAGTTGATTTTATTTTTGGAAAAATAGAGGTAGCTGTTACACCAAAAGGATTAAATAATCAGGATAAAAAGAAAAATACCTTTGTTCTTAAAATCATAGGAGTGATAATGGCAATAGCTATTTTGTTTATGGGAGTTTCTTCATTCTTATCAAGTAAGAAAAATAAAATAGTTATTGGTTCAAAAAACTTTACAGAGCAGCTTATTTTAGGAAATATGTATGCAGATTTAGTTGAGGATAAGACAGATTTAGAGGTAGAAAGAAAGTTAAATCTAGGGGGAACATCTGTTGCTTTTGGAGCTCTTGAAAAAGGGGACATAGATATGTATGTTGACTATACTGGTACATTACTTGTCAATGTTATGAAAGAAAAAAATATTGATAATAGTGTAGATTATTATGAAGATATAAAGAAAAACATGGATAGTGAACATGGATTAACATTATTAGATCCAGTAGGATTTAACAATACCTATAATTTGGCTATATCAAAAGAGTTATCTGATAAGTATGGAATAAATACCATATCAGATTTAGCTAAGCATAGTAGTGATTTAATACTATCACCAACTATGGAGTTCCAAAATAGAGAAGATGGTTTAGTTGGATTACAAAAGCATTATGGAATGAATTTTAAAAATGTTAAATCTTTAGATGGAAGTCTTAGATATTCAGCTTTAACAAGTGGAGAGTCACAGGTTATCGATGCTTTCTCTACAGATGGACTTCTTAAAAAGTTTGACTTAAAAACTTTAGAGGATGATAAGAATTTCTTTGTTAACTATAGTGCTGTACCTATAGTTAATAATAAAACTTTAGAAAAATATCCAGAGTTAAAGGATGTATTGAATTCTTTAAATGGAAAAATAGATGAACAGACTATGATTGATTTAAACTATCAGGTAGATGTTTTAGGAAAGTCACCAGAAGAGGTTGCTAAAACTTTCTTAATTCAAGAAGGTTTAATAAAAGAATAAAATAAAAATTATAAAAAGCATATTAAGATTATATAATCTTAATATGCTTTTTTATTTATCTAATTTATAATTAGTATAGTTTTGTAATAAATACCTTTTAATTTAGTTATGCCTTAGGTGAATGTTGATTTTTAGTTAGCACCTCAGACCTAACTTGAGGAGAATTATATAAAGGCCGTTTAGTTAGTAGTATTTTAAAATCAATTAAAATATTTATTTGAAACAAAAATTTAGAAACTTTTTGAAACTTTCTGACCACTTAAAAAGACTAATGTATGTAAGCATCGATGTTAAAGCTTTGGTTAGGAGGAGAAAGATGGGAAAAACTATGAGTATATCATATCTAGATATAGATATAAAAAATGAATTAAGTGAAATTAAATTAATAAAAGAATCAATTAAAGGAAATAAGGAGTCTTTTGGAATTCTTATAAAAAATAATAAGGAATATTTGTATAAAATGGCTTTTTTATATGTTAAGGAGGAACAAGATGCTCTTGAGGTTATACACGAAACAGTGTATAGAGCGTTTTTAAATATTGAAAAATTAAAAAAGGCAAAATTCTTTAATACATGGATAACAAGAATTCTAATAAATGTATCAATTGATTTTCTAAAGAAAAAAGGAAAAAGTGAGATATTAGATAAAAGTACACCCATAATAAAAGAAAAATCTGAAGTATCAACAGAAGAAAAATTAGATTTATATAATGCAATAGATTTGTTAAATGATAATTATAAGACAGTAATAATTATGATGTACTTTAATGATATGAAAATAAAAGATATTGCAAAGGTTATGGAAATTCCAGAAAACACAGTTAAAACTTATTTGAGAAGAGCAAAACAAGCTTTAGGTGAGGTTTTAAAGGAGGGCTATTTGAATGAATAAAAAAGGTTTAGATAAGATAAATTTACCAGATAATTTAGATAATATTATAGATGATGCAATAAGTATGGCTGAGGAAGATAAAAAGAAAAATAGGAAAGGTAAAGGATATAAAAAAGTATTTAAAAATATTGCGGCAGGGATTGCTATAGTTACTATACTAGGGCTTGGTACAACTACTTTAACTTATGGAATACCAGAAATTAAGAATGCTTTTGAAAAAATACAAAATGAAATGTTGAATAAAGGTGATTACTCTAAATATGCAACAGAGGTTAATCAAACTGTTTATGATAATGGAGTTGGTATAACTTTATCAGAAATTCTTTGTGATGGACAGAATTTATATGTAACTTATATTGTTGAAAGTGAGGAACCTTTTAAATATATAAATTATGATTATGACCCAGTGAAAGACTATGATTTAACAAAGGAACAAGCTGAAGAAATAGTAAATACTCAAATGTTAGATGAATCATATTCTAAAGTTAGTTTTACACAAAAAAAATTAGATAATAGTGGAATTGCAGGACTAGAAGGAAAATATATAAATGAGCATACTTTTGTAGGCGTTGAAAAATATGATTTAACTACTTTGAATATGGAAATTCCTGTTAAATTTGATTTTGAAATAAATTATAAAAGACTAATAGTATCTTCATGGAACAGTGAAAGAGAAAAAGATCAAGAATTTAAAGGAAGTTGGAATTTTAAAGTGCCAGTTAAAGTTGATAAATCACTTACTAAAGAGATTAATGTTGATGATATAAATAAAGAGGGAATAGGAGTAAGTAAAGTTTATGAAACTCCATTTGAAATAAAAATTTTAACAAATCATCCTAAAGATACGGAGGTATTAAACTATATTGTTGAGGTATATGATAATAATGGAGATAGACTTAAGCTAGAATCACAAAAGTGGGAAGATGAGTATTCAATTGTAACATTATTTAAAGATGATAAGAAAATTAATACAATAAAAGTAGTATTTTATGATGAGTCTTTAAAAGCTATCGATGATGAAAATTTAGAAAAACATATAAGCTATTCTAAGGAAATAAATTTAAGAAATTAATTTTAAAATATATTTCAGTAACTAAATATAATTAATTAGTGGATAATATATTTAGTTTTAAAAGAAAGTACAATAGATAAGAGTAATATAATTTTAAAGAGATAAGCTGTGGTATAGATGTGTTACTATAGCTTATTTTTATTTCTTTAGGATAATTTAATAAAGTTAGTACTGAATGAAATAAAGTTCTAAGGAAAAACTTTTGAAAACGATAAATGAAAAGGTTGACATGACTTATACGTATATGTTAGTATAAATACATAAGATATACGTACAAGTTAAATGGAGGGGAAAAAGATGAGTAAGTTTGAAAAAGATGCAAAGTTACTAACCGAGTACATAGGTGGAAAAGAAAACGTAGCTTCAGTAACTCACTGTGCTACAAGAATGAGATTCGTTTTAAATGATACAAGCAAAGCAGATGTAGATAAGATAAAAGCCATTCCTTGTGTAAAAGGGACATTTACACAAGCGGGACAGTTTCAAGTAATTATTGGACCTGAAGTTTCAACTTTCTATAATGATTTTGTTGGACAAACAGGGATAGAAGGACAAAGTAAGGATGAAGTTAAGAAAGCTGCTAAGAAGAACATGAATATAGTTCAAAGAGCAGTGGCAGGACTAGCAGAAATATTTGCTCCATTAATACCAGCTATCATAGTTGGAGGTCTTATATTAGGATTCCGTAACGTAATTGGAGATATGAAACTATTTGAAGATGGAACAAAAAGCTTAATTGAAATATCTCAGTTCTGGGCAGGAACTCATAGTTTCTTATGGTTAATAGGTGAGGCTATATTCCACTTCTTACCTGTAGGGGTTGTTTGGTCTATTGCTAAGAAAATGGGTGCAGACCAAATGTTAGGAATAGTTATTGGTATAACATTAGTATCACCACAATTATTAAATGCATATAGCGCAGGTAGTGGGGCAGTAGCTCCAGTTTGGGACTTTGGATTCGCTCAGGTTCCAATGATAGGATATCAAGCACAAGTTTTACCAGCAATCATGGTTGGATTCACTTTTGTTTACTTAGAAAGATTCTTTAAGAAAATTACACCAGGTCCTATACAAATGATAATAGTACCATTCTTTTCAGTAATACCAACAGTATTATTAGCACACACTGTTTTAGGACCAATAGGTTGGAAAATAGGAAGTGTAATATCAGGAGTTATAGTAGCAGGTTTAACATCATCATTTGGATGGTTATTTGCAGGAATCTTTGGTATGATCTATGCACCATTAGTTATAACAGGATTACATCATACTTTATTACCAGTTGACTTACAACTTATAAGTGATATAGGTGGAACATTCTTATGGCCAATAGTTGCATTATCAAACATAGCTCAAGCATCAGCAGTTCTAGCTATGATATATGTAAATAGAAAAAATGAAGATGAAAAACAAATATCAATACCAGCATGTATTTCAGGATATTTAGGGGTAACTGAACCAGCAATGTTTGGTGTTAACTTAAAATACTTATATCCATTCATAGCATCTATGATTGGTGCAGGTGTAGCAGGTATGTTCTCAATGGCAATGGGATGTATGGCAAACTCAGTAGGAGTTGGTGGATTACCAGCAATCCTATCAATGCAACCATCTAGCATGTTAATGTATCTAATAGCAATGGGAATAGCAATAGTTGTACCATTTGTTTTAACAATAGTGTTCTCAAAGACAAAATTAGCTAACATGGCTTCAAAATAATATGAAAAGGGTGGGGGATGACTCCACCTTTTATGCTATCTAGTTTTTTATTTCTTGATTTAACTATAGTTCGATAATTATTGAATTTTACATCTAAATCAAGAAATCTAAAAGATAATAATAATTTAAGGCTTAATAAAATTTTTCGGTTGTACATGAATGATGAGATATTTGAATAAGCTTTTAGAATTTCATTTTTTCTGGATTAAAAAATACGTTAAGAAGTTACATTTGTTTGAAGCGTAGCGAGTTATGTAACTTTAGTATTTTTACGAAAGAAATAATAGAAATTCTTAGCGAAATTCAATAATCACAGAATTATGTACAACTGAAAAATTAAATACGCTTAATGAGAGTTGACAGAAAGAATAATTTAGAATATATTTAAGATAACTTATACGTACAAGTTGTGTGAGGTGTGAATTATGAAAGATTTTAAGAAAAGTGTTGTATATCAAATATATCCAAAATCATTTAAGGACTCTAATGGAGATGGTTTTGGAGATTTAAGAGGAGTAATTGAAAAATTAGATTATCTTAAAGAGTTAGGAGTAGATTATATTTGGATGACTCCTGTCTACGTATCTCCTCAAAAGGATAATGGGTATGATATAGCAGACTATTATAAAATAGATCCTAGATATGGGACTATGGAAGATTTTGAAGAATTAGTTAAAGAAGCTAAAAATAAAAATATAGATATTATGCTTGATATGGTATTTAATCATACTTCAACAGATCATGAATGGTTCCAAAGAGCTTTAAAAGGAGAAGAAAAATATAAGAATTATTATATTTTTAAAGAAGGCAAAAAGGGAGAACCACCTACAAATTGGATTTCAAAATTTGGAGGAAATGCTTGGGAGTATGTTGATGAGCTAGGAGAGTACTACTTACATTTATTTGATGTTTCACAAGCAGATTTAAATTGGGATAATCCAGAGTTAAGAGAGGAAATTTATAAGGTAGTAAACTTCTGGATAGATAAAGGAGTCAAAGGATTTAGATTAGATGTTATAAATTTAATTTCTAAACCAGAAAAATTTGAAAATGATTATGAAGGTGATGGAAGAAGATTCTATACTGATGGTCATAGAATACATGAGTATCTAAAAGAGCTTAATGAAAGAACTTTTGGTAAGGATGTAGACATAGTAACCGTTGGAGAAATGTCATCAACAACTATAGAAAATTGTATAAAATATTCTAATCCTAAAGAAAAAGAATTATCGATGGTATTCAATTTTCATCATTTAAAAGTTGATTATAAAGATGGACAAAAGTGGTCCTTAATGGATTTTGATTTTATTGAGCTTAAAAAAATATTTAATCATTGGCAAAGAGGAATGATCAATGGGGGAGGCTGGAATGCTGTTTTCTGGTGTAACCATGATCAACCAAGGGTTAATTCAAGATTTGGAAATGTTGAAGACTATCTTAATGAGTCCTCAAAAATGTTAGCTACTTCAATTCATATGATGAGTGGAACTCCTTATGTATATCAAGGAGAAGAAATTGGAATGACAAATCCAGAATTTAATAATATTGATGATTATAGAGATGTAGAATCAATAAATTATTTCAATATATTAAAAGAAGAAGGAATTGATGAAAAAGAGATAATGGAAATTCTTAAGAGTAAATCAAGAGATAATTCAAGAACTCCTGTTCAATGGAATGGAGAAAAGAATTCAGGGTTTACTACAGGAACTCCTTGGATAAATGTAGCTAATAACTATGATCAAATAAATGTTGAAAAAGCTTTAGAAGATAAGGATTCTGTGTTCTATCATTATAAGAAACTTATAGAACTTAGAAAAAATGAAGATGTAATAGCATATGGAGATTATGTTCAACTTTTAGAAAATCATCCTAAGATATATGCTTATGAAAGAAATTACAATGGTGAAAAGTTACTTGTTATAAATAACTTCTATGGAGAAGAGTGTTCATTAGATTTATCAAAAGAAATTGAAGAATTAGAAAAATATAATAAGTGTATTTTAATATCTAATTACAATTATAGCACTTTAGATTTATCTAGTTTAAATTTAAGACCATACGAATCAGTAGTTTATAAATTAAAAAAATAAAGAAAATAAAGAAAATAAGAAAAGCCTCGCTTAAATGAAAGTTATTTAAGGGAGGTTTTCAATTTGGAGGGGTATTTTAGCAAAAGTCGATTTTAGTTGGTTTTCTAAAATTAGTTAAAAATCGATAATTATCTAAAATAGGGTTTTATGTTAAAATATAAGTAAATTTAAATATAAAAAAGTTTTGTTAAAATAAGGCTAAGTGAAAGTATTAAGTTGATTTTAACTTTAAAGTTTAGAAATAATATAATTTATAATAACAGTTTAGGGAGAGTTAGAGATGTCTAGTAAGTATTTAAATATATATAACGAAATTGTTGGAAAAATAGATAGTGGTATTTTTGAAACAAATAGTAAGTTACCTTCAGAATCACAACTTATGGAGGAGTATGAAGTATCGAGGGATACTGTAAGAAAAGCTTTAAATTTATTAGAGCAAAATGGATATATTGAGAAGGCTAAAGGTAAGGGATCTTTTGTACTTGATATGAATAAGTTTAATTTTCCGGTTTCAGGAATAAAGAGTTTTAAAGAAATAGAGAAAAACTTAGGAAAGAAATGTGAAACAATAGTTGAAGAGTTAACTTTAAAAAATCCAAGTGAGAGTATAATGAAGAAGCTTGAGGTTTCACCTAATGAATATGTTTGGAGCTTAATAAGAACTAGAAATATAGATGGAGAAAAGATAATCTTAGATAAAGATTATTTAAATTCAGAGTTTGTTCCAAGATTAACTGAGGAAATCTGCAAAAATTCTTTATATGATTACATAGAAGGAGAGTTAGGATTAAAGATAGCTTATGCAGAAAAAGAAATAACAGTTCAAAAAGCTACGGAAGAAGATAGAAGGTTATTAGATTTAAGAGGATATGATATGGTGGCTGTGGTTAAAAGTTACACATACTTAGAAGGAAGAAATTTATTTCAATATACAGAATCAAGACATAGACCAGATAAGTTTAAGTTTGTAGATTTTGCAAGAAGATAAAAACAATTAATTTAGTTGTTAATTCCTTTGAAAATTATTTTTATAAAAAAGAAATATAATATCACATTCATAGTTGGTAAATACTTAGACAATAAACTATGAATTGTGATATTTTTTATAGAAAATTTTAAGAAATAATATAGCCATAAATACGTAATTAGCTATCTTATTATATAACTTTAATAATGCTTTTTACAGATAGTTGAAAGATAGAAATTAAATTATAATTTTTTAGATTTAAAAAATTTATACTAAAAATCCCTTGGATAAAAAATAAGTTAGGGGTAATAATAATTTTTAATGATTATTTCTGTTTTAAATAATAGACTAATAATTAAAAATTTAAATGGAGGTGAAGTAGTGGAAAAGTTTTATGGTCCTTTAGGGTTAGAAGGCTATGTATCAAAATACATAGATAAAAATGGATGTACTTTAGAAGAAGCTTGTAATGAGTTAGAAGTAAATGTTGAAGACATATTTAATAAATAGAGCTGAAAATAGATAAAAATAGCTGTATGTTAGTATCTAATACATTAATATTGAAATAAAAAAAGGAGAGTACAAATGTACTCTCTTTAATGTAATAATGTTTAACACCTAAAATAGCAAAGGAAAAAGTTTCGATGTAGTAAAGGCTAATTTAGGAAAGCCACTTAAGTATTAAACAACCTTTAAAAAGTTAATAATGTTTACAGCTTATTTATAAACCTTTTTAAAATTCATGTCAAATAAGTGAAATTAAATAATTTTAATATTGAAGGCTATATTTTGAAATTAAATCTATTTTAGCTAGTAAATATTATCTAAATAAGGAATGTATACATTTTACATTACCAAATCTTTAATATCCTAAAGTTAATGTGATTTTTGAATTTCCAGCCACTACTTCATCAGGAGAAATACTTTGTTTAGTTACAGATGGTCCTTCACCAACAAATTCACCTTTAAGTCCTAACTGATTAAGAAGTTTTTCAGCAGATTCTTTAGAATAGTTAGTGAAATCAGGAACAATAACATCACTATTTAAATTTGAGCTATCACCTGCAATTAAAGTTATCTTCGTATCTGGTGAGATTGGATAGCCTGTAGCAGGATTACTATCAACTATAAATTCACCTTCACCTTCTACAGTATAAGAAATTCCTAAATCTTTTAAAATTTTAGTCGCATCATTTACAGGTAAACCACAAACTTCAGGAATTATAACAGTTTCCTTTTGAGGAAGCTTTTCGTCTAATTTAAATTCTGTTAAATCTATATAGTTAAATATATTTTGGAATAGCATTCCTGCTAGTGGAGCAGCAACTCTACCACCATAATATTCTCCATTTTTAGGATTATCAACAGAGACCATTACGGATATTTGAGGGTTATCATAAGGGGCAAAGCCAACAAAGGAAGCAACATAGCCACCACCATAGCCACCAGTTTCAGGATTAACCTTTTGAGCAGTACCAGTCTTACCAGCCACTCCATAACCTTCTTTATAGGCAGATTTAGCAGAACCATTCTTAGCAGCATTGGCTAAGGCTGCATTTATTTGTTCAGCAGTCTCTTTGCTTATTATATTTTCTGTTTTCTTAGGTACAAAGCTCTCATCTATAACTCTTTCATTATTTTCATTTATATAACTTATTTCCTTAACTACATGAGGTTGAATTAATGTACCCCCATTAGCAACTGCATTAACGGCTGTCATAAATTGAATTGGATTAACTGTGTTAGTTTGTCCAAATGCAATAGTAGCAAGGTCCATATCAGTTATGTTTTCAGTTTTCTTAACAATTCCAGGAGATTCACCAGGTAAATCTACACCTGATTTTTTTCCAAGACCAAAATTTTTGATATATTTATTTAACTTTTCTGCACCTAATTTTTCTCCTAAATTCATAAAACCAACGTTACATGAATTCTGTATTATCTCTGTAAAGGTCTGAGTTCCATGACCTCCTCTTTTCCAACATTTAATAAATCTATCACCTTTTTGAAGGCCGCCTCCACAAGTATAGGTCTCATCTTTACCGGCTAATCCTTCTTCAACAGCGGCAGATGCTGTTATTATCTTAAAGATAGAACCAGGTTCAAAGGAATCTGAAACAGCTCTGTTTCTCCACATTTTTTGAATTCTATCTGATGAAGTGTTACCTGGGAAGTTTTCTGCTCCATCATAAGGTTTATTTGGATTAAAATCAGGTTTATTAGCCATTGCTAAAATTTCACCATTATTTGGGTTCATTATAATTACTGAAGTAGCATCGGCATTATTATGAATAAGGCCTATTTCAGCTATTTGCTCCGCAAAGTATTGGAGTTTTTCATCAATTGTTAAAACTACATCTTTACCATCTACAGGAGCAGTAAATCTAGAAATAGTATAAGGATAGTCAGCTCCATCTTTAACCATTTCAGTTATTTTTAATCCAGGAGTTCCTGCTAAAACACTATCGTATTTTAATTCAACACCATTCAATCCAACACCATCTGAATTGGTAGTTCCTAAGACATGGGAAAGGAAATTATCGTTAGGATAATATCTTTGAGTATCGGGGGAAACCATTACCCCAGGAATTTCAAGCTCTTTAACCTTATCTGCCTTATCTTTTTCTATTCTTCTAGCAACTATTGCAGCACCAGCAGGTGCACCAGAAGGAAGTCTAAATTCTATTTTCTTTAAAACAGCATCTTTATCCATCTCAAGAACCTTAGAGATTTCTAAAGCTAATTCATCATTGGTTTTTCCAGTTTTCTTTGTATAAGATCTGATTGCATTTAAGTTAAAGTCAACTCTGTAAAGATTTGAACTTACAGCAAGCTCATTTAAATCTCTATCAAGTATTTTTCCTCTTCTTGCAGATATTTTAACTTCGTTTGTCCACTGTTCAACAGCAAGTTCAGCATATTCTGGTCCCTTAACTACCATTACATAAGATAATCTAAGGCTTAAGACGAAAAACATAATTATAATAAACGCTAAGATAAACGAGAGTCGTTTCCTGATTACAGCCATATCTCTGTATAATCTTTTCAATATTTCATACCTCCTTCAAAAAAACTATATCTATACATAATATTAGTGGAAGGAAGATTTAATTATTAAATTCTAAAAAAAATTATAAATGGAATAAATTATTAATTATTAGAAATTCAGTAGAGATTGGATTAGTTTTTGTTTATTATTTACATATAAGGTTTTTGCATAAAAACATTTAGTGAAAAGTAGATTAAAAAAGAGTTGATTTTATAATATAGAAAAGGGGATGAGAAGGTTTGGATAATAGTAAAATTAAGAAGGGAAATTCCTTAGAAAGACGAAGAAAATTTTTAAGAAGAAGAATTATATTTTTTCTTGGTATTATATTATTCTTAGGAATCATTATTTTCTTTACTTTTTCGATTATAGGAAGAGAAGAAAGTTATAGAGATTTATATAATAAAAATCTTTCAAAAAGAGAGTTAGATAAAATGAGGGGAGATTTAAATATACAAGATGTTGAGTATAAGTGGGGAAATGGACTTAAGAAAGGAAATTATCCTAAAAGATTGATTATACATCATTCAGCTACAGATTCACCAAAGACTCCAGAGGAAATTCATAAATTCCATTTAGAAAAGGGATGGAGTGGAATCGGATATCATTTTTACATAAGAGAAGATGGAACAATTTATAAAGGACGGGATGAAAATATAATAGGTGCTCATGCTAAAAATGCAAATTATAACACCTTAGGTATATGTGTTGAGGGAAACTTTGAAAAAGAAGGATTAAATGAGGCACAGAGAAATTCTCTTATTAAACTAGGAACTTACTTAAGCTTAAAATATCCTATAAAAGATATAATTCCTCATAGAGATGTTGTGGATACTTTGTGTCCAGGAAGTCTTTTCCCTATGGATAATATAAAAAGTAGTATTATTGAGGAAATAAAAAAGATGTAGTGAATATTTAATTAGAATGGAAATTTATAAACTAAAAAGAGAATTGACAGTAAAATTTTAAAATGGTAATTTATAGACATAATTTAATATAAATTCTTCAGGGCAGGGTGGAATTCCCTACCGGCGGTAAAGCCCGCGAGCTAATATTTAGCATGATTCGGTGAAACTCCGAAGCCGACAGTAAAGTCTGGATGAAAGAAGAATATCTAATAGGTTATCTTTTTATTTGTGTATTTTTATATGCTAATAAAATAGATTATTATAACTTAGAATTTTTTGCTCTGAACTTTTGTTCAGAGCTTTTATTTTTGTTAAATTACTTAAACACTAATATTATTTTTATATAAAATGTTGTATCTCTATTATAAATAATCGGCATTTTATATAAGATTAATTGATGGTTTTCTTTTAAAGAAAATAAAGTAGTTTTAGCTTGAATTTCTGTTTTATATATTTTCTAAATGGATAACGAATAAAGCCCTGAGTATATTCAACTCAGGGCTTTAATTTTTATTAGGTAATTCTTTTTAAGTTGAAATTCAATTTGAAAATTTGAAATTCAATTTGAAAATTTGAAATTTTAAACTTACACATTTTAGATAAAAATGTGCTTCCCATAAGTAAGAATTTTGGAAGGAGAGGGTAACTTGGATGAATTTTTTATGAAAAAGGCTTTGGAATTAGCTAAAAAAGGTGAGGGATATGTAAATCCTAATCCTTTAGTAGGTGCTCTTATTGTTAAAGATGGAGAAATAATTGGACAGGGATATCATGAGTTTTTTGGAGGAAATCATGCTGAAATCAATGCAATAAATAGTGCTATTAAAGATGTTGAGGGTGCAACAATATATGTGACTTTAGAACCGTGTTGTCATTATGGAAAAACACCACCTTGTGTAGAAGCCATAAAGAGAAATAAGTTTAAAAGAGTTGTAGTTGGAACATTAGATCCGAATCCATTGGTTTCTGGAAAGGGCGTTAGGATTTTAAAAGAATCTGGAATAGAAGTTGAAGTTGGAGTATTAGAAGAAGAATGCTTAAGGTTAAATGAGATATTTAATTTTTATATAGAAAAAAATAAACCTTTTGTAGCAATTAAATGGGGGATGACTTTAGATGGAAAAATAGCAACAAAGGATTTTAACTCCAAATGGATAACCAATGAAAAATCTAGAGAGTTTGTTCATGGATTAAGGAAAAAGTATAGTTTAATAATGGTTGGTATAAATACTGTTTTGAAAGATAATCCAGATTTAAGATATAGGCTAAATGAAAGTGAAGCTAAAAACAAAAGAATAAAAAGAAATCACTTTAGAGTAATTCTTGATAGCAAACTTAGAATACCTTTAAGTGCAGAAGTATTAAAAAATCAAGATGAATCAAAAACATTAGTTTTCACAACTAATCAGAAGGATAAGGAAAAGTATTTTTCATTAAAAAATATAGGAATAGAGGTTTTAGAAGTAGATTCGTATAAGGGAAGAATTAATATTGACGAGGTTTTAGATATCTTAAAGAGAAAAAATATTGATTCTATTCTTATTGAAGGAGGAGGAAATTTAAATTTTTCTTTTTTAGAAAAGAGAAAGGTAAATAAGATATATGCTTTTGTAGCACCAAAAGTTTTTGGAGGAAGCAATGCTTTAAGTCCTGTTGAGGGAGAAGGAGTAAGTAAGGTTTGTGAGGCTTTTGAGTTTAAGAAGGTAAGTTTAAAGACCTTTAATAATGACGTTTTAATAGAATGTGATTTTATTTAAGAGGTAGAAAAAGGAGGTGAATTACATGTTTACAGGAATAATAGAGGAAGTTGGTGAGGTTTTTGCTATATATGGAGGAGAAAAATCTTCATTAGTAAAAATAAAATGCTCTAAGGTTTTAGAGGATACGAAAGTTGGAGACAGTATAGCTACTAATGGTGTTTGTTTAACCATAACAAACAAAGGAAATGATTTCTTTACAGCATATATTATGGGAGAAACTTTAAGAAGAAGTAATCTTGGAATATTAAAAAAAGGTTCTAAGGTTAATTTGGAGAGAGCTATGGGACTTAAGGATAGATTTAATGGACATATAGTAACTGGTCACATAGATTCAAAGGGAAAGATAGTTTTATTTAAGAAAGAAGCAGAAGCTATTTGGTTGGAAATCAATATACCTCATGAATTTAGTAAATATATAGTTTACAAAGGATCAATAGCTATTGATGGAATAAGCTTAACTGTTGCAGAGGTTAAAGGAGATAATTTTAAGGTTTCACTTATTCCCCATAGTCAAGAGGAGACAACTTTAATAAAGAAAAATATTGGAGAATTAGTAAATATAGAGTGTGATACTATTGGAAAATATGTTGAAAAGCTTTTAGGATTTAAGGAATATGTGGGAGAAAAGAAAAAATCATCTTTATTAGAGAATTTATTACGTAGTAATGGATTTATGTAAAAAATTTGATGGCCTTTTATAGAGAAGTTTTTGCAAGAAAAATATACTTTTAATATTTTGAAAGGTGGTGTAGGGGAAGTGGATTCCCTTAAGAATATGAGAGATTTTAATTTAATAGAAGAGGCAATAGAAGATATAAAGAATGGAAAGATAGTTATTGTTATTGATGATGAAGGAAGAGAAAATGAAGGAGATTTAGTTATGGCTGGTGAGCTTATAACTGGAGAAAAAATAAACTTCATGGCTACTTATGGAAAAGGGCTAATATGTGCTCCAATAAGTGAGGAGATTGCAGAGAAACTTAGTTTAAATCCAATGGTTTCACATAATACAGATAATCATGAGACTGCATTTACCGTATCCATAGATTATACGGAGACAACTACAGGAATTTCAGCCTTTGAGAGAGCTGATACGATTAGATACTTAGTTAGTGAGAATAGTAAGCCTGATGATTTTAGAAGACCGGGACATGTATTTCCTTTAATAGCTAAAAATGGTGGGGTGTTAAAGAGAGCAGGACATACAGAAGCAGCCATTGATTTAGCTAAGTTAGCAGGTCTAAAAGAAGTTGGAGTTATTTGTGAAATAATGAAAGATGATGGAACAATGGCTAGAACAGAAGAGTTATTAGAATTTGCTAAGGAACATAATATGAAAATAATAACCATAGAGGATTTAATAGCTTATAGGACTGAAAGAGATAATTTTGTTGAAAGAGTTGTTGAAACAAATATGCCAACTAAACAGGGTGATTTTAAGGCTATTGGATTTATAGATAAGCTTACAGGAGAGCATCATGTAGCTTTAGTTAAAGGAGAAATTAAATCAGATAAGCCAGTTTTATTAAGAGTACATTCAGAATGTTTAACTGGAGATGTCTTTGGTTCAAGAAGATGTGATTGTGGAGAACAATTTGAAAGAGCAATGGAAAAAATCAATGAAGAGGGAAATGGAATACTTCTTTATATGAGACAAGAGGGAAGAGGGATTGGACTTATAAATAAGTTAAAAGCGTATAAACTTCAAGACGAAGGATTAGATACAGTTGAGGCAAATTTAGCATTAGGTTTTCCAGAAGATCTTAGAGATTATGGTGTTGGAGCACAAATATTAAAAGAATTAGGAGTAAGAGAAATAAGGCTTATAACTAATAACCCTAAGAAAATAACTGGATTAGAGGGATATGGACTTAAAATTGTTGAGAGAGTTCCAATTGAGATAAAATGTAATGAAAAAAATAAGTTTTATTTAGAAACTAAAAAAGAGAAAATGAATCATTTAATAATGCAGTAATTTTAAAAGTTGGTTATGTTCTAGGGAAGTATTGATTTTTAGCTAACTCTTTAGATCTATCTAAAAATCAACACTAGTTTAAAATAGAGACTAAAAGTTTTACTTTTATTAAAAAATATAATGTTTAAAGGAGATAATTGAAATGAAAGTTTTAGAAGGTAATTTAGTTGGACAAGGTAAAAAATTTGCTATGGTGGCAGGAAGATTTAATGAGTTTATTGTTTCTAAACTTATAGGAGGAGCTGCCGATGCCTTTAAGAGACATGGCGTTAATGAAGAGGATATAGAATTAGCATGGGTACCTGGAGCTTTTGAAATACCTTTAGTGGCTAAGAAGTTAGCCAAGTCTGGAAATTACTCTGCTGTGGTATGTTTAGGAACAGTAATAAGAGGAGCAACAAGCCATTATGATTATGTATGTAGTGAAGTTTCAAAAGGAATAGCTCATGTTAGTTTAGAGACTGAAGTGCCAGTAATATTTGGAGTTGTTACAACTGAGAACATAGAACAAGCTATTGAAAGAGCTGGAACTAAGGCTGGAAATAAAGGTTTTGATGCAGCAGTAGCAGCAATAGAGATAGCAAATCTTTTAGAAAATATTTAAAGATTCAGGCTATGTTTTAAAAATCAACATTTATCTAAAGCAAAGCTAAATTTTATTTAGGATTTAAGTGAAAAAATATGGCTATATTAAAATAAATAATTTTTATTTTGATATAGCCATTTATTTTAAGTTTAAATGTTAACCTTCAAGTATTTTTACATAAAAAGTTCTATTTCTTGGACCATCAAAATCGCAGAAATAAACATCTTGCCATTGGCCTAGAATAAGTCTTCCTCTATGTAGTATTAATTGTTGAGAAGCTCCTACGGTAGAGCTTTTTAGGTGTGAGTGAGAATTGCCTTCAAAGTGTCTATATTTAGAATCATTAGTTGGATAAATCTTTTCAAATCCATAAATCAAATCTTTAACCACGTCAGGATCTGCATTTTCATTTATTGTTATTCCTGCAGTAGTATGTGGACAATAAACAACAACAATTCCATTTTCAATATTACTGTTTTTAATATCCTCTCTTATATAAGATGTAATTTTACTCATACTCTGAGGTGTATGAGTTTCTAGTGTATGCTTAAAAAAATTATTCATAAAAACACCCCTCTAAATCTTAGTATATACAAATTATATAACAAATAGCTATTTAGGTTATGATTTATTTCAAACTAAATATGATTTTTAAACTATAAAATTTAAAAAAGATAGTTAGTATAGAATCAGTAATTTTATAGTTGAAAATAGTGCTGTTAGGTAAATGAGAATTCTCAGAGATTATAATAATTGTTCTTAAAATTAACAAATAAAAAACTTTGTAAAAAATGATAGGTTTTTATATTCCAATTCGTATATAAATAGTGTACTAGTACTTAGGGGAATTAAATTAGGAGGAAATAGGGAATATGGAAGATAGCCTTATTATAAAATACATTAAACTAAAGAAAGAAGAAGGAATAGATATGCTTATAGATAAATATTCTCCACTTATTAAGGGAGTTATTAGAAAGTATTTATTTAATTTAAGGGAATATGAGGAAGAATGTTTGAATGATATACTTCTTTCAGTTTGGAATAATATAGAGAGTTTTGATGAGAGAAAAAATACTTTTAGAAATTGGATAATATCAGTTTCTAAATATAGAGCAATTGATTATAAGAGAAAGCATATTAAAGAAGTAGAAAATTTAGAAATAGATCTAAATATGATTCAGGATTCAATAAGTGTTGAGGCTGATATTTTAAGAGAGGAACTTCAAGAAGATGTATATGCACTTTTAAAAAATCTTAATCACAAAGATAGAGAAGTTTTTATTAAGTATTATATTGAAGAGTTAGAACTTAAAAATATATCTAAAGTTATGAATATTAAAGAATCTACATTATACAACAGGCTTTCAAGAGGAAGAAAAAAACTTAGAAAATTGATTCACTTATATGATTTTTAGGGAGAGTTGGGTATGAAAAAAGATAAATTTAGAATTTTAAATGGTTTAGATAATAGTAAAGATAAAATAGATGAAATAAATCTTAGTGAGGTTGAAAAGAATTCCTTAAAGTTAAAAATGAGAGGAATCATAAATGAAGACAATAAGCTAAAGAATATAAAAAAGAAAAATAGAAATAAAATAATAGCCGCTTCAGTTTCATTTATTATTGTAGGAACTTGTATTTTAAATAGTGAAAATGTAAGAGCTAGTATGACTTCTTTAGGAAAGAAAATCGAAAGTTATTTTGGAAAAGAGAAGGATTCATTAAAGTCATACAAGGAAGAGGTTTTAAAATCAGTAGAAGATAAAGGAATAACTTTTTCTTTAAATGAACTTATTTTAAATGATGAAGAGCTAGTAGTAAGTATGATGGTTGATTATGGAGACTTTGATTTTGAAAGTGTTGGAATAAAAGAAAGTAAAGCAGATAATGTCTCAGTATATCCTTATGCAGGAATTGCAATAACTTCAAATGGACAAGAGATTGATATAACAGGTATGGGTGGAAGTTATGATTATAATGAAGAAAATAAAGTAAGTAATGTAATTATGCACTTTGATATGACTGGTGCTGATTTAGAGAAAGATTATAATATTAAGTTTAATGTAGATGATATGGTATTAAATGAAAGGTTTAAGGATGAGAAATTTGTTAAGGGAAATTGGACTTTAGACGCTGATTTTAATGGAAAGAAATTAAAAGAAAAAGTAGAAGTAATAAATATAGATAAAACCATGAACATTGAGAAGTATGGACATGTTGACTATGTATTAACTGAGATAAGAAAAACACCAGCTTCAACAGTTATAAAATATGATTACAAAGAGCCATCAGAAATTATTGAAGAGGGAGAAAAGCATAGATATATTGAGTTAGAATTTTATGATGAGAATGGAAAAAAATTAGATTTTTTAAGTAAAGGAGGAAGCTGTGAAAAAGGTTTTTCTTATGAATATAAAGGAAATAAAGAGCTTAACAGAATAAAGGTTGTTCCAGTATTATATGAAGAGAGAAATGCCTTTTTAAAGTTTATAGGAATGGGATTTAAGAGCACTAGGTTAACAGAAAAAGAATTTTATATTGATTTAAAATAGTTTTTATTAGGCTATGTTTTTAAGTGAATGTTGATTTTTAGATAGTATGACAGACCTATCTTAATTTTGACAATAGTTTAAAACATGGTCTTTTTTTAATTTGAGTTAGTAGGTAGTTAAAAATTAAAACTAAATTATAAAATTCCTTATTAAAAGGAAACACAAATTTTTTGGCTTTTAATTATTTTTAGGATTAATATTAAAGCTTTTGGATAGAATCACATATGAAGAATTTATATTGGAGGAAGTAGTATGTTTGATTTTATTTTTGACAAAGAAGATAAGGCCATGAGAGAAATGAACTTAATGGAGGAGAGAAAATTTATAATGATGTTTCTTACGTATATGTATTTGTAATTTATAGTAGTAATAGTTACTAATTATAAATATATAAAATTAAAATGTTTAAATATTAAAAATACTATTTAATAATTTTATGAAATTAAAATTATTTCTAGTGAATTAATTTTAATTTATTATTAAGAGGATTTAAAATAAGAGAGAATTGTATATTATAAATTTACTTTGTGAATAATAAGTAAGGAAATTGTGAGAAAAAATTACCACTATATGCTAATATATATTTAATATTGAGATTATTTAAATTTAGGGAGGAATTCAATATGTATACTATAATGGCAATAAAATTATCACCTAGAACAACTGTGGCACCTAAAGTTCAAGAGATATTAACTAGATATGGTTGTATAATACATACTAGAATAGGATTACATGAAGCTACTGAAAATACATGTTCAACTTCAGGTCTTATTCTTTTAAACCTTACACCAAACGAAAAAGAGGAAATAGAAAATCTAGATAAAGAGTTAAATTCTTTAGAAGATGTAACTGCTAAAATATTAAATCTTTAATAATCAATTACTTATTAAAAATCACCATGATTTATATTATGGTGATTTTTTAATGATAATTTATAGAAATTATCATTAAAATTAATATACTCAAAATTTTCAATAATTTAGTAAATAAATTGCATGTAAACGTTAATTGGTAGATGTTAATATTAAATTGTAAGAAAAAGGTGAGATTACTATATAAGACTTTAAAAGTCATACAGTAGGGTAAATGGAGGAGAGAATTATGGGAGAATTAAAAGGAAGAGTTACAATACCGACTGATTCCAATATGAAAGAAGAGATAAAAGGTATTATAGATAAATGGGGAGCTGATGCCTTAAGAGACTGCGATGGAACAAAGCTTTCTAAGGACATAGTTGACTTAGGTGTTAAGTTATATTCTACATACTTAACAGTTAGAAGTGATCAGGATTGGGCTAGAGAGAACAAAGATGAGTTACAACAGCTTTACTTAATGTCAGAACCTGTTATTGCTAAATCAGAAAAAACTGAAATAAAAATATTAGCTGGATATTATTATCAGCAATTTGAAATAGATAAAGTTCATGATGAAAAGAAATGGTGGGAAGTTATAGATAGAACTACTGGAGAAGTTATAGAACCTTCAAAATGGAGTTTTGATAAAGAAAGTGAAATCTTAACTGTTGAAGAAACTACACCTTATCATGAATATACAGTAAATTTCTTAGTTTATATGGTTTGGGATCCAACTCAAATGTATAACCATATAACTAACGATTGGGGCGATAAAGCTCATGAAATGCCTTATGATTGTAGACAAGCTAAAACTAGTGTACATGTTAAAGAGGCTTTAAAGAAGTGGATAGGCGAAAATCCAGAAGTTGATGTAGTTAGATTTACAACATTCTTCTATCACTTCACATTATGCTTTAATGAAGTTGCTAAGGAGAAGTTTGTTGATTGGTTTGGATATAGTTCATCAGTAAGTCCACTTGCTTTAGAACAGTTTGAAGAAGAAAAAGGGTATAAGTTAAGACCTGAAGATATAGTTGATGCTGGTTATTATAATTCAACATTTAGAGTACCGACAAAACAATATAAGGATTTCATAGATTTCCAATGTCAACATGTTTCAAAAATGGCTAAAGAGTTAGTTGATTTATGTCATGAAAATGGAAAAGAAGCAATGATGTTCTTAGGTGATAACTGGATAGGAACAGAGCCTTATGGAAAGTATTTCCCAAGTATAGGAATAGATGCCGTAGTTGGTTCAGTAGGCAATGGAACAACTATGAGAATGATTGCTGATATTCCAGGAGTTAAGTACACAGAAGGAAGATTCTTACCATATTTCTTCCCAGATGTATTTAATGAAACAGGGGATCCTGTTGGGGAAGCTAGAGAGAATTGGTTACAAGCAAGAAGAGCCATATTAAGAAGTCCATTAGATAGAATAGGATATGGTGGATATTTAGGTCTTGCAGTTAAATTCCCAAAGTTTGTTGAGCAAGTTGAAAAGATATGCGATGAATTTAGAGAAATTCATGATACTATAAAGGGAACTAAAGCTTACACAACACCATTTAAGGTTGGAGTATTAAACTGTTGGGGTAAATTAAGAAGTTGGCAAACACAACAAGTAGCTCATGCTTTATGGTATAAAGAGATATATTCATATGCTGGAATAGTTGAATGTTTAAGTGGTATGCCTGTAGAAGTAGAGTTTATAAGTTTTGATGATATATTAGAAAATGGTATTCCAAATGATATTGGAGTTATGATAAATGCTGGAGATGCTTATACTGCTTGGAGTGGTGGAGAGTATTGGAAAAATCCTAAATTAGTTTCTATGATTAGAAATTGGGTTAATAATGGTGGAGGATTCATAGGTGTTGGAGAACCAACTGCAATACATTATGAAAATAAGTTCTTCCAGTTAGCAGATGTTTTAGGAGTAGATAAAGAGGTTGGATTCAGTTTAAGTACAAGAAAGTATAATGAATTAAATCCACATCATTTCATAACAGAAGAAATTGGAGAGTTACCAATAGATTTTGGTGAAGGAATGAAAGGTGTTTATGGAAAGGGAGATAGTTACCAAGTTATAAGAATGGATTTTGGTAATGAGCATTGCACTAAGAATAATTTTAGAGGAGATACAACTTGTGCTGTAAACACATATGGAAAAGGTAGAAGTGTTTATTTTGCAGGATTCCCATACACTCCAGAAAATTGCAGAATTTTATTAAGAGCAATTTATTGGGCTGCAAGTAAAGAAGATGAAATGAAAAAATTCTATGTAACTAATATAGATACTGAGTGTGCTGCATTCTTAGAAGTAGGAAAGATGGCTGTAATAAACAACACTCAAGAAGAAAAGGTTACAGATGCATATATAAATGGTGTTAAGGTTGAAACTTTAACTTTAGCTCCTATGGAAATTAGATGGCTAGATATAAATAAATAAGCTTTTTCTTTTAATTCCCTTATATTAAAGGTCCTTAGTGAAAATTACACTAAGGACCTTTTTAATGTTTACAGAATGTTGTACAAATCTTAATAAAAAACTGGTGTTGAAATTATTGTTTTAATTTCAAAAAAATAACATATATGATAAAATATTAAAAGAATGTAGAAATTATGCTGAGAGGTGAGGAAGATTATAAAGAAAATAATAAATACCTTAGGTGAAATATCGAATTTTCTTAGAAAAACTTCTATCAAAAATAGGCTTATAGTCTCTTTTTCTATAGGAATAATATTTTGTAGTAGTATATTAGGAATACTCTTATACCAAAAAGCTACTAATGCACTGAAAATTAATGCAATAAATTATTCAGAAAATATGCTTTCGATCATGGATGAAGACATTTACAAAAATAAAGATTTTTTAGAAAGAGCATCCGTTGAATTATCTATAAATGAAGAGATAGTAAATCATCTTATAAATTATAAGTTTATGGATGGAAAAGAAAAAAATGAATTTCTAAAATATATGAATGATTATTTATCGAAGAAACTATCACTCCTACCTAACTTAGCAGAGGTTGAAATAATATCAAAAGACTACGATGTAGTTTATATGCAGGGATTCAAATATTTTAAAAGAGAGGATATCGAAAAGTATGCTGATGAAGCAGAGGATGGATTGCTTTGGTTTTCTACTCTTTTAAACAATGAGGAACATATATGTATAGCAACTCCAGTAAAACAAGATGAAAATACTGTTGGATATGTTTTTATGGCTATAAAAAATGAAGTTTTTGCATCTTCTTTTTCTCTTTTAAATATGGGAAATGGAAGTGAGACATTTATAATTGATGAAGAAAACAACATAATAATTTCTGAGAATAGTATTAATGAGGATTTTATATTAAATGAACCATATTTAAATAAATTCCTTGAAAATAAAGATTCAAGGGATACAGTTAGGAAGATATTGGTTAATGAAGAAAATTATGTAGCAACCTATAGAAAATTAAAGGGGTTTAACTGGTATATAGCATCAATAACTCCTTATGATTTTATAAATTCAGATATTCAAAGTTTAAGAAAAGAAATGATTATAATAAGTGTGCTTTTTATTTTAGTAATTTTAATATTTTCATACTTTCTATATTCAAGCATTAAGGTGCCTTTGTACAATCTGTTAAACAAAATGAAAAGGGTATCTAAAGGAGATTTAACTGTTGAAGTAAATGACTTTTATAAGGATGAAATTGGTGTGATTTCTGATAGTTTTGATTCTATGCTAAGAAGAGTAAATGAATTAATTAAAAAAACAAAGTTACAAGAAATAGAGAAAAGGGATTTAGAAATAAGAATGTTACAAGCACAAATTAATCCTCATTTTCTTTTTAATACATTAAATTCATTAAAGTGGACAGCCTTAATGAATCAAGATTATACAGTAAGCGAAGGACTTAGCTCTTTAGCAGAACTTTTAAGAAATACTATTATAGATAAAAATGAACTTGTGACTATTAGAGAAGAACTTGACAATATAAAAAACTATGTTGTCATTCAAAAAATAAGATATGGTAATTCTTTTGATGTTGAATATGAGGTGGATGAAAATTTACTAGATAATAAAGTAATAAAGTTTATTCTTCAACCCATAGTTGAAAATTCAATAATTCACGGTATTGACGAGAATAAGGAAAATCAAAAGATTATTATTAAGATTACTGAAGAAGACGAAAAGATTTTAATATCTATTAAAGACAATGGAAAAGGTTTCAATAGTGAGGAAAAGGTAAAAGACAATAAACTTTCTGGTATTGGATGGAACAATGTTGATGAAAGAATAAAGTTAACTTTTGGGGTAGGTTATGGAACAACTATTAGTAGTGAAGTAAATAAAGGGACTGTTGTTAGAATAATAATTCCAAAAAGAATTTAAGGGGGAATTTTTATGCTTAAGGTTATTATTGCTGATGATGAGAAAATAGTTAGAATTGCCATGCAAAATATAATCGATTGGGAGGCACATGGGTTTAGTATAGTTGGGTTAGCTCAAGATGGGGAAGAGGTTTTGGATATACTAAATAAAAATGGTGCTGATTTTATAATAACTGATCTTAAAATGAAGGGATTAAATGGAATTGAATTAATTGAAAAGCTTAAGGAGCTAGATTTTAAAGGGAAAATACTTGTTCTAAGCAATCATGGTGAATTTGAATTAGTTAGAGAGGCTATGAAAAAGGGTGCAGCTGATTATTTACTAAAAATAACTCTTAGACCAAAGGAATTAGAAGAAATTGTAGATAAGTTCCGTGAGAATTTAGAAGAATTGAAAGAAGATGAAAAAAAGGAAGAAAAGTTAAAGAATGAGTTTAATAAAACTAAAAAAATAGCAGAACTATCTTTAATAAGAGAATATCTTAAAGATGAACTTTCATATGATGAGCTTTTAAGTAAATTTCCTAATTTAAGCTTTTTAAATAAAGAGGATGGAGATTATAGTGGAGCATGTATTTGTATAGACAATCATAAAAAGGTTTATGAAGATAAGATAAAAGATAAAAATAAATTAACTGTTACTATAGAGAACATAATAAAAGAAGAGTTTAGTTCTAATGAAATCAAAATTATTCCAATAAATAATCATAAATATCTTTTTATTTCAAAAATGGATTCTACTAATTTAAAGCTTAAAACAGTTAATATTCAAAATTTAATAAAGCTTTATTTAAATATTAAAGTAAGTGCAGTTATTTTATCTAAAATTGAGAATGTACAAAGGCTGAAAGAATTATTTAAAAAGGGAGAAGAAATTCTTAGCTTAAGATTCTATGGAAAAGAAAGTTCTTTAACTGTTATTGATGATTTTCCAGGCTTTGGAGATGCTATAAAACTTAAGAAAGAAATTACAGATGCTATTTTAGAAAATATAGAATTAGGAGAGATTTCTGCTAACAAAGAGCTTATAAAAGAGCTTGTTAGAAGATGTTCTAATATGTATATAAAACCTGAAGATTTAATAAACCATGTTAATTTTATTTGTGAGTTAATAGAAAATCATGAGTATGTTCAGGAAGAAAATTCAAATGATTTGAAGCTTCTTAAAGAAACTATATTAAAGAGTGAAAATATGGATGAACTAATAAATAGTTCTCTTAAATTAATAGATTATATAAATCAAAGATATATAAAAAGTAAGGAATTAAATTATAAAAAAGAAGTTAATGAAATTATAAAGTTTATAGAGAAGAATGTGGATAAAAGAATAACATTAGTTATGGTAGCTAGTGCTGTTAATTTGAATGAAAGTTATTTAAGTAGGATTTTTAAAAATGAAACAGGTAAAAATCTTATGTATTTTATAAATGAAGTAAAAATGAAAAAGGCAAAGGAATTATTAAAATATCCAGATAATTTAGTTAAGGAAGTGGCTAATAGCATTGGAATGACAGACCAATTTTACTTTAATAGAGTTTTTAAAAAGTTTTATGGCGTAAGTCCATCTAAATTTAAAAAAGACTACAGCAATAAAGTTTTGTCATAGATATGGATTATTTTTGCTTTGGATAAATATTGTAAAAAAAGTACATGTTTAAGTAAAATACTTATATTCAAAAAATTTCCATTAAGAAGTATCATAAGAATGTAAAGAAAATGTTTACAAGAAATGAGTAAGGGTATTGGAGGAGAGAGATTATGAAAAGAAAATTGGTTAAAATGCTAACAGTTGCATGTGTTACAGCTATTGCAGCATCTACATTTGTTGGATGTGGTAGTAAGGATGAAGCACCTAAAGATAATGAAAAGCCATCAACTGAGCAATCTGAAGGCTCAGGAGAGAAGAAGGTTTTAGAAATAGCTGTTTTTGAAGGTGGATTTGGTAAAGATTACTGGGAAGCTTGCATAGATGCTTTCGAAGCTGCAAATCCAGATGTAGAAGTTAAGATGGAGGCTAACCCTAAAATTGGTGATATTATAAGACCAAAATTATCATCAGAAAATACACCAGACTTCATATACTTAAGTTCAAACGACCCATCAGGTATAGCTAATGCTTTAGTAAAAGATAAAGCTTTAGTAGATTTAACTGATGTATTTGATAGAGAAGACCCAGACAATGCAGGACAAAAATTAAAAGATAAAATATTACCAGGTTTCTTAGATACACCACTTACAACTCCATATGGAGATGGAAAAGTGTTCTTAGCACCACTTTATTATAACGTAACAGGTATGTGGTACAACAAAGCTTTATTTAAAGAAAAAGGATGGGATGTTCCAAAAACTTGGGATGAATTCTTTACTTTAGGTGAAAAAGCTAAAGAGGAAGGAATAGCTCTTTATACTTATCAAGGACAAGCTCCAGGATATAACGAAGCTATCGTATTCCCAATGTTAGCTAGTGCTGCAGGAGAAGAAGCTGTAGAAAAGATATTTAACTATGAAGAAGGCGCTTGGAAAGATCCAAATGTTAAGAAGGCATTAGATGTATTCCAAAAGATGGCTGATGAGGATATGGTTCTTAATGGAACAGTTGGTATGTCTCATACTCAAGCTCAGGTTGAGTTCTTAAATGGAAAAGCATTATTCTTACCATGTGGTAGCTGGTTAGAAGGAGAAATGAAAGATGCTATACCAGAAGGATTTGAATTCGGATTTATGGCTCCACCATCATTTAAAGAAGGGGATACTCCATATGTAACAACTACAATAGAGCAAATGTATATCCCTGCTAAATCAGATCAAATTGACTTAGCTAAAGATTTCCTAGCATTCCAATACACAGATGCTATGGTTCAAAAGAACGCAGAAATAGCTAAAGCTGTAGTTCCAGTTAAAGGAGCAGTTGAAAAAGCTAAAGGTTCATTAGATGCATCAGGATATGAGTCTTATAAGGTAGTTGAAGAGGGAGCTAAACCAATCCCACTTTCATTCAAACCAACTAATTCTAAGATTGACTTTAGACAAGATAGCGTATTTGCACCAATAGGAAGTATCATAAACAAAGAGTTAACTGTTGACGAGTGGATAGAGAACTTAGAAGCAGATTCTCAAACTATGGCTAAAGAAATTGTTGAATAATTACTAAATATAAAGCAAAAGCATTTAGAAGAAGGAGAAATTCTTCTCCTTCTTTAAAAATTATAGGGGGTGAAATTTCATGAACAGTAATAAAAGAAAAATATTTTTAGCAATGTGTGTATTGCCAGCACTTATACTATTTACAATATTTATGCTATATCCAATTGGAAAAGGGTTCATGATGTCTTTATATGAATGGAGTGGGATTTCAGGGGAACCAGTATTTGTAGGGTTAGAAAACTTTCAAGCACTTTTAAGTGATAGATATTTTAAAGAGGCATTTGGAAATACATTTTTCATAATAGTCTTATTTCCAACAATAACAATAACTCTTTCTTTATTCTTAGCAGTAGTAATAACTCAAAGTAAATTAAAAGAAAGGAATTTCTACAGAGTTATATTATTTTTCCCAAATATATTATCAATGGTTGTTATAGGGGTTTTATTTACATACGTTTATGACCCATCAATAGGAATACTTAAAGCGTTTTTTGAAATGATAGGGCTGGATAAGTTGGCTGGCTTAGCATGGCTTGGAGATTCAAAATTGGTTTTATGGGCCTTAATTATAACTATGGTATGGCAGGCTGTAGGTTATTACATGGTAATTTATATAGCTGGATTAGATGGAATATCACCATCACTTTATGAAGTTTGTTATTTAGAGGGAGCTTCAGCTTGGCAAAAGTTTAGATATGTAACATTACCACTTTTATGGGATGTTGTTAGAGTAACATTTGCCTTCTTTATTACTGGTGCACTTAACCTAAGTTTCATATTTGTAACTGTAATGACTAAGGGTGGACCAAATGGAAAATCAGAGGTTTTATTAACATACATGTATAAGCAAGCATTTACAAATTCTCAATATGGATATGCTATGGCAGTTGGAGTAACTATATTTGCCTTTGCTATGATCCTTGCATTAATAATCAATAAATTAAGTGACTCTGATGCAAGAGAGGAAAAGAGAATTAAAAAATTACAGCAGAAAGGAGTGAGATAACATGTTAGAAACTAAAAAGAAAAAGAATGTAGGGTTAGATACTGAAAATAAAACTAAAAAAATAATATCCCATACTTTATTAAGAGTAATATTAATAGCTGCAACTATTCTAGTTATAGTACCAATCATATGGACAATAATGTCTTCATTTAAAACTACTAAAGAGTTCTATGCAAGCCCATGGTCTCTACCAACAAGTTTTGGATTTGCAAACTATGTAACTGCATTTACTGAAGCTAACATGGGAGCTTACTTCCTTAACTCAATATTAGTAACTGTAATAGCTATGACTTTATCATTATGCTTAAGTGTACCAGCATCTTATGTTTTAGCTAGACAAAAGTTCTTTGGATGTAATTTAATAAAAAATTTATTTATGGCTGGATTATTCATTCAACCTGTATATATCATAGTTCCTTTATTTACAATATTAGAAAAAATGAACTTATTAAATAATCTTTTTGCACTAGCTCTTGTATATGCAGTATTAAGTTTACCTTTCTCAATCTATATAATGAGTGGATTTATGAAAGGTATTGCAAAAGACTATGAAGAAGCTGCAATGATAGATGGATGTACTAATCTTCAAATTTTAACAAAGATAGTAGTTCCATTAGCTAAACCAGGTATAATAACTATAATGATATTTAACTTCATGAACTACTGGAATGAGTATGCTATGGCAATGACTTTCATAACAGACGCTGAAAAGAAAACTTTACCAGTAGGTTTACAAAACTTAATGGAAGTTCAAAAGTTTGCCACTGACTGGGGTGCATTATTTGCTGGTCTAGTAATAGTAATGGTACCAACAATGATAATCTATTCATTAGTTCATAAGAAGCTAACAGAAGGTGTTAACATTGGAGGAGTTAAAGGTTAAAAAATAATTTTTTAATATATAATCAATATAGTTTTTAAAAAATCAGGTATTACTTTAAGAGTAGTACCTGATTTTTTATTTGTAATAGTGTTTATCATATGAAATAAATTTAAATAGAATAAAAGTTTTTATATAGAGTGGCTCAAAATATTAGATAGGATTAAGAAATGTTTTATTGATTCTATTTAGAAGTATTTGAACACTCTATTTTTTTATTTACAATGAGGAGTATGTTCATTTATGAATTTTACTATATAATTAATTAGTGTGTATAATATAAAATTTTTATATATTAAGTACATGATTTTATATCATAGATTTTTGAGGAAAATTATTTTAATAAATTATTTATAGAATTTAATAATTTAAAGTTAATAATATCAAATTTATTAAATAAAAATGGAGGGGATAGGGTGAAAAAAAACACAAAATCATGGGTTATTACCTTAGGAATTTTAATAATTATTTTAGGAGTATATTTTTTTGTTCCAATTGTAAATAGTAAAGTAAATCAAATGATTTTTTATTTAAGCAGTATGAATTTGGATATGATAAAGGAGTATATATTATCTTTTGGAATATGGGCGCCAATAACATCATTTTTCTTAATGATACTTCAATCTGTAATTGCTCCAATACCAGCTTTTTTAATAACTTTAAGTAATGCAGCTATATTTGGATGGGTTAAGGGAGCTATATTATCATGGAGTAGTGCCATGGCTGGAGCTGCCTTATGTTTCTTTATAGCAAGAGGATTAGGAAGAGATGCTGTTGAAAAATTAACTAGTAAGTTTGCATTAAAAGATATAGATGGATTTTTTGAGAAATATGGTAAGCATACTATATTAATAGCTAGATTATTACCATTTATATCTTTTGATATAGTTAGCTATGCAGCTGGATTAACATCAATGAGTTTTTGGTCATTCTTTATAGCTACTGGAATTGGTCAATTACCAGCAACAATAATATACTCTTATGTAGGTGGAATGCTTACGGGAGGAGCACAATTACTTATGAGTGGACTTTTAATACTATTCGCTTTAAGTATAGCTATATATGTAGGAAAAAAAGTTTGGAATGAAAAGAGAGGTAAAAATGCCAAATAGAGAACTAAAGAAAAATTTAGAAAATTGTATTGACTGTGGACTTTGTTATAAGGTTTGTCCAATGATGAATAAGTTTGGAGAAAGTCCTAAAAATATATTAAATGCTATAGATGAAAATAAGATAAGTTATGAGGAAATTTCATATTCTTGTATGCTTTGCAATGCATGTACTGAAACATGTCCAAAGGATATAAATTTAAAAGAAATGTTTCATAAGTTTAGAATAAAATCTTATAGAGAAAATTTAAAGGATACTAAGAAAAGATTTAACTTAAAAGTTGTTCAAAGTCATCAAAAGGGGAGTTTTTCTAAGTTTTTAACATCAAAAGACAATGATAAAAAGATTAAAAGAGTATTTATTCCAGGGTGCAGTCTAAGTGGATACCATAATGATATTATTTTTAAAATAAAGGACTACTTAGAAATGAACTTGGGAGAAATAGAGATTTTATTAAAGTGTTGTGGAAAGCCTTCAAAGGATATAGGAAATTTAGATTTATTTGAAAAGAATTTAAAAGATATAGAGAAGAATATAAAAAATAAAGGCGTTGATGAAATAATAGTAGCCTGTGAAAATTGCTATAAGACTTTTGGAGAAGCTTTTAATGAGATTAAGGTAATAACACTATGGGAAGTTATTAATGAGCTTGGAGTACCTGTAGAGCTTAAAAATAAGTATTTGAATTGTAAGGAAAAGTTTGCTTTACATGATCCATGCCCAATAAAAAAAGAAAATCAAATACATGAAGCAGTTAGAAATATACTTAATGAATTAGGAATTAAAATAGTCGAGTTCGAAAAAAATAGAAGTAAAACTGAATGTTGTGGCTGTGGAGGTATGGTAGGAGTTACTAATAAGGAGCTATGGGAAAGTCAGAAAAATAAGAGAGCTAATTCCACAGAATGTGAAAATATAATTTCCTATTGTGAATCATGTGTAAATACCTTTAAATCATCAGATAAAAATGTGTTACATATATTAGATTTGATTTTTAATGAGGATGTTATTAATGGTAAAGTTAAAAGTCAGAAAAATATAAGTACAATTAACCAATGGATAAATAGAATTAAATTAGCAAACAAAGTAGGGAGAGAAAATTAATGTTAGATACTTATGGAAGAAAGTATGTAAATCCATTTATAAATTTAGGTGCTAATATTTTATTAAAGTGTAGGCTAACACCAAACAGTGTTAGTATAATAGCCTTAATAATAGGAGTTTTAAGTTCTGTATTGCTTTATTTTGATAAATTGATTTTAGCTGTAGCATTTCTTTGGATATCAGGATATTTGGACTCAGTAGATGGTGCTATGGCAAGAAAAAAGAATTTAACTAGTGCTTTCGGAACACTTTTAGATATAACTTTTGATAGAATCGTAGAATTAAGCATA
This sequence comes from Clostridium sp. LIBA-8841, assembly GCF_034439435.1. GTDB lineage: Bacteria > Bacillota > Clostridia > Clostridiales > Clostridiaceae > Sarcina. The sequence continues at coordinate 16,133 of NZ_JAPCKJ010000004.1, read as the reverse complement.
ATTTTAGTTTTAGCTTTAAAGTTTGAAGGTAGTAGGTTAGAATTATTAGTTTTAACAATGATGATTTTAATATCAATGACAATATTCTTAACAGTAGGAGCTTTAGCAGAAAATAACGGAGTTAAATCTTTTAGATATCAAGCTGGAATAGCAGAAAGATCAGAAGGTTTCATTTTCTTTTCTTTAATGATTTTATTATCAGCTACGAAATTAGGGGTAGTAACTAACATTTTTTCAATAGTTATCTTTATAACTATAATACAAAGAGCTCTAGAAGCAAAAAAACTTTTAACATAAAATAAATTTTGAATTTAAAAGTTCTATTAAATATAATTATATAAATGATTAGTATGATTTTTTATATGATTCTTTATTTTAATAGAACTTTTTTGCTTATTAATGAAATATTAAAAGATAGATTGATGCTTACATAAATAATTGTTAAGCTGATTTACACTTAATTAACGATAAAAAAGGTTTTTATGAAAGTATTTTTAATTAAATTTAAAAAATACAAGCTTAATACTAAATAAATGGATAAATATATATTTCTGTGTTAAGTGTAAGTTAATTAATTAATTCAATGTTAAAAATAGAAAAAACTTGTGCTATACTAAGTTTGTTAAATAAAAATTCATAATAAGAATCAGGAGATGAAAAAAGAATGTTTAACTTAAATCCTAAAGATGATAAATTTTATGATATGTTTATCGATGAAGCAAAAAATGTAGAAAAAGCAGCAATAATCTTAAGTGAAGCTTTAGGCGATCTTGAAAACAAGACAAGCCACGTAGCAAGAGTAGAAGAGTTAGAACATAAAGGAGATGAAATAGTTCATAATCTTATAGAAGAACTAAATAATTCTTTTATAACTCCTATTGATAGAGAAGATATATTTTCTATAACAAAAAAAATGGATGATATTTTAGACTCAATAGAAAGTACTATGCATAGATTCATTATGTTTAATATAAATGAGTCAAGAGAAGGTGCTAAGGTTTTAGGAGGCTTAATAATTGATGCGACTAAAGAATTAGTAGCTTTAATGGAAGAATTTAAGCATATGAAAAAGAGAAATAAAGAAATTACAGAGAGAGTAATTTCAATAAATAAAATTGAAAACAAAGGAGATGTTTTCTATAGACAAATAGTTTCAGAACTATTTGCTGAGGATGGAAAAACTCCAGTTCTTGAAATAATAAAATGGAGAGAAATATATAAATTCTTTGAAGCAACTTTAGATAGTTGTGAGGCTGTAGCTAATATAGTTGAGGGAGTTGTGATGAAGTATGTCTAGTACTTTAGCGGTAACTATTGTTATAATTCTCTTAACATTACTTTTTGACTTTATAAATGGATTTCATGATACAGCAACTGCCGTTGCTACATCAATTTCAACAAGAGCGCTTTCACCTAAAGCTGCCATAGCTTTATGTGCCGTATTTAACTTTATAGGGGCTTTTTTAGGAACAGAGGTTGCTAAGACTGTTGGTGATGGTATAGTAGACCAAAGTAAAATGCCTTTATGGGTAATCGCAGCAGTTATATTAGGAGCTATAATATGGAATCTTATTACTTGGTATTTTGGAATTCCAAGTAGTTCTTCTCATGCCTTAATAGGGGCATTAATAGGTGGAGGAATAGCTTATTCTCATTCAATTAACATAGTAAGTTGGGGAACACTTTTTGATGAAGTAATTCTTTGGCTTATATTATCACCAATTATAGGTCTAATAGTTGGATACATATTTATGATTGTACTAAATTGGGCTTTAAGAAAATGTAAGCCAGGTCCTGTAAATAGAATTTTCTCAAAGCTACAAGTTGCATCAGGTGCTTTAATGGCATTAAACCACGGTGGTAATGATGCTCAAAAATCAATGGGTATAATTACTATGGCACTTTTAAGTGGTGGATTTTTATCTACTTTTGAAGTACCAACTTGGGTTATAGCTTTATGTGCTATTGCTATGGCTACAGGAACTTCAATAGGTGGACAAAAGATAATAAAAACAATGGGAAGTGGAGTTGCTAAATTAAACCCAGTTAACGGATTCGCGGCACAAACTGGAGCCGCAGGAGTTATTGGAATAGCCACTATGTTCCATGCACCAGTAAGTACAACTCACATAATAACAACTACTATAATGGGAGTTGGAGCTTCTAAAAACCCTAAGGCTGTTAAATGGGGTGTTGCTAAGAATATAGTTTGGGCTTGGATATTAACAATTCCAATAAGTGCTGGTATAGCAGCAATAGTAGTAGAAATATTTAAAGTTATATTATAGTTTAAACAAGTATATATAGGCTTAGATGTTAAGTCATTAAAATAAAGCTTAGATAAAATTTCATTGGTTTTATCTAAGCTTTTATTTATTTACAGGTTATATACATTTTATAGGTAATAACTCTATGTTAATTTAAAATAAGAAAGATAAATAAAGGTGATGTATTAGAGAGTTTTTACTAATACATCACCTTTTAATTTATATATTATTTATTTCTTTCAGAAACAGGTTTCTTTAAGAATCCTATTAGAAGAGCTCCTACAATTGAGCCTATTACTATTGATAAGATATATAAGAATGGGTTTCCTTCAACTACTGGAATTACGAATATTCCACCGTGAGGAGCAGGTAATCCTATCTTAAATACCATTGATAATCCTCCCGCTATAGCAGAACCTATAACACAGGCTGGAATGACTCTGAATGGGTCAGCAGCGGCAAATGGAATAGCTCCCTCAGTTATGAAAGTTAATCCCATTATATAGTTAGTAGCACCAGCATCTCTTTCATCCTTAGTAAATTTATTTTTGAAGAAAGTAGTTGCTAAAGCTGTTGCAAGTGGAGGTACCATACCACCAGCCATTATAGCAGCATGTGGATAGTAGTTGCCAGAAGCAATCATTGCTATACCAAATGTAAATGCAGCTTTGTTTATAGGACCGCCCATATCTATAGCCATCATTCCACCTAATACTATTCCAAGAAGAACTAAGTTTCCAGTACCCATATTGCTTAGCCAGATTGCAATGTTATTATTTAAAGCAGTTACAGGACCTACTACTACTACGTACATTAAGACACCAGTTATTAAGATACCGAATAGAGGATATAATAAAACCGGCTTAATACCTTCTAATGATTGAGGTAATTTACTAAATATTTTCTTTAAGAATACAACAACGTAACCACCTAGGAAACCTGCGATTAAGCCACCTAAGAATCCAGAACCGCTATTGTATGCAATTAAACCACCAACCATAGCAGGTGCGAAACCAGGTCTGTCAGCTATACTTGATCCAATGAAACCAGCAAGTACAGGAATCATAAGGAAGAATGCGTTTGCACCACCTATATCATTTAATAGCTTGGCTATTGGGTTAAAACTAGGATTATTAATATCAGCTGAGTGTATGCCGAACATGAATGAAATAGCTATTAGGATACCTCCACCAACAACGAATGGTAGCATGTTTGAAACACCATTCATTAAGTGTTTGTAAAAGCCTCTTTTTTCTGACTTACTAGATGAAGAACTAGATGAATCTCCAGAATGAGAGTAAACTGGGGCAGATCCATTTAAGGATTCGTTTATTAATTCTTTAGGTCTCTTCATAGCTTGAACTACTGGGACTATTACGACCTTTTTACCGTTAAATCTAGCCATGTCAACTTGTTTGTCTGCTGCAACTATTATTCCGTCAGCTTTATCAATATCTTCTTGAGTTAATTTATTTTTAACCCCTGTTGAACCGTTTGTTTCAACTTTTATATTTATATCCATTTCCTTAGCTGTTTTATTAAGTGAGTCAGCAGCCATATAAGTATGGGCTATACCAGTTGGGCAAGCTGTAACAGCTAGTATATATTTTTTGTTTGAATCGTTTTCTTGAGGGTTAGAATCCTCGGATTCATCATTTTCTTCAAATTTATCAAGAAGTGAAAGAACTTCTTGTGGAGTTTTAGCATTTAAAAGTCCATTTTTAAATTCAGGGTTCATTAATAACACTGAAAGTCTTGATAGAGTCTCTAAATGTTCATTATTAGCGCCTTCAGGAGCAGCTATCATAAAAACTATGTTAACAGGTTCACCATCAAGTGAATCATAATCTACACCATCTTTATATATACCAAGAGCTAAGGCAGCGTTTTTAACTGCAGAAGTCTTAGCATGAGGAATAGCTATTCTTTCACCTATACCAGTTGAAGATAGGCTTTCTCTTTTTAAAATTTCTTCTTTATAAAGAACTTTATCATTTAGTTTTCCAGCATCCCATAAAACATCAACTAATTGATTTATAATTTCATCTTTATTAGTTGCTTTAAGATTAAGTTTAATTGTATCAATGCTTAATAATTGAGAAATTTTCATTTGTTAATCCTCCCAGTATCTTTTTATTTCTATAATTGGTAGTAGTTTATTAACATCTTCAGCAAGAGCTAAATCTAAGGAGAATGCACTAGCACTTCCTGATGCTATTCCGTTTTTAAAAGAAGCAATTAAATCTTTAGTATCAACATATTTAGCTAAGAAACCACCTACTAAGGAATCACCAGCTCCAACAGAATTTTTAACCTCTCCTTTAGGTGCATTTCCTTTAAAGACACCATCTTTAGTTATTAATAAAGCTCCATCTCCAGCCATAGATATTATTACATTTTCAGCTCCAAGAGAAACTAACTCTTTTCCGTATTTAATAAGTTCTTCCTCAGAGTTGATTTTTACATCAAATATCTCTTCAATTTCATGATTGTTTGGTTTTATTAAAAATGGTTTATTTTTTATGGCTTCTAAAAGAGCTTTCCCAGAGGTATCAACTACTACTTTTACATTTTTTTGAGAAACTTTTTTTTGTATTTGAAGATATAAATCTCTAGGAAGAGTAGTAGGAATACTACCTGCAAGTACTAATATATCTCCTTCTTTTAATTTATCTAATCTATTGAAAAGTGAATTTAAATTTTCGTCAGATATCATTGGGCCAGATCCATTTATTTCTGTTTCTTCATTAGATTTAATTTTTACATTAATTCTTGAATCTCCATTTACTTTTATAAAGTTTGTTTTTACTCCTAAAGAGTTTAATTTATCTTCAATAAATTTACCAGTGAATCCTCCTAGAAATCCAAGAGCTACATTGTCTACCTTTTGATTGCTTAAAATTCTTGAGACATTTATTCCTTTTCCACCTGGAAATTTAAAGTCTTTAGAAGTTCTATTGACTTTTCCAAGTTCTAGATTTTCTACATCTATTACATAATCAATAGATGGATTAAGAGTAAGTGTATAAATCATTAAATATCAACCACCTTTATATCAGTTTTTTTATCATATGTATTATCTTCTGGTTTTTCGTTTGTTACTATTATGCATTTATCAATATCAGCAAATTTTATAGTTGAAATTTCTCCAAACTTAGAGTCATCAACTAACAAATAAGATTTTCTAGAGTTCTTTATTGCACATTCTTTTAATATGGCTTCCTCAGTATCAGGAGTAGTTAATCCATAAGTGGGATGTACTCCGTTGGCACCAATAAAGCATTTGTCAAATCTGAACTTTGAAAGACACATCAGTGCATCAGATCCTGTTATTGCCTTTGTAGAAATTTTTACATTTCCACCAATCATGTAACATTTAATATTTTTTTGAATAAGTGTATCTATATGAGATAATCCATTACTTACCACAAAAATATCTTTGTTTTCTAAGTAATCGATTAATTCATAGGTTGTAGTTCCTGCATCGATAAAGATACAATCTCCATCTTTAATTAAAGAAGCTGCATATTTTGCTATAGCTCTTTTTTCATGAATGCTTTTGGATGATTTTTCATTATAACTTAATTCTTTCGATACATTATCTAGTGATTTTGCGCCACCATGAACTCTTTTAAGTAAGTTTATTGATTCTAAGTAGCTAAGATCCCTTCTTATAGTTGATTCAGAGCTTTCTGTTGATTCAAGCAATTCGTTAAGACCAACAAATCCTTTTAATTTTAATAAGTTTAATATTATTTCATGCCTTTTTTCACTTAACATAATAACCTCCTAGAACCTTGTAATTAGATTATACATCCAAAAACAATCAAAATCAATAATAAACGTTCAAAAAATAAAAAATATTTATATAATAATTTTAACCACAATAACATATAAATTATTAAAAAGTCAGAAAATTCTTGAAATAAGAGGTGTTCAAAGATGTTGAATAGGGCAAGTGGAGAAATTAATGTTATGGCTCCAGGTGATGGAACTGTTCTGGAGTATGTTGTTTTAAATAAGGCTTTCAAATTAGGTGATTTAGAAGATTTGATTAGTTTAAGTTCACATAATGAATTTTTCTTTTCACCAGTTGATGGAGAAGTTACTAATATTTCAAAAGAATTTGGAGTTATAGAAATAAGAGTAAATAATGAAGTAGATATACTAGTAAGTACCCATATAAATAAAAATATAAAATCTGTAGAACCTATGATTGATATTGGAGGAAATGTTTTAACAGGACAACCTCTTATGTATTTTGAAAAAGAAGATGACTATGATTTACCAATTACAGTAGCAATAAAAAAATCTGATTCAATATTGAGATTAATAAAATCAAAGAATAAAGATATACTTGTAGATGAGTTTGTAATGAAATTAAACTTAAGCTAGAGCTTGCTTTAGGTGAATGTTGATTTTAAAACGGAGCCTATTTTTATAAAGATAAAAGATAGACTGTATAAAATTATACAATCTATCTTTATTTATTCTGCTCTATATTCAAATTTATTTATTAATTTTCTAGTATATATTTTAAGGACTGACATAACTGGACTTCCAAGAATCATACCTATAGGACCATAAACGGCACCACCTATAGTTACACCTAGAATTACTAAAAATGGACTAAGACCAACTCTATTTCCTATAAGTTTAGGGTCTAGGTACCAAGCATCAAATTGTTGTAATAAGAAAAGATAAATTAGAACAATAAGCGCTTTCATTGGACTTACAAATACATTTATAAAGAATCCAACAACCATTCCTATAAATGGACCAAAATAAGGAATCATATTAGTTATTGCAACTACTACTGATAATAGAAGAGCATATTCAGAGTTCATTAATGATAGTCCTATAAATGCTAAAATTCCTATGATTAAGGAATCAATAGCTTTTATACCTACATAAGTTCCTATCTTATAGTTAAGTATTTTTACAAAATCTATTAATTCATTTCCAAATCTTTTACCAAAAATAATTTTAGTAACTTTAGAGCTTGTACTAAGGAACTTGTCTTTATCTACTAAGACATAGATTGAAATTAAGAATCCAAATACCCAATTTATTATTGAACTAGTTAGACTAATTGCCGTATCTAATAACCAATTTGATAATACTGTAACTAATGAACCTATAAAAGTAATTACCTTATTTGCATCACTTTGAGGTAAATAAGAGTTTATTCCTTCAGGAATTTTTAAATGCGTCATTATTTCAGTAAATAAGTTTTGGACATAGATTGTAAATGCAGGTATGTTATCTATTAATTCAACTAAGCTTGTATATAATTTAGGCAGTAAGTAAGTGGCTGCTAAAGAAATTGATACAACAAACAATAGATAAGTTATTACAATACTAAGTCCTCTCGATAACTTGAATTTCTTATTAAATAAATTAACGATTGGATTTAATATGTAAGCAATAATAAAAGCTAGTAAAAAAGGTGATAGTATAGCTAATACAGTATGCGCTCCAGACATAACGCTTGGTACGTTATCGATTAATTTTATTGATAAATAGGATACTATTACTACTAATATTGCTTTTATATATATTTGATTGTTTTTGAAAAACTTATTCAATATGTAACCTCCTTTTGTATGATTATTATTTAATTATATTTGGTTAAAATAAATTAATCAATTATAAGATACATAAGACTATCATAAACTAATTTATGGTATTTAAACTTAAAAATTTATTAAGTTTAAATACTTTAATTAAGTGTTAAAAATATCTACAATTATTGATAAAAGAATTGATTGATTAGATAATATAAAATATATAAAATATTATATTTAAGTATAGGGGGAATTATATCATGAATAATAAAGAAATATTATTGAATGAAACTCATGAAATGATGGAGGGAATTTATGAAAGACTTCAATCTTTAGAAAATATATCACTAGAGGATTTAGATAAAGAAAGAACAATGCTTTTAATAGTTGATATGAATAAAGGATTTGCAAAAAAAGGTGCTTTATATAGTTCAAGAATAGAAAGTTTAATAAATCCAATAAGTAAATTGGTTAAAGTAGCTTTAGAAAAAGGAATAAAAGTTAAAGCATTTACTGATTATCACACAGAGGAGTCTGTAGAGTTAAGAGCATACCCTAAACATTGTATGATTGATACTGAGGAGTGGGAATTAGTAGATGAATTAAATTTAGAAGGAATAGAAGTTATAAAGAAAAATTCAACCAATGGATTTTTAGAAGAAAAATTTAATTTTGATGAAAATAAAATAGATAACATAATAATAGTAGGGGATTGCACAGACATATGTGTTTATCAATTAGCTATAAGTTTAAGAACAGATTTTAATAGAGTTAATAAAAATGGAGAGATATATATACCTAAAAAACTTGTAAATACATTTGATGCACCTATGCATAGAGCTAATTTTATGAATTATGTATTCTTAAATTCTATGCTTGATAATGGAATAAATGTTGTTGAAGATATTATTACAGAATAAAGGGATATATTTCCTAAATAAATAATTAAATAATTAGTAAAACTAGATACTAATAGTATAACTTATGATGAGGAGTTGTTTTTATGAGTGAGAAAAAGGGTAGGCTTAATCTAAGTCAATTAGTCCTTATGATATTTACTACAGTATTTGGTTTTGCTAATATGCCAAGAGCTTTTTATTTAATGGGGTATGGAGCAATTTTATGGTATATAATAGCAGCTATAGCCTTTTTGATACCTTTTGCATTTATGGTTGCAGAATATGGTGCTGCCTTTAAAACAGAAAAGGGTGGTATATATTCATGGATGGAAAAATCAGTAGGAGATAAGTATGCCTTTGTAGGAACTTTTATGTGGTATGCAGCTTACTTGATTTGGATGGTTAATGTATCATCAAGTATTTGGATACCTTTATCAAATGCTATTACAGGTAAAGATACAACCAACACTTGGCATTTTCTTGGTTTAAATTCAACTCAAACCTTAGGCTTAATGGGGTGTATATTAATAATAGTTATAACCTTAATCGCTACAAAGGGTATAGATAAAATAAAGAAAGTTACAAGTACAGCAGGTATTTTCGTAATGTTATTAAATGTACTTTTAATATTAGGAGCCATCTTAATATGGGTTTTGAATGATTTTACTTTAGCTCAACCAATTTCAAGTACTATGGATTTCATAAGTTCTCCAAATCCTGATTATCAAAATATAATAGCTGTATTATCTTTTTCAGTCTTTGCAATATTTGCTTATGGAGGAATAGAGGTTGTTGGAGGATTAGTTGATGAAACCGAAAATCCTACTAAGACTTTTCCTAAGGGAATAATATTAGCGGCAATTATTATATCTATAGGATATTCTTTAGGAATATTGATGTGTGGAGTATTTACAAATTGGCAAGATATATTATCTTTTGATACGGTTCATATGGGAAACGTAGCTTATGTACTAATGAGAAATTTAGGATATCAATTAGGATTAGCATTTAATTTAGCTGAGAGTAGTGCTTTAAGTTTAGGCTTATGGATTTCTAGATTTGTGGGGTTATCAATGTTCTTTGCCTTAGTTGGAGCTGTTTTTACTGGTGCATATTCTCCTTTAAGACAATTAATTGAAGGAACACCAGAGACAATTTGGCCTAAAAAAATTGCAAAGCTAGATGACGGAGTACCTAGAAATGCAATGATAGCTCAGTGTGTTATTGTTGTTGTAATAATATTATTAGTATCCTTCGGTGGAGAAGGAGCATCAAAATTTTTCTCGAAATTAGTTCTTATGACTAATGTTGCAATGACTATACCATATATGTTTATATCAGGAGCCTTTTATTCATTTAAAAGAAAGAAAAATATAAATAAGCCTTTTGAAATATATAAAGGAGAAGGAGCTGCCCTGTTAGGAACCTTTGCTACTGTTTTAGTAGTGGGATTTGCTAATGCATTTACAATAATATCACCAGCTATAAATGGAGATTGGAGTTCTACTTTATGGATGATAGCCGGACCTGTATTTTTCTCTTTAGTAGCATTGGGATTATATAGTAGATCAAAAGTGAATAGAAATTATTAAATATAAAAATGATTATTTAAATTTGTTATAAATTTTAGATGGAGTTATGTTGAAAGAATATTTTAACATAACTCTTATTTGTTTTTTAGGCTATGTTTTAAAAGTGAGTTGATTTGCATAGGTTTAAGATATTAAATATGGACAAGTATTAATAATTATGGTACTATTTTAAAGTAATTTTTACGGGCGATGGAGTTCGCCATTAAATGCTTTATGCTAATGACTCCTACAAAATATAAGTTATATAGTTATAACTTATATTTTGTAGGAGTTATTTTTTTGCTAAAAAATTTTAAAATAAGAAAGGAAAAATATCAATGAAGCACAAATGGAAGGAATATTTAAAAACAAATAGCAATAATACAATTCTTCTAGGAAGAACATTTTTAAAGTGGCTATTAATAGGAAGTTTAATAGGTGTTTTTATAGGTGGTGTAATAGCAGTATTTTTAAAATCCTTAGAATGGGCAACAGATTATAGAATGAATCATGGCTGGGTTTTATTTCTATTGCCACTTGGGGGAGCACTAGTAAGTTTTTTATATTATAAGTATGGAAGAAATTCAGTAAAAGGTAATAATTTAATTATTGAAAATATAAATGAATATTGTGGAGATGTACCACTTCGTATGGTTCCATTAGTTTTCTTTGGAACAGTTGTGACGCACTTTTTTGGTGGATCAGCTGGTAGAGAGGGTACTGGAGTCCAGATTGGTGCAAGTATAGCGGAAGCTATAGGAAAGCTATTAAAATTAAATAAGGAAGATTCAAAGATAATGCTTATGGCAGGAGTTAGTGGTGGATTCTCAGCTATATTTGGAACACCTCTTGCTGGAACAATATTTGGATTAGAAGTGTCTGTTTTAGGTAAGATGAGTTATGAAGCCTTAATACCAAGTTTTTTTGCTAGTATTGTTGGGAATGAAGTGGTTAAAAGACTTGGAGTACATCATTCTCATTACGAGGTTTTTGGAATACCTGAACTTTCAACACTAGTTTTACTAAAAATAATGATTGCGTCTATTTGTTTCGGACTAGTAAGTAAGTTGTTTAGTAAGTTAACTTATAAGTTAAAAGAAGTATTTTCTAACGCATTTAAGTGTACAGCATTAAAAAGTTTTATAGGAGGGTGTGTAGTAATACTATTAGTATATTTAATTGGGAGTAGAAAATATTTAGGGTTAAGTATTCCTTTATTATCGGATGCTTTTACAGAGCATGTAGCTCCTTTAGACTTTTTAGGTAAGTTAATATTTACTTCTGTAACCTTAGGTGCTGGATATCAAGGGGGAGAAGTTACACCTTTATTTGTTATTGGGTCAACTTTAGGAAATTCTTTGTCAGGATTATTAGGTTTATCTCCATCATTTTTAGCATCTTTAGGGTTGGTAGGAGTTTTTGCAGGTGCAACTAATACTCCAATAGCATCATTTATACTAGGATTAGAGATGTTTGGATCAACTGGAGCGCCATATTTATTTATGGCTTGTGCAATAAGTTATATTTTTTCAGGGCATACAGGAATATATAGCTCTCAGAAAATAGGTGTTAGTAAAAGTAATCTAATAGTTTTTCCTAAAAATTCAACACTTTCTTCATGTAATAAGAAGGGTATTGTTATAAAATAGAGAATCAGAAGTGAATATAATAGCTTGATAAGTGAAAATACATAAGGTAACTATGGATTTAGTTTTTTAAAAGGAAGAAAATACTTATTATATAGAAGTTTGAGATAGGACAAGAAATCTTTATAAAAGTATTTATTCATAAACATATACCCCGTTAAATAAATATAGTTTAATCTACTTATATTTATTTAATGGGGTATTAATTTGAATAAGTTATGTGATTTTCTCACTGATTTTGGATTATTCCCAATATGCATCTTCTCCTAAAAGTGTGTTATCTAATCCTCTAAGTTGTTCTTTTTTAGTTGTTTCTATAGGATAAATCTTATTAATTACTTTTAATAATAAGAATGTGACAACAAATGAATATACAGCAACTATAATAACTCCTAGAAGTTGAATTGAAAATTGGTGGAATCCACCTTGAACTTTATTTATTGCTAGGCTTGCAAATATTCCAACTAATAAGCTTCCAGTAAGTCCACCCATACCATGAACTCCCCAAACATCAAGAGCATCATCCCAGTTCATTTTTTTCCTAAATTTGATACTAAAGAAGCAAACAATAGGTCCGATTATTCCTATGATTATGGCAGATTTAGGATCAACATATCCAGCACATGGAGTTATGGTTGCTAATCCAGCAACGGCACCTGTAAGTAAGTCAGTAAACAATAATTTTTTGTTTATTATTACGGATATTATCATCCAAACTACCATAGCAACAGCGGCTGCGATGGCTGTGTTAATAAATGCGGCGGCTGCAATTTCATTAGCTGCAAGAGCTCCACCTGTATTAAATCCAAACCATCCAAACCATAATAAACCAGTTCCCATAGCAACAATTACTAGATTATTAGGATTCATTTTTTCTCCAGGTTTAGTAAATCTTTTTCCTAAATATATTACAGAGGCTAATGCACCAAAACCTGCACTAACATGGATTACAGTTCCGCCTGCAAAATCGATAAATCCTAATTTGCTTAGGAATCCGCCACCCCAAACCCAGTGACAAGTTGGTATGTAAATTAATAATGTCCAAAAAATAAGTATTAATATGTAGCCTTTTAAATTTAATCTGTCAGCGAAGGCTCCAGTCATTAATGGAGCTGTTATTACAGCAAACATTAATTGATAAGCAAAGAACATAACAAATGGTATTGTTGCACCATAATGAAGGTTAGGAGCTAAACCAACTGACTTCATAGCAAAAAATTGAGTGAAGCTACCTATGATTCCAGCATAATCGGTTCCATAAGCTAAACTAAATCCCCCTAATATCCATATTAATGTTACGATTCCCATGGAAATAAAACATTGCATCATCATCATAACTACATTTTTCTTTCTGACTAATCCACCATAAAAAAGAGCTAAGCCTGGTGTCATTAGGCATACTAGTGCAGTACAAATAATCATAAACGCAGTATCGCCAGTATTAATTCCATTCATAATTATTATCTCCTTCCTAAGTTTTTTCTAAAGTAAAAAGCTTTTCATCTATAAATTATAATATTCTTTAAATTAATTTTAAAGAATAAAAGTTAATAAATAGTAAATTAATTTACAAAAAATACATAAATAAAACTATAAGAGAATCAAATTTATTTTTGTTTTAAAGAAATTGTAATTTTGGAATTAAATTCACAAATTATCAATGGAAAAATTGTTGGAAGTTTAAATTATGACTTTTGATTTTGAATTTATTAACTGATTATAATGAATTTAGAAGATTAATTGAGAGGTGATTTTTATGGATATAAATGACATAAATTTAGATGCATTAGTAGAAGAGAATAGAAAGTATACAAAGGATGGACATGTAGCTACATATATTCCAGCACTTGCGAAAGTTAATCCTAATCAATTAGGGGTTTGTATTTATTCTTTAAAGGATAATAAGGAATATTCAGCTGGAGACTGTGATGTAAGATTTGCAGTTGAAAGTGTATCAAAAGTTCCTACATTAATACTTGCTATATTAGATAATGGAATAGAAAAAGTATTTTCGGAAGTTGGAACAGAACCATCAGGATTTCCTTTTAACTCAATTATGAATATGCAAATAAATCATAAGAATAAACCATCAAATCCATTTATTAATGCAGGAGCCATTAAGGTAGTATCTTTACTTAAAGGTAAAGATGATAATGAACGTTTCAAAAGGATTTTAGATTTTTACAAAAAAATTATGAATGATGATGAAATTACATTAGACACTGAAATTTATTTATCAGAAAAAGAAACTGGAGATATAAATAGATCTCTTGCTTATTATATGAAAGGTAATAAAATTATGGAGGGAGATGTTCCAGATATTTTAGACTCATATTTTAAACAATGCTCAGTTTTAGTTACAGCTAGAGATTTATCAAGATTAGGAGCTGTTTTAGCAAATGAAGGTGTTATGCCTTGGAATGGTGAAAGATTATTTTCAATAGAAACAGCAACCGTTGTTAAATCATTAATGACTACTTATGGGTTATATGATGAATCAGGAAGCTTTTCAGTTCATATTGGATTACCATCTAAGAGTGGTGTAGGTGGAGGCATTTTATCTGCTGTACCTAATAAATGTGGTATAGGATTATTTAGTCCAGCTTTAGATGTACCAGGAAATAGTGTTGCTAGTTTAAAATTACTTAAACAAATAACAGATGAATTAAAATTAGATATATTTAGATAATAATGAAATATAAAGAGAAACAGAAGATTATTTAGATAAATAATCAGATTCATATAAATAAATATAATTAATAAGAGAACTACATAAGATTAGAATTTAACTAATTTTATGTAGTTTTCTTATTAACTTTTAAAAAAAATTAGTAAAATCAATAATTATTTTTAGATGTTTTTAAATAGTTACGTTTTAGACTAACATTTAAGTAAAATAGAACCTTTTTAATAAATAGTAATTAAAAAAATAATTATCAACTTTTAATTTATTAATTTAAATTGAATAAATCAAAAGTTGATACAATTGATAATATTTAAAGAAACTTTTTTCTTTAAATATTATTGAAAGGCAATATTTATCTTTTATATCAAGCATACTTTAGTAATAGAAAGTTTATTTTATGGGTTTTTAGGGAGTTTTTTTATGGAGTTAACTTTAGGTATAAAAGATGTAATTTTAAGATTATTACTTGCAAGTTTAGTAGGGGGAATTATAGGGTATGAAAGAGAATACCATAATAGAGCGGCTGGTTTTAGAACTCACATATTAGTTTGTGTAGGAGCAACTATAGTTTCTCTTATTGAAATAAAATTAGGAGAAGAGGTATTTCAGTTAGTAAATAACAATTTTTATGCTCAAAATGTTGTTAAAGTTGACTATGCTAGATTAGGAGCACAAGTTATTTCAGGGATTGGTTTTTTAGGTGCTGGAACCATATTACAAAATAAAGGTTCGGTAAAAGGATTAACAACTGCTGCTTCTTTATGGGCCGTAGCCTGTCTTGGGTTAGCTTTAGGAATGGGATATTATGATTTGGGGATTTTAGGATCATTGTTTATATTTTTAACTTTAGCAATATTAAAGAAATTTCAATCTAGATTTATAACAAAGGCTGGAGAGAAAAGATTTGAGATAATATATGAGAAAGATTCACATGTATTAGAATTTATAGATAGAATTTTTGCTCAGAAAGGAGTTAAAATCAGTAGTATTGAGTTTATAACAAAGAATAATAGTGAAAATTTAAATTATAAAAGTGCAATATATAAAGTTTATTTACCTAATTATGTAGAAGTTGGTGAAATAATAAATAAATTAAGTATAAATGATGGAATCATAAAGATAAGTGAATATAGTGAATTATAATTGATATGTTTTGGGTATGGTTTTGAGAAAAAACTATCCTTAAATGTCTAAGTTAGCAATAATTTTAAGTTAAATTCTTGTTTTTCTACAAGTTAAGAAAAATAATCAATGAAAACTTGTCCAAGTGTATCAATGCAGTTAATTTAAAGAATTATTTAGAAAAATGAAGAAAATTTGATTTGGTTTGTTAAAATGATAATATTTATCGTAATTTAGATTTCAATATATGATAAGATAAAACACGTCGCTGAGAGACACACAAACAATTTACTTCAAAAATTAAATTTGATTAAAAAATCAAAAAGAATTAAGAAAAAGTTGTTGACAAAGTTTCTAAGTGGTGTTAAACTAAGT
>NZ_JAPCKJ010000003.1:0-574073 GCF_034439435.1 Clostridium sp. LIBA-8841 | reverse complement strand
TAGTTTGGCCCCTTGGTCAAGCGGTTAAGACACCACCCTTTCACGGTGGTAACAGGGGTTCGATTCCCCTAGGGGTCACCATTAACTCGATAAGCTTAGCTTATCGAGTTTTTTTTATGTTTATATAGAGTGTTTCTAACTTGTTAATAAAAGAGTTTTTATGTAGAATATAATAACAAGGAATATAAAAATAAATATTTTATAATAAAAATTAAAAGTCTAATAAAGATAAAGAGGTTACTATAGATGAATTATAATAGTATTATTAAAAAAGCTATTTTTTTAAGAAGACCAAATAGATTTCAAGCCTATGTAGTTTTAGATGGAGAAGAGTTATTGGTTCATGTTCCTAATACAGGAAGATGTAGAGAAATATTAAAAGAGGGATGTACTGTACTTTTAAGAAAGGGAACTACTCCAAATAGAAAAACTCCCTATGATTTAATAGCAGCATACAAGGGAGAAACTTTAATAAGTATAGATTCTCAAATTCCTAATAAAGTTGTGGAAGAAGCACTTAGAAACAATAAAATAAAGGAATTAAGAAAATTTAATAATATAAGTAGAGAGAAAACTTTTGGAAAATCTAGATTTGATTTTAAATTACAAGATGGAAATGAAAATACATATTTTTTAGAAGTAAAGGGTGTAACCTTAGAAGAAAACGGGGAAACTAGATTTCCAGATGCACCAACTGAAAGAGGAAGAAAACACATATTAGAGTTAATTGAAGTAAAAAAATTAGGTATGGGAGCAGGAATAATTTTTTTAATTCAAATAGAGAATGTTTCTAAGTTCTCTCCTAATGATGATACTGACCCAAAATTCGGAGAGGCCCTAAGATTGGCGAAGGCTAAAGGGGTAGATGTATTTGCGTATAATTGTAAAGTTACAGAAGAAGAAATAGAGTTACTTAATCCGGTTGAAATAATATTATAAATTATAGGAAATATAATTTATTTATTTTAAGTAGATAATAGTAGAATTTTTAAGATATAGATTAGAAATATAATAAAGAATATAAATTAGTATTTGAGATTATGAAAGGTGGTGAACTTTAGTTAGCTTAATTTATATATTACTATTTTAATATTAAATGATGAAAATTAATAAATTTTATATTGTAATATATTAAACTAGCCTCACTAAAGATATTAATTATGAAATTTAAATATTGTCCACTATGTGGTGAAAAATTAGAGCTTAAGGATAGCTGGGATGAGGGAATGGTACCTTATTGTAAGAGACATGGCATGATGTTTTTTGATTTGCCTAAACCATGTATTGTTGTTGCTGTAATAAAAGGTGATGAAATAATTTTATTAAAACAAAGTTATATATATAAAAACTCTAAAGTACTAATATCTGGATATGTTGGAGTAGATGAGTGTGCTGAAGAAACTGTTTATAGAGAAGTAAAAGAGGAAACAGGTATAGTAGTTAAGGATATAAAATATTTAGGAAGTGACTTTGTAGATGGCAAAGAATTACTTATGTTAACTTATTTAGCATATTATGAATCAGGTGAAATAAAAAAGTCAAATGAAGTAGAAGGAGCTGCTTGGTACAATATAGAGGATGCTCTTTGTGAGTTAAATGAAGATAGAATTGGAAAAAGAGTAGTAAAAAAACTTTTAAAAGAAATTGGATATGAAGGTACTAAAGCTTTTAGATGTGAAGGAAATGATTGTAATGTATAAAAATTTTTATTAATAATATTTTCTTAGGGTATTGCATTAATTAAAGTTTTTTAGTAACATTATAGAAAATCAATTAATATAATAAAAATATAAATGAATTAGAAATAGGACCAAAGTAGAGGTGCTGTAATTAAGAGTATTCATAAGTAGCTGACGAGCGATGAGATATGATGAAAGGAATTATGGCCGAAGGATAATTGATGGTAATTAATTTTTCTGGGTATATGTAAAATATGCATATAACTGTCACTTTAAAAAAGTGGAGTGCTACAAGGTACGCTAAGTTGCGATTAAAGCAGCAAAGGTGTTCCTTTGCTGTTTTATTTATTGGAATTAAATGCCAAAATCTCGGTAGCTTTGCATACTTTTATACTCTGCCACTAAAAACTTAATTGTGTGGAGGGAAAAGATATGAAATTATTTGGATCAATGAAAGTAGAAGGAAATGAATTGTATGTGGGAGGAATAAAAGCAAGTACTTTAAGTAAAGAGTATGGAACTCCTTTATATATAGTTGACGAAGAGTTAGTTAGAAGCAATTGTAAAAGGTTCTACAATGCTATGAAATGTGAAGAAAGAGGAAACAGAGTTACCTATGCAGGGAAGGCATTTATAAACATGTCAATGTGCAATTTAGTTAATGAGGAGAATTTATATTTAGATGTAGTTTCAGGGGGAGAACTTTATACAGCATATAAAGCTGGGTTCCCGTTAGAAAGAATATATTTCCATGGAAATAACAAATCTAATTATGAAATAGATTTAGGTGTTAGATTAGGGATAGGAAGATTTATAGTAGATAATTTGCATGAATTAGAAATTTTAAATTCAATAGCGCAAGAATATGGAAGGATTCAAAAGGTTTATTTAAGAATAACTCCAGGAGTAGAAGCTCATACTCATGAATATATAAAAACAGGACAGTTGGATTCAAAATTTGGGTTCCCTGTGATTGGAGATACTGTATATGATGTGGTTAAAAGAGCTATAGAGTTAGAGTATATAGAACTGAGTGGATTACATTGTCATATAGGATCACAAATATTTGATTTAGAACCTTTTGAGGACACAACAGAGATAATGTTAAATCTTATAAATGATATAAAAAATAAATTTGGATATGAAATAAAAGAGCTAGATTTAGGTGGTGGATTTGGTATATATTATACGGAAGGAGATCAACCTAAGGAAATAGAGGAATATTGCTCAGTTATAATAAATAAGGCTGAGGAAGTTTGTAAAAATTTAAATATGAATATTCCTATATTAAGTGTAGAACCAGGAAGAAGTATTGTAGGAAATGCAGGATTAACTCTTTATACTGTTGGAGCTATAAAAGAAATCCCTAATATAAGGAAATATGTTAGTGTAGATGGTGGAATGAGTGATAATATAAGGCCAGCATTATATAGTGCAAATTATGAGTCATTAATAGCTAATAGAGTTTATGATAATTCTAAAGAAGTAGTAACTGTAGCAGGAAAATGCTGTGAATCAGGAGATGTACTTTTAAATTCTATAGAAATGCCTAAAATGGAAACTGGAGATATATTAGCAATAATGTCCACTGGAGCTTATGGTCATTCAATGGCTAATAACTATAATAGGATACCTAAAGCGGCTGTAGTTAGTGTAAATAATGGAAACTCGAGAGTGATGTGTAAAAGAGAAACTTATGAAGATCTGCTTAGAAACGAATGTTTTTAATTTATGATATAAGTTGCATGGTAAAAACTATGCAACTTTTTTTATTTAAAATGATTTAGAATACTTCATTAAAGTATATAATAAAAGGTGAAGTAGTAAATAAATTAATAAATATGAATTTAATTAGAGTTTATATATACTTATATCAAATTTTTAGTTAAAATTGATTGAAAAATATTTAATAAAAAAAAGACATAAAAAAGACATAAAAGGATGATAAAATTATAGTAAAATATTTTTCAAACTTGAGGAAAAAACTATGAATTAAAGTTTACAAAGTTATGGTAATTTATGATATACTTATATTTGATACTTTTAAATTTTTTAAAGTAGAAAATTCTAAAATTGGTGAGAATTAATTTAAAATAAATTTTTAATATTTCTCATATTAATATTCGGAACAAGGAGTATAAAATGAAAAAATTGATAGTTGATAGAATAGAAGGACATTTTATTGTATGTGAAGATGAAAATGAAAAGATTTTAGAATTAAATAAGGATGACGTAATAGGAGAGATAAAAGAGGGGGATGTTTTAGTAAAAGGTAAGGATGGAAAGTTTCTTTCTGATAAAGCGCTTACAATGAAAAGAAAAAAAGAAATAGAAGACTTAATGAAAGGTATGTGGGAATAGGAATGGGCACTAGTAATTCAAAAAAGACATCATTCTTTTTAGATTGGATTGTACCAATCTTAGCAGCTTTACTATTAGCTTTTTTGATTCACAAATTTTTATTGTTTAAAATAAAAGTTCCTACAGGGTCAATGATGCCGACAGTAGAGATTGGAGATCAATTATTTGTTACTAGAATATACAATACTTCCAATATTAAAAGAGGAGATATAGTTGTATTCAATTCAGATGAATTTAGTGAACCGCTTCTTAAACGTGTTATAGGATTACCAGGTGATCACGTTGAAATAAAAAGTGATGGTTCAGTCTATGTAAATGGAAATAAACTTGAAGAAGATTATGTTAAATATCCAGGTGGAAAAACTGATATGTCTTTTAATGTGCCTGAAGGAAAATTTTTAATGTTAGGTGACAATAGAAATAACAGTGATGATGCTAGATATTGGAATGATCCATATGTAGATGGAAAAGACATAGAAGCAAAAGCACAGATAACAGTATATCCTTTTAATAGAATAGGATTTGTAAAATAAACGTTAGAAAAGGAGGAATGAGAGATGTTTAAAGATAAAAAAATGCTTAAATATATTCTCATATATGGTATTATAGCATTTGGTATAGTACTAACCTTTAACATGGTTAAAGATGAAATGCTATATGAAAAAGTAGATTATAGTACTTTTATGCAAATGGTAGAGAAAAAAGAAGTTAAAGCGGTGAATTTTTCAGGAAATCAAATTGAAATAACACCTTCAGATAGTAGTGAATTAAAAGGAAAAATATTATATACAACTAACCCAGCAGTTGCTGGTATTACTCAACCAGAGTTACTTAAGGACTTAAATGCATCAGGTGTAAGTTTTAATGTTACTAAACCTGAAAACTATCAATTTTTAGGATTCTTAATGTCATGGATATTCCCATTATTACTTATATTCTTTTTAGGAAGAATGATGTTCTCTAAGATGAATAATAAAATGGGTGGCGGAGTGATGTCATTTGGAAAAAATAATGCTAAGCTTTATGCTGAAAATGAAACTGGAATAACATTTAAAGATGTTGCAGGTCAAGAAGAGGCAAAAGAATCATTAGTAGAAATAGTAGACTTTTTACATGATACTAGTAAATATGTTGCTATTGGAGCTAAGCTTCCTAAAGGAGCTTTATTAGTAGGGCCTCCAGGAACAGGTAAAACTTTACTTGCTAAAGCTGTTGCAGGAGAAGCAAAAGTACCATTTTTCTCAATGTCAGGTTCTGACTTCGTAGAAATGTTTGTTGGTATGGGAGCTGCAAGAGTAAGAGATTTATTCAAGCAAGCTGAAGAAAAAGCACCATGTATAGTATTTATAGATGAGATTGATGCTATTGGTAAGAGTAGAGAAGGTTCTATTCAAGGTAATGATGAAAGAGAACAAACTCTTAATCAATTATTAACTGAAATGGATGGTTTTGATTCCTCTAAAGGAGTAGTTATATTAGCAGCTACTAATAGACCAGAGGTTTTAGATAAAGCTTTATTAAGACCAGGTAGATTTGATAGAAGAATAATTGTTGATAGACCAGACTTAATAGGAAGAGAAGAAATATTAAAAGTTCACTCTAGAGATGTTAAGTTATCAGATGATGTATCTTTAGAAGAAGTAGCAAAATCTACTCCAGGTGCTGTTGGAGCTGATTTAGCTAACATAGTTAACGAAGCTGCCTTAAGGGCTGTAAAGCATGGTAGAAAGTTTGTAATTCAAGAAGATTTAGATGAAGCTGTTGAGGTTATAATAGCTGGTCAAGAAAAGAAAGATAGAATTCTTTCACCAAAAGAAAAGAAAATTGTTGCTTACCATGAGGTTGGGCATGCATTAGTTGCTGCTTTATTAAACAATACAGATCCAGTTCATAAGATAACTATAGTTCCAAGAACAATGGGAGCTTTAGGTTATACAATGCAACTTCCAGAAGAAGAAAAGTACTTAGTTTCTAAGGATGAAATGATAGATCAGATATCAGTTATGCTTGGAGGTAGAGCAGCTGAAGAAGTAGTATTTAATACAATAACTACTGGGGCTTCAAATGATATAGAAAGAGCTACTCAATCAGCTAGAAATATGATAACTATATATGGTATGAGTGATAGATTTGATATGATGGCTTTAGAAGCTATGAGTAGTAGATATTTAGATGGAAGACCAGTTAGAAACTGTTCAGAGACTACAGCTGCTATAGCTGATGAAGAAGTATTATCTGTTATTAAGAAAGCTCATGAAAAATCAATTAAGCTTTTAATTGAAAATAGAGAGTTATTAGATGAAATAACAGGAGTTCTTTTAGATAAAGAAACTATAATGGGTGAGGAATTCATAGAAATAGTTTATGGGAAATATCCAGAAAAAAGAGAAGCCGATGAAAAGGCTAAGAAAGAAATTCAAAGCCTAAGAGAACAAGCATTAGCTAAGAGAAAAGAAAAAGAAGAAGCAATTAAGAAGGCTAGAGAAGAAGCCTTAAGATTAGAAGAAGAAGAAAGAAAACAAGCTGAATTAAAAGCTATGATTGAAGCTCAAGAGGAAGCAGCAAGATTAGCTAAAGCTAATAATGAAGCATTGGATTTAGCTAAAGAACCTGAAGATCAAAAGAAAGATGATAACTCTACAAATAAAATTGATGGTGAATAAATCTTAAACAACATTCTAGAAAAAGTTTTAAAATTTGGCTGTGTTTTAAACGCAGGTTGATTTTAGATAGAACCGCAAGTTATGTCTGAATGATTAGCTAAAATCAATAGCTAATTAAACAGAGTTTAATTTTATATGGCAATAAAAAGTGTATGAAGTTAAAAATGCTTCATGCACTTTTTGACTTTTCATTTATATTTTTGTTTAGAGGAAATCTTAGTGGTATAATTGGTTATAATGTAAGAGAGAAAATAAGAAAGGAAGATTTTAATGACTGATAAAAAAGATATAGAGTTTTTAGTTGAAGAGAAAAAATTAGAGGAAGTTTCTAATATATTAAATGAAGAAATGCTTTCATATATAAATAAAAGAAAATTTGTAACAGAATACATATTAGATTATAGAAAAAATGCAGTTGAAGAATATAAAGATGATGAAGATAAATTAATAGAATATTTTGATCATGAGAGATATGTAAAAGAACAGGCATTTACTACAATAGATAGAAGATTAAAGGAATTAACAATATTAAAAGATTCTCCTTACTTTGGAAGAGTTACATTTAATGATTTAGAATTTGAGCAAAAAGATACATTATATGTTGGGAGATTTGGAGTAACTCCAGAGGGAAGTTATGAGCCAGTAGTAGTTGACTGGAGAGCACCAGTTGCTTCACTTTTCTATCATGGAAGCTTAGGAGAGGCAACATATAATTCACCAGATGGACCTATAAAATGTGACATAGAAGGAAGAAGACAGATTATAGTTAAAAAAGGAGAGTTAAAAGGGGTATTTGATTCTGCTATAGATGTAAAAGATGATATATTACAAATGGTTTTAAGTAATAATAGTTCTGATAAGCTTAAAGATGTAATAATGACAATACAAAAAGAACAAGATGAAATAATAAGAAAAGATAGAACTGCTAATGTAGTAGTAAATGGAGTAGCAGGTAGTGGTAAAACAACAATTGCTCTTCATAGAGTAGCATATCTTTTATATAACTATAGAAAAGAATTAGAAGATAAAGTTCTTATTTTAGGACCAAATGGTATATTCATGGAGTATATTTCACAGGTATTACCTAGTCTTGGAGAAGTTGGAGTTAAGCAAGAAACTTTTGCTAGCTTTGCTTTAAAAGAGATGGATGAGGAAGTATATATTATGAGTTTTGACAAGTATTTAGAAAAAATACTTTCAAAGGATGAGGAATTCATAAAAGATGCTACTTATAAAAATTCATATGATATAATTAATGATTTAGATAAACTAATTATTGATATGGATAAGGAGTATTTTAATATTAAAGATGTAAAATACTTTGGTGAAGTAGTGCTTTCTAAAGAAGAGATAGAAGAGATGTTCACTAAGCATTATGAATACATGCCTTTATTCAGAAGAAGCGATAAAATTAAGAGAATAATCTTATCTAAAATAAAGGATAAGAGAGATGAAAAAGTTTGGGAACTTAATCAAGAATTAAGAAAAGAGAAGGAAAAATTAACTCCAGAAGAGCTTTTAGTTGAAGAAAATAACTTAGAATTTAGAAGAAAATTAAGAATAAGAGAAATTGTTAAAGAAGTAATGGATTCAAGAGCTAAGTTAGATAGTTGGATTTCTAGAGAAAGTATTGTTGATATATATGATAGATTTAATGGAGATAAAAAGGAATACACATTAAATGATTTAGCACCAATGCTTTATTTAGCTATAAAGTTAGAGGGGAAAAAAGCTTCTAAAGATTATAGACATGTGGTTATAGATGAGGCTCAGGATTATTCACCACTTCAATTTAAAGTTGTAAGAGAGTTAACAGGAACTAAATATTTCACAATTGTTGGGGACGTTAATCAAAGACTTGTTAAATATTTAGATGTAGCATCAATGATGGAATTAGAAAAAATATTTAATGATGTGAATCCAGAAATATATGACCTAAATAAAAGTTACAGAAGTACTTATGAAATAATAGAATATGCAAATAAGTATCTTAACGAAGATAGAATAATACCACTTGTTAGACATGGTAAACCTGTAGAAGAATTAGAATTTAATAACACTGAGGAATTTGTGGATACAGTTATTGAGTCTTTAAGAGAGTTTTCTAATGATGGATTAGAAAGTATAGCTATAATAACAAGAGATAAAAAAGAGTTAGATATGGTTTATAACTTAATCAGTGATAAAGTTCATTTAGTCAAGTTTGACAATGAGGATGTACTATATAAAGGAGGAAATGTTATAATACCATCATATTTTGCAAAGGGATTAGAATTTGATGGAGTTATAATGGTTGATAGTAGAGAAAGTGAAGAGAATGAGGATTTAATAAAATATATAATGAGTACTAGAGCTCTACATAGATTAAAAGAAATAAAGTTTAGATAAATTCTTATTTTGTTTATTAAAAGCATAAAGGTATTAGAGAGATAATTCTCTAATATCTTTATGCTTTTTTATATTTAGAATTTATTTCGTTTTTGGGAAGTTTATATAAAATTTGTTTAACATAATAATAAAATGTATAAAAACACAGGAAATATACAGAGGATATTTATGATGAATTTATAAAAAATATGCAATAAAATTGATTAAATAATTATATAATACCTTTTCAAAAGGAGTAAATTAATAAAATATATACTATAAAAATAAATTAATAGCAAAAAACAATGATGAGGAATATATTGGTTTTAAAAAATATATTGCAATTTTATTCATCAATAACGTATAATTATACAAGAAGGAAGCAATAAGTGAATAAATATTAGGGGGAATAAATATGAAAAAGAATTTGTTTAAAAAAATATTATCAATAGCTATGATCGGGGGATTAACTTTAAGCTTAGCAGGATGTGGGGCAAATGCTACTAAGGGAGAAAATGATTCTAATGGAAAAGTAGCTAAAATAAAAGAAAATGGAAAGTTAGTTGTTGGATTAAGTGCAGATTATGCGCCTTATGAATTTCATATAATGAAAGATGGAAAAGATCAGATAGTTGGATTTGATATAGACATAGCAAAGGAAATTGCAAAGGATATGGACGTTGATTTAGAAATTAAAGAAATGGACTTTGGGGCTATAGTTCAATCAGTTAAAAGTGGAGCCATTGATCTTGGAATTTCAGGAATAACTCCTGATGAAAAAAGAAAAGAAGCTGTAGATTTTTCAGATATTTATTATGAAGCAGATCAAGGAATTTTAATAAATAAAAACAATAAGGACTCTATAAAAGGCATTGAAGATTTAAAAGGAAAGAAAGTTGGAGCTCAAATAGGATCTATACAAGCTGAAATAGCAAATGGAATAGAAGGAGCAGATGTCAAACTTTTAGATAATGTAAATACTTTAATTTTAGAATTAAAAACAGGAAAGCTCGATGCTTTAATAGTAGAATTACCAGTTGCAAAAATAGCTACTGAAGTTAATGAGGAGTTAGCTACTGCAGACAATGGTATAAAAAATTCAGAGGGAGGATCAGCTATAGCAATACAAAAAGGAAATAAGGATTTAGTTGATCAAGTAAATGCTACAATTAAAAAATTAAAAGATGATGGAAATATGGATCAATTTGTAAATGATGCTATTGAATTAGTTCCATATCAAAAGAAAGAGTAATAATAAAAGTTTTAATAATTAGGGGGCAATACACATGGAGGGCTTAGACTTTGGTTTTTTAAAAGAGTATTTTCCAATATTTTTGGAAGGTGCTAAGTGGACATTAATAATTTCAGCAATAACAGTTATTTTGGGAGCTTTATTAGGAACAATTTTATGCTTTATGAAGCGTTCTAAAATTTCAATATTTAAAGTTAGAATATTAAAAGTAATTTCTAGTGCTTACGTAGAATTAGTAAGAGGAACACCTCTTTTATTACAAATATATATAGTTTATTTCGGATTACCTTCATTTGGGATACAATTAGGAGTGCTAACTTCATGTATTGTTGCTATTTCATTAAACTCAGCAGCTTATGTTTCAGAAATAATAAGAGCAGGAATAGATGCTATTGATAAAGGTCAGTTAGAAGCGGCTAGAAGTTTAGGTATGACAGAAGGAATGGCTATGAGGCTTATAATACTTCCGCAAGCTATAAAAAATATACTTCCAGCTATAGGAAATGAATTCGTTGCTATAATTAAGGAATCATCTATGGCATCTACAATAGGTGTAGCAGAACTTATGTATTCATCAAAGATAGTCACAGGGGCTACCTATAAAGGATTTGAGCCACTTATTGTTATCGCTATGTTCTATTTTGTTATGACGTTTAGTTTAGGAAGAGCTATAGCTTATATAGAAAGGAAGTTGAATAAAGCATGATAAATGTTAGTAATTTATATAAAAATTTTGGGAAAAATGAAGTGTTAAAAGATATAAGTGAAACAATAGAAAAGGGAGAAGTTGTTGTTATAATTGGCCCTTCAGGATCAGGAAAAAGTACATTTTTAAGATGTTTAAATCTATTAGAGGAACCTACTTCAGGAGTAATTAACTTTGAAGGAGAAGATATAACAAATAAGAATGTTGATATAAATAAAATAAGAGAAAAGATGGGAATGGTCTTTCAACAATTTAATCTTTTCCCACATAAAACAGTTATGGAGAATTTAACTATAGGACCAACTAAAATAAAAAAAGTTTCTAGTGAGAATGCTATAAAGAAAGGAAATGAGTTATTGGAAAAAGTAGGTCTTTTAGATAAAAAAGATGCTTATCCTAATTCTCTTTCAGGAGGACAAAAGCAAAGAATAGCCATAGCAAGAGCTTTGGCTATGGAACCTGATGTTATGCTTTTTGATGAACCAACATCGGCTTTAGATCCTGAAATGGTAGGAGAAGTTTTAAATGTTATGAAGTCTTTAGCAAAGGATGGAATGACTATGGTTGTAGTAACCCATGAAATGGGTTTTGCAAAGGAAGTAGGAGATAGAATTTTGTTCATGGATGAAGGTAAAATTATTGAAGAAGGCACTCCAGAGGAGATATTTGAGAATCCTAAAAATTCAAGAACACAAGATTTTTTATCAAAAGTTTTATAGTAGCCTTTAGAAGATTAAATTTTAATAGGTTTAATCTTTTAAATAAATTAATTAGTACAAAAAGAGGACATAAAGATTTAAAGCTTTATGTCCTCTTTTGTATTTTTAAGAAAAAAATAAATTCTTAACAAAACTTAATTATTTTTTATGAAAAATTTACTGTAAATGATATAATAATGAGAGTAAAGATTAAAATAATAAAGATAGTGAGGAAAATTTTATGAAGGAAAAAGTAAAAAGCTTTTTTAAGTGTAACTGGGTTTTTATTTTCCTAGTGATAACACTTCAAATAAAATCAATGTTGCTTTTATCAATGCTTAGAACACCAGGATCTACAAGTATTAACTTATCTTCAATGTATTTTACTCCTCCAGCTTGGTGGGGACATATAGCAATAGTAACATTAATAGCAAGTTTTGTTTACTTGTTTAAAGGTAAAGGAAGAATGTGGTCAGCTATAGTAATCGATATATTAGTGACATTACTATTTATAGCTGATATTTGGTACTACAGAGTAAATGGTACTTTTTTATCAATAAGACATATAATTGAGCCAGGGATTTTTAATCCTGTAGGAAAGAGTTTATTTAATTTTGCTCCTGTAGATTTAGTATTTATAGTAGACTTTATATTATTATTTTTAGTTTATAACTT
Source organism: Clostridium sp. LIBA-8841 (assembly GCF_034439435.1). Lineage (GTDB taxonomy): Bacteria > Bacillota > Clostridia > Clostridiales > Clostridiaceae > Sarcina. Next base: position 561,672 of record NZ_JAPCKJ010000003.1, on the reverse strand, counting down.
TACAGGTTTAAAAAATGTAAAGTACAAGAGTAATATAAAAACTAGATTAATTGCATTTATATGTGTATTTGGAATAAGTGCAACTGTAATAGGAATATCCCATTATTATATAGATATTGAAAGGAAATCTGATAAAAGTTTCCTTAGAATATCATGGGCACCATTCCAAACAATTAGTGATATGAGTCCTTTAGGATATCATGGATATGATATTTATTACTATTCAAATAGAGAGCAGACTTTAAGTGATGCTCAGAAAAATGAAATTAAAGAATGGTTTAATGAAAACAAAGAGGACTTACCAGACAATAAATACAAAGGAATGCTTGAAGGCAAGAATCTTATAGCTTTACAGGTTGAATCTCTTGAAAACTTTGTTATAGGCCAAAAAGTATATGGTCAGGAGATTACTCCAAATATAAATAAGCTTTTAAAGAATAGTTTGTATTTTGATAATATAAAGGAACAAAATAACTCAGGAACAAGCTCAGATGCCGATTTAATGGTTAATACATCAATATTACCAGTTAGAGAAGGAACTACATTCTTTGGATATCCATGGACTGAATATAATACTCTACAGGATTTACTAGAAAGTAAAGGATATACAACAATTTCAACACATCCAGAGGTTCCAGGAAATTGGAATTGGGCTGAAGTTCATAAAGCATTTAATGCAGATGAAATATGGGATGCATCTCAATTTGATCAAAGTGAAATAATAGGACTTGGAATGTCAGATGAGTCTTATTTAAAACAGGTTGGAGATAAACTAAAAGATCAAAAACAACCATTCTATACATTCTTAGTAACATTAACAAGTCATGGACCTTTTGATATGCCTAAGGATAAGCAGTATTTAGACTTGCCTGAAGATTTAAATAACAATATGCTAGGAGCATATTTCCAAAGTATTAGATATACAGATCAAGCAATTGGAGATTTCTTAAACCAATTGAAAGAGGAAGGTCTTTTAGATAATACTGTAATAATGCTTTATGGAGATCATGGCGGAGTTCATAAATTCTATGAAGATCAAATAAAAGACGCACCATTAGCAGGTGATTGGTGGAAAGATGATCATAAAGAAATACCTTTCTTAATATATAACCCAAGCATTAAAGGGGAAACTATATCAAAAGAAGGTGGGCAAATAGATTTCTTACCAACTGCAGCATATCTTTTAGGATTTAATAGAGATGCATTTGATAATACATCAATGGGTAGAGTTTTAGTAAATACAAATAGAAATGCAACAATATTAAATGATGGAACAATAGTAGGAAATCCAACTATTGAGGAAAGGGTTCATTTAGAAAATTCATTTAATATTGCAGATATGGTTATACAAGGTAATTATTTTAAGAATAATTAATAAAATTAAAAGCTATTAGTTCGATTTTGAAAATAATCTAGCTAATAGCTTTTAAATATGTATTTTTTTAGTAAAAAACGTAAACTATAAACAAAATAAGTATGGTATAATATTAATCGTTGTAAAACTTGGAAAAACAAGTATTTTATTGATGGAGGCCTACTGATGGAATTTAAAGAAAAAAATAATAATGAGATAAGCAGTAAGCAGGAAAGTTTTTTTGTAAGTCTATTCAAATTGATGAGACCTAAGCAGTGGATAAAAAACTTTTTTGTCTTTGGGGCTTTAATATTTTCATATAGTTTCCTTGATTTAAATAAGGATATTTATGCAATTATTACATTTATACTATTTTGTTTAATATCATCTACTGTCTATATTATGAATGACATTTTAGATGTAGAGAAAGACAGGGTACATCCTAAAAAAAGGTTTAGACCTATTGCAAGTGGAGCAATTTCAATAAAGGAAGCTGAAATAGCTTTATTTATTTTGCTAGTATTTAGTATGACATGCGCCTTTTTTATTAATAGGAAGTTGTTTTTTATACTAGCAGTATATTTTATAAACAATATTTTTTATTCATTTAAAATAAAAAATGTAGTAATATTAGATGTTATTTCAATTGCTTTTGGATTTATATTAAGAGTCATTGCTGGGGGAGTAGTTATTGATGTTTCATTATCTGGATGGATATTATTATGTACTTTCTTTATAGCATTATTTTTAGGATTTGAAAAAAGAAGAAATGAGATAATTAAATTAGAAGAAAAGGCTACTGAACATAGAAAAATATTAGATGATTATTCGGATGAATTATTAAAACAGTTTTCGGATATTACATTAACTTGCACTGTTATAGCTTATGCTATGTATACATTCGTAGCTTATGACACTTCTTATATGATGATAACAAATGTTTTTGTTATTTATGGACTTTTCAGATATAAATATTTAAGCATGAAAAAAGGTCAAGGGGGAAGTCCTACCGAAACAATATTAACAGATAAAAGTATAATAATTGATGTAATATTATGGGCAGTTACAAGTGTAATAATACTTTTATGGATAGTTTAATAGTTTAAATTTACTTAGTTATATATTATTTTTATGATATATAAAGTTAATTGTGTATTTATTTAAGAAATGAGGTATAAGGATGAAATCTATAAAGATTGCTTTATTTGATATTGATAAGACCTTAATAAATGGTGATTCTATGTTTAAGCTATTAAAGTACACTATAAAAAAATATCCGAGAGCTAAATGGAATTTACCAAAACTTTTTTTTATGTTAGTCTCATATAAATTAAAGTTTATTGATACTAAAAAGGCAAAAGAGAATATGTTTTATACTCTAAATTATTTAAATAATAATGATCTTGAAGAGTTTTATAATGAGGTAATAAAAGCTACAGTATATAATGATGCCATAGAAGAGATTAAAAAGCTAAGAGAAATGGATTATTACATATTATTAGTATCTGCTTCTCCAGAATGTTATTTGAAATTTTTTGAAATAGAAGATTACGTAGATGGAGTAATAGGAACAAAATTAAGTTTGAAAAATGACAGATACATAAATAAGATAGAGGGAGAAAATTGCAAAGGAAAAGAGAAAGTAAAAAGAATAACTGAGTATCTAAAAGAAAAAGATTTATGCATCAATAAGGCTGAATCTGTAGCTTATTCAGATTCCCTTTCAGATTTACCTATGTTTAATTTGGTAGGAAAGGCATATTTAATAAATTATAATAAGAAAAATTTAGATTATGAAATACTAAGATGGAAGTAGGAGAAGGTTGTGAAAGAAAATAAGCTTTGGAAGGGAATATTACTAATAGTAATATCAGCTTTGTGTACTTCATTTGGACAACTTTTTTGGAAAATTGGAGTAAATCAGAGCATATGGATTATATTATTAGGATTTATTCTTTATGGTGTTGGAGCATTAACGATGATAATAGCATTTAAATTTGGTGAATTATCAATTTTACATCCTCTTATGTGTATAGGATATATTTTTGCTCTAATAAATGGATTTGTATTTCTAAATGAAAGAGTGTCATTTTTACAATTGGTAGGAATAGTTGTGATAATTATAGGAATTGTATTCATAGCAAGGGGGGATGAAGGTGAATAAGATATATTTTTTATTCCCTATAATGACTCTTTTGGGAGCATTAGGTGGATACTTTTTTAAAAGAGGAGCAGATAACTTAAATGGACTATTATCGCTTATTTTAAATTGGAGAGTTTATATTGGCGGAATATTTTACGTAAGTGCAGCACTTTTAAACATAGTAGCACTTAAGTTTTTACCATATAGTATTGTTTTACCTTTAACTGCCATGACATATATATGGACAATGATAATATCAAAAATAGCTTTAGGAGAGAAGATAACTAGAAATAAAATAATAGGAACTATTTTAATAATAATAGGATCTATTTTTATAGCTATGTAGTTTAAATGAATATAAATTTATAACTAGTAATTTGCAAAAAAAATATGAATATGGTGTGTTTTTAAAATTTCATAAGCTAATATAAAATTACACTTTATACATTTATTAATTTAAGAGTGTTTTAGCTAAGTGAAAATAAAAATAAATTATATTTAAAAATAAAAAAGGAGGATATTTTATGCCAAAGAGTAATGGACTTTTAAGTAAAATAGGTAGGTTTCTTAAGAAATTTCCTTTAGAAATACTATTCTATCTTTTACTTGTATTTAAAATTACTGTATTTTGTACAATGCTAAAGAGTAATAGCGGAATGGAACTAAATTTAGGGTTTGTATATGGATTAATAGATTATAAAATAATATATCTTTTATTCCCATTATTATTCATAAGTTTTGGATTCTTATTTAAAAGATGGGGGAAATTCATATACTTATATATTGTGGATTTAGGAATTTCAGCACTTTTAATTTTTGATTTACTTTACTACAGACTTTATGGAACTTTTCCATCAATAAAGTTCTTAATTTATCCAGATTTATTTAATCCTTTAAATAAGGACTTGCTATTCTTTAGAAGTAGAATGCTTTTATTTTTAATAGATTTAGTGTTACTACCTATACTTTACATATTATTTAGAAAGTACACTAAGAATTGGTATTTTGGTAAGCTTAAATATAGAATTATAGCATTTTTATTAACATTCTTAGTTCCTAGTGGATGTATATTGGGAAAATACTATTTATATGATGTTAAGGATATAACTAATGGAGAAAAGGGATTCTTAAGAGTTGCTTGGACACCTACTAGTGGACTTTTCAGAGCTACTCCTTTAGGATATCATTTCTTTGATATTTATAAGACTTTAGTTCTTGATAAGGATATAAAATTAAGTGATCAAGAAAAGCAAGAGGTACAAAGCTGGCTTGATGCTAACTATGAGAATTTACCTGATAATCAATACAAAGGGGAGTTAAAAGGTAAAAATTTAGTTGTTATACAAGTTGAATCTTTAGAGGACTTCGTTATAGGCAAAAAAGTAGATGGACAAGAAATAACTCCAACACTAAATTCAATGTTAAAGAATTCATATTATTTCCCTAATATTTATGAAGAAAATTTAACTGGATTTAGTTCAGATGCTGACTTAATGGTTAATACAGGTATGTTACCAGTAACTAATGCTGCAACATCATTTGCATATCCAAGTAGAACATTAACAACTTTACCATCTTTATTAGAAAAGGATGGTTATACTACGGTTTCAGCTCATCCTGAGGTTGCTGGAAGCTGGAACTGGGGAGAAGTACATCATAGTTTATTAAAATTCCAAAATTCATACACATTATATGATTTTAATGAAGATGAAATAATAGGATTAGGAATATCAGATAAGAGTTATTTATCACAATTAGCAACGAAAGCAGGAAGTTTAAAACAACCATTTTATCTATTTACAGTTACTTTAACAAATCATGGTCCTTTTGAAATTGATGATGCGCATACAACAATAAAAGTACCAAGTGAAATAGACGGAACTCTTTTAGGACAATACTTTAAGACTGTAAGATATACAGATGAAGCTATTAAGATGTTTATGGATAAATTAAAGGCTGAGGGTAGATTCGATGACACAGTATTTGTTATATATGGAGACCATGCTGGTCCTAATAAATACTATAAAGATCAATTAAAAGATGTTAATTTTGACGGAAACTATTGGAAACTTGATGAGAAGAAAGTTCCACTTATAATTTATAACCCATCAATAAAAGGAAAGACAATAGAAACTAAAGGTGGTCTTATAGATGTTATGCCAACAGTTTCATATTTACTAGGTGTTAATGATGGAAGCTTAAGAAATGTAATTGGAAGAAATCTTTTAAATACAAATAGAAATATAGCACCACTTCCAGGTGGAGAAGTAGCCGGAGAAGCTAAATCACAAGATGAGTTAAATCACGTTAAACAATCTTATGATATATCAACTAAAATAATAAGATCAGATTACTTTAAAAATAATTAATACTCATGTCTCATTAATAGTGGAGGAGTAGGTAATTAAAATTTATCTTAAACAGAATTAAAAAGAGTAGAAATGAGAATTATCATTTCTACTCTTTTTTAACAAGTAAAATCTCTATCTATAGTTATTATACAGTTATATTGTGGATGAGTCTCTTTAACAGCATTTATTATGCTTTCCTTTAACTCACTTTCAGACATAACTTTTTTTAGTTTTTCTGGGTTTACAACCACATCAAATATAAGATTTTTCTTTTCACCATGACCAATAATCCTAAAATCATGCATTGATTCTATTAATGGATTATATTTGATTATTTTATCTATTTCTTCTTTAGCTTGTTTTATTTCATCATCTTCTATACAGATAGGGTCCATATGAATTACTAAATAAATTTTAAGCTTTTTAGAAATTTCTCTTTCAGCCATATCTATAATATCGTGTATTTTCATAACATTTATATCAGATGGTATTTCAGCATGAATTGAAGCCATACATTTTCCTACACCGTAGTTATGAATTATAAGGTCATGAACACCTATAATATTATCGTATGATAAAACCATATCTCTAATATTTTTTGCAAGCTCAGGATCAGGAGCTTCTCCTAATAGTGGATTTATAGTTTCTTTTATTAAAGTGAATCCAGCGTATAATATAGCTAGTGAAACAATAACTCCTATATATCCATCAATAGGAAATGTAGTAAACTTAGCTGCTAAGAATGATATAGCAACGCATGTTGATGTGAACACATCACCTAAAGCATCAACTGAAGTAGCTTTAAGAGCTGAAGAATTTATTCTTTCACCTGTAATCTTATTAAATCTACTTAACCAAAATTTGAAGAATATTGAGATTACAAGTAGAATAAAAGGAATTAGTTCAAAATTGACATGGGTGGGGTTCATAATTCTTTCTATTGATGATTTTGTGAATTGAAAACCTACTAGCATTACCATGAAAGCAACTATTAGAGCTGAAATATATTCAATTCTACCATGACCAAATGGATGTTCCTTGTCAGCGGGCATTTTGGCTAGTTTAAAACCAATCATTGTTATTACAGAAGAGCCGGCATCAGAAAGGTTGTTAAAGGCATCAGCTGTTATAGCTATACTTGCTGAAAGTAATCCAACAGAAATTTTAATTAAGAACAAGAGTGTATTAATAATTATTCCAACTATACTGGCTAGATAACCATATGCACTTCTAACATCTTCATTTTCTGTATTTTTATAATCCTTAATGAATAATTTTATTATAAAATTTGAAAACATAAGTATCATCTCTCCATTTTTATATTAAATTGTGAATCTAATACTAGTAATTATAATATTTAAGCTTTCATAAGATAAAATACTAAATAATAGATTGACTAAATAAAATCCAGAAGTTTCAAAAACTAACCTGAACTAAATCTCATTTTATTATAACATAATATTTTATATTGAAAAATATTGAAATAGAATATAAAATAATAAGGCAATTATAAAAAAATCAATATAAGGATAATTATAGTATATAGGGAGAGGTTAGGGATGAAGAGAAGGAAAATAAGTGCTTTAATACTGTCGTGTGTTTTTGTTGCGAATATTTCAAGTTTTAATGAAGTGGTTTTAGCAAATGAAAATAGTGGAAACGAAAGTCATAGTGAAAGCAATAAGGAAAGCAATTGTATAGCGGGTGATTATCATGAAGTTAATGAGGGAAATTTAAAAAATTCGAAGAATACACCAGTTATAAATGGAATAAAGGTAAATAAGCAATTAATAGATATAAACTATTCTCAGGGTGTTACTATAAAGCCTAAATATATAGTTATACATGACACTGATAATAGACAAGCTGGAGCTAATGCTATGGCTAATAGAAATTATTTTGCAAACCATCCAAATGCTAAAGCATCAGCTCATTACATAATTGATGAGGGAAATATTGTTCAAGCTTTAGAAGATACTTGGAAGGGATGGCATGTTGGAGATGGTAATAATCCTAATATAAATAATTCAACAACTATAGCCATAGAGTTATGTGTTAATAAGGGAAATAATTTTGATAAAACTCTAGAACATGGAGTTGAACTAACTAAGTATTTAATGAATAAATATAATATACCTTCAGAAAACGTTGTGATGCATAGAGATGCAAGTGGAAAAACATGTTCAAGAATGATGATTGAAGATAGACCGAGCTTATGGCCTTACTTTAAGAATAAAATTTCTGGTGGAGATGGAAATGTAGAAGATGATGGATTAAAGCCTAAAATGCAAGGGAAAGTTGTGAATGCATCTGTTCTAAATGTAAGAGAAAGTCCAAGCACTTCTGGGAGAATTGTACACAAATTAAATAGAAATCAAGTTGTAGGAATATATGAAGAGCTAAATGGATGGTATAAGATTGATTATATAGATGGATTAAAGAAAAAATATGGATATGTAAGTAAAGAGTATATATCAGTAATAGGTGAAACGCCTGGAGACAGTGATAATACAGGAAATAATCAGGAAAATACCATAAATAAAAATGGTAAGGTTGTAGGTATATCCTCAAATTTAAATGTAAGAAAAGGACCAGGTACATCATATAGTGTTGTAGGCTATCTTTTAAATAGTGAAGAGGTTAAGGTTAATTATGAAAAAGATGGTTGGTATAACATAACTTTTAATGGAAATAAAGAAGGATATGTAAGTAAAAAATATATTTCTTTGGAAAATGATAGTACACCAGAAAATCCAGAAAAACCGTCAGTAGAGCCAGAAAAGCCATCAGTCTCAGTAAATAAACAAGGAATAATTAAAGTTAATAGCACTCTAAACATGAGAAGCGGTCCTGGAAGCAATTATGGTGTTATAGGAACTTTACGTAATAATGATAAGGTAGAAATACTTAAGGAAGTAGATGGCTGGTATGAAATAAAATTCAATGGTAAGACTGGATATGCTTCAAAGTCATATATAACTATAGTTAATGAAGGATCGAATAATGAAAGTAACAATGAAAATAAAGAAGGAACTGTTTATGGGGTAAGTACAAATTTAAATGTGAGAACAGGTCCTGGAACTAATTATCAAGTATTAGGTTATCTATTACCGGGAAATAAGGTTAAGATTTTAGGAGAAGAAAATGATTGGTATAAAGTTCAATTTACTACTAATAGTGGAATAAAAATTGGATATGTAAGCAAAAAGTATATTAAGGTGTAATTATCTGTAAATCTATTGAAAAACTAATATATTTTCAGTGAAAACAGGGTTTTTCATAGTGTTTTAATATTTTGTTAATTATAAGTTTTGTGGTAAAGTATAAATAAAAGTATCTATTTAGATAGAAAGGTGAGATACAGATGGAAAAAGTTATCGCAAATGAACTAATTAATTTTTTATATGAAAGTCCAACAGCTTTTCATGCTACAAAGAATGTAAAAGACACATTGGAATTTGAAGGATTTAAAGAATTAAAAGAGACAGATAGATGGGATTTAGAAGTTGAAGGCAAATATTTTGTTACTAAAAATGATTCAGCTTTAATTGCTTTCAGAGTTGGTAAAGGTGACATTGCAGAGAATGGATTTAAAATAATAGGTGCCCATACTGATTCACCAGGATTTAGAATAAAGCCAAATGCAGAGATAACAGTTGAAAATACTTATGTTAAGTTAAATACTGAGGTTTATGGTGGACCGATATTAAATACTTGGTTTGATAGACCATTAGCTTTAGCAGGAAGAGTATCATTAGTAAGTAAAAATCCATTAAAACCAGTTAATAAAATAGTTAATATAAATAGACCAATACTTATAATTCCAAACTTAGCAATTCATATGAATAGAGAAGTTAATGATGGATATAAAATAAACAGACAAAAGGATACATTACCATTATTATCACTTGTTAATGAAACTTTAGAAAAAGGTAACTATCTAATTGAGCTTTTAGCAAAAGAATTATATTGTGCAAAAGAGGATATTCTTGATTTTGAATTATATCCATATGAATATGAAAAAGGTTGTTTAATGGGCTTAAACGAAGAATTTATATCTTCAGGAAGATTAGATGACTTATCAATGGTTCATGCTGGTATTAAAGCATTAATGGATGCAGAAGTATCACAAGCTACTAATGTAATGGTATGTTTTGATAACGAAGAAGTTGGAAGTGCTACTAAACAAGGTGGAGATTCAGATTTCTTAAAAACAATATTAGAAAGAATTGTACTAGCTTTAGGTAAAGATAGAGAAGATTTCTTAAGATCTTTATCAGAATCATTTATGATTTCAGCAGATTTAGCTCATGCTGTTCATCCAAACTTAGGAGAAAAACACGATCCTGTAGTTAGACCAGTTTTAGGAAAAGGACCTGTAATAAAAATAGCAGCATCACAAAGCTATACTAGTGATAGTGATTCAGCAGCTGTTTATGAAATGGTATGTAGAAAAGCTGGCGTTAATGTTCAAAAGTTTGTAAATAGATCTGATATGAGAGGTGGTTCAACTATAGGACCAATATCATCAACTCATTTACCAATAAGATCAGTTGATATGGGAACTCCAATATTAGCAATGCATTCAATAAGAGAGTTCGGTGCTGTAAAAGATCACTTTGATTGTATAAAATCATTCACTGAATTCTTTAAAATTTAGTCTATTAATAATTTTCAATATATTAGTTAATATAATTTCTATTAATTATAAGAATAAAAAAGTGTATCAAATACTGATACACTTTTTATTTTTTGGAGTTGTTTTGTAAATGTTGATTTTTTACATATCATCGTCATCAAAAATATCTTCTGTATAATCAAATTCATTGTATGCTATATTGTTACAAACTATATCATCTTTAACGGGACTAGGTAGTTTTGAATAAGTTTTTCCTGTTTTTGAATAAGAAACTAGATCATGTCCTTCAGGACTATAAAATGTCCTATCTTTAGGAGTATATAATTTGCTTTCATTTTTTTCGCTCATTTTTTATTTCTCCTTTCAATTTTAAACTATATAAACTTGACTATAATTTAGAGTGAATTAATTTTCTTTAAATTAAGTCTACTTTTAGTTTCTCCAAAATGATTTAAGTTATTTAAAATAGAGTTTAAGTTTATTTGGTAATTATTAAGGTTTGTAGTAAATCTATGAGTTGGATTGTTAAATCTATTATTATTAAGTTTTATATAGGTTATATTTACGTAAAGTCTGATTAATAAAGTTGAAAAAACAAATACTATATTTTAGGATAGGATATAAGAAGAAAAAATAGGTAATAACGAATTGGTAATTTGAAGGGAGAATTTAAGTATGGCATATAAATTAATATGTATAGATATGGATGGAACATTATTAAATAACAAGCATGAAGTTAGTGAAAGAAATAAAGAAGCCATAAAAAAAGCTACGGAAAAAGGCGTGAAAGTAGCTGTAACAACTGGTAGATTATTTGCTTCAGCAAAATATTATGCAAGTCTTATTGGTGTTAAGACACCTATAATATCATGTAATGGAGCTTTTATAAGAGAGAAGGATGAAGATAAAGTTATATATGAATCTGTTTTAAATGAGGAACAAATAGAAAGAATATATGATGTTATAAAGAAGTATGATATTCAAATGGCATATTTTAATACACCTGATACTGTTATATCTGAGAATATAGTTCCAGAAGAACATGGATATAAGGTTATGAATAGAATGATGGGAGAATCTGATGAAAAAGTAATGTTTTCAGAAGGAGTAGATTTTAGAGAGTCTTTTAAAACTCATGGAAAACATATACTTAAAGCTATTTGTATAGAAAATGATAATAATAAATTAGATGAATTATTTAAGGCAAAAGAAGAGTTAAAGAAATATGCGGATTTTGAAGTGGTAAGTTCATCACCTAATAATTTTGAAGTTATGAATAATGGAACTTCAAAGGGAAATGCAGTAAAAGTTCTATCAGATATGCTTCATATAAATAGAGAGGAGATTATTTGCCTAGGTGATAGTGAAAATGATCTTAGTATGATAGAATTTGCTGGACTTGGAATTGCCATGGGAAATGCTGAAGAGTTTTTAAAGGAAAAAGCAGACTATATAACAGACACAAATGAAAATGATGGAGTAGCTAAGGCTATAGAAAAATTTGTATTAGATTAAGTGAAAGTCCAAATTTTGAATTTGGTATCTTGAGCTTATGCAAAATTATTTTTTTATGTAGTATAATTTTAAAAGTAAAGTATAATTAAAAAGAACTTATAAAATATGTAGAGAGTGAAAGCTCTTTCTATATTATTATAAGTTCTTTTATTTTAATGATTTATAAAGTTTTTTATTTTGGGTTTGTAGTTGTTTTAGATTCCTTCTTTGTGGTAGTAGATGTTCCTTTACTTGTGGTGGTAGTAGTTGTTGTAACTACTGTTGTAACAATTGTAGTTGAATCATCTAAATTTGAATCTTCTTTTGAGATGATTGGTTTAAATGGCCACCAGTTTGCTTTACCAAATATTTTTACCATTGCTGGTATGAATAAAGGAAGAACAACAACAACATATAAAAGAATACCTGTTAAAACTACCATAGAAATTTCAATTAATGTGAGTACTCCAGATGGAAGTAACGCTGCAAAGGTACCGCTAAGGATTATTACAGCAGAAATTATAACTCCACCCATACTTTTCATTGTTCTTATTATACGATCTTTTATAGTTCCATCAACATCTTGGTTAAATTTTGTCATTATAAATATGGAATAATCTATTCCTAAAGCCATTAGTACAACAAAACCAAAGAATGATGTTATCCATGATATTCCTGGATATCCCATTATTTTAGTAACTACAAGTTGAATTATACTTATGGATGTAAAATAAGTTAATAATAATGAAATCATTAAATATATTGGCATTGTTAAAGATCTTAATATAATAATTAATGTAATAAATACACCAACTATTACAAAAATTAAGGCTTTATCATAATCGGTATCAGCCATTTTTTTTGTTTCATAGGTTGTGCTAGCCATTCCACCAATACCAATATTAGCATTTTCTAGTTTCGTACCTTTAACGCTATCTTGAACAATAGATTCTAATTGAGGAATAGCATTAACAGCCTCATTAGAATAAGGATTTTCATTAGTTATTATATTTATTACGGCAAGTTTGCCATCTGGACTTATATATTGATTTAGTGATTGTTTGAATTCATTGTTATTGAATACTTGTACTGGAACACAAATTCCTGAAATATTATAAGAAAGATTTGACCAGTCATTTATGAATCCATTAGCATATTTAAGACCATTTTGAATTTCAGTTATTCCATTAGACCCTGCTTCAAGACCATTTGATAATTCGTTTATTTGTCCTGAAAATTCTTTGAATCCATCTTGAATTTTAGATTGTCCATTAGCTATTTGGCTTAATGCATTTGAAATTTCAGGTACCTTAGAAGAAATTTCTTCACCACCTGCTAGAGATTTTCCAAGTCCACTATCTAAGGCGTTTAATCCATTTTCAATTTCAGAAATTCCTGAGTTGAAACTTTCTAAATCATTTATTACAGTATCTTTTTTATCATTTAAATTGTTTATTAGAACCTTTAATGCCCCTATACTTTCATTTATAGATTTGATTTCTGGACTATTATTAAGAACTCCTTTTAAATTGTTAGAAGCATTATTTAATTTATTAGCATCTTCAGATAATTTTTTAAAGTTTTCATCATTAGCGATTTCAGGATGAGCTTTTAAATATTCACTTAAGTGAGAATTTAATGATGAAAGAGAGTTTTTTAGATTACTTGTATCAACATTAAATGCATTAGGATCTCCAGCTAAGGAACCAATAGTATTTAAGTTATTAAGGACATCATTAGCTGAGTTAAGTATATCAGTATAACCTTTTTCAAGCTGTGATTTGCTTAATTTTAAAGCACTTACTTTATTTAAAGCTCCATCTATAGAATCCTTTAATTCTGTAGCGCCAGTATGTTCTTCTCTTATGCTTTCAACAAGTTCATTAAGAGCACCTTGAAGATCTGAAACGCCTTCCTCAGTTTTTTTAGTACCTTCTTGAAGTTGTGCAGTTCCTTCTTCAGCACCTTTCAACTGGCTTTTAGAGGAATCTATTTTTTTACTAGCATCATTTAATCCACTATTTATTTCATTTAATCCACTATTAGCCTTATCTATTCCTTGGTGAACCTGACTAGCTTGATCATTTACATAAATCTCATCAATACGAGTACCTGTAGGTCTAGTAACACTTAAAACAGATTTTATGTCATCGCTAGAATTTTGTAAGTCATTAGAAAGTTTTTCTATAAGAGCTACGTATTCTGGTTTTCTCATATCATCATCATTTTCTATGTAGATGGAAACTGGAGAAGCTTGTCCTATTCCGAAGTCATCTGCTATTATATTAAAACCTTCCTTTGCAGAATATGTATTTCCTATTTCATTTAGATTATTAAATGATTGGTTAAAGTTATTAAATAAAATAGGAATTAAAAGTATAGCGAATATAATTCCTAATACAGGTATAGGCTTAGCAAAAGCCTTATTAGCTAGTTTAGCCCAAAGCTTATTTTCTTCAGCTTTAAAAGTTCCTTTAACAGGCCAAAAGATATTTTTGCCTAATATAATCATTACAGCAGGGAAAATTGTAAATAATGCTGTGATTAAAAATAATATACCAATTGCCACGGCAACAGCACTTCTATATAGATTAAATTCTATAAAATTAAGAGAAGCGAAAACTACAAAAACTGGGGTGGCACTAGATAAGACTGTTTTACCAGCTGTCTTAAAAGTAGTTTTTACAGCAGTGAATCCCTCATTTCCATTTGCCAATTCTCTTTTAAATCTATTTAATAAAAGGATTGAATAGTCTGTTCCTATACCAAACATAATACATATCATAAATATCTGGGTATAGTTTGAAAGTGGAAAATTAAATTTATCTGCTAAAATAGCTACAACTGATTGAGCTCCCAGATAACTTATTCCTACAGTAAGTAGAGGAATAAATGGAGTAACCACTGACCTAAATAATAATATAAGTACTATAAATATAAATATAACGGTTATAGTTTGAGTTTTATTTAATCCTTTTTGTGCAGCAACATTAACATCGTTTTCTATAAGACTTTGACCTGTTACATAGGTTTCAACACCTGGAGTTTTTAGTTTATCATTTAATGTCTTTTCAATCGTGCTTACAGAGGCTCCCTTAGGATCAATTGTCATTAAAGCTATGATAGTTTTACCATTATCTGAATTAAGTTGATTTTTTAGTTCTGGAGTATCAAAACTATCATTTATGCTCTGAATATAATCACTATTTTCTTCAGACTTTAACCTATCAATTGTATTTTTTATATTTTTTAAGTTCTCATCTGTTAATTTGCTATCAGAGTGGAAAATAGCTATGTAGCTATCATTACTGTTAAATTGATTATTTTCTTCAAGTATTTCTGAAATTTTAGAAGAATAATCATTAGGTAATTGAACTCCACCTTTTTCACTAACTAGCTTTGAGAGGGAAGGAGAAGTAAAAAATAAAAATGCTACAATTGCACACCATAGTACTAAAATAAAAAAGCTAAGTGGTTTATTAAGTTTAAATTTTTTCAATAAATTCTCTTTCATGTGGTCCCTTCTTTCTTTTACCACTTTAAATTATAATTAATTAATAAAAAGTTCATAGTTAATTATAATTTAGAGTGGTATGAGATTTTAAAAAAACTAGCTTTTTATTAAGTTTTTGTAAGTTAATTTAGAATGCTTATAAATTAATAGTACTATATATTTCTATAAATATGAACTTAGTGTTAATAGAATTAAAGCGAAAAAACACATGATTTTTTAAGAGTTTTCTTAAAAATCATGTGTTTTCTTTAAAATAGTATATTAATCGTTAGATTTACCGACACCAGAAAGTATTATTCCAGGATTATGATCTATAGCCCATGAAATACCCCAGTCATTTTGGAATATAAGTAGATTTCTATCTTTAAAGTCTTTAACTTTCTTAGTATCAGAAGTTAAGTTTAATGAATCTACATCTATATTGTCATTTTCAATCCATCTAACATATCTAAATGGAAGTCTTTCCATTTTTATATCAACGTTGTATTCATTTTTTAATCTGTATTCTAAAACTTCGAATTGAAGAACACCAACAACACCAACTATGATTTCTTCCATACCTATGTGTAATTCTTTAAATACCTGAATAGCACCTTCTTGAGCTATTTGAGTAACACCTTTTATGAATTGTTTTCTTTTCATAGTATCTATAGGTTTAACTCTAGCAAAGTGCTCAGGAGCGAATGTAGGAATTCCTTCAAATTTGAATTTTTTAGGATTTAAACATAAAGTATCTCCGATTGAGAATATACCTGGATCGAATACCCCTATAATATCTCCAGCATATGCTTCTTCAACAACCTCTCTATCTTGAGCTAAGAATTGTTGAGGTTGAGCAAGTTTAACTTTCTTACCACCTTGAACATGGAATACATCTTTTCCTTTTTCAAATTTACCAGAACATATTCTCATGAAAGCAAGTCTATCTCTATGAGCTTTATTCATATTAGCTTGTATTTTAAATACGAAAGCTGAGAATGGCTCTTCCATAGGATTAATTTCTCCTATTGATGAGTTTCTTGGTAATGGAGAAGTAGTTAATTTTAAGAAATCATTTAAGAATGGTTCAACTCCGAAGTTTGTAAGAGCTGATCCAAAGAATACAGGAGTTAATTCTCCTTTTCTAACTTTCTCTAAATCAAATTCATCACCAGCAATATCTAATAATTCAACATCTTCCATTAGTTTACTATGTAAATCTTCTCCTAAAAGTTCTTTGAATTTAGGGTCTTCTAAATCTCCAGTTATAGTTGTAACCTCACTTTGACCATGATTTCCACCGTCAAACATGTGAATTGTATTTGTAGCTCTATCGTAAACTCCTTTAAAGTTGTTTCCACATCCTATTGGCCAGTTCATTGGATAAGATTTTATTCCAAGTTCACTTTCGATATCTTCTAAAAGTTGGAATGGATCTCTAGTTTCTCTATCCATTTTGTTTACAAAAGTGAATATTGGAATTTCTCTTAATGAAGCAACTTGGAATAGCTTTCTTGTTTGATCCTCGACACCTTTAGCTCCATCAATAACCATAACAGCTGAGTCTGCAGCCATAAGTGTTCTATATGTATCCTCTGAGAAATCTTGGTGACCAGGAGTATCAAGTATGTTTATGCAGTATCCGCCATAGTTAAATTGCATAACAGATGAAGTAACAGAGATACCTCTTTGCTTTTCAATTTCCATCCAGTCAGAAACTGCGTGAGTAGCAGCTTTTCTAGCCTTTACAGAACCAGCCATTCTAATAGCTCCTCCATAAAGTAAGAATTTTTCAGTAAGAGTAGTTTTACCAGCATCAGGGTGAGAGATGATGGCAAAGGTTCTTCTTTTCTCTATTTCCTTAATTAAATCGCTCAATCTAATTTCCTCCTTGATTTTCTATGTATATTAAAATATTAACTATTTTCCTTCATTAATATATACAAATATGAAAGATTAAGAAAATAATTTAGTTTACCTCTTAAATAGCCTAGATTATTATAACATAAAATAACTGTCAAATTAATAAATAGTTTTAATATAAAAAATAGGTCATATTGTTTTATATTAATATGACCTATTTTTATATTTTTACTTAGTATTTTTCTTTTTTAGTTCTTTTATAGTAGGTAGAGTTTCCTTATTTTCTAATCCTACAATTGAAAGTATTTGTCTGGCTCTATCTTTAGTTGAACCTTCTATTATAGTATATTTAACATTTTCACTATCTAAGAATTGCTTTAGTGCATTATCAACAGCAGAAGCAGTTGATTCATCTTGCCATCTAACACCATCTTGAGTATAACCAAACTCTCTAGGAACAAAGAATACGTAGTCGTATTTTGGAAGGTCCTTAAGGGCTAAGTGATAAAGATCTTTTAATATTTCAATTTCTTTTTCAGATCTTTTTTTGTCGCCTAACATAAATCTTCCATATATATATGGTACAAAAGTTGCATAGTCAGTTAGGGCATAATCAAATTGATTTAATGATTCTTCTAAACGAAGTTGTCCTAAATAAATACCGTATTGCTCAGAAATAGTTTCTATCATGCCTTTTTCTTTAAGGTATTCTGTACTGTATTCAGTTGCGGCTCCAACATCTAAGCCTCTAATTTTAAATTCAACATAAAGTTGTTGTATTAAAGTTGTCTTCCCACATCTTGGACCACCAAGAATTGCAATTCTAATTGGCATATTAAACCCCCATTAAAGTATGTATTTATAATAAGTTAAAATTTTCATTAAAATTATTTCTGTTTGAGTATATTTTTTTACGAAAATTACATTATTTTGATTTGAATAAACTCAAATATCTAAATAAATGACAAATTTCATTATATCAATTTAGAAGTTTTATTTCAATCTTTAATAAAGAAAATGATGTTTCAAAAAGTTTAAAAAAATATAATAAGAGAAGACAAATTGTTACAATTCAATTGTTATATTTTAAAAAAATACAAGCATATGGTATAATTTTAAGTAAATATGCCAAAAAATGATGAAATGAAATATGTATTTTGATATAATTACGTAGTATTTATAAAAATAAGATGGCTATATATACTTTGTTTTAATATATTTAAGAGGTGAATTTAATGTATAAATTAGTAGCGATAGATATGGATGGGACTTTATTAAGAGAAGATAAAACTATATCTGAAAGAACTAAGGATGCTATAAAAAAAGCTAGAGAAAAAAATGTTAAGGTTGTTTTAGCAACAGGAAGACCAGTTGATGGAGTTAAAAGATATTTAGAAGAATTAGACTTATATCACAATGATGAATATGTTTTAACTTTTAATGGAGCTATAGTTAAAGAGATTGGTCCGGATAGAGTAATTTGTAGAGATACTTTAAGAGGAAACGATTTAAAATATTTACATGAAATAAGCAAAAACGTTGGAGTTAATATACATGCTTTTTCTAAAGATGGCTGTATAACTCCTAAAATGAATAAATATACGGAATTAGAAGGTAGAATAAATGGAATAGATGTTTATGAAACCAATTATAATGATGTCAAGGAAGATGAAGAAATAATAAAAATAATGATGATTGATGAACCAGAAATTTTAGAGGCTGGAATTAAAAAGTTACCAAAAGAGGTATATGAAAAATATACTGTAGTAAGAAGTGCTCCATATTTCTTAGAGTTTTTAAGTAAAACTTGTCATAAGGGTGAAGGTGTTAAGTCACTTGCTGAGAGTTTAGATATAAAAAGAGAAGAAGTTATAGCAATTGGAGATGCTGGTAATGATCTTCATATGATAGAATATGCTGGGCTTGGAGTTGCCATGGGAAATGCTTTTGATGAAGTAAAAGAAAAGGCTGACTTTGTTACTAAGAGTAACGAGGAAGATGGGGTAGCTTTCGTTTTCGAAAAGTTTGTTCTTTAATTAAAAGTGAAAAATAAAATTTGAGGAGAGTGCTAGTTTTGGTTGAAAAAAATATTTTTGCCAAAGAAGAGTTGGAAAATAAAGTTAAAGAAGATAAAATAGGATATTTATTTATAAAGAGACTTATAGATATATTAGCTTCAGCTTTAGGATTAATAATATTAAGTCCAATATTTATAATAGTATCAATTTTAATAAAATTGGATTCTAAAGGGCCAATCTTTTTTTCTCAAGAAAGAGTTGGTTTAAATGGTAAAACTTTCAATATGTACAAGTTTAGATCAATGGTAGTAAATGCAGAAGAGATTAAAGAGAGATTAAAAGAACAGAATGAAATGTCTGGTCCTATGTTTAAGATGAAAAATGATCCTAGAATAACTAAGATAGGAAAATTCATAAGAAAAACAAGTATTGATGAGTTACCTCAATTAATAAATGTCCTAAAAGGAGAGATGACTTTAGTTGGACCAAGACCAAGCTTGCCAAAAGAGGTTGTTGAGTTTGAACCTTGGATGATGGAAAGACTTACTGTTAAGCCGGGAATAACATGTTATTGGCAAGTTATGGGGAGAAATTCAATTGGATTTGAAGATTGGATGAAACTAGATGTTAAATATGTACATGAAAGATGTCTAAGTTTAGATATGAAACTTATATTTAAAACATTTTTCGTACTATTTGGAGATGAAAATGCTAGTTAATTTTAAGGAGAGTAATTGATGGTTAAGATTTTCAATCTAGATTTTTATGATAAGAATTTAGAAGATATAAAGATAGAATTAGAAAAGGATATAGATGAGAATAAAAAGGTAAGAATATATACGCCTAATGTAGATCACATAATTAATATAAAAGCAAATAATAATGTTTTTGACAAATACAGTAAGGCTGAGTATATAATTGCGGATGGATGGCCAGTTGTTGCTACTGCAAAAGCAAAAAAAACTCCAATATACAAAATAACTGGTGTTGATTTAATGGATGAATTATTAAAGATAGCTGATAAAAAGAGTTTAAATATCTTCTTTTTAGGTGCTACAGATGAAACATTGACAAAGTTAACAGATAATATTAAAAGAGATTTTAATGGCATAAAATCTGTAAGTTATAATAATGGTTATTTTAGTGAAGAAGATAATGATGAAATAGTGAAAAAAATAAATGAAACAAATTCTAATATACTTTTTGTTGGTATGGGATCTCCTAAACAGGAAATTTGGATTACTGAAAATATAGAAAAACTTAATGTAAATATTGCGATAGCTATTGGAGGAGCATTAAAAATATATTCAGAAGAAATTGAAAGAGCTCCGAAATTTGTTCAGAAAATAGGTATGGAATGGTTCTACAGATTTATGAAAGAACCTACAAGACTGTTTTCTAGATATTTTGTTAAGTATCCTAAATTTATAAAACATTTTATGGATGAAATGAAGAGGTAATTAATGATAAATGTTTTAACGATTGATTTAGGTAGAGATTATGGTGGCGCTGAAAAAGTAATAGAGAATTTGTTTTTTTATAATTATTCAGATATAAATATGCATTTAGTAGCTTTGAAGGATACTAAATTTTTTGAGGTGATAGAATCTAAAGATAATAAGCAAAATTGTGTATTTATTGAAAATGATAAAAAGAAAATTTTAAAGAGTTTATTTGAAGTGAAAAAGTATATAGAAAATAATAAAATAGATATAATTCATGCTCATGGAGTTACCTCTGAAATTTTTGGAGTTTTATTAGCTAAGATGACTAAGCGTAAATTAGTTACTACTATTCATAGTAGGGCTGATTTTGATACTACAAATGAATTGAAAGGGAAAATATACTGTTTTCTTCAAAAAGTATTATTAAAATATAATAGTAAATATATAGTTGTTTCTGATGCTTTAAGTGATTTTTTTATTAATGAAATGAAAGTAGATTCGAAAAAGATTGATACTATTATAAATGGAATAAAGCCTTTAGAAAAAAGAAAAAAAAATTTAAATGATGTTTTTACAATAAGTACAATAGGTAGACTAACTCCAGTAAAAGCACATAAAAAATTAATAGATGCTTTAATAGAATTAAAAAAAGAAAATGTTAAGTTTAAGTGTGTAATAGCAGGAAATGGAGAATTAGAAAAAGAGTTAAAAGAATTTGCAAATGAAAATAATATGACAAATGAAATAAAGTTTTATGGCTTTATAGATGATGTTAGGGATGTTTTAGATGAAAGTAACTGTTTAATAATACATTCTGATATGGAAGGGTTACCTATAACACTATTAGAGACTATGAGTTATGATGTTCCTATAATTGCTCACCAAATAGGAGGAATTGCTGGAGTCATTAATGAAAAAAATGGAATACCAATGAAGAGAAATGATGCTAATGAAATTAAAAATAAAATTAAATTCTGTATGCAAAATGAAGAGGAAATTAAATTAAGAGCAAAACAAGCAGAAATAGATTTTATTAACAAATATGAAATTAGTAAGTTTATAAATTCTTATTGTGAATTATATAAAAGTTTACAATAGTGGAGGATGTTTATATGAATTTGAAAAATGAAAAATACAATTTAATACCCATAATAGTATTATATTTATTCGCTTTAGTTTTAATAAAAGTAATTGTTCTAGATAATTTTAATTATTTTTATTTTGTAACACTTATTTCAGGATTATTTATACTTTATAGAATAAGAATATTAGGGAGCATAAGAGGATTCTTAGATAAAAATAGAGATTTGAAGCCTTTTTATTACATAACTGCTATATATGCGATATATGTTTTAGTACTTACTTTAGTAAAAATGCCTAGTGCAATAGTTTATTCTGCAAATATAGTAATTCCATTTATAACTATGTTATTTTTAATTTATGATTTTGTTAATAGTGATTACATAATAGAGAAATTAAATAAATTTATTTTTTATATATTTTTAATAACAGCAATAGCAGCAATTGTTATGGTTATTCTAGGGTATAGTAAAATAGATTTATCTTTTGAACATGGAATATATTTAACACCAACAAAAACCTATCTTATGTGGGATCATGAGATTAGATTATCATGGCTGACTTCACATAAAAGTAGATATGCTCTTTACTGCTTAATAGGTATATTCTTTGTTAACTATAATAAGTTTGTAAATAAGAAAATGAAGATTTTTACAATAATATTACTTTACATAAACTTGATACTATCAAGTTCTATTACATCTATTGCAATAGGAGGACTAGCATTAATATTTATATTAAAAGATATGATATTAAGTTTATTCTGTAGATTCAGATGGTTAAAAATATTAACTATGGTAGGCGTACCTATAATAGGGGTTGTGGGTATTTGGATTGTAAGTATGAAAAGAAACATATTTACTTTAGGGTCTAGATTATATATTTGGCAAAGTGCAATGCATCAAATAGGCTCAGATCCTATGGGAAATGTATCTATGGGAAGTGATTTTCTTATGACAAATCCTAATTTGGATTTCCCATTTACAAATGGACATAATATTTTCATAAATGAATTAATTGAAAGAGGAATTATTGGTTGTATTTTATTTGTAGCATTAATATTAGCAATGTTATTTATATATTATAGAAATAGAAGAATAGAATATTTAGTTGCCAATATATTATTTATTGCTGGTGGATGTATAGATTATACTATAGCAGCTGAAATGACTTATATTTTTTGGTTTATAAATGCTTTATGGATTGCAGAATCTATAAAAAATAATAGAACTGAAAATATATTTTATAAATAGGGAGGCTGCATAGGGTGAATTCAGTTAAAATTTCAGTAATAATGGGTGTTTATAATGAAGAAGAAATATGGGTTCGTGAAAGTATTGAGTCAATATTAAATCAAACATATAAAAACTTAGAGTTTGTAATAATACTAGATAATCCAGAGAATAAAAAATTAAAATCAGTAATAGAAGAATATTCTAAAAATGATGATAGAATAAAATTTTATGTAAATGAGAAAAATTTAGGATTAATAGATACTTTAAATAAAGCTATAAGCCTTTCAAGTGGTGAGTACATTGCAAGAATGGATTCAGATGATATAGCAATTAACACTAGATTAGAAGAACAAATGAATTTTATAATTAATAATCCAGAATATGAGCTTATCGGAACGAAAGTTCAGTATATAGACGATATTGGAAATGAAATTCTTTTAGAAGATAATAGAGTTTGTAGCTATGAAGATATAAAAAAATATTTAAAATATGATAACCCATTTGCTCATCCAACTATTATTTATAAGACTGATACAGTTAAAGAGTTAGGTGGATATGACAAAGCATTGTATGCAGAGGATTATGAATTAATAATAAAGTTTGTTGTTAATGGGAAAAAGGTGTGTAATTTAGATAAAAAATTATTAAAGTATAGGTTAAGAGATACTGGAATTTCAATAAGTAAGAAAGATTATCAGATTACAACAACTCAGTTTTTACAAAAAACTTATAAGAAGCACTTGAAGGATAATACTTTATATAATTTAAATTTAAAAGAATTAGATAGGTTGTTACTTAAAGATGATTCAAGTTGGAATAAGAAAGCTTATGAATTACATAAAAAGGCTTTAGACCTAGGAAAAAATAACAATAAGGTTTCAAAAGGTTTTTATGTTTTATTAATAAGTATAATTTCGCCTAAATATTTTACTTGGTATAAAAATAAAGTAGCTGTAAAAATATTATTTAAATAAGAGTTATTAATGAAAAATATAAAGTGAAATAATTTTATTATAATATAGAGGATAATTAATGAAGAATTTAATTAATAGTTTTAAAAATAATAAATTCTTAAACAATTTTATTGTCTTGCTAACTGGAGAGGGTGTTGTATCATTAATTGGAATGCTTAGTATGATGATAATCATAAAAGCTATTGGGTTAGAATTTAATGGTATGATATTATCAATTCAAACATATTGTCTATTATTAAATAATATTTTTGGATTTAAATCTTTCCAAGCTCTAATAAAGTATGTTGCAGTAGCATTTGAGCGTAAAGATAATGAGAAGGTTAAGGATTATATATATCAGTCATATGCACTTGATATAATTGCTGTAATATTAGCAACATTTTTTAGTTTTGTATTCTTAAATATGTATGGAAGATTTATGGATTGGAATAGTCATATGATCTTTTATGCAAAAATATTTATATGGGCATCAATATTCCAAATACAAGGAACACCAATTGGTATATTAAGAACATTTAACAAGTTTAATTATATAACCTATAGTAATGTTTTAGTAGCTATTGCAAGATTAATATTATATTTAATAGGAATAGTAGGCGGATTTAATTTCAATTATTATTTTTATTCAGAGGTAATATTATTTATACTTCCAAATGTATTAATAAACTATTTGGCTTACAAAGCATTAAAAGAGAAAAAATTAACAGATTTCTATAAAAGAAAGTTAAATATAGATAAGGGATTCTTTATGTTTAATTTTTATAGTAATATATCATCAACCATAGATATACCAGTAGGAACTCTTACAACTGTAATAATAAATAAATATTTAGGTTATTCACAAATATCTATATATAAAGTTTTTGAGAAAATAGGTTCAATTATTGGTAAATTAGGTTCACCACTAGGACAAATAATTTACCCTGAAATGAACGAAAGAATAGCTAAGAAAAATTATAAAAGTGCTAAAAAAATGAATGATAAGCTTATGTATTCAATTTTTGCTTTAGGAACTGTAATAATAGTTTTAGCTTATTTTACTCATGAATTATGGTTAGGATTCTTTATTCCAAATTATGATGATTATGTATTCTCATTAATGTTTTATTTAATATTTGTTGTATTTATAAATGGAACTGTAGGAGTACATAGTTTGTTTATAGCATTAAATTATATAAAATATACAATTCCTATTTTATTAGGTGTTAATGCCGTATATTTAGTTGCAATTTATTTCTTAGTAAATACTTTTGGATTAAATGGAGTAATATTAGCTTTAAGTTTACAAGCCTTTGTAGTTGTTATGTTTAAGCTAGTAATTATGAGAAAAAATAATTATAGAGAAAAAATATAACAAAAAAGCTACTAGTTTTTACTAGTAGCTTTTTTGTTAAAGTAGAGAAGAGATTAGTTTATTTAATTCAGTAGCTTGATTTTCTAATGAATATTTAGATACATATTCACTACAATTTTTTTTCATGTCATTTAATAAATCTCTATTAGTTAATAATAGTGTTAAAGTTTTAGCTAAATCCTCTTCAGTAGAAATAACTTTACCACATCTTCCATCATTACTTAATTCCTTGACTCCCCCAACATTAGTAGAAACAAAAGGACAATTTAATGACATTGCTTCTACAATTACAGTGGGGAAAGCTTCTTTCTTAGATGTTAAAGCTAATATAGATGCTGACTTTATATATGGATAAGGATTATTTGTATATCCAAGTAATTCTATATTATTTTGAAGGGAATTTTCTTTTATTAAGTTAGTTAGTAATTCGCGTTCATTTCCTTCGCCTAAAATTTTAACTTTTATATTAGGAAGACTCTTTTTTACCTCTTTTATTGAATTTATAAGTAATGAAAAATTCTTATTTTCATCTAAACGTCCTATAGCTATTATATCTATTGGATCAATAGAAGTTTCATCAGATTTTTTTATGATTTCATCAAAATTATATCCATTAAATATCTTAACCGTTTTATTTGAAAACTCTGGATATATAGTTTTTATCATAGATTCAGTTTTTTCAGAAATCGAAATTATGTAATCTGCTTCCTTCAAAGCTTTTTTTTGATTTTTATATAAATGTTTCATTTTAAATTTTTCTTTACCGCTAAATTTAGAATAGTCTAGGTTTTCTATAAACTCATGAAACCACATTAATTTTTTTCCTTTAAAAGTAGAGGCTACAAAACTAGGGTATAAGTAATTGAAGGATATTACTATATCAAAATCTTCTTTTATATAAAATTTTTTAATAAATGAAGGAAAATTTTCTAGTAAAAAGAATAAAAACTTTCTTTTTATTTTATAAGGAATAGAATTTTCAAGATGTGTGTTTTTAAATAAAAAACCTAGGTATTTAAATAAAGTAC
This sequence comes from Clostridium sp. LIBA-8841, assembly GCF_034439435.1. GTDB lineage: Bacteria > Bacillota > Clostridia > Clostridiales > Clostridiaceae > Sarcina. The sequence goes on along the minus strand of NZ_JAPCKJ010000003.1, from coordinate 535,201 downwards.
TATTAGTATCAAAGTTATGATGACCTTTTTCTATTTCAAATAAACTTATATCAAAGTTATAATTTTTTAAGGCATTTAACAAGTTGGAAAGTATTTTTTCAGAACCACCACCATTACTAAATGTCCATGGTATAAATAAAATTTTCATTTAAAACTCCTTAATTTTATATATAATTTTACATATTTATTATACTATAAAGTGAAAAAATTAAAAGTATGAAATGATTTTATTATCAATTTTTGTTAAAAAATTGATAATAAAGTTAAGTAAAAACTCTTATATTTTAACAAATTTAAAAAAAATTGTTTTTGCATTAAATATTTTTGAAAATTAATGGGTAATATGATAAGATTATTGTGTTAATATACGGTAAAATAGAAATTTATAGATAGAGAGGATTTATATGAAAAGAATAGCGCTAATTGTTGCAATAGCATTAAGTACTAGTTTAGTAGGGAATTTAAGTGTACAAGCTAGTGAGGTTAATTCAAACCAAAAGGATACAGTTATTACTGAGAAAAAAGATGACACTTCTAAAGATTCTAATGAAGGTACAGCTAAAGAAAAAGATTCTAAAAATCTAGAAAACAATCAAGATGACATAAGTAAAGATGAAATTGACATAAATAAAGATAAGAATTTATATGATAAATTTGAAACTGAATCACCAAATAATGGAGTTATGATGTTTGCAGTTCAAAATGTAGCTAATGAAAACATTATTTCTGATACAAAAGTAACTCAAAAAATAGCAGAAGAATGGGCAAAATCAAAAGGTGCTACAGATGAGTTTATAGGATTAGCAAGTTTATATTGGAAATATGCTAAAGATCATGGCGGAGTAAATCCAGCAGTAGCTTATGCACAATCAGCGAAGGAGACTGGTTATGGTAAGTTTGGTGGAGTAATAGATGCAACTTATCATAATCCTTGTGGATTAAAAACAAGACAAGGTGGAGAGGATAATGATCCAAATGCTCATTTCAGATTTGAAAACTGGGATCAAGGTGTACAAGCTCATCTAGATCATTTAGCTTTATATGCTGGTGCGAATGGATATCCAAGAAAGGATACATATGATCCAAGACATTTTGATAGTATTTGTGGAAAAGCTAAGACTGTAGAAGAATTAGGTGGAGCTTGGGCACCAAATCCATCTTATGGATTAGAAGTTTTAAATTTATATAATGAAATGGCAGCTAAAGCTGATGAAGTTAAGAATGGATGGATTCAAGAAAATAATAACTGGTATTACTATGAAAATGATAAAAAAGTAACTGGATTAAAGGATATTGATGGTTATACTTATTATTTTGATGAAAATGGAATTAGACAAGCTGGGTTTATTGATATAAAAGGAAATAGATATTACTTCAATGAAGACGGAAAAATGCATAAAGGTTGGAAAGACATTGGAGATAAGAGTTATTATTTAGATGTTAATACTGGAGAAATGGCGACTGGATTAAAGGTATTAGGTGGAAATACATTCTACTTTACTAATGATGGAGTAATGAGTAAAGGCTTTACAGAAATAGATGGAAAAACTTATTACTTTAATGACTTAGGAAGAATGCATAAAGGATGGATAGATTTAGGAGATAAGAGCTATTATTTAGATGTTAATACTGGAGAAATGGCAATTGGATTAAAGGTATTAGGTGGAAATACATTCTACTTTACTAATGATGGAGTAATGAGTAAAGGCTTTACAGAAATAGATGGAAAAACTTATTACTTTAATGACTTAGGAAGAATGCATAAGGGATGGATAGATTTAGGAGATAAGAGCTATTATTTAGATGTTAATACTGGAGAAATGGCAACTGGATTTAAAGTACTAGGAGGGAAAACATTCTATTTTACTAATGATGGAGTAATGAGTAAAGGAATAGTAGAAGTTGATGGTGAAACTTATTACTTTAATGATTTAGGAAGAAGAGAAACAGGTTGGATAACTTCAGGAAATAATAAATATTATTTCAATGAAGATGGAAAAGCTCACAAAGGTTTCTTAGATTTTGATGGAAAAAAATATTATTTCAATGAAAAAGGTGTTATGCAAAAAGGTAAACTTGTCATTGATGGAAAAACTTATTACTTTAATAATGATGGAGAAATGATTACTCACGGTTGGTTTGAAGATAATGGAAAAAAATATTATTTAAATGAAGATGGTACACTTCAAGTAGGTTGGAAAAAAATTGATGGTAATTTATATTATTTTAATGCTGATGGAGCTATGAGAAGTGGATGGCTTGATATGGGCAGTAAAAGATATTATTTCAATGAAGATGGAAGAATGCACATTGGATGGCTAGATTTAGATAATAAGAGCTATTATTTTGATGAAAATGGAGTAATGGCAACAGGCTTTAAAGAATTAGGTGGAAAAACATTCTACTTTACTAATGATGGAGTAATGAGTAAAGGATTAGTAGATATAGATGGAAATACTTATTACTTTAATGATTTAGGAAGAATGCAAGTAGGTTGGATAACTACTAATAATAATAAATATTATTTCAATGCTGATGGAAAAATGCATAAGGGATGGAAAGACATTGGAGATAAGAGTTATTATCTAGATATAAATAATGGAGAAATGGCAACAGGCTTTAAAGTATTAGGAGGAAAAACATTCTACTTTACTAATGATGGAGTAATGAGTAAGGGACTTGTTAAAATAGATGGAAATACTTATTATTTTAATGATTTAGGAAGAATGGAAACAGGATGGGTAACTATAGGTGTTGAAAAATATTATTTCAATGCTGAAGGTAAAATGCAAACAGGTTGGATGACTATAGATAATAATAAATATTATTTCAATGCCGATGGAAAAATGCATAGAGGTTGGAAAGATATTGGAGATAAGAGTTATTATCTAGATATAAATAATGGAGAAATGGCAACAGGATTTAAGGAATTAGGTGGAAATACATTCTACTTTACCAATGATGGAGTAATGAGTAAAGGGTGGACAGAAATAAACGGTGATAAATATTACTTTAATGATTTAGGAAGAATGCAAATAGGTTGGCAAATTATTGAAGGAAAAGAATATTACTTCTATCCTGAAAGTGGAATTATGGCAAAAAACACTACAATAGATGGAAAAGAAATTGACGAGAATGGTGTAGCAACAGATATTTCTAGAAAATTAATTGTAGTAGATCCAGGACATAATTATGGTGGTGACTATGGAGCAGAGTCAACTATTGATGGTGTAAAATATAGTGAAACAGAATTAGATATGTTTATTGCTGATAAATTAAGAAATGAGCTTGAAAAGCAAGGATATTCTGTTATATTAACAAGACAATTATTTGAGAGACCTATGGATGATTTAAGTACAAGTATTGCTAAAAGAGTAGATTTGGCAAATGGACTAAATGCTTCTGCATTCATCAGTATACATCATGACTCATCTTCTAGTATTATGGCTAAAGGAGTAACAACATTTTATAGTAGTTGGAAATCCGGATTAGATAATACAGATATAGTTCCAGGAAAAGATCCTAATGGGTATGATTGGTATGATTTAAGTGTTGATTTAACTCCAACAAAAGAAGCTTTAGTTGGAAAGGACTTAGCTAAAACTATAGTAAATAATTTATCATCAGATGTTAATTATTCTAATAGAAAAGAGCATGATAGAAACTTAGGTGTTACTAAGAGAACTAATATGCCAGCAGTATTAGTTGAAAATGGATTTATTACCAATCCAGATGAAGCTAAGAAAGCTGCAGATCCTAAAAATCAACAAAAAATAGCAGAATCAATTGCAAAGTCAGTTAAACAAGTTATAGGGTAATAAATTGAAATTTGGATATTACTAGGAATATATTTCGTATTCCTAGTAATATTTTAGGTTTATGGAGGAAGACGAATGAAAAAAAAACATGCATATATGATTATTGCACATAATGAATTTGAAATTTTAGAAAAGTTGATTAGATTATTAGATGATGAAAGAAATGATCTATATTTACATATAGATAAAAAGGTTAAGGATTTTCCATTTGATTATTTCAAAAATTTAGTTAAAAATTCTAATATAGAGTTCGTTGAAAGAAAAGATGTTAGATGGGGAGCACCAACTCAAGTTGAATGTGAATTAGTTTTATTAAAAGCAGCAACTAAAAAGGGATATTCATATTATCATTTAATTTCAGGAGTAGATTTACCCCTAAAAACTCAAGATGAAATACATGAATTTTTTGAAGAAAATAAAGGAAAAGAATTTATACATTTTTGTAGTGATGAAGAAGCAAAATCTGTTGAAAATAGAGTGAAAAATTATCACTTTATGAAATATTACAAGTCATCAAATAAATTACTTGGATATGGGATAAGAAATTTTAATAAAGTAATTGGTAGGATACAAAAAGCAACTAAGTTTGAAAGAAAATGGGATGATAACATTAAAATTTCTTTTGGTGCACAATGGTTTAGTATTACAGATGATTTAGCTCAATATGTTGTTAGTAAAGAAGAATGGGCAAAGAAAAGTTTTAAGTTTTCTACATGTTCAGATGAATTGTTTTTACAAACTATAGTTTATAATTCAAGTTTTTATGAGAATGTCTATTTAAAAGGAGAAAACAATTATAAATCTTGTATGAGATATATAGATTGGAAGAGAGGAAATCCTTACGTATTTAGAAAAGAAGATTTTAATGAATTAATAGGTTCTGGTAGACTATTTGCAAGAAAATTTAGTTCTACTGTGGATAAAGATATAGTAACTGATGTTTTTAATTATTTAAACTCCAAAAGCAAATAAAATTAATTACTATAATGATTAAAGTAATTATATAGATATTAACAAGAATATAAGTTATCTTATGCCATTTGTGGAAATTAGGTAGTTTGATACAAAGGTAAAACTATCTATTATTTTAGAACATTAGCTTTGTATATAATACAAAGCTAATGTTTATTTTTTATTAGCTTTTTATATCTTCAAAGATATAATCATGTATTTGCTTAACTGTAGCATCTTTGTCAAAAGTTAAGTAATAAACTCCTTTTATCATCTCACCCTTTGAATAATTATCTTTAGGGAATCTTTCTTGTTCTAAGCCAGATCCTCCCATAGAAGCAACAGTTGTTGCAAGACTTAAAATATCACTAGATGAAAGGTTAGTAGTTACCATAGGCATAAGTTCATTTAATATCGATGGATATTTAGTTGGAGAAACTTTAGTGAATTTTTCAAATAGTTTACTTAAAACTATTCTTTGTCTTTCAGTTCTTTCTCCATCTCCACCAGAAGTATATCTTATTCTACAGTAAGCTAATGCTTGAGTTCCATCTACATGCTGAGTACCAGCTGAAGTTATATTAGGTGAATTTGTTTTATTTAAAGTATTAAGTTCATTTATATAATTATTTATATATTGAAGTTCATCAGATCTTATATCTAACTCGATTCCACCAACAGCATCTATTATTTTAGGTAATGATGAGAAGTTAACTGTAGCAAAATCTTTAATATTTAAATCAAAGTTTTCATTTAAAGTTTTTAAAGCTAACTCATGACCACCAAAAGCATAAGCATGGTTTATTTTATCTTTTCCATGTCCTTGAATTTCTACATAAGAATCTCTCATTATTGAAGTTAATTTAAGTTTTTTATGTACTTTATCAATTGTAGCAATCATTATAGCATCAGATCTGCCAGTATTTCCTTCAGTAGCATCAACTCCAAATAAGGCTATGTTTGTTATTCCATCATATTTAGAAAGCTTTTCATCAATATCCTTATTAATTCCTAAATTTTCTTCGTTTAAATCAACTTTATTCATTTTGTTAAGCATCGTTAAGCCATAGGTAGCAGCTCCACCTACTAAACCCACTATCAAAAGACCAATAATCGAAAGTGTTATTATTAACTTACGATTTTTAGCGGGCTTTTTGGATTTCCCTTTTTTATTATTATTTCTTGCCAATGTAAGCATCCTCCCTTTTTTAAATTACAAAACAATTGTAGCATTCTATTATATAAGTTGTAAAGTTATGGATAAAATTGTTGAAATTTTGATAAAATAATTCTATTTATTTATAAAAATATTAAATAGAAAAGTATTAAAATTATGTTTAAATATACTAATCAAAAATTAAAAATCGACATTAATTTAAAAGTACAATAATAAATAAAAAGCTCTGTTTTAAATGAGTGATTATTTTAATTAGCCAAATAAAAAAACAAAAGAAATTTTATACATTAATTTCTTTTGTTTTTATAATTTTTATATTTTAAGCTGTAGCAGTTCTTCTGCTAGGAATAATGCTAGGTATTATAAATCCTACTAATGCAGGTAATAACCAACCAAATCCCTTAGAGTATAGTGGAAGTAGAGAAACTAAGTTTTCTAATCCAGGCATAAAACCAGCTAATGTTATTAATATACTAAATACTAAAGTAACATATACAGTAACTTTATGAGTAAGTGGATTAGTTATTCTCTTATGGAATAAGTTTAATAATATAAGAACTATTGTTACTGGGTATATAATACCAAGTAAAGTACCTGATAAAGATATTATTTTATCTAATCCCATGCTGGCAACTAGTATACTTGTTACAGTCATTAAAATAACATTAAATTTATAAGGTAGTTTACCATTAGAAACTCTTTCAAAGAAGCTTCCACCAGCAGAAAGTAATCCTATTGATGTTGTTAAGCAAGCTAATGCCATTGATATTCCGATTAATATTGCACCTGCATGTCCTAGAATACTCTCAGCAATAAAAAGTAATAATTGAGATTTTGATAAATCTAAAGCTTGGTTCCCAGTGTGAGCACCTAAGAATATTAATCCACCGTAAATTATTGCTAACCCACCGATTGCAATAGCTGCAGCTTTAATAAGTATTTTAAAGCTTGCTTTTCCAGTATATCCTTTAGATTTTATTGAACCTAATATTATTGAAGAGAATATTACAGCTGCAATAGCATCCATTGTTTGATATCCTTCAAGTAATGATACTGGAAGTGCATCTGGAGTATATGATGTAGTTAAGGCATCTATAGGATTAAGTACACCTTTAGCTATTAAGAAGAATAGTATAGCTAATAATATAGGTGTTAAAAATTTACCTAAAACATCAATAACCTTTGATGGTTTTAATACAAATATTAAGTTTATTAAGAAATAAGCAACTATTATTGCAAAGTAATTTATGTTAGGGAAGTTAGGCGCAAAAGCCAATTCATATGTAGTAGCCGCTGTTCTTGGTATAGCTAATAATGGTCCTATAAGTATAAACAATGCTATTGAATATATTAATGAGAACTTCTTACCAACTTTATCTCCGAATAATTCAAATCTTCCGTTAACTCTCATTGAAGATAGTATTCCAAGTAGAGGAACACCAACACCAGTTATTATAAATCCTATAATACCTAAATAGTAGTCAGGTCCTAAATTTCTTCCTAAAAAAGGTGGGAAAATAAGGTTACCAGCACCTAAAAACATTGAAAATAATGCAAAGCCGATTACTAAAAAATCTGATCTTTTGTTATTCATAACACACCTCATCTTTCTGTAAAATCAAATCAATAAAATATTTAACTCATAAAATGTTCTTTGTTTAAGATTGTTTATATAGAAATTTTTAAAATTTATGAGAAATGAGTAAATATAATTTGATTCTATAACAATATTTTTTACTTTATTTACATTATTATTATTCATGTGATTTTTAATTTTATTTATAAAAGTTATAATAATATATTATCATAATGTTAAATAAAATCAATAAAAATATTTTATAAATAAAATAAAAAGATTATAAATTTGATAATTTAATAAAAAAATAAAGAAAACATTGAATTAGTGTTAATGTGATTTAAAGATAAACATATATAATTTTTAACTTATCAATAATTGAAAAAATAAATATTCTTGACTAAAAGTAAAAAAATGATAAAATAACATTAAAGTTAATATAAAATATCTATGAAAAGAATTAGTAAGCTTAAAAGCAGACTTACAGAGAATCATATATTGCTGAGAGTATGATAGTTATGATTAGGTTGAATGGATCTTTGAGATGTTTAGAGGAATTTTTAGTATTCTAAACCGTAATCCTTACGTTACAGGGTAGAGATACAAAGATTTTATCTTTGTAATATTAGGTGGTACCGCGATATATTCGTCCTATAAGTTTTAATGACTTATAGGACTTTTTTATTTCTTAGTTAATAAATAAGATGAGACATTTAAAGTTCAAGATTTTTAAATGACATGAATTTAATTAAGAAAGCTACTTAAGAAAAACAAGTTAATTTTTATAATATAGTAATTAAAATAAAGGAGGTGTATCTGTCTCTTCATACAATTATATAATTTTAGTGAAAAGACAGAGTCATAATGGAAGATAAGAAAAAAGTTATTTTTAGTGGAATAAAACCATCAGGAGATTTGACATTAGGAAATTACTTAGGAGCAATAAAAAATTGGACTAAGTTACAAGAGGAATATGATTGCTATTTCTGTGTTGTTGACTTACATGCAATAACAGTAAAACAATTGCCAGCTGACTTAAGAAGAAGAACTTTAGAGGTTTTAGCTATATATATAGCTTCAGGTATAAATCCAGAAGAAAATACTTTATTTATTCAATCACATGTACCAGCTCATTCGGAAGCTTCATGGCTTTTAACATGCAATTCATACATGGGTGAATTAAACAGGATGACTCAATATAAAGATAAATCAAAGAAAATGGGAGATTCAATAGGAGCAGGATTATTTAACTATCCAGTTCTTATGGCTGCAGACATACTTTTATATAATGCTGACCTTGTTCCAGTTGGAAAGGATCAAATGCAACATTTAGAACTTGCTAGAGATATAGCTACTAGATTTAATAATACTTATAGCCCAACATTTACTATACCAGAAGGATATGTTCCAAAAGAGGGAGCAAAAATAATGGATTTACAAGATCCAAGTAAGAAAATGTCTAAATCAGATGCTAATCCAAATGGTTTCATATTAATAATGGATGAACCTAATGTTATAAGAAAGAAAATTTCAAGAGCTGTAACAGATAGCATTGGAGTTGTAAATTATACTGATGAACAACCAGGAGTTAAAAACTTAATAAATATTCTTTGTGCTATAAAAGGATATACTCCAGAAGAGGTTGTTGAAATGTATAATGGAAAAGGATATGCTGATTTTAAAAAGGATGTTGGAGAGGCAATAGTTGAAGAGCTAGCACCAGTTCAAGAAAAAGTTAAAGCTTTATTAGGAGATAAGAAAGCTTTAGAGGAAATATACAAAAAAGGTGCAGAAAAAGCAAACTATGTTGCAATGAAAACTCTTAGAAAAATGCAAAAGAAAATAGGATTAATTCCAAGATAGAAAAGCTCTATTAAGTAAAAGTTCGCTAGATATAGCTTAGTAATTGTTGAATTTCGTGAAGAATTTCTATTCATTCTTCCATAAATATAACTAAGGCTTCGAAACCCCCGATGGTCAAACAGTCTCAGATTTTTAACATTATATTTATTACAGAATAAATGAAATTCTAGTCACTTATGCAAGTATTACTTCGCTTATATCTAGCGAACTTTCTTTATGGAGCTTTTTATTGTTTATTAAGAAAATAGATCTTAAGTTTATCTAAAGCTGAAAAGCTTGATTCGCTTTAAGTGAAAGTTCAAATTTTTAATTTTGTACATTGAACTTACACATTTGAACGAAGTGAAAAGGTGCTCCATTTAGAAAAAAACTTCTTAAGGACAAATTCATTCAAATATCAGTTTTATATATGATGAATTTTTTTATAGAGTTTATTATAGGAGTTAGATATAAAAAGTAATAAATTAAGTTCTAATAACTTAGCTAGATAGAAATTTTCAATATAATTAGAAATTTTAGATTAAGCTATTTTTGTTTAAGTATATACGAGTTATATTAGAACGAAATTATAACCAATTATTAAAATATCTTAGATTATATATATGATAAACTTTATTCAAAGGAGTTTTTATAAGATTCATTTTGAGGATTAATAGATTGTTTAAATTATTTAGTAAAAATAAAAGGGGGAATTGGTATGCCACCATTAAGTTTGCTTATTAAGCCAGCTTCAAGTGGATGTAATTTAAAATGCACTTATTGTTTTTATCATTCTTTAAGTGACAATAGAAATGTTAAAAGCTATGGAGTTATGAGAGATGAAGTTTTAGAAAATATGGTCAAGAAAGTTTTAAATGAAGCTGATGAGCATTGTAGTTTTGCTTTTCAAGGAGGAGAGCCTACCTTAGCAGGACTAGAATTTTTTGAAAAGTTAATTGAGTTTCAGAAAAAGTATAATCATAAGAAGTTAAAAATATATAATAGTTTACAAACAAATGGAACTTTAATAGATGAAAAGTGGGCAAAATTTTTAAGCGAAAACAATTTTCTTGTGGGATTATCTATTGATGGTCCAAAAGAAATACATAATTTAAATAGAAAAGATTGTTTAGGGTTAGATACTTTTAATAAAGTAGAAAAGACAGCAGAGCTATTTAAAAAGTATAAAGTTAAATTTAATATATTATGTGTTGTTACTTCTAACACTGCTAAGCATACAAACAAAGTATATAAGTACTTTAAAGAAAAAGATTTTAGATTTATTCAATTTATAAATTGTCTTGATCCTTTATATGAGGAAAAAGGAAAGTATAAATATTCCCTTAAGATACAAGACTATACTAAATTTTTAAAAGAGTTATTTGATAATTGGTATAATGATTTTATTAAAGGCCATAGGATTAGTATCAGATATTTTGATAGCTTATTAGAAACAATTATATTTAGAAAGTCATCATCTTGTGGGATGAATGGGGCATGTACTTGTCAGTTTGTAGTAGAAAGTGATGGAAGTGTTTATCCTTGTGATTTTTATGTTTTAGATAAATGGAAACTCGGTAACATACAAGAAATGACAATGAGAGAACTATTTGAAACAAAAAGGAATCATGAGTTCATAAAATCATCATTCAAGGTAGATGAAGAATGTCAAAAATGCAAGTGGTTTACTCTTTGCAAAGGCGGATGTAGAAGATATAGAGATTCAAAAGAAGATTCTGAACTAAATCTAAACTACTACTGTCAAAGTTATAAAGAGTTCTTTGAATATGCATTACCTAGACTAATTAACGTAGCTAATACGATAAAGTAATATAGAGTTTGAAAAATTATATATTTAATTTTTATATAATAGTAAATAGTATTAGCAATTAAAATATAAAACTTATGAATAGTATGAAGAGAATGTCTGAATATATTAATAAATTTTATTTTAATTGTTTATAGACATAAAAGGCTAAGATGGATTTGGATTCTATTTTAGCCTTTATTTTTTTATTAACATGGACTTAACTTTAGCATAATTTCCTTTTAACATTGAGAAGATAATATAAGAGTGTACTCAATATTAACTGAGATTTTGGAGGGAAATTGAATATGTTTAAGAAGAGATTAATAGCAATTATAGGGACTATATTTATAGGTACAACAGCAATGATAGGATGTACTTCTTCAGGTGGGGCAACTAAATCTTCAAATGTTGTAGTAAGCGTATCAGGCTCAACTTCTGTAGGACCAGTTATGGAAGCTGAAGCTGAAGCTTTTAAAACTAAAAAACCTGATGTTTCTATAGAAATAAATCAGATAGGTTCATCAGCAGGTATTAAAAATGCTATGGATGGAGTTTCACAAATAGGCATGGCTTCTCGTGATCTTAAGCCAGAAGAAAAGCAAGCTGGTCTTAAAGAAGTAGAAATAGCTTATGATGGAATAGCATTAATAACTAATAAAAATAATCCAGTTAAGGATTTGACTATAGCCCAAATAAAAGATATATATACAGGCAAAATAACAAATTGGAAAGACGTAGGTGGGAAGGATGCACCAATAGTAGTTGTTTCAAGAGAAGATGGATCAGGAACAAGAGATGCTTTCCAAGAGATAGTAGGATTTAAGGCAGAAGAGCTAACTGTAAATTCTCAAATATCAGATGGTTCAGGAAACATAAAATCATTAGTTGGAGGAAATGAGAATGCAATTGGATACATATCATTTAGTTATGTAGATGATACTGTAAGTGCATTAAAAGTTGATGGGGTAGATGCAATACCAGAAAATGTTATAAACAAATCTTACAAAGTTTCAAGACCGTTCTTAGTTGTTTACAAGGAAGATTCTTTAACAGAATCAGGTAAGAGTTTTATAGATTTCATATTAAGTGAAGAAGGGCAAGATATCGTGTCTAAAGAACACTTAATAAAAATTAAATAGTTCGCTTATATATTTAATATACATTTATCCTAACGATAACTTAAAGTTATTGTTAGGATTTTTTCTATTTTTTTTTTACATAGATTTAACATAGAAATAATATTAACTTAACTTAAGAGAAATATCATTAATTTGTAAGCGAAATAAAAATAGAAAGTTAAATAAAAATAAATGATTAGATTTTAAATGTATATTAAATTGATATAAGCGGAGGATAAAAAAATGAATAGGAGAAGAATTATAGTTGCATTAATTAGCATTTTATCAATGGGTTTTTTAATGACAGGCTGTGGAGAAGGGTCAAGAGCAAATATAGTAAAAATTTCAGGGTCCAGTTCAGTAGGGCCAGTTATTGAGGTTGAGGCTGAAGCATTTAAAAATGAAATGCCTGAGGTGACTGTTGAGGTTAATCAATTAGGTTCATCAGCAGGAATTAAAGATGCTATAAATGGAACTGTAGAAATAGGAATTTCATCAAGAGATTTAAAAGAAAAAGAATTAGAGACTGGAATAAAAGAAAAACCTATTGCCTATGATGGAATGTCAGTAATAGTTAACAATGAGAATCCAGTACAAAATCTTACTATGGAACAAATAAAAGATATCTATACAGGAAAAATAACAAATTGGAAAGAAGTCGGAGGAGAAGATACTCCAATAGTATTAGTTTCAAGAGAAGATGGATCAGGAACAAGAGATGCTTTCCAAGAAATAGTTGGTTTTAATTCAGAAGAGATAAGTTCACAAGCACAAATATCAGATGGATCAGGAAGCATAAAGACTATGGTAGCAGGAAATAAGAATGCAATAGGATATATATCATTTAGTTATGTAGATGATTCAGTTCATGCAGTTAGTGTTGATGGAGTAAAACCTACATCAGAAAATGTACAAAATAAAACGTACAAGCTATCAAGGCCATTTTTATTAGTTTATAAAGAAGATAATTTAAGTGAAAATTCAAAGAAGTTTATAGATTTTATGATGACTAAAGAAGGACAAGAAATAGTAGAAGAGGAAGGATTAATAAGTGTAGGATAAGCTTATTAATTAAAAAGAATTAATTTGAAAAAAATGCGAAAGATATTATGGAAAGATCATTTTTAGGTGGAGGTAAATATGGAAGCTAAAAGTCAAAATAATAAGAATAAGTACTTTATAGAGAGCTTAACTGAAAAAATATTCTTAGTAAGTGCCTCAATAGCTGTAATAAGCTTACTTTTAATAATAGGATTTGTTTTTTATAAAGGATTAAGACCATTTATAATAGAAGGATATTCTTTTTGGGACTTTATATTTGGGACACAATGGATACCAAGTGCAAATAAATACGGAATATTACCTATGATAGTAGCTTCTTTAGGTGCTACAATAGGATCATTAATAATAGGAGTACCTATAGGAATATTAACAGCAATATTCATAGCAGAGATAGCACCCAAGAAAATAGCAAAGATTATGTCTGGAGCAGTAGAACTTTTAGCTGGAATACCATCTGTTTTATATGGGGTATTTGGATTGGCTGTAATAGTTCCTACAATACAAGATATATTTAACTTACCAAAAGGGCAAAGTTTATTAGCTGTAATAATAGTATTAGCCATAATGATGTTACCAACTGTTATCACAGTTTCAGAGACAGCCATAAGAGCCGTACCAAATGCATATAAAGAAGGATCATTGGCTTTAGGTGCATCAAAAACTGAAACAATATTCAAAGTTGTTGTACCAGCTGCTAAATCAGGAATAATGACAGGAGTAGTATTAGGTATAGGTAGGGCTATTGGAGAAACAATGGCAGTTATATTAGTAGCAGGTAATACACCGGTTATTCCAGGTTCTATAATGGATAGTGTAAGACCACTTACAACTAACATAGCTTTAGAGATGGGATATGCTTTTGGAACTCATCAAGAAATGTTATTTGCAACAGGAGTAGTATTATTTACATTCATATTAATACTAAACTTAGTGCTAAGTAAACTTTCCAACAAGGGTGGTAAATAAATATGAGAAAAGTTAAAGATAATATATTAAATGGATTAGTTTGGTTATCAGCAGCCTTTACAATTGGAATCCTTGTAATAATATTAGGATTTATATTCGTAAAAGGTATAGGAAAAATAAATTTATCATTTTTAACAAGTAACTATTCAGCAAGCGGTGGTGGAATATTACCAATGATAGTAACAACACTATGGACAGTTGTACTTTCATTAGCAGTAGCTACACCAATAGGAGTCTTAGCAGCGGTTTACTTACAAGAGTACGCTAAGCAAGGGAAAATGGTTAAGTTTATAAGATTTGCAACTGAGAGCTTAGCAGGAATTCCTTCAATCGTTTATGGGTTATTCGGAGGTATATTCTTTGTAGTTGCTTTAAAAATGGGATACTCAATTCTAGCAGGATCATTGACAGTATCAATAATAATTTTACCTGTAATAATTAGAACAACAGAAGAGGCATTAAAAACTGTGCCTGAATCATATAGAGAGGCTTCTTTAGGATTAGGAGCTACAAAGTTTCAAACTTTATATAAAGTAATATTACCAAGTGCAATGCCTGGAATACTTTCAGGAGTAATATTATCAATTGGACGTATAATTGGAGAGTCAGCAGCCATATTACTTACTGCTGGAACTGTTGCACAAATGCCAAAGGGAATTTTCTCAAGCGCAAGAACACTTACAGTTCAAGCTTACCTTGTAACAAAGGAAAAAGGAGATATAGAAACAGCAGCTGCGGTTGGAATAGTGCTTATAGTAATAATATTAGCTTTAAATATTTCAGCTAAGTTAATAGCTAAAAAGTTCAATAAGGCAAACTATTAATTTAAGGTGGTATTAAGATGAGTGATAAAAAAACAAAAATTCAAGTAAGAGATTTAGATCTATTTTACGCAAGCAATCATGCTTTAAAGAAAATTAATATAGATATAAAAGAAAACGAAGTTACAGCATTAATAGGACCTTCAGGATGTGGTAAATCAACTTTTCTTCGTACTTTAAATAGAATGAACGATTTAATTCCTATAGTTAGAATCGAAGGTGAAATACAAGTTGATGGAAAAGATATATACAAAGATGATGATGTTATAGCACTTCGTACTAAAGTAGGAATGGTATTCCAAAAACCTAATCTTTTCCCAATGAGTATATATGATAATGTTGCTTATGGACCAAGAGTACATGGAATAAAAGATAAAAAAGTTTTAGATAAAATTGTTGAAGATAGTTTAAGAGATGCAGCTATATGGGATGAAGTTAAAAACAGACTTAAATCATCTGCATTAGGTCTTTCAGGAGGACAACAACAAAGAATATGTATTGCTAGAGCAATAGCTATGAATCCGGAGATAATTCTTATGGATGAACCAACATCAGCTTTAGACCCAATTTCAACATTAAAAGTAGAAGAGCTTATAAGAAAGCTTGAAGATAAATATACTATAGTAATAGTAACACATAACATGCAACAGGCAGCTCGTATATCAGACAAAACAGCATTTTTCTTAAATGGAGAGCTTGTAGAATTTAGTGATACTAATACAATATTCACAAATCCAAGAGATAAAAGAACTGAGGACTATATAACAGGAAGATTTGGCTAAAAATATAAGGGGTGATTAGAAAAAATGAGTATAGATGATTTAAGAGTAAGCATAAAAGAGCTAAAGGCAGAAACTAAACAAATGATGGAACTATGTGAAATAGCAATAGAAAAATCAGTAGACTCAATAGTTAATAAGGACTTGGCTCTTGCTAGAGAAGTTATAAAAATGGATGATGAAATAGATAACTTAAGGAATAAAATAATTGAAAAATCTATAGAGTTAACGGCATTAAAACAACCAATGGCTAAGGATTTAAGAAATATATATGCTTTATCAACTATAGTTACTGATCTTGAAAGAGTAGGAGACTATTCAGTTAACATAGCTATGGAAACAATAAAAATAGATAGTGAAGATCATATTACAGGTATGGTCGGCATACCTAAAATGAAATCAGTTTGTTTAAATATGTTAAAAGATGCTAAGAATGCTTTAGACAGCAATGAAACAAAATTAGCTTATGATGCAGCATTAGAGGATAATATTGTTGATGATTTATATAACGATGTATATGTAAATTTATTATCAGCAATGCATAAGGATCCTAATAATATAAACCAAGGGGTTAAGTTAATATTTGTTGCTAGATATTTAGAGAGAATAGGTGATCACATAACAAATGTTTGTGAGAACATAGTTTACGCCATAAAAGGTGATATGACTGAACTAGGATAATAATCTAAAGATATATCATGTAATGGTATATCTTTTTTTGTTTTCAATATTGTGATAAGCTATAAAATAGGGTAGTGTTTTGGGTAAAGGAGGGACAGAGTATGACTAACAAAAAAGTCCTAATAGTAGATGATGAGGAACATATTAGAGAACTTATAAAATTTAACTTAAAAAAAGAAGGATATGATACAGCAGTAGCTGTTAATGGAACTGAAGCGCTAAAAATTATAAAAGAAAGTAAATTTGATTTAATACTTTTAGATTTAATGCTACCAGAAATTGATGGATTAGAGGTTTGTAAAGAAATTAGAAGAAATGAAGAAACTGCAGACATTCCAGTAATGATGATTACAGCAAAAGGTGAAGAGTTTGATAAAGTTTTAGGCTTAGAACTTGGAGCAGATGACTATATAACAAAGCCATTTTCGATTAGAGAACTTATGGCTAGAATAAAAGCTTTACTTAGAAGAAGTAATGTTAAGAAGGAAGAGAATATAACCAAATTTGGAGATATTGTAGTTAACTTCCAAACAAGGGAAGTAACAAAAGAATCAAAGAATGTGGAATTAACTCTAAAAGAGTTTGAACTTTTAAAGCTTCTTATAAAGAATAAAGGTAATATCTTAACAAGAGAGCTTTTACTAGATAAAATATGGGGTTATGAATACATAGGAGAAACAAGAACTGTTGATGTTCATATTAGACATTTACGTAAAAAGATTGAAAGTGATGACAAAAACCCACAGTATATTCAAACCATAAGAGGTGTAGGATATAAGTTCACAAGCAATTAATAATATACTTATTATTTATTTAAGATTATTATGATAAATTTTCAAATCAACATATAATAAATTCTCTAAAGATTTTAAGAGATATTTTAAATAGATACTATTTTAAAATAGAGCTAAAACTAAAAATAAAACCACTCAGAAAATGGCAGAAATCTGAGTGGTTTTTTAGCAATGAGAGTTAAATGTTAAATTTATATACATTATTCATCAAGTTATAAACTTCTTTTAAATCTTTACCTGCAAGTAAATGATTCATTACAATTTCTTTTGAACTATCATAAAGTTCAAAAATCCTTTGAGCTTTTTTTTCTTCTTCGTATACTTTCCAATAACCACAAAGTAAGCATTTACTTTCAGAGCATTCCATGAAACATTTTACATCTTCAACAGGAATGCCTAAAAATATTCCTAATTCATGTGGACAATGAAAAGTAGAGTATCTATTAATTAAATGATTTAAAATATCATCTAAACTCATTTCTAAATTATAGCCGAGTTTTTCTAGAAAATCCATTGAAGACGTTCTATATATTGTATTCATTAAGTTTATCTCATCATAGATAAGAATAACTTTTGCATTGTTAGTTTCTCTAAGCAAAACATATTTTAGTTGAAGATCATTTAAGAAATCTTCACCATACATGTTCCAAAGTTTAAATAAATTATGACCTTGTTTTGAAAGAGTAATGGTGGAAGAAGGTTTAATCCCTGTTATTACAGGAGAAATTAAATATGATATAAAAGATCTCATGTATTTTTCGTTGTTAAGAGTTTCTAAGAGATTAATAAATTTAGTATTCATTTACTTACTTCCACCTTTCTTTTAAATAAGTCTAATTTAATTAAAGTGCCTTACCAGCATCTTTACATTTATCTATATCTTGCCCTTCAGGATTATTATTAACGATTATTGTATTAATTATACTTGCGCCGTAATCTTCCATTCTATCTTTCCAATTATCCATCCATTCACCAGTTCCCCAGTCATATGAACCGAATAAAAGAGTAGGCTTTCCAGATACAAGTCCTGAAATTTCTTCAACAAATGGATCCATTTCTCCTTCTTCTATTACTTCACATCCCATAGCTGGTGATCCTAAAGCTAATACATCACATTCTTCAACATCCTTTGTAGAAGCATCTGAAACATTTAGAAGTTTTACATCTAAACCATTTTCTTTAGCTCCTTCTGCTATAAGATTAGCCATAGTTTCTGTATTTCCTGTTCCTGACCAATAAATAATGTTTAATTTTTTCATATATATCACCTCATAAATTAAATCTTTTTAATTGTTAATGAAAATCAATTTCAATTAGTTTATGTCATTATAATACAATAAGAATATAAAGATGTCAATAATAAATGATAATAATTTTCAATAAACTTTTTTATTTAATAATTGAATTACTTAAAGAGTAGAATTGTAGTGTATTAAGAATTAGAGAAACTCCACTAAAATTCAGAGTTTGTGTAAATTCTCTCTGAATTAAATTAAATTTTATATAAGTAAGAGTAATAAATAGAGTTAAGAAGTTTTTGCTTATTTTTATAAAAATACAATCTAATTATGTTACATTATATAAGTTCGATATGCCAAATTAAAAGTAGAGATTTTCAGTTGAAATTAAGTTGAATCTGAAAATATAGGTAAGAATCCATATTCATGTAAAATATAACTAAAGATTAAAATAACTGAGCAAAGATAATACTTTAACTCAGTTAATAATAATTAATCAGTTTTTTTTGTACTACGTTCAATATTTTCTTTTCTTCTTTTAAGTTCCTCATTTAATCCTTGAACAAAGTATTGAAATCTTGTTCTAATACTTTTTTTATATAAAAATTTATGCATAACATTATTTAGCATACCAAATATTCCTGACACCGTTTGTTCTTCTTTTAATGTAAGTCTACAACTAGAATCATCTATTTTTTCAAATATATAAGTAGAAGAGTATTCACTAGTATCTGTTACTGTTTTAATAGAATAGACTTCATTTTCCTTAAAGTCAGTTATTGTTATTGTAGCCTCAGCTTTTTTCTTAGAATAATTACCAATCTCTCTTTTGGTTGATGTTCCTATTGGGTTTTTTATATCAAGTTTTGGAAAATCTCTTTTAGCAGTTTTTATGAATATTGCAAATACCTCTTCAACAGGGTAATTAATTACAGTTTTATTTACGAATTCAAGCATAGTTACCTCCTAAATTTATATCTTATGTTACATATTTATGTTTTAAAATTTTGAATAAGTATATATATAATTATAAAATAATTTTAAGAGAAAGTAATATAAATTTCTATTGAATTATTTTATATATAATTAATAAGTAATAAAAAAGACCACAAATGTGGTCTTTTTATTATTTTAATTTAAATGAACTCTTTAATGAAACTATTCTATTAAATACTAAATTATCATCACTTGTAAAGTTAGGGTCAACATTGAAGTAACCATGTCTAAATAATTGATATTTATCTTGAGGTTTAGCAACTTTAGCACTTGGCTCAATGAATCCATTACATACAGTTAATGAATTAGGATTTATTTGCTCAAGGAAGTGCTTTCCTTCATTTTCTTCACAATCATCTAAGATTAATGGTTCATATAATCTAAATTCAGCCGGGATACAGTTATTAGCATCAACCCAGTGGATTGTTCCTTTAACTTTTCTTCCAGTGAATCCAGTTCCACTCTTAGTTTCTGGATCATAAGTACAGTGGATTTCTGTAACTTCTCCATTTTCGTCTTTTATAACTTCGTTACATTTTACAAAATAAGCACCTTTTAATCTTACTTCGTTTCCTGGGAATAATCTGAAATATTTCTTTGGAGGATTTTCCATGAAATCTTCTCTTTCAATATAAAGTTCTCTTGAGAATGTAACAGCTCTTTTTCCTGCAGATTCATCTTTAGGATTGTTTTCTATTTCAAGAACCTCTGATTCTCCTTCAGGATAGTTTGTTATAACTAATTTAAGTGGGTTTATAACAGCCATAGCTCTTGGAGCAGTTTCTTGAAGATCTTCTCTTATGAAATGCTCAAGCATTTGAGAATCAACTGTAGAATCTGCTTTAGCAACACCTATAGCTTTACAGAAGTTTCTTATTGACTTAGGAGTATAACCTCTTCTTCTAAGTCCAGCAACAGTAGGCATTCTTGGGTCATCCCATCCATCAACTATACCTTCATCAACTAATTGCTTTAATTTTCTTTTACTCATAACAGTATTTGTGATGTTAAGTCTTGCAAACTCAATTTGTCTTGGAACACTTTCCATTTCACATTCTTCAACGAACCAATCATATAGTGGTCTGTGATCAGCAAACTCTAAAGTACAAATAGAGTGAGTTATTCCTTCTATAGCATCCTCTAATGGATGAGCAAAATCATACATAGGGTAGATGCACCACTTATCACCAGTGTTATGGTGGCTAGCATGAGCTATTCTATAGATTATAGGATCTCTGAAGTTTATATTAGGTGAACTCATATCTATTTTAGCTCTTAAAACTTTAGAACCATCTTCAAATTCGCCTTTTCTCATTCTTTCGAATAAATCTAAGTTTTCTTCAACAGATCTATTTCTATATGGACTTTCCTTACCAGGCTCAGTAAGTGTACCTCTATATTCTTTAATTTCTTCTGGAGTTAAATCACAAACGTAAGCTTTACCTTTTTTGATTAAAAGTATAGCTCTTTTGTACATTTCATCAAAGTAGTTTGATGCGAAATGTAGTTCACTCCAGTTATAGCCTAACCAGTTAACATCTTCTTTTATTGATTCAACGTATTCAGTATCCTCTTTAGTAGGATTAGTATCGTCAAATCTTAGGTTAGTTCTTCCATTGAACTCTTTTCCTAATTCAAAGTTTAAAACTATAGACTTTGCATGACCTATATGTAGATATCCATTAGGCTCAGGTGGAAAACGAGTTATTATTGTATCATGTTTTTTGCTATCTAAATCATCTATTATTATGTTTCTTATAAAATTTGATGAGTGTTCAGCATTTGACATTGTTTATCATCCCTTTTCTCTCATTTTTATATACTCATAAATATACCATAAAAAGCTAAATCTATCTATAATATATTAAAAATTTGAGTATATAGTTTAAAATAAAATATATATAATTAAATTGAAACTTTAAATATTTAAAAAATAAAGTAATAATATGTATCCTATGGAATTTTTAATGCTAAATTAAACGGAATTTAACAAGAAGTTTTTTAAGCTTATTAAATCTAATTATGAATGTGTACTTTAACAAAAAAGTAGAAAAACAATTATATTAAAGTAGGTATATAAATCATAAGTTAGATTGCTTTATATAATATTTCCAAATAAGATTAATTTTATGAACTAGAAATGAAAAAAGTTCTGCAGAATGCAGAACTTTTTAATTTATGAATAAACTTGCGTTAATTATCAATTATCTATTCATTTTTTGAGCTTTTCTTGCTTTTCTGCAAGCTGGGCATCTAACTGGATCGTTTTCGAATCCTTTTTCTTTGAAGAACTCTTGCTCTCCTACAGTGAATACGAAATCCTTTCCACAGTCTTTACAAACTAAATTCTTATCTTCCATTTCTTTTACCTCCTGTAAAATTTACTAGGTACGTTTAAAATCTATACTATAAAACTAAATTTTACAGGACAGAAATAAAGTACATATCTACTAAATTTTATTTTATATATAAATTATATCATATAGAAAAAAGAATACAATACTTTTTTATTCCAAATACTTAAATTTCTGGCGCTTAAAATTAGCTATTGTATATATGATAATTGGGCATATAAAGAACACCCCTAAAAGTATGTATTGGTAGTACTTTAACAGTATAAATAGAATGTATATATTCTTAGACATAAAGAAAGAAAATCCATATACTATTAAAGAAATTAGTGCTATAAAATTACGCTTATATTTTACTCTATCTTTCCAAATTGTATATAAAGAAAATATGGTTATTAGATATTTAACAACCCAGGATAATATAGAAGAAATCATAACAAAAACATTACCATTCTCTACGAAACCTCCAAAATAAATTCTTTGAGCTTGAACGAACTGAGGATAGAATATGTTTGATGCTCTCAAAGAACCAAATGTTGCTATAAGCATTGTAACAAATAAAGCACAAGCAACACATGTTAAAAATATTGTGTTCATTGAGACTTTTTTTAGATTCTCCTTATCGTCTATTCTTGGAATGATAGGGAGTACTATAGCCAAACTTGATAAAGAGCCTAGTTGGCTTAAGGCACAAAGCGTATATTCTGAAATTCTTCTATCTTTAAATATAGGAAGAAGTAATGTGTAGTCTATATATTGAATGTTTAGCAATGCTAACATTAAATTTATTGCTATTACAATACTTATTGAGACTATACATATTATAAGTATGCTATTAAATCTGTTTTTCCCTATTAGAAACACGGTAATTATAAAGAAAAATAAACAATACCATGTTGGTGTTTCAAGAAAAATATTAACGTTTATAGAAGTAGAACTAACAGAAGCTGATTCTATACATACCAATATTAAAGTTAAAGAAAATATTAATATATAAATGTTGCCAAAGGTTTTGCCAAGAACAATGTAGCAAGTCTCCTTAAAATCATAGTAGTTTATTTTAGATATTATATTAAAAATATAGAAAGCTACAAAGAAGAAAACAACTCCAGATACTATAGTGAAAATCCAAGAATCTCTTCCCCCTATTTTTATAAATAATGATGTATAGTTCACTAAAGATGTACTTATTGCGGCAACAATAAAAAATATAAAATGCCTTGCAGTTAGCTTTCCCAAAGACATCACCTCATTTCTTTTATAATTTCAAAGTTTAGTATTCTCAAAATAATGAATATTAAACATAATACTAGCGGATAATATTTTTGGGTGATAAATAAAATGCAAAAAGAATTAGAATTTCTAAAGGAAAAATTAAAAGACAGCTTTGATGTTAAATATAGGGAGGTGGATACTGCTTTAGGACCAGCCACAATTGTTTTTATGGATGTTTTATGTTCTACTCAATTTATTAGTGAGTACATAGTAAAGCCATTAACCTTAGTAAAAGATGGCATAAATAATGAGTATGATGTTATGACTAAGGTTATAGATATAAACATAACAAACTGGTCTAAGGATAAAAATGATACATTACTACATGTCTTATCTGGAGATGTAGTAATAATATTTAAAAATTACGATAAGGTAATATATTGTGAAACAAAGGGATATACGAGAAGAAGTGTTGGAATTCCAATAACAGAGGCAGTAATAAAAGGACCAAGAGAAGGATTCAATGAGGCCTTTGTTGATAATGTTACTTTATTAAGAAGAAGAATAAAAAATCATAATTTGAAATTTGAACCATTATATGTAGGAAAAGATACTCAAACAGTAGTATGCATATCTTATATAAAAAATAAGGCTCCAAAAGAGTTGGTTGATGAAATAAGAGAAAAGATAAAAAACCTAGATTATAATTTTATATTGGATACAAATTATATTGAAGCTAAGCTTAGAGAGGATAGGACTTTATTTGATACAGTTGGATATACAGAAAAAGCAGATGAGGTTGCGGCTAAGTTGCTAGAAGGAAGAATTGCAATAATAGTTGATGGTACACCTTTCGTTCTTACAGTACCATTCTTTTTTATAGAGAACTTTCAAACACCAGATGATTATTATTTAAATAGGTATTTTACTAGTTTTACTAGAATTTTAAGATGGATTGCCTTTTTTATTGCTATGTTTTTACCAGGAATTTATGTTGCATTAGTTACGCATCATTTTTCTGTATTACCTAGTTTATTTATTTTTAGGTTAGCTGTTGCTAGGGCAGGAGTTCCGTTTCCTATAGTGGCAGAGGTTATAATAATGATGTTATTATTTCAAATAATAAAAGAAGCAGGATTAAGGTTACCTCAACCTATAGGAACTTCCATGAGTTTAGTTTCAGGATTGATTTTAGGAGATGCTGCTGTAGGAGCAGGTATTGCTTCAAGAGTAACAATTGTAGTTGTGGCATTAGCCGCAGTTTGTTATTTCTTAATTCCAAAGCTTTATGGTCCGGTTTCTGTATGGAGTATAGGAATAGTAGTTTTAGCCGCACTTTTTGGAGTTCCGGGTATTGTCTTAATAAGTGTTGTACTAATATCTCATTTGGCAAACCTAAGAAGTTCCAAGTATCCATACTTATTCCCACTAGGAACCTTAAATAGTTATAAGTTTAAGGATATCATTACTAGAGGAAGATTAGATGAAATATCAAAAGATATAGTTAGCAAGGATGGTAAAAATGAACCTAAAGAAAGTTATAGCTAGTTTACTAAGTATAATAATTATGTCAGTCATGTTTATTGGTTGCTATAATTATAAAGATATAAATAAGGTTACCTTTGTAACAAGTATTATATTTGATGAAAGTGAAGTAGGAAATATATATATATATTTAGATTGTGTAAAACCTTATAGAAGTTCAAACGAAAGTTCAGATAAGGGTAGAAGAGTTCTGTATAAGGGTTCTGGAAAAACAGTTTTAGAAGCTATGAAAGAGATAAATATGTATTCTAGTAGTAAGTTGGATTTTACTCAATGTAAAGGATATATATTCACAGAAAAAGCAGCAAAAAATGGTATAAGAAAATACATAGATATTATAAATAAGAATCAAGAATTTATGATTAGACCATATATGTTTGTTTTATTTGGTTCTCCTGAAGAACTTTTAAATGATGTTACTGTAGATGAAGAATATTTAGGAGTTTTTATTGATGAGTTAGTTCAAAAATCTAACAGGAGTTCTAGAGTTATAGCTATTGATGCTAATGATTATTTAGAAACTAGAACCAATTATGGAAATTTAATGGTTTTAGGTGCCTTAAGTATAAGAGATGATATGAATGAGAAAAAATTAGAATTAAGTGGAGGTGCTTTACTAAAAAATGAAGTTTTAGTAAGACGAATAACTGCTGAAGAAGGAATGAGCTATAATATTTTAATAGGAGAATTAAAAGATGGAACTTTAGAAGTTATGAATCCACAAGATCCAAATACATTTGTAACATTAAATATATCTAATGCTCGTACTAAAACATCCTTAAGTTATGATGGAGAAAATATAGTTCTACATAAAGATATAAAAATTAAATGTTCAATTGGTGAATCACAATCAAGACTTATTGTTAATGAGAAGGTAATAAATATCTTAGAGTTAGAAGAAGGAGCTACAATAAAGCAATATTTAGAAATCCTGTTTGGTAATTTTAAAGAAAGTGGAATAGATATTGTTAATGTTGGAAACTTATTCTATAGAAAATACCCTGATGAAGTTTTATTAAAAGACCCTATAACTATAACTAATTTAGAGGTTAATGTTAATGTTGAAATTGATGGAACAACAATTACAGGAAATACACTCTAAAATAATTATAATATAAGGAATTAAAATGAACCCATGGAATATAATGTTCTATGGGTTTTAAATTTGTGCTATATTTTATTTAAAGTATTAGGTCGTAAACAGAGCTTATTAAGAAGAGGGTTGTTATGGATAAAAATAAGTTAAGAAATTTGATAAAGAAAAATGAATATGAAAAGTTAGACTTTAAGCTAAAAATAGAGCTTTTCACAGAAAGTGCAAAAAAGGAATTGGCTAAGGATATATGCGCTATAGCAAATTCTAGAGGGGGAAGAGGCTATATAATAATTGGGGTTGAAGATAAGACAAAAAGGATTGTTGGAGTTGAGGCTGATTATCTTTCAGAGGAAAGAGTTCAACAAGTAGTAGCATCAAGAATTGAGCCACCAGTACCTGTTAGTTTAGAGGAATGCTTTTTAGATGGTAAGAGATTATTAGTAATAGTAATCTTTAATAGTTATCAAAAGCCATATCAAATTAGAGAAAATGGAGCTTTTTATATAAGAAGGGGATCAACCACTGATATTATGAGGAAACAGGAGCTTCTTTCTGAGTTTCAAAAGGGAATAAGCTTTAATTTAGAGACCTGCCCAATTGTTAATAGCAACATAGAATTTTTAAATGAAGAACTTGTAAATAGATATTTTCACTTAAAGGGCATTAAGGTTTCAAAGGAAAATAGAGAATTTTTATTAAGTAGTAGCAATATAATTTATAAAAATAGTATTTCTGGAAAATCAATGTGTACATTAGGAGGGTTATTAGTATTCTCTGATGTAAATAATCTATATGTGCCACATAATATGATAAAGATAAGAAGTTTATTAGGTAATGGACAAACCTTTATAATAAGAGGAAATATTTTAGATATGATGAAGAATGCTGAGAAAAAAATAAGAGAGATAGTACCTAATGAATATCCCGTAGCTTTAATAGTTGACACTATAAGAAATATTATGATTTATAGAGATTATTCTCAATATAATAAAATAATTGAAATTGTACTAGGAAATAAGGACTTAACTATATACTGCCCAGGTGAAATTGTAAAAAGATATAAAGATGGGCGTTTAGGATATGTAAAAAGGAATATGTGGATATATGAAAAAATAATAAGTTTAGATAGTAGAGATGGAGAAATGAATTATAACTTAGGAGGAAAAGAAATAAAAGAAAGCTTTACTAACAATGTAAGAGTTATAGAGATTAATGAGGAAAATATAACTAAATTTATATTTAATAAATATAGCACAATAGGTTAATAATTTTAAAAAGTTCTGAATATTATATATAAAGGAAGTTTTTACCTGATTAAAATTATTATTAAGGGGTGGTAAAGATGATTCAATTATTCTTTAACCAAAGAGGTGCTGGAAAAAGCAAAAATTTAGTTAAGCTAGCTAATGAGGAGATTGAAAAATCAAAAGGAAGTATTATATTTATTGACGATGATAATAAAAGAATGCTTCAATTAAACAAAAAGGTTAGGCTTATACCTATGAACAATTACTGTGTAAATAGCTATGAACAGTTTTATGGTTTCTTACAAGGAATAGTCTCTAGAGATTATGATATTGAAAGCATATATATTGATAGCATAGCGAATATTTTAGAGGATGTAAATTTAGAAGAATTAGAAAGTTATTTAGAGAGAATAGAACTTATGAGTAGAGAATTAGATGTAAACGTATTTGTAACTGTTCATGGTGATATAGAAAGAATGTCTGAAAATATAAAAAAGTATGTGGCGTAAAGATTAGCTAGTTTAGAAAATAATTTGTTTTATATAGATTATTGTAGTATTTATAAAATATTTAATACTATAAGTAGAATAAGAACTATAATTAAAAGTTATAGTTCTTATTTTTTTTAAAATCAATTGAGAATTAATATAATAAAGGATATACTATATACTATATGATATGCTAAATATAGCACCAGCCAGTGAGCTGGATTAAAATTTTTTTGGAGGGATAAACAAATGGCTAATGTATTGGATACGTTAATGGAACGTGGGTACATAAAACAGTTTACTCATGAAGCTGAAACAAGAGAACTTTTAGAAAAGGAAAAAGTTACTTTTTATATAGGATTTGACCCAACAGCTGATAGTTTACATGTAGGACATTTTATAGCGATGATGTTCA
Organism: Clostridium sp. LIBA-8841; assembly: GCF_034439435.1. GTDB lineage: Bacteria > Bacillota > Clostridia > Clostridiales > Clostridiaceae > Sarcina. The sequence goes on along the minus strand of NZ_JAPCKJ010000003.1, from coordinate 507,215 downwards.
TGGCTCATATGCAAAAAGCAGGTCATAGACCAATAGCTTTAATAGGTGGTGGTACTGCTACAATTGGAGATCCAAGTGGTAAAACTGACATGAGAAAAATGATGACTAACGAGACTATAGCGCACAATGTTGCTTGTATCAAAAAGCAAATGGAGAAATTCATAGATTTTTCAGATGATAAGGCTATACTTGTTAATAATGCTGATTGGCTATTAAATCAAAACTATGTTGAATTCTTAAGAGAAGTTGGAGTTCACTTCTCAGTTAACAGAATGCTTTCAGCAGAGTGCTTTAAACAAAGACTTGAAAGAGGACTTTCATTCTTAGAATTTAACTACATGTTAATGCAAGGATATGATTTCTACGTTTTAAATAAAAAATACAATTGTAAAATGGAGCTAGGTGGAGACGATCAATGGTCAAACATGATAGCTGGTGTTGAACTTGTAAGAAAGAAATCACAAGAGAGTGCATATGCTATGACTTGTACATTATTAACTAACTCAGAAGGACAAAAGATGGGTAAAACAGTTAATGGTGCATTATGGTTAGATGCAGAGAAAACTTCTCCATACGAGTTTTACCAATACTGGAGAAATGTTAATGACGCAGACGTTGAAAAATGCTTAAAATTATTAACATTTGTTCCAATGGATGAAGTTAGAAGACTTTCAAGTTTAGAAGGATCACAAATAAATGAAGCTAAAAAAGTTTTAGCATTTGAAGTAACTAAACTTATACATGGTGAAGAAGAAGCTGCAAAGGCTCAACAAGCTGCTGAAGCTTTATTTGGAAAAGGTGGAGACATGAGTAATGTTCCAACTTATGAAATGGGAAAAGATAAGTTAGGAAATGAACTTTTAGATATTTTAGTTGAAGCTGAAATAGTTCCATCAAAGGCTGAAGGAAAGAGACTTGTTAAGCAAGGTGGATTATCATTAAATGGAGAAAAAGTTGCTGATTTCAAAAAGACATTGGAAGAAGCTGACTTTGAAAATGGTGAAGTATTAATTAAAAGAGGTAAGAAAAACTACAATAAAATAGTTTTAGCATAGTACCTTTTAAAGAGGAGTGTATTAGAGTATATCCCCCAATTAAAGTTAATTGGGGGATATTCTAAATACACTCCTTTTAATTTGAAATCAATTAATAAGAGGCTCTGTTTTAGGTGAGTGTTGATTTTTAGCTAGTCCTTGAGAACTAGCTTAATTATAAAAATAGCTGATGAAGATTACATAATATTATTTGAGTTAATAGTAATTTTTTAATAGGTTTTCTTAGTAAATAAAAATAGGTTAGTACTTTTAGAAACTTGTATATATAATTAATAAGAGTGTATAATAAATTACTGATAAAAGAGGCTTAGTTAAAAGATAGGTTATATTTAGCTAATTTATTTTAGTATGTTAAAGAAGGTTTTCTTTAATAACTATAAGTGGCTATAAGGTAAAATAGAAATATGAAAGGTGATGAAATATGGCGTTATATGCTATCTCAGATTTGCATTTAGCACTTAATACAGATAAACCAATGGATATCTTTGGTGAGAAATGGCGTAATCATCATGAGAAGATAAAGGAAAATTGGGAAAATAAAATTACTGAGGAAGACACTGTTTTAATAGCAGGAGATATTTCTTGGTCAATGAAGGCTGATGAGAGTAAAGATGATTTAGACTGGATAAATTCACTTCCAGGCAAAAAAATAATAATTAAGGGAAATCATGATTATTGGTGGGGAAGTATCTCAAAGTTAAATAAAATGTATGAAAATACAAAATTTATTCAAAATAATTTTTTTATATATAAAGATTGGGCTATATGTGGAACTAGAGGATGGATTTGTGAGGGGTCTGATAAATTTACCCAAAAAGATAAAAAGATTTTTGATAGAGAGCAAATAAGATTAAGATTATCTTTAGAAGAAGCTAAAAAAGCAGGATATGAAAAGATAATATGTATGATACATTATCCTCCTACAAATGAAAAGTTTGAGGATTCAGCTTTTATGGAGATATTTAAAGAATTTGGTGTGGATAAGGTTATATATGGACATCTTCATGGTATGGCTCTTAAAGGTAAGCTATTAAATGAAGAGAGAGATGGAATAGAGTATAAGCTTACAAGTTGTGATTTTATAGATTTTAATCCTATAAAAATATTAGATTAAAATTTATATTTTACATTAAATAGATCAAGAATTAATCAGAATTTTTCTTGGACAATTTCTTAATTTTAGATAAATTAAAACTTCGAAATATTTAGTTTTAATACTTTTTTTGGTATAATGAGCGAGGAGAGTTAAATAATCTCTCTAAGAGAGTTAGGAAATAGGTGGTTCTATGGCTATACAAAATTGGAAAGACTTTTTAACTCCTTATGATCAAGCGGTAAGTGAATTAAAGGTAAAGTTAAGAAGTATTAGAAAAGAATTTAGAAGAAAAAATGAGTATTCTCCAATAGAATTTGTAACTGGAAGGGTAAAGGAAGTATCTAGTATATTAGAGAAGGCAAATAAGTATAATATTCCTGTAGATAGAATTCAATATGAGATGGAGGATATTGCAGGTATAAGGATAATGTGCCAGTTTGTTGATGATATAGATACTGTTGTCAATATTATAAGGAAGAGAAGAGATATGCAGGTTCTTTATGAAAAGGACTATGTTAGCAATGTAAAGCCAAGTGGCTATAGAAGCTATCATGTTGTTATAAGATACCCTATAAATATGGCAGAAGGGCAAAAAGATATACTTGCTGAGTTTCAAATAAGGACTTTGGCTATGAATTTCTGGGCTACAATCGAACATTCTTTAAATTACAAATATAAAAAGAATCTGCCAAAAGATATACAGTTAAAATTAAAGCGTGCAGCAGATGCAGCATTTACTTTAGATGAAGAAATGCTTGAAATAAAAGATGAAATAAAGGATGCTCAAACTTTGTTTGAAGTTAAATCAGATATTATAACAAATATAATGAATAGTATTTTAACCCTTATTTCAATAGGAAAGGTAGCAGAAGCTTCTAGATATCAAATAAGTTTAAATAAACTTATTGAAGAGGGAGAAGTTTGGGAACTCAATAAATTATTACAAGCTGTTCAAAGAGATATAGATAAGTATAATATTTAAATTAAAATAATTTAAAATACCTCCTTAGCTTTAAGGTGGTATTTTTGTATGTAGGGGTCTTTATATTTAATAATAATTATTATATAATAAAATATATTAATTAAATTTATATTAGTAATTGAGATAAGATTGTTTTAAGATTAAATTTATTATTAAAATATATTGAGATTTTATTGAGATGGATAAAATAAACTTGAGGATGTGTGTTTATGAATACTATGGATAATTTAGAATTAAAAAAGGTTAAGGAAAATCCTTTATATATAAAAGAGATAGAAAATCCTTCTGAACAAGTTCAATTAGAGGCTATTAAGAAGAATCCATTTACAATTCAATACATTGAAAATCAATGTGAAAAGTGTAAAGAGGAAGCTATAAGAAGGAATCCAACTACTATAGAATATGTAAAAGAACCATCAGAGGAATTATGTATATTAGCAGTTAAATCTTTATGGAATGCTTTAAAACTTATTAGCAATCCATCAGAAAAAGTAATAGAAGAAGCTGTTAAAACAAAAGGATGGGCTATACAATTTGTGAAGAATCCTTCAGAAAAGTTAAAACAAATAGCTGTTTCAAGAGATTATGATGCTATAAAGTATATTGAAGATCCTTCAGAAGAAGTACAACTAATTGCAGTAAAAAATCATTGGTCAGCAATTAAGTTTATAAAAAATCCAACTTTAGAGGCTATGAGAGCTGCTGTTAAAGAGGATGCAGAGTCGATAAATTTCTTACCTAATTATACTTATGAAGATTTAGAGATGTTCATAGGAGATAATATAAATGTTGTTAAATATCTTTATGAAAGTATAGATATTGATATGGTTGTTGAAATTCTTATGAAAAAAGTTGCTGAAGAAGATGTAGATGAAAAATATCTTTTAGATTTTATAGATTTAGAAGTTTTAGAAATGAATAAGGTAGAATTTATTAAAGAGTATGGAAGTAAAAGAGCAAAAATAATATTAGTAGATAGTATGCTATCTATCTAAAAATCAACATTAGTTTAAAATATAGTTAAAATAAAAAAGTTAAAATAGAATTATTAAGAAATTTTGAAAAATGTATTAGAATTTTTATACGAGGTTAGAAGGTAAGTTTTTACGGATATATTAGGAGAAAGAAGGGACGACCAAGGTGGATTTTAAAGAAGCATTAAGCACAGTTAATTTAGTTCTTATGACAGGAGAGGTACCTCTTTTAATTGGAGAAAGTGGTATAGGTAAAACTTCTTTAGCAAAAGAGCTTAGTAAAGTAAATAATTATCATTTAGTTACTATAGATGGAAATCTTCTTAAAGAAGGAGAGATTGGTGGCCTTCCAATGGTTGAGAAGAAGGAGATTGTCTTTGAAGGAGAAATAGTAAAAAGAAGTGTAACAAGATATGCTACACATGTTAAGCTTATGGAAATTGATGAGCATATTGAAAAAGGAGAAAAGATTCTTTTATTTATTGACGAGTTAAATAGATGTGAGCATGCTGTTCAACAAGAGCTTATGAATCTTATATTAAATAGAGAGATAAATGGATATAAATTAAGTGAAGATGTGTACATATTAGCTGCTATGAACCCATCAAATAAATATGATAATTATGAAGATAGTGATTATCAAGTTATTGAAATGGACCTAGCTCAAGAAGATAGATTTGTTTGGATTGATATTAGCTCAAATCTTAAGGAATGGATGAGTTGGGCTATGGGAGAAGGAAATATACATGAACATATAATAGAGTTTTTATCAACATTTCCAGAGTATTTCCATACACCTAATTCTTTAGAGACTATAAAAGCTACTCCAAGAAGTTGGGAAAGGGTTTCTAAGGCCTATAGAGTTTATTTAGCAAATAAGAAGAGTTTCTCTAAGGAAATACTTTATAGTGCTTTAAAAGGAAATGTAGGCTCAACTATAGCACAAGAATTCATATCATATATAAGTAATCTTAATAAGCCTATTATTTCAAATGAAGAAATATTTGAAAGTGATGTTTTAGGTTTTAATGTTAGAGAAAGAATAATGAGTGAAAATCACTCAAGAATGTATATTATAGCTAAGAGTGCTTTATACTATCTTGAAGGATTAAAAGAGTATAATAAAGAATTAGAAGTATTTTCAGATTTATTATCTTGTTATCCAAAAGACTTAAGACTTGGAATAATGAAAGAAATAAAAAGTGACCATTCAGAAACTTTATACGGTAGATTATTAAATGAGGATAAGTTCTTAGAAGCATTCTTTGATATATATAGCTAGGTGGTGAAATCTTATGGATTTTGAAAGAACTAGAAGAAAGCTTCTTAATATAGTTATGGAAGCTGAGGAGGAAAATAAACCCTTAACAGAAGATTTTAAAAGAGAGTTTTGGGGATTAATAGAAAAAGTTATAATCTCTCTTTATGACAAAGAAAACTCATTTTTCGGTCAATTCTTAATTCATGTCAAAAGGGAAATAAGAACTGATATAAAATGGCCTATAGCTACTAAGCCTGAGATGAGTTATTTTACTATGATGTTTAACCCAAGAATAGTATTAGAATGTGATTTGAAAGAGGTTCAGGCGCTTTTAAAGCATGAGGTTTATCATATAATGATGTCGCACTATGCTAGAGAAAAAGCTTTAAGTAGAAAATATTCAAAGTTAGCTGTTAGTATAGCTATGGATATAGCAATAAATCAATATATAAAGAATTTACCGCCATATAGTAAGAGATTGGATTATGTAAATCTAGAGTATAATATAGATTTAAAACCAGACATGCCTATGGAAAAGTATGCTGAAGAAATTCAAAAAGCTATTGAGAGAAGAAAAAAATATGGTATTACTGATAAGGATGGAGAAGCAGGAGATTTAGTAGATCAAGAAGGATCTCATGAAGTATGGGAAGAGGTTTCAGTAAGTTTAGATAGTTTAGAGGGAACAACTAAAAAGACTGCCATAAATGCTTATAAGGGAAAGGCTCCTAAGGATTTAGAAAAGATAATTCTTTTAATGAAGGAGAAGCCTGAAATCAAATGGAGTGAATTTTTAAAAAATATACTTCCTACAACTAGAGGAAGTTATAAAAAGACAATAACTAGAAAAGATAGACGTCTTCCAGAAAGGTTAGACTTAAGAGGGAAATTACCTAATTCCATTCCAAAAATATTAATAGCCATAGATGTTTCAGCCTCAATTTCTGATAAAGAATTTGAGAATATAATAGTTGAAGTCTTAGGGATTGTTAAAAATAAGAGTGCTGAAATAAAAATTATTGAATGTGATGATGAAATAAGAAGAATATATGACTTAAGAGGAATAAAGGACATAAAACCAAGAAGTAAAAAAAATGGCTCAACTAAATTTTCACCTGTCTTCAGATATATAAAAGAAAATAATATGAGAAATCATATACTTGTGTATTTCACAGATGGCGCTGGAGAGAAAGACTTAGAGGTTAAGCCTATAAATTATAGAACTCTTTGGGTTTTAACCGGTAAGGAAGAATTAAGTCTTAATAGAGCTTTCGGAACTGTTAAACATTTAGAAAAAGAAAAAGGTGAAAAATATACAATTATGGACGGATTACAAGAAATGAAGGATAATCTTCATGATTGGGCTAGATAAATAAATAAAATATAGCACATATTGATTTAATTGGAAATCAATATGTGCTATATTAATTTTTAGATACTTAAATAATTATATTTATTTAAATAAGCAATAGCTATTAAATTTTTATATAAGAATTTAGTTGGGGGCTAGTGATTATTATATATAAATAAACTTCATAAAGGAGGGATTGGGTGAAAGAGAAGGTTAAAAATGTGCTTTGGGTATTATTAATGATCGTAATAATTTCATTAGTGGTAATATCTTTGAAAATAATGAGATTTAGAGAAAATGCTATAACTAATATTGAAGTAAAGGGAGATAAAATAACTTTTGATTGCGCAATTAAAAGAGAAGATAAAAAATATTTAACTGTAGAAGGTGAAAAAAATAGGTCTGTAGTTAAAGTAGATGGATTGAAGATTTTTCTAGATAATAATTTATTAACTTTTGAAGATAAGATATATGAAAAGAACTTAAGATATTATATTTCAATAGATGATATGGTAAAAAATGGACAAGCATACATAGATAGAAATAAAGTTTTAAGTAAAAAAAGTAATAATTACATAGACTTAGAAAAGGAAGAAATTTTAAAAGGTAATGAATTTTTAGGATTAAGAGGAGAAGTTTTAGAAGAAAATAATAAGAAATATTTATCTATAAATGATTTTAAAGAACTTCTTGATTTAAGAGATGATTGGTACAAAAATAAGAATTCAATATACTTTTTTGAAGGAGAAAATCCTAATATAGATTCAAAATATAAAGTGGAAGCAGGAAAAGCAGCTGTAATCAGAATGGAGGATGTAGCAGCAGGTGGTGTTTTTTTAAAAGATAATAACATAGAAAAGATGAAGTATTTAGGTGATTATTTTAAGGCTAATGATATAGTTTTTCACATAGCATGGATACCAAGATACATAAATCCTAAAGAGGGGATTGATAATGATCTTCTTAAGGATAATAGCTTTGAGAATGTTCATTTTATAAATATGTTAGACCATTTGATAAATAGAGGAGCAGTAATAGGGCTTCATGGATATACACATCAACATAATAAAGAAATAAGTGGAGTTGGAGTGGAATTAAAGTGGAATGTTAATAATAAAGATAGTGAGATACTAAATGTAGTGGAATCCTCTTTAAGAACTTCGAATACATTAAACATACCAATAGGTTTCTTTGAAAGTCCTCATTATAAGGATGATAGAAAGCAACAAAAAATAATAGAACAATATTTCCCAATTATGTTTGAACCTTATGCAGGCTATTGGAACTTAAATCCATTAATTAGTCTTAGCAATAAATCAACATTATATGTTCCAGCTCCTTTAGGATATGTAAAAGATAATGGAGAAGCTGTAGCAAAAAGAATTAGAAACTGCGGAGATGAGATTTTCACAGGATTTTTCATACATCCATATAAATTTTTAGGAAGTATAAATGATAAAAATGATACTGAAAATAATGACGAAATCTATAGTTTTGATGAAGATTCAATGATAATAAAAATAATATCTTCATTAAAAGAAAGAGGTTGCAAGACTATAACAGTAGATGAACTTAACAGTCAGGTTAAATAATTAAAGCTTCTTTGTTCAATGAATAGAATTTCATTGAATAAAGGAGCTTTAATTTTAAATTATGGATTAAATAAAACTTGTTAGTGATTATATATTACTTAGAGGATTGTACACGCTTACATAAAAACGGTATAATAAATTTATATATATGTTTTACAGGAGGGGAAGAGATGGAAAGAGTCTTAGAAATACTAAAGGATAATTCATTAACATATCACCAACAAATTAAAAACTTAGCTGCTTATGCAGAAAATACAATTGAGGTTTTAAACGTTGATGAAGAAACAAAAAAATTAATAGATGATGGGTGCATATGTACGCTTTTCGAGGGGAATGCACCATTTAGACCTAGATATATAATTCCAGATTATTCTTTATTAATGGAAAAGGGATGTGAGTTTTTAAAACTTTCAGCTCCAGAAGATATATGGGAGGCTACAAATAATCTATTAATTTTTTATAAGCATGTACCTTCAATAACTACATTTCCAGTTTATCTTGGAAATTTAGACGAGCTTTTAGACCCATTTATAGAAGATGAGAAAGAAGCTAAAAAAGCAATTAAACTATTTTTACAGCATATAGATAGAACCTTAACTGATTCTTTTGTACATGCCAATATAGGGCCAAGAGAAACAGTAGCAGGTAGATTAATATTAGAAGTTATGGATGAACTTCAATGTGCAGTTCCAAATTTAACTATGAAGTATGATGTTGAAAATACTCCAGAAGATTTTATGAATCTTTGTGCTAGAGTTGCTTTGAGTACAGCTAAGCCAAGTTTTGCAAATCATAAAATGGATGTAAAAAGTTTTGGGACTGATAGATATGCAATAGCAAGTTGTTATAATGGATTTCATATTGGTGGAGGTGGATATACCCTTGTAAGAATAAAATTAAATGAAGTAGCTAAAAAAGCTAGTTCAGTAGATGACTTTTTAGAGAATGTATTACCTTATGTTAGTACCAAGATGATTGAGTATATAGATGAAAGAATAAGATTTTTAGTTGAGGAAACTCAGTTCTTTACATCTAATTTCTTAGTAAAAGAAGGTTTTATTCAGAAAAAACTATTTACAGGAATGTTTGGTGTAGTAGGATTAGCAGAGGCTGTAAATAGCTTATTAGGAGCAGAAAAACAAAATGATAGATTTGGATATTCAGAAAAAGCTAATAAGCTTGGATTAAGCATAATAGAAAAATTAAATAAAATAGTATCACAGCATGAAGCAAAGCATGTAAATTGTTTTGGAGGACACTATGTTCTTCATGCACAAGTAGGAATAGATTTAGATCAAATGGTATCACCAGGATGTAGAATACCAGTTGGAGAAGAACCAGAATTATTTAAGCATATAATGCAATCAGCACCATTCCATAAGTATTTTTGTAATGGAATAGGAGACATATTTGTATTTGAAGATACTTATAATGAGCATCCTGAAGCTTTAGTTGATATTATAAAAGGAGCTTTTAATTCAGGAATAAGATATATGTCTGTTTATGGTAGTGGAGCAGATGTAATAAGGGTTACAGGATATTTAGCAAAGCGTTCAGAGGTTGAAAAGCTTGAAAGAGGAGAGGCTGTTCTTAATAATACAGATGTCTTTGCTATGGGAGCTAAGAATAATTGCCATGCCTTTGAAAGAAAACTTAGAAAGTAAGTGATATTATGGCTTTAGTAAATAAAATAATTCCTTTTTCTTGTGTCGATGGACCAGGAAATAGAATGGTTATATTTTTTCAAGGATGTAATTTTCAATGTCTATATTGCCACAATCCTGAGACTATCAATAAATGTATAGCTTGTGGAAAGTGTGTTGAAAATTGTGAAGTAGGAGCATTATCAATTAAAGATGGAAAAGTTATTTGGGATGAAGAGGAGTGTGTTGCTTGCGATAAGTGCATAAAAATATGTGAGCATATGTCTTCTCCAAAGGTTAAGGATTATTCAGTAGAAGAACTTATAAAAAAGATAGAAAATGATAGGTTTTTTATAAGAGGAATAACTGTTAGTGGAGGAGAATGTACTCTAAACTCAGATTTTTTAATAAAACTTTTTAAAGAAGTTAAAAAGATGGGATTAACATGTTTTGTTGACACTAATGGAAATACTGAATTAAATCATGAGATTATAGAATTTACAGATAAATTTATGTTAGATGTTAAGTCTATTGATGAAGAAGAAAGTATATGGTTAACTAAATCATCAAATAAATTAGTACTAGAGAATTTAAAAAGAATATTAGATTTAAATAAGATGTATGAGGTTAGAACTGTTATAGCACCAGGTTTAGATAGTGAAAAAACAGTGGATGTTGTGTCTAAAATAATTGGTGATAAATGTAGGTATAAACTTATAAAGTATAGACAGTTTGGTGTTAGAGAAGAGGGCATAGAAGCTCATGGTAGAATAAGTCCAAGAGATGATTATATGAATCAGTTGAAAGATAAATCTATATCTAATGGATGCAAGGATACAATAATAACTTAATATTTTATGTATTAAATTTAAGTAATGAAAAAAGATAAAAGTAATTAATTTGCTTTTATCTTTTTTAGTTAAGTTTTATAAATTTTAATAAGAAAAAAATATTGAAATATTATTTTATGAGAATATTATTTTTACTCCTTTTTCTCTTAATTTTTCAAGTTCAGACGTATCATCTTCTATCTCATTTGTGATTACATAATTAACTTTAGAAATATCTCCACTAGAAAAATTATGATGTATCCCTATTTTTGAGTTATCTGCTAAGACGAAAGTTGGGCCATTACAATTTTCTAGCATCTTCATATTTACTGTGGTTTCCTGGAGAACAGATGTACTAATTCCTGTATTAGCATTTATACCACTAACTCCTATAAAACATTTAGTTGCAGTTATTTTAGAAATTATCTGAGTGGCTATATCACCAACCATAGATTGCTTTCTTCCATATACTTCACCGCCTGTAAGTATTATCTCTACATTAGGCGATAAATTCATACCTAAGATTTTACCATTGTTTGTAATTACCATAACTCTTTTATCTTCTATATATTCTAAGAGTTTTATTGCAGTTGAACTGGAGTTTATGAATATACTATCGCCGTCTTCTATAAATTCAGCAGCTTTTTTAGCTATAGAATCTTTAATTTTTTCTCTTTCAACATTACTATGATTGAAATAAGGATCTTCGCTCAAAGCTCCTTCAATAAGTTCAGCACCACCATATTTTCTTCTTATAACTCCTTCTTTTTCTAGGTTTTGAAAATCTCTTCTTATTGTTATATTAGATGTTTTTAATAAAGTAGCTAATTCTTCTGTTTTAGCAAATTTATTTTCTTTTAAATATTTTAATATTGCTTGTTGTCTTTTAAAAACAAAGCCTTTTGCGTTTTTCATTATAAATGCCTCCTAATCGATATTGTTTGGTATTATTTTCTATAAATATCTCTCCGAATATTATAAATCTAAAATAAAATTATATATAGATGATTTAAAAAAGTACTAAAATTTGTAGATAGTAATTTTAAAAAATATGAAGTTATATTTAAGTTTAATAATTAAATACTGAAGTTTATTATAGCTAACATTAAATTTCATATTACTATTTATAATAATTGTACATAAAAGAATAGTATAAATCAACGTAAATAGAATGAAAAATAATCAAAATGAACATAAAAATTAGAAATTATTTGATTGATGGCACAAAAAAACAGAAAAATAACAAAAACAATCAGAAAATACTTGCAAGGAAAACAATTACAGTATATAATTTAATCATAAAGTGATTGAACAAACTTAATAAACGTTCAAAACAATCAAATGGGTGGAGGTATAATTATGAGTAAAGTAAATGAAATAACAAGAGAATCATGGATTTTAAATACATTTCCAGAATGGGGAACTTGGTTAAATGAAGAGATAGAAAATGAAGTGGTTAAACCAGGAACATTTTCTATGTGGTGGCTTGGTTGTACAGGTATATGGCTTAAAACTCAAGGGAATACAAACATATGTATAGACTTTTGGTGCGGAAGTGGAAAAAGAACAAAGAAGAATCCTTACATAAATCCAGAGCATCAAATGGCAAGAATGTGTGGAGGTAAGAAACTACAACCTAATTTAAGAGTTGCACCTTTTGTATTAGATCCATTTGCAATAAAGAATGTTGATGCAATAATATCAACACATGATCATAACGATCATATAGATATAAATGTTGCAGCTGCAGTTTTAAAAAATTGTTCAGAAGATGTTCCATTTATAGGACCACAAGCATGTGTTGATAAATGGATAGGATGGGGAGTGCCAAAGGAAAGATGTATAGTTGTTAAACCTGGAGATGTAATAAAAATAAAAGATATTCAATTACATGCTTTAGAATCTTTCGATAGAACAGCTTTAATAACAGCTCCTCCAGAAGGAGATTTAAGAGGAAAGATGCCAGTAGATATGGATTATAAGGCTGTTAACTATTTAATAGAAACTCCAGGAGGAAATCTTTATCATAGTGGAGATTCACATTATTCAAATTATTATGCTAAGCATGGAAATGATTATAAAATAGATGTTGCCCTTGGCTCATATGGAGAAAATCCAAGAGGTATTACAGATAAAATGACATCAGTAGATATTTTAAGAATGGCTGAAGCATTAAATACTCAAGTAGTAATACCATTCCATCATGATATATGGTCAAACTTCCAAGCTGATACAAATGAAATCTTAGCATTATACGACATGAAAAAATATAGATTACAATATAAATTTATACCATTTATATGGCAAGTAGGTGGAAAGTTTACATTCCCAGAAGATAAGGATAAGAGAGAATATCATTATCCAAGAGGATTCGATGATTGTTTCTCTGTAGATATAAACTTACCATATAACTCATTCCTATAAGATTTAAGAGTGGAGGAAATAATCATGTTAAAAGAATTAATAGAAAAAGGTAGATATTCTTTTCATGATGGCTTTGATAATTGGGAAGATGCAGTTAAGGCTGCATGCGCTCCCTTAGAAAAAGAAAAAGTTATCGAAAAAGAATATGCGGATTTAATAATAAAGAGTATTAAAAAACATGGACCATATATAGTGATTGCACCAAAGATTGCTATACCACATGCACAAGAAGAACATGGAGTTAATGAAACAGCTATATGTTTTATGAAAACGAATACTCCTGTAAGTTTTGGTGAGGGTGAAGAGTATGATGCTCAATTATTCTTTGTTTTAGCTTCAGTAGATAATGAAGTACATTTAAAGAATTTAACTAAAATGGTTGAGTTAATTTCAGATGAAGAAACTGTAGAAAAGCTTTTAGAAGCTCAATCAGTTGAGGATCTTAAAAAATTAGTATAAGAGATTTTGAAAAAACAAGTTTTGAAGTTTCTACAGTGCTTTAGGTAGGTTTTAAACTAAAGTACTGTAGAAACTATAGTAAATAGGTAAGACTAATTTGATTTAGTTTTCAGTTAAGTTATAAATTAAAACAGTTTAAATAATATTAGAACAAGTTAAGAAAAGGGATATGGGAGGAGAAGTATTATGGATTTTATAATCTGCATTTGGGAGTTTTTCCAAAATAACATTCTGACAAAACCTGCATTTTTCATTGGATTTATAGTTCTTATTGGTTACTTATTACTTAAGAGACCTTTTTATGATGCTTTGGCAGGATTTATAAAGGCAACAGTCGGTTATTTAATTTTAAATGTTGCAGCAGGTGGACTTGTTAGTAACTTCCGTCCAATTCTTGCGGGCCTTAAAGATAGATTTAATTTACAGGCGGCAGTTATAGATCCTTATTTTGGACAAACAGCGGCTCAAGAGGCTATAGGGAATATAGGAAAATCTTTTTCTATGATGATGGTAGTTTTACTTATAGCATTCTTATTCAACTTAGTACTTGTATTACTTAGAAAATTTACAAAGGTTCGTACAGTATTTATTACAGGGCATGTAATGGTACAACAATCAGCTACAGCTTTATGGTTAGTATTTTTATGTTTCCCAAATTTAAGTAATATGGGAGTAGTAGTAATGCTAGGATTACTTCTTGGAACATACTGGGCAGTATTTTCTAATCTTACAGTTGAACCATGCCAAGATCTTACTGAAGGTGGTGGATTTGCAATAGGTCATCAACAAATGTTAGGAGTTTGGATAACTGATAAAATAGCTGGAAAAATAGGAAATAGTAAAAAGAGTATTGAGGATTTAGAACTTCCAGGATTCTTATCTATATTTAGTGATAACGTTGTAGCAACTGGCATATTAATGACTGTTTTCTTCGGAATAATTATGGGAATACTAGGACCAGATTTAATGCATACAATCGATAAGGGATTTGATCAAAATACAAATTTCTTATTTTATATACTAGAAAAATCACTTAACTTTGCAGTTTACTTAAGTATATTACAAATGGGTGTTAGAATGTTCGTTTCAGAACTTACTGAATCATTCCAAGGTATTTCAAATAAAATACTTCCAGGATCAGTACCAGCTGTAGATTGTGCAGCAACTTATGGATTTGGACATCCAAATGCAGTCACTATTGGATTCTTATTTGGAGCAGTAGGTCAATTTATAGCAATAATAGGACTTGTAGTTTTCCAAAGTCCAGTACTTATAATAAGTGGATTCGTACCATTATTCTTTGATAATGCTACATTTGCAGTGTTTGCTAACAGAAAAGGTGGATTGAAGGCTGCCATGATAATTCCATTCGTTTCAGGAGTTATACAGGTTTTAGGTGGAGCATTTGCTGCTTACTATTTTGGATTAGCTCAATTTGGAGGATGGCATGGAAACTTTGATTGGGATACATTATGGCCAGTAGTTGGAGTTCTTATGGACAAGTTTGCTTATGTAGGGGTTGGAATAGCAGTAGTAGGAATGCTTTTAATACCTCAAATTCAATATTTTAAAAATAAAAAGGGTTATTTTAAGTTAGTTGAAGATTATGAAGGATATTTAGAAGACAAAGAAAAGGAAAAAGTACAAAATTAGCTTCAAATCAATTTATAGTTAGTACCACTGTTAAGTACTAACTATCAAAATAAAATAGATCAAAATTAAAATATATAGATAAAAATAATTGGTGTTAATTAGGAGGAGATATTTATGTTAAAAGTAATAGCAGCATGTGGAAATGGAATGGGATCAAGTCAAATTATAAAAATGAAAATAGAGAAGATATTTAAAAAGTTAAATATTCCTGTATCAATTCATCATACAAGTATAGGAGCAGCAAAAACAGAAGCTTCAAGTTATGATGTAGTATTCTGTTCAGATGCATTAAAAGGAAATTTTGATAAAGCAAAGGCTTCAGGAACTATTGTTATAGGACTTAAAAATCTTTTATCAGAAAAAGAAATTGAAGAAAAGATTGTAGAAAATATAGTAAATAAATAAATATAAAAGTTATGATATAGTACTTATTTCTTAGAGGGTTAAGAGATAGGTACTATGTTATAAATGAGACTTTATTTTAATTATTTATAATCTAGGAGGAATATAAGATGAAAATAGAAAAGAAGTTTTTAACTGACTTACATAGATGTTATGCAACAAGTAGTACTGTTATTGATGGAGATAGAAAAATACTTATAGCAACTGAAGGAGAAGGTCCTTGCTTCATGTATGAGGGCGATGATTTTAAACAATCAACTGTTTGGGATGGTCCAGGAGGAACAATGTCTATAATTCCTATCCCAGGAAAAAATGGCGATTTTCTAGCAGTTCAAAGATTTTTCCCTACATTTCAATCAGAAGATGCTGAGATAGTATGGGGAAGATATGAAAATGGAAAGTGGGAAATAAAAACATTATTTAAGCTACCATATCTACATCGTTTCGATATTTTAGAAGCTAATGGAAAGTTGTATTTCTTAGGAGCAGTTTTATGTAATAGTAAGCAATTTAAAGATGATTGGAGCGATCCAGGTAAGATATATGTAGGAGAAATTTCAGAAGATTTAAATAATCCTATTGAGCTTAAGGTTATAAAAGACGGATTAACTAAAAATCATGGATATTGTAGAGCATATCATGATGGAAAAATGGTTGGTTTAGTAACATCTCAAGAAGGAGTATTTAGAGTAACACCACCTCAAAGTGATAATGAGGAATGGATTATTGAAAAAATAATGAATAGACCTACAAGTGATGTAGCTGTTGTAGATATAGATGAAGATGGTGAAGATGAATTAGTTACTATTGAAGAATTCCATGGTAAACATTTCAGAATAAATAAAAAGTATGGAGATGAATATAAAATTATTTATGAGTATCCAAAAGAAATGGATTTTGGACATGTTGTTTGGGGTGGTAAGCTAAGAGGAGTTCCAACTATAATAGGTGGTTATAGAAGATGCGATAAAGATTTATTTTATATTCAATGTACTGATAAAGAAAAATTAGAATTTGAAACTGTAGTTATTGAGTCAGGGGTTGGACCAAGTAATGTTGCCGTTTTAAATGAAGATGATAGAGATATAATAATATCTGCAAATAGAGAGCTTGGACAAGCTGCCCTATATATTGTTACTGATTAATAAAAGATAATAAGTTTATTTTAGTTTGTTAATTAATAAGAGAGCTTTATTTTAAAGTTTATTAAGCGAATTAATACTAAATACTGAAAAACAAATTTTGCTATAAGGGTTATTAAGAGTCTAAGGAGGATCTTTTATATGTTAGAGAACTTAAAAAAAGAAGTTTACGAAGCTAATATGCTTCTTCCAAAATATAATTTAGTAACATTTACATGGGGCAATGTTTCTGCCATAGATAGAGAAAAAGGACTTGTTGTAATTAAACCATCAGGAGTTGAGTATGACACAATGAAACCAGAAGATATGGTTGTGGTTGATTTAGGAGGAAATGTTGTTGAAGGAAAATATAAACCTTCATCAGATACAGGTACTCATTTGAAACTTTACAAGGAGTTTAAGAATATAGGAGGAATAGTTCATACCCATTCTAGATGGGCAACAATATTTGCACAAGCAGGAAGAGGAATAAAACCATATGGAACAACTCAGGCAGACTATTTTGCTGATGAAATTCCTTGTACAAGAGACATGACTAGAGAAGAGATTGAAGGAAATTATGAATATAATACAGGAGTTGTAATTGTTGAAAGATTCAAGGACATGAATCCAGAGAATATTCCAGCAGTACTTGTTAAAAATCATGGTCCTTTTACTTGGGGAAAGGATGCTAAAGAGGCTGTTCATAATGCTGTTGTTCTAGAAGAAGTAGCAATGATGGCATACAATACAGAAATATTAGCAAATAAAAATGTAGATAGTATGTCTGATGATTTATTAAATAAACACTTTTCAAGAAAGCATGGTCCAAATTCTTACTATGGACAAACAGGAGCTTAAGAAAAGGAGTTGATTAAAATGAAGGAATATTTTATTGGATTATATGAGAAAGCTATGCCAAATACACTTACTTGGAGAGAAAAACTTCAATGTGCAAAAGATAATAATTTTGATTTTTTAGAAATGAGCATAGATGAAACTGATGAAAAGTTAAAAAGACTTGATATGACAAAAGAAGAAAGAAAGGTTTTAGTAGACCTTATGTATGAAGTTGGTCTTCCAATAAGAACTATGTGTCTTAGTGGACATAGAAAATATCCTATAGGGAGTGCAGATGAAACAACTAGAAATCGTGGTATGAGAATAATGGAGAAGGCTATAGAGTTAGCTGATGATTTAGGAATTAGGATAATTCAATTAGCAGGGTATGATGTTTATTATGAAGAGGGTAGTGAAGAAACAAGAAAATTATTCTATGAAAATCTAAAAAAAGCTGTTGAAATGGCTGCCAGATCAGGAATAATTTTAGCTTTCGAAACTATGGAAACTGAGTTTATGAACACAGTTGAAAAAGCTATGAGTTATGTTAAAAAGGTTGATTCACCATACTTAGGGGTTTATCCTGACTGCGGAAATATAACTAATGCTGCTACTAAATATAATAAAAATGTTATTGAAGATTTAAGAATTGGTAAAGGTCACATAATGGCTGTTCATCTTAAGGAAACAAAACCAGGTAAGTTTAGAGAAATTCCATTTGGAACTGGACATGTTGATTTTGAAAGTATAATAAAAGAATCATATAACATGGGAGTAAGAAGATTTGTTACTGAGTTCTGGTACACAGGTACTGGTGACTATAGAGTTGAGATAAAGAATTCAAGAGAATTTATAGAAGAAAAATTCAATAGAGCTTTAAGAAAATAAGGTTAAAAAAAGCATTAGATTTGATCTAATGCTTTTTTTACTATATTTTTAACTCTGCTATTGCAGCTCTTATTTTATCTTTGTTAAGTACTGAGAAATAAGACTCTCTTTTAGTTAAAGCTTTGTCAAAAACCTCTAAAGCTCCTTCTATATCTCCTTCATCTTTAAGAATAAGCCCATAATAATAGTATGGCTCTGGAATACCAGGATCATTTTCTAAAAGCTTTTTATAAAGTTCTTTAGCCTTTTCTACATTACCAGTAAAATAGTATGATTCAGCTAAATTATCAGTTATAACAACATTATCAGAATCATATTCATAAGCTAAAAGATTATATTGTAGTGCTTCATCGTAATCTTTATCTAAAACTAAGAAATATCCTAATGTTTCATAAACTGTAGTATTTTCATACTCAGTGTGAAGTTTTCTTAGATTTTCAATAGCTTTCTTTAAGTCTCCATTTTTCCAAGTTATAAGAGAGTCTGTCATTGTATAAGAAGCTCTTAATCTTTCAGGTAATTTATCATAGTCAATAGCCTGTAAAAGCTTAGTTGCTTCATCTAAATTACCTAAATAAAGTGTAAGGTATGCATATTGAAGTCTTATGCTATCACTAGTATTTTTATATGTACAAGCTTTTTTATAAAGTTCTAAGGATTTTTCCCTTTCACCATTTTTAAAGGCAACATTACCCTTATAAGCTAAAATGTATGGCTTTTTCTTATTATATTTGTATAAAGCATAGATTAATACAACAAGCAATGCAAGAATGTATTGTTTCATCATTACTAATACAAATGCTAATATTAAAGCAATTATAAAGTCATAAGCTGTTTTCATTTTTATTACGCCTCCAGTAAAATACAAAATGTTGTAATTATGTTATAAGATTAATTTTAATGGAATTTTATACTTAATACAACTTTACTTAATTAGGTTTACAAAAAGTTATTTCAAACTTAGACTTTATTTTAGGTTGAAGGTTAAGTAAAAGTTTTAATTTTGAACCTTGAACTTATGTGATGCAACTATATATAGTGAGATTATATTTCTTTTTGATTATGCTCAAACAGAAAAAGCATCTTAACGTTATTATTCTTACGTAGAAACTTTTCATAATAGTTTGGGCAATTTGGAATCTTAGAGTTTCTAGCTATGAGGAACTGCAATACTAATTGCTCATTAAGATTGTCTTGCAGTTCTAGTTAAAAATCAACACTAGTTTAAAATGGAGCATAAACTTAAAAGAGATATGTATTTTAAAATACATATCTCTTTCTTTAAAAAGTATAAAGCTCTATTTTAGAATATATTTAACGTTTTACTACATTTAATAAGAACATTATTTATTAAGAGTTATCCAATATATGCACCAATATGATTAATCATAGGTGGATTTTTATATTTAGTAAATGAAATCTTAATTTTATCAGTTTTGATATTATTAAGTTTAGCTATGTGTCTATATCCTATAGAAGAGCCATTGTAAAGTTCAAACCAGCCATTGTTATAAGCATAAACTTTAAATTCTTCTACGTTTTGACCTTCGGCAATCCATTCTCTTATTTCTAAAATATTAAATTCAGTAACAGTTTTAAAATCTATTTCTATATAAGGATTTACTGCATTTTCATTAGCTATCCAATAGGATTTCTTATAATCGTCAATTAGGTTATAGCTATCACTAGATGATGAGTTTGTAGCCAATATAGAAGAGCCTTTAATAAGATTATTAGAAAAAGTCTCTTTTATATATTTTGAAAAATCAGAAAGTGTACGGATGTCATTACCATTTAATAAGCCATCTGTATTAGGAGATAAAACTAATATTAGATTAGTATTTCTTCCTAAAGAATTGTTATAAACGTGCTTTAAAATAGATAATGCATTTTCTTTGTGGTTTACACAATCAGATAAAGAGTAAATACTTTCCCCAACAATCCAAGTGTCACCGTGAATATCTCCATTTCTTACCTCTTCATTGTTTAAATCTTCTTTTAAAAGATCTAAATTTACAGAAGAGTAGAAAGATGTTTTTAATGCTTTTACATCAGAGTAATACATCCAACGTACATCAGGGCCTATAGGACTAGAGATCATACATTTAGGATTTATTTCTTTGATAATTTTAAAGTATCTCTCAAAGTTAAGTGATTCATAGGACTCATCTAAGGAAGTCATATCCATAATAACTTCGCTTATAGGAGAATAATTAGTCATAAGTTCTTTTAATTGCGAAATATAGTAATTATCATATTCTTCAGGAGTTAAGTTCAAAGTGAGATAATCTTTTAAAGTAAGATGAATACCAAATTTAAGTCCAAACTTTTTGCAAGATTTACTAACTTTTTTTACCAAATCCTCACAACTATTTTCAAAATAAGGATTATTTATATTAACTTTTGAACAGTTGCTTTGCCATAAACAAATACCATTATTAAGCTTAGCTGTTAAAATAACTTTTTTAAATCCAAATTTAAATAAGTTTTCTGCCCAGTTATCTGTGTTAAATGAAGTTTCTTTTTTAAACAAAGAAGGAGCTTCATCATTATTCCCACAATTTGCTGTAAATGTATTAGAGTGAATGTCTAAGAAAGCTATTAATTCATCTTCTTGGTATTTTCTTTGTTCTTTAGTTGGAGTTACTTTAATTAGAGTTGTATTCATTATCTCTCCCCCTTAAAATAAAAGCTTTTATTAAATTATAATACTTATTTTATACATAAACAACCATAAAAGTAAAAAAATGAAAATGATTTAATGAATATAAAATTTGTTAAAAAAAGAACTGTAGCTAGTGAAATTTAACTCACTAATGCTACAGTTCTATATTTAAAAAATTAATGACAGCTTGAGCAAGAAGAACATCCGCCTTCGCTTTCTTTAACTGGTTTTAAAGATAATCCTCTGCCATCATTTTCCTCAGAAGAAAGTAGAACAAATCCTTCAAAATCTTTAACAAGTTCTTTATCAATAAAGAATGTTATATCTTCAATTTTAACAACTTCATCATTATCTGATTGTTCATCCAGAACAATATTAAATACTGGGCCTCCTCAGCCAACTCCTGCTAGATTTATTCTTATGTCAAACTTTTCTATGCCGTTTTCTTGTAGAAAAGATTTGAACTCAGTATAAGCTTCATTACTCATTTTAACAACTGACATATCTATTTCCTCCTAAATTTTAATTTAAAGCAAAAATTGCTTTATACAACTTATTATTAATATATTTTAAAATAATATCACACTAAATTGAAATATTATAATTAGTGACAGCTACCACAGCTACCACAATTTCCGCTGCAACTTCCACCTTCATAATCGCTCATTAGAGGATCAAGAGTTAATCCTTCACCGAAGTTTTCCTCATCAGAAAGTATTGAGAATCCTAAGAAGACATCTATTAAAGAAGGATCAATAACAAAAGTTAAATCTTTTATTACTTCAACTTCATCGCCTTCATTTTTTTCTCCAGCAGTTACAGAAAACATAGGACCCATAGGGCCGTTTCCACCAAAGTTTATTCTAATAACATCACTATCTATATCATTAGCTTTTAGAAACTCTTTAAATTCAACATAAGCGTCATCGCTCATTGCTACCTTTTTCATTTAATCACCTACTTAAATTCAATTAATTAATAATTAATATTGATTGATTAAATTATATAATTTTACATAAAATAAATCAAGACTATTTTAGTAGGAATTTAATTGATAGAACTTACTTTTATATAAAGATAAGAAAAATAGAGGAGAATTACATATAAATATAAGAAAAATAGATGATAATTATTATGTTTTTGTAATAATATGAAAATTTTTATAAAAAACAGGTTGAGAAGTTCTCTTTATCAAATTAAAATAAAATAGTTAAATAAAATATGAAGATATACTAAATATATAGTTAATATAAAGTAAGTAAGGATTATTTTTATAAAAATAAATTATCCTTAGGTAGTTTAGGAAGGGAAAAATTATGGTACCATATACGCTAAATTATTGTGAAGACAAAATAAGAGAATATAAAAATAAAATAAAAGAAAATAAAAAAGGTAATTTTACTATTAAATATAGTGATAAAAGTGAATTTGATGGATATTTATATGAGCATAAAGAACATATAAATGAAAATCCAATAGAGCTTTTTGAAGGTGAAAAGCTTTGGATGAGAATTTCACCTCATGAGATTCAAGGTGCTTTTGAAAGTATAAAAAGAGCAGAAGGCAAGGTTGGAGTTCTTGGATTGGGTTTAGGATATTTTGTTCAAGAAATAGCTAAAAAAGATGATGTAAAAGAAATCGTTGTTTATGAAATGAGTCAAGAGATAATCGATCTATATTTAGAAAGCTTTGGGGAAAATCCTAAGATTAAGATTATAAAAGGGGATGGATTTAAAGCAAAAGGAGAACAATTTGATTTTTTCTATGTTGATATATACGAATATAAATTAACTAAAAAAGTGGTTGAGGATTATGTTAGCTTAACAAAACTTCATGACATAGAAGAATATAGTTTCTTTGGGGTTGAATCATTTATATTAAGCTGTCCAACAAGTGAAATAATGTGGGTCTATATATTAGAAGAGTGGATGGATATGTCAAAAGATTTATTTACTAGATTTAATCATAGTAAATATATAGAATATTTTTCGCCTATAGAGGAAAAAGAAGTCTTAAAAGTGCTTAAAGAGTTTGGAAAAGTTCTATAAAAAGTTCTTAATCATTAATACTATGCTTTAAATTACGTTGATTTTTAGATAGGTCTATAATTTATTGAACTAGTAAAAGGTAGTAAGAAAAGTAAATAGTTTATTTAGTAAGGTTATAATTATGTTTTATTAAAAATCTTAAAAGAACTTCTTGAATGGTATTTAAGAAGTTAAGTGTTCATAGATTCTTGCTTTTAAAAACATATTATAACCTTTTTGTTTCTAAATTTTAACTTTATAAATTTGAACAGAACATATAATTTAATATAAATTATATATTTTAGATTAAATTTTTGATTATATTGGATTAATAAAAAGAAAAATATTTAATTTTGCATAATATTAAATTAATTATTTATGAGAGAGATTCTTGAAAATAGTAAATATACATAAATAATTCACAAGATTTTAGTAGAGTTAAAAAAAATCTATGATATGTCAAAAAAATCTATAATTTATTTTTTGAAAACCTATACAAAAAATGATATAATTAGTGCATAATAGAATTATAAAAAATATTTAAGAAGAGGTGAGTTTAATATGGCACATAAAAAAGTCGCAAAGATAATAGCAACTGCTATAGTAGTAAATAACCTCTCTAGTAGCGTAGTTTTAGGTAAAGAAGTTAATTTAAAAGAAAATAATAAAGATAATGCAATAATAAATCAAAGTATAAATGACAATAAAAAATATAGTGATATTTTTAGAATAGAAAAGACCGTTGGAGATACAGAAAGCTTCTTAAAAATAATAAATGATGGGAACTTAGAAGAAATAAAACTGTCAAAAGATATTGATTTAAGCAATTTGATTTCAAGTGGAATAGATATAAAGACTTCGAATCTTGTAATAGATGGACAAGGGCACAGTTTCTATGTTCCTAAATTAGCTGAAAATCTTAATAGAGATTTTTTTACACTACAGGGAGATGGAATAGTATTAAAAAATTTAAAGATAATATGTAATGATGAAAATGAGGGAGATAGTGGTAAGAATAATCTTATTAATATTTCAGGAGATAATATAACTTTAGAAAACGTTTTGATAAGATCTAACTTTAATAGAGCAGTTAGTATTTCAGATGGAAAAGATATTAATATAAATAATTGTAGAATAGAAAATAATCAAGACAATGGAAATGGATTAAAAGTTGAAAATGGACAAGTAAATTTAAATAATTTTGATTTGAAAAATAAAAGTGGAATTGGCCTTGATATTTTAGGAAAAGATTCAAAGGTTAATTTAGTTGGAGATATAAAAATAAGTTCTCCAATTGAGATAAGGGGTCAATTTAGAGATGGTGGCAGTATAAGTTGTGATAACAATCAACTAATTCACGAAAAAAGAGTTTTTGGTTATACTTATTATGATGTTGCAAAAGAAACAGAACTAATTAGAAATAAAGTAGAGTTTTTAGAGGCAATAGATAATAATATTGTTAAGAATATGAAATTAATGGATAATATTGATTTAAGAGGATATGAATCAGAATATTATAAGGTTTTTGAAAAAGAATTAAAAATTGATAAAAATAATTATCACATAACAATGTAAAAGATAAAGGTATCTAAACGGAGTCAAATCTCAGCGTTTAGATACCTTTTTATAATATAATATATAACTTGATGTTAAAAAGTGTTAATTATTAAGGTTAATTAGTAATTTTCAATTAATCAAAAAATTTGCAACGTTAATATTATATTACTTAACAACTATATTTACAAGTCTACCTTTTATAACTATTACTTTAACAACTGTTTTTCCTTCAGTTGCAGCTACGATTTTCTCATCGGCTAAAGCAGCAGCCTTGATTCCTTCTTCATCTAAATCAGAAGAAACCATTATTTTGTTTTTGATTTTTCCGTTAACTTGAATAGCTATTTCAACTTCATCTTTAACTAAAGCTTTAGGGTCAAATTTTGGCCATGCTTCATTGAAGATTGAGTATGAATTTTCAAGTAAGTTCCATTGTTCTTCACTAAAGTGAGGTGCAAATGGTGCTAATAATCTTAAATAATCAGAAACAACTTCTTTTAAGAAATCAAGATTCATTTCTTTTTCTTGAGTGTATTTAGATAAAGCATTTATGAATTCCATCATTCTAGCTATTGCTGTGTTAAATTGAAGTTTATCTGTATCATCTGTAACAGATTTTATAGTATTGTGTCTCCAGTAGTTAAGCTCTTTTTCAGCCTTATCTATTGTAGTTTTATTATTTTCACCTTTGTTTATAGCTTCTCTAGCAGTGTCTATGATTCTTTCAATTCTTTCAACGAATCTGTTTACAGATTTGATTCCATCATCACTCCAAGCTCCACCTTCAGTGTAAGCAAAACCAAACATTAGATACATTCTAAATACGTCTGCACCATATTCTTGGATGTAATCATCAGGAGAGATTGTATTTCCTTTAGATTTACTCATTTTTAATCCATCTGGTCCTAAGATTAATCCTTGGTGAGTTAATGAAGTAAATGGCTCATCAAAGTTTAAGTATCCCATATCTCTTAATGCTTTAGTTATAAATCTTGCATAAAGAAGGTGCATACAAGCATGCTCAGGTCCACCAACATATTTATCAACAGGTAAGATCTTGTTGATTAGCTCAGGATTAAATGGAGCCTCTGTGTTTTTATTATCAGGGTATCTTAAGTAGTACCATGATGAACATACGAAAGTATCTAAAGTATCAGTCTCTCTTTTAGCTGGTTTTCCACAGTGAGGACAAGTTGTGTTAACAAATGACTCACTCTTAGCTAGTGGAGATTTTCCGTCTGGAGCAAACTCAACGTCGTATGGTAATTGAACTGGTAATTGACTTTCAGGTACAGGAACTATACCACACTCTTCACAATAAACTATAGGAATTGGAGCTCCCCAATATCTTTGTCTTGAAACTAACCAGTCTCTTAATCTGAAGTTAACTTTCTTTTCTCCAAGATCCATTGAAGCTAGTTTTTCAACTATTTTTTCTTTAGCTTCAGCTGTAGTTAATCCATCAAATTCTCCTGAATTAACTAATATACCATGTTCGCAGAATGGAAGCTCAGTTTCGCTACCATCTTTAGCAGCTATAACCCTGTTTATTGGAAGATTGAATTTTTCAGCGAAAGCAAAGTCTCTTTCATCATGAGCTGGAACGGCCATAACAGCACCAGTGCCATAAGTAGCTAAAACATAATCTCCAACCCAGATAGGAACTTCCTTACCTGTTAGTGGGTGAATAGCATAAGAACCAGTAAATACACCAGTTTTTTCTCTTGAGATAGATTGTCTTTCTATATCAGACTGTTTTTTAGCTTCTTCCTTGTAATTTTCAACAGCTTCTCTTTGGTCTTCTGAAACTATTTGATCTACTAATGGGTTTTCTGGAGCTAAAACAACGTAACTAACTCCACATAAAGTATCAACTCTTGTTGTAAATACATCAAAGCTTAAATCACTATCTTTAACTTTGAAATTAACTTGAGAACCAGTAGATCTTCCTATCCAGTGCTTTTGCATAGAAACTGTTTTTTCAGGCCAATCTAAACCGTCTAATTTATCTAATAATTCATCAGCATAATCAGTTATTTTAAAGAACCATTGAGTAAGATCTTTCTTAGTAACCTCTGTTGAACATCTTTCACATTCACCATCAACAACTTGCTCGTTAGCAAGAACTGTTTGACATGATGGACACCAGTTTACAGGAGCTTTTTTTCTATAAGCTAATCCTTTTTCATATAATTTTAAGAATAACCATTGAGTCCATTTGTAGTATTCTGGTGAACAAGTTACGACCTCATTATCCCAGTTAAACATAGCTCCCATAGCTTTTAATTGTTCTTCCATTTTAGCTATATTTTTGATTGTAGAATCTTGTGGGTGAATTCCTGTTTTTATAGCAAAGTTTTCAGCTGGTAAACCAAAAGCATCGAATCCCATAGGTTGGAATACATTGTATCCTTGCATTCTCTTAAATCTAGCCCATGAATCAACAGGTCCATAGTTAAACCAGTGACCTGCATGTAATTGGCTACCTGAAGGGTATGAGAACATCTCTAAAACATAAAGTTTCTCACCTTCTTTATTTGGATCAAATTTATAAAGGCCTGATTCAGACCACTTATCTTGCCATTTCTTATCTATGGCAGTACTGTAGTTACCCATTAACTAATCCTCCTCTAAGTTTATATAATTAATATTATTTACCAGAATCAAATAAAAACAAACAAAAAAAAACCTTTGTCTCTTAAAATATTAAGAGACGAAAGGATATTCGCGGTACCACTCTTATTAGGAAAATTTCTTTTCCTCACTCGATATTATAACGGGATTTCCCGTATGTGCTTTTTTTCACACATATGCTCATAGGCAAGTTCATATTTTCATACCATTGTGTCACAGCAAACCACAACTCTCTTTAGGCTATGAAGTAATATTACTACTCCTAATCAAAGCTTTTAATGATTCAGTTTTTATATATTATATATCAAAAGTTTAAAATAAGTCAATTAAAGTTTCTAATAAATACCTAGGATGAAAAATTTATAATTACAAAAGATATTTTTGAAGTATTTTTATTTAAAATTAAGCTTCAATAGAAATAGAAAGAGGTAAAATAATTATGGAAAAAAAATTAAAATCAGCAACAAATAATCAATGGACATCAACAACTGTTGATCCTAACATGGTTCCTGCGAAGGATAGGCAACCAAAGACTGCAGGAGATAACCAATGGACATCAACTTCTAAAAACCCAATGAAATAGCAAGATTATGGACTTAATTTAGAAATCAAATTTTTCTAAATTAAGTCCATTCTTTTTATTAATTTAAAAATCAACTTTCAATAAGTAATCAAATTTAAGTTAAGAAAATATATTAAGTTAAAAGGATTAAAGTTAATTAATGTTTCAAAGGAGGAGAGTATGTTAAGTGGATTATTGGGAGGTCTATTTGTTGCATGGATTTTAAGTTTATTTGATTTTGATAGTATGGTAATAAATTCAATACATGAGGTTTTTGATATAGAGGTATCAAAAGATCTTTATTATGTTATTTTTGCTTTGATAGGATTAATAAGTCATATTTTGAAATATTGACGTTTTTATATTAGTAAATATAGGGAGTGAATTAAGTGTTAGGTGGATTATTATGGGGTTTATTAATTGCTTGGATATTAAGTATATTTAATTTTGATCGTATGTTTATAAATGCGGTATATGAGCTTTTTGGACTAAGAATATCAAGTGATGTGTATTATGTAGTACTTGCATTATTAGGATTAATATGTGGTATTATAAATAAAGAGGATTAAATGTTACAAAACAAAGGATTAGTTAAGGAGAAACTTTAGGAATGAAAAAATATTTTAGTTTAGGAATTTTAATTCTTTATGGTGTATTTCTAGGAGGAATAGTAGGAGCTGTCAGTTGGCTTTTTTTATCTATTGTTAGTTTAGGAATACATTTTATATGGAATGAATTACCTGGAAAATTTAATTTTCCATACTGGACAATATTAGTATGTAGTATTGGTGGAATTTTAGTAGGATTATGTCAAAAATATTTAGGGGAATATCCAAAACTTATGCCAGAAGTTATGGCAGAATTCAAAGAAACCAAGAGAGTAGATTATAAAAATGTTCCAAAGGCCTGTGTATCAGCCTTAATTACCTTATTTTTTGGAGCAAGTTTAGGACCAGAAGCTGCTCTTGTTAATATTATAGGAGGACTTTCTACTTTAGTTGGAGATGTTTTAAAATGGACTGTTAAGGACAAAGAGTTACAAAAATACGATAGTGTAGTAACACAATTTAGTATGGAAGCTGCATTAGGACTTATATTTCATGCACCATTAATAGGACTAACACCTTTAATAGAAGATGATGATTCTAAAGTAAGAAAGAATATTAAAACAATAATTTATTCAATTACAACAGCTGCTGGATTTGCTGTTTTAATTCTATTATCGCAAATTGATAATAGACCATCTTTTATAGTTCACTTTGGAAATTTTAGTCTTGGAATTGGTGAAGTAGTATCAATAATACCATTAATAGTTTGTGGAATTTTAATGGCATTATTATATGGATTATATGGGAAAATTCTACATAAAGTTTTTTTACCCTTAAAAAACTATAAGATAATAAGAGCATTAATTGGAGGACTAATTTTAGGTATAGTTGGTACACTATTACCATATACACTATTTTCAGGAGAACATGAAGTAAAAGAATTGGTTAAGGAATGGAGTACTTTATCAGTATGGATTCTTATATTAATTAGTTTAGTGAAATTGTTCCTAACAGAGGTTTGTTTATCTACTGGATGGAGAGGTGGACACATATTTCCAGTAATATTTTCAGGAGTTTCAATGGGATATGCTCTTTCAGCCATATTCTCAATTGACCCAGTTGTCACAGTTACTATAATTACAACTGCATTTACAAGTGCGGTTTTAAGAAATGCTGTAGTTACTTTACTTTTGTTAGTATTATTCTTCCCAAGTTCATTAATATGGGTTATGTTAATAGCTGCATTTTTATCAGCTTATGTCTTAAAGAAATGGGATGCACGAGGAAATCAAAAAGAGGATATTAAAAAGGTTGCATAATTTTTATAATAAATAATTAAACTTAAAAATGAATTTAGTAGTTTAAAAGCTATGTCTTAAATAAATAGGATTTTTAGATATTATCTAAAAATACATATGAATTTAAGACATAGCTTTAATTTTTTTATCTTAAAATTTAGTTTGAGTTTCTAGTTTGCTTATTAGCTTTTCATATATTGGAATCATGTGAGGTTCACTACAATAATCTTTTATTTTATCAAAAGGAATCCACATAACACCACTATTTTCATCTTCCTTAAGAGTAAGTGATTCATTTTCAGAGCATTCAATTAAATAAGTAAGATTTAGATGTAGGTGAGATGATACATATTCACCTCTTTTTATATGACCATTTACAGTCAAAACATCTAGTGCAAAAGCTTTCTCTAGAAGAGGTTTAGCATCCTTAACACCAGTTTCTTCTTTTAATTCTTTTAAAGCAACTTGAAGTTGATCTTCATCTCCATCTGAATGACCGCCAGTCCATGCCCATGAATTATATATATTATGATGAATCATCAAAAACTTATTTCTATCTTTATTTACTGCAAAGGCAGAACTAGTTAAATGGGTAATTGTATTATTTCTTGTTAATATATCATCAAAATCATTTAAGCATTTTAAAAATAATTCTTTATCTTTTTTTTCTTGTTCATTAAATGGAATATAATTTTTTATATCCTTAATATAGTTCATCTTAAACACCACCTAAGTATTTTTTTATTTAAATTATATCTCATAATAAAAGGGAATGTATGTTAAAAAGAATAAATTTTTATACTAGGTGCTTAGGTCTCGTTGTTTTAACTTATTTAAAATTTTAATATTAACAATAGAAGATTAATAACATTGATTTATATGATACCATTTATTTTTGAAATTTATTAATTAGAGAATCTCTATGAAAACATATATTTTTGTGCACATTAACAAAAAATTAATTAAAATTTAAATAAATATTTCCTTTTTTTCTTTTGTAAGATATAATCATATTACTAATGGGAATTAAAGTTAATCTAAATAACTTTTAATATTTTATTGCCGATTAGGATCAAAATATAAAAATTATATTATCTTTTTATATAATTAAAAAAGATAGAAATACTAATTATTATAGGTAAAGAGTACAAAGGAAATAAGTAAGGAGATGATTTTGATGGAAAAAAATATAGAAATTAATAAGGGCATAGTTTCAACTTGTAAAGAGGAATATTCAAATGCTATGGCTTTAGTAAAAGAAAAGTTAGAAATATATTTAGATGAGCCAAAAGTTTTTTCAAATGAGTATGCTTTAGGTACACCAGGATTTAAAGATAATTTAAGAGATAATATCCAAAGAGCCTCTGCAATAATTTTTGATTTTGTGGCAGTTTATAAGAGATACGAAGAAAATGAAGATATAAAACATATTTTAGAAAAGGCAAGAAATGTTTATGCTGTATTAGGAGAAGCATCAATAAATATTAATAGTGATGTTTTAGAAGCATTAAGAAGAATTTCAACAATAGAATTTTAATAATTTTTATAAAAAGGTTAGTAACTTTTAAAGTTTACTAGCCTTTTTATTTTTGGCGCTGTTTTATGTGAACATTGGTTTGGGGATAACTCTTCAGATCTAGCTAAAAATCAATACTAGTTTAAAACAGAGTCTTATTTTTCTATAAATTTCAAAGAATATTATTTTCTACATGAAAAAATATTACTAAAGATAAATAAAAAATTAACTTGATCAAGTTAAAAAATAATAAATTTATATTATTAAGAAAATAAATGTAATATATTTACAAAAGAATGGAGTTACATTATAATCGAATTTACATTGATAAAATGATAAAAATATTCATTTTATGTTTGGGGTTTATTAAATAAAATGAAAAAATATTATGTAATTGTTATCAGTGATTTAAATGAAGAGGGGGAAATTTTATGATTAAAAGGAAAGTAAAGTCCATGTGTGGGCTTTCTTTAGCATTGGTCTTAGCCGCTAATGTTAGTCCGGTAGTTTCTTATGCTACGGTTAGAGAGGAAAATGGTAATGACTCTAAAATTACTAGAGAATATAAACTAGATTCTTCATATCTAAAAAAGGATGATGCTGAGGTTGTTGAGAAAAAAATTATTGATGGTGTTGATACAAAAACAGATGAAAATATTTCTGTAATAGTTGAATTTGTAAGTCCACCAAAGGCAGAGGAGTTTAATAAAAGTGGAGAAGCAAAGATGTTTGCCCAAGATAAAGTTGAGAGAGATCATCAAGTTTTTGAGGGATTTTTAAATTCTATGCCTAAAAAATACAACTCAAAAGGTAATACATCTATAGAATATTCTTATAAAGAAGTATTCAATGGGGTTAGTTTAACAATACCAGGATCAGAAGTAAAAAATCTACTTAATTGTTCAGTAGTAAAAAGAATACATCCAGATGTAGAAGTACAAGTAGATTTACCTGAAAAGGTTGAAACTAATAGTGAAGGAATAACTAATAAGCCAGAGGGAAAAATGGCAGATAGTATTCCTCATATTGGAGTAGATGAGTTACACAAAGAAAATGTAACAGGAAAAGGAGTTAAGGTTGGTGTTTTAGATACAGGAATAGACTACAATCATCCAGACTTAACTAATGTATATAAAGGATTTAGAGCTGAAGATGGAGATGCTAATTCTCAAGATATGGACAATGTTATTGGATGGGACTTCATAGGTGGAGATGCAGATCCAATGGAAACTACCTATGAGGATTGGCAAGAGAGTGGAGAACCAGAGTTTGATTCCAGGGGAAATGCTTATTATACAGCTCATGGAACTCACGTATCTGGAACAATAGCAGGACAGGCTGAAAATACAGAAAATAAGATGGCAGTTAAAGGAGTAGCACCTGATGTAGAGCTTTATTCATATAGAGTTCTTGGTAAATATGGTTCTGGAGCTACTTCAGGAATAATAGCGGCTGTAGAAAAGTCTGTTAAAGATGGAATGGATGTAATTAATATGTCTTTAGGAAGTCCTAGTGGGACTCCATTTGACCCGTTAGTAACAGCTGTTAATAATGCTTCTTTAGCAGGGGTTGTAACTGCAATATCTAATGGTAATTCAGGTCCAAATCCTGTAACGGTAGGTTCTCCTGGTACTGCTCAGTTACCAATAGCAGTGGGAGCTTCAACAACACCTTTAATCGTAGCTGATTATGAGTTAGAGGTTGGAGAAGGAATAAAACTAACAACTGCCAATCAAGTTATAACAGATTTTTCAAAATCTATAGAAAGTTCTCATAATAAAGAGTATGAAGCTGTTTATTGTAACTTAGGCTATGCAGAAGACTTTAATGGGAAAGATTTAACAGGAAAGGTAGCCCTAGTGGATAGAGGAGATATTACATTTGTCGAGAAGGCTACAAATGCAAAAAATGCTGGTGCAGAGTATGTAATTATAATGAATAACACTACTGCTAATGAAATTCCTAATCAAGGAGAGAGTAAGGCTGCAAATGCAATAGCTGTAAACCAAGCTGAGGGAGAAATAATAAAAGCTAATTTATCTGATGAAGGAACTATAACTTTATCATTAAATAAACTTTCAGATAAAGAACTTAAAGGAGATGAGATTACTGAATTTAGCTCAGCTGGGCCAGTTCTTACAACGGATGAAATAAGACCAGACATTGTGGCTCCAGGAAGTCAAATATTCTCTACAGTTCCAGAGTATATGAATGATAAGAATACAGAAGTAGATGATTATTCAGTTGCTTATGGAAGAATGAGTGGAACATCAATGGCAGCTCCACATATAGCTGGTGTGGCTGCGCTTATACTTCAAGAAAATCCAGATTATAAGCCAGAAGATGTTAAAGCTGTAATGATGAATACATCAGAAAATCTAAATCAATTTAGAGGTGATGAATATAGTGTTCATCAACAAGGAGCAGGAAGAATCAATGCTTATGAAGCGGTTTATGATGATACTCATATAACTGCTGAAAATATAGTTTATGACGGAGTTGATAATAGAGAACTTGTTAATAAAACAGGCTTACTTTTCTTTGGAAAATATTCTAAAGAGGAAGAGAAGCCCAGTGATAAATCTAAAATAATTCCTATAACAATAGAAAATAATTCAGATAGTGAAAAGACTTATAATGTAAGTGTTAAGTATTCAGAAAGTGATAGAGCGAAAGATGCGGTAACTAATGGGGTTACTGTTAATATGGAAGATACTATTACTGTAGAGCCTAATTCTAGTGTAACAGTAGATGCAACTCTGAATATGCCAGGAAGTGCTGAAACTGGAATATACGAAGGTTATATAGTTATTGTTGAAGAAAATAGTCAAAAAGATTATCAAATGCCATTCTCTGTATCATATAAAAATTCAGGATTTGATCAATTATTTTATCCAAGTATGATGGGTGGATTCGCTGAAGGACTTACATCTATGACTTCATCAGATTTATTCAATAGAGATGAAACACAATCAAATCTGTATGCAGATATAGAGGTTGGAATTCAAATAAATGAACCTGTTTCTCAAATATATGGATTTGTTAAATATAAAGAAAGTGGAGAGTATTTAGGATATGCTGGTGGAGATATGGATGCTTCATGGATGCCAACAGGTAGTCAGGTCCTTATAAGTGCATTGGTTCCAAATGGAAGAATCCAAAAGCTTAAAGATGGAAATATAACTAATGAGCATATTTTACTTGAAAATGGTATTTATGAGTTAGAGTTAGTTGCCGTAAGACCAGATGGAACTACATTCAAAGGTTCACTACCTATGGCAATAATAAACGATGCTGAAGAAAATAAAATGTCATTAAATTTTGAACCAGGAGTAACTGAGGTTACTGAAGATATGTATTCAACTAAGGCTTGGGCTGATGGAAATAACTATGAGGCTTTATGGGTTGAAGGAAATATAAGTAATGGAATAGTTGAAGAACTAAAAACAAAGTATGGTATGGATTACTTAGATCAATCTGAGGTAAATAATCCTTTATTCACTTATGTAACAGGTGGTGGAATGCTTTCACCTTTAGGAGCTTGGGCTAAAGAAGATGGAGATTTCTTATTGGCTGGTATAGAAAAAGCTGATTTAGAAAAGGGACCTTTCGTATTAGAAGGTAGATCTATTAATCCAGGTAAAGTTGCTTCTAAATCAGAACCTTATATTTTTATAAATGAGGGAGAAAGTTATTTAGAATTTAAATTAGATAAAGATTATGCAAAGACAGGAGAAGAAGTTAAAGCTGCTTTAGCATTTAATAATGTTGAAGATGTAGCAAAGGGTACTTTTGTTCTTTATGATTTTGGAAATGCTATTTATGATGTTGCTGATATACAACCTTCAGAAGCATTAAAGGCAGAATTAGAAAAAAATAATAATGAAATTGATATAAACTTTGAAAAAGTAGCTTCAGATTATGATACAAAGACTAGTTACAAAATAAGCTTTGAAATAACTGGTGATAAGGTTGTTGGAATAACTGGTGATTTAGATTTATTTGATATAACTTACAAGTTATCTGATATAAGAGGAATTAATGAGGACTTTTTTGTAAGTATAGGTGAATTTACAAACAATGCTTTTGCATGTAGTGATGCTACTTTCCAAAATTCTAATGGACAAGACGTAAAAGTAGAGAGTAAAACTGTTAAAGATTTTATCAAATCAGTAGACACTAAAGAAACTTTAGTTTATGGATCTATAGCAATGACTGGTTTGGGTTCAACAGATATAGAAATATATGCTTTAGATAGTAAAGGCAATAGATATGATACTGATAATGAAAAAACTTATAGATATGATAGATTATATTCATTTAATCTTCCAATTACAGATGGCGAATATAAAATTATTGCTGAAATGCCAGGACACTTTAATGTTATAGGTAATATTAAAGGGGGAAAATATGTAAATGGAGAATTAGTTGGTAGACAAGTTAATCTAGATACAGATAGTTACTTTGCTCCAAATTTAAGAACTATAGCAGGAGATGCAAACGAAGATGGAGCAATTGATATGCATGATGTTAATATTGTTATGAGCTATTTAGATAAGGAAATTCAAAACACCGAAGGAAATTCACCTGATTTTGATCAAAATGGAACTGTCACTATTGAAGATTTTATAGCTTTATTTAATAACTATGGAAAACAAAATTTCAACATAGATGATTCTAAAGTTCCAGAGTTACTTGTTGATGGAAAAGATATAATAGATGTACTTGAAGAATTAGGTTTATTTGAAAATGGAGAAGGATTTGGTATAGAACTAAATAAAGACGTAAATGAATCATTCCAAGGAGAAAAAGTAACATTTACAGCTAATACAGAATATGATCCAGGATACTATACTTTTAAATTCTATACTAGAAAAGATGGAGAAGCAGAATGGACTTTATCAAGAGAAGAAAGTCAAGATCCCGTATTTGAATGGACTCCAGAAGAGGCTGGTAACTATGAAGTCAAGGTTAGATCACTTCATCCAAGTGGACAAGAAATTCAAGATACTACTACTCATCTTGTTAAATCATTAGATAGTATAGTTGTATCTCCTGTAAATAACTTTAGAGCTACAACTATAAATAAGAAAGATGTAACTGTAGAGTGGAAGGCACCAGAGAATGCTGAAGGATTAACAGGTTATGTTCTTTATAAAGATGGTAAAAAAGTTGGAGAAGTAGATGCAGATGACACTAGTTATACATTTAAGGGATTAAATAGACATACAATTTACAACTTCAAAATAGCTGCTAAGTATGTCAATGATGAACTATCAACTAAGGAATCATTAACACTTAGAACAGATAGATAAAAAAGATTTAAAGACCTATTAAAGTGTAAAAGAAAATTATATTATTTAGGACTAAGATATTTATACTAAGATTTAAATTTGATTAGGATTACTTTCTAGGGCCCTAAAACTTAAAACTTCTTTGATTTTAGAAGACTTAAGTTGATTTAGGGACTTAGATTTATGATTACTTAAAGTATAAATCTTAAATATATGTTCTTAAGATTTAATATAGTTTCTCATGTTTACAACTTTATAAGGTCTTTTTTTATATGTTTTAGGTGAATGTTGATTTTTAGCTAGCCCTTTAGACCTACATAATTTTAAGTGAAAATCAAAATTTTTAATTTTGTATTTTGAACTTATACATTTGAGTAAAGCGAAAATGTGCTTCCTAATTTTTAACAAGGATTAATTAGAATTGTAGACTTTAATTATTAAAAAGGTTGCCAATAGAGAGTATAAAAAATATAATCAAGGTAAGTATTAATTAGTAATAAAGAGAGTTAGTATTATCAATCTTTTATAAAATAAAGATTTTCTTTGAATATATAAGAATAAATTTAGTGAAAAATTTATTACAGGAAAAATTAATTTTTAAATAGAAACAGGAGGCAGGCTTAGTGTCAGTTAAAGAGTCAGTATTAAAGATTCTAGAAGAAAATAGGGAGACTAGCATATCAGGAGAGGAGCTAGCTAAATATTTATCAGTTTCTCGCGCAGCTGTATGGAAGGCCATAAACGCTTTAAGAGGAGAAGGATATAATATTACTGCTGTAACTAATAGAGGATATCAATTAACTAAGGATAATGATTTATTGTCAGTAGAGGGAATAAAGATTTTTTTAAACCCCAAATATAATGAAAATTATATAAGAGTATATAAAACTATAGATTCAACTAACCAAGAGGCTAAAAAAATTTTAATGGATGATGACATACCTCATGGAACAGTTTTAATTTCAGAAGAACAAACAGCAGGAAGAGGAAGATTTCAAAGAAAGTTTTTCTCACCATCTAATAAGGGTATATATATGAGTGTTATTTTAAGACCTAATATAGAACTCTCAAAGGCTATACATATAACAACCTCTGCAGCTGTGTCAGTTTGTAGAGCAATAGAAAATCTAACAAATAAGAGACCAAAGATAAAATGGGTTAATGATATATTCCTAGATGGGAAAAAGATTTGTGGAATATTAACAGAGGCAACTGGTAATTTTGAAAGTGGAAGAGTTGAGAATGTTGTTGTTGGAATAGGAATAAATTTTAAAACCAAGGAAGCTGATTTTCCAGATGATATTAAAGATGTTGCAGGATCTATATTTAAGGGAGAAGAGCCTAATATTACAAGAAATCAGTTAGTTGCTGAAATATTAAATGAGCTTCTTTACATGTGTGATAATTTAGAGGATAAAAGTATAATGGAAGAGTATAAGGTTTTATCTTTTGTCTTAGGAAAAGAAGTAAGTTTCTTAAAGAATAACAGGTTAAATAAGGCCAAGGCTATTGATATTAGTAATGAAGGTGCTTTAGTTGTTCAGTATAAAAATGGTGAATTAGACTGCTTAAATTCAGGAGAAATATCAATCAAGACTTGTAAAAAATAATTGCAGTTGATTGTAGAATTAAAAAAAGTTAAAAACTTAATTCATTTATATGAAAAATTTTTTGAGTGTTAGATGTATTTGTTATTAAAATATATCTAACACTTTTTATTTAGATAAATAATGAAATATTAACAAAATATTACAAAATATGCTACAATATGAATGAACAATTAGGATGAGGGTTGCTTATGTTGAAGGAACTTTTTTGGGAATTTCATCTATAAAAGGTCCTATATGGCTTAAGGAATTTAGTGAATACAATAGACAATTAGAAGACTTAAAAGAGTTAAGTTGTAAAGTGAAAAGTGAAAAAAAGAATTTTATAGATAGAGATATTATGCATTTAAACTATGGAATAGAGGGAGAGAAAAATGTTAGTTATGAAATAAAAAATTCCTTTATCCCTATGTTAGCTTTGCATGATATTAGGATAGAAGACGGAGAAGCAGTAGCTCAAATGGATTATGTCCTAATAACTAAAAGTTTTATTTTAGTTCTAGAAACTAAAAAATTAACTGGAGATATAAGTATAAATGAATCAGGAGAGTTTATAAGATACTTTAAAAATAAAACAGGAAAAGTTTATAAAAAAGAGGGAATATATAGTCCAGTAGCACAAAATGAAAGACATGTTAGAATATTAACTGAATACTTAAAGAAAAATAAAATAATTAAAAAAGTGCCAGTTTATTCATGTGTAGTTATTGCAAATTCAAAAAGTGTTATAAATAAATATAAGGCGCCAAAAGAAATAAAATCTCAAATAATAAAATATGATCAGTTAACATCTTTTATAAATTCAAAACTTCAGTATCATAAAAAATTAAAGGATGGTATAAATTTTGATGAGCTTATGTATTCAATAGGAAACTTTCTAGTTGAAAACAATAAACCTATTAAGTTTGATTATTATAAAAAATATTCTTTAAGTGAAGTTGATTTTATTGAAAAAGAAGGTTTAGAAGAAAAATTAGAAAGTAATAATAAAAATCAATTTATTAAGGAGTATCTTGAAGAAGATGATGATTATTTTAAAAAAGAAAATAATTTAAAAAGCAAAGATATAATCGAACATAACAATAACGAGGAATTAAAAAATAAGCTTAAGAAAGTTAGAATTTCCTTTGCAATAAAAGAAAAATTACCAGCATATTATATTTTTAATGATGAAACACTAGAAGATATTTTGAATAAAATGCCAAAAACTAAGGAGGAACTTTTAAAAGTTAGGGGCTTTGGTAAAGTAAAAGTTAATAAATATGGTGAAGAAATTATAGGCGTTTTAAATTAAGGCTCTGTTTTAAACTAATGTTATACATAAACTAAAGGGAGTCCATTGGACTGCCTTTAAATCTTTTTAACAGGTAATTTGATTGGAATGTAAAGTAACTAATATTCATAGATATCAGCGTTACACTTATCACATGTACCGTTATTACGCTTATATTCCTCTTCTGATATTTCAGTTTCGCAAGTGTCACAGGCGAATATTTCGTCTCCTTTATATTCAAAGTTCCTTAGGAATTGCTCATTATTTTCCTCTTCATCATATTGATAATATGATTTTATTTTATTTAACATCTTAATTCCACCTTTCTAAATTTTAGTTTTAATGCTTCGGATTATCATCATATTTTTCACTTAAGTATATCATAAATTTTCATGTTAAAATATTATTTAGTCTTTCGTTACATAATACCCATGTTCTTTACTTATAACCTATTTTCAGAGAGGTATCACATATTAAGATTCATTTAAAACATAGTCTAAATTAAAAATGAAATTGACTAGAGAAAAAGAATTGATTCTGTTACCTTCTAATGTTATATTTTTCTTTTTAATGATTTAATCAAAGGAATTAGTATATAGAATTTGATTTTTTATAATTATAATAGCTATAGATATTATTATGTGTTTAGGAAGAAGGAGGCAGTTTTAAAATAAGTATAAAAACAATTCAATTGGATATTAATAGATTGAAAGCAAATTATTAATCATTTTTAGGACACTCTTTATGTGTTATAATAGGATAACATTTAACATATGAGGGGGGACTAGGTATGCCTTTTACGCTGGCACATCCAGCAGCTGTGCTTTGCTTGAAAAATAAGAGATTTAATTTTACAGCTTTAGTTTTAGGGAGTATGGCACCTGATTTTTTATACTTTTTAAATTTTAGACCTTATGGTAATTTAGGACATGAGATTTTAGGCTTTTTTATATTAAATTTACCCCTATGTATTTTATTAGCTTATTTTTTTCAAAATTTTATAAAGAGCCCATTAATAAGTCATTTACCAAGACCATTTGATGGATGGTATGGATACTTGAGAACAGAACAATTTGGTTTACATTCTTGGAAAGAGGGGCTTGTTTTTATATATTCAGCTTTATTAGGAATGGTAACTCATATAATATGGGATGCTTTTACTCATAAAACAGGTTTTTTTGTTGAACATATTTCTTTTCTTCAAAAAAAGGTGTTAACTTTAGGAGATTATAATGTTTATGGATATAGTTTATTACAACATGGAAGCACTTTAATTGGAATAATTATAGTTTTATGGTTTCTTTATGAAATTA
This sequence comes from Clostridium sp. LIBA-8841, assembly GCF_034439435.1. GTDB lineage: Bacteria > Bacillota > Clostridia > Clostridiales > Clostridiaceae > Sarcina. The sequence continues at coordinate 466,350 of NZ_JAPCKJ010000003.1, read as the reverse complement.
GAGATAATAGAAATAGAATTTTATGGGGGCATAAAAGTTTTAAGGAAAAATTAATTTATGATTTAATAGTGATTTGTGTTACTGTGCTAGTTTTATTTTTAAGTTATGTAGTCTTTAAATATTTCAATATGAGTTATGGAATAGGCAATTTAGTAATAGCAATTATAAATGGAATTTTCATCGGGATTATTATTGCTACATTTAAAAATTAAATTATATATCATTTATTATTAAAAAAGTTAAGTAGATATAAGAACTTTAATCTATTTAACTTTTTATTATTTTATATAAAAATTGAGTATTCAACTAAAAAATAAATTAGATATTTAATTAGTTATTTAATTTTTAATCATAGTAGAGTTCACTTAAAGTTGTGTTAAATGGTATAATATAGCTATTAAAGATCAATTGAAAGGAACGAGAGTATGGATAAAATTCTTTTAATACAAAACATATTAGAAGCATTGGTATTTGTTGTGTCAGCAATTTTTTTTGCAGTTATATATGGATTTATTGATAAAAAATATAAATTATCAGACAAAATTTTTGGAGCTTTTAAAATGAATCCTAAGAGAGAATGGATTGTTCATGTTATTATAGCTCTTATATTGATTGTAGTTGTTTATTACTTAGGAGCCTATGTATTTAAAATATCTGGATTAATAATTATTGGTATAATAGGAGCGATTGCTGGAATTGGTATCTATAATTCAAATAGAAATAATTTTTAAAATTAAATATTACAAGATAGAAGAGCAGAATTAATTTAAAGTCTGTTCTCTTTTATTTTGTATATTAAGATGAAAGTAATAAAAAATACTATTTTTATTCACTTAAGATAAAGTATATATTTAAAAATTTATAGTTAATTATGAATTAATATAAGTAAAATGTTGCAAATGTAAGCTAAAGGAAAATATATTAATAAAATGTTAATAAAAAGCCTCTGCTTTGAGAATTTAAAGAATTTAAGTGTTTGTGAATATATAGAAAGTAAAATATACTTTTACTAAAGATGGAGGTGAGTTTAATGGCTGGTGAACAAAGAATTAGAGATGTTTATATTGAATATCAAAATGGTGGAGAGACTCCTAAATATGAGACACCATTAGCCGCTGGAGCAGATGTTTTTGCAGCTAAAGATATGGTTATAAGACCTTTTGAAAAAGTGGCAATTCCATTAGATTTAAAGTTTGCAATTCCTGATAATATGGAACTTCAAATTAGAGCTAGAAGTGGACTTTCTTTAAGAACAAATCTGAAAATTTCAAACTCAATAGGAACTATTGATGCTGATTCAGTTAGCAATATATCAGTAATTTTAGAGAATAATTATAATATAGCTAATCTTCCTTATGAAATAGCTAATGATATAAGTATATTAGATGACTTAAAAAATAATTATACAGAGGTAAGATTAAGTGAATATTTAGAGTCGAAAGGACATGATTTAAGTTCTTATGAAGAAGAAGGAAAGAGAGCTTATAAAAAGTTATTAAAAACATATATTTATTTAGATAAGAATGGAAATCCATATGGAAGTATATATATAAAAAAAGGAAATAGAATTGCCCAAATGGTTTTAGCTAAATATTATAAGGCTAACTTTATAGAAACTGATGATGTTTCAAAATTCAAAAGTGTAAATAGAGGTGGCGGATTTGGTCACACAGGTTTCTAAATATTTTTGATTAATTTGTAGATAAGATTTAAATTATAATATATTAAAAAGACGGAATATAAGAAAGTTTTAGAATGAGATAACAACTTATTCTAAAGCTTTTTTATTTTATTAATTTTAATTATATTCACAAGAAGTTGAAAATGTTTTCTGTAAGAGGTAGTATAAAATATGAATAAGTTTTAAAACTTTCAAAGGGGTTGAGATTGTGAATAGTTTAAGTGATTTTTCAATGGATTATTTTTCATTACATGGAAAGGTAGCTATGGTTACTGGTGGAAATAAAGGTATAGGACAGGCTATTTCTGTTGCTTTAGCAAAGGCTGGAGCGGATTTGTGTATAGTGGTTCATAGTGAAAAAGATTTAGATGAAACAAGAAAATTAATAGAAAAAGAAAGAAGAAGGGTTGAATTTATTCAAGCTGATTTAGAAGAGAAAACTGATGTTATAAAAGTTATTGAAGAGAGTAAAAAGCTTTTTGGGAAAATAGATATTTTAGTTAATAATGCAGGTACCATAAAAAGAAATAGTTTATTTGAATATACTGATGAAGATTGGCAATTCGTCTTAGATGTTAACTTAAATAGTGTTTATTATTTAAGTAAAGAGATAGCAAAAACTATGGTAAAAAATAGACATGGTAAAATAATAAATATAGCTTCAATGCTTTCATTCCAAGGAGGTAAATATGTTCCAGCTTATACTGCAAGTAAGCATGCAGTAGCAGGACTAACAAAATCCTTTGCTAATGAACTAGCTGAATTTGGAGTAAATGTAAATGCTATTGCACCAGGCTATATAAAAACGGCTAATACAGAAGAATTAACTTTAAATGCTAGTAGAAATTCAGAGATATTATCAAGGATACCAGCAGGTAGATGGGGAGAGCCTTTTGATTTGATGGGAGCTGTAATATTCTTAGCAAGTAGAGCATCAGATTATATGGATGGACATATTTTAGCTGTTGATGGAGGATGGTTAGCTAGATAAGTGACTTGCAAAAAGTTGATGATGAAACCTATAATAAGTTTAAACAATTACTAAATTTTAGTGCATAATTACTTGTTTTTATAAATTTACTTGAAATTATAAAATTTTAATAGTATAATTTAGAAAAAAAGTAAATATTTAATCGTAAGTGCTAGGGGTGCATTTTATATGCTGAGAGGATAATAGCTATCTAACCCTTAAAACCTGATGTAGTTAGTACTACCGTAGGGAAGCATAAACTGTTGTTTATTTATATTTATGCTAAAAATTTGTATAAGTATATCTATATAAGTGTTTATTAAGCTTGCCTTATGGCAAGCTTTTATTTTTTATAAAAAACTAGGATCCTATATTAATTTAACTGCGCAGTTAAAAAATTAAAATAAGGAGAACTAATATGAATTACACAACTCAAATGGATGCTGCTAAAAGAGGCATAATAACAAAGGAAATGCAAGTGGTTGCAGAAAAAGAAGGTATTAATGTTCAAACTTTAATGAATTTAATGGCTGAGGGAAAAGTTGTAATACCAGCTAATAAAAAACATAAGAGCATAAGTGCAGAAGGTGTTGGACAAGGGTTAAGAACTAAAATAAATGTTAATCTAGGAATTTCAAAGGATTATGCCAATATAGAATTAGAGTTAGAAAAGGTTAAAAAAGCCATAGAAATGAATGCAGAATCCATAATGGATTTAAGTAACTATGGTAAAACTTATGATTTTAGGAAAAGACTTGTTGAGATATCTACAGCTATGATAGGAACTGTACCAATGTATGATGTAGTTGGGTTCTATGATAAAGAACTTAAGGATATAACTATTGATGAATTTTTTGAGGTTGTAGAGAAACATGCAAAAGATGGAGTAGATTTTGTTACTATACATGCTGGATTAAATAGAGAAGCAGTTGAAACTTTTAGAAGAAATAAAAGATTGACTAATATAGTTTCTAGAGGAGGATCTCTCCTTTTTGCATGGATGGAATTAAATAATAGAGAAAACCCTTTCTATGAATATTTTGATAGATTATTAGATATATGTGAAAAGTATGATTTAACCTTAAGTTTAGGTGATGCTTGTAGACCTGGTTCAATAGCTGATTCAACTGATGCTATACAAATAAAAGAGTTAATTACTCTTGGAGAGTTGACAAAAAGAGCTTGGGAAAGAAATATTCAAGTAATAATAGAGGGACCTGGGCATATGGCAATGAATGAAATAGAAGCTAATGTTTTATTAGAGAAAAAATTATGCCATGGAGCACCATTTTATGTTTTAGGCCCAATAGTAACTGATATAGCACCAGGGTATGATCATATAACGAGTTCCATAGGAGGAGCTATGGCAGCTTCTTATGGAGCAGATTTTCTTTGCTATGTAACACCAGCAGAACATTTAAGACTTCCTAATTTAGAAGATGTAAGGGAGGGAATAGTTGCTTCAAAGATAGCAGCACATGCGGCAGATATAGCAAAAGGAATCCTAGGAGTAAGAGAGAGGGATAATAAAATGAGTGAGGCTAGGAAAAGATTAGATTGGGATGAGATGTTTTCTTTAGCCATAGACAGTGAAAAAGCAATTAGGTATAGAAAAGAATCGAATCCTGAACATAAAGATAGTTGTACAATGTGTGGGAAAATGTGTTCTATAAGAAATATGAATAAGATTCTAGAGGGAAAAGATATAAATCTTTTAAGAGAAGATTAAAAATATTGGAGATATATTAAAAGGAAGATTATTCTAAACTTTTAATATATCTCTATTTTTATGATTAAATACGAATTATTTTGGAATATAAATGATAAAAAGATGATTAAATATATTAAAAACCGAACGTTTAAATAAATTTAATTATTGACAATACGTATTTATAATGATATTCTCTATTTAACGAATGATTAATATTTAATCATAAATAATGTTCGTGTTTTGAATGGGGGATTAAAATGTCTGGTATTAGAATGGTATTTGTAGAAAAAAAGGCTGGTTTTAATGTTGAAAGTCAGATATTACTTAAAGATTTTAAAGATAACTTAAGAGTCGAAGCTTTAGAGGATATAAGAGTTTTAAATAAGTACATACTAGGAAATATGGAAGAAGAGCAGTATATAAGGACTGTAAATACTATTTTGTCAGAAGCTCCAGTAGATAGAGTTTATGAAGAAAATTTTGAAATAGGACAAGATGAAAATGCTTTTGGTGTTGAATATTTACCAGGACAGTATGATCAAAGAGCTGATTCAGCTTCAGAGTGTATAATGCTTCTTACTGAGGAAGCAAAAGTTCCTGTTAAATCATCAAAAATCATTGTTTTAAAAGGTGATTTAAATGATGAAGAGATAGATAGGATAAAAGCTTATTATATTAATCCTGTTGATTCAAGAGAAGTAGATCCATTATCAAAAGTTTTAGAAGATAACTTAGATGAACCTAAGGGCGTTGAAGTTTTAAATGGATTTTTGAATCTAACTGAGGAGGAACTTAAAAACTTTCATATAGAAAATTCTTTAGCTATGAGTTTAGAAGATTTAAAAATGATAAGAGATTATTTTAAATCAGAAGATAGAAATCCAACAATAACTGAGATTAAAGTTATTGATACTTATTGGTCAGATCATTGTAGACATACAACTTTTGAAACAATAATTAGAGATGTTGAAATAGAAGAAGGTCAATATTCAGAACCTATTAAAAAAGCTTATGAAGATTATAGAAATTCAAGAGCGTATGTTTATGAAGATAAGTTAGAGACTAGAGATATTAAATTAATGGATTTAGCTACTATAGCAATGAAAGAACTAAGAAAAAGAGGAAAACTTGATGACTTAGATGTTTCAGATGAAATAAATGCTTGTTCTATAAACATAGAGATAGAAACAAATAATGGAACTGAAAAATATCTTTTAATGTTTAAAAATGAGACACATAATCACCCAACGGAAATAGAGCCTTTTGGAGGCGCGGCAACTTGTTTAGGAGGAGCTATTAGAGATCCACTTTCAGGAAGAAGTTATGTCTACCAAGCTATGAGAGTTACAGGCGCAGCAGATCCAACAGCTGGAATTGAAGAAACTTTAAAGGGAAAGTTACCTCAAAGAAAAATAACCTTAGGAGCTGCACATGGATATAGTTCATATGGAAATCAAATTGGACTTGCAACAGGACAAGTAGCAGAGATTTATCATCCAAATTATGCTGCTAAGAGAATGGAAGTTGGAGCAGTAATAGCAGCTGCACCAAAAGAGAATGTTGTAAGACTTGAACCTTCAAAGGGAGATATTGTAATACTTCTTGGAGGAAGAACAGGAAGAGATGGTATTGGAGGAGCCACTGGTTCTTCAAAGGAACATACAGAGGAATCAATAAATCAATGTGGAGCAGAGGTTCAAAAGGGGAATGCTCCAACAGAGAGAAAAATTCAGAGACTTTTTAGAAATAAAGAAGTAGCTCAAATGATAAAGAGATGTAATGATTTCGGAGCTGGTGGAGTATCAGTAGCCATTGGAGAATTATGTAGAGGTATTGATATAGATTTAAATAAGGTTCCTAAAAAATATGCGGGACTAGATGGAACAGAACTTGCAATATCAGAATCTCAAGAAAGAATGGCAGTTGTTGTTGAAGCTAAGAATGCCAAGAGATTTATAGAACTTTCAGAAGAAGAAAATCTAGAATCTACAATTGTAGCGGAAGTTACAGATACAGATAGATTGAGAATGATGTGGAAAGACAAAACAATTGTTGATATAAAGAGGACTTTTTTAGATACAAATGGGGCAAAACAAGAGATTTCTTTAAAGGTAAAATCACCAAGTGATTATCCATACGAAGTTAAAAATTGTGATGTTAAAGAAGAATGGTTAAAATCACTAAGAAATTTAAATATTTGTAGTCAAAAAGGATTAATTGAGAGATTTGATTCAACTATAGGCGGAGGAACAGTTCTTATGCCTCTAGGTGGAAAATATCAATTAACACCAGCAGAGGGGATGGCTGCTAAGATTCCGGTTTTAGGAGGAGAAAGTAAAGAAGCTTCCCTAATGACATATGGATTTAATCCTTATTTAGGAGTATGGAGCCCATTCCACATGGCATTTTATTCAGTTATTGAATCAGTAACAAAAATAGCTGCTATGGGAGGAGATTATAAAAAGGTTAGATTAACCTTCCAAGAATACTTTGAAAAGTTATTAAAGGATAAAGAAAAATGGGGTAAGCCTTTTGCAGCTTTACTAGGAGCTTATAAAGCTCAAATGGATTTAGGATTACCAGCAATTGGTGGAAAAGATTCAATGTCAGGAAGTTTTGGAGACTTAAATGTTCCACCAACTTTAGTTTCATTTGCAGTAGGACTTGAAAATGCTTCAAGAGTTATTTCACCTGAGTTTAAGAATATAGGATCAACTTTAGTTCTTGTGAAGAGTGAAAGATTAGAAGATGGAACTTTAAATATGGAAGAATTCAAAAATAACTTAGAAAAGCTTTATGAATTAATAGGACAAGAAAAAGTAATTTCAGCATATTCTCTTAAGTTTGGAGGAGTATCAGAAGGAATTACTAAGATGTCATTAGGAAATAAAATTGGGGCAGAATTAAATAATGTTTCTCAAGAAGAGCTTTTTGGATTTAATTATGGAAGTTTAATCTTAGAGGTTAAGGACGGGGTTAACCTTGAAGAGGAATTTAAGGGAACTAATCATAAGGTTATAGGAAGCACAATCGTGGCTGATGTTATAAAGTGTGAGGAATATGATTTTGAGGTTTCATTAAGAGAGTTAGAAAAATGTTATGAAGAAAAACTTGAGGATGTATTTAAATCTAAAATAGAAAATGAAGAGGGATGTGTTTCAGATTTAATAAGCAATAGTGAAGATGGGGCAGATATTTTAGATAATGGACAAGTGCATATAGGAAAAGAAAAACTTAAATCAAAAATAACAATAGTAGAAAAACCAAGAGTAGTTATTCCAGTATTCCCAGGAACTAACTGTGAATATGATTGTAGAAGAGCCTTTGAAAAAGAGGGTGCTGAGGTTCATGAGGTTGTTATTAGAAATTTAAATAAAGAAGCTTTGATTGACTCAATAGACATGCTTAAAAGAGAAATTGATGAAGCTCAAATAATTATGTTACCAGGTGGATTCTCAGCAGGGGATGAGCCTGATGGATCAGCTAAGTTTATAGCTACAATATTTAGAAATCCTAAAATAAAGGATTCAGTTATGAAACTTTTAAATGAAAGAGATGGATTGATATTAGGTATTTGTAATGGCTTCCAAGCTTTAATTAAGTTAGGACTTCTTCCATATGGAGAAATAATTGATATTGAAGAAGATATGGCAACATTAACTTACAACAATATAAATAGACATATGTCATCTATGGTTAGAACTAAGATTACTTCTAAGAAATCTCCTTGGTTTAATGAGGTTTCACTTGGAGAAATTCACAATATTCCAATATCACATGGAGAAGGAAGATTTGTTGCACCAGAAGACTTGTTAAAGGAGTTAGCAGAAAACAATCAAATAGCTACTCAGTATGTTGACTTAGAAGGCAATGCAACTATGAATATGCCATATAATCCAAATGGTTCAAGCTTAGCAATAGAAGGAATAACAAGTAGAGATGGAAGAATCCTAGGTAAAATGGGCCATTCAGAAAGAATTGGAGATAATCTATACAGAAATATACTAGGACAATTCGACCAACAACTATTCAAGTCAGGTGTTAATTACTTTAAGAAATAATTAAGTTTGAAGGGCTAGCTAAAAATCAAAACTATAAAAACTTAAAAGTATAGGGAGGAAATTTTAATGAAGGTAGCAATATTTTTCGGAAGTAAGTCAGATATAGATGTTATGAAGGGAGCGGCAAATGCTCTTAAAGAATTTGGAGTTGAGTATAAAGCTTATGTTTTATCAGCTCATAGGGTTCCAGAAAAACTTCTTGAAACTTTAGAAAAAATTGAAAAAGAAGGCTGTGAAGTAATTATAGCAGGAGCAGGGTTAGCGGCTCATCTTCCAGGAGTTATAGCTTCTCATACTATACTTCCTGTAATAGGAGTTCCAGTAAGAGCGGCAGTAGAAGGAATGGATGCATTATTATCAATAGTTCAAATGCCAAAATCAATTCCAGTAGCAACTGTAGGAATAAATAATAGTTACAATGCAGGTATGTTAGCAGTTCAAATGCTTTCATTAAAATATCCAGAACTAAGAGAAAAACTAGTTCAATTTAGAATTGACATGAAACACAAATTTATAGAAGAAAATGGAGAAGGAGTAGAGTTATAATGGTTAATCAATTAGAAATGTTATATGAAGGAAAAGCTAAAAAAATATATGCAACAGATAAAGATGATATGGTAATTGTTCACTACAAGGATGATGCTACAGCATTTAATGGAGAAAAGAAAGCAGAGATTGAAAGCAAAGGTATTTTAAATAACGAAATTACTAGTCTTATATTTGAGATGTTAAATAAAGAAGGAATAAAGACTCACTTCATTGAGAAGTTAAATGATAGAGATCAATTATGTAAGAAGGTTGAAATAGTTCCTTTAGAAGTAATAGTTAGAAATGTTGCTGCAGGAAGTATGGCTAAGAGATTAGGTCTTGAAGAAGGATATGAATTAAAAACTACTGTTTTTGAATTATCATATAAAGATGATTCTTTAGGAGATCCATTAATAAATGATTATCATGCTGTAGGAATTGGAGCTACAACTTTTGAAGAATTAAATAAAATCTATGAAATAACTGCTAAAGTAAATGACGTTTTAAAGGAAGCTTTTAAAAAGCAAAATATAAACTTAATAGATTTCAAACTAGAGTTTGGAAGATGTAATGGAGAGATATTATTAGCTGATGAGATTTCACCAGATACTTGTAGATTCTGGGATGCTACAACTGGAGAAAAAATGGATAAAGACAGATTCAGAAGAGACATGGGAAATGTCATTAACGGATATAAAGAAGTTTTAAGTAGATTAAGAGGGTAAGTTTATATAAGTAATTAAGTAAGAGGAGTAGAAAATATGGTGAAGCCAAATTTTGATATTATGGATCCACAAAACGATAAATTTAAGGATGAATGCGGAGTTTTTGGAGTTTTCGCAAATAAACCAATAGATGTTGCTTCTATAAACTATTATGGACTTTATGCTCTTCAACACAGAGGTCAGGAAAGTGCTGGTATTGCAGTAGCAAATGGAGATGATATAAAGGTTCATAAGGGATTAGGGGTTTTAACTGAAGCCTTTGAAGCTAAAGATTTAGAAGAATTAAGAGAAATTAATGGTCATATATCAATAGGGCATGTTAGGTATTCTACAGCTGGAGCTAAGACTGTTGAGAATGCACAACCTCTAGTTAGTAATACTAAGCTTGGTCCTATATCTACTGCTCATAATGGCAATTTAGTTAATGCTGATGTAATAAGAAGCCTTTTAGAGGATGGGGGACAAGTATTCCATACTAGCGTTGATTCTGAAGTACTTATAAGTTTGATTGCTAAAAGAGCTAATAATAATGGGATTGAGAGAGCAGTTATAGATGCTATATCGGCAGTAAAGGGTTCTTTCGCTATGGTAATAATGACAAAAAATAAGCTTATAGGAATAAGGGATCCTCACGGAATAAGGCCTTTATGCTTAGGAAAGTTTGAAGAGGGATATATATTAACTTCAGAAAGCTGTGCTTTAGATACAATTGGAGCAGAGTTTGTGAGAGATATAAAACCAGGAGAAATTGTAGTTATTGATGAAAATGGTATTAAGAGTTACAGATATTCAGAAAACACTGTTTGTCAAACTTGTGCTTTTGAATACATATACTTTGCAAGACCAGATTCAGTTATAGATGGTTTAGATGTTCAAACTACAAGAGTCAACCAAGGGGAAATATTATTTAAGGAGCATCCAATTGAGGCTGATATTGTAGTAGCTGTTCCAGATTCAGGAATACCGGCGGCTATGGGGTATGCCAAAGCTTCAGGAATTCCTTATGATGTAGGATTTGTGAAAAATAGATATGTAGGAAGAACTTTTATATCACCATCACAGGAAATTAGAGAAAGAGCTGTGGCTGTAAAGCTTAATCCTTTAAAGGTTAATGTAAATGGTAAAAGAGTTGTTTTAATAGATGATTCTATTGTTAGAGGAACAACTTCAAAACATTTAGTCGAGTCTCTAAGAAGAGCAGGTGCTAAAGAAGTTCACTTTTTAGTTGCATCACCAATGGTTAAATATCCATGTTACTTTGGAATTGATACACCATATAGAAGTCAATTAATTGGAGCCAATAGAAGTGTAGAAGAAATTAGAGAAATGATAGGTTGTGATTCTCTAGGATATTTAAGTTTAGAAGGAATGTACGAAAGCTTTGAAGGAAGAAGAAATTTCTGTGTAGGATGTTTCAATGGAGTTTATCCAGTCGCAGCGCCTATGGAAGCTTTAGAGGATAATCTTGAAAGGGTGGAGAATTAGATGTTAACTTACAAAGAAGCAGGAGTAAATATTGAAGAAGGATATAGATCAGTAAAGCTTATAAAAGAATATGCTCAAAAAACAATGAGTGAGTATGTATTAAATGGATTAGGATCTTTTGCTGGTATGGTTGAACTTCCAGAAGGATACAAAAAACCAGTTTTAGTTTCAGGAACAGATGGAGTTGGAACAAAACTTGATATTGCTTGCAAGAAAAGAAAGTTTGACACTGTTGGAATAGACTGCGTTGCAATGTGTGTTAATGATATCTTATGCCATGGAGCTAAACCTTTATTCTTCTTAGATTATATAGCTTGTGGGAAGCTTGAAGCAGAGGTTTCTTCTGATTTGGTAAAGGGAGTAGCTGAAGGATGTCTTCAATCTGACTGTTCTTTAATTGGAGGAGAGACCGCTGAAATGCCAGGTATGTATAAAGAAGGTGACTATGATATTGCTGGTTTTGCAGTAGGAATAGTAGACAAGGATAAAATAATAAATGGTAAGGATATAAAAGCTGGTGACAAGCTTATAGGAATTGCTTCTTCAGGAGTTCATTCAAATGGATATTCTCTTATAAGAAAGGTGTTCGAAAATTTAGATCAAGAGTTTAATGGAAAAGCTGTATGGGAAGAGTTATTAACTCCTACAAAGATTTACGTTAAACCTGTATTAAGACTTATAGAAAAGTTTAATATCAAGGGAATGGCTCACGTAACTGGTGGAGGATTTTATGAAAATCTTCCAAGGATGTTAAGTGGCGCGGGACTTAGTATAGTAATAAATAAAAATAGCTATGAGATTCCAGAAATATTTAGAAAAGTTATGGAGCTTGGAGTTCGTGAAGAAGAAATGTACAATACTTTCAACATGGGAATAGGATTTGTTTTATGTGTTGATGAATCAGAGGTTGAAGGAATTTTAAAAGAACTTTCAGAAGATGGAGAAAAAGCTTTTGAGATTGGGTATATAAATGCTGGAGGTGAAGGAGTTTGTATAAAATAGCTATATTAGCTTCTGGCAGTGGATCTAATCTTCAATCAATTTTAGATAATATAGAAAATGGAAATATAAATGGAGAAGTTTCTTTGGTTATTGGAAGTAAGGATGGAATTTTTGCTTTAGAAAGAGCTGAAAAACAAGGGATAAAAACTTCGGTTGTTTCTAAAAAAGAGTTTGGAGAGAATACTTCAGATGAGATATTAAGACTTGCTAAAGAAAATAATATTGATCTAATAGTATTAGCTGGTTATCTTTCAATATTAAAAGGAAAGCTTTTAGAAGAGTATGGGAATAGGATAATCAACATCCACCCATCTCTTATTCCTTCTTTCTGTGGAAACAAGATGTATGGAATAAATGTACATAAAGCAGCTATAGAAAAAGGAGTAAAATATTCTGGTTGTACAGTTCACTTTGTTAATGATGAAGTTGATGGAGGGGCTATTATTGAACAAGAAATAGTTCAAGTTGATTTTGAAGACACTCCAGAAAGTCTTCAAAAAAAGGTGTTAGAGAAAGAACATATATTACTACCTAAGATTGTTAAGTACTTATGTGAAGAAAAAATAGAAATTAATAATGGAAGAGTAAAAATATTAAACTAGGGAGGTCTTTTCATGAAAAAGAGAGCTTTAATAAGTGTTTTTGATAAAGGTGGAGTTTTAGAACTTGCAAAATTTTTAAGAGATAGAGATGTAGAAATAATCTCAAGTGGTGGAACTTATAGATATTTAAAGGAAAATAACATAGAGGTTAAAGAAATAAGTGAAATAACAGACTTCCCAGAGATGTTAGATGGAAGAGTAAAGACTCTACATCCTTTAGTTCATGCTGGAATATTAGCAATAAGGGATAATGAAGAGCATATGAAAACTTTAGAAGAGAGAGAAATAAACACAATTGATTATGTAGTTGTTAATTTATATCCTTTCTTTGAAAAAGTTAGAGAAGATTTAAGCTTTGAAGAAAAGGTTGAGTTTATTGATATCGGTGGACCAACAATGTTAAGAGCGGCAGCTAAGAATTTTAGAGATGTAGTGGTTCTTTCAGATAAAAAAGATTATGAAAAAGTAATAAATGAAATTAAGGAAAATAACGAAGTTTCATTTAAATTAAGAAAAACTCTTGCAGGAAAGGTATTTAACTTAATGAGTGCTTACGATGCTGCAATTTCTAATTTCTTGTTAGAAGGCGAAGAAGAGCATCCAGAATATCTTTCAGTTTCATATAAGAAGATACAAGATCTTAGATATGGAGAAAACCCTCACCAAGGAGCTGCTTACTATAGTTCAACAGAATTCGATGGTGCTATGAATAGCTTTGATATTCTAAATGGAAAGGCTTTATCTTATAACAACATAAAAGATTTAGATATAGCATGGAAAGTTGCATGTGAATTTGAAGAACCAGCTTGCTGTGCGTTAAAGCATAACACACCTTGTGGAGTAGCTGTAGGGGAAAACTCTAAGGAAGTTTATTTAAAAGCTTATGATGCAGATCCAGTTTCAATATTTGGTGGAATAGTTGCTGTAAATAGAAAGATAGATAAGGCTACAGCAGAAGAAATGGTTAAAATTTTCTTAGAGGTTGTAGCGGCACCTGAGTTCGATGAAGATGCTTTAGAGGTTTTAAGAACTAAGAAAAATTTAAGAGTTATAAAATGTAATAATACTCCTCAAGCTAAAAATTATATGGTAACAGTAGACGGTGGCATATTAGTTCAAGGAGAAGATAATAAGCTTGCTGATGAGTATAAAGTTGTAACAGAAAAACAGCCAACAGAAATGGAATTAAGAGACATGGTTTTCGGAATGAAGGTTGTTAAATATGTAAAATCTAATGCCATAGTAGTTGTGAAGAATGGTGTTGCTACTGGTATTGGTGGTGGACAAGTTAATAGAATTTGGGCTACTAAAGAAGCTTTAGAAAGAGGAAAAGGTGGAGCTGTACTAGCTTCAGATGCTTTCTTCCCATTTAGAGATTGTGTTGATGAAGCTGCTAGAAATGGAATAAAGGCAATAATTCAACCAGGTGGTTCTATGAGAGATGGAGAATCAATAGAAGCTTGTAATGAACATGGAATAAGTATGGTATTTACAGGCATTAGACATTTTAAACATTAGAAATAAGATAAGTTTTAGCTTAATGTTTAAAGCTAAAATAAAGTAAAAATAATTACTTAGCCATAGTTAAATAATTTAAAGCTAAAATGCTTAAGTGAATTATTTAATCTATGGCTAAATAAATTTGTAAAAATTTATTTTATAAACTGTAATTTAAAGCAATTAGGAATATAAAATTAAAATATATTTTGGGAGGTGAATTAGGTTATATAGTTAATTTGTTTTTTTTAGGAATAGTTAATTTAGATATTCTAATAGCTATGTAGAAAATAAGTTTAATTTATATTACCTTTTATATATGAAGATACTTTTAGTTGGATCAGGTGGAAGAGAACATGCTTTAGCATGGAAATTAGGAAAGAGTTCTAGAGTAGATAAGATTTATGTTGCTCCTGGTAATGGAGGAACTGCTAAGGAAGATAAGTGTGAAAATATAGATATTACTAATATAGAAGAACTTTTAGAGTTTGCTAAAAGCAATAATATTGATTTAACTATTGTTGGGCCAGAGGAGCCACTTATTAATGGCATAGTTGATACATTTAAGGAAGCAGGTCTAAAAATATTTGGTCCTGATAAGGCGGGAGCTATGCTTGAAGGTAGCAAGAGCTTTTCAAAGGATTTTATGAAAAAATATGGTGTGAAAACAGCTGATTATGAAGTTTTTTATAATTATGATGAAGCTAAAAGTTATCTAGAAAACTGCAAATATCCAAGAGTTATAAAAGCAGATGGTTTGGCTGCTGGTAAAGGGGTTGTAATATGCGAAAATAAGGATGAGGCAATAGAAACCTTAAATTTATTTATGATAGATGATGTATTTAATGGAGCTGGAAAGAAAATAGTTGTAGAAGAATTTTTACAAGGAGTAGAGGCTTCTATACTTTCGGCAACAGATGGAAAGGTAATACTACCATTTTTATCTGCTAAGGATCATAAACAGATATTTGATGGAAACAAAGGTAAAAATACAGGGGGAATGGGAGTAGTTTGCCCTAACAAGTATGTTACTGAGGATGTTTTAGCTGATTTTTATAAAAATATATTAGATAAAACCTTAGTTGGAATAAGAGAAGAGGGATTTGATTTTAAAGGAGTCATCTTCTTTGGAATAATGATAACAGAGGATGGACCTAAACTTTTAGAATATAATGTTAGAATGGGAGATCCAGAAACACAAAGTGTTTTATCTTTAATGGAAAGTGATTTATTAGAAATAATAGAAAATGCCTTAGATGAAAAATTAGATCAAACTGAGCTTAAGTGGAACAATGGATATTGTGTAAATGTTGTTCTTGCTTCAAAGGGATATCCTGAAGATTATGAAAAAGGTTATGAAATAAACATTGATGAAAGTATTAAAGGAGAGTATTTTATAGCAGGAGCAAAAATTCAAGAAGATTCTTTAGTAACAAGTGGTGGAAGAGTATTATCAGTTATTGGTAAGGGAGAAACTTTAGAGGAAGCAAAAGAAAATGCATATAAAAACATAGCTAAAATTAATTTTGATGGTATGTATTTTAGAACAGATATAGGAACAGCAAAATAAGTTAGTTATTTCAGTAAAATATATAAATTTGTAGATTTAAATTATAATATACTTATGTAAATTAATTAAATATAAGAAAAAATTTTTTAGTGTGAAATAGGAAATGAAGATTTTCTCATTGTATAATTAGATGATTTGAATTTAAAAGGCTTTATTAGAAAAAAATATTAGATATAGTTAAACAATCTAACAGCAGTGAAATTAGTTTGTTTTAGCTATATCTAATAAAAAAATACTCTAATAGAGCTTTTGTGTTTGGACTCATTATTAGTTTTTTTCAAAATAAAAAAACTCTTAAACTAGGTTTAAGAGTTTTGGTGCCGAAGACCGGAATCGAACCGGTACGGTGTGTTAGCACCGCAGGATTTTAAGTCCTGTGCGTCTGCCAGTTCCGCCACTTCGGCATGTCCTGTTGACAATACTTATTATATATACATAAAAGATAAATGTCAACAAAAAAATAAAAATTTTTTTAGAAAAATTACTTAAATTAAAATAAATAGTTCAATAAAATAAAAATAGGGTAATATTAAATTTATAATCATAGAAATAAAGGAAATAATTTAAGAAATTTTTAAGTTAATATTTCTTAAATTATTGATATTATATGCTTTGAATAGTTGAAGTAATTTAAAAAAGATGATATTTTATTTAAAATACTTATTAAATAAAATATTAGCTAAAAGAAGAATTTTTTATATAATAAAGTAAATAAATTTAGGAAGGAGAATATATATTGAGCTGTTTAGGGAATATACTTTGGATGATATTTGGTGGATTTTTTAATGCTATAGGATGGTTATTCTGGGGATGTGTGTGGTGCATAACTATAATAGGAATACCTGTAGGACTACAATGTTTTAAATTAGCAGGATTACAATTTGCTCCATTTGGAAAAGAAGTCGTAACAGTAGATGATGGTGCGGGAAATTTATTATTAAATATATTATGGTTGATTTTTGGAGGGTTTACTCTAGCAATTGGTAATTTAATAAGTGCAGCACTGTTTGCAATTACAATAGTTGGAATTCCATTTGCTATACAATCACTAAAATTAGCTAAATTATCACTTATGCCTTTCGGAAAAGCAGTAAGGTAGTGAAGCAATTTTAATTTGTGTAAGTTTAAATTAATTTCTATATAAGACTAAATTAAAAAGATATAGTTTATTAAGAGATAAAGAGAGTTAGTTCACAACGGCTCTCTTTTTTATTTTTTATAAATATAAGCTAAAAATAACCAGAGTCATTAATCAGAAAATGGAAGTGATAAAATATAAATGATTTCATATTATAAATCATAATTGTATTTACTATATTATAATACAAAAAGATAATTGGATATTATTTTTTATTAAAAGTATAAATTATTTAAAATATATTGATAACAAATAACAATTATTATATAATATTAACAAAGGTTAAGAAAAAATTAACAAATATAGTTTGTAGATTATAAAGAAAGATATTTAAAGAGATAATTTTCTTAATAATCTAGGAACTAAATTATATGAGTACATATTTTAGGAGGTTTTTATTATGAAAAAATTTGTTTGTACAATTTGTGGATATGTTTATGAAGGAGAAAAAGCACCAGAAAAATGTCCAATCTGTGGAGCTGGTTCTGATAAATTCGTAGAACAAAGTGGAGATTTAGATTTCGCTGATGAACATAGAATCGGAGTTGCTAAAGGTGTAGATGAAAGAATAATCGAAGGATTACAAGCTAACTTTACTGGAGAATGTACAGAAATAGGAATGTACTTAGCTATGTCAAGACAAGCTGATAGAGAAGGATTCCCAGAAGTTGCAGAAGCTTATAAGAGAATAGCTTTCGAAGAAGCTGAACATGCTGCTAAATTTGCAGAAATGTTAGGAGAAGTTGTTGAAGCTGATACAAAAGCTAACTTAATAGCAAGAGTAAATGCAGAACAAGGTGCTTGCCAAGGTAAAAAAGACTTAGCTACTTTAGCTAAAGCATTAAACTTAGATGCAATCCATGACACAGTTCATGAAATGTGTAAAGATGAAGCTAGACACGGAAGAGCATTCCAAGGATTATTAAAAAGATATTTTGAATAATAGCAATAAAAAGCTACTTAAGATGTAATCTTAAGTAGCTTTTTTTAATTTATTGGCTATGTTTTAGGTGAATATTAATTTTAAGATAGTACTTTAGACTTATTTAAAAATCAACACTGATTCAAAACATAGTCATTATATAGAATATAAAGTAACCTATAATTTTAATTTCAGTGTTACAATGAAATTTTTATTATTATAAAGAATATTCTTAATTACCATGATAATAATATATTAGAAAGTTTATTAAAAATACAAAATAAAATTAAGAAAATTAATTATATTATTTGTATATGCTTTACATGATAAAGATTACATAGGGAATACTCTAATTATGCAATAGAATATATTAATTTTATAAAATATTATATTATAGCATAATATTTAGAAAAAATAAATTAATAAATTGTAAATTTTAAATAAAATTATTGAATATTTTTTTGTGTGATGTTAATATCTATCTGTGGAAACGATTAAATAAAAGTATGAAATTCAAATTAATATTTGTAAAGCAATGAAAAGGAGAAATGAAATGAAAATATTCATTGATACTGCTAATGTAGAAGAAATAAGAAAAGCTAGTAAATTAGGAGTTTTAGCTGGAGTAACAACTAATCCTTCATTAATAGCTAGAGAAGGTAGAAACATAAAAGAAGTAATTGAAGAAATCTGTAGCATAGTTGATGGGCCAATAAGTGCTGAAGTTATGGCTTTAGAGTGCGATGAAATGGTTAAAGAAGGAAGAGATTTAGCTAAATTACATAAAAATATAGTTATAAAAATACCAATGTGCGAAGAAGGCTTAAAAGCTGTAAGAATATTAGCTAGTGAAGGAATAAGAACAAATGTTACTTTAATATTCTCACCATTACAAGCTTTATTAGCAGCTAGAGCAGGAGCATCATTTGTAAGCCCATTCTTAGGAAGACTTGATGATATAGGAAATCCAGGTATAGAAGTTATAACTCAAATAGCTGAAATGTTTAGCTTACATGGTATAGATACTGAAATAATATCTGCAAGTGTTAGAAATCCAATGCATGTTTTAGACTCAGCTATGGCAGGATCAGATATTGCAACAATACCATATAATGTTATAGTTCAAATGATAAAACATCCTTTAACTGATGCTGGAATGAAGAAATTCATCGAAGATTATAACAAAGCTTTCAATAAATAATAAAAATAATTTCTGAATATACAATATAATTAATACGCATAATTAATTTTTAATACTTTATAAAAATATATTTTTACTTATAGTCAACAATTAATCCCTTAAAAAGAACTATCCATTAGGATAGTTCTTTTTTATTCAATCAATTTATGTTTGTTATATTGATTAAAGTAAATATATAATTATAATAGTTAGTTTATAAAATTTTATGATGTATGGGAGAGCGTTCATGGGAGAATTTATAATTGTTTTTGTTACTGTAATTAGTATAATAATACTTGCTGTTAGAAATAGAAGGATGAAAAAAGATACTAAAAAGTCAATTGTAGAACTCCTTAAAGGAATAAATAGTAGTTATAAGGGAGTTCTTAAGGAAAAATCTTTCTTTTCTAAAATCATACAAGTTACATTAATAGTTTTTGGTGGGATAACATCTTTTGTAAGTATATATACAGGTATAGCAAGAAATGTTAAGTTTGAAAATAAGATTTTTGAAGGTGGATTGAAGGTTATATTAGTTTTAATAGCATTAATAATTGTCCACTATGCCATTGGGTACATATTATATATAAGTTTGAAAATTCAAAGTTTTATAATCAAGGTTGAAAATAAAAATTTAAAAATTGATTTTTTAATAAGTTATTTTTTAATCAGTACTTATTTAGCAGTTTCAATTGTATTTCCTAAAGCTTTTACAGAGAATTTAGCATTAGGCTTAATTGGAATGATTATATGTTATTATTTAAATATGAAAACACTAATAACTCTAATGGTTAACCCTATTAATGTAAAAGGAGCAAAAGAAGAAAGTTTATTTAAAAGAATAATAGTTGCAGCAATATTAATATTATTTATGCTAATTTTAAACCTATATCTTATGGTATGTTTAGTAGGTAGTGTAAATCCAGAGGCATTCACAAATGTTCAAGGAAAATTTGATTTATTCTATTACACAATAATAACATTTGCTACTATTGGATATGGAGATATAGTACCAAATATATTTTTAGCAAAAGTAATTTCTATTTTAATATCAGTAACAAGCGTAGTTTGTATAAGTGTATTTTTAAGTAGTATATTATCATATAAAGAAGAGTTGTCTAAGGAATAGACAGCTTTTTTTGCATTTACAAAAAACTTAATGATAAATAAAACTTTTGTAAATAAATTACATAACAAAGTAGAAAATGTACATGTTAATAAATGTGAAATAAGTATAAAATTGTTTATGTAAACATTTAAATTGTATAGGGGGAGTATAACATGGGTAGAAGATGTATGAATAAAAAAATCGCTGCCATAATAGCTGCGGCAGTTATTATTGGACAATTACCAATTTCAGCACTTGCTACACCTGTAAATGAAGCAGGTAATGAGGTTAAAAATGAAGTTGCTGAAACTGTAACTCATAGTGATGAAGATGTAGAACCATATATTCAAAACTATGATAGACCAGAAGGTATTACATGGACAACTTTAAAAGGAAAAGCAACTACTAGTGTATCAGATGGATTTTTATCATTCACTAATAGTGGTGAAACTAGAGTAATAGAGGATCAATCACCTAATATAAAGAATGGTGAATTAGAAACTAAATTCATAGTTGGAGGTTCTCAAACAGGAATATTATTTAGAGCTACTGAATCAAATTATGGAATGATTAACTATAATTCAGGTACTGGTTGGGTTATAGAAAATGCATCTCAATGGAAAGATATTTCAGGACCTAAGTTAGAAGTCGGAGATGAAGTAATAGTTAAAGCTAGCTTTGTTGAAAAACATGTAACTGTTAATGTTTCAGTTAATGGTGGAGAATTTGAAAAAATATTTGATGAAGAAACAGATATAGTACCAGTACAAGCTGGTAAAGTTGGATATAGAGGTTGGGGTGGTTCTAAAACTACTAAATATGACTATATGAAATACGCTCCTATGACAGTTGATAAGGGACCTATTGTTTCAATAAATGAGACAAATGTAGAAACTTATCCAAGAGTTAAACCTACTTTACCATCAAGTGTTACAGTTAACCATGAGAATGGAATGTCTAGTATTAAGGAAGTTGCTTGGAACTATATCCCTAAGGAAAGTTATTCAAAGCCAGGCACATTTCAAGTAGAAGGAACAGTAGCCGATACTGATATAAAAGCAATAGCTAATGTAACTGTAAGTTCAGATTTAGCATATTATGAAACTGATTTTGAAACAGAGGAAACAAGAGGAGATTGGAAATTAGTAAAGGGAAGTGGAACTCCAACATATGAGGGTGGAACAGCTCAAATTCCTATGAATGGAGTAGCTACAGCTGTTGACATGAATTCACCAGATGTTAAAAACTTTACTTATGAAACAGACTTTACTGTTAACAATGATGGTGGAAGAATAGGGTTATTATTTAGATATGTATCAGAAACTGAGTGGGGAGCTGTTTGTTATGATGCTGGTTCTTGGGTATGGAAAACTGGAGATGGCAAATATGGAGCATTCCCAGGTTCATTCTCATTAGAAGCTGGTAAGACTTATAGAATTAAATTAAAAGTTGAAGATACTAACATAACTATGTGGATAGATGAAGAAAAAATAGGACAAGTTGCTGTATCAAACTTGCCTGATGCTAAAGGAAAGATAGGTTTAACAGGATGGTATGGAAATAAAACGGTCACTTTAGACAACCTTGTTGTTGAAGAGTTGGGTGGATTAATGGCACCTGAAGTAGGACCACTTGAAGAACAAGTAATAGAGTCAGATGATATGAAGGTTGTTTTAGACAATAGATTCCCAACAGTTGTTAGATACGAGTGGAAGGGAACAGAAGATGTTCTAGCTGGAGCAGCTGTAGATGATTTAGAGGCTCAATATATGGTTGAAATTAATGGTGAGAAGAGAATTCCAAAGGTAACTAGTGAATTTGCAAATAATGAAGCTACTTACACATTAAACTTTGAAGATATTGGAATGACTATTACATTAAAGATGACTGTTGATGGAAATAAGTTAAGAATGGAAGTTATAGATATTCAAGAGGGAGAAGTTAAACTTCAAACTTTAAACTTCCCAAATCACAGCTTAGCTTCAGTAAGCAGTTTAAATAATGGTAAAACTGCATCTGTATTAACAACTGGTGACTGGAATAACATTAATGAAGAATTCACAGATGTTGCTAAAGCAAGACCAGGAGTTAAAGGAAAAACTTATGCATTTATAAATGATGATAAGTTTGCTGTTACTGTAAATAATAATACTATTGAAGGTGGAAATAGGGTTGTTTTAACAACTGAAAATGATACTCTTCCAGACAATACAAATTATAAGAAAACTGGAATATCAAATGGTACTTGGACTTACAAGGAAGTTCTTCAAGATGAAACAGCTCAAGGAAGTAAGTTATATCAAGGTGAAATGCCATGGTCAGAGGTTATAATTGCTAGAGATGAAAATGAAGATGGTCAAGTTGATTGGCAAGATGGTGCTATTCAATATAGAGAAAATATGAAGATTCCTGTAGGTGGAGAAGACATAAAGAATCAAATGTCATATATTGATTTTAACATTGGATATACTCAAAATCCATTCTTAAGATCTTTAGATACAATTAAGAAGCTGTCTAACTACACAGATGGATTTGGTCAATTAGTTCTTCATAAAGGATATCAAGGAGAAGGACATGATGACTCTCACCCAGACTACGGCGGACATATTGGTATGAGACAAGGTGGTAAGGAAGATTTTAATACTCTTATAGATGAAGGTAAGAAGTATAATGCTCAAATAGGTGTTCATATAAATGCTACAGAATATGTAATGGATGCTTTTGAATATCCAACTGAGTTAGTTAATGAGAATGCTCCTGGATGGGGATGGTTAGACCAAGCTTATTATGTTAATCAAAGAGAAGATATAATGACTGGTGAATTATTCAGAAGACTTGATATGTTAATGGAAGATGCACCAAACTTAGGTTGGATTTACGTTGACGTTTATACAGGTAATGGATGGAATGCTCATCAATTAGGAGAAAAGATAAATGAATATGGAATTATGATTGCAACAGAAATGAATGGACCATTAGAGCAACATGTTCCATGGACTCACTGGGGTGGAGACCCTGCATATCCAAATAAGGGTAATGCAAGTAAGATAATGAGATTTATGAAAAATGATACTCAAGATTCATTCTTAGCAGATCCATTAGTAAAAGGTAATAAACATTTATTATCAGGTGGATGGGGAACTAGGCATGATATAGAAGGAGCTTATGGTACTGAGGTATTCTACAATCAAGTATTACCAACTAAGTATCTACAACATTTCCCAATTGTTAAAATGGAAGAAAATGAAGTATTATTTGAAAATGGAGTTAAATCAGTTAGAGAGGGTGCTAATATAAACTACTATAGAGATGGTAGACTAGTAGCTACTACTCCAGAAAATTCAATTGGAAGTACAGGAATAGGTGATACTCAATTATTCTTACCTTGGAATCCAATTGATGAAGTAAACAGTGAAAAAATTTATCATTGGAATCCATTAGGAACTACTTCAGAATGGACTTTACCAGAAGGATGGACTTCAGATAATAAAGTTTATTTATATGAATTATCAGATTTAGGAAGAACTTTAGTTAAGGAAGTACCAGTTGTAGATGGAAAAGTTACTTTAGAAGTTAAACAAGATACTCCTTATATAGTAACTAAAGCTCCAGTTGAAGAGGCAAGAATAGATGATTGGGGATATGGTTCTGAAATAGCTGATCCAGGATTTGATTCTCAGACTTTTGATAAGTGGAATAAAGAATCTACAGCTGACAATACAGACCACATCACTATTGAAAACGAAAATGTTCAAAAGAGATTAGGTAACGATGTTCTTAAAATAAGTGGAAATGAAGGTGCTGATGCTAAGATTTCACAAAGTATAAGCGGATTAGAAGAAGGTACAACTTATTCAGTTTCTGCATGGGTTAAGAATGATAATAATAGAGAAGTTACACTAGGAGTTAATGTTGGTGGCGAAGAGGTTACTAACGTAATAACAAGTGGTGGTAAGAGAAGACAAGGAGAAGGTGTTAAGTATATAGATGATACTTTCGTAAGAATGGAAGTAGAATTTACTGTTCCTAAGGGAGTAAATTCAGCTGAGGTTTACTTGAAGGCTTCAGAAGGTGCTGCTGACTCTGTTGTAATAGTTGATGACTTCAGAATTTGGGATCATCCAGGTAAAACAAATAGAGATGGATATGTATTCTATGAAGACTTTGAAAACGTAGATGAAGGAATATCACCATTCTATTTAGCACCAGGAAGAGGACACTCAAATAGATCTCATTTAGCAGAGAAAGATATATCTATAGGTGCTAATCAAAGAATGAATTGGGTTCTTGATGGAAGATTCTCATTAAAGTCTAATCAACAACCAGATGAAACAGGAGAAATGTTAACTACAGACGTTTCATCATTCCAATTGGAGCCAAATAAGACTTATGAATTTGGATTCCTATATTCATTAGAAAATGCTGCTCCAGGATATACTGTGAATATTAAGACTAGAGATGGTGAGAAAGTTGTAAGTATTCCTTTAGAGGCTACTGGTGCAAGCTATGCACAAGATGTTTTCACTAAGACTAAGTCAGTAACTCATAAATTCACAACTGGTGATTTTGATGGAGATTACTACATCACATTAGAAAAAGGTAAAGGATTTAAAGAGGTAATATTAGATAATCTTTATGTTAAAGAAATAGATGATTCAATTGAATCACCTGAATTAGCTCATGTAAACTTAAATACAGTAGAGCATGAATTAGAAATAGGTCAAAGTGTACCATTTGCAGTTAATGCATTAATGAATAATGGAGCAACTGTTAACTTAGAAGAAGCTGAGGTTGAATATAAGATTTCAAACCCAGAAGCTTTAACTATTGAAAATGGAATAATGACTGGTGTGGCTGAAGGCTTTGTTAATGTTCAAGTTGATGTTACTGTTGACGGAAATAAGATTTCTTCAAATTCAGTAAAAGTTAAGGTAGGAGATCCACAAGTTGAAGAAGAGGTTGTTGTTAACCCTGTAAGAAACTTTGAGATTACTAACAAAGATAAGAAGACTGTATCTGTGGCTTGGGAAGCTCCAGAAACAACTTATGGATTAGAAGGATACGTTCTTTACCAAGACGGTAAAAAAGTTGCAGAAATAGGTGCTGATGAAGTTGAATATACTTTCAAGAAATTGAACAGACATACTATTTACAACTTTAAGATTGCAGCTAAATATTCTAATGGAGAGATTTCATCTAAAGAATCATTAACTATTAGAACTGAAAGATAATTAAAAAAATTAATATTTTAGATTGAAGTAAATTTTAGAAGTAGTATGAAATTTAAACTCATACTACTTCTTTTAATTTGGGCTTTGTTTTAGGTGAATGTTGATTTTTAGCTATACTTTCAGACCTAACTTAATTTCGCAAAGTATTGCTATCATCTACTCCAGAATAATAGCTAAAGCTTTTAAACTCGCTACGCTCAAACAGAAAAAGCTTCTTAACGCTATTATTCTTACGTATATGATGCAATACTAGCTGCTCATTAAGATGGTCTTACAGTTCTATCTGAAAATCAACACTAGTTTAAAATATAGACTTAATTTTTAATTTATTTTATAATAAGTTTTTTAAATGAATAATTTAATTAGAGTTGAGTAATATATTTTTAAAAGAATATTTTTTTAGAATTATGTATTTGATTATATGAAAGTATTTTCTTTACTGATTAAAAATATAGAACTATATTTTTATATCAACATATCATAAAATTAAAACTTAAAAAAGTTTTATATTATTGACTTTGAAATTACAAAGTGTATAATAAATTTAAAAAAAGTTTGGAAACAACTGTTTAAAAAATTTTTAGGAGGATGTTATGCTAAATTTATTAGTAAGAGGATTAGTAGCACAATTTTATAGCTTTTACTCTAGCTGGGGCTTTTATTTTAGTGCTGGATATTTTATGTGCAAAAAAAACTATAATCTTTTGACTAATGGGTTTGTATAATTAATTTAATAGATAGTAATATTATAGTAATATCGTATTATAATTTATTGGATAGAACTCATTAAAAATGGGTTCTATTTTTTTATAACTAAATTTTAATAATAAAAGGTTATTAAATAGTTGAGCTTTTAGATTTAGACTATTTTAAATAAAAAGGTTAAAATAAAAAGGAGGGCGAATTATGATAGTTATATTAAAACCAAGAACAAAGGAAGAGGAGATTTTAAAATTGATAAACAAGATTGAATCACTTGGAGTCGAGGCTCAAAGGATTTCTGGAAAAGAAATGTGTGTAGTCGGTTTGGTTGGAGATACAAGTAAAATTGATCCATCTAAATTAGAAGCTAATAAAAATGTAGAAAGAATAATGCATGTTCAAGAGCCTTTCAAAAAGGCAAATAGATTATTCCATCCAGATAACTCAATAATTGATGTCTTAGGAAATAAAATTGGTGGAAAGAAAATAGCCTTAATAGCTGGTCCTTGTTCTGTTGAAAGTGAAGAACAAATTACAGAGATAGCCAAGGAAGTTAAGGAACTGGGAGCAGGTTTCTTAAGAGGTGGCGCATTTAAACCAAGAACTTCACCATATAGTTTCCAAGGATTAGAGCTTGAAGGATTAGAGCTTCTTAAAAAAGCTAAGGAAAAAACAGGACTTCCAATAGTTACAGAGATAATGTCAACTAATATGATAGAAAAGTTTGTTCAGGATGTTGATGTTATTCAAGTTGGAGCAAGAAATATGCAAAACTTTGATCTTTTAAAGGAGCTTGGAAAGACAAATAAGCCTATTCTTTTAAAAAGAGGATTATCGGCAACAATAGAAGAATTAATAATGTCAGCAGAATACATTATGGCTGGTGGAAATGAAAATGTAATTCTTTGTGAAAGAGGAATTAGAACATTTGAGACTTACACAAGAAATACTTTAGACTTAAGTGCTATACCTGCTATTAAAAAATTAAGTCATCTACCAGTAATTGTTGACCCAAGCCATGCAGCGGGAAAGGCATGGATGGTAGAACCACTATCAAAAGCGGCAATAGCTGTTGGAGCTGATGGATTAATAATAGAGGTTCACAATGATCCAGCTAATGCATTATGTGATGGACAGCAATCAGTTAAGCCAGAAGAATACGGTAAGCTTTTAGATGATTTAAGAGCTATAGCAAATGCTGTTGGTAGAGAATTATAAAAGAGCATTTAATTTAGTGGGAGTTTTTACTCCCATTAAATTTATAGTTAATTAGGCAATACAATTTAATATTTGGTTTTTAATGTTTACAGGGTAAGATTAAAGGTGCTTTGGCTTTTAAAACATAGCTAAAAATTAAAGTGTTTGGAGTGAGAAAAATGAAAGTTTTAAGAGTTAATTTAGAAGAGAAAAGTTACGATATAGTTATTCAAAAGGATTTAAAAGATTATTTTGGAGAATACATAAAGACTGTATTTGATGGAAAGAAAGTAGCTATTATAACAGATGATAATCTAAATGATATATATGGAGAAAGTATAAAAACTAATATAGAAAATGAAGGGTTCGAAATTAAAATTATTTCTGTTAAACCAGGAGAAAAGAGTAAGTCTTTTGACACATTACCAGGTATATATAATGAACTTTTAGATTTAAAGCTAACAAGAAGCGATTTAATTATAGCCTTAGGTGGGGGAGTCGTTGGAGATTTAGCTGGATTTGTGGCATCAACCTTCTTAAGAGGAATTGATTTTATACAAATACCTACATCATTATTAGCTCAGGTTGACTCAAGTGTTGGAGGGAAGGTTGCTGTTGACTTAGAAAGAGGAAAGAACTTAGTAGGAAGCTTCTATCATCCTAAATTAGTATTAATAGATCCAAATATGCTTGGAACTCTTCCAGAAAAGTATTTTAATGATGGTCTTGGAGAAGTAATAAAGTATGGATGTATAAAAAGTAAAGAGCTATTTGAAAAGTTAGAAGGTTTTGAGAACAAAGAGGATTTAAAAGAAAATATAGGCGATATTATTTATGAATGTTGCGATATAAAAAGAGAAGTTGTTGAAAATGATGAGAAGGATTTAGGAGAGAGAATGGTTTTAAATTTTGGTCATACTTTAGGGCATGCTATAGAGCAAATTTATAACTATGAAACTTATTCTCATGGGGAAGCTGTTGCCATAGGAATGAACATGATAAGTAAGATTGCTGAAGAAAAGGAACTTACTAAAAAAGGAACAGCTGAAAGAATTGAAAAGTTACTAAAAAAATATGGGTTAGGAACTGACGTAAATATTGAAGATAATGGATTAGCAAGAGAGGCTATTAAGTTAGATAAGAAGAACTTAAATGGAAGCTTAAATGTTATTCTTTTAAAAGATATTGGAGAAAGCTATATATACAATACAACTGTTGAATTCTTTGAATAAAGCGGTATGTTTTAGGTGAATATTAATTTTAAGCTAGCCCTTCAGACCTAGCTTAATTTCGTAAAGAGTTTCTATTATCTATTCGAGAATAATAGCTAAGGGTTAAGTGAAAGTCCAAATTTTTAATTTGGTATCTTGAACTTATGCAATCGAACTAACTGAGATTGTATTCCTTTTAGATTCCGCGTCGAACAAAAGAAGCCTCTTAACGCTATTATTCTTTCATAGATAATGAAACTCTAATTACTCATTAAGATGGTCTTACAGTTCTATCTAAAAATTAATATTAGGTTAAATCAATATTAGATTACAATGTGACTGAAAATTAAGTATAGGGAGTGGGTAAAGGTGAAAAAGGTAATTATAACTCCTAGTAAGTTAAAGGGGAAGGTTAAAATACCTCCTTCAAAGAGCAGGGCTCATAGAGCTATCATTTGTGCCTCTTTAAGTAAAGGAGAAAGTATTATTACTAATATAGATTTTTCAGAAGATATTATTGCTACTATGGAAGGAATGAAATCCTTAGGAGCAGATATTCAAGTAGAAAAAGATAAACTAATTATAAATGGAGAAAAGATTTTTAAATCTTTTAAGGAAAAAATTATTGATTGTAATGAATCAGGTTCAACTTTAAGATTTTTGGTGCCTATATCTTTAATCGAAGAGAATAAGGTTAATTTTATAGGAAGAGGAAACTTGGGAAAAAGACCATTAAAGACTTATTATGAAATATTTGAAGAGCAAGGAATTCAGTATTCTTATAAAGAAGGAGAACTTGATTTAAAGATAGATGGTGCTTTAAAAGGTGGAGAATTTAGAGTTAAGGGAAATATAAGTTCTCAATTTATAAGTGGTTTATTATTTACCCTTCCTTTATTAAAAGAAGATTCAAAGATAATAATAACTACAGAACTTGAATCTAAGGGGTATATAGACTTAACTTTAGATATGATAGAAAAGTTCGGTGTAATAATAGAAAATAGAGATTACAAAGAGTTTTTAATAAAAGGGAATCAAAATTACAAGCCTATGGATTATAAAGTTGAAGGTGACTATTCTCAGGCTGCTTTCTATTTTTCAGCAGGGGCCTTAGGTAATAATGTTGAATGTCTTGATTTAGATCTAAATTCTTATCAAGGGGATAAAGAGTGTATTGAGATTTTAGAGAGAATGGGATGTAATATATTAAAAGATGATTTTATAGAAAGAAAACATAATAAGCAATGTAATTTAGAAGGAAATTGCATAAATAATAATCCTAAAGAAGTTAATAATGAGTATTTAGAAGAATTAGCATTGAAAATAGTTGGAGGAAATTTAAAAAGTACTATTATAGATGCTTCTCAATGTCCAGATATAATTCCTGTTTTAACTGTGGTTGCAGCTTTAAGTGAAGGAGAAACTAGAGTTATAAATGGAGAAAGGCTCAGAATTAAGGAGTGTGACAGGTTAAATGCAATATGCACAGAGCTTAATAAGTTAGGAGCAAATATAAGAGAGCTAGAAGATGGGCTTATAATAAATGGAGTTAAAGAGTTAAATGGTGGAGTTGTTTATAGTCACAAAGACCATAGAATAGCTATGAGTTTAGCTATTGCTTCAACTAGATGTAATGATAAAGTTATTATAGAGGAACCTGATTGTGTTAAAAAATCTTATCCTGGTTTTTGGGAGGATTTTAAGATGTTAGGCGGAATATTAAGTGAAAATTAAAAGTTTTAATTTATTTGAAATATAATTATAAAATATCATAGATTGAAAGGAGGGAGTTATTAGGGGGAGGATAGAACCCTAATAGCAAACCAATGGGCGGAGTTTGGGGCAATAAGATAAAGTTATCTATATTCGGTGAATCTCATGGAGAAGGAATAGGAATAGTTGTAGATGGAATAGAGCCTGGGATTAAAATTAATGTTGAAAATATAGAAAAAGACATGGAAAGAAGAGCACCGGGAAGAAATAATTTATCAACTCAAAGAAAAGAAGGAGATAAACCGGAAATATTAAGTGGAATATTTAATGGAATGACTACTGGAGCTCCTATTTCCATGATAATAAGAAATACAGATAAGAGATCAAGAGATTATTCTAAAATAAAAGATGTTATGAGACCAGGACATGCAGATTTTCCAGGGTACGTTAGATATAAAGGATTCAATGACTATAGAGGAGGCGGCCATTTCTCAGGAAGAATAACTGCACCCTTAGTTTTTGCTGGAGCCTTAGCAAAGGAAATTCTTAAAGAAAAAGAAGTGTTTATTGGTTCTCATATTAAACAAGTTGGAAAGGTAAAAGATTCTTCTTTTGACTCATTAAGATTAAGCAAAGAAGATTTAGAAGTGTTACTTAATAAAGAACTTCCAGTAATAGATAGTAACAAGATAGAAGAGATTAAAGAAGAAATTACTTCATATAGAATGGAAGGCGATTCTATTGGGGGGATTGTTGAGTGTGGAATAGTGGGCTTAGATGCTGGAGTAGGAAATCCATTTTTTGATTCCTTAGAGAGTACTATAGCTCATTTAGCTTTTTCAGTTCCTGCTGTAAAAGGAATCGAGTTTGGAAAAGGATTTGATTTTGCCAATATGAAAGGCTCTGAAGCCAATGATGAATACTTCATAGAAGATGGAAATGTTAAAACATATTCTAATAATAATGGTGGAATAACTGGAGGGATTTCTAATGGAATGCCAGTTATATTTAAGGTTGTTATAAAACCAACTCCTTCAATTTCAAAGGAACAAAGAAGTATAAACATTAAAAATATGGAGTGTGAAACTTTAAGTGTAACGGGAAGACATGATCCTTGTATAGTTCAAAGAGCGTTAGTTGTTATAGAAGCTATTGCTGCCCTTTCAATTTTAGAATTAATGAGATAAGATAATTTTTAAGAAGAGAGGTGGAAGTTTTGAGTGATAAATTAGCTCAGTGTAGGGATAAAATTGATGCAATAGATAAAGAGCTTATGAGACTTTTTGAAGAACGAATGAATGTTGTTTTAGATGTTGCAAGTTATAAGCAAGAAAACAATATGGCTATTTTTCATAAAGATAGAGAAAATCAAGTCATAGAGAAAAACCTAAAGAGAGTAGAGAATAAAGAACTTTTACCTTATGCAGAAGAAATGCTTCATGCCTTAATGGATATAAGTAAGGAGTATCAACAACATAAAATTGGTATGAGAGAAATTCCACTCAGTAAAGGAAATAAAATAAACATTGGATTTCAAGGAGAAAAGGGATCTTTTAGTGAAGAGGCTTTAATTGAATATTTTGGAGAAGAATATGGAACATTTAGTTTTGAAGAGTTTGAAGATGTCTTTGAAGCCTTAAAATTTAGAAGAATAGATTATGGAGTATTACCAATAGAAAACTCTTCAACAGGATCTATTACAGATATATATGATTTATTAAATAAATATGGTTTTCATATTGTTGGAGAAAAAAATTTAAGAATAGAGCATAATCTAATAGGAATTAGAGGAGCACAGCTTAAGGATATTAAGGAGATATATTCCCATTTACAAGGCTTTGAACAAAGTAGTGAGTTTTTAAAAAGTTTAAAAGGATGTAAGAAGATACCTTATTATAACACGGCTATAAGTGCAAAGTATGTAAGTGAATGTGGAGATAAAAGTAAAAGTGCAATTGGAAGTAAAAGAGCTGCTGATATATATGATCTTGAAGTTTTAAAGGCAAGTATAAATAATGTTAAGGAAAATTACACAAGATTTATAATTATAGGTAGAGAACTAGAGAGTAATGAGTTATGTGATAAAATGACAATAAGTTTTTCTCTTCCTAATAAGGTTGGCTCTCTTTATGATAAATTAAAGATATTCTCAGAAAATAAAGTGAATATGAGAAAAATTGAGTCTAGACCTATAGGAGATGGAACTTTTAGTTATTTATTTTATATTGATATAGATGGAAATATAAATGATGAATCCATAAAAGATATCCTAAATTATTTAAGGGATTCCATAAGTGACTACAGAATTTTAGGGTGTTATAAAAGAGCTGAGTTTTAGTTTGTTTATAAATAATGGGTGTCAAATTTACATGACATCCATTTGTTTTAATAAAGAATAAATTTTTCTTTAATATCCCATATAAGAAAAATTAAAGGAGTAGAATAATAATTATTATTAAATAATTATTATAAGAATAAAGAAGGTATTAAATTTGGAAATTAAAGCTTTGATTAGATTTTTGAAGTTATTAATATTAATAACTTTTATATTTATATTAACTACTAGTAATTTTGCTATAAAGGCATTTTTGGCCGTTATGGAATTTATCTTTTCAATTATATTTTATAAAGTAAAAAAAATATAAAATATAGCACTGTTAATTAGTGTATATTTTTTTTAGTTACATATTCCTATTAAAACAATTTATAAAATATAAAAGACACCTAGCAGGGTAACTAGGTGTCTTGCATGAACTTGTGTATTTGGTTTTGGATATTTAAACGATAAAACTTAAAATTATCATTAATCTTTTGACAGGGGATGTAAAAAGATTAATTGACTTAATTAATTTATAAGTTTTTTCAATTTTAGTTAAACATAGAATTATGAATTAATTATGGAGTTTTATATAGTAATAAACAAGGTGAAATATGATAAGATAAAATCTTTTTTAGTTAAACTTTTATGATATTGACTAAGTATATAAGAAAAAGTTAGATTTTATAATTTCTTAATATAGATGAAGCGGGGTGATTTTTTGAAAGTCTTTGGATTAATAGGTGAAAAGTTAGGACATAGTCTTTCACCAAGTATACACAATAAAGTTTTTAAAGATAACAATATAGATGGACTATATAATCTTTTTTCTGTAAAACAGGAATACAAAGATAGAATATTAGAAAGTTTAAAAACTTTAGGGGTAACTGGATGTAATGTTACAATACCTTATAAGGAAGTTGTAATGAAACAATTAGATTTTATTTCAAAGGAAGCAGATGCTATAGGAGCAGTAAATACAATATTAATAAAAGAAGGAAAATCCTACGGATATAATACAGATTATTATGGTTTTGGAAAAATGCTAGAGAGAGCAGAAATTAATATTGAGGGAAATAGCTTTTTTGTCCTTGGAGCGGGTGGCGCTGCCAGAAGTATCTTAAAATATTTAGAAGATAACAAGGCTAGCAAAATAGTTTTACTTTCTAGAGATAAACATAAAGCCATTGAAAAATTTAAGGGGTTTAAAATTCAATTTATGAGCTATGAAGAATTAGAAGAAGTTAAAGGAGAATTTGCTTTAGTAAATACAACTCCTTGTGGTATGTATCCTAATATTGATTCAGTAGCAGTATCTGAGGAAGTGATAAAAAACTTTAAAGTTGCTATAGATATAGTTTATAATCCTTTAGAAACTAAATTTTTAAAGCTTGCGAAAAAGCATGGACTTAAAACAGTTGATGGTTTGTTTATGTTAGTTGGACAAGGCGTTAAGGCTGAGGAAATATGGAATGGCATAAGTGTAAATAAGAGTACTGAGGAAGAAATTTATGAGGATTTAAAATGTAAATTTTAAAATAAATAATTTAGAGATAATATTATATTTTAAATTATAAAATTCTTAAGGTTAATTTTGTAATAAAAAAGTGTTAAATTAAATCCCAAAATTAGTTAAATGTGATATAAATTAATTATAAATATAAAATATTAGTTTAGGGAAAGAAAAACATTGAGAAAAGGGGATTAATATATGAAAAAAAGAGGAGTACTTTTAATTGGAATGCCTGGATCAGGAAAAACAACTATAGGTAGAGAGCTTTCAAAGGCATTAAAAATGAATTTTATAGATATTGATGAATTCATAGAAAAAAGTACAGGAAAAGAAATTAAGGAGCTTTTTGCTCAAGGAGAAGAGGTTTTTAGAGATTTAGAAAGTAAAAGTTGTGAGCTTTTATCAACTTTAAAAAATGTAGTTATATCTTCAGGTGGTGGTATAATCACAAAGGAAGAAAATATGAGCAATTTTAAAGAGTTTGTAACTGTTTTTATAAACAGACCTTTGGATTTAATTATGGAAGATATAGATACAGAAGGAAGACCACTTTTATGGGCTGGAAAAGAAAGACTTACTAATTTATATAGAGAAAGAATTGATTTATACAAAAAGTATAATGATATAGAAATTATAAATGATGGAAGTGTTGAAGATGCTGTTAGAGGTATAGTTAGGGCTATTTCTGAATTAAGTTTGGAAAATTAATAATGGTTCTTAGGAGAATCTGTTATGTATATTAGGAATTATAAGCCAGAGGATTGCAGAGAAATTATAAATTTATTTTATGAGACTGTCCATACAGTCAATAAAAGAGATTATACAGAGGCTCAATTAAATGTATGGGCTACGAAAAATATAAATTCGGAATTATGGAATAAGTCATTTTTGAAAAATTTTACTGTAGTTGCTTGTGAAGATGATTTGATTATAGGCTTTGGAGATATTACTGACACTGGGTATTTAGATAGGCTTTATGTTCATAAGGATTATCAAAGAAAAGGAGTAGCTACTAAGATAGTGGATTCTTTAGAAAACTATGCTAAAAAGTCAGGGGTTAGTATTATGAGTACCGAAGCATCTATAACAGCTAAAAATTTTTTCAGGGATAAAGGCTATAAAGTAATAAAATCTCAGCAAGTTAAACGAGGAAATGAATTACTTGAAAATTTTGTTATGGAAAAGAAAATATAGTGGTTTTAATATTATTCACGTATAAGTAGAAACTTCTAAATAGAAAGTAGGTGAATTTTAACCAACAGAAAAAACTAGATTAGTTTGGTTAAAGATATTATGAAAATAATGGTTATAAATGGACCTAATTTAAATCTTTTAGGGATTAGAGAAAAAGATATTTATGGTGCTAAAGATTTTAATCAGGTTATTAGTTATATAGAAGAAGAAGGAAAAAGCTTAGGACTAAACATAAGCTGTTTTCAAAGCAACATAGAAGGTGAAATAATAAATTTCATTCATAATGCATATTTTGAAAAGTATGATGGAATAATTATAAACCCTGGGGCCTATACTCATTATAGTATAGCAATTTATGATGCTTTAAAAGGTGTTAAAATACCAACTGTTGAAGTGCATTTAAGCAATATCCATAAAAGAGAAGAGTTTAGACATAAATCAGTTACAGCACCTGCTTGTATTGGTCAGATAAGTGGATTTGGCGAATACGGATATGTTATGGCAATGAATGCATTAAAAAATCATATTAAATAAAAATAAGCTCCTTCAAAGTTTTACTTTGAAGGAGTTTCTAAGTTGCCAAAGTATTTTCTAGACCAATCTTCCAAACATTCTAAGACTGGTGCAAGCTCTTTTCCTTTTTCACTTAGATAATATTCAACTCTTGGAGGATTCTCATCGTAAACTATCTTTTTGACAAGTTCATCTTCTTCTAATTCCTTAAGTTTTTCAGTTAACACTTTATGGCTTATTCCACACGTGATTCTCTGAAGTTCAAGGAATCTTTTTTCGCCTTTATTTAAGTGACACAAAATAACTGCCTTCCATTTGCCGCGTATAAGTTCCATTGCTAAATCTAATAGGCAGACATAGTTTTTATCTTTATATTTCAACAAAGTTATCATCTCCAAAATTTGTTTCTATTTTAAAATCTAATGATAACATTATATATTAATGATTTTTATAACTCAAATAAATATAAAAGGCCACTTACTAAAAAGTGCGTACTTACATAAATAATATTAATTTTATATACTATGTTCATAGATTGAGGAAAAAATTTATAAGCTTATAAAATATGATTCTCATAAAAGAAAAACGGAGTTTATTAATATAAAAAATAAAATTTAGTTTTATTTTTAGGAGGAAAGTATGAAAACATTATTTGATAAAACTAACTTAGGAACAATTAACATGAAAAATAGATTTTTAAGAGGAGCATTATGGACAGCGTTAGCTGATGAGAAAGGTCATATGACAAATGAATTATCAGAAATATATGAAGAATTGGCTAGAGGTGGAGTAGGGACAATAGTAACAGGATATGCTTTTGTAACAGAGAACGAACAACCTAATCCAGGAATGATGGGAATATATGATGATTCTTTTATACCAGAATATAAGAAATTTACAGATAAAATTCATAGACTTGGATCTAATATAATAATGCAAATAGTATATGGTGGATTTATGACTGAATTTAATGTAGGAGAAAGAGTTATATGGGGACCTTCTACTACTAGGAATGAAGTTACAGAAACTTTATCAAAAGAAATGACTAAGGAAAATATAAAGTATTTAGTTAATGCATATGCAGAAGCAGCATTAAGAGTTAAAAAATCAGGATTTGATGGAGTTGAGATACATGGAGGACATGGGTATTTAGTAAGTCAATTCTTATCTCCTTATTATAATAAAAGAATAGATGAGTATGGGGGAAGTATAGAAAATAGAGGTAGATTTGTTTTTGAAATATTTAAAGCAATGAGGGAAAAAGTTGGAGATAATTTCCCAATACTAATAAAGCTAAATTCTTCAGACTATGTAAAGGAAGGTGGATTAACTATAGAGGATAGTCTATATGTAGCTGAAAGATTAGCTGAATTAGGAATTGATGCTATTGAGGTTACTGGAGGAAATGAATCCATAGAAGAAGTTATGAAAAATAACTTAGGACCAGCAAGAACTAAAGTGGCTGTTTCAAAGGAAAGAGAATCTTATTTTAAAGAATATGCTATAAAGCTAGCTGAAAGAATAAACAAACCTGTAATTTTATCAGGTGGTAATAGACACTTTGATGTTATGGAAGAGTTATTAAACGATACAAATATAGAATATTTTTCACTTTCAAGACCTTTAACAGCAGAGCCAGACTTAATAAATAAATGGTCTTCAGGAGATTTAAAAAATCCTAAGTGTGTGTCATGCAATCAATGTTATAAAACTTATGGAAAGAGATGTATTTTAAATATTAAATAGATTAATAAAAGCATAAAGATGTATTAATTATAAAAAAGGCACAATCAATATATAGGATGTGCCTTTTTTTATAATTAGAAATAAAGCTTTACTAGAATATGAATTTTAAGACTAATTATAGTATTAAAAACTTAGTTATATCTAGATTCAGAATAAGTTTACATTAAATTAAAAGAAATAGAGGGAATATTTAAGGTAAAAGAGTTATCATTGTATTATATAAAGTTGAGAATTTTAATATAGGCTATAAGAGAATTTTTAGGTTTTACAAAAATACTATTAAGAAAACAACTAATTTGGTTTTACACATGTTTTTATTCTTTAATAACTATATAAAATTCATAAACTTTATGATCTTTTAGTAACATTTTAAATTTTATTATTTGTTTTATTACATATTTATTTGGGGTATATATAAATTTGTAATTTATTTTACTTAAGGTTTTATGTAAGCAATTTCTACAAGGGGGTGAATTATTGCTTTAATTTAATAGATTAAAGCAATGTAGGTATGAATATAACCATAGTAGGACTTGGAGTTATTGGGGGTTCTTATGCTTTGTCTTTAAAAGATTACAAGGAATTCGATATTTATGGAATTGATGTAAATAGGGATTCGTTGCTTAAGACAAAAAGCCTTGGAATAATAAAAGAAGGAGCCTTATTTAAGTCAGAAGAGTCAAAAGAAATAATCAGGAATACAGACTTGATTATTCTTTGTATTTATCCTAAGGATATTATAAATTTTATAAATATCTATAAAAGTGAATTCAAAGAAAACTTAATTATTACTGATGTTACTGGGATAAAGGAATGCTTTATAGAAAGTGTATTAGAAATATTACCAGAAGGAATTGATTTTGTATTCTCTCATCCCATGGCAGGAAGAGAAAAAAGAGGCTTTGAATATGCTTCAGCAGAAGTATTTCAAAAGGCTAACTTTATAATAACTCCTGTTAATGAGAATAAGGAAGAAAGCTTAAAATTAATAGAAGACCTAGCCTTTAAAATGGGATTTTCTAATGTAAAAAGGATTTCTCCTAAAATACATGATGAAATAATTGCTTTTACAAGTCAATTACCACATGCTATTGCAGTATCTTTAGTTAATAGCGATGATTTAGGCATTGATACAGGAAAGTTTGTAGGGGATAGCTATAGAGAATTAACTAGAATTGCAAAGATAAATGAAGAGTTATGGAGTCAATTGTTTTTAGGGAATAAAGAAAACTTAATAAATAGAATAGAATCCTTTCAAAGAGAGTTAGAGAAGATAAAAAGGGCCTTATGCTGTAATGATCAAGAGAGTTTAAAAACTTTATTTAGAAATTCTACTGAGAAAAGAGAGAATTTAGAGTAGTTTAAAGTAAAATATTTTTTGGCTCTGTTTTATATTAATGTTAATCTTTAGCTAGCTTTTTAGGCTTGGCTAATGACGAACACTATTTTAAAACATAGCTTTTTATTTATTAGTTCATAACTTTTATATTTTAAGAGGGTAATGAAATATGAAAGTTAAATATAAATTTTATTATAAGGGTAAAAGGGGATTATGGTTATGGAAGAGAGAGTAGAAAACTTACAGAGAATAATAAAAAGTATTTTAGCAACTACAGATGATCAAATTCAAGGAAATTTAAAAGAAACTTTAAAGCTTAGAATGTCCGTATCAGAGAATTTATACGGAGAGGTTAGACATTTAAAGTGTTTAAGAGAATTAGCGGAAAAGGAATTTCAAGAGTTTTTTAAAAAAGAAAAGTTTCCAGAGGATTATAATGAGTTTGTAAAAGTATGGTCAAACATTTCAGAAGAAGCAAAGGTTCTATGTAGAGATCCTAAGTATGATTATGATGAACAAAAATACAAATATGAATTTATATACTTTGAAGTTTATTGTAATGTTTATCTAAAATATTCCTTAGGATTA
Source organism: Clostridium sp. LIBA-8841 (assembly GCF_034439435.1). Lineage (GTDB taxonomy): Bacteria > Bacillota > Clostridia > Clostridiales > Clostridiaceae > Sarcina. The sequence goes on along the minus strand of NZ_JAPCKJ010000003.1, from coordinate 426,906 downwards.
CTTTTCAATGGTAATAATAAAACTACTATTGATGAATTAAGTGAGTATAATCATTTAGAAATAATTCAGATGTATAGATATTATCTTCATCAAATAACTCTTAGAAAGTTAGAGAAGAGTCTAAAATTAGATAAAGTTAATAGTTAATCTTTTAAAGGAGTTGTATTTTTTAGTTGTAATACAGCTCCTTTTTGTATTTAAGTTTATGTAAATTAAGATTTAATTTAAAGGAGTTGAGAGGAAAATGGAAGTTATAGCTTATGGTATGGAATATATAGGAGGAGAGGTTAAAACAGATATAAACCTAGTTCCTTTTAGAGAAGAATTTTTTGAAGAATATAAAAATATATATAATGAATGTTTTTATGAGATGAGAAAGTCTTTAGATATAGAGCCATATTATTTTTATTCTTCAATTGAGCAATTAGAAGATAAAAAAGATAAAATATTTGTTTTAAGAGAAAATGAGGAATTAATTGGTTCAATTTCAATAATAGATGGTGAAATTGATGATTTAATAGTAAATCCCAAATATCAAAGAAAAGGGTATGGTAAAAAAATATTATTATATGCAATTAATAATATGCAGAATATGGGGATAGAAATAATAAAATTACATGTTGCTAAATGGAATGAAAAAGCATTAAAGCTTTATGAGAATAGTAGCTTTAAATGTGTAGAGATAGAAAAGATAAGATAAATTTAAAATTAAAAAGCTAAATTAGTATAAGATACTGATTTAGCTTTTTTTATTAATTATACAATAAAGTAATCTATACTATATAGTACTTTATGGTATAATTATACTAAGGAGGGATAATATTGGAACTAAATAAAGAAATCATAAAAGGACATGTAGAAAGTATAGTATTATCACTTTTACAAGAAAAAGATTTATATGGATATGAAATTTCAAAATTAATTAGAGAGAATAGTAAGGAAGTCTTTAAAGTTAAAGACGGAACTTTATATGTTGTTTTAAAAAGATTAGAAAAAGCTGGTCTTGTAATATCATATTGGGGTGATTGTAAAAGTGGTGGTGGAAGAAGAAGGTATTTTAAAATTACAGAAGAAGGAATCAAGTATCTTAAGGAAAAAAAGGTTGAATGGGAATTTTTAAAAAGTGTTATGAATGTTTTTTTGGGGGGAGAGTAAAATGAGAGAAATAGATAGTTATATTGATTCTTTATACAAGCACATTGATGGGATTTCAAAAGAAAATAAAGAAATTAAAGAAACTATGAGAAGTCATCTAACAGAATCTGTAGAAGAGCTAAAGTTAGAAGGATTTAGTGAAAAAGAGAGTATTAAAATCGCCTTAGAAAGATTTGGAGAAGTAAATGAAATAAAAGAAGAGTTGGAAACTGTAGTGGAGAAAGGAATTAAACCATTACTATATACAGTCGGTATTTCACTAATAATACTTTTAGCTTTTTTTACTCATTTAGTATTTATGAGGTTTGATTATATAAGATTACTTGCTTTAATTATTGTCGCTGTACCTATGTATATAATAATTAGAGGAGGAGTTTTAATTTATTATAAAGTAAAAGGAATTAAGTATGAAATAGACTGGAAAAAGGAATTATATAAATTTTTATTTTCTAATTATCTTATATTTCTAGTGGGTTGGTATATATTCCCTATAGAGATTAGAGGAAGCTCAGATATAAATTTTCAAGTTGATTTAATGCCATTTAAAAATTATATAGAATTAATGAATAATGGAGTAACTATAGGCTTTATTATTAAATGGATAATAATTAGAATAATTTTATTTATGCCATTAGGATTTTATCCTGTATTTTTAAAAGGTAAATTCAATAATAGACTAGGTTGTATAGCAGTAGGTTCTTTAGCTTATTTTATAGTTCCAATATTACAATTCATATTAAGTTTTGGATTAATTTCTGTTCCTGTAATATATATTGGAATAGATAATTGGGTTATAAGTATAGTAGGCGTTTTAATTGGTTATTTTTTATGTAATTCAATAGTAAAGAAGCACATTTAATATTAAATTATTTTTAATATATTAATATAAAGAATAAGACAAAATATATATGAGGTGAAATCATGTTAGATATGAAAAGTGGATTAACTTATGAAGAATATTTAAGAACTGCTACAGACGAAGAAAGAGAAATGATTAAAGAATTTTTTAATAGAGTTGCAGTTTGCAAAGAGAAAATAAAAGAGATAGATAGCATTAAGGATAAAGTTGATATAGCTGTATTTTCAATAACTAGATGTAAAGATGCTGCCTCAGCAATTCCATTTTTAATTAAATTAAGTGAGAACAATAAGAATATAAACATAAAGTTCTGGGATAGAGAAGGAAATGAAGAGCTTTTAGAAGAATTATCAGGTGCTAGAAGAGTGCCTTCAATTTTAAAAATAGAAAATGGGCAAATAGTAAAAAGTTACATAGAATTTCCTAGGGTTGTAGATAAAAAAATAAACCATAATCCAGAGGAAAAAGAGAATTTAGTAAATGATTTGAGAAGTAATAAGTACGATAAAGAAATAGAAGAAGAAATTTTTAATATTATCAAATAAAAGGTCAATTAAGACCTTTTATTTTTTTATGAATTCTATAATATTTTTCAAGTATTCATCAGGGAAATCAGTATGAATAAAATGACCACAATTTTTTATTAATACTAAATTACCTATTATAAATTTTACTTTTAACTTATCAGGGTATTTCTGATAGATTAGAAATAAAAACTTTAACAGTATTAATATTAAGTTTATTAATAAGTTCAGTAGCACTTTTACTGATTTTAGTTTTTAAGTAAAAATTAAGGTGTAATTATATTTCAAAATAAGAGAAAAAATGGTAATATCTTAAGTGATACTAAATTTTAACAGATTATTTTAACAAAAAGGGGGACTTCAAGTGAGAATTGAGGCTCAAAATATAAGCAAAACCTTTGGTGAAGTACAAGCCTTAAAAGATTTAAGTTTTGTAATTGAAAAAGGAAAGGCTTTAGGTTTATTGGGAAGAAATGGAGCAGGAAAGACTACTGCAATAAGGATATTACTTGGCATACTTCCAAGTGATACTGGAAAAGTTTTGGTTGATAACAAAAAATTAAGTTTTGATGAAAATGCTTTTGGCTATTTACCGGAGGAGAGAGGTCTTTATCTTAAGTACACAGTAAAAAGTCAACTTATGTATTTTGCTTCACTTTATGGAATGAAGAAAAAGGATGCTTTAAAAAGCATAGAGTATTGGCTTGAAAAATTTGAAATCAGTGATTACTTAAATAAAAAAGTTGAAACATTATCAAAAGGAAATAAACAGAAGATACAATTAATAGTTGCAGTAATGCATGATCCTGAGGTAATAATCTTAGATGAGCCATTTAGTGGATTAGACCCTGTAAATGTAGAGTTATTTAAAACTGTAATAAGAGAATTACTAGCTAAAGGAAAAACTTTAATTTTTAGTAGCCATAGAATGGCCGATGTTGAAGCCTTTTGTGACGACATTATAATGCTTAAAAAAGGTGAAACAATACTTCAAGGAAATCTTAATAAGATAAAAGAAGAGTATGGAATTAAAGGACTTGTAGTAGAAGGAGAAAAAGAACTTCAAGACTTCTTAAAAGAATTAGGGTTTGATTCTTTAGAGTTCAAAAAAGGAAGTTATAGAATAAATCTTAAAGATTTAGAAAAAGGAAAAGAACTTTTAAGAAAAATCACTAACACAAATTTAGATATAAGAGGTTTTTATTTTGAAAGACCATCTTTAAATGATATTTTCATAGAAAGGTTAGGTGATTAATATGAAAAAGTTTTGGAGCATTTTTAGTTTTACCTATAAAGAGACCATTAAGAATAAAGGACTTATAATATCAACAATAATTACTTTAATATTAATGCTTGGATTTTTTAACATGGATAAGATAGTAGGTTTATTTAAAGGTGAGGGATCCAAAGATTTAATAATGGTAAGTACAGAAGCAGATAACAGTTTCTTAAATAAAGATACTTTAGATAGGTTGAATGATGATAACTTTGAAATTACTTTAACTAGTAATAGTGGAGAAGTAGATAAAGTTAAGAACGAGATTGAAAATGGAAAGTCAGATTATAAGGCTTTACTTGAAATTTCAACAGGACAAGAAGTCACAGGGAAACTGTATGTAAATGAATTACCTAGTGATTCTTTAACGAAGAAGGTTAATACAATTTTAAACGATACTAAGTTTATGTTCTCAATAAAGAAATTCAATTTAACTCCAGATGAATATGCTAATATAATGACACCAGCTCAATTAGATGTTGTTCAGACAGGAAATGCTTCTCAAGAGAGAATGGTATTGGTTTATGCACTTGTATTTGGAATATATATAATAACTCTTACTTTTGGTTCTATGGTTGCTAACTCAGTTATAGAAGAAAAGAGTAATAGAATAATGGAAACATTAATAACAATGGCTAAACCTATGGAGCTTTTCTTTGGAAAAGTTTTAGGGGTATGTGCCGTAGGATTAACCCAAATAGCTGTGTTTTTAGGTTTTGGTCTCATAATGCTTAAAACGTCAGGGGTAAGCTTAGATGTTTTAAGTTCATTAAATTTAAATGCTAGTATAATATTTGCATTCATAGCATATTTCCTTTTAGGATATTTAACATTCTCAATGCTATATGCTGCAGTAGCTTCACTTGCTACAAGCGCTCAGGATGTAAACTCTTCTATGGGAGCTATAACTTTAATATTTGTTGGGGTTTTCCTACTTGCAATGAATTGTATGTTTAATATTGAATCAACATTAGCAAAGGTATTTAGTTATATTCCATTTGCGTCACCTTTAATAATGTTTGAGAGAATAGTTTTATCAAAAGTTACCTTTATGGAAGTTTTAATAACTACTATTATTAATGTTGGATTCATAATTTTAGTTGGATTCTTTAGTAGTAAGTTATATAAAAAAGGAACTTTACATTATGGCAAAAAGGCTTCATTAATAAAAATTTTAAGAGGAAAAGAATAATATATATGTGAGATTATAAAAAAATATTGAAAAAAATATTGAATTTAATAAATTTTATGTATATAATATAGAAAAATGAAAAATGATTAGAAGCAGTGAAAAGAAAGAGTAAATTAAGTGTACTTTTCAGAGAGCTAAAGTTTGGTGTGAATTTAGTAAGAAAGCTTAGTTGAAGCAGTCTTGGAGTTTCTTATTGAGAACTAAAAGTTGAAGTAGAAGGTTTAGTGAACTTATCTTAAGTTTTAGGATGAGTTAAAACTTTTAATTAGATTAAGACGAGTTCCTCCCGTTAAAGAGGATAGAAATTTATTAATAATTGGAACATAAATTTATTTAGTTTTGACCATACTATTAAAGATTTCTAACTGAGGTGAGTAAAAGTAATTTTACTTATTAGGGTGGTACCGCGAAGTAGTTCCTTCGTCCCTTTTTAGGGATGAGGGAACTTTTTTATTTATTTAAAAAATATATATTAAGCTGAAAATATATAGTAAATAAAAAATAACTATTAAGTTATATTAATTTTGATAGTAGTTAAAAATGCTAAATATATTAAATAGTTTAAATAAAGATAAATAACAAAGGGGGCCAATGGTCATGGAAGAAATTTTAGAAGTTTTAGAGAAAAATAGTAGATATACAGACCAAGAAATAGCTGTTATGACAGGAAAGACAGTTGAAGAGGTTAGAGATGCTATAAGAGACTATGAAGAAAGAAGTATAATTGCAGGATATACTACACTTATAAATTGGGAGAATACAGGAAGAGAGACAGTTACAGCATTAATAGAAGTACAGATAACTCCTCAAAGAGGTGTTGGCTTTGATAAGGTTGCGGAAAGAATATACCAATTTCCACAGGTTAAAGCTTGTTATTTAATGTCTTCAGGTGGATTTGATTTAACTGTTATCGTAGAGGGAAAAACAATGAAAGAAGTTGCAATGTTTGTTTCAGATAAACTTGCAATTCAGGAATGCGTAACAGGAACAGCAACTCACTTTGTACTTAAAAAGTATAAAGATCATGGAACAATATTTAGAGAAAAGAAAACAGATGATAGGGAGATGTTATTTATATGATGCTAGAGAATATGATATTAGACAATGTGAAAAATATGCCACCTTCAGGTATTAGAAAATATTTTGATTTAATAAACGAAATGGAGGATGTTATTTCTTTAGGTGTTGGGGAACCTGATTTTGTAACACCTTGGAATGTTAGAGAGGCAGGAATATATTCTCTAGAACAAGGGCATACTCACTATTCATCAAATGCAGGATTTATAGAATTAAGAGAGGAAATAGCAAAGTATTTAAATAGAAGATTTTCTCTTAGATATAATCCAAAGGATGAAATACTTGTTACTGTTGGGGGAAGTGAAGGAATAGACTTAGCCCTTAGAGCTTTAGTTGGCCCTGGGGATGAAGTTATAATACCTGAGCCAAGCTTTGTAGCTTATAAGGGATGTACAGCATTCACAGGAGCCACTGCTAAAACAATAGATTTAAGAGCAGAGGATGATTTTAAATTAACACCAGAACTTCTAGAGGAAGCTATAACTGAAAAGACAAAGGTTGTAATAATTCCTTTCCCTAATAATCCAACTGGGGCAATAATGAATAAAGAAGAGCTTGCAGGAATTGTTGAGGTTTTAAAAGATAAAGATGTAATAATTATTTCAGACGAAATATATGCAGAATTATCATATGATGAAGATCATGTTTCTATAGCTAGTTTCCCAGAAGTAAAAGAAAAAACTATTGTTATAAATGGGTTTTCTAAAGCTTATGCTATGACTGGATGGAGACTTGGATATGTTTGTGCTCATAAAATTTTAATTGACGCTATGAAAAAGATACATCAATATGCAATAATGTGTTCGCCAACAACAGCACAGTATGCTGCTATTGAGGCTCTTAAAAATGGTGATGAGAGTGTAGCTGAAATGGCAAGAGAGTACAATAGAAGAAGAAGAGTGTTAGTTGAAGGGTTTAGAAGCATGGGATTAGATTGCTTTGAACCATTAGGTGCCTTATATGTATTCCCATGTATTAAATCAACTGGAATGAGTTCAGATGAGTTCTGTGAAAAACTTCTTCTTGAAGAGAAGGTATTAGCTGTTCCAGGGAATGCTTTTGGAGATTGTGGGGAAGGATTTATAAGAGCCTGTTATGCAGCTTCAATGGAAGATATTATGGAGGCTGTAAAGAGAATAAGAAGATTTGTTGAAAGAAATAATGTACAAGGGAAGTAGATAATTCTCTTTAATAGGTAGTAGAGGTCTAAATTTGACTTTTACTACCTTTTTTAACGTTAAATATTTTTTGTTGCTGGTGATATAATTGTATTAAGGTGGGAGGCGACAATCATGGATAACATGAAAAAGATAGTAAAGAAAATGCCTAAGGTTATGAAAAAATCTTTAAAAAAATCTAACACCCATGATATGTTATTAGAACAGGCTAATAGAATGGTACTTAGTGATAATAATTTATATCTTGATAATAAGAGCTTTTCTAAGGTGCTTAAATGGTGTATGGATATACTTGAGTTAAATTACAATGTTAGTAAAAGCTTTGGTTGGATTAGACCATCATATTCTAGAAAACCAGATATAATGATTAGATCAGCACTAACTTTATTCTCCTTCCATTTCTATCATGGAGAGCATAAGGATAATTATTTCGGAAGAATTGGCAAAGGAAAAACTGCAATGTGTAAGTTTATATTCTTTGGTAGAAAAGCTCTAAAATATAGAGATATGGGGAAGAGAAGAAAGTGCATGAAGTATTTAAGTTTTGCTTGTCATTACTTAGCTGATATGAGTGAACCTCATCATGTAACACATCATATTGCGAGGCCAAATGATAAGATAATGAGCATATTAAAAAAATTTGATATAAATAAAATAGGAAAAGGAAATTTTTCTAATCATCGTAGATTTGAAAATCTTGCTCAAGATTGGATAAAGGGTGATAAAGATATAACTCTTCTTTTAGATGAAAATAAAGATAAGGATGAGAATATACTTTTAAAAGGGGTACCTACTCATGGCGAAATATTTTCATATATATTAAAGGATGAAGGAGATAAAGTATTTAAGGAAGATGATAAACAGAGAGTTTTAGATATATATTATAAGAATAGTAACCTTAGTTTTGATGACTATTGTAGATATTTAGGTAATGAAAGTTCAGAATATGCAAAAGAATTAATTTATGATGCTTTTAAGGATGATACAAGAGAGCAGGCTTTAGCTGCCATTAAGACACTTAATATGGCAGAAATTCAATTAGCAAGATTTTTATATTATTTCTGCAATTACAACTTTAGAGAAGAAAAATTTGTTGAACCTAGATTAAAATTTTATAATGTAAGTTTAGGAGTAAGTTAGAAATAAAAAGTCTATATAAACATATTAAATTTCAGTATGTTTATATAGGCTTTATTTATAAATTTATACATAGGACCTTACCATGAAGAGCATTTAAAAGCGTCTTCTTTTTTAAATAGTCTAATTTAAAATATAATGTAGTGGCTCCTGTTATGTATATTGTTACAATAAATTTGTTTTTTGCTTTTCTAATCTCTATCTTCTGTATATCCTTAAACATGTAGTAATTATATCCATAGATTATAGCGTCATCTATTATGTAAAAACATATGAATTTATAAGATATAAAAATTAAAATAAGGCAATAAATTGCTGGCACTACTATATTTATTAGGTTCTTATCATGTAAATAAGACATGGCGCCAAATAAAAGTATTAGTAGTGATAATAAAAACATTATTATAGAAACAAGGCTCATTATTCTTATGGTAACAGCCTTTTTACCTTTTCTAATTTTTTTTGTTCTATGAAGTAGAATTATATTTACCAAAATATATATTCCCAAAATAATAAGTGCCAATAGAACCACCCTTATCCTTAGATTTTATTTATAAGTTTACAACAATTTTTTTCTATAGTCAAAGTTTATTATTGATACTTTTTTCTTTAATTTCCTATGAAATTAAAGGTATTATGGCCATAAATTATATAGTTAAAGATTATAAAGATTTTTATCAGAATAGCTTTAAATAAATAAATTATTATCGTTCATAAGGTGTGTTAATGAATTTAGCATGTATATTTAAGTTGTAGCATAAAATTATTAGTTTCATAAAGTTTACAAGAAAGAGAAAAGGTGTATAATAAGTTTTATCATAAAAGGGGGGATATTTTATGAATTTATTAGAAAGTAGCCGGTTTGTTTTAAGACCGTGGAAAGAAAATGATTTAAAGGATTTGTATGAGTATGCAAGTAGTGAACTTGTTGGTCCAAGAGCAGGATGGCCAGTTCATAAGAGCATAGAAGATAGTAAAGTAATATTAGAACACTTTATTAAAAGCGAAGAAGTATATGCTATTGAATTAAAAAATGAAAATAAGGTCATAGGTAGTATAGGGCTTCATCATAGAAAACCAGATGAGAGACTAGATGAATTAAACCAAAGAGAAGTTGGATATGTTTTAAATCCTAAATATTGGGGTCAAGGAATAATGCCAGAGGCAGTTGGGGTATTAATGGATTATGGATTTAATAAATTAAACTTAGATTTGATTTGGTGCTGTCATTATGAAGAAAATTTAAATTCAAAAAGAGTTTGTGAAAAGAGTGGATTTAAGTATAAATTCACTAAAGAAAAAGTTTTAGAGCTTTTAGATCAAAGAAAAGTTAAAGCTCTTTATTACAATTTATCTAAAGAAGAATATTTAAAGGGTAAAGTTAATTAATAAAATATAGGAATAGAGAATTTTTAGGGGGAACAAGTATGCTTGAATTATTAAAAACAAGAAGAAGTGTGAGAAAGTATAAGAATATTGAAGTAGAAAAGGAAAAAATAGAATCAATTTTAAAAGCTGGACTTTTAGCACCTTCATCTAAAAATAGAAAGCCTTGTGAGCTTTTAGTTATTAAGAATAAAGAAGTTCTAGAAAAACTTTCCAAATGTAGAACTAGGAATGAAAGTATTTTTGTAAAGAATGCAAATTTAGCTATTGTTGTAATGGCTAATACAAAGATTACACCAGATGTATGGATAGAGGATGCTGCCATAACAGCTACTTTAATTCAACTTGAAAGTCATGATTTAGGATTAGGCTCTTGTTGGATTCAAGTTAGAGAAAGAGAATTTGATGAAAATACTTCAACTGAGGAATACATAAAGGGGATCTTAAATATACCAACTGAGTATGCTATTGATTCAATAATATCAATTGGATATCCAGATCAACCTTTAAGAGTAAGTAGTGATGAGAATTTATTAGAAACAAGAGTTCATTTTGAAACTTTCAAGTAAGTTTATTAAATGGGATTCTTAGGAGAGTTTTTTATTTTAAGCTTGAAATTGAGTTAGCTTAAAAATAAGCTCAATTAATATATATTTTTTTAAATAGGGTAATATTAAGTTAGGAAGCTAGGTGAATTGTTTAATGGATGATTTGAAAATACGTAGATTTGAGCAAAAAGATGGAAGTGAAGTTTCTAAATTGATTGAAAGAAACTTTTTAGAAGTTAATATAAAGGATTATTCCGAAGAAAGTATGAAAAAGTTAGCTTCTCATTATAATGAAAATAAAGTTTTATATATAGCAAAGAATTCACATATGTATGTTGCTGTTTTAAAAAATAAAATAGTTGGCTGTGGTGCAATTTCAAGTTTTTGGGGAAAAGATGATGAGAGCATATTATTAACTATTTTTGTTTTACCTGAATTACATGGAAAAGGAATAGGTAGAAAAATCATAGAGACTTTAGAAAAGGATGAATATTTCTTAAGAGCAAGACGAATTGAAATTCCATCATCAATTACAGCATGTGATTTTTATAAAAAAATGGGATATAATCATAAATATAATCTTAAAGAGTTAGACAAAGAAGGACATTATAGACTTGAAAAGTTTAGATATAGACTTCAATATGATCAAAATTATTAAAATATAAAAAAAGCATTATATGACTTTAAGTCATATAATGCTTTTTTTATGAAAAACAATGTGTAAATTATCAATTTAAATTTCCAGATTCTATTTTCCCAGATGAGGAGATTGTTCCATGGTCTATTGTTCCACTACCACCATTTTTCAAAAATTCATAACTACTTACAATAAATGAATAGGTATCTGTTTTTTCATTGTAGCCAAAGAGATTTACTAAAGTTCCATATTTTAAATTTTTGCTATCAAATTTAGTATCAGAACAGAAGAAAAGACTACTATTTGGATCTTCTTCATAAGATAAATTTTCACCAGAACCTATTGCTTTTACTGGAGTTATATATTGTACATTTCCACCTAATTCTAAATCAGCGATTTTATCAGCCAAATCTTTTAGAGGTACTTTAGAATTATTTTCTTCTCCATTATTTGAAGGGGAAGCGTTATCCTTAGAATTTTCTTTAGAAGAATCAGAGGAATTATCAGATTTATTTGAAGTTTTATCATCATTAGTGTTCTTATTAATTTTATCATTATTTTTAGATGATTGAGAACTACTTGATTCACTAGATTTTTTGGGAGAGTTAGTTGAATTATTAGTAGCTTTATCATTGTCAGAAGAATTATTTTCTTTATTAGTATCAGTCTTATCTTTTGATTCTTCTGTAGCATTATTTTCACTTTGTGATGCATTAGAATTATCTTGATTTATTGCTTGTGATTGAGAAGTCTGAGTATTAGCATCTGTATTATTTAAATTTCCGCATCCAGCTAAAACAAAACTTGATGCTATTAAAGTTCCTATTATTACACTTATAATTAGTTTTCTTTTCATATTAAACATCTCTTTTCTTTAAGTTTAAAATAAATTTTCCTGTTATTTAAATAGATACTTCTATGTATTTTAATATGGTTTATAAAAGCATATTAAGGCTAATTAATATGGTGTAGAAGTATGGCCAATAATTAATGTTGAATTAAGATATTGGTTTAGAGTTTTATATTTTTATTATAAGAAATTAATAATAAACAAACAAGAAATATGTAGGCAATATGTTAAATATGAGTAAATATTGTCTGAGTGGTATTTAAAATATTTATAATAAAGACTATGTTTTAGATGAATGTTGATTTTTAGCTAGTTTAAAACATAGACATAATAAAAATTATTTTTGTAGGGAGCATTTTTACTAGTTAAACCATCTAATAAGTATAAAGCTTAGCTAAGTTATTACATTTTAGGAGGAAAGTTGTGGAGTTATTATCATTTTTAGAACACAGAAAAACTTCAATGGTTTCTCAAGCAAAAAAAGGGGATAAGGATGCCTTTCTAAGTCTTATAGATGAAAATAGATTAAGCATTTATAGGGTTGCTAGAGGAATTTTAAATAATAAGGAAGATATTGAGGACGCACTTCAAAATACCATAATAAAATCTTATGAAAAGATTGGAACTTTAAAAAAAGATGAGTTTTTTAAAACTTGGATAATAAGAGTTTTAATAAATGAGTGCAATCTTATATTAAGAAGAAATAAAAAAACAGTATTTTTAGACAAGTTAGAAAATGAAGAATCTTATAGTGATGATTATGGAAATATTGAGTTAACCTCTGTAGTTAATTCATTAAGTGAAGAGTTAAGGATAACTACAGTATTATATTATTTTGAGGATATGTCTACAAAGGAGATATCAGAAATGTTAAATGTAGCAGAGGGAACTGTAAGATCAAGACTTGCTAGAGCAAGAGAAAAACTTAGAAGTTCTATATAACATAAAAATACTAGAGGTGTTTTTCTTGGAACTTAAAAATATTATGGTAAAAAATCAATTTTTATAAGGTTGATAAAAAGTTTTGAGGTTCAATGAACTTAACTTTAATGGAGGGTTTAATTAATGAAAAATATAGATGATTTATTTGATAGGGAAGTTAAAAATAAATTGAAAATGGAAAATAGTAAAATACCAGAGGATATTAATAAGAAAATGGATGAAGCTATTAATAATTTAGGAAAGAGAAAAAGAAATTATAAGAAAGTTTCAGGGATATGTGCAGCTTGTATAGTTGGAACTTTAATATTTGGAGTAACAATGCCAACCTATGCACAAAACATTCCTGTTATAGGAAAGATATTTGAAATATTTAATGGTGAAATATATGAAAATTATGATAAATATGCTTCAGATTTAGATGTTACTAAAGAGAGCAATGGATATAGAGTAACAATAAATAAAATTGTTTATGACACTATAGACTTAGAAATTTTTTATACTATTCAATCAGATAAGTCTTTAGAGGATGGTCTAGATTTATTAGATGTTAAGCTAGAAGTAAATAATAAATGGTTAAACTCTGGATTTAGTGGTGGAGGAATAAAGATAGATGATTTCACATATGTTGGTAGCAAAAGATATTCTGTAGCAACTGAAAGGCTTGCTCCAGAAGAATTTAAAAAGAATATGTTAGGAGGAGACATAAAGATTCCTAATAATTTTAATTTAAGTATAGATATAAGTAGTCTAGGAACTGTTACTGAGGATGTTAAAGTGAAAGGAAAGTGGAATTTTGATATACCTATAAGTGATGATTTAGTTAAAGAAAATATAAAGGAACAAGACCTTAACATAAACTTAGGAAAAGATTTAAATGATACAATATTAACTAAATTGATACAAACTCCTATAAATACAGTTTTACAAGTGATACAAACAAAAGAGCCATATGATTATAGTGATTTAGACCTTGTAATTTTTGATGATAAAGGAAAATATTTATATGCAAAAGGGGGGCGTGGAATTGGACACAGTGATGAAAATGGAAACTCTAAGATGTTCTATACTTACAATTTAAAAGAAGTTAATGAGGAGAGTGAGAGCTTAACCATAATTCCATATATCCAGAGAAATGATATGAATGAGGAAACTTCTTCTGGTGAAGTTACTTTCCCTAAAGAACTTAAATCAGAGTTAAACTTAACTGGAGAAAGTGAAGTAAAATTAGATAATGGAGAAGTTTATTCTAAGATTAATAAAATAGAAAATATTGAAAATGGAACAAGAGTATATTATGAATCTAAGTATTCAATATATGGAGCACCAAACTATATTATAAATAATGAAACAGGAGAAAAAATTGAGCCTATAGGAAATAAAGAAATGGGATATGCAGATAAGATTAAACATGTAAGTGGAAATGAGTTTTATATAGAATTTCCTAAAGAATTAAAAGAAAATGATTATACTGTTGTATTCTTAGATAGAAGTAGCAATGAACCTGGTGGAGATGCTATTAAAATAGATTTGAAATAAGTTTAATAAAAAGAGCCAGAGATTTTCTAGATTTTTAGAAATTCTCTGGCTTTTAATCAGTTTATAAGTTAATATAATTATTAAAATTCTTTTTGGATTTTGTAAGTTTTAATTTAGTAAATAAATGATATAATTTATTTTAGAGTTTAATTTAAATAAGAGGGGTTTCTAAAATATTTTAAGGAACTTAAAATTAAAAATATATTTTAGTGCTTTAGACTTTAAAAGTGGAGTAATACGATGGCATTATCAATATATGATTTATGCTATTATGTATTTAAAATTGTAAAATTTAGAGGTAATTTTATGTGTTAGAAAATATGTTTAAGTTAGAACTCATCTATTATTAAAGAAGTAATCGAGGTGTAAAGATAAAATGATAAAGCTTTATTATGAAAATCAGTACATAAAAGACTTTAAAGGAGAAATTCTTGAAGTTAAAGAGGTAGATGGAAATTTTCATGTTGTCTTAGATCAAACAGCCTTCTTTCCAGGTGGGGGTGGCCAACCAGGTGATTTAGGGCTTATTGGAGGAATTAAGGTTCTTGATGTTTATGAAGAGGCTGGAAAGGTATATCACGTTTTAGAGAAAGAGCCTAAAAAATTAAAAAATCTACAATGTGAATTAGATTGGGAAAGAAGATTAGATGGAATGCAACAACATTTAGGTCAACATCTTCTTTCAGGTTGTTTTTACGATTTATTTGGAGCAAATACTTGTGGATTCCATTTAGGTGAAGAAGTAAGTACAGTTGATATTGTAGGTTTTTTAGATGAAAAGACTATAAGAGAAGCTGAAAAAGAAGCTAATAGATTAATCTTTGAAAGTTTAGAGGTTAAGAGTTATGCTCCAACTAAAAAAGAGCTTAAAAAGATTAAAACAAGAAGAGCTTTGCCAAAAACAGATGAGGAAATCAGAATAGTTGAAATTGTAGGATTAGACTTAAATGCTTGTTGTGGAGTTCATCCAAGCAATACAAGAGATCTTCAGATTATAAAAATAAGAAGATGGGAAAAGCATAAAAATGCTACAAGAATAGAGTATGTAGCTGGAAAAAGAGCTGTTTCTGATTTCTTTATGAAAGATGAAATCTTAGGTGAAATATGTAAACTCCTAAAATCAGGAGAAGGTGATACATTAAATGCTGTTAAAAATCTTTTAGATAATAATAGAAATCTTCTAGATGAAAATAGAAAGATTAAAGCTGAAATAGGCGATTATAAGATAAAAGAAATGTTAAGTAAGTCAGAGAGAATTGGTGATATCACTTTAGTTAATGAAATTTTTGAAGGTGATGATATTAAGCACATAGGAAAATTAGCAAATAAAATAACTGATGAATATAATTCTATAGTTTTATTTGCAGTAAGAAATGGTGATAGAGTCAACTTAATCTTTAATAGTTCTAAAGATATTAAAAAAGCTAATATGAATGAAATTCTAAAAGATACAATAACTTTAATTGATGGAAGAGGTGGCGGAAATCAGTTTGCAGCTCAAGGTGGAGGAAAAAATAACGGGAATACAGAGGTCGCTATTGATTATGCCACTGATAAATTAAGAAAAATTTTACTTTAATAAGTTAAATTAGCATATAGAAATTAATTTTATAGTTTTTTATTTAGAAAATATTAATTTTTAATAAGGTTAGTTTTAAAACAATTTATTTAAAGAGTATTAAGTATTAGGGGATATAAAATTTAAAAAGGCTAATGGACATAATTTAAGACTATAATGGAGTTGAAGAAAAATGACAGTAATGAGTGATAAGTTTTTAAGTATAATAATTCCTGCGTACAATTCAGAAAAATATATAGAGAAAAATCTTATGTTTTTAGAAAGGCAGACATCAAATAACTTTGAGGTTATAGTTGTTGATGATGGATCAACAGATAATACATGTGAAGTCAGTGAGGCATGCTTAAAGAAGTTTAAGATAGCTCATAAAGTTATTAGATGCGAAAAAAATAGGGGGCAAAGTGTTGCTAGAAACATTGGAATTAAGTATTCAAGAGGAAAGTATCTTTTATTTTTAGATTCAGATGACTTTGCGGAAAACAACTTAGTTCAAATTTTAGAAAGGAATCTTTTTAATGAACCTGATATAGTATTTTTTGATCACAAAAGGATAAAAGAAGATGACAGTGTAAATATAAATAGAGAACAAAGTTTTGAGTTTGGAAAAGAAAAGTCAGGTAAGGATGTTTTTTATGCTTATAAGGATAATAAAGTAAGACTTTGGACAGGAAGTCTTATTTATAATAAAGAGTTTTTAAAGAGGAATAATCTTAGATTTTTAGAAGGAGCTCATGGTGCAGAAGATTTAAACTTTATATTTAAAGCACTTTTAAGTTCAGAAAAAGTTAGAGGAATAGAGGATAGTCTAGTATTTTATTATCAAAGAGAGGATTCTTTAACAAATAATCCTGATATATATAAAAATATAACAGTAATAAAGTCAATGAAGGATGTATCTAAGTTTATTGAAGAAAAAAAACTAGAGAGAAATTTAAAAGATATTATAGAAAAAGAGTTTACTGCTGAACATATAATGTATCAAGTATTGGGGTTTTTAAATAGTAAAACAAAGGAAGACACTTTAAAAGTGCTTAGAGATGAGAGTGTGAAAAAAGCTTTAAAGAAGGCAACTTCAAGAACAAATAGATATGGAAGAAACATGTATATGTATATGAAATTAGCTGCTTATACACCTAATTTATTTGTAAAAATGTATTTAAAGCGTACGGGAAAATAAGTTTTTAGTATATATATAAATTTGAAAACATATTTTAGAAGAAATAAAACTTAATATTGTCTTAACAGAAAGTTAACAATATGATATATTAGAAAAAACTAAGCAATTTTTATGATATACAATCATTGGGTTATTATAAGAAAATATAATAAGACCATAAATAAGGATGTGATGACATGTTTTCTAATGATAAAAAGTTAAAAGGAGCGTTAATTGTAGTTACCTATGGTATAGTTTTAGCTTTTGTATTTATGAAATATTCCACAATTTTTGGTGGGTTGGGATATATTACAAATCTTATAAGACCATTAATTTTAGGTATAGCAATAGCTTTTATTTTAAACATACCTATGAAATTTTTTGAAAGAAAATTATTTAAGAAATTAGATAATAGTAAAAAATCGTGGGTTAGAAATGCCAAAAGACCTTTAGCCATTACAGTTACAATAATAGTTTTAGTAAGTGCTATAACTGCAATAATATTATTTGTTGTACCTGAAATCACTTCAAGCATTATTAAACTTACAAACAGTATTCCAGGTTATTTAAAATCCTTTGAAATTACTATGAACAATTATGCTGATTCAACAGTAATTTTAAGTAAGGTTTGGGATCAAGTTATGAATGCTTGGCAAGAAATATTAAAAACAGTTACCCATTTATTTGGTGGACTTGCATCTTATATTGTTAGTATAACAGTTGATGTAACAACAGCTATTATTGATTTCTGTTTAGCCTTTGTATTAGCAATATATATGCTTTCAAGTAAAGAAAAATTAATATGTCAACTTAAAAAAGTTATGTATGCATATATTAAAAGAGATATTGTAGAGAAAATATTAGGAGTTGGACAAACTGTCAATAAAGTATTTTCAGGATTTATTATTGGACAATGTACTGAGGCTTTAATTATAGGAACACTATGTTTCCTAGGTATGTCATTATTAAGAATACCATATGCTTTCTTAATAAGTGTTCTTGTTGGTACAACAAGTTTAATACCTATTTTAGGAGCATTTATAGGAACAATTCCTTCATTCTTCTTAATACTTATAATAAGCCCAATAAAAGCAATCTGGTTTATTATATTTATATTATGTCTTCAAAGAGTTGAAGGAGATTTAATCTATCCAAGAGTTGTAGGGGGATCAGTAGGGTTATCATCTCTATGGGTTTTACTTGCAATTATGATTGGTGGTAGTGCCTTTGGACTTATTGGAATGTTAGTAGGAGTTCCAACAATGGCTGCTATATATTGTATATTTGGAAATGTTACTAACAATAGATTAAAGAAAAAAGGTATTAAAATAAATGAAGAGGAAATACAAGATAGCGGAAAAATTCATGTTTAATAAAATCTAAATCTTATAAATTGAATAATTAAAAATTTAGATAAAAAGGTGTTGTAGCTTAAAAAGCTATGATGCCTTTTGTTTTTTTAGGCTCTGTTTTAGATGAATGTTGATTTTTAGCTAGCCACTCAGATCTAACTTAATTTTAAGTGAAAATCAAAATTTTTAATTTTGTATTTTGAACTTACACCTTTGAATGAAATAAAAAGGTGCTTCCTAAAAGAACAGCATGTATTAACTGCTCATTAAGATGGTCTTATAGTTCTATCTAAAAATTAATACTAGTTTAAAACATAGCTAAGTATTGATATTTTAATAGAGTTAATATATTAATTTGCATATAGTATTTTAAAGAGAAATGAGAGGAATTTGAACATAAAACTTTTATAAAATAATAGAATTGTATGGACAAATGGTAAATTACAAGTTATAATTGATAATAATTATCAATTGAATATGAGAGGGGGAAGAGAAATGAATAATATACTTTTAGCTTTTTTATTAACTTTATTAGCTAGTTTAGCTACTGGAATAGGAAGCTGTATAGCATTTTTTGCAAAGAAAACAAATAAAAAATTTCTTTGTATAAGTCTTGGTTTTTCTGCTGGTGTTATGATTTACGTTTCTATGATAGAAATATTTCAAGAGGCAAAAAACTCACTTGTTGGAGCTATGGGGCTTAAAGCCGGTAGTTTAGTTACTGTTATTTCATTTTTTGCAGGAATAGCAATAATTGCTTTAATAGATAAGTTTGTACCTGAAGAAGAAAATCCCCATGAAGCAAGAAGTATTGAGGATATAGATGAAGGTAATGTATCTTCAAATTTAATATATGAGGATTCTAAAAATGAATCTTTTAAAGATAAAGCTCTTATGAGAACAGGGCTAGTTACGGCTTTAGCAATAGCTATACACAACTTCCCAGAAGGATTAGCTACTTTTGTTTCAGCACTTAATGGAGCAAGTTTAGCTATTCCAATAACAATTGCAATAGCAATACACAACATACCAGAAGGAATATCAGTTTCGGTACCTATTTACTATGCTACTGGTGATAAAAAGAAAGCTTTTCTATATTCCTTCCTATCAGGAATGTCTGAACCTATAGGTGCCATAATAGGATATACATTACTTAGAAATATTTTTAATGATATGACTTTAGGAATATTATTGGCTGCAGTAGCTGGAATAATGGTGTTTATATCTTTAGATGAGTTATTACCAACAGCAAGGAAATATGGAGAGCATCATCTTTCAATATACGGATTAGTTGCAGGAATGATTGTTATGGCAGTTAGTTTATTATTATTTTTATAACTAAAATAAGGGAATATATCAAAATAACTCAAAAAACTTAAAAATATATTCCGAGAATTACTGGATTTTAAGTGAAAGTCCAAATTTTAATTTGGATTCTTGAACTTATCCAATGGAACTTTAGTTACATTGGAGTCATCTATATAGCAATTACTCCGAAGATTTTACTAAGGGGAAGAACTCCCGCTGGTCAAATAGCTTCTTTTCTTAACGTAAAATATTCTGCATAATAGCTTAAATTCTAAAGTTTATCCAGATATTTTCTTCATAATATTGATAGGTTTGGTCATTGAGTTTTGATATATTCCCTTTTATTATTGATTCATAGTAAATAATATCATATAATAATAAATGAGAAGAGAATGATATTAAATAATAACAAATAATAATAAAAGCGATTTGATTAAGAGATTTATATAAATTGGAGTTTAATTAGGTAAAAAGGAGAGTAAGACTATGTTCATGGAGGAACGATTAGAGGAGACTTTAAGAATATTAAAAAGAGATGGAAAAGTTTTTGTTAAAGATTTAAGTGAGAGATTTGATGTCACTGAAGGCATGATTAGAAAAGATCTTCAAAAGCTTGAACAAGAAGGATTACTTAAAAGAACTTATGGTGGAGCTATATTAGAAAGACAAACTGTTCATGATGATAGTATCATGCCTAGACTTATGAAAAATTTAGGCGAAAAAGATGCCATAGCAAAACTTGCTTTAAATGAAATTGAAGATGGAGATTTTATATTTTTAGATGCATCTACTACAAATTACTCAATTGCAAATATGCTTTTAAATACTAAAAAGCACATAACTGTAGTAACAAATATGAATAGAATAGCAATACTTTTTGATTCACATCCTTCCATAGATGTTATATGCATAGGTGGTATGTATAATAAAAATTTAGGGGGAACCGTAGGAGGTAGAGCTGTTGAGGATGTTAAAAATTATAGATTTCATAAATCATTTGTAGGTGTTGGTGGAATAAATTTAGTAGAAGACTTTATAAGCAATTTTAATTTAGAAGAGGCCAGCATGAAAAATGCTATAATTAAAGCTAGTTTAAAAACTTATTTAGTTGCAGAAAATGAAAAATTTTATACAGATGGTGTTTGTAGTTTTACAAAATGTGAAGATGTAGATTTTATAATAAGTGATAAAAAACCAAATGAAGAAATTTTAAAATTACTAAAAGAGAGAGAAATATCTATAATATATTAATTTTTATTTTGTAGTTAATTTAGTTTATACTTTTTTTTACTTAGGAGGATATATATATGATAAAATTTATAGCAACAGATATGGATGGAACTTTATTAAATAGTAACAAGGAAGTAAGCCCAGAATTTTATGAAGTTTTTGAGGAACTAAAGAAGAGGGATATACTTTTTGCAGCAGCAAGTGGAAGACAATATTATACTCTAGCAAAAGAATTTGACAAGATAAAAGAGGACATGCTATTTATAGCTGAAAATGGAACTTTTGTTGTTTATAAAGGAAAAGAGCTTGTAGTTAACGGATTAGATAGAGAAGTAGCTAATGAACTTATAAGAATAGGAAGAACCATAGAAAATTCAAATGTTGTTTTATGTGGTAAAAATTCAGCTTATGTTGAATGTGATGATGAGAGATTCTTAGAAGAAGTTAGAAAATACTATGAAAGATGTGAAATAGTAGAGGACTTAGAAAAAGTTGATGATACAGTTTTAAAAGTTACTATGTGTGATTTTAATGGATCAGAGAAAAATAGTTATAAATATTTTAAAAAATATGAGAAAGAGCTTCAGGTAGCAATAGCAGGAGATATATGGCTTGATGTAACTGCTGGTGGAGTTAATAAGGGAGTTGCCATAAAAGAAATTCAAGAACTTTTAAATATAGGATTTGATGAGACTATGGTATTTGGAGATTACTTAAACGACTTAGAAATGATGAAAAGTGCATATCATAGCTATGCCATGGAAAATGCTCATGAAGACTTAAAGAAGGTTTCAAGATTCATAACTGAGAAGAATAATGATGAAGATGGAGTTATGTACCAAATTAAAGAGGTCGTTGGACTTTAGTTAGTAATATCAACTAAAAAGTTTATTACTTTGAAATTAAATTTTATTGAGTTATTAGATATTTTTATTTATAAATATTAGCTAATAATATTTTATATTATAAATCTTGAGTAGTTAAGTGCATAAAGAATTATCAAAAGAGGTTATTACTATATTTTATGAGATATTCATAATAATTCAAGTGAAATTCTATATATAACTGGAACTTTAGTTATAAATATACAGAAAAAACAATATTTTTAGTGGAAATTAAATTATTTTAAAAAAGTGCTATTTAATTAGAAAAATAGTACTTTTTTTTATTTAAGGCACTTTTATTGTCTTATAAATGAGTTTTGAGAAGAGGAACAAAACATTAAAAATGATATAATATAATTTGCTTGATTTTTATTTGGAATGGGTTAACCAAATAACAAAAACTTGGGAAAAACTTGTAGAGAGCGGAGATATGCTAAATGCATATTTCTTTTTTACTTAGGAGGAAATGAAGATGAATAAGAAAAACATAAGATTTATTGCATCTGATATGGATGGAACATTATTAAATAGCAATAAGGAGTTAAGCAAAGACTTTTATGATGTTTTTAATGAGCTTAAAAAAAGGGACATACTTTTTGCAGCAGCTAGTGGAAGACAATACTATAATTTGATTAACAAGTTTTCAGATATAAAAGAAGAAATGTTATTTATATCCGAAAATGGAACTTTTGTTGTTTATAAAGGAAAAGAAATTGTGGTAAATGAACTAGATAGAGAAATGGCAAATGAGCTTATTAGAGTTGGAAAAACTGTAGAAAATGCTCATGTTGTTTTATGTGGGAAAAAATCAGCTTATGTTGATTGTGATGATGAGAAATTTTTAGTAGAAGTAAGAAAGTATTACGATAGATTTGAAATAGTAGAAGATTTAGAAAAAGTTGATGATACAATCTTAAAAGTTACTATGTGTGATTTTGAGGGAGCAGAAAATAACAGTTTAAATCATTTTGATAAATATAAGGACAAGCTTCAAGTAACTGTAGCTGCCTATTTATGGTTAGATATAATGGCAAAAGGAGTTAATAAAGGAGCTGCAATAAGAAAAATACAAAATCTATTAGATATTAAGTTTGAAGAGACTATGGTTTTTGGAGATTACTTAAATGATTTAGAGATGATGGATAGTGCGTATCATAGTTATGCAATGGATAATGCTCATGAAAAATTAAAAAAGGTTTCAAGATTTGTAGCTAAGAGCAATGATGAAGATGGAGTTATGCATCAAATTAAAGAAGTTGTAGGATTATAGAATTGAATAGTAATTTTTAATAATATGGAGAGAATCATAATAGTTTGTTGTGATTCTCTTTTTATATTTAATTTAAATCAATATTCACCTAAAATAGGACTAATTTAAAAGGAGAAATTATTTTTTATCTATAAACACAAGGACTTTTAATAAGAATATAATTAAAATAAGATATATAATATAAAATTCAGCTTTTAGTTTAGATTATGATTAAAAGAAGGAGAAGAATTTATGGAGTATATACCAGCTAAAAAAATTATATCGGGCTATGTGGAGAATAATTCATGGTTTGGGCTTAATTACAACATGAACATATATAAAGGATGTTGTCATGGATGTATATATTGTGATTCAAGGAGTAATTGTTATAATATAATAGATTTTGATAGAGTAAGAGCTAAGGAAAAATCTACAGAAATAATAGAAAAAGATTTAAAGAGTAAAAAGAAAAAAGGAGTAATAGGAATAGGAGCAATGAGTGATCCTTATAATCCTTTTGAAAAAAAATATTTGCTTACTAGAGAAGCACTTAAATTAGTAGATAAATATAATTTTGGCATAAGCATTGCCACAAAGAGCAGCTTAATTACAAGAGATATAGACATTTTAAAAAAGATACAAGAACATTCAGAGGTATTAATAAAAATTACTATTACAACATATGATGATAACTTATGTAAAAAGATAGAGCCTAATGTAAGTCTTAGTAGTGAGAGATTTAAGGCTATAAAAGAATTAAGTGATAATGGAATATATGTTGGAGTACTTCTTATGCCAATCCTTCCTTTCATAAATGATAGTGAAGAAAATATTATTAATATTATTAGAAAAGCTTATGAATGTGGAGCAAAATTTGTATTTTCTTATGGGCTTGGAGTTACTTTAAGACAAAATCAAAGAGAGTATTATTATAATAAATTAAGAGAAATCTATGGAAATGATGAGATGGTTAAAAAATATGTTGCTACTTATGGAGAAAAATATGAGTGCCCATCTATGAAATCTTCAAAGCTTTGGAAAGTATTTAAAGAAGAGTGTGAAAAATATGAACTTCTATATAAGATGGATGACATAATTAAAGATTATAAAAGTAGATATGAAAAAGTTCAAATGAGCTTATTTTAATTGAAGTGATTTTATAAATATAAATTATGTAGGTATAGATGATGTCTTTAATGATTAGGATAAATTCATTATCCAGAAAGAAAATATAGAAAATTAAGTGTTAATTTAATGGGTGAGAGGTAATTTATGAAAAGTTTTAAAATTGGATTAGTGCAAGAAAAAGCTTTTGCAAATAGTATAGATATGAATTTAAAGTTAGGATTAGAATATGTGAGAAAGGGAAAAGAACTGGGGGTAGATATAGTGCTTTTCCCAGAGATGTGGTCAAATGGATATAACCCACCATATGAAGATGCCTTTGACAATCCTTTTGATGAAAGCTATGAAGAGGAAAGAAAAAAATGGCTTGAAGAAGCTATTGATGAAGAGAGTAATTATGTCAAATCATTTAGAGAAGTTGCTAAAAAGTTGAAAATTGGAGTTGTTATTACCTATCTTTCAAAAGGAAAAAAGGCTCCGCAAAATACCGCTTTAGTAATTGATAAAACTGGAGAAATTTTAATGAAATATTCAAAGGTTCATACCTGTGATTTTTCATTAGAAGCTTTGCTTCAAGGGGGAGAAGAATTTAAGGTTTGTGATTTTAATGGTGTTAAATTAGGTATTATGATTTGTTATGACAGGGAATTCCCAGAGAGCGCTAGAGTACTAATGCTTAAAGGAACAGAAATTATCCTTGTGCCTAATGCTTGTGATATGAATCCAGCTAGAATAAATCAATTATCAACCAGAGCCTTTGAAAATATGGTGGGAGTTGCTATGGCTAATTATCCAGGAGAAAAATGGGGGAATTCTTGTGCATATAGTCCTATAGTTTTTGATGAGAGTGGAAATTATATTGATAATAACATAGTTAAAGCTAATTCTTTAGAAGAAGGTATAATTGTGGCTGAATTTGATTTAGACAAGATACGTGATTATAGGAGAAATGAAACTTGGGGAAATGCTTATAGAAAAGTTAAAGCTTATGACAAATTGATAGATACTAAAGTAGAAGAACCTTTTATAAGAATAAATAATAAAAAATAGATAAAAAGGATTATGGTTTATAACAAAACCATAATCCTTTTTTAGTTATGAAATTATAATAGTTAATATTTTAAGAAGTGGTTTAATAACAAGAGAGAATAATATTATATAGGTTTTTAAATATATGGTATAATAAGGTAATTTAAAGAGAGATATAAGCTAGGGATATAGGTTTAATAGATAATAATTCAGAGTTTAATTAATGCTTAGAAAATGGAAGCCATATTATAGCTAAAAGTTGATTAATACAGGGATGCAACCTATGGTTGACAAAAAGAAATTGCTAGTTGGTAGATTAATATATATGAATTTTGTATAGTTTTTCTATGGAGGTGAAGAGTATGAAGCTAGCTGAAAAATTACAATTAATAAGAAAGAAGAATGGATTATCTCAAGAAGAATTAGCAGAGAAATTAGGAATATCAAGACAAGCGATTTCAAAGTGGGAATCTGGACAATCAACACCAGATTTAAATAAGCTAATAATACTTTCTGAACTATATAATGTAACCATAGATAGTTTGGTTAAAGAGAGCGATGATTTTGATACTCTTAAAAGGAAAGAAATAAATAATGGAGAAAAACAAGAAGCAGAAAAAGTAGGTAATAAAGAAACACAGGTAATTATTAACTTTAACAGAGGTTCATTGGAGTATGAATATAAGAGTAAAAGGAGATTATTTGGATTACCACTTGTGCATATTAACTTAGGAAGAGGTTTGAAGAAGGCAAAGGGGATAGTTGCTATAGGAAGTATATCATATGGGATCATATCTTTAGGATTTATCTCTTTTGGAGTTTTGAGTTTGGGATTTATATCTATGGGGTTAATCAGTTTGGCAGTTTTAGCAATAGGAATATTATTATCAGTAGGAGCCATTTCTATAGGTACATTTTCAATTGGAGCAATATCCATAGGGGTATTTTCAATAGGTTCACTATCTATAGGAAAATATGCAGTAGGTGCAAGTGCAATAGCATCAGATGTAGCAATAGGAGATTATGCAAAGGCTAATATAGCCATAGGAAATATAGCTGAAGGAGCAAATACACTTCCATTAGATGCATCTGTAGAAGAGGTGAGAAATTTAATTAAACAGGAATATTCTAATTTAAGTGAGGGGTTTATAGAGAAAATTAACTTTTTTATTAGCTGTATTAGAATAGGAGGATAGATAGAATTTTTACTAAAGTCTTTTTAGATTCTAAAGGCTTTCAACCAATAAGATTAAATAGAAAAGTTGAAGTTATATATGATAGTTTATCAAAAAGAGCTGTAGGTTTTAAGTACAAAATTTGATTCTAATATAGATTATGAAAAATAAGGAGAGATTTTATGGAAATATTATTAGGTGTAATATTTGTATTTATTGCTTCATGTGCAATTGCAAGTTTATTAAAGATAGTGGTCTTAGGAGGAAATAATTCAGGGGAACCTTCTAATAATAGAAGAGATAGTTATTTTATAAATAGTTCAAGTGATTATAATTGGAATGATTGTGATTGCAATAATGGTTGGGATAACTGCGATTGTAATGATTCTTGGGGTGATTGTGGATGCGATAGTGGAGGGGATTGTGGTTGCGACTAATAAAGGTACTAATTGAAATAAGAAAGACTATGACTTTAAATAAAAGTCATAGTCTTTTTAGTTTATTGATCCATTTTATCTATTAATTTCATAAAGTCAGTTGGAGTTACTTTAGGACAAAATTAAATAGAGCATTATTTTACTCTATGGCTATATTAAATTATCTTTATGAGAAGCTTAACATATTCATATTTAATTCTTAAAACTTTAAATTCAAGTTAAAATTGATAGTTAAATTTAAGAAAATTATTTTCGAAAATATAATTTAGTGAAAAAAATTTTCTTGTGTATAGAATTTAATAAGAAAAATATTGCTTTAAAGGCTAAAATCTTTAATTTTCAGAGTAAATTGATAGGTACTTCTTATACTAAAATTAAATTTAAACAGAGGGATATAAAGATTAACAGCAAATTTGTGAAAAATTAATAGAAAAACTTACCATAAAAATATCTTTATTGTATTGAAATTTCTTTAGAAAAGGATTACAATATGGAATATAAGAAAAATATTTTCAAAAAAATCTTATTTTGAAAACATTTTTCAAAAATAACAAAGTTTTTTAGGAGAATTGATTTTATAAGAAAAACTTAAATTATGTTTTAGTGTCCTAAGAAGGGATTAATTAAATATCTATTTAGTATTTAATAATTTTTATTAAACATTCTAGTAATCAAATTTTAGTCGTTGCATTTCAAAAATTATATTCTTAAAAGATTTAAAGAGAATTAAGAGAAAAAATCTTTTTATTAAAATAAGTAACTATCATAAAAATAACACTTAATATATTCTAAAAGATAAATCCACAAATTATAGAAACAATAAGAAAAAATTTTACTTCGTGTGTTTTAGCATTAAAAATTAATGCTATTTCAAAATAATAAAAAATTATTTATGGGAGGATGTAAAATGAATTACAAAGGGATAACTTTAAGTTTAGCGGCTGCTATGGTTATAAGTAGTGGTAATTATGTATTAGTTAAAGGAAGTACTTTAAACTCAGAAGGAAATAATAGTGGGTATGAGGTTAATGTAAACAATGAGGAAACTTTAAATTCTCTAGGAGAATATAAGAACATCAATCTAGAGAAATCTAATGCTTTAAATATTACTGGAGATTTAGAAAAATATAAAAGCTTAGATCAAGGTACTATTTTAGTAAAATTCAATTTAAAAGATTCTAAAATACAAAGCTTATTAGGAATAAGTAATAGCAAAACAAAAAATGGATATTTTAATTTTTACGTTACTAATTCAAGAGTTGGTTTTGAGGTTAGAAATCAAAGAAATGAAGGAGATACACAAAGTGGTACTGAAAATTTAGTACATATTTATAAAGATGAACCCTTAAATGAAGGGGATAATACTGTTGCTTTAAAGGTTGAAAAGAACAAAGGGTATAAACTTTTTATTAATGGAAAGTTAGTAAGAGATATTGAAGATAGTAATACTAAGTTTTTAAATAATATAGAAAATTTAGATAGTGCTTTTATTGGAAAGACTGATAGATATGGACAATCTAATGAATATAATTTTAAAGGGAATATAGATTTTATGAATATATATAAGGAACCTGTAAGTGATGATTATTTAATAAATAAAACTGGAGAGACTAAGCATAAAGATGAAGTGCTTGTAGATGGAGCTATTAAAACTGATCCTATAGATTTATTTTATAAGGGATTCTTAAATTCTAACAATTATAGAATACCAGCTCTATTCAAAACAAAGGATGGTACTTTAATAGCTTCTATAGATGCTAGAAGACAAGGTGGAGCAGATGCACCTCGTAATGATATTGATACTGCTGTTAGAAGAAGTGAAGATGGAGGGAAAACTTGGGATAAAGGAAAAATAATAATGGATTATCCAGATAGATCATCCGTTATAGATACAACTTTAATTCAAGATGATGAAACGGGAAGAATATTCTTATTAGTAACACATTTCCCTTCAGGATATGGTTTTTGGAATGCTAAATTAGGAAGTGGATTTAAGAATATTGATGGAAAAGAATACTTGTGTCTTTATGATTCATCAGGTAAAGAATTTACTGTAAGAGAAAATGCAGTCTATGATAAAGATGGTAATAAGACAGGGTATACAACAAATAATCTAGGAGATTTATTTAAAGATGGAACCAAAATAGATAATATAAATTCCAGTACATCACCTTTAAAATCAACAGGTACAAGCTATATAAATCTTGTATATAGTGATGACGACGGAAAGACTTGGAGTGAACCAGAGAATATTAATTTCCAAGTCAAAAAGGATTGGATGAAGTTCTTAGGAATAGCTCCAGGTAGAGGAATACAAATAAAGAATGGAGAGCATAAAGGAAGACTAGTAGTGCCTGTTTATTATACAAATGAAAAGGGTAAACAATCTAGTGCTGTTATATATAGTGATGATAGTGGTAAAAACTGGACAATGGGAGAATCTCCAAATGATAATAGAAAATTAGAAAATGAAAAAATAATAAATTCTAAAACTTTATCAGATGAATCACACCAATTGACTGAATGTCAAGCTATTGAAATGCCAAATGGACAATTAAAATTATTTATGAGAAATTTAACTGGATATTTAAATATTGCAACAAGTTTTGATGGTGGAGCTACTTGGGATGAGACAGTAGAGAAGGATACAAGTGTTTTAGAGCCATATTGTCAACTAAGTGTTATAAGTTACAGTAAAAAAGTGGATGGAAAAGATGCTGTTATTTTCTCAAATCCAAACTCAAGTACAAGAGATAGAGTAAATGGTACTGTAAGGGTAGGATTAATCAATCAAGTAGGAACATATGAAAATGGTGAACCTAAATATGAATTTGATTGGAAATACAATAAGTTAATTAAACCAGGTTACTATGCTTATTCTTGTTTAACAGAATTAAGCAATGGAAACATCGGAGTTTTATATGAAGGAACACCAAGTGAAGAAATGTCTTACACAGAAATGAATTTGAAATATTTAGAGAGTGGCTCTAATAATTAAGAATTAATTTATTTAAAGTTTAATTTTTTTATTTTGAAAGGGGTAAAGGATTATGAAAAAGATATGGAAGTATGGAGTATTACTTACGCTACCGCTTGTTTTAGCAGGGTGTGGAAATAAACCTAGTGAGGCTAATAATAAAAATAAAGAGATTACTTCAATTAAGTGGACTGTTGATGGTGAGTTAGAGGCTCAAAAAGGACAAAGTAAAAATATAGGAACAGCAGGATTACTTTATGGTAAAACAAAAGATTATATAGTTGTTGGAGGAGGAGCTAACTTCCCAGATGAGCCAGTAGTTAAAGGAGGAGCTAAAAAGCTTTATCCAGATATATATGTTTTAAAAAATGAAAATGGAAACTTAAAACAAGTAAATCATACAGTATTAGATTATGAAATTGGTTATGGAAGTTCAATAACTGCTGAAGAAGGGATTTATTATGTAGGTGGAAGTCCTAATGAGGATGAAGGTAATAATGTTTCTCTTATTACAACTGATGAAAAGGGAGAGATTAATTTAAAACACGTAGGAGATTTACCTTTTACATTTAGTGATGGTTTTGCTGTTAAAAAAGACAAGGATATTTATTTAGGTCTTGGAAAGCAAAATGGAAAAGCTAGTAATAAGGTATATAAATTTAATATTGAAACAGGGAAAACTGAAGAATTAAAAGAAATTCCTGGAGAAGCTACTAGAAATCAATCAGTTGCTCAATTACTAGGTGATGATATATATGTATTTAGTGGTGGAGATAAAACAGCTTATACAGATGGTTATAAGTATAGCATTAAGGATAATTCATGGAGCCAAGTAGCTAATGTTAAGATTGGAAATGAAGAAATTTCACTTTTAGGTGCTAATTCAGTAAAATTAAATGATGATGAAATGCTTGTTATAGGTGGATTTAATAAGGCTGTTTATGATGATGCCGTTAAGAATTTAAATACTTTAAAAGATGAGAGTTTAGCTGAATTTAAGAAAGAGTATTTTGGAAGAGATCCTCAGGATTTCTCTTGGAATACAAAAATATTAGTTTATAACTCAAAGAATAATGAGTGGAAATCAATTGGAGATGTACCATTTAATGCCCCATGTGGAGAAGCATTAATACTAGATGGTGATAATATATTCTCAATAAATGGAGAAATTAAGCCTGGAATTAGAACAAATAAGATTTATTCAGGTGAATTAATTTATAAAAAATAAGTAGAAAGACTATGACTTTAAATAAAAGTCATAGTCTTTTTAGTTTATTGATCAACTTTATTTAAGTTTTTATTTATTAACTTCATAAAATCAGTTGGAGTTACCACCTTAACTTTAGGATTCTTAGTTAATTTATTTACTACATCATAGACATTGTCCATAGTATTACTCCATACATGAACATATACAAATGTGTAGGAGTTAGGATCATTTATCTTAGTATGACCTGCAAGAACTCTATTATTTATGTTAGAGATAAGTTCATCTTCATTCTCTAATCCTTCCCAAAGTAAATCACGACAAGAAACTACAGGTTTATCATTTGACCATATTATTTTCCCTCCATAACTATTATTTTTATAATAATTAAGATAAAAAAGTCCATTTATGTTTGATTTAGTAGTGTATTTATTCCATAGATCTTTTTTATAAAAGGCATCATCATCAAGTATTAATACATAATTCTGATCAACTTTTTTCATATAATTATTTAATCGGGTTGTGTAGTTATCTAATTTATTAGATGGAAACTTACTTGGATATATATATCCATTCCCAGATGGAGAAACAACAAAGTTGTCATTACAAATTGAATTTTTAGCACTTTTATAGTATTCTTCAAAAACAGTAGGAGCTAAGTAGTAAAGTGATTGGCTTATTGACCATCCTAAATTAAATTTACCTCTATAAGGAGAACCAAACCAATTTTTATTATTATAATTGCTTCCAAGTAGCCACTGTTGATTATCTCCATCGGACATAATAAAGGTTACATAATGAAATCCATCTTCTTGCTTTATTTCTTTTACATTTTTTTGAGTTAGATCCTTTATAGGAAAAGAGCTTAAAACAGAAAGATTATAAGACCAATCAGCAGCAATCATATCAATTCCATACTTTGAAGAAAGTGAAACATTTCCGTGTTCATCAGGTCCCCAACCTAATATACATCCATTATCCTCCATAGAACTAAAAATTTTATCTCTTAAATCTGTACTATTAATGTCTTCATAGAATATAAGAGATTTAGACATTATTGCATAATCTCTTAGGGCAGTGGTTTTATCTGGAGATAACTGTATAACTGTTGAATGGTTTAACCCAGAATTCCATAAGTTATTAAAAGCCCAGTATTTATCTGTATTCCTACAATCATCAATTAAATTAGTAATTCCATGTTCATTTAACCTAGATTCTATAGATTCATCAATAGCTAAAGCATTTTTTAATGAAGCAAGAGTACATGCATTGTTAATTGAAGGTGATCTGTAATTACTATATAGTACATATCCTTTAATATATTGTTTAAAAATGTTCAATAATTCCCATGGGTCTTCAATTTTAATATTTTTAATTTTATATTCTTTTTTAAAATTTTCTAGCCAGATTTTATAGTCACTTTCACTTGAAGGAAGGATATAAATTTGAGTATCTGTCTTATTGGAAATAAGTCCTTGGAGGGTTGCAATCATGGTTTTTTCTGCATTACTCATTTGGCTTTCCATTATTACATAAAGTGACTTGGGAATTATAGAATTTTTTATATAGGGAACATTATCTTTATTTAATAGAGTTAATGAGGATTTAGAATTTAGAAGAAGATTAGAATTTAGGAGAGTAAATGCTTTGGTAATAGTAGGGGAAATGGTAACTATGCAATTTATAACAACTAATAAAATTAAGAAAAATCTTTTAAATATTTTCATTATAAATCCTCCTGTGGCTTTTATTAATAAATAGCTTTTGTTAAATCAATAAATTTATTCTTTATAAAAACCACAAGAGTAAAATTAATAAATACAATGTTTTAAATTTTTATAACATGTTTTTAAAGACGTTAAAACTATTTTATAATTGTATTTTATAAAGTAAAGTATAGGCATAGAAATCTTTATAGAGTTTGTGTTAGAAGTTCAATAGCGATAATACATTCACCAGAGAAAAAGTTGCTTTCTACTTTAAATTTAGGATTAGTCCTAGTCTTTATAGAAAGATTAGATAAGCTACTTATTTTATTGTTCTCAGAGCCTGTAAAGCTTATAATTTCTAAATTGTTTTCTTTAGCTTTAGTTGCTAATTCAACAAGTCTAGGTGTATCACCAGATTGGGAAATTATTATTAATAAGAGTTTATTAGCATTATCTTTATTTAAAAATTGTATGTGAAGTTTTGAAGTTATATTAAATCCTTTTAAAAATAAGGATTCCGATATATAATCGGCAACAATTTGAGAAAAGCCCATACCTGTTACGACTATTTGCTTATCTTTATACTTATTAAGAAGTTTTAAAAAGTTTTCTTTATATGGATTTAGGGAATTTTCAATAGCTTCATAAGGACTATTAGATTTTCTTCCTAAACTTTTATTTAAATTGTCGTAATGGAGAGCATAAATCATATCAGCATAACCATCAAAACCTAGTTTTTTTATAAGCTTATAAATAGTTGCAGTAGAAGTAAAGTTTTCTTTAGCTAGTTTTCTAATACTTATATTTTTTATGTCATTTATATTTTTTTCTAAGTAATTTAGAATATTTATTTCAAGTTCATTTAGATTGTATTTATCAGTAGAATAAAAAAATGTCATAAAATCACCTCTATGAAGTACTGTTTTTTAAGATAAATTATAACATATTTAAATACTTATTTTAGATAGGAGAGTTATTATGAGTAAAAAATTCATTCAAGATCCATGGGCAAATATAAGAACAAGAAATGGTTTAAGAGGAGACGAGGTTATATCTTCCCTTCAAAAATCAATAAGAAGAGGGCTTGTTGAAGAAGCTTGTAAATTTGCTTATGAAATGTACATAACTTCACCTCAAATGGAGGATAAACTTTGGAGAAGACTTATAACAATCACTGTTGAAGATATTGGAATGGGAGATACTAATGCACCAATTTTAATAAATAATTTAAATACTATGAGAAAAGAGTTTGACTATGCAGATGGAGATAGACCTATATTCTTCATACATGCTATTAGATATCTTTGTGCATGTGAAAAAGATAGATCAAGTGATTTACTTAAAAATATAGTTATTAAAGGCTTTGCAATGGGAGAAGTTCCAGAAATTCCTGATTACGCTTTAGATAAGCACACAGTTAGAGGCGCTGAAATGGGAAGAGATTCATTCCATTTTTTACATGAAGCAAGTAAAGTTATACCTCAAATGAATGTAGATAATGACTATAAAGAAAGATATGAAGAAATACTTAAGGTTTATAAAGCAGAAGATGCCGTTGAATCAGCATTTAAATATAATGGATTTCAATATTAATTAAAAGATAAATCTCTTTAAGGGGTAGGACTAATTGAGAGATAAATTAACATCTCTCAATTCAAAAAATTCTTTGAGGAAGAATTTTGAGTTTTATTTAATAGGACAAGTGTATACGAGATTAAGGATTAAAATTTTATAAGGGGATAACTTAAGATGGAAAACAAATTTTTAGCTAAATTAGATGAAAAACTGTCTCCTTTAGGAGCGAAATTAGGGAACCAAATACATTTAAGAGCCATATCAGCAGGAATGATGATGCCTCTTGCACTTATAGTTGTTGGAGCTTTATTTTTAATAATAGCTAATCCACCAATAACTATGGATTTAGTAGATGTGAATACATCAAATATACTTATTAAATTCTTAATTAATTGGAAAAACTTTTCCACTGAAAATTATGCTTTATTAACAGCACCTTTTAATATGACAATGGGGATATTTGGTCTTCTAAGTGTTTTCGGAATTTCTTATTCATTGGCAAAGGAATATAAGTTAAATGCACCAATAGTAGGATTAATATCAACTTCTATTTTTCTTATGGTTGCAGCTCCTGCTATTGAGGGAGGAATAAGTACTCAATTTTTAGGGGCAGATGGATTATTTGTAGGAATAATAATATCAATTTTGTCAGTTGAAATAACAAGATTTATAGAGTTAAAGGGATTAAAAATGAAATTCCCAAGTTCAGTTCCACCAGCAGTAACATCTTTTGTCAACTCTATACTTCCAGTGTTAGCTAACATAGTAATAATATATGGGTTAAATATTATCTTAGTTTCTATGATAGGTAAAAATATTCCTGAGGCAATAATGAGCATATTAACACCAGCTTTATCAGTTGTAGATAATATTGGGGGATTCTTATTTATAATAACTTTTGGAAATATTCTTTGGTTATTTGGAATTAATGGAACATCAATAATATTTCCAATACTATTTTCACTTGGAATAACTAACACTGGAATTAATAGTGAGCTTATAGCGGCAGGACAAGATCCAACAGCACTTATGAATCTTCAGATGTTTAGAATAGCTATAATGGGGGGAGCTGGAAATACCTTAGGTTTAGTTCTACTAATGTGTAAGAGTAAATCTATACATTTAAAGTCATTAGGTAGATTATCATTAGTACCAGGTATTTGTGGAATTAATGAGCCAATAATATTTGGAGGACCAATAGTATTTAATCCAATACTTGCCATACCATTTATTTTAACGCCAATAGTTACTTGTGGCTTAACATATTTTGCTCAATTAACTGGGTTTATAACACCAGGATACATAGTAGATCCATCATTTACACCATTTTTTGCACAAGCATATTTATCATCTTTAGATGCTATGAATGTTCTTTTTGTATTTTTACTTATACCAGTAAGTATGGTACTTTATTATCCATTCTTTAAAATCTTTGAGAAAAATACAATGAAGAATGAAATGGTTGCTACTAACTAAATAAATTTATGATTTAAAATAATTATTGAATTTCTTTAGTTAATTATATATACGGATTAATAAAATAAAAACTCTATAAAATAAATAATAAGTTTAAAGCATTTAGGAGATTATACCTAAATGCTTTTTTTATTAATTTTAGATTACATATTTTAATAAATGAAGAAGGCGAAGAATAGAATAAATAATATAAACTTTGTTAAGTAAGTAGGAGAAGAGATGAGAATAGAAAATAGTGTGTTTTTCAGAAAAACAGAATTAAGAAGTTTTTGCACATATAGATTTATTTTTGGGATAAGCTACAGTCTTATGATTCCCATAATTCCATTGTTTTTTGATTCTATAGGTATGGAGACTGTTGTAATAGGTACTGTTATGTCTTTATACGGTGTTAGTAAGACACTAGCACAAATGCCTTTTGGAATTATTTCAGATAGGATGGGGGATAAGTTAAGTTTAAAACTGAGCATTGGTCTAATGGCATTTGTTCCAATTGGATATACCTTAACTAATAATACATTAGCGGTAGGAGCTTTATATGTAATACAGGGAGCAGTTTTAGGTATGGCGGCTCCGGCTACTTATTCTATACTAGCTAGGTCATTAGATTCTAGAAGAAGAGGAGAGTGTACAGGTTTTGCATCAGCAGTTTTCACCTTTAGTGGAGGAATAGGTGCAGCAATCGCAGGATATATTGTAACGCAGTTAAATGATTATAATACTGTATTTTACTTAGCTTCCTTTGGAGTATTTATTACTTTAATTTATATTTCCTTAAAGATAACTAAGGTGAAAGTAAGTAAAGCATGTGGAGGAAATAAAGTAGGTTTAACCTGTATATTAGGAGAGTTAAGAAGAAAGGGTCTTATGCACAAGGTTTTAGTTCTTGGATCAATAGCCTTTCTAGGAGACTATATATATTCTTGTGTTATAGCACTTTTTCACTTTTATGGACAAGATGTTTTAGGAGCATCGGTTTCTTATACCTCATCAATAATATCAGTTTATCTTTTGGTATTTGGCTTAGGAGCTCCAATAGCAGGATATGTTAGTGATAAGATAGGAAATAAGAAGCAACTATTTTTATCTTTTACCGTAATGAATTTAACATTACTTTCTTTAATAATAATTAGAAGTATACCAGTTTTTACAGTAGTTATAATAATGTATTTTTTAGGAGCTACTTTTTTAAACGCAGCTCTTCAAAGTTCTCTTTCAGAATTTGGGGACAATCACATAGTAAAAGGCTTTGTTTTTGGTTTTGTTGGTTCATCAGAATCTTTAGGTTATGCCTTAGGACCACTTATTTCAGCATATATTTATGAAATTAATAAAAATTATCTATTTTTAGGTTTACTAATAGTTTCAGTCTTAGTTACAGCTTTATATATAATATTCTTTAATAAAGTTAAGATATAGGATTGAATAATAATTTAAAGTATGAAGGATACTAAAGAAAAACTCAATTTAAGGAGTTTGCCATGGACATAAGAAATAATGTTTTATTTAAGAAGAAGGAGCTATTAAATTTTTGTATTTTAAGATTTATATTTGGTATAAGTTATAGTTTTATGATACCAATAATATCTCTTTATTTTGATTCACTTGGAATAGGCACATTATTAATAGGAATAATAATGTCACTTTATGGAGTGAGTAAGGCATTAGCTCAGGTTCCTTTTGGTATGGTTTCAGATGCCATAGGAGATAAGTTATTACTTATAGTTGCTCTTGTTTTAATGTCTTGTATTCCTTTTGCATATACCATTTTTCATACAAAGATTTTAGCAGGGAGTATATATATAATTCAAGGGGCAGTTTTAGGAATGTCAGCACCAGCAAATTATTCTATACTTTCAAGATCTTTAGATGAAGAAAAGCGAGGAGAATGTACAGGATATGCCTCAGCGGTCTTTACTCTTGGAGGTGCTATTGGAGCTATTATAGGAGGATTTATAGTATCTAATATAAATAACTATAATATGGTTTTTTATGTATCATCAATAGGAATAATAATTTCACTTATATTTACGGTATTTAAAATTAATAAGTCGGAAAAGATCATGGATAAGTGCAAAAAGTCAAAGGGAAAACTGGGGTGTAGAATAAGGGTTATAGTAGAGGATATTAAAGAAAATAAACTGGCACCTAAAATAATCTTATTAAGTTCAGTAGCCTTTTTAGGTGATTTTATATATGGATGCATAGGCTCTATGTTTCCTTTTTATGGTCAAGATGTTTTAGGAGGAACAATATTTTATACTTCATCAATAATTTCAATTTACTTATTTGTTTTTGGCTTATTTGCTCCTTTAGGTGGATGGACTAGCGATAAAATAGGAGTGAAAAGACAATTGTTTTTATCCTTTATAGTTATGAATCTATCTTTATTTGCATTATCTTTTATAAGAGGTATAACCTTATTTACCATTGTAATAATCATTTATTTTTTAGGAGCAACATTTTTAAATGCATCACTTCAAAATTCATTAATGGAATTTGGAGAAGATGAGAATATAAAGGGAATAGTTTTTGGATTTGTTGGAGCATCAGAATCTTTAGGCTATGCAGTAGGTCCATTAATTTCATCATATGTATATAAAATAAATAAAGGATGGCTATTTCTAGTGTTATTAGGAATATCACTTATAGTATCATCAATATTTTTATTGTTAAAGAATAAAGCTTTAACAATAAAAGTATAAACACTAAAGATGAAATAAATATAGTTAAGTATAAAAATAAATTAGAAGGATTACATAGTTGTAATAACTGTAAATAGGAGTGTAGAAATAATGAAAAAAGTTATCTTAATTACAGGAGCAAGCTCTGGAATAGGTTATGCAACAGCTAAATTATTATTAGAAGAAGGGAATACTGTATATTGTACTGCAAGAAGAGTAGAGAGAATGAAAGAGCTTGAAAAAATTGGTGGTAAG
Source organism: Clostridium sp. LIBA-8841 (assembly GCF_034439435.1). Classification (GTDB taxonomy): domain Bacteria; phylum Bacillota; class Clostridia; order Clostridiales; family Clostridiaceae; genus Sarcina. Next base: position 388,202 of record NZ_JAPCKJ010000003.1, on the reverse strand, counting down.
TTAATGCATTTAGATATCAGAGATGAAGAATCAGTACAAAAAGCAGTAGAAACCATAATCAAAAACGAAAGTAGGATTGATGTGGTCTTTGCTAATTAAGGATATGCTTGTGCAGGAGCAGTAGAAACTATAGATATAGATGCTGCAAAAGCAGAGTTTGATGTTAACTTATTCGGAGTAGTAAGAACTATTAAGGCTGTTATGCCTCAAATGAGAAAGCAAGGATATGGACATATTATTGTAACATCTTCTTTAGTAGGAGTGGTTTCCACACCAATGATGTCCTTCTATCCAGCTTCAAAGCATGCATTAGAAGGTATGATTGATGGTTTTAGAATGGAAAGTGCGAAAAGTGGAATTAAAGTGGTGAAAATACAACCTTCATTTATTGATACTGAATTTATAGATCCAGCTATGAAAACACTTGAGAAGGCATCAAAATCAGAATGTGCTGGAGCTTACAAAGAAGAATTTATGTTATTTAAAAAAAGCTTTACTAAATTAATTACCAATGCACCACCACCAATAAAGGTGGCAAGAGTTGTATCAAAAATAATTTCTAAGAAAAAGCCTAAAAGTCAGTATTCCGTAAATATTGACTGTGTATTATGTAAAATATTAAAAAGAGTATTTGGAGATTTGGCAATAGATAAATTAATGACTAGAATATTTTTGAAATAAAGAATAGTTACTATGAATAACAAAAACAATGTAGTAAAAATATAATACATTATTTTTGTTATTTTTTTTATGTTCAGAAATGATAATTTATATGGCTTTTTTTATATTAAAAAATGTCAAAGTATCCTTTATGACCAAAATTAATTTTAAATTCTCATAATATTTAAATATTTTTATTTTGTTGATACTATGTAACCATAGTAAACTATAAGAAAAAGAGGGAAATGATTTAAATGAATTATTTGGGAGAGAGTTTAAAATTACATGCAGAAAAGGTTGAAACAATAGATAATTTAAGTTTAGCTTATACACAAGGAGTTGCAGAGTCTTGTAGAAAAATAAATGAAAATAAAGAACGTTATATAATTAAGTTAAAATAGTAGATTATTGAAAGGTGAGAAATATTATATGGAAGAGAAAATAATGGTAGAGATAAAAGAACTTAGAAGAGAAGAAATAGATGAGATTATGAGAATATGGCTTGAAAGTACAATAAAAGCTCATGATTTTATTGAAAAAGAATATTGGGAAAAGAATTATAATGTTGTAAAGGAAGTTTATATCCCAATGGCTGAAACCTTTGTTTATTATGAGGATAAAAAAATAAAAGGTTTTATAAGTATAATCAATAAGGAGTTTATAGGTGCTTTATTTGTCGATGTTGAAAGTCAAGGATTAGGAATAGGTAGTAAGTTACTTGATTTTGTTAAGCTTAGATATAAAAATATAAGTTTAGCTGTTTATAAAATGAATGAAAAAGCAGTTAAATTTTATATAAATAATGGGTTTAAAATAATTAAGGAACAAGAAAATGAGGATTCAGGATTTGTAGAATATATAATGAAAAGTTAAAGGGATTATAAGGGAAATGAGGAGTAGATATGAAAGGTTTGGAATTAAATGAAAAGTTTTATTTTGAAGTAGTGAAGCCACTGATTGAGGATGAATTTCCTATGATAAAAGAGAAATATGCTGCTGGGCTTATAGGATATGGATCAGATGTTTTAGGAAATGATGATGAATTATCCAGAGACCATGAATGGGGGCCAAGATGTCATATATGGCTTAGTAATGATGATTATGATAAGTATGCAGTAGATATAGATAAAATGCTGTTAGATAAGTTACCTATATCATATAAGGGATACTATACAAGATATGTTTATGATAAGGATTATAGAGCATTAGTAACAGTGCCTACAAAGAAGAATTCATTTCATCATATTGGAATAACTACAGTGGAAAGGCATATGAAGATTCAATTTGGAATTAAGAAAAAGCATGGTGAATACAGTTTATCAGATCTGGAATGGTTATGCATTCCAGAACAAAAGCTATTGGAACTTACAAGAGGAAATATTTTTGAGGATAAAATAGGTGAAATTACAAATGTAAGAGAAAAATTTAAATATTATGATGATGAGATATGGAAATATAAACTTTTATATTGTTGGGATGAAATATCATACTTAGAGTTAATTCCTTTATGTTTTGCTAGAGGAGATGAAATTGGTGGAAAGATATGCTTAAATAGGGTAATTGAAAATATAATAAGGATAACATATTTATATAATAAGACTTATTATCCAGGTTATTTAAAATGGTATGGCTATGAATTTTCTAAATTACCTAAAATAGCTAAGGATATAGAGGAAAATATAAAACTTTGTCAGGAATCATCAGATATAAATATAATTATGAATAATATAAGATCTATTATTGAAGTCTTATTAAAGACACACAATGAAATAGGTATTACTGAAACTTTAAATATTGAAAATAGTAAGACTAATAGAGGACTTTGTAATATTTCTGTTGGTAATGTTACGAATTCTATAGAGAAAAGTTTATCAGAGAAATTTAAGGCTCTAGGTGTAAGGGGAGCATGTGACCAATGGATTACCAATTCAGATTTATTGGTTTGGTCTGAAAATTTTACTGAGTTAAAAAGAATATATGAAAATAAAACTTTAGATAGAAGTGGAATTGGTGATATGATTGTGTAATAATTAATATTATAAGAGAAATTTTTCTTAATAATATAAGTGATATCTTTAATTTGAGGTAATTAAGATTATATTTAGTAAAAAAAGATAATAAAGAAAAACATAAGATTATACAATAACTAAAGGTTTTATATGGTATAAGGAGAGTGAGCAAAATGAAAAAGTGTTTATATTGTGGAAAAGATTTAGAAAAAGAACCAAAGGAAAATTATATAGAAAATAAAGTAGGATATTTCTGTAGTGAAGATCACTTTGATAAATATATACTTTCTTTAACTCCAGAAGAGTATATAAAAGTTCAAAATTCTTTCTGCGTATGTAGTGATGAATAGTTTAAATTATTTTTTATTTGCAAAATTTATCAATAATATTAATTTATAATATATATCATGCATTTAAACATTCTTAAAATTTTAATAAAAAGGAAGTTTAAAGGCATAATTGAGAAAAAATTTAAGATAAATAAGATATAGCAACATGTATCAAGAGCTTATGATACATGTTGCTTTTTTAGTTAGGTTTAGAGTTTTACTTAATAGCAAAAACTTTTCCAAAAGAAAATCTAACTAAAGGAGATATTATTAATAAATTAAGTGGTAATGCTATAATAAAATTTCTTGCAATACAGTAAGGGTATATTTTTATTGCTTCTAAATTGAAGCCAGCAACAACTATAGAGCCATAAAGAGACATTAATAAAACCATTCCTATAACCATACAAGTAGATATAGCTATAACAATTTTAAGAGGATGTGTATTTTCAGTTGGTTTAACTATTTTAAAGGCAAGAGGTTTAGCAAGTTTACTCACTACAAAAACATCTAAAAAAAGTGCTACAATGAATCCAAACCAAAAGTCTTTAAATAAGTTTGAAAGCAAGCTTGAATTTAGTCCATCATTTAAAATCATATTATATACTGTCATACAAAGTACCATGCCAAAACACATCATTAATGTAAAAGTAAATTTTTGAAATTTAGTGTTTCCCATAAAAAAATCCTCCTAGGTAAAAAAATAAAGTCAACTAAGTTGACAAGCTATATTATAACAATAAAGAAAAGAAAAAGTCAACTAAGTTGACTTGGGGTATCAGGATTATAAATTTAGGTTAAATAATTATTTAGAGATTAAACTACATAGTAGGGAATTTTATATTGAATTATGTAAATTTAAATGAAAGATTAAAATGCAAATCTTAATGTGATAAAATGTATTAAAGTACGAATAAGTAAAAAAGATAATAAATAAAATTATTATAAATAGGTGAGGTAATGAATAAAGAGTTAAATATAATAGACTTAGTAAGTGAAAAACATATAGTTCTTAGAAGAGAAGTTGAAGATAGATGGTTAAAAGAAAATAAAGAGGAAATTTCTCATACAGAGGCAATGCTTTTGGCTAAAATTAGTATGGGGAAAATATCTATTGCAGAGGTTGCTAGGCAGGCGAATGTTTCAAGACAGGCAATGTTTAAATGTGCAAAGAAATTAGAGAGTAGAGGCTATTTAAAGTTTAAAAAGACAGAAAGTAATAGTAAATATACAGAACTTACTGAAATGGGAGTAGAATATTGCAAAAAAAATAATGAGCTTAAATTGATTATAGAGAAAGAGATAGAAAAGACTATAGGTAAGGAAAATTTAGAATTTATAAAAGAAATATTAAAAAAAAGATGGATAGAATAGAATGTTAACTAGGATATAGCATTAAATATAAGTATAGTGAACTAGACAAAAAAAGCTAAAACCCTTCTATAATAATAAACACATAAAAAGGAGCTATATTAAATATTTTATATAGCTCCTTTTAGGATTTTGTATAAATGTATATTAAAAGTTTAAGTTAACCGGGGGATTAACTTAATTCAGTATGTCGTAAATATCATTTAAATTTCTTACTACTAAGATATTTCTATATTTTATTTTTGTGAAAATGTAGGATTTAAGATCTCTACATAATATTATTGGAGTAATACCAAACTTCATAGCAGCTTCACAATTTTTAGGATTATAATCAATAAATATTGATTCCTCAGGTTGAACATTAAGTTCTTGTAAAGCTAGTCTAAACATAAGTTCATTTGGCTTAGTTATTCCTTTTTGAGAAGAAATTATAAATGAAGAGAAATATTTTCTTAAATTCATGTTTATAAATATGCCTTCTAAAGATGGCCAAGCATCTGATACTATTGCTAGTTTATATGATTGACTTAGTTTTTGAAGAGTACTAGGCACATCTTCAAAGAAGGTATATTTTTCATAATTGTATACATAATCATTTGTTATTGATTTAATATCATCCTTAATTAATCCTAATTCAGGAAGATTATCAGAAAAAATTTTATAAAATTCTAAAAAGTGAGTATATTCATCACTTTCAGTAAGAATAAACTTCTGCTTGTCTATATATTCATAAGCCTTAGAAAAGGCTTCTTTTTGTCTAGATTTTTTTATAGAATCAAATTTATGTCTGTCCACGTATTTGAAAAAGTTAGGTGTTATAAACCAATGACCAGTAGAAGACTGGTTCAAAACTCTACCTGAATCAAATAAAATTGCTTTAATTTTTGTTTTATTTAAATTACTCATACGTAAACCTCTCCTTATAATGTCTCATATAGGTAATAAGCATATTTATTATAATTTAATGTTTTATAAAAATTTGAGTAGTTCTAGTCCTTTAGTTAATAAGTATGTTTATTACATTTAAACAACCTTATATGGGTAAAAGAAGTGTTGATTTTTTAGTTTAGAATAGGGTCATATACTTATCTCTAAACAGTAAGGAAAGATTCTGTAAATTTCAGATCTTAGGGAAAATAATCTTAAATTTATGACTAAAAAATCAACACTTTTATAGGAATAGATTAAGAAATAAATGTTCTTAATAACTTTGTTATTATGGTAATATAGGTATTTATTTATTACAATATTTATATATGAATATAAAACTTACTTGAAAAGTTTATGATATTAAGTTGAATGAAATTCAATTAGGTATATTTTTGTGCGAATTATTAAGCATACAATAGCTTTAATAAAAGAGAAAAGAAAGTTTAGTGGAATAATAAATTTTTGGAGGGATGCATTTGAAAAAGGAATTAGATGAAATTAAAAAAATAGAAGAAGATATTGAAGTTAAAATAGAATCCATAAAAAATGAAGATAGAGAAGAAAAGCATGACATTAATAAGGTTAAGGTTTTAAAAAACACTATATATGATAAAACTTCAAAAGTTTTTGTTTATAATTTAAAGAAACTTATTCAACTGGAAGGAACTCAAAAGAGATTAGCAAAGAAAATAGGTGTTTCAGAGGATTTACTTTCAAAATACAAATCTGGAGAGGCTTTTCCGTCAATAGAAACCTTAATGTATATATGTAAAATATATGATTTGAGTTTAGATAAATTTTTAAATAGAACTTTAACTGCAATGGATATTGATAATTTAGAAAATAATCAGGGGATTGATGAAGAAATATTTGAGAAAATATATTATGCATATTTCTTAATAACTAACATAGGAAAAGAAGGGGGAATTCATGAAGGAAGAATTGAGTTTAGAAATGAAGAGGTAATATTTAAAATCCTTTCTATGGGAGAAGTAGTTAAATCCTTTAAAGGAAGCTACATAATTTCAGAAAAACTAATATTTTTTAATTTGCAAAGCAAACATGATGGTATAGCTTATATAAATATGATAAAACCAAACTTAAATAAAAATAAATATATTGGTGGATTAGCTTTAATGATGTTACCATCAGATGCAAATAGCAAACCTTGTGTTCAAAAAATCTTGATTAGCAAAACGAGAATAGATAGAGAAGAGCATAAAGGAGAATTAAAGAACTTTTTAAAGTTCCCTGAAAAGAGTAAGGAACTTGGTAATATAAAAATTTCTCAATGGGAAGATGAAGAGGTTTATGATTTTATAAGTAATTATTAGAGAATATAAATTTTTCTATATAACTAATAAAGGATGAAATGAATTAAGTGAATTTACAAGTTATAGTAGTGAACTGTAAAATCACTTTTTTATAAGAAAGGAGAAGCTACTGGATAAATAAAGATATATCTATTTTATATTCAGTAGCGTTAATATGATATGAAAAAATGGAATAATGGTGCAAAAGATAAAAAGTTTATAGCCTCATATAGTGGAGGGAAAGATAGTACATTAGCTTTATATAAAGCAATGCAAGAAGGAACAGCCGTAGGTATTATTGTAATGATGGAGGAAGATGGAGAGAGATCAAGAGCTCATAGTCTTTTTCCATCTGTGCTTAAGGCACAAGCAGAAGCAATTGGACTACCTCTTTTTACAGCAGCTACAAATTGGAAAAACTATGAAAAAGTTTTTGTGGAAAAATTAAAAGAAGCAAAAGATTTAGGTGCAGAGGTACTTGTAACAGGAGATATTGATGTGCCAGAAGAGGAGTGTTGGCATGAAATAGTTACTAGTGGTGTAGGTCTTGAACTTGGTATGCCTCTTTGGAGAAAAAGTCATAAGGAAGTAGTTGAAGAATTCATTAATTTAGGATTTGTAACTAAGATTGTTACCATTAATCTAAATAAAGGAATGAGGAAAGAAGATTTAGGAAGAACTCTTACTTTTGATTATATGAGAGAGTTAGAGAAAAGAGGAATTGATCCTTGCGGTGAGGCTGGAGAATTTCATACTACGGTTATAGCAGGACCACTTTTTAAAGAGGAATTAAGAGTTAAACATGGAGAAATCATATCAGATGGAGATTATATGTACTTAACTTTGGAATTAGAAGAAGATATATAAATAGCATCTTAGATTGTAATAAAAAAGTAAAGTGCTCTAACACTCTACTTTATAAAATTTTAGTTTTATTAGGTAACTGGTATAATTAAATTTTTAGTTTATAAAAATAGTAGCCTTCCAATTGGGAGAGGAGGCTACTATTTTTTTATATAGTGGTTAGTTTAGTGTTATTTAATAACAAAAGCATCTTTTTTTAGAAGTTAAAAAATCTACAAATTTCTGCTCATAATAATTTAATTTATAATTTTTTCTAAATACAATATAATACTTAAAAGGCATGTCTATATTTTCTAAACTAATTTTCTTAAATGAACCACATCTTAATTCATGAGTTATTGATATTTCAGGCAAGAAAGAGTACCCTTGTCCAAAAGCAATAGAGGATTTTATTGACTGAGGGGAATTAAGAGATAAAACAGAATTTAAGTTATCAATATTAATTCCATTGTCTTTTAATATAGTTTCTAATAGTAGTCTATTTGCAGAACCTTCCTCTCTTACTATTAAAGGTAATTTATAAAGCTCATCAATATTAAGAGATTTAATAGTAGTATCCTTTCCACCAACTAAAACAAGTTTATCTGGCATTAAAGGTAGTATTTCAAAATCATTATTAGGATTAGGCTTACCTTGTATAATTCCCATATTTGTTTCATGATTAGATAGTTTTTTTAGAATATTTGAAGTATTATCTATTTCCATAGAAATATCAGTATTATAATGTATTTCTTTGAATGTATATATACTGCAAGGCATAACATGCTCACCTAAACTTTTACAACAAGAAATAATTAATTTAGATTTAACATTTTTTAATTCATTTAATTTCTTTTGTAAATTATCCTCTATAGATAGCATAGAATCAGCAAATTCAAAGATAATTTCTCCAGCTTCAGTTAGACTTACTCCAGTGTTACTTCTATTCAACAATTTAAAGTTAGTTTCATTTTCAAGTTTTTGAATTTGCATACTAACACCAGGTTGAGTTAAATGCAATTGTTTTGCAGCTTTAGAGATACTATTGCATTTAACTGTGGTATAAAAGGAACGAAGATACGTCAAATTCATATTCTCACATCCTAAATATTATTTTAAGTAGCTAATTTATAGACTATATAGTAATAAATCTATTTTATGTATAAAATTAATTTTACATGAAAACAATTTACTTTTAAATATGTATAGGTATATAAAAATAATAACAATATTTTAATATTAAAAGAAGTTTGTTTATTAAATAATGTATATAACAAACTGTTATTATACATAACATAGTTTTATTATGTGTGATGATGTTTTGTGTGATATTATTACTACGATGTCTTGATTAAGTATATTTTTTTAAGATAAAAATTTAACAATTTAAATTATAAGTTATTTGTTAGGGAAAGGTTGGAAAATAATAATGGGTAAAAAGATAGTTATTGTTGGCGGCGTTGCAGGGGGAGCTTCAACAGCAGCAAGGCTTAGAAGATTAGATGAAAATAGTGAAATAATAATGTTTGAAAGAGGACCACACGTTTCATTTTCAAATTGCTGCTTACCATATCATTTAAGTGGAAAAGTTGCAAATCATGAGGATTTAGTTCTTATGATTCCTGAAAAATTTTATAGTCAATACAGAATTGATGCAAGGATTTATACAGAAGTAACTTCAATTAATAGAAAAGCTAAAGAAGTAACTGTAAGAAATGTTGTAAGTGGAAAAGAATACACTGAAAGCTATGATAAGTTGGTTCTTTCACCAGGTGCGAAGGCTATAGTACCACCGATTAAAGGTGTTGAAAATGTAAACATATTCACAGTGAGAAATGTTGTTGATATAGCAAAATTAAATTCTTTTATAAAAGATAGTAGTAGCAAGAATATATCGGTAATAGGTGGAGGCTTTATTGGTGTTGAAGTTGCTGAAAACTTAAGTGAAGCTGGATATAATGTAACATTAATTGAAGCAATGGATCAAATAATGAAACCTTTTGACTATGATATGGTTCAAGTTTTGCATAAGGAAATATATGATAAAGGCATAAACCTAATTGTTGGAGACAAGGTAAGCTCTTTTGAAAAAGATACTGTAGTATTAGAATCAGGAGAGAAAATAACTTCAGATGCTGTAGTTATGGCAATAGGTGTTACTCCAGAAACTGATTTAGCAAGAGAGGCTGGATTAGAAATAGGGACAACTGGTGCAATAAAAGTTAATCAAAATTACTTGACAAATGATATGGATATATATGCGGTTGGAGATGCTGTTGAAGTTTATAATGCATTAACTAACTCAATAACAAAATTACCATTAGCAGGACCAGCTCAAAAGCAAGCAAGAGCTGTTGCAGATCATATCCATGGAAGATCATCAAGAAATAGTGGATATATTGGATCATCATGTATTAAAGTATTTGATTATAATGGAGCTTCAACAGGATTAACAGAAAGTCAGATAAAAGCTTTAAATTTAAATTTAAACTATGAAGTTGTAAGAGTTATACCTCAAGATAAGGTAGGATTAATGCCAGGTAGTGAGCCGTTACACTTTAAATTAATATTTGAAGTTCCAACAGGAAGAATTTTAGGAGCACAATCAATTGGTAAAGGAAATGCAGATAAGAGAATAGATATAATAGCAACATTAATAAAAATGGGTGGAACTGTAGAAGATTTAAAAGATTTAGAACTTTGCTATGCACCACCATTTGGAACAGCTAAGGACGTTGTAAATCATGCTGCATTAGTTGCTTCAAATCTTTTAGAAGGAGCATTTAAACAAGTTTATGTACATGAAGTGAGAGATTTAGTGGAAAATGGAGCATATATAATTGACGTTAGGGAAGTTGATGAATATAAAGTGGGTCATATTAAAGGAGCTAAAAACATTCCACTAAGTGAAATAAGAGATAGATTAGATGAAATACCAACTGACATACCAGTTTACTTACATTGTAGAAGTGCTCAAAGAAGTTACAATGCATGCTTAGCATTACAACATTTAGGATTTAATAATATCTACAATGTATCTGGTGGATTTATGGGAATAAGCTTCTATGAATATTATAATGATAAGGTTAATGATAGAGAGCCTATAGTTACAGAATATAACTTTAATTAAATTTATAAAAAATCTATGGTGTTTTAGTAAAAACAAATAAAACACCATAGCTGAAATAATAATATTAAATAGTGTTTGCTAATTAAAAGAAATTAATGGGGGAAATTTAAATGAAAAAGTATACGGAATATATTATTGGATTTGTGCTACTTGCTGCAATTTTAATGATAGGAAAGATTAATCTTGGTAGTCCAATGTTATTTTTTAGACTACTAGCAGGTTTAGGATTAGGTTATGCTCTTACAAGATCACTTTTTGGATTTGCAGGAGGGGTAAATAGAAGTTATAGAGCAGGATCTACAAAATTAATGAGAAAATTGATGATATTATTTGTAGGAACTGCAATAGTAAGTGTTTGCTTTTTTATAGGACAAGATCCAACACAATATGATTTATGGGTTAATCCTATCAATTTAGGACTTATACTAGGTGGAATAATATTTGGTTTTGGTATGGCATTTTCTAGTTGTTGTGCATCGGGGGTTCTTACTGATGTAGTAACAGGATTACCACGTGCTTTAATAACTCTAATATTCTTTGGAATGGGTGTATATGTAGGATTCCCACTTCAAAGTATTGATTGGATAAAGAATTCACTAATATCAACTGAGACATTTGCTAATGGAGTATTTTTACCAGACTTATTTAAATGGGACGGATTAGAAGGATATTTAGGAGCAATAATAGTAACAATTGTTTTTGCAGGTATAGCAATTTGGGTTGCGAAAATATATGAAGAAAAAAGAAAAGCTCAAAATACTTATTTGGGCGTAGATACAGAAATTCTTCAAGAAAAAATTCATGAAGACAAAGAGCCATTTAAATTATTTAGCCACAATACTTATGAAAAGTTATTTGTAAGACCATGGACTCTTGGAATGGGAGCAGTTGTAATTGGAGGTATATTCACATTATTAATGGGTGTAACTAAAGCTGGATGGGGAGCATCTACTCCTTATGGATTCTGGTTTGGTAGATTACTTGTAGCATTTGGAGTTTCTCCAGAAAGTGTAGCTAGTTTTGCTGGTAAACCAATAGAAATGTTTACGGCACCATTTTTCTCAAATGGAATGAATGTACAAAACATTGGTATAATATTAGGAACACTTGTTGCATTACTTTTGGCAGGAAGTTTTACTGCGACTTTTAAGGCGGGATTATCAATAAGTGGAAAAGAAGCTTTAATATATATTGTTGGTGGTTTTGCTATGGGATTTGGAACAAGATTATCAAATGGTTGTAATGTAGGAGCTCTTTATACACCAATAGCTAACCTATCTTTATCAGGTTGGATATTCTTTGTTTTCTTAGTAGTAGGTGGAATTTTAGGAAATATCGTTTATAAAAAGCTATTAATGAATAAGAGCTGCAATTATAATTATCAAGAATCTAAGTAGTTTGAAAAAGCTATAATTGGTTAATTTAAAACAAAAACTAATTATAGCTTTTTTCTTTTAGAAAATTTTATTTTTTATATTTAATTAGATTAGTTAAGAATGGAGATAATTATGAGAGAAAATAAATTGAGTAAAATAGATATATTTTCAATAGTATTAGGTGCAATAATAGGCTGGGGTTCTTTTATGTTGCCTGGAACAAAATTTTTAAAAGAATCAGGAGTAGTAAATACATTTTTAGGACTTGCACTTGGTGTTATATGTATAATAATCATTGAAAAAAACTATTTAATAATGATGAAAACTCATGATGAAGAAGGTGGAGAATTTTCTTATACATATAATAATTTAGGTAAGAAACATGGTTTTATTGTGGGGTGGTTTTTAACACTTGCGTATTTTACAATGATTCCGTTAAATGCCACTGCCTTTCCACTTGTAATCAAAAAGATATTTGGTGGGGTTTTAGAGTTTGGCTATTTATATAATATTGCTGGATATGATGTTTACTTAGGAGAAATATTAATGTCCAGTATAATAATAATTGCATTTGCTTCATTAAATTTAAAGGGGATAAAGAAAACAAGTAAAGTTCAAAATGTAATAATTTTTAGTTTAATATTAATGATATTAGTTGTTGGAGTAGGAATGTTAATTAAAGGAGATAGAACTAATTTTGTTAAGACATATATTGAAACATACTCCTTTGACTTAAGCCAAGTATTAAAAGTATTTGCAATAACACCTTTTGCATTTATAGGATTTGATGCCATTCCACAATTAAGTAGGGAATTAAATTTTTCTAAGAAAAAAGCATCAAGAGTTGCAATTGTTTCTCTAGTAATAGGAGCATTAATTTATAATGTATTGAATATTATAACAGCCTTAGCTTATTCACCTGAACAAGCAAGTGGTTTAGAGTGGGCAGCGGGAAGTGCAGTATTAAGTACATTAGGCAAGGGCGCTTTCTTATTATTGATTATAGCTTTAACTGCGGCAGTATGGAGTGGAATAAATGGTTTTATGATTTGTAGTTCAAAATTATTGGGATCTATAGCTAATTATAAAATACTTCCTTCGAAAATTGGTGAGGTAAACAATAATGGAGTTTTTGGAAATGCCATAATCTTTATAACAATAGTTAGCTTAATAGCACCTTGGTTTGGTAGAGAAGCAATAATTTGGATAGTAGATATGTCATCATTAGGGGCTTCAGTTGCATATCTTTATGTGTCTTTAATAGGGATAAAAAAAGCTGAAAATAAAAAGAATAAAATAATAGCAATAATAGGTGTAGTTATAAGTATAATATTTGTCATGTTATTACTTTTACCAATTTCGCCAGCAGCATTAACTAAAGAATCTATAATAGCCTTAATAATATGGTGCATAGTAGGAAGTATCGCGTATTATAGGATTCAACATAAAAAAACAATAGATTTTATTGAAATGTACAATAAGTCAGTGTAAGAGAGAAATTAAAATTTATTTTGATACTAGACATGAAAAGGTGTATTCAAATTTATGGATACATCTTTTGAATATTATGGATAATTTTATTATTGTAATTTATGAAAAATTATATTTTAAGAATAATTTTCTTTTGTTTTATACTTTAAGGAATTATTTTAGCCAACCTAATTTTAGTTAACCTTAAAAACTAGTGGTTTACTAAATGAATTTTTAGTCATTATATTTCAGTTTTAGTTTATTTAAAGTAGTATATATTAAATTCAGAATTAGAATTACTCTTTTAAGTATTTATAATATGATTATAGTTAAATTGAAATAAAATCATGTTCTAAAATTAATAAACAAAAGGATAAAAAGGTTACCAATTATACTATTATGTAATATTATATAGTATAAAAATATGTAAACAAAGGGGTAATTAAAATGAAAAACGATAATGCTGAACGCAAAACCAGAACCTTTAATGTTACAGTACTATCTATACCAATTGTATATGATTTTTTTGGTGACCATGATAAAAATGGATTGATGTATATATTAAAAGAGCATAAGAAGGAGGTAAAAAGGAAAGCTTTAGAAAATTTCTATAGAAAAGATGAAAAGGGAGATCCACTCCCACAACCCACAGAGGAAGTTCAGCCTCTTACAATAAGAGCAAATGTTGGAGATACTATAAAAATAAAGTTTAAGCATAATGAACCAAGAAGATTATCAATTCATATGCAAGGGCTTAAGTACAAAAGTATATTATCTGATGGTGCTAGGGTAGGTTACAATGATGATTCCACAGTTGGCCCTGGTGAAGAGATAACTTATGAATGGTACGCAGATAGAGAAGGTATATTCTACTTTAGTGATATGGGCGATACTAGATTCAGTGAAAAAGGAACTAATATACACGGTTTATTTGGAGCACTTATAGTAGAAACTAAGGGATCATGGTGGACAGATCCTGTAGATGGAAATGAACTAAAAAGTGGTATATTTGCTGATATACACAATCCGAATAAGCCAGACTTTAGAGAATATGCAGTATATTTTCACGATGAACTTGAAATGGTAAATAGATTTGGAGGCCAAATAATAGATCCTCATACTAAGCAACCAATGGGGGTAACTGCTATAAGTTACAGATCAGAACCTATGGTAAATAGAGCTGGTTTTATACCAGAGAAAGATAAAGGTTTCAAGTATTGCAATCCTTGTGATTCCGATGATAATATTAATGAAATAGATATAGCACATCATACCGGGCATATTGTAGATGGAGAAGATGTTTCTATGAGTTCTTGGACTTACGGTGATCCAGCAACTTTTATACCAAGAGCATATAAAGGAGATCCTTCCAAGTTTAGACTTATACACGGAGGTGTAAAGGAAACACATGTATTCCATCTTCACACACATCAATGGAGATTAGAGCCAGATAATCCAGATTCAACAATAATAGATTCTATATCAATAAGTCCTCAAGAAAGTTACACCCTAGATATGTTACACGGAGCAGGAAGTTTAGCTGGATCTATAGGAGATCATATATGGCACTGCCATTTATATCCTCACTTCCATGAAGGAATGTGGAGTTTATGGAGAGTATTTGATAGATTAGAAACAGGTAAAGATGTAGTACTTGAAAATGGGGATATTATACCTGCACGATATCCGGATGGAACTATTATAAAAGAGTTAAAGCCACTTCCTGATAGAAAACCACCTCTTAAAAAAGACGCATGTCATCCAGGATATCCGAATTTCATAGATGGAAAATTTAAGGAGAGACCAAAGCAACCACCTCTAGGAATACTAAATCAAGAGAGTGGAAATAAAATATGTCCAACTCCTATGGAGCGAGCTAACTTTACAGAAAATTTTGATAGAGGAGCTTTATATACTCAACCTTGTCCAGATAAAAAAGATAATTGTTCATGTAAAAAAGCAGATGTTGTATTTGAACTATTTTTATTAGAAGCAAAATTAGTATATAACAATGCTGGTTGGAATGACCCATATGGAAGATTTTATGTTACAAAGGAACAAATAGAAAGATATACAGGATGCAAGGTAACAAATGAAAATAAAGAAAAGTTAGCTAAGAAATATGTAGATGGAGTAGAAAGTAGATGTATTGATGTAGAACCATTAGTCATAAGAGCTAATAAGGGTGATTGTATAGAAGTTAGAACTACTAATTTTTTACCAGAAACATTGCCAGAAACAGAATTCCAACTAAAAACTTTAACTGATAATGCAGGATTTCATATACACTTAGTTAAATTTGACGTTACCGCTTCAGACGGTGGTGCAAATGGATACAATTATATTAATTCTGTTTTTTATGGAGAAACCTTAGTAGAAAGATACTATGCTAATGAAGAATTAAATGCTTGTTTTTTCCATGATCATTTTAATCCAAATTCACATCAACAACATGGAGTTTTTGCAGCTCTTATAATAGAGCCGGAAGGATCAAAATATTATGATCCTAAAACAGGTAAACCACTAAAATATGGAACAAAAGCAGTGATAAAAACTCCTTCAGGTAGAACTTTTAGAGAGTTCGGATTATTTGTTCATGATTTTGCATTACTATTTGATAAGAAAGGAAATCCATTAAACAAACCTCCATTCCCAGGATCACATGATGACCCAGGTGTTATGGGTATAAATTATAAATGTGAGCCATTAAGAGAAAGACTAAAAGGGAAAAAGCTAAATGATGATGATTCAGCTTATGTATTTAGTTCTAGAATTCATGAAGATCCAGTAACACCAATATTAGAAACCTATCCTGGAGAAGAAATTGTAATAAGATTATTAGATGGAGCCCAAGAAGAACAACATGCATTTAATATAAATGGAATGAAATGGAGAAAAGAAATAACAGATAAAAAGTCACCATTAGTTCAAGCTCAAACAATGGGAATATCAGAGGCATTTAATATAAGAATAACAGATGACTATAAAGCAGGAGATTATATTTACTATTTTGGAGGTCAAGATGATCTTTGGCTAGGATTATGGGGAATAATAAGGGTTTACAAAAAGAAAACTGAAAAATTAATTCCTATAAGCTATTCAGAGGATTGTTATAATGAAATAGATTACTGCAAAGGTAAAAAAGTAAGAGAGTTTCATATAGCAGCTATACAAAAAGATATCAAATATAATAATTTTGGAGATCATGATCCTGATGGATTATTATTTGTACCATATGAGTACAAGGATGATATAATAAGTGGTAAAATAGAACCAACTCCATTGATATTAAGAGCTAAAAAGGGTGAATGTATAAAAGTAAAATTAACTAATTGCTTTACTGAACCAATACCATATTACGATTTTCCAGGAGTACCAGTTGATAAAGAAGTTACACCATCTATGAGAGTAGGAATTAGCCCACAATTCTTAAGATTTAATCCAATAACTAATAGTGGTATAAATGTAGGATACAACAATATAGAACAAACTGTAAGACCTGGAGATAGTAAAACTTATTTATGGTATGCTGATGAAGAATACGGAACTTGCTTATTATCATCTTTTACAGATATAAGAAATCACAGATATCATGGTTTATTTGGAGCAATAATAATAGAACCAGAAGGATCAAAAATAGAGAGTGACAATATTTATGGAGAGCAAGTAACTATAGCTGAATCTAAGAGAAAAAAATTTAGAGAATTTGTAATTTTTATGCACAATGGAATAAGACTTTTAGATGAAGAGGGTAAGTTAATAATGACTAATCAAGAAGTTGAAGGTGGGGAAGAAGGAGAAGAACCTGAACCAGTAGATTTTGAAGATAGAGGTGAAAAAGGATTTAACTATAGATCAGAAAGATTCTTCAATAGATTACAGGGTGGACATGTTATAGCAGATGTATTTAGTTCTGATGTTCACAAAGATCCAGCTACACCAATATTTGAAGCTTCACCAGGGGAAAGAGTTATTATAAGACTTCTAATGCCAGGAGATAAACCTAGAAATACTTGCTTTGTACTTCATGGTCATAAATGGAAAGCACAACCAAGTGACCCATTCTCAAATATTATATCAGCTCAAGGAGCTATGAGTGTAGGAAATGTATTTAATATAGAACTATTAAATGGAGCATCTACTATACCAGGGGATTATCTATATAGATCAGGTATTATAAGATGGGATATAGAATCCGGTATGTGGGGAATTTTTAGAATTAAAGATAAAGACGATGACAAAGATAATAAAGACAATGATAATGACAAATATAGTAAAGATAAAGACAATGATAATGATATGAATACACCATAAGTAAATAAGGTTTTTACTAAAATAAAATTATAATGAGATACTCATAGAATTTTTATTCTATGGGTATCTTTATATTTTAATAGTAAGTAATATTTTTTATTATATCTAAAAGTAAAATTTTACTTTAGAAATTTATCATAATTATGTAGAATATATACAAAGAATAAAATGGAAAATATATTTATAAGTAAATAGTGTTATGTTATTAACCATTTTTAAATTATAAATATAAATGAAAAATAATGTGTTTAATACATATATTATAAATAAACTTTAGTGTAGCAGAGGAAGAAAGCCATGGATGAATTATTTATTTCTTTAGACAGTATTGATATTTTAGCTTGGGTTTGCGAAAACAATAACTTAGTTTTTGTAAATAAAACTTTTAAGAAAGTTTTAAACATTAAAAATATAGAAGAAATTGATAAAAATTGTACAGAAGATGTTAAAAAAATATTTGATGTTGGATTAAATGAGAAAAGTAAATATTTTAAGGAGTTTAACATAAACAATGAAAATTACTCTAGAATATTGATTAACGTAAAAAAGGGTGTTTTTATTGGAATGCTTATTAAAAATATAAATAATAGTTATAACAGCAATAAAGTTGGACTATTTAAATTATTAATAGATAGTATTCCAGAAATTGTTTTTTTTAAGGATATAGATTTAAATTATACTATTATAAATGAAGAGTGTAGAAAATTTTATAATAGTAGAGGTATTAATAATATAATTGGTAAAACAGATTTAGACTTTCCTTTAGATAGAGAATTTTTAGAAACATGTAATAACCATGATAAATTTGTTTTAGAAACAAAGAAGCCTTTATATATTGATGAAAAGGTACCTATACCAAATAGCGATAAGTTTGCAGTTTATCAGACAATAAAAACTCCTGTCATAGATAAAGAAGGAAAAGTGCATGGCTTATTAGGTTCGGTTAGAGATATTTCAAGTCAAAAAGAAATAGAGGAAGAATTAAGAAGGTTAAATAAAGAGTTAGAGGAAAGAAATAAAATTGATCCACTGACTGGAGTTTATAATAAGGAGTACTTAAGGTCAATAAAATTAGAATACTCAGAAAGAGAAAAAATAATAACTGCTATAATGATTGATATAGATTTCTTTAAATTATACAATGATAACTATGGGCATATACGAGGTGATAATGTAATATTACAAATTTCTAATGCTATAAAAAAGACTTTAAGTAAAGATTTAGTCTTTAGATATGGCGGAGAGGAATTTCTTATAATATCAACTAGGAGTAAGAAGTATATTATTAATGATGTTGAACTTCTTATGAAAAATATTTATGACATGAATATCTCTCATAATTATTCTAAAGCTTTAGATAGAGTAACCATAAGTTTAGGAATTGCTACTGAGATGGTTAAATCAATTGAAGATATGGAAAATTTAATAGAGAATGCAGATATTAAGCTTTATGAATCTAAAAAAAAGGGTAGAAATACTTATAGTATTTAAATATTAAGTTAGAAGCAGACTAATCCTAAAAGTTTATAATATATTATTTGAAAATTATCAACTGTTCATACAAAAAACAGTAGGTAATTTTGTTTTTTACGCAAAATTAGCTACTGTCCTTATAAATTCACTATTTTATGTTATTAACATCCTTTAAAAGTTTTTCAAGTTTAGACCTTGATGTAATTCTCTCATTGCACTGTTCACTATCTAAGCAAATATCAAAACCGATACTTCTATAAGTGCCTTGTTCTGGATTAGATGTTTTACAAACAGCAGATACAAAAGCTACTTCAGAATTAGTGCCTATATGATTACATAGGGTACAAATATGATTATTATTTGAATTATAGCTAGGTATTTTACATGATATACCAGAAAGTTTGCCATTTAAATTATAGGCTATAAATAATTTACGACTTCCTTCATCAATCCAACCTAAATATACTTTTTTTGAACTTTCAAAGTCTAAGTCAGGAATCTTTAGTTTCTTTTCTTTTCTAAATAACTTAGTAAGTTGAGTGCTTTTTACTGGTGCCATTCCATATACATATTCACTTAAATCTTCTAGATATTTATCAATATGTAGTGGATCAGTTATTTTATTAATATCAATTAAGTTTCTTTCTTCATCAGATATATCAATAAATCTATTTAATATTTTTTCATTTATATATGCTTTATTTGTTTCTATAATATTAGGGTCAACACAGTTTATTAAAGTACCATGTAAATCAGTTGTACATTTTCTTATAAAATTAAAATCTTCTTTCTTTATAAAAGGTTTCATTAAAACATACCTCCTTTTCAAAATAAAAAATGATTATTATCACTCAGATTAGAGTAATAATAATCATCTATATTTAAAACATAATATATTCATAATCATATTGTCTTTAAAGCTTGTTTTAAATTTAGATGTTATCACTTTGACTAATGCTTTAATGAAATAATAACATCTTTTAAAATAAGGGTTCAATCTAATAATTAATTCTGTAATGATTATGAGCATAATTTCTTTTTATCACTTATAATTCTTCTTATACTTTTCTCTGAAAGAAAGTACTCTTTCGCGAGAGTATTTATGGAGATTCCATCTTTATACTTCTTAAAAATCTCAGTGTTTCTAGCATTAAGACTTTCTCTTATGCCACTATTTTCTCCCCAAGCCTTTTGATTTTCATCTTTTCTTGGAATATAAAGATACTTTCCATCTACATATTTTTGTAGTATTTCAATGATTTCCTCTGGTAACACATCCTGTGCTTTTACATATTTCATTTTCCTTGCTCCTTTACCTTACGTAATAGTATTAAAGCAAAGAATACTAAAAAAGCTATGTGTTACAGAACCTAAATAATATTCAGCTAACTTAATATCTTAGGCTCCAAACAAAGCATAGCTTACTTTTGGTAATCTTTGCAAGGAGCAAGATAGTTTGTAGCTGAATGTATCATGTACTTTCAAGAAAAACACCTCCTTTATTTAATGTGTATTATATCATAATTAATGTAATTTTGAATATATGATTTAGAGGTCATTGTTAAAACTATATTATTTATTTAGACAAGTACTTATATTGTTATATAACTATAAATATCTAGGTGAATAATTAGTATTTTATTTTATATTTTGGAAATTAGAGTAGTAACTAAAAAGTGCCTAATTGCAGGTAAAAAGCTAATTATATAAAATAAAGACAAGTTAAGAACAAGAATAATTCATTAAGGAGAGTTGTTACATGAACGAAAGATATGATATAGCAATAATAGGAAGTGGACCAGCTGGATTATCAGCAGCACTTAATGCACAAATAAGAAAGAAATCATTTATTATTTTTGGTACTAAAAACTTTAGTCCAAAGATCGGAAGAGCACCAAAGGTAAATAATTATTTAGGATTACCTAATGCAAATGGACAAAAGTTAGCAGAAGCTTTTAGAGAACATATTAATACAAATGGAATTGAAATAACTGAAGAAAGAGTTAATACAGTTTATTCTATGGGTGATTATTTCAGCATTATGGCTAAGGACAATGTTTATGAGGCCAAGTCTATAATAATAGCAACTGGAGTAGAGTTTTCAAAGCCATTAGAGGGAGAATTAGAATTCTTAGGTAAGGGAGTTGGATATTGTGCTACATGTGATGCTCCTTTATATAAAGGAAAAACAGTTGTTATAGTATCATCGAATGAAGAGGGAGAACAGGAAGCAAACTTTGTAAGTGAAATAGCATCAAAGGTTTATTATGTTCCTTTATATAAAAATGATTATAAATTAAATGATGAAATAACAATAGTTAATGAAAGACCTATAAAAATTACAGGTAATAATAGTGTAGAAAAAATAGTTTTTAAAGAGAGTGAAATTGAAACAGATGGAGTATTTTTATTAAAGGATGCAATCCCACCTGCTCAGTTGGTTCCTGGACTTCAAGAAGAAGAGGGACATATAAAATGTGATAGATTAATGAAAACTAATATTCCAGGATGCTTTGCAGCTGGTGATTGTGTTGGTAAGCCATATCAGTATATAAAATCCGCTGGTGAAGGTAATATTGCATCTTTAAGTGCAGTTTCATATTTAGACGGAAGAAAGTAAGAAAGATTTAAAAAGGTTAGTTAATCAACAATGTGGTAACTAAAAAGTGCCTGATTGTTAAAAAAATATAGATTGATATAATAAAAACAAGTTAAGAAAAGAAAGTTTTTTGGAGGTATTACAAATGGTAAAACATATAAATGAAAATCAATTTGAAAATGAAGTATTAAAAGAAGAGGGGATTGTTGTAGTAGATTTCTTTGCAACTTGGTGCGGACCTTGTAAGATGTTAGCTCCAGTGTTAGATGAAGTCCAAGGTGAAATGAAAAATGTAAAAATAGTTAAAATAGATATAGATGAAAATTCAGATAAAGCAGCAGAATATGGTGTTAAGAATATACCAACAATAAAAATATTCAAAAATGGAGAAGAAGTTACTACAAATGTAGGTTTCTTACCTAAAGAATCATTAAAAGAAATGATAGAGAAGACATTATAATTAGCCTCTGTTTTAGGTGAATGTTGATTTAAAAGGTAGTCAATTAAAAAATAATTAGTTTAGTTATTAAATAGATGGCTTTGTTTTAGTATGGTGTTAATTTTTGATAGATATGAAATTAACAAAGAGCTAATTCAAGGCCATATATAATGTGTAAGGATATTGATAAAAATACATAAAATTTACATAGATATTATGTAAATTTAATATAGGATATTTAAGGAATTTAGGAGGTTAAGATGTATAAAGTAGATAATGATACGTATAATTGTCCAGTGGAAGCATTGTCAAACATTTTGGGTAGAAAATGGGTTGCTGAGATAGTATGGAGCATTAAAGAGGAAAAAGTAAGATTTGGAGAATTACAAAGATTATTAGACGGATGTAGTAAAAAGATGTTAAGTCAACAGTTAGATTTACTAATTGAGAATAACATTATAATTAATGATAAAAAAACTAGCAATAACATAGTTGAATCAACCTATTATTTAAGTAAATCAGGATTATCATTATTACCTATTTTAGAAGTAATGATAAATTGGGGAAATTTAAATCTTTCTTGTGAAGGGTAGTTGTTTAAATAGTATTAAATAGTGGCTTGAAAGATTCTTTTATTTAGTACTATTTTTAGTTTTTTGAAAGAAAAGTTAGCAATTTAAAAATAGCTTTAATCTGATATAAAGTTAAAATTTATAAATAATTATTAAGGGGGAAAAGGTTTAGTGGAAAATATCAATTTCTTTATTGTTTTCGTGGAGGGAATTCTATCGATTTTCTCACCATGTATATTGCCAATACTACCGATATATTTGAGTATGTTATCTAATAGCAGTGTAGAAGATATGAGAGATTCTAAGTTTAAGAGCAGTATTTTAATAAAAAATACAATATTCTTTACTTTAGGAATTTCTACTACATTTTTTATATTAGGATCATCAATAAATGCTTTAGGTTCCTTTTTTAACGCTAATAAGAATATCATAATGATTTTAGGTGGAGTCATAATATTATTTATGGGATTATTTTATTTAGGAATAATAAAATTAAATCTACTAAATAGAGAAAAAAGATTAAATTTTGAATATAAGTCTATGTCTCCAGCATCAGCATTTATATTAGGATTTACATTTAGCTTTGGATGGACACCATGTATTGGACCTATATTGGCATCAGTACTTGTTATGGCATCAAGTTCACAAAATTTTGTAATATCTAATTTACTGATATTAACTTATACAATTGGTTTTATATTGCCATTTATAATAGCATCATTATTCTATAGCAAATTATTTAAAAAGTTTGATAGTATAAAGAAACATATGGATTTAATTAAGAAGGTAAGTGGTATTTTCATTATAATAGCTGGATTAATTATGCTTATAGGTGGAGTTAGAAATGTAAATAAAGAAGCAAAAATTTATAATGAAAATCAGACAACAAAGGCTGAAAGTACCAATGAAAACAAGGATGAAAGCAACAATGAGAACAAAAAAGGTGAGAGTGAGCAGCAGAAAATAGCTCCAATAGATTTTACTTTATATGATCAATATGGAAATAAACATACACTTAGTGAGTATAAGGGAAAGACTGTATTTATAAATTTCTGGGCAACATGGTGTCCACCATGTAGAGGAGAGATGCCACATATAGAGGAACTTTACAAAGAGTATAATAAAAATCAAGATGATGTAGTTATCCTTGGAGTAGCATCTCCTAATGTAGGAAGAGAAGGATCAGAGAATTATATAAAAGATTTCTTATCAAAAGAAGGTTATAGTTTCCCTGTTGTATTTGATGAAAATGGTTCTATGGTTTATCAATATGGTATAAATGCGTTTCCATCAACATTTATAATAAACAAAGAAGGATATATAACTAAATATATACCTGGTGCGATGAATAAAGAAACTATGAAAAATCTTATTGAAAGTGAGAGATAAAAAGAAATTTACTGAAATTTATGTTGGATTATGGTAATTATAATCAACATATTAAATAAAAATCTTAAAAAATGGCCAATATAATTGATTTAATTAAACAAAGAAAAAATATAGTAAGAAAAATTAAAGAATATTTAGTCAATTAAATCTTAAACTAAGAAACCATGTAGGAAAACATCCTACATGGTTTTTTAGTGTATGAAAACTATTTGCTATGCAAATATGCTCGGAAAAGCTTTAATTAATAATTTTATGATAAATGTTAACAAATAAGAAAATATTAAATAACTTATTTTCATTTAGAAGGAAAAAGGAGCTTATGCGAAAAATATTATATGGTATGTCGAAATAAATAGAGTGTATTTTAAAATTTGGCTTTGCTTTAGATGAATGTTGATTTTTAGCTAGTCCTTTAGTTCTATTTAAAAATCAACACTAGTTTAAAACATAGTTCAAAAATTAAATAATTCTCTAAATAAATAGGAAATGAAAGAGGTAGGAATGAGAATATTACTAGTTGAAGATGATTTAAAACTACAAAAATATATATGTGAATATTTAGAAGTATATGATTTTGAAGTAAGTACAATACAAGACTTTGATTATGTTATGGAAACAGTTCAGGAAGTAAGTCCAGATTTAATACTATTAGATATAAATTTACCTAAATTTGATGGATTTTATTTTTTAAGATTAATAAGGAAAGAGTATAAAACTCCAGTAATAATTCTTTCTGCAAGAAGTGATGAAGGTGAACAAATAAGAGGAATGGAATTTGGAGCAGATGATTATGTTACAAAACCCTTTGTAATAGGAATATTAGTTGCTAAAATAAATGCTTTATTAAGGAGAAACAAGGAATACAATCAAGAGAGTTTTAAAGAAGAAGAGGAAGGTTTGTCATTAATGCATGATAGTATGAAATTAAAATATAATGACGAAGTCCTTGAATTAACAAAAAATGAATATAGGATTTTAAATATATTATTAAAAAATAAAGGTAAAGTAGTAACAAGAGAAGAAATGCTAGAAGCACTTTGGGATGATATGACTTTTGTGGATGATAACACATTGACAGTTAATATGACTAGAGTTAAAAAGAAGCTTAGTGATTTAGCAATAAATGATGTTATTGTAACGAAACGAGGTGTAGGCTATGTGTTTAATGGACTTGATAATTAAAGTAGCCAAGAATAAGTCAAGAGATTTGATGATTTTAATAATAAATACATCTGTCATTATATTATTTTATTATTTATTATTTGAAAATAGTGAAGTCATATATCCATTAATCTTAAGTTTGTTTGTAATAGGAATATATTTTGTTATAGAAGTAATTCAATATATTAGATTTAAAAAAATTTTATCAGATAGTCAAAGAAGTCCAGATTACAATAATACTAATTTAAGTGCAAGTGAAGAAGAAATATTAAATGTAATAAAAGAAATACATAAGGATTATCTAGATAAAATATATTCTTTGAAACAAGAAGTAAATAATAGAGAAATTTTATTTTCACAGTGGATTCATAATATGAAAACATCAATAACAGTAATAGATTTAGCTTGTGATAAAAGTAGTATTAGTGGAGAAAACAATCAATGCATTTTAGATATAAGTGAAGAAAATAAGCTTTTAAAGAAAAACTTAGAAGAATGTTTAAATGTATTGAGGATAGATGAGTTTTCAAGAGATTATATTACTAATAGTTATAATTTGAAGGAATTGACAATTAATTGTGTTAATTCAAAGAAAAGAGATTTTATATATAAGGGTGTATTTCCGAAAGTGGATATAGATGAAAATATCTATGTCTATACTGATAAAAAGTGGTGCTCTTATATGATAGAGCAAATATTATCCAATGCAATAAAATATTCAAAGGATAAAGAGTCAAAAGGCATAGAGATATCATCAGTTATTAGAGCGGAAGAAAGTGAATTAATAATTAAGGATTATGGAATAGGTATAGAAGAAGAGGCATTAAATAGAATATTTGATCCTTTTTATACTGGAGAAAACGGTAGAAAGGAAAGAATGGCTACAGGCATAGGATTGTATATGGTTAAATTAATCTCTAATAAACTTGGTCATAAGATAAAAATAGAATCAGAGGTTAGAGAAGGAACTACTGTAAGGATAATATTTATGAACAATAAAAGTTAATAATTTACCTTTCAAAAATGTAAGGTTATGTAAGGTGAATCCATTAGAAAACTTTGGATTTCCTTTTATAATAAGGATATAAGTTAAGAGTTAGTTTTAAGATATATTGATTTTTAGCTAACTCTTCAGACTTACTTAAAAGAGAATTTAAGAAGAGAGGTAAATATATATGGAAATTTTAAGGGTAAATAATTTAACTAAGGTTTATAGTTCATACAAAGGAGCAAAAGAAGTTAATGCTTTAAAGGGATTAAATTTAACTGTAAATAGGGGAGAGTTTGTTGGAATAATGGGACCTAGTGGTAGTGGGAAAACAACATTATTAAATATACTTTCAGGAGTTGATAAGGCGACATCAGGAAAGATTGTTATTAAAGATAATGATATAAGCAAGTTTAAGAAAGATAAATTAGCTTTATTTAGAAGAAAAAATGTAGGATATATATTTCAAGATTTTAATCTTTTAGACAGCTTAACATTAGAAGAGAATATTGCACTACCTTTAATATTGGATAAAAAAAATCCAAAGGAAATGGAAAAAAGTGTAGATGAGCTTATGAAGTTCTTTCATATTGAGGAATTAAAGAAAAAATATCCATACCATATTTCAGGTGGACAAAAGCAAAGGGTTGCAGCTGCAAGAGCTTTAATAAATAATCCAGCTATAATATTTGCAGACGAACCAACAGGAAATTTAGATTCAAGATCAGCTAATAGCATAATGGAAACCATAAAGAAAATGAATGAAGAAATTGAAAGCACAGTTTTAATGGTAACTCATGATCCTTTTGCAGCATCTTTTTGTAAGAGAATTATATTTATTAAAGATGGAACTATAAAAATGGAAATTACATCTGATGGAAACAGGCGAAAGTTTTTTGATAAGATTTTAGAAGTACAAAGTGTTATAGGAGGAGAGAACTAATGAAATTTTCTTCTATAATACAAAAAAACTTTATGCATAACTTAACAAAATATATATCATTTTATTTTGTTAATGCCTTAATTATAGCAATGCTTTTTATGTATGGAAGCTTAATTTTCAATGATGCTATTATAGCTGAGATAGGTAAGAGTTCATTATATGAAACGGTTAATATGGCATTATTAGGAGTAGTTTTATTTTCTATAGTTTTTATTACTTATACAAACATGTCATTTCTTAAAAATAGGGGTAAGGAATTTGGAATGTACTTAACTTTAGGAATGACAACAAAAGATTTAAGTAAATTAGTGTTTATAGAGAATTTGGGTATAATGATAGCTTCATTAATTACGGGAGTATTAAGTGGTGCGTTATTTTCAAAGCTATTTTATATGGGATTAAATAAAGTTTTAGTAGGAACTGATATTCCATTTATATTAAACTATAAAAGTTTTTTACTTAGCATAGGTATTTTTTCAATAATATTTATAGGTAACTTTATCTTCAATATGCTTTATATAAGAAGAGTATCTATAATAGATGCTATAAAATCCTCAAAGAAAAAGGAAGTTGGAAAGTCAAATATATTAGTTGGAATTCTATCATTAATAGTATTTGCTATAGCTGCCTATTGTTTACCAAAGACATTATTAAAAGAAATGTTTAAAGAACAATCATTTATGATAGGAGTATTTGTATTTTTAACTTTAATATGTCCATATATGATAATAGGATCTCTTATTGGGGTTATTAAAGTTGTATTTTCAAAGTTTCCTAAATTATATAATAATAACTTACTGGTATTATCAAATTTATCACATAGATTTTTAGGATATAAGAATTTAATATATATGCTTTCCTTATTAATAGCAGGATCAATGTTCTTTGTAGGGTTTAGTTATTCAGTTTATTCTTCAACAAGAGATATGGTAGATTTAGAAAATCCTTATGACATTATGTTTATTGAAACTGAAAAGTATAATAAGGTTTCAAAAGAAAAAATTGAAGAGGCTATAGCTAGCAATAAGGGAGAAGTAGAAAATTATAAAGTTTTAGAATATATTGAAGCGCCTATGTTCAGAGCGGAAGAAGAAAATCAAATCTCTCTTTATGATGATAACCAAAGTATTATAAGTGAAACAAATTATAACAAACACATGGGAACTAATATTGATGTAAAGCCTGGTGAAGTAATATATGCAACTGTATATAACGAAACCATGAATTATACTCCACAAACAGTTACTTTTAGTTTAATGAATGAAAATGAATTAGAGAAGGTTAGAGAGGTTTCTGAATTAAACGGATATATATTATCAACAGAAGAGTTTAAAAGTTTATCTCAAAGTAATATTAATTTAGAATTTAATGGTGAAAAAATAAAGTGTGAAAAGGGAGTGCCTTTTACTAATATTAGACATTCTAACTATTATGGATCTGGAAAAGCCTATATAGTTGATGATAAAGAATATGAGATATTAGAGTCAAAGGTATCAAAAGAAGATTTTAAGAAATTTCATTTAATGAATGTAAAAAACGGAGACAAGGAATTTCAAGGGGTAATTAAATATTTAAAAGATGAGAATGGGTTAGATGATTCTTATTGGAATCAAGGAGACTTATGGGGAAAATATGAAAAGGGTGAAAGAGGAGAAAGAGAAGCATATAGACCAATCTATAAAGAAGAAATAGTAAGAATGAGATTAGATGAGAATGGTATGATGCTATTTACGATGATATTCATAGGAATTTTATTTGTAATAGCTAATGGTATAGTTTTATATTACAAAGTCTTATCAGATATTGGAGAAGAAAAAGAGAGAATCACTTCATTAAATAGAATAGGAGTTCTTTCTAAGGAGATAAAATCAATTATAAGCAAAGAGCTTGCAATAACTTTCTTTATGCCAATAATATTTGGAGGAGGATTAGGTTTATATTACTTATATGTAATGAATTCTAACACTGAGATTGTTTGGTTGCTTATGAAAAAGTGTTCATTAGTATTAATTATAATATGTATTTTACAATTAGTATTTTATTTTATCAGTAGAAGAAGATTTATAAAGGAATTAAATGTTTGGATGTAAATATTATTTTAAAAAGAACTATACCTTAAATTAGGTATGGTTCTTTTAGTATTAGTAGTGATTTTATCCATTAAATGACTAATTACTACATAATTCTAAATAACTTTACAAAATATAAGAACAAATATAGTGAATGTTTTCATAACATATAGTAAGAGATTTTTTAGCGGAATTTCTTAAATATATAGTATGTAGGAGATATTTAAAATGGGTTATCAAAATTATAAGTGTCAAAGAGATTATAATGACTGTAGAGATGATAATGACTGGAGAGATAATAACGAATGTTGTGTGAAATGTTGTATGAGATGTTGTAATGAAGAAAGACAGACACATGTTCATGAATTTGAACAAAGTGTTAAATTAGCAGAAGAAGGCGATGATAGACATAACCATCGTACTGCAGGAGTTACAGGTGAGGTTATACCAATACATGGTGGAAAAAACCATGTTCACAAAATTAACACTAGGACAGACTTCCTTGATCATTTTCACCAAATATGTGTTTTAACTGGTCCTGCAATTAGAATACCAGGTACTAATAAGCATGTCCATTTGGTGTGTGGAAGAACTAGTTGTAATGATGGTCATTTTCATCAGTTTCTTTTCACTACTCAAATTGAAGCACCTTTAGTATAAACTTCATTAAAATATATAAATATTTATTATGTCTAAAAATATGATTGTTTATTTTATAAGGTTATATTAAGGTTAATAATAAAGATTACTGAGGATTATGTAATTTATTACATAATCCTCCCTAAATATACTTAGTATTTATTAGTTATTTAAATTTTTCAGGAAACTGCTTTATTATTCCATCAGTAAGTATATCTGCAAACTTAATCATGTGATCTTCACCTTGGTCAAAGGCTGTAATGTCTGCATTCCAATCTTTATTTAATCTAGCTACAACTTGAGTTGCAATAAAATCCAAATGTTCATGGAGCATATCTTTTAGAGTTTTATTTGAATAGTTTGGATTAGCGGAACTTAAAAAATCAGCTATTTGGTCAGCATTTTCATACCATAACTTATTATATTTTTCAAAATCAGCTTCATTTCCACTTTTAGCGGCACCAACAACTTGTTCGGCAAGTTTTATATGTTCTCTCAATAGAGTGGCAAGTTTATTTCCAGCTTCTTCTCCATAGTAAGGCTTAATTGAATTTCCAATATCATCTTGGTTTTTAAAAAGTCTTTCTGATACAGCACTGCTATCTTCAAGTGAAGCTAAGGCACTTACAATATCACTTCTAGTCCATAGAACATGATCTATCCAAAGTCTTCTTTCTGCCATTCTTAAATCACAAGTAGCTTTGTTATAAGGTATATCTTTACATTCTTTATTTTCTAAAGCCTGAACTTTAACTGGTGCTAAGATTAAAGAAAATAAAAATAATGGGAATAATAAATTTTTAAAAAGTTTCTTCATTAATACATACTCCTTTATTCAGTTTATTTCGATTTTATTTTGTTCAAGGTAGTATATATATATACATAAGTAGTATTTATTTTATTTAAATAGAAACCATAGTTTTATAATATTCATTAAGTATTGTAAAAAGAAAAATAACTTAAATTGCGAAAACATAGAAATTGAAAAATTAGAAGAGATAATTGAAAATAAGTAATAGTTTTGATTTAAACTAAAGAAATAAAAAAAGAAATCCTTAACTTAGGATTTCTTTTTTTTATATAAAGTGAAAATTCCCTTGGTAGCAATTGCTATTATTCCTATAAAAATAAATAAATAACCAATAGGTATTAAAAAGAAGTATGGTTCATAAAGAAATCCATCTGGTAATACTGTACTTGGTGCTAAAGAAGAACCTATAAAGCAAAATATTCCTAAAATAAATGGTAAGATATAAAATAATTTTTTCATTGATAAAATCTCCTTTCAATTTATAACTATATAATAAATCACAATCGAAGATAAATCAACAAAATTTTATTGTTTTTCGATAAAAATATATTATTAATAATAATTGAGCATAAGTTAAACGTTGATGTGGTTATAATGATATAGTATAATTAGATGCAAAAAAATATGTTTGGAGTAAATATTATGTCATTAGAAAAGATGTTTGAAAAAGAACTTATTAAGAAATGTGAAATAGCAGAAAAAGAGTGTGCTTGCACTCAAAAGAGACTTTTATTAACAATAGAAAAGTTTGGTGGAGTAAGAACAGTTCAAGAGATTTTACGTAAAGGTAGGGTTTCAGATGGATTTGATAAATTACAAAAGGCAAACCGTTTAGATCTTACAATGGAAGCTACTATTGTTGAAAGTAAGTATAGTGAACTTTTTACAGACGATGAAGTAAATAGTTGTCACGAGCTACTTTGTGAATATGGATATTATAAATAAAGGCTCTTTAGGTTGGTGTTAATTTAAAATAGCGCCTAAATAAAAAAAGAGACCGCATAAAAACTTATTAATAAAACTTATAAAATAACTACAATGTAGCTAACGTTCCATTGTATAAGTTCAAGAATCTAAAACAAAATTTAGACTTTCACTTAAAATTCAGTAATTCTCTGAATGTATTTATAAGTTCTATTAAGTTATTTGGTGCGGTCTTTTTTGTTTATTAAAAGCTTTGAATATTTACTTGGTTTATACCATTAATTATTTGAACAAGTTCACTAGGAGACTCGGGTAAACTATTTTCTAACCAAGTTTCAATAATTGAAATACAACCTCCAACAGAATATCTCATATAGTAGTTAGCAATTGTCTTATTAGTTAGACTAGGATTATTAATTATTTGCCCTATATCTATTTGATTTGCAATATTTAAAATACGATTCAATATGCTACTGTCTCTTTGATTACAAAATAGCACTTTACATAAATCTTTATTTTCTTTAATTAATTCAAGTACTTTAAGAAGTAATAAACTATTATATTCTTCTACTGGAATTTCTTTTATGTATCTTAAAATTTGATCAAATAATTCATCTTCCATAGACTGAAGTAAATCAAAAGCATCTTTGTAATGAGTATAGAATGTTCCTCTATTAATATCTGCTTTTTTGCATATATCAGTAACAGTAACTTGATGGATTTCTTTAGTTTTAAGTAATTCTATTAAACTTTCCTTAATCACTTTTTTTGTATATAAAGTTCTACGATTTCCCTTAACACCTGCCATATTATAAATCTCCTTTTAATTTATATATTTTAAGAAGTTGTTTGTCTTAAGATAAAAATCAACACTCACTTAGAATATAGTTTGGATAATTTAATGTTAAATGTTATTAAATGAACAAATTAACCTGTAATGTGTATTTAATAACGTTAAGAATTTATGTGATTATTGTTAATAAATCCTTCTTAATTTATACTATTTATTGTAATATTAAATGAACAAAGTGTCTATTTAATAACTTTAAGTATATAGTAATTTTTTAAAAATGCAATAGATAGTTATTGGAGGTATAAGATGGCATATATAGATGTAATTGATGTATATAAAAGATATAAAATTGGAGAAAACACCGTTGTAGCTAATAATGGCATTAACTTTTCTATTAATAAAGGAGAGTTTGTTGTTATTTTAGGACCAAGTGGTGCAGGAAAATCGACTACACTTAACATTCTAGGCGGAATGGATAGCTGTGATGAAGGTAAAATAGTTATTGATGAAACTGATATATCTAAATTTAGTAATAGAGAACTTACTAAGTATAGAAGATATGACGTTGGTTTTGTATTTCAGTTTTACAACTTAGTACAAAACTTAACTGCAAAAGAGAATGTAGAACTTGCCACTCAAATTTCAAATAATGCATTAGATGTAGATAAAACTTTAGAGATAGTAGGGCTTGGACATAGAAAAGATAACTTCCCAGCACAATTATCTGGTGGAGAACAACAAAGAGTTTCTATTGCTAGAGCCATTGCAAAAAATCCAAAACTTTTACTTTGTGATGAGCCAACAGGTGCCTTAGATTATAGTACAGGTAAGCAAATTTTAAAAATACTACAAGACACATGTAGAAAAATAGGAACTACAGTTATAATAATAACTCATAACTCAGCAATAGCACCTATGGCTGATAAGGTTATTAAGATTAATGATGCAAAAGTGAGAAGTGTTGAGGTTAATCCTAATCCAATCTCAGTTGAGGAAATAGAATGGTAGGAGTGAATTGTTTTAGATGAAGGCATATAAAAAATCTATAGTAAGAGAAATTCTATCATCAAAAGCCAGATTCTTTTCTATAATGGTAATTATCTTTTTAGGTGTTGCCTTTTATTCTGGAATAAAATCAGCAGGTCCAGACATGAATAGAACTATAAATAGTTTCTATAGTAGTCAAAATCTTATGGATAGTAAGATTGTATCAACCTTAGGATTAACTGATAAAGATTTAAATCTACTTAAGAATAATGACAAAATATTAGATTATTATGGTACTCATAGCATAGATGCCAATCTTACTAACATGAGTAATGTAGTTAGATTCATGGAGTATGATGGAAAAAGTAATATAAATAACTTTGTTGTTTTAGAAGGTAGATTACCAGAAAAAAGTGGTGAAATAGCTTTAGATGAAAGAGCATTTAAGTTAAATAAGGACTTAAAAATCGGTGATGAGTTTGTAATTGACACTGATGAAGATACAATGAAGAACTTTAAGGAGAATAAGTTTAAAATTGTTGGAATTGTAAAAAGCCCAATGTATATTGAAAAAGAGTCAAGGGGAGCAACCCCTGTTGGAAAAGGAACTATTGATTATTTTGGAGTATTAAATAGCTCTGACATAAAAATGAATGCTTATACTGAAATATATGTAAGATTTAAGAATGTACAAGGTCTTGATGCTTATGGAAATGAGTATAAAAATTTAATGGAAGAAAACAATAATTACCTTGAAGATTTATATTCTAATAGAGGAGTAGAAAGAGTTGAAGAAATAAAAGCAGAGGCTCAAAAGGAATTTGACAAGGCTTATGAAGAGTTAAATGAGAATGAAAACTTGCTTTTAGATAAAGAAAAAGAATTACAAGATGGAAAAGCACAGTTAGCTGAAGGGAAAAAACAATATAATGAGAAAAAGTTAGAGTTTGAAAATGGAATTAAATCTGGAGAAGCAAATATTCTAACTGGTGAAAAGAAAATTGAAGAAGGGCAAGCTGAGATTAACAAACAAAAAGCCAATATTCAAGAGGGAGAAAGTCAGTTAAATAAGGCTAAGGATACCATTGATAATAGTAGACAAGAATTTTTAAATCAGGGAATTAATCCAGATGAAAGTACAAGTGAATTACAAGGTAAGGTAGAAAATCTAAAAAAACTATCTGGAACAATGACTTTACTTTCTAGTGATATAAAAAATACAGTTAAAAACCTTCCAGAAAATGAACCAATACCTGCTGAGAAAATTCAGTATTGGAAAGGGATAATAGCTAACTTAGGATCAAGTGAGTTAAGTGGAGCATTAGAAGGATTAGAAAAGAATCCTGAAAACAAAAATATTGCTATGGGAATTGCTGCTTCCTTAGATGAAAGTGTTAAATCAATTAATGATAATACTTCAAAATTACAAGTATTATTAGGTGGAATCACTAAATATCAAGAGGGAAAATCACAGTATGAGAATCAATTAGCAGTATTTAATGCTGGAAAAACTAAGCTTGAAGAAGCTCAAAAGCAATTAGATAATAGTAGAGCTGAATTAGCTAAGGGAAAAAAATCTCTTGAAGAGGGAAAAGTTACAGGAGACAGAGAGCTTAATAAGGCAAAGACTAAGTTAGATGAATCAGAAGCTAAGCTAGCAGAGGGTGAAAAAGCCATAGCTGAAAATAAAGAAAAGCTAGCTGAGGGAAGAAAAGAAATTGAAGAAAAAGAAAAGTCAACTTTAAGTGATTTAGGTGAATGTAACTATTATGTATTTGATAGAACTGACAATCCAGGATATTCAGGATATAAGGATTCAATTAATAGTTTAGATAGCATTGCATCAGTGTTACCAGTATTTTTCTTTATAGTAGCAGTCTTAATTTGTTTAACAACAATGACAAGGATGGTAGAAGAAAAGAGAATAGAAATAGGTACTATGAAGGCTTTAGGATATGGTGATTTTAAAATATCTTTAAAATTTGTAATATATGCAGCATTAGCAAGTATATTAGGATGCATACTAGGAATATTAGTTGGAAGTAATATTTTACCGAATATAATTAGTAGTGCTTATGAAAGTGTATATAACTTACCAAAAGTAACTACATATTACTATCCATCTTATATAATTCAGGCCTTAGTAATATCAATACTATGCACAGTTGGAGCAGCCTTATTTGTTGTAAGAGTTGAATTAAAAAACAAACCATCTAACCTTATGAGATCAAAGGCTCCAAAGTTAGGTAAGAAGATATTAATAGAAAGAATTACACCATTATGGAAAAGATTGAACTTCAATCAAAAAGTAACTCTTAGAAATCTTTTCAGATATAAACAGCGTATGCTTATGACTATCTTTGGTATTGCTGGATGTATGGCACTTCTTGTTACTGGATTTGGACTTAAGGATTCAAATAGTGGAATGGTAGAAAAACAATTTGATAAGTTATGGAAGTATGAAACTATGGTAGTCTTTGGGGATAATCCTACTGAGGCAGAGATTCAAAAGTATAACGATACTTTAAAAGAATTACCTGGATATGAAAGTAACTTAAGAATGCACCAAGAGTCAGTAACCTTTAGTAAGGAAGGCATGAATAAGCAAACAGTTAGTCTTTACGTACCACAAAATAAAGATGAATTAGATCAGTTTATAGTGCTAAATGATAGGGTTTCAGGTGAAAAATATGAGGTGCCAAATGAGGGCGTTGTAATAAATGAAAAGTTAGGAAAACTTTTAGGAGTATCTGTAGGAGATACAATAACATTTAAGGATGATGATAACAACCCTCATGAGGTTAAAGTAGAAGCAATAGCAGAAAATTACCTTATGCATTCAATGTATATGTCACCATCATATTATGAAAAAGTATTTGGAAAGAAACCTGTATATAACACAGATCTTTTAAACTTTGATAAAGATAAAATGAATAAAGATGAAATCTCTTCAAAACTTATGGAATGTGAAGATGTTGTAAATGTAACAATGACATCACAAATAGAAAAGACAACAGAAGAGTCAGCAGCTAACATGAACGTAGTAATGTTAGTAATAATCTTATCAGCAGGATGTCTAGCTTTTGTAGTACTATACAATCTAAACAATATAAATGTATCAGAGCGTATAAGAGAACTATCAACAATAAAAGTTCTTGGATTCTTTGATGATGAAGTAACAATGTATATATTAAGAGAGAATATAATATTAACCTTATTAGGAATACTGGCAGGTTCAGCCCTAGGAAAGATGCTACATGCCTTTATAATAAGAACATCAGAAACTGATACAATGATGATGTACCCTAAGATATTTATAACTAGTTATATATTTTCAGCGTTAATAACTATACTTTTCACAGTGATAGTTATGATACTTATGCATGTTAAGTTAAGAAAAGTTAATATGATTGATGCATTGAAGTCAAATGAATAAGGATTTAGTAAGTCATAAGCTATCTAGCTTATGGCTTATTTTTATTTAAGAATAATTTATTAGATCGAATAATTTAATTAATAGTAATAAAATATTAATTAAAGATATTAGAGTAAAGTATAAAGAAAAGGATGGAAGAGGTATGAGTGGTTATATAGATATACAAGGCAAAAAATATCTTTATAAAGTTGATTATAAAGGTAATGAAATATTGAGAAATAGTTTTAATGAGTTGGCTGAAAAAACATTTGGTATTAATTTTGAAAAGTGGTATAAAGAAGGCTATTGGAGTGAAAGTTATATACCATATTCTTTAGTTTACAATAACAAAGTTGTTGCTAATGTTTCTGTAAGTATTATGGACGTAATGATTCAAGGAAATGAGAAAAGATATATACAAATAGGAACCGTTATGACAGATGAGGAATTTAGGAATAAGGGATTAAGTAGATTTCTTATGGAGAAAATCATAGAAGAATGGGAAGATAAATGTGATTGCATACATCTTTATGCAAATGATAGTGTTCTTGATTTTTATCCTAAGTTTGGATTTGAAAAGTATAATGAGTATCAATATTCAATAAATAGGGTTAAAGAAAAATCAAAAGAAAAGGTAAGAAAACTAAATATAAATGATACAAGTGATAAAGATATTTTTACTGAGATTATTAATAATAGAATTTCTATATCCAAGCTTCATGTTAAAAATAATAGTTTTCTAATAATGTTTTATTGTTTAGATTTCATGAAAGAAAATATATACTATATTGAGAATTTTAATACTGTTGTTATATGTGAATATGATAAAGATGTATTATATGTGCAAGAAATATTTTCAACACAAGAAATAGATTTAGATAAGGTTATTAATATGTTAATGAAAGAAGAAACTAAGAAAATAGTTTTAGGATTTACCCCTAATAATACAGCTTGTTATGAAGAGAACTTAGTAAATGAAGAGGATACTACATTATTTATAAGAGCTAAAAAAGAAGCTCCATTTAAAACAGAAAAGTTGATGTTTCCAATATTATCACATGCATAATAAGAAAGGTATAGATTAAATTCTATACCTTTCTTATTTATGTTTAGTTGATATTTTTACGATAAGTGTTAACAAATAAGAAATATTAAACAAATTATTGTTACTCAAAAGGAAAAATGAGTACTATAAAGAAATATTATGTAGACATAGAGATTAACATAAAATAAATTCTAATGGTAGATAGGAGAAGTTATGAGAGATGTAAAGATAGAAGTAAATAAAAATCTTGAACTAATGAATATAATTCTACTTACAAGCAGATATAAGGAAATTTTAAGTGAAAAGTTTGGTTTTAATGTGGATTTTGTAGATCACTCTAATGAAAAGTATATAAGGGATATAAAAGATTACTTTCAAAAATACTCTAATCATGAGATTTATAAAAAGTTAGAAGAAATGATTCAGAAAGGTTTTTTCTTGGGAAGACCTATGGTATTTTCTTTGGCTTTAGATGATGAAAAAGAGTCAGAATTTAAGTATGAATTGAGTGATTTCAATATAGAAATGAGTGGGGGAAAAGATAACTTAGAAGAGTTTAGAGTTTTATTTAATTCTTTTAAAGAAACTACAAAATTTGATGAGTTTTTTTCTAGAATTGAAGACTACTATAAAGATGATTTAGAATACTTTAGAAGTATTTTAGAAAAATATCATTTTATTAAGAAAATAGAAGAATTTACAGGAAAGAAAAATACTAACTATAATTTTGTTATGAGTAATTTATCTAAATATAACTTTGGTTTAGATTTAAAAAAGGATGAAGAAAAGTATATAAATGTTGTATTCAATTTAAGTATTTGGTTAGGAGATACGATTTTTGTTTCTAATGATTATGATATATGTAATCTGATTTTTCATGAGTTAAGTCATCCTATAGTAAATCCCCTAACTGAGAAAAACTTAGAATTAGTGAATGAACATAAAGGAGTATATGAAGAACTTGAAAAATATAAATCTACATTCTGTGGTTATGGTGATTGGGAAGAGTGTGTAAATGAACATATAGTACGAGCCATAGCAATACATTTAAGCAAAAAATACTTTAAGGATGATTTCACTAATAAAAGAATTGAATATGATTATAACTTAGGATATAGGTATATTAAAGGTATGATTAAAAAGTTAGATTATTATGAAGAAAATAAGAGCCAATACAAATCAATAGAAAGCTTTTACTCAGAGTTATTAAAAGCTTTTTTAGAATAATTAACAATGATTCGTATCATACTAAAATGAGTTTTTTATAAAGTTATTAGTATTACTGGAGTAGTAGCTATTTATTTCAGAAAGTACAGGACCATAAGCAATACTTAAGTATTAAGGAAATTAGATTCAATAAATATAATTATAATTGATAATTAGTAAAATATATAAGTAAAGAAGTATTCTAATCAGTGTATTAAATCTGGATATTTCAATATAGAAAGTATTGTTAACAATGAAACTGTACTTAAAATAAGGTAAAGATAATGTAGTTAAAGACAAAATATTGTTTTAATTTCAATTATTTATAAAAAATAATTGAAAAAAGGTTGCAATTAATTAAATACTATGTTATTATAAAATAGTAGCAGAGTTGCTAACAAAAAAGTTTCATTTAGGTAAATAGTTTCTCAAAAATTAGAGATTATTATATCAATTTAGAATCTTTAATTTTAGGAGGAATGTTTATGTCAGATAAAACATTAAAAT
Source organism: Clostridium sp. LIBA-8841 (assembly GCF_034439435.1). Lineage (GTDB taxonomy): Bacteria > Bacillota > Clostridia > Clostridiales > Clostridiaceae > Sarcina. The sequence continues at coordinate 348,497 of NZ_JAPCKJ010000003.1, read as the reverse complement.
GCAGAGATTGTGGAAGTGAATTTGTATTTTCAGTAGGAGAACAAGAATTCTACAAAGAAAAAGGATTTGAAAATGAGCCAACAAGATGTATATCTTGTAGAAGAGCTAAGAAAGAGCAAAATAGAAGATAATTTTAGGTTGTTATAGGTTGTAGTTTAAACTACAACCTTTTTTAGTATAAAAAAATAAAATAACTATTGTAAAAACCTTACTTATAATACGGAGAACCGTATCATAAGTAAATGAGGTTTATAGTCTTAACTATTGATATTACTTGGTTAAGACTATTTTTATGTATGAAAATAACGTGTCATAAGTAACAGGAAATAATTAGTGTTAAGAGTGGTTCTTATAGTAGTTAATTAAATGTGTATTATATAATTTAGATAAGATTATTAGTATATTAAGATTATAGAATATTGGAGTTGTTATTAAGAAAAAATATAATATTAATATATAGACTTAATGAATAGAAAATATTTATATATTTAGGAAAGAAATTAGAATTTGACGGAGGTAAAGTCATATGAAGAAATTCAACTCGTTTATGCTGTTTGGCATTTTTCTTTTGCTGTATGCTCTTCTGTGTTCTTATGCATTGATTTTCAAGTATGTTTCACCATTAGAACTGTTCAGCTCAAACAGAGAGTATATTCGAAGCGCTAATGTAATACCATTTCACACTATATACAGCTATTTGTCAGGTATGCTGAACGTTCCTCCAATTGTTGTTGTAAGTAATATACTTGGAAATATCATATTGTTTGTCCCTCTAGGAATTTATTTACAGTTATTAAAGAAAAATAAAAAAATATGGATAAGCATAATGATTGTATTCTTAATTGCCTTGTTTGTTGAAATGTTTCAGCTTATTTTGGGACTTGGTGCTGCTGATATTGATGATGTTATTCTTAATTGTTTAGGTGGCTTAATTGGAATATTAATATATATAGGGTTGTGTAAATTCTTAAAAGATGAGGAAAAAGTTCGTACAGTTATTGTATTGTTAGGGTTTATTGTTATTTTAATTCCGATTTTGGTTACAACTATATTGGGTTTTCGGTTTCGATTAGGTTAATATTTTTTATGAAATATGTTTTGACCAAAATAAGTATAATGTAAGGTTATAGATTTTAGTTTAGATAATAGATAAATATAATTAGAACATTAAGAAACATCACTTACTACTATTACGGAGAACCATATCACAAGTACGGATATATTTTATATAAAAAATATTTAAGATAGTCTTAGCGGTCTAATACACGAGATATTTGAAGGAGAATATTTGAATGGAATTAAAACTACGTAAAGCTAAAGAAAATGAAGCAACATTTTTACAAAATTTTGCAAAAGATATTATCAATAAAAATTATAGAACTTTTCTTGGAGATGATGCAGTAGACTACTTTATTGAAAGTGGAGCATCAGATGAGTATATGTTAGAAAACATAAATGATACAATAGTAGCTTTATTGCAAGATCAGATTGTTGGAATATGTATATGTAAGGAAAATCTCATTGATTTAATAATGGTTCATAGTGAAATGCATAGACAAGGAATTGGAAGTGATTTTATGAATAGAATTAGTGAGGAACTTTTAAAAACATATGATAAAATTTACTTGGAAAGCTTTGAAAATAATTTGAAGGCAAATAGTTTTTACTATAAGAATGGGTGGAATAAAGATAAAATTATATTTGATGAAGAAGTTGGAGCTAATAAAATATATTATTCTAAATATTAAAGAGGTTTTATTAATATTGATATTATCATAAAGAGGAATTTCAAGATATTTAAAGATTTTTTAGAATAATAAATGTTAAAGCGTATCTGATGAGAACTAAAATAAGTAAAAAGAATAATTAAAGGCCAAAAATAACTAACTTTTTAGATGAAGAAGATATAAATGAAAGAATCATTGAAAAGGTACAAGCTTACAAAGGTGATGGTCATAATTCCATAGGAATAATAACAAAAAATATTGAAGAAGCACATAGAGTATACAATCATTTAAGGAATAAAATTGACGTTAAAATGATTGTAAATGAGGATGATGAATATATTAATGATATTTTAGTTATTCCAGCATACCTTGCTAAGGGGTTAGAGTTTGATGTAGTTATGATATATAATGCTAGTGACTTAATGTATAAGGATGAAGATGATAGATTGCTGCTCTATACAGCGTGCACAAGAGCACTTCATATTTTGGATGTATTTCACTTAGGAAATATATCACCATTATTAAAATATTAAGCTATTATTAGGGGGAAATATGGGAAACTTAGTTTTTAAGGAAGATTTTATTCCAAGAGATAAAGATATATTATATTTATATAATGATGTTGGGTGGAGTTCATATACTAAAGATATAGATACATTAATGAAATCAATTGAAAATTCATTAAAAGTAATAACCGTTTGGGACAAGGCTTTATTAGTAGCTCTAATAAGGGTTGTAGGAGACGGACATTCCATAATTTATATTCAAGATATTTTAGTATTACGAAAGTATCAAAATAAGGGAATAGGAAAAATATTGGTAGAAATTATTCTAGATAAATATAAAAATACTAGGCAAAAAGTACTTTTAACAGATAAGCAGATAAGACTATTTCATTTTATAAAAAGGTTGGGTTCTCTATGTCAGAAGAATTTGGATGTGTGGCATTTGTAAAATTCAGTAAGTAAATTCTTTTTCATAACAAGTCCGTTTCATTAAAGACTAAATTATATCAATATACTTATTTGATTATTTTGTAACAAATATTAACAAAGAAAAAATGATGAAGTGATATAGAAGGAAAAGAGTTGTAATAAAGAAATTATATATATAGATATTAATATAAAATAAGTGTAAATGTAAAAAGAATAATATAAATGCTCTTGAACTTAGTTAATAAATATTATTTCTGAATTATAAAATAGGGGGCTAAAATGTATACAATTGGGCAAGTTGCAAAGTTTTTGGGGATATCACGGGATACTTTAAAGTTTTATGAAGAGAAAAATCTAATTAATCCAATGCAAGATGAAGAGAATGGATATAGGAAATATAATGTTATTGATATTAATGAAGTAATAACAATTAATTTTTATAGAGATATAGATATAGAAGTTAAAAAGATACAAGAAATTAAAAAAAGTGAGAGCTTAGATACAATAGAATCTATATTAGATGAGAAACAACAAAAGCTTAAAGAAGAAATAGAGTATAAGCAAGTACTTCTAAAACGTATAGAGGGTATTAAAGAAAATTTTGAATCTATAAAAACAAGCTTAAATAACATGAATATCAGAGAAATGAAGCCAATAGTAATAACAAGTGAAATAAATATGAAAAAGGACGTTGCAGAGACTTATGGTGAAATATTAAATAAATATGATTATTCTATAAGATTAAAAAAAGCTGTAAGTTTATCTGGAATTTCAAGAATAGTTTATTTTAATAATGAAGCGATAACAAAAGAGAGATATGTTTTCTATGAGAGAGTGTATGAGAATGTAGATGAGACAAGAGAAGTTATTTCTTATCCAAAGTGTTTATATATAGTAATAGCAATTCCTATAAACCATGAAGAAAGCACAGATAATATAGATGAAAAGATGGGAGCTGCTATTTTTGAAACGGCTAATGAACTTGGATATAAAGCTAAAGGAGTAGCTTTTATAAATTTATTATTTAATGGATATAAAGATAAAGGAAACATTCAATATTTAGAAGTATATGCACCAGTTGAGTAAAAGTGGATTTATGCCACTTTTATTTTTTTGAAAAAACTATTGACCTAGGAGTTACCCCTACCTTTAAACTAAAAAATGTAAAAAGAAATATTCAAATTAATATAAGGAGATAGTTATTGATGAATATATTAGAGGTTAATGGTTTAAAGAAAAAATATGATGATAAATATGTAGTTAAAGGGATTTCATTTGAACTAAAAGATGGAGAGATATTAGGTTTCTTAGGACCTAATGGAGTGGGAAAAAGTACAACAATAAATATTATTTCAACAGCATTAAGAGCTACTGATGGGCAGATAAAGTTTATGGATAAAGATATATTAGAGAATAAATTAACTTATAAATCTGCAATGGGAATTGTGCCTCAAAGCTTAGCTATATTTGAAAATATAAGTGCAATTGAAAATGTAAAATATTTTGCAAGTTTTTATGGGTTAAAAGGAAAAGAATTAAGAAAAAAATCAGAAGAAGCATTAGGTATGGTAGGCCTTTTAGATAGGGCAAAGGATTTACCAAAAACTTATTCTGGAGGTATGAAAAGAAGGTTAAATATAGCCTGTGCCTTAGCTCATGAACCAAAGATTTTAATTTTAGATGAACCTACAGTTGGGATTGATCCACAATCAAGAAATCATATTTTAGAGTCAATTAAGAAGTTAAGGGAAAAAGGAACAACTATTATATATACAACTCACTACATGGAAGAGGTTGAAGCCATATGTGACAGAGTTCTTATTATGGACGAAGGAGTAATAATAGCTGAAGGAACCTTAGATGAGTTAAAAAACAATATAGAAGAAGGTATTGTTTATAGTATATCTGGAGATGAAATTGAAAATATAGAAAAAACAATATTTGATTCAATGGAAGGAATAAATAATGTTGAAGTGAAGGAGTCATTATTAATAAGCACCATGAAGGATTCTAATAACCTAGATAAAATAATACTAAAGCTTATTGAAGAAAATGTAAAAATTAAAAGTATATCAACAGAAGAAGAAAGTTTAGAAACTGTATTTCTAAAATTAACAGGAAAATCTTTAAGAGATTAGGTGAATGATATGAATATGGTAAATATGATAAAATTTCAACTAAAATTGATATGTAGAAAACAAGTAATGTTTATGACATTTTTTATATATCCAGTATTATTAACAGCAATTATAGGATATTTAACCCAAGGTAGTTTTGGTGGAGGCTTATCATCTTATGAATATTATTCAATAGGAATGATGATATTTATATTTACAAGTTCAGGACTTGCTAGTTCATATAATTTCTTTGATGGAGATGTAAAAGCAGGAAATGTAAGAACTATGTTTACTCCAGTTAAGAATCTAGAAATATATCTTTCACAAATAATAAGTGGAACAATTTATTCTTCTTTTGCTGTTATAACAACAATGATAATTTTTAATCTTTTATTTGGAGTAGATTATAGCGGAAATGAAGTTTTAATATGTGTTTCATTTATAATACTTTCTTTTATGTCAAATGCATTAGGAATGTTTCTATGCACAGTGATGAATAGTATTGGATTAGTAAATGTTGTTTTTAATATAGTACAATCTGTTTTATGTGTAATTGGTGGAGCATTTTTCTCTTTAGAAGCTTTAGGGGAAGTACCTGCTATGATATCAAGAATATCACCAGTAAAGTGGCTTATGGATGGACTTCTAAATAGTATGTATGACAATAATAATTTTCTTCTTTTTATAATAATGGGAGTTAATATTCTTCTATCAATAATATTAATTGGAGTGCTATCTAGAACTTTTAAAATTGATAAATATTTATAATGGGGTAATGGGTATGAGAAATATTTTATTAATAGCAAAAAATAATTTATATAGATTTACAAAAGAGAAGGTAATGATGATAATGGTAATTATAGTAATGCCAATAATAATTTGCTTAGGGGTGTATTTTAGTAGTACAAATGATATAAAAGGTAAAATAGCTGTTGTAGGAGCTACTATAGAAGAAAAAGAGATAATAGAAGCTAATATGAATGATAATGAAAAAGTGAAAATAGAGTTTATGAAGAACTCTCCAAGTAAAACTGATCTTATAAAAGGAGTTTATTTAGCAGAGATAAACTTTGATTCAGATGAACCTAATGTAATATCTTATGGAAAAGAAGAAATAAGAAAGACTTTAGAAGTAGGATTAAATGGAGAGGTTTATGAGAAAGTAGATGATAGAACAACAGTTCAAGGAAAGGTAATTGGATTTCTAATAATGTTTCTATTTATGGGAGCTACTACAATGATAATGGACTTTTTCTTAAGTGATAGAGAAAATGGCACTTACACTAGAGTATTAAGTGGAAAAATATCTTACTTTGAATATATTGGTGGACAAATATTATACTCTATAATAATTTTAAGTATTTCAAGTACAATTTGGTCAGTTTTAATATTGAAGGTTTTAAATGTGAATTTAGATATAAGTTATTCATTATTTATGTTTTTAGTATTATTAGTTGGAATATTAAGTAGTAGCCTTGGAATGTTTATAGCCACAATTTTTAAAGATAGAGTATCAGCATCAATGGGTGGATCAATAATAGTTATGATAACTTGTCTTTTAGGAGGATGTTTAGTAAATATTGATAACACGAATAAGGTTATGGGATTTATAAGAAATGTTTTACCTCAAAAAAGAATGATAGATTTAGCTAATAACTTTAATAATGGAGATTTAATCTTTGTAATTTGCTCTATATTGATTTTTATTTTAATAAGTGTAATCTTAGGAAAAAGACAATATGAAAATGGGACTTTTAAATAATGTAAATTAATCTTCTTGACTTTACCCTTACAGGAATGTGTATGATTAAATAAAAATAGCAATTAGATTTTAAAGGCTTTAATTCTAGCAAATCTTTTTCAGTTATATCAACAAAATATTCCATAACACATAACCCCCTTATACAGTTATTTAATTATATAAATATTTTTCCAATAAAGGTTTTAAAAGAAGATTGTTTTAAAAATTTTTAACAATATAAAATAATTTAAACCTCTTATTAAAGATTAAGTATGAAATAGATAATGGTTCCATAAAAAATATTGGCAAAGAGCGAAATTGACAATTTAAAAATTAAAATTCTATAATAAATATAAAACATTGTTAAGGTAAGAGGTATAATTTATTATGGGAAAATTAAAAGTTGGAATGGTGGGACTTGGAGGAATAGCTCAAAAAGCATATCTTCCAATATTATCAAAAACTGAAAAGTTTGAATTTGTAGGAGCATTTACTCCAAATAAAGAAAAAAGAAATCGTATTTGTAATGAGTATAGAATAAAAGAGTTTGAGTCTATAAAGGATTTAGCTAAAGAGTGTGATTCTGCATTTGTTCACACATCAACTGAATCACATTATGATGTTGTTAAGGAACTTTTGGAACTAGGATTACACGTTTATGTTGATAAGCCATTAGCATCTACAGTAAAAGAGGGAGAAAAGCTTATAGAATTAAGCAAGATTAAAAACTTAAAACTTATGGTTGGTTTTAATAGAAGATTTGCGCCTATGTACAAGCAAATAAAAGATGAAGCTGGTGATATTATTTCAATTAATATTTGTAAACATGCATCAAACTCTATTAGAGACACACATTTTAGTGAAACTTTAATAGATGATTATATACATGCCATAGATACTGCTATATGGTTAGCAGATGGAAATGTTGAAATAAGTTATGATGAATTATTAGTAAATGATAATAAAAGCTTAATTTTTGCTAATCATAAATTAAAAAGTAAAAGTTTTTCAATATCAACTTCAATGAATAGATTTGCAGGAACTAAGCTAGAGCAAGTAGAGATGCTTTCTTTAGGAAAAATTCAAAGGGTTAAAAATCTTAATGTTTTAGAAGTTGAGTGTAACAATAATATAACAACAACTACTAGTGGAGCATGGGTTAACATTTTAAAACAAAAAGGATTTGAGGATATAGTTAATCACTTTGTTGATTGTGTTGAAAATGATTTAGAGCCTATTACTAGCGGGGAAGAAGCTTTAAAGGCTCAAAGACTTTTAGAACATATAATTAATTTATATTAAAAGATAAAAATATTTAAAAGCTATTTAGAAAATAGATTAAAATGCTTAAAAAGATACAAATAAAAATTTATATATCGTTAGTAATATTAAATATACTAGCTAATACAGCTAGTATATATTTTTTTATAAAAAGTTAAAATTAAGGTTCTAGTTTAGGAAAGTGTTGATTTTTAATTAAATTTTTAGACGTAACTTAAAAAATAAAGTAAAGAATAATTGTATTATTTTCTAAATTATGGTATGTTAATGTTATTAAGTAAAGAAGAGGTGTTGAAATGATTAAGTAATCTATTTTTGAAGGACATAGTAGAATTTTTACGTATATTGTATACGTTTTATTGTGTTGCCAAATTTAGATTATATCATGGATATGCTTAATTTAAAATTATAGTATATTTTATTTGTGTACGTCTAAAAATCATTTGGCAACAGATGGTTTTTTATTTTTGTATAAATATTTATACAAATAAAAAATATTATCTTTATTATTAAGTTAACTGTTGAAAGGTGATGATAGTATGAAAAACAACATGATAATTGAGTTAGTTGAAAATAAAATTAAGAGTATGAAGGAATTTTCTGGTGTTATTAAAATAAGTAAATCTAAAGGGATAATTTACAAAAAGGCTTATGGTTTTTCGGATATTGCAAATGAGAGGCTTAATAATATTGATACAAGGTTTGGAATAGCATCAGGAGCTAAGTTGTTAACAGCAATTTCTATATGCAAGTTAGTTGAACAAGGAAAACTTAAATTTGATTCATTGTTAAAAGAGTATATAGATTGTGATAATTTTGATGAAAATGTAACAGTAAAACATTTATTAACTCACACTTCAGGGTTACCAGATTATTTTTATGAAGATTTTACTGAAATAATTACTCCTATGTATATGTTGAAAGAACCAAAAGATTTTCTTCCTCTTATGATAATGCAAAAAAGTATATTTAAACCAGGTGAAAAGTATCAATATAATAACGGAGGATATGTAATTTTAGCCTATATAGTTGAAAAAGTAAGTGGAATGAAATTCATTGATTTTGTAAAAGAATATATTTTTGATGTTTTAGGAATGAATTCAAGTGGATATTTTAGTATGGATATGTTGCCTAAAAACTGTGCTTACGGATACGAAGAAAACAGTGAAGGAATGTTAAAAACTAATATATTTTTAATCCCCATAATTGGAGGAGGAGATGGTGGAGTTTTTGTAACAGCTAATGATATAAGTAAGCTATGGGATGGATTATTGAACTATAAGTTATTAAATAAGGACATTACTAATGAATTATTAACTCCACAAGTATATGTTGATAACGATGTATATTACGGGTATGGTATCTGGATAGTAAAAAGAGATGATGGTGTTTATAAATATTATATAAATGGTGGAGACCCTGGTGTTAGTTTTGAATCAACAATATATCCTCATGAAGAAATGGAAGTGACTATACTAGGAAATAGAAAGTTTAATATCTATGAGCTATTAATGTTAATAGAAAATATAAATTAGATAAGGAATAAATTTGTATGAATAGTAGTACTAAAGAAAATTTTTAAGAGAATGAATATAATTAAGATAAATTTTAAATTAATAGGAGTTATATATGGCAATAACTAAATACTATGAATTAGTAGCAAATAAACTTAATAAAAGAGCAAATGATATGGGAATCAGTTCTAGCACAAATAGATTATCAGCCGATGAAAATAGAGAATCAGTAGGAAATTTTTTAACTGATAATATACCTAATGCTTTTAAAGTAGATTTAGGTTATACACTTTCTATGGATGGTGAGTTTTCAAACCAAGAAGAATTGCTTATTGTAGATTATATGTTTAATTCTCCGCTATTTTTAGATAGTAAAAATAAGGTTTGGTTAGCTGAATCTGTGTATGCAATGATAGATGTTAGATCAAAACTTACAGATACAGAATTAAAGGATACAATAGCAAAATGTAGAAAATTTAAGCAAATAAGGAGATATTATCAATCAATTTCATAAATACCTAGAGTTAAAGATTCATTATTTATTATATGGGGACAGGATGGAAGTTCACCTGAAACAATAAAAAGTAACATACTTGAAGCATTAAAAGATATTTCAATAGAAGAACAACCAGATTTTATTGTTGTACCAAATTCAATGATAGTAACTGGTGGATCTTATAGAAAGATGTCACAGTTTGGTCAAGAAGGAAGCCAACTAAACCAAAGAGTAATGTCTGATAACCCAGGAAAAAGTTATCAGGATATATTTGAAATATATGAATTCACAAAATCAGAGAATAGTATTCTGATGTTTTTAACATGGCTAACATCTTGGCTAAAAGTTGCAGGATATAGAAGTGCTCCTATAGAAGCTTATTTAAAAAATTCTGAGATAGCTGGAAATTTGATTTAAAATGAAAGTTGTTTTTAAACTTTCATAAATATAAAACCTATCTGTATATCCATAATAAGCTGATTTTTTTATTAAAAATAGTATAATAGGAGATAACAATTGATTTGAATCGAAGACAAAGAGACATATTAAATATAATAGTATTGAAGAAGGATAAAATTATCAATTGATAGGAGGACTAATAATGAAACTGGCTATTATTGGAGCAGGAATGATTGTTAAGGATTTTTTAACTATTGTACCAAAGTTAGAAGATTTAGAATTAACAGCAATTTATGGTAGAGAAAGCAATAAGGATAATCTAAATGAACTTAAGAATAGATATGGTATTATGGATGTATTTTATGATTATGATGAATTGCTAAGTAGTGATATTGATACTGTATATATTGCATTACCCAATAACCTTCATTTTGAATTTTCTAGAAAAGCATTAGAAGCTAATAAAAATGTTATTATTGAAAAACCAATGACATCAAATTATGAAGAAGCATTAATATTAAATAAATTAGCTAGAGAAAAAAAGTTATTTATTTTTGAAGCTATTACAAATCAATACTTACCTAATTATAAAAAAATCAAAGAGTTACTTCCAAAATTAGGTGAAATAAAAATAGTTCAGTGTAATTATTCACAATATTCTAGTAGATACGATAGTTTTAAAGAAGGTGTTGTACTACCAGCCTTTGATCCAAACTTTTCTGGTGGAGCATTAATGGATTTGAATATTTATAATATTCATTATGTAGTTGGATTATTTGGAAAGCCAAATAATGTTGAATACTATCCTAATATGGAAAGAGGTATAGATACATCTGGAATATTGATATTAGACTATAAAAAGTTTAAATGTGTTTGTATTGGAGCAAAGGACTGTAAAGCGCCAATTGCAAATAATATTCAAGGGGATAATGGATGTATATATCAAGATTCACCAGCTAATGTTTGTAAGAGTTTCAAATTGTTAATGAATGATGGAACTAGTTCTTTAATTAATGTAAATAATTATGAGCATCGTATGGTTAATGAGTTTATTGAATTTATAGATATTATTAAGAAAAATGATTTAGATAAATGTTATGAAATGCTAGAGCATAGTTTAATAGTGAGTGAAGTTCAAACTATTGCAATAAAAAAAGCTGGAATCGTATTTAATGATGTTAATAATAAAGAGATTTAATTTGCATAGCATGTTTTTTAGGGATGGCGAAAGTAATCCTTTTAATATTGAACTAATTATAGCCTTAAATAAAATACTTGTAAATGAGGATAGACTTGAAAAGAAAAAATGAAAGTACGCACTTAAATATATATAGACTAAAGGTTTTAATTACAAAAGAGATCAGAAGCATTTGTAATAACAGACTTAAGTTAATAGAAAGGTACGCCTTTGCCTTCCATAGGGGTAACCTATTATAAAGGAACATGAAAAATAGCCTTAGATATTGATATAATTTGTCTAAGACTATTTTTATAAGTAAAAAAACATATAAATAATTATTTAGCTCCTATTCGATTATTTATTTTAACATATCTAATATTTCCTCTTCTGGAGTTGAGGAATCACAACGAACTGTTATTTCTCCATTTTTATTAACAATAAATCCTGGTACAGTTACAATATTATATTTCTCTCTAAATGAGCTAAGTTCATTATCTGAAAAATTATCACTACTTACATAATAAATAGTTGTGTTAATTTTATTAGCTAATCCACTTAATTTTTTAGCAAACTTACGGCAGTATGGACATGTTGATCGACCAATATAAACAACAGCTAAATCTTCAGTAGATAATAACTTATCTGCTTGTGTAGAAAGTATCTTTTCAAATGATTTTATATCTTCTTCATATGCATTTTTTTCAAACATTTTACTTTCCTCCTAGTTTTTTAGAATATTATACCAAAATTAAATTGCTACATCAAATTAATTACATAGTAACTTATTAATTCTTTCATTTACTGGATAAGCACAAGTATTTGCAATAATCCAATCTAATTCTTGCCCTAATAAGCATTCTAATTTTTTAAATATCACTTTTAAGGTTTTTTCCTATTTTCTTATTTAAGTACTCAATTACAGAAGTATATATATTATTATTTTTTAAGAGTAGTTGTCATAATAAATGTTAACAAAGAAAAAAAGATTAAATAAATTATTGTTATTTAAAAGGAAAACCAGTGATTTTGAATAAATGTTATAGAGAGATAAAGATTAAAATATTAGGGAGATATTAATATGTATACGATTGGACAAATAGCTAATTTTTTAGGTGTATCTAGAGATACATTGAAATTTTATGAGGAAAAGGGGTTAGTAAAGCCTAAGCAAAATAATGATAATGGATATAGAGAGTATAATCAATTTGATATATATGATATTACAACTATAAATTTTTATAGGGAAATAGATATTGAGATTAAAAAAATTCAAGAGATAAGAAAAAGTAAAAGTATTGAGGATTTAGAGTTGTTATTAGAAGAAAAAGAACAAGTAATATTAGAAGAAATAGAATACAAAAAGCTTCTTTTAAAAAAGATTAGATTAGTAAAAGAAGATTGTGAAAATATTAGGAAATATCATGGAGTATATACAATAAAGGAAATGGCACCTATAGAAATAAAAGGAGAAATAAAGTATATTACTAGCTATGATGAATATGAAATTTTAAAAAATAATGTAGATAACTTAAAAAAGGCAGTAACATTGGAATCTTTGAGAAGAGTTATAAGTTTTGATGAAAAAGGTGTAATAGAAGATAGATTCATAATTGTAAGAAGAGTAGAAGAATGTGATATAGAAAGAAGAGAAGAAGTTATTTATTACCCTAAATGTATTTATACTATTATAGAAGATGGAAGATGGTCAACTGGTGGAGAAAATATAGACAATAAGGTAGAAGCTAGTTTAAGAGAATTTGCAATAGAAAATGGATATGAGCCATTAGGAATAGTTTATGTTAACATACTACTTACTACTTATGAAGAAGGAATTGAGCGTGTTTTTTTAGAGGTACATGCACCGATAAAATAATAATATAGAAAATTATTGACCTAGGACTTACCCATAGGTTTAAACTCATTTTATAAGCAACTGTAATTATATTATAGTTACTAAATATTGATTTGAGATGAGGGGTTATTTATGGGAATAAAGCAGAGTTTAAAGGGAACGGTGCCTAGATTTATTATATTGACTAATATAATTTTTTTACCACTTTTTTTATTAGTAGGATTAACTATGATGTTAGGATTACCAACAATAATATCTGATGCTATGTTGTGCATAGCATCTTGGTCATCAACATTTGCATTTATAATATTATTTAAAAGGATTTATTCAAGAAAGAATTTTGTAGATTATGTAAAAAGCAAATTTAGAATTAAGATAAAATTGAGAATAGTTATATTAATTATTATTATGCAAACATTAATAGCTATCTTGACTATATTTATGGTGTCTTCTAGAAGTGTTTTAATAAAGTGGGATTTTACAATATCATCTTTTGGAATGTTAGGATATTATTTTTTAAAGAATTTATTTGCAGGACCATTAGGAGAAGAATTAGGTTGGAGAGGATTTGCTCAAAATGAGCTTCAAAAAAAACATTCACCCTTGAAGGCATCTTTAATAATAGGATTTTGGTGGGGAATGTGGCATTTACCAATATGGTTTACAGTAGGTTATACGGGAACAAATTTAATAAAATATATCATATTTTTTATGATTGCAATTATATCAATTAGTGTCATTATGGCAGCATTTTATAATTTAAATAATAATTTATTGATTCAAATTATTATACATCAATTATTTAATTTTTTTATAGGAATAACTACATTAGAAGTAATAGAACTTATAAAATATTATTCGATATTATATTTTTTAGTAGCAATTATATTAATATTTATAAATCCAAGTAAAGTATTGTATGGAAATAAAGTAGAAGATTCAACTAAAAAGGGAGATTTATAGATGAGAAAATAAGATCAGTAGCTAAATATTTAGAAATTAAAAAAGTATAGAAAAATTCAATATATGGATTGTTAGGACCAAATGAACCATAAATGTATAGATAATAAAAAAATAAAATCTATAATCACATTAAAAAGTCATTTGTATATACAGATGACTTTTTAGTGAAATAAAAAATGTATATTTATGTAGTTAGATTATTTGCTTTAACTTTAGTACGAAGTGATTTATCCCCTGAAATAAAATACAAGAACAGAAAAAGACTAATCAAGAATGTGCTACGCACAACAGTTGGTGGCAAGTTCTTGACAAGGATTTTTCTTTCTTGTGCAGGTAATTAAGAGGATAAAGGGAAAATATGCTTTAGTAGAAAGTATAAACAAAAGAAATGTAGATATGCTGTTTTTCATTGTTGTAATATTTTTACAATGTTATAATGTGAATGTAACAAAAACGTAGACATGAGTTTAGAATTGGGGGATTGAATGAAGAAATATATAGCATCAGTTATTTTATTTTTTATATTTGAAATGCTGGCAGTAACATTATGGATTACTATGGATAATTTGTTTTATATGTTAAATTTTACATATATAGGAGCGTGTATTGCTGTTGGTCTTGTACTATTCGTAAATGAAAAAAAGTATGCAAGACGATTTGTTCAATTTGCTGTGGGCTTTTATATGCTTATTTATCTTGGGGTAATTCAACAAGAAAATATGCAGATAGAGGGTTTTTGGTATTATTTATTTCTTGGAGTTTTTGAAGCGGCTACCATACATTATGCTGTTGCAAAAATATTCGGTCCTTTGATTTTCGGTAGGGGTTGGTGTGGATATGCTTGTTGGACTGTGATGATTTTAGACTTATTACCCTATAAACAGCCTAAGAGTGCAAGAAAAAAATTGGGATTTATTCGGTATATTATATTTGCTTTATCTTTAGTTTTGATAATAGGACTGTTTTTAATGAGAATTGCTAATTTAGAGAATATAATATTCTTGCTTTTCATAGGCGGTAATCTTCTATATTACATAGTAGGAATATCCATTGCCTTTGCTTTTAAAGATAATCGTGCTTTTTGCAAATATATATGTCCTGTTACAGTATTTTTAAAACCGATGAGTTATTATTCTATTATTCGTGTTCATTGCGATGAAGATAAATGTATTCATTGTGGAAAATGTTTGAAAGTATGTCCTATGAATGTCGAAGTGAATAAGGAGTCACGAAAAAGGGTAAATGCTACGGAATGTATCTTGTGCTATGAATGTGTTAAAGAATGTCCATTAAAAGCATTGCGTTAAATTTTTTCAATTTCATACCTACATTTACAAAGCAGTTAATCTTTTATGGTTGGCTGCTTTTTTCAAAAAAAGATACTTGTAAGGTGTCCAAAGTCAAGGAATTAGAAAAAATTATTTGTGTTACAGATAATCTATATATGGATTGGAAATGTGAAGAAATTAGTAGAAATGAGTATGCTAGAATGAAATCGAGGTTTGAAATTAAAGCTGAGGAAATTAGACAGATTATATCTAATATAGAAACTGAAATACAATTATCTTCAAAAGGAGTTGGAGAAGATGATCCATATTTAAAAACATTTTTGAAGTATAAAAATATAAAAGAACTTAAGTAATTCCAATACTTTGATTCTAGCTTATAATCTTGATTAAATTCTTAGATAATTAATTAAATAATAAGTATATTACTTACTATCATCATTATAACGTTTTATAATTTAAATAATAATTTATTGATTCTAATTATTATATAAATAAGAAATAGAATTAAAAACAGACATTATAATATGTCTGTTTTTTTATTTTATTACTCCTTATTATAGACCACAATATTTTGTTTTAGTGTAATATAAAAACAGAGATTAGAGTTATTAAGAAAGCTTTTAGGGAAAAGAGTAACCTCTCTACAATTTTAGTGGATAGGTTAATTATGTTTAATATTGAAATTTTATTACTTATGCGAATATAACAAAAATGTCATATTAATGAAATGTAGTTTCATTGAGGAAGTATATCTAATCCTATAAAATAAGTTACATGAGGTGGAGAACACTAGCTAACTTAAAAGGGGGATTTATAGATGAGAAACATATTGAGTGTAGAAAAAATTGAGAAGTATTATGGGAGTAAAGGTAATGTAACAAAGGCAATAGATAATATCAGTTTTAATGTGGATATGGGAGAATTCATTGGAATAATGGGACCATCAGGGAGTGGTAAGACTACATTGCTTAATTGTATGGCAACTATTGATAAAGTTACTACAGGAAAAATAATTATAAATAATAAGGAAATTACTAGGTTAAGTTCAAAAGAACTAGAGAATATTAGAAAAAATGAATTAGGATTTATATTTCAAGATTATAATCTATTAGATACACTTACAGCTTATGAGAATATTGCTTTAGCACTAACAATAAAGGGAGAAAAAAGTTCTGAAATAGATGGGGAAATAAGATCCGTAGCTAAATATTTAGAAATTGAAAAAGTCTTAGAAAAATATCCTTATGAAATGTCAGGTGGAGAAAAGCAGAGAGTTGCATCAGCAAGAGCCATAGTAACTAGTCCATCTTTAGTATTGGCTGATGAACCAACAGGAGCATTAGATTCAAAGGCAGCAAGATTATTACTTGAAAAATTTGAATGCTTAAATAAGGAATTAAATACTACAATACTTATGGTTACCCATGATTCCTTTACAGCAAGCTATGCCCATAGAATATTTTTTATTAAGGATGGAAAAATTTTTAGTGAATTAGTAAGAGGAACAGATAGTAGAAAAGAATTTTTTAATAAAATTATAGAGGTCGTATCACTTCTTGGAGGTGATGATAACAATGTATTTTAAGATAGCTTTCGCAAACATAAAAAAGAGTTATAAGGATTATACTATATATTTCTTAACATTAATATTAGGCGTTTGTATGTTTTATAGTTTTAATGCTATAGATTCACAAAAGGCACTTATTGATATAAAATCTTCAGGAGCAAGTTACATATCTAAATTAACTGAAATTATGTCTGCTGTATCAATATTAGTATCCATAATATTAGGGTGTTTAATATTATATGCAAATAATTTTTTAATAAAAAGACGTAAAAAAGAATTAGGAATATACATGACTTTAGGAATGGGAAAAAGAAAAATATCTCTGATTTTAGTAATAGAGACCTTTATGGTAGGAGCTATATCTTTAATTGCTGGCCTTATATTAGGAATAGTAATGTCACAAGCCTTATCTATTTTTTCATTAAAGTTATTTCATATTGGCATTGATGAATACATGTTTTCTATTTCAATAAATGCAATAGTTAAGACCATAGCATATTTTGGAATAATGTTTTCCCTTGTTATGATTTTTAATATATTTGTTATTTCTAAATATGAAATAATTGATTTATTAACAGTAGGTAGAAAAAATGAAAATATAAAATTAAAAAGTTCAGCTATATATTTACTATCATTTGTTTTATCGATAGTATCACTTGGGTTTTCATATTCATCCATATTAAAGATAGGATTTGATTCAAGAGATCCAATGTTTAAGTTATCAATTCTCCTTTTAATAATAGGAACAGTAGCATTTTTCTTTAGTTTAGCTGGTGTTATACTATATATAGTAAATAAAAATAAAAAAGTATATTTTAAAGGGTTAAATATATTCCTAGTAAAACAAATAAATAGTAAGATTAATACCAATTTTATATCAATGTCTCTTATATGTTTAATGTTATTTATTACTATACTAACATTATCAACAGGGATAAATATTAAAAAAGAAAGTGAAGAAAGAATTGATAAAGAAACACCCTTTGATGCTAGTATAGTTGTATCAAATAATGGTGAAAAAGAAAACTTAGAAGAGGTATTAAATAAAATTAATTTTAAAACAAGTGAAAATGAAGAATATGTAGCTTACAATGAATATGATTTAGGTATAAGTATAAGTAATTTATTAATGACTAAGGATAAAGATTTTAGTGATATTGGAGTGTCTTTTATTAAGATATCTGATTATAATAAAATGTTAAAGCTTAGAGATGAAAAAGAAATGAGTTTAGATAAGGATGAGGTTTTACTTATTTCAAACTATAATGAGCTGATTAATTCAGTTGATGAAAGATTAAAGAATAGCAATAAAGTTGATATTGAGGGAAAAGAGTATTTAGTTAAAGATGATAAAGTAATAGAAGGAAACCTTGAAACTTTTTTTATGCCACATAAGTTTTTAACTGTGGTTATAAGCGATAACTTTTTAAGTAATTATAAAGAAATTCATAGATCTGTACTTAATGTTATGTATTCAGATAACAATAGAGAAGAAAACAATAAAAAATATAGCCAAATAGATTATAACGTTTTACATGGCAAGTATGAAAGCTTAAATCTTCCTAATGTATATGCCTATTCAAAGGACAATATTTATGATTTGAATATGAGAAAGACAACATCAATATTATTTGTTGGAATATACTTAGGGTTAATATTTTTAATAACTAGTATGGCTGTGTTAGCTATTCAACAATTATCAGACGCTAGTGATAGTATAGAAAGATATAAATCATTAAAAAGAATTGGTGCAACAGAAAATATGATAGATAAGACAATTTTTATTCAAATGCTCATATATTTTAGCCTACCAGTGATTCTTGCATTAATTCATTCAGTTATTGGTATTTTGGTAGTTAATAAGGATATTAGTAGCCTTAATCCAATAGATATTAGATTTTCAGCTCTAATGACAACTCTAATATTTATTGTAGTTTATGTAGGATATTTTTATACAACATATCTAGCATATATAAATATAGTGAAAAATAATATTTAAATTTATATTGGTTAGTAATGGACTGTACTAAAACCTAATAATAAAACTTACAAACATACTACGAGAATTACTAGATTTGACTAAGAATTGTTTGTAAGTTTTATTAAAAGTTATTTTGATACAGCCCATTTTATTTTTAGAATGGAGAAATATTATGAGGAAAATTATTATTATTGAAGATGATGAAGCTATAAGAGAAGAGTTAAAAGAGTTTTTAAAGAAGTATGGATATGAAGTAAAAGCTCCTAAAGAGTTTAATAATATAATAGAATATATTAAAAACGAAGAATCAAACCTTATATTATTAGATATAAACCTTCCTATTTTTGATGGTTATTACATATGTAGAGAAATACGCAAAACTTCAGATGTTCCAATTATAATAGTTACAAGTAGAGACAGTGAAGTTGATGAATTAATTAGTATGAATTTAGGAGCAGATGATTTTGTTACAAAGCCTTATAATTTAGAAATATTATTATCCAGAATAAATAATATATTAAGAAGAGTGTATGGAAATTTAAAGACTAATAGTGTATTAAGTTATAGAAATTTTAAACTAAATCTTTTAAATGCAACTGTTGAATATGAAGATAAATATGTAGAAGTGACTAAAAATGAACTAAAGATTCTTTCTTATTTAATAAATAATAAGGGAAACATAGTGAAGAGAGATTCCCTTATGGAATACTTATGGAAATCAAATTATTTTGTTGATGAGAGCACATTAACAGTTAATGTTAATAGACTAAGAAAGAAACTTGAAGGAATAGGTATAGAAAACCCAATAGAAACAAGAAGAGGGTTAGGATATATAATGCCATGAATATAGGAGAATTTATTAAAGATAAAATAAGTGTGCTAATAGTTAACATATTAATGTTTATTGTATTATTAGGATTTTTGATTACTATAGATGTTAATTTCATTATAATTATATTTGTATTTTGTATTTGGTTTTTACCATTAATTTCTTATGTGGTTTTAGAATTTATTAAAAGTAAAAGTTATTATGATGAAATTAATAGTGTATTAGAAAACTTGGATAAAAAATATCTACTCCCAGAGATAATAAAGAAAGCAAATTTTATTCATGCTGAAAAAGTAAACTATATACTTAGAGAAATAAGTCGTGACATGCATGAAAATGTAAAATATCATAAAGAGATGCAGGAAGATTATAGAGAATATATAGAAACATGGGTACATGAAATTAAGACACCAATAGCCTCTTCAAAACTAATAATTGCAAATAATGAAAATGAAGTGACTAATAAAATTGATTTTCAAATTCATAGAGTTGAGGGTTTTGTAGATCAAGTACTTTATTATTCTAGAAGCAACAATGTTAGTAAGGATTATATTATAAAAAAAGTTAATCTTGATGACTTAGTAAGAAATGTAGTTAAAAGAAATTATAGAGATTTTATTTATAAGAAAATAAAAATAGATATAAAAGATATTAATGAAGTTGTATATAGTGATGGAAAATGGGTTGAGTTTATACTAAATCAAATAATAGCAAACTCTATAAAGTATTCAAGTAATAGAGAACCTGAAATAAGTATCTATGCAACTAAGACAAGCAATTCAGTAATGTTAACTATAGAAGATAACGGAGTAGGAATAGTAGATAAAGATATAAATAGAGTTTTTGACAAAGGATTTACTGGTGAGAATGGAAGAAGATTTAGTAAAAGTACAGGAATGGGTTTATACATATGTAAAAAGCTTTGTTCTAAATTGGGATTGAAAATAAGTATTGACTCTGAGATTAGTAAAGGAACTAAAGTTACATTAACATTCCCTTTATCAGGTATGACAACTTTTACAGAGAACTGTACCATAAGTGAATAAGAAAAAATAGCCTTAGGCATTGATATAACTTGCCTAAGGCTATTTTGTAATTAAATAAAATCATAATTCAGTAAATTTAAATTACGCTATTTCACTAACTGATTTAATATATTTTTGTCCTTCTTCAGCGTTAAATTCCTTTTCCCATTTAGATATAACAACAACAGCTAATGAGTTTCCAAGTACATTGACAAGCGTTCTAGCCATATCAACAATACGATCTATACCAGCAATAAACGCAACTCCTGCTACTGGAATTCCTAAAGAACCAACAGTTGCTAAAAGTACTACAAAAGATGCACCAGGAACTCCAGCCATGCCTTTTGAAGTAAGCATTAACACAAGCACTAAATTAATTTGAGCAGAAAGTGGTAAGTGAATTCCATATATTTGAGCAATAAAAAGTGCTGCAATAGATTGATATAAAGTAGATCCATCTAAGTTAAATGAATATCCTGTTGGAATAACAAAAGATGTAATTGCCTTAGGACAGCCAAACCTCTCCATCTTTTCCATAAGTTTTGGTAAAACTGCTTCAGAACTTGCTGTAGTATAAGCTAAAATAAGTTCATCTTTTAAAAGTTTTATAAGTGATATAATGCTTGTTCCAGCCATTTTTGCAATAAAGCCAAGAACAAAAAATACAAAGAAGAACATGGCACCATAAACAGTAATTATTAACTTTCCTAAAGGAATTAATGAAGCTAATCCAAATTTAGAAACTGTTACACCTATTAATCCAAATACGCCAAGTGGTGCAAGCTTCATAATTTGATTAGTCATCCAAAACATTGAATCAGCTATACCTTGACATATTGCAAGGACAGGTTTTCCTTTTTCTCCAATTGCAGCTACACCTAATCCAAACATAACTGAAAAGAAAATAATAGGAAGTAAATCTCCCTTTGCAAGAGATTCAAAAATATTAGTTGGAACAATATTTATAAATGTATCCATAAATCCATGGTTAGATGCAGCTTCTGCTGTACTCATATATTTATCAATATTAGTAGTTGCAAGAGTACTAATGTTTACTCCGTCTCCTGGGTGAAATAAATTAGCTACGACTAAACCTATTATAATAGCGAATGTAGTTACAATCTCAAAGTAAAGTATTGTTTTTCCGCCGATTTTCCCTAATTTTTTAACATCTCCAACGCCAGCAACACCAACAACAAGTGATGAAAAGACGATAGGTATGACAATCATTTTAATTAATCTTATAAAAATATCTCCAAATGGCTGTAAATATGAAGTAACAACTGGATTACCATAAAAAACAGCTCCTACTATAATACCTAGTACAAGTCCAAGTATAATTTGAAATGCTAGTCCTAATTTTTTCATTTGTTTAATAGCCCCCTTGAGTAGTTTATAACTTAAAAGTCATTTGTTTAAAATTTTGCTGAATTAAATATATGCAAGAAATGAATAATGAAAATTTCATTTTATAGGATATAGTATATCACAAAAAAATAAAATTAGCTTTATATTTTTTAAAAAAATTAATTTAATATATGTATTTATAAATTAAAATTAAAAAAAATTAAGTTGGTATAAAAATAATTGATGGAAATCTTTCGTTTGATTAAAAAAATGCAAGTTTTACATTAATAAATAGAATGATATAACGAATATTATATAAAAAAATAAATATTTTATACGTTTTAATATTAAACCTTAATTTGATGTATTTATGAAGTTTTTATATAATTTTTAATACGAAATTGCAGTTTGATTATATGGAAAATTGCAATTATGATTAAATTATCTAAGCGATTTATTCACTTGTTCTTTTATTAATCCTTTGTTAGACTCTTTCTACAACATATATTCTACTTCTTCTTTTGTTAATTCATAGATTTTTTTATCATATATTATTGTTGCTCACTAATAATTTATGACTTATTTAAAATTACAGAAATAATAAAACCAATAGCTATGGCTTGCATTGTTGAATTACAATCATATCGGTTTAATTTATAATATTTACTAAGTTAGACAATCTTAGTAGTCTAAAGCGTAAGATGTAATTAAATATTTATGACCTCTCTTTTTTTATACCCAAAATAGGTATATTATGCCTTGAAAAGGGCAGAACTATAAAATAGTGTTTAAATATTAAACATCATTTTAATTATATTAATAATTTATGTTAGGGTGAGAAGTTTATGAAAGAAGTATTACATTTAGGAGTTGATATAGGATCAACTACTATTAAGCTTGTATTGTTAGATACTAATGACAATATTATTTATAGTAAGTATGAAAGACATTATTCTAATATAAAGGAGACTACAGCTTCATTTATAAAAGAAGTTTTTAAAAAATATAAAGATTATGACATTAAAGCAATGATAACAGGATCTAGTGGATTATCGCTGTCAAAGGTTTTAGGGTTATCTTTTATTCAAGAGGTTATTGCTTGTACAGAAGCTGTTGAAGTTTTTATAAATAATGCTGATGTAGTAATAGAGCTAGGTGGAGAAGATGCAAAAATAACATATTTTGAAGGTAGTCTAGAACAACGTATGAATGGAGTTTGTGCTGGTGGTACAGGCGCTTTTATAGACCAGATGGCTACATTACTTGAAACAGATGCTAAAGGATTAAATGAATTAGCTAAAAATTATAAGATAATTTATCCAATTGCTGCAAGGTGTGGAGTTTTTGCAAAAACAGATATTCAATCTCTTATAAATGAAGGAGCTACCAAGGAAGATATAGCAGCATCTATATTTCAGGCTGTTGTAAACCAGACTATAAGTGGGCTTGCTTGCGGAAAGCCAATAAAGGGAAAGGTTGCATTTTTGGGAGGTCCTTTATACTTTTTATCAGAGCTTAGAAAAAGGTTTATTGATACCTTAAAATTAAAGCCGGAGGAAATATTATTTCCAAAAGACCCTCAATTATTTGTAGCTATTGGTGCAGCTATTGAATCCAAAAAAGAGAAAATTATAAATTTTGAACAATTGTTAAAAGCTATTGAAAGTTTAGATAACAATATATCTACTTCAGATACATTAGAGCCATTATTTGAAAATGAACAGGAATTACAAAGATTTAGACAAAGGCATTACAGTTACAAAGCAAAGACAAGGGATATAACTACATATGAGGGAGATGCTTTTTTAGGGATAGATGCAGGTTCAACAACTACTAAAGCTATATTAATAGATAATGAAGGGGCTATATTATATTCTTTTTATGGTAGCAATAAGGGTAATCCTATGCAAATTACTATAAACATATTAAAAGATATATATAGTAAAATTAATGGAAAAATAAAAATTGCTAAAGCTACTGTTACTGGGTATGGAGAGGCTCTTATAAAGTCAGCTTTAAATATTGATATTGGAGAAGTTGAAACCATTGCACATTATAGAGCAGCAAAACATTTTTTAAAAGATGTGGACTTTATTCTTGATATAGGTGGTCAAGATATGAAGTGCATAAAGATAAAAGATGGAGTAATAAACTCTATTCAATTAAATGAAGCTTGTTCATCAGGTTGTGGTTCTTTTCTTGATGTGTTTGCACAATCTTTAAACATGAACATTGAAGAGTTTGCAAAAGAAGGATTATTATCAAAAAGTCCAGTGGATTTAGGGTCAAGATGCACTGTATTTATGAATTCTAAGGTTAAGCAAGTTCAAAAGGAAGGTGCTGATATTGGATCTATATCTTCTGGGTTATCTTATTCTGTAATTAAAAATGCTCTTTATAAAGTTATAAAGATAAGAAAACCTGAAGATCTTGGAGAAAAAATTATAGTTCAAGGAGGAACTTTCTATAATGAAGCTGTTTTAAGAGCCTTTGAGAAAGTTACTGGCAAGGAAGCTGTAAGACCTGATATTGCTGGCCTCATGGGAGCATTCGGAGCTGCTCTTATTGCAAAGGACAATCATAATGAAAATGAGATTTCTAATATTTTAGGGGAATCTGATCTTGAAAAATTTGGAGTGTCAAATGAATTTAGGCATTGTGGATTATGTAGCAATAATTGTTTACTTACTGTAAATAAATTTTCTGATGGTAGAAAATTTATTTCAGGGAATAGATGCGAAAGAGGGGTAAGAGGTACTAAAAATACAAAAAAAGCAGCAAATTTATTTGATTATAAATATAAAAGAATTTTTGGATATACACCTCTTTCAATAGAAGAAGCAACAAGAGGAGAAGTAGGCCTACCGAGAGTTTTAAATATGTATGAAAACTATCCTTTTTGGTACACTTTTTTTACAGAACTAGGTTTTAGAGTAGTATTATCTCCAAATTCTACAAAGAAAATTTACAATGAAGGTATTGATACTATATCATCAGAGTCTCTTTGTTATCCTGCTAAAATTGCTCATGGACATATAGCAAGTCTTATAAAGAAAGGCTTGAATTTTATATTTTATCCATGCGTTTCTTATGAGAGACTAGAAGGTAAAAGTGCAGATAATCACTATAATTGTGCCATAGTAAATTCTTATCCAGAGGTTGTTAAAAATAATATTAGCTTTTTGAGAAGCAAAGACATGATATATAAAGATCCATTTTTGAATTTTAATGATATAAAGTCAATGAAAAAGAACTTATATGATGAATTAAAGGAATTTAATATAAGTCAAAAGGAAATAAACATTGCAGTTGATAAAGCTTATGAAGAAGTTAACAATGTTAAAAAAGATATAAAAAATAAAGCGTTAGAAATTCTAGAAGACTTAGATAAAAATGGTGGAAAAGGGATTGTGTTAAGTGGCAGACCATATCATTTAGATTTAGAAATAAATCATGGTATAGCAGATATGATATCACAAGAAGGATTAGCGGTGTTTACAGAGGACTCTGTAGCAGATTTAGTAGAACTTTCAAGACCATTAAGAGTACTGGATCAATGGACTTATCATTCAAGAGCATATAGGTCAGCACAGTTTGTAGGGACTAGAGAAAACTTAGAGTTAATCCAATTAAACTCTTTTGGATGTGGATTAGATGCAATTGCTACAGATCAAGTACAAGAAATATTAGAGGGCTGTGGTAAAATATACACACTACTAAAAATAGATGAAGTTAATAATTTAGGGGCAGCTAGAATCAGAGTACGTTCTCTTAAAGCTGCTATGGATGATATAAATAAGTTGAGAGTTTCCAATTCAAATTCAAAAATCACCAAACCCTATGATAAAATTATATTTACAAAAGAAATGAGAGAAAAGCATACAATACTTTGCCCACAATTTTCTCCAATACATTTTGAATTGCTAGAAGCCGCTTTGAAAAGCTCAGGATATAATTTAAAGGTATTACCTACAGTTAATCGACAGACAATAGAAGAAGGATTAAAGTATGTAAATAATGATACTTGCTATCCTGCCATTGTAATAGTAGGTCAAATTATAAATGCACTTAAGTCTGGGGAGTATGATTTAAACAATACTTCTGTAGTGATTTCTCAAACAGGAGGCACTTGTAGAGCATCCAACTATATTGCTCTTATAAGAAAAGCATTAAAAGATTCAGGATATGAAAAAATACCAGTTATATCTTTAAGTGTTCAAGGAATAGAGAAGAATCCAGGGTTTAAAATAACATTGCCATTGATTAATAGAGCATTAATGGCATTAGCTTATGGCGATATGCTTTTAAACATGACAAATAGAGTACGGCCTTATGAAAAAATAAAAAATTCAACAAATTTACTTTATTTAAAATGGTTGGGTATATGTAAAAATAGTATAGCTAGTGGAAGCTTTAAGAAGTTTAAAAATATTACAAATGAAATGGTAAATGAATTTGATAGCTTGGAAATGAAAAACGTAATTAAGCCAAAGGTAGCAGTAGTGGGAGAAATTTTCTTAAAGTATAACAGTTTAGCTAATAACAATATTATAGAAATACTAGAGGAAGAAGGAGCAGAAGTAATAATACCAGATTTAGTATATTTTCTATTATATTGTGCTTATAATCAGAAATTTGAATATGAGAAGCTAGGCGGAAACTTAAAAAGCTTATTAGGTGGTAGATTGGCTACTAAATACATAGAATTTTATGTAGAACAAATGAGAAAGGCACTAAGTAATAGTAAAAAATTCATGATACCACAAAGAATTGAAAAATTAGCTAAAGAAACTGATGATATCTTATCTATTGGTAATCAAGCTGGAGAGGGATGGTTATTAACCGCAGAGATTATTGAGTTGTTGAAGTCTGGAGTTAGTAACATGATTTGTATACAGCCTTTTGCATGTTTACCAAACCATGTGAATGGAAAAGGCATGATTAGAGAAATTAAAAGAAGACATCCTTATTTAAATATTACTCCAATAGATTATGATCCTGGTGCCAGTGAAGTAAACCAATTAAACAGAATAAAGCTTATGCTTTCTACTGCAACTAAAAATATGGAAAAAGTAGAAAAGGGTAAAATAGATATAGAAAATTAAGGAGTTAGTCAATAGGATTAATAAATATTCTTTTATTATGAGAATTCAATAAAAGAAGTATAATTCAAAATGATTTTGTATATAAAGAAATCAAGCTACGTATGGTAATGTAAAAATAATCATATCATAAATAAATAAGTCTTTATAAATATTTAAAAGGTATAGATTTAGATTTAATTCTATACCTTTTTGCTATTATTTATGAATTAAGTAGTAAAGATTTTAGTTCATCAAAGCTAGAAATTTCATAAGTAGGTTTGATTGAAGTTTCATTTTTTATTTTATTAGGATTGTACCAACAAGTATCTACACCAAAGTTTATTCCACCTTGAATATCAGAAGTTAGGCTATCTCCTACCATTAAAACTTTACTCTTATCAGAGAAATTCATATGTTTTAATGTATGTTCAAATATTTTAGGATCAGGCTTTGCTATTAGTATTTCTTCAGATATTACTATGGTATCAAAATATTTTGCTATAGTAGATTTTCTGATTCTCTTATCTTGAACAGAAGTAAGACCATTAGTTACTATTGAGAGTTTATAAGATTTATTTAGATTTTCTATAAGATCTATACTATCATCAAATAAAAATGATGCATCAGCTAAATGCTCCATATATGATTTAGCAAAATTAATTTCATCAAATTTTATATTTAACTTATCTGATAATCTTTTAAATCTTTCTATCTTTAATTTTTCTTGTGTAATAAGTCCTTGCTCAAACTCTTTCCATATGCCAGTATTTATTTCTTTATATATTTTCAAATGATAATTTTCATCATATTTTATATCAAATTTAAGCATTGTGTTTTTAAAAGCTTCTCTTTCAGATTTTTTAAAATCAAATAAGGTTTCGTCTGCATCAAATATTATAACTTCATATTTCATAATATATCCTCCAAATTTTATATAATAGCTTAATTTAAAATTAACTTAAAAATTTTTTATTTATGTATTTTATAATATTTTACATTAACAAGAATACTTATTAAAGTGATTTTTAAATTCTTTAAATTATTTATAAATCTACATAGATAAAATAACATATTTGAAAAAATTAAGTATATAAATAAGATTAGTTATTTGTAATGGAAGTGTAATATGGGTAATAAAAACTTAACTTTAGAACAAAAGAAGCTTGATACTGATATATGGATTATCGCATTAATAACAATGGGTGCATTTTTATTATATATGGTGTTTGGAAATCAGATGATGGAGTATATAAAAAATTCTAACAACTCTATTATTTTACGTTTGTTACTTAATGCAGGTGTTCAATTTGGTATTGCTGGATTAGGAATTACAGTAGTATGTATTTTTAGAAAGGAAAGATTTTCTGACTTTGGATTAGTGAAAAGAAATACAATTAAAACTATTTTATATTCAATTATATGTTTTGTGCCATACTTAATATATATTTTTTTATCAGGGCAATATAAAGGTTATGGACCATTCAGCATTATTCTTACCAATGATGTATTAAAGAGTAGTATTCCAATGAATATTTTAGGAATGATATTAATTATTATAGTATGGGGATTTTTTGAAGGATTTAATTATGTTGTTATTAGTGATAAATTGAACAGTAGATATCCATCTAAAAATAAATGGTTTAATGTTGGCGCCATTGTTTGTGCTATAATATGTATTTTATTTCATCCATTAAGCATATCATTTTGGGGTATTGTTGAAATAATCACTACATCCATAGCTATTTATGGGATGCTTATAGTAAAAGGACAAACTAATAATGCATGGGGATGTGTATTTGTGTTTTGTTTCATATGGAATGCTTTCTAAATTCCACTTTAATAGTACGTAGGATATGCAGAAGCTCTAAATAATCTCTATAGGTCCATAAAAATAGGCTGTGTTTTAAACAAGTGTTGATTTTAGATAGAACTGTAAGAGCATCTTAATAGAAACTCTCGGCGAAATTAAGTAGGTCTGAAGGGCTAGCTAAAATCAACCTTTACCTAAAGCAGAACCTAAAAATAAAAAAGATGATTTAAATTAATAGATATGCATTTTTAAGTAAAATTGTTTTGAAATTATTTATGATGGAGTATAATTTTAAGGGATATGATCTTAATAAGAAATGAAGCTTTATATGATTAAGATTGTTAGGTAAAGAAAATTAGAAAGGTTGGAATAAATATGATAAGACCAGTTGTTAGAGATGTATTATTTTTAGGGCAAAAATCAGAACCTGCCACTCAAGCTGATATAGAGGTTATTGATGATTTAATAGATACTTTAAGAGCAAATTTAGAATGTTGTGTTGGTATGGCTGCTAATATGATAGGAGTAAAAAAACGCATACTTGTATTTAGTGTAGGAAATATTATAGTCCCTATGGTTAATCCAGTTATATTAAAGAAAGAGAAAAGTTATGAGACTGAAGAGAGTTGCTTATCTTTAACTGGTTTCAGAAAAACTACTAGATATGAAATAATAGAAGTAGAATATTTTGATAGAAATTTCAAGAAGCACAAAGAAACATTTACAGGATTTACTGCACAGATTATTCAGCATGAAGTGGATCACTTTGAAGGTATAATAATATAGTGAATTTTAATAATAGACTATGTTTAGTTGAGTGTTGATTTTTATATAGTATTATAGTTCTATCTAAAAATCAGCACTAATTTGAAACATAACCTAATAATAAAACTTCAAAAGAGGTAATGTTAACTTAAAAAGAAAAATATGAAATTTATAAGTTTGTAAAGTTATTTATTAGAGTCAAGATAAAAAGAGAATAACTGATTTTATGTAAAAACAAAATCAGTTACTCTCTTTATTATTTATAATATTTAACTATTAGATATGTTTATATTTTTATTAAATATATTTTTAAGAATTATTTTTACAAACTCTTCATTACTAACATTTTCAAGAGAGTTGTTAATATTAAGAATCTTATTATTTGAAACAAAAATAAATGATTTTATATTATTATCCAATGAGTATATTTTTATGCCATCTATTATTACAGGTTCTTTAATAACAAAGTTAGGATTATCTTTTTTTTCAAATCTAGTTTCAAACTTAACTGATGATTTTTCCATAGCAGATATTACAAAACCATAATCACTTTCAAATAATGAATAATTTAAATGATTATCACCTATATAATCAGAGTAATAGATTTCTTTTGCTATGATACTGCTATCTTCATTTATATATAAATCATTAGATTTACTGTTAGATAGTTTGAAATCACTTAATGTTAAAGGTAAGTTAGTTTCGGATATATCATTCTCACCTATAAAGCCATCACCTGCTATTCCCATAACAGTATTTAATGTAACGAAAATAACTAAGAAAAAAGATAAAATAATACTTCCAGACCTTATAAGAATATTGGTTTTTTTTGAATACTTAGCTTTTTGTAGAAATTTTCTAGTTAATCTATCTACTATAAATATTGTAAGAATCATCAATAGAGCTAATAGTATTGATGTAGAGGTATCTAAAAAGTTACTTTTGTCTATAAGCAAAATAATTAAAAAGAAAAACACCATACTTATATTAATTATTTTAGTTATTACATTTTTTCTTTTAAATTGCTTAAGTGTATTATAAGGAATAGGGAACCCATTGTTTATTGCTATTTTTGCTTTTATGCTCCAGTTAATAAATGATATAACTTCAACAGTATTCATTACAATTAATATGAATAGTAAGACTACTGACAATAGGCTAAGATTGGATGTTAAAATATATGATATATTACCATTGAAAACTGAATTATATATATTAAAAGATAAAAGCAATATAAGCAATAATTTAAGTGATATTTCAAATAAGGATGATTTGAAAACAGATTTAAACTTTTCATTTTGATCTGTGTGAATTGGTAGTAAATCAGAGTTTTCTTCAGAGTAGAATATTTGTAATTTTCCTTTTTCACATATATATTTCCACCCAGTAGCTTCACAGTATTCTCTGTATTCAAGAGCTGTATTTGAATCTGGAGTATCTAATGTAGATACTTGATAAACAGGTTCTACTGAATATTTTAGATTTTTAGGTTTAATCTTATTAAACTTAAATCTAGATTCACTTATGGATTCTAAGAACCAACCTTCACGTGCCATTTCTTCTAGATATTCTTCAATGGCAGTACATTCATAGGTTGAGAATACAAAAGTTTTACTTTTCTTATCTTTATTTATCATAGTTTTCCCCCTGAATAAACAATTCTCCATCTTTAACTAAAGTATTTAATCTTTTGTATTCAGCATGCAAAACTTCTTTGCCATAATCACTAATAATGTAACTTCGTTTTCTTCCTTCTATTGAGGTCTCAATAATTATTTTTTCTTTCTCAAATTTACTAAGAAGAGTGTATAGTGTTCCAGGTCCCAGTTTAATATGTCCATTAGAAATTTCCTGTACTGAATTCATAATATCAACTCCACATCTTTCTTGAAGTAGAGAGAGTAGTATATAGTACATTTGTTCAGTTAAGGTTTGAAATTGCTTTCGTGGCACTAAGGTCCCCCCTTTATAATCATTTATAAAGAATAATATCGTTAATCGATATTTCTACTATCAGTGTAATATCGTTATATGATATTGTCAAGAATATTTTTACAGTTATGCTTTATATTACAAGCAGTGAAGAAGCAATTTACTTTTAGGTTTTCAAATAGTGGATATAAAAAAATAGTAGATAATTTTTTGTGGAAAATTACCTACTATTTTATATCGATAGTTTAATTTTATATATGTTTATATAGAGAGTTTAATCTTATACATGAAGCTAAATTAAATCATCTAAGCCCTTAACTGTAGATTGTTCATCATCACTAACGGGAATAACTGTATAAGAATGTTTTAATATTTGATTCCATAGTTTTTATATAAACATTTTTTTCTTCTAAGCGATTAAAACCTTGGCTTTCATAAAATCCATAATTACATCTAGTATCTGTAAATAAATAGAGAGAAGAAGTACCCACAGAATTCATATATTTGAGAGAATAGCTTAACAAAGTTTTGCCAATTCCAAGTCCTCTAGCTTCTTTGGATACAATAAATAAATTAATAGAGCTATCAAAAAGAGATTCTTTTCCTTTTAATAGTTCATAATAAGCATCTTTTATTTTAAGAAACTCATTGGTTTCATTTTTGTCTTTATCATTTTTTATAGGGAGAGTAGTAGGAAAGTTCTCTTGATTTAAATGGATAAAAAGATGATTATAGTTAGTTGAGTCTTTAGTGGCATTACATAATATAACTCCTAAAACTTTATCATCTTTAGATGCAACTTTAATAAAAGAGCTTTCAGCAATGGTTTCTTCAAGATAAAGAGTTGTTATCATATCTAAAAGTTCTTTATTATGAATAAAGTTGTTAAATCCAAAGGCATCTCTAATTAATTCTTCAATTTCTTTTAAATCTTCTTTTTTTATATCTCTATATATTACATTTTTCATAAATCATATCATCCTTTCAAGAGGTGTTGTCTACAATTAATAATTATAAACAATAGAGTAACTCTAAGGTCAATAAGCAATTGAAAATATATGCATTTGAGTAACTCCATACTATATAATTGGATATATAAGATTAATGAGAGGTGACAAATATGAAACTATCTATAGGTACTGTAGCAAGATTATTTAATATAAGTAAGGACACTTTAAGATACTATGATAAAATAGGGATTTTAACACCAGAGATCAATGAAGAAAATAGTTATAGATTTTATGATATGAGACATTTAGAACAATTAGGGTTAATCTTGGGAATAAAATATTTAGGAATATCATTAAGTGACATAAAGGAGGTTATAGAAAGTGGAGAAATAGAAGATTACTATAATCTAATACAAAGACAAAAGGAAATAATAGAACAAAAGGTTTTGGAACTTAAAAAATTAGAGGCATCATTAAATATCAGTGGAGAGATAATAAATAGAATAATTAATTTTAAAAATGAGTATGACTTTTCTAATTTGAATATAGAAAATATAAGTTTAAAGCTTTATGAAGTAAAGTTAAAAAGTGCTCTAAGTTTAGATAATGACTCTAAATTAGAAAATAGGTTAATAGATTTAAAGGATGAGGCTTATTTATACTTTTATAAGATACATGATGATAAAGAGATCATTGAAGAAGAAAATATACTTTTTATAAAGTCGAATAAGAGTATAGATGAATTTTTAGACGAATCAAAGAATAAAGATAAAATTGTTTGCAAAAACATAGATGGAAAATTTGTTGTAACAGATTTTTATGGAACAGTAGATGAAATTAATAAGTATATATTGAGTATTAATAAGTATTTTAAATGTAATAAAGACAACTTTGTTTTTATAGAATATGAATTTTATTTACCTAAGAAAAACAAGGAAGTAAAGTATTTTGTAAAAATATATTTAAAAACAGAAAAATAATTATTGACCATGGACTAGCTCTAATGTTTATAATCAAAAATAAGTTAGGTGGCCACCTTAACTAAGTAAAAAATAAAAATATATTTACAAGGTTGAAGGGAGAGTATAATTATGAACTTAGGGTGTAGTAGTTTTACATGGAAAACAAATAATAACAAACATTTATTAGGAAGAACTTATGATCAATTTGGAACTTTAGATAGAAATAAAATTATTGTTGTTCCAAAAGGATATGAGATTTATTTAGATAATGAAACAGTAGAGGAGAATAAAGTTTTTGTTAAACATCCATTTGTTGGAATGGCAATATTAGGACTAAAAACGCCAATATTAGTTGATGGAGTAAATGATAAAGGACTTATGGGAGCTTTACTTCATTATCCACAGTTTGCAAAGTATGATAGGAACAAAGTTCATGATGCAATAGATATTAATCCAGGATTTTTTATAAGCTATATATTAGGGGGATGTTCTAATATAGAAGATATAATTAAGATAGTTAAAAAAATAAATTTAAAAGATGAAAATGTCTTTGGAGAACCTATACCAGTTCATTATATATTTTCTGATAGAAGTGGAGAAACAATAATAATTGAGCCAGATGAAGATGGACTAACTGTTCATAGAAAAACTATTGGAGTTATGACTAATAGCCCTAATTATGTTTGGCATAAACAGAATTTAAATAATTATTCTTGGGTAAACAACGAAGCTATTGAATCTAAGGTGATTTGTGGAGAAAATTTTAATCAATATGAGATTACAGGAATGGTTATACCAGGAGATTATTCTTCACCATCAAGATTTATAAAGGTTGCATTAATGAAAAACTTTGCACCATTAGGAGAAAATGAGATAGATGGAATAACAAGAATGTTTCATTGTTTTTCAACGGTAGATATACCAGATGGCATAAAGGCAGTTAATGTACCAAGTGGGGACTATAAGGGAACTTATTATGAGAAAACCTTATGCATGTCAGCTATTTGTTCTGAAAGTTTGACATATTATTATACTGTTTCTACTAATAGAAGAATTTGTGCAATTAACTTAAATTGTGAGAAGAAAAATAAAGACATAAAATATTTTGATTTAGAAGAAAAACAAGATATTTTATACTTAAATTAAAATATTACAATATATCAATGAGATTAAAATATTAGGTTCTGTTTTAGGTGAATGTTGATTTTTAGCTAGCCATTCAGACCTAACTTAATTTCGAAAAGTATTGCTATCATCTACTCCAGAATAATAGCTAAAGCTTTTAAACTCGATCCGCTCAAACATAAAAAGCTTCTTAACGCTATTATTCTTACGTAAATGATGCAATACTAACTACTCATTAAGATGGTCTTACAGTTCTATCTAAAAATCAACACTAGTTTAAAACATAGCCAAATACAAAAGTTAACCAAGATATGTAATGATAAAGATATAACATATTAAAGATAAAATAGTAGATAATTTTCGAAAATTATCTACTATTTTTAATATAAAAGATTAATATTAGAACTGAAAAGAAATAATATAATTTTACTTATTAATTTAGATAATCTAAATTAAATCATCTAAGCCATTGACTGTAGCTTGTTCATCCTCATCAACAGGAATAACTATACATTTTTGACCATCAATTATTTGAGATTTTATTTGAGGTATTTTTTCAGGTTTTACTTGAAGCACAACATCATATTCATTGTTATTAATGTCATCTTCTAGATTAATATCTGAAATTTCTTCAGAAT
Source organism: Clostridium sp. LIBA-8841 (assembly GCF_034439435.1). Classification (GTDB taxonomy): domain Bacteria; phylum Bacillota; class Clostridia; order Clostridiales; family Clostridiaceae; genus Sarcina. The sequence continues at coordinate 312,988 of NZ_JAPCKJ010000003.1, read as the reverse complement.
CAGTTTCTAGAGATTCATCTGAAACTATGCTATCATCATCAACTTCTGTAAAATTATCAACTTCTTTATCTATAGCAGCTTCCTTTTTTACTTCTTCAAGTCTAGTTTTAAGTACTTCCACTTGTTTTTCAAGACGTTCTTCTTTTTTTCTTTGCTCATTTGCTTTAAGTGTTTTTGTATCAAGTAAGCTTTCTGCTAGAGGAAGATCTTCACCAAAGTTTTCTAAATAAGATTTTTCAATCTGAGTAGTAACATCTTCAGAAATACCACTTTCTATTAATATGCTTTGAATATCTTTCTCTGTTAAAGCTATAGGCTCACTGTCTGGAGTATCTTCATACATAGAATTATGTTCTTCTATCATATTATTTAAGTTTTCTTGTACTTCCATAAAGACTTTTTCAGCTTTTTCTTCATCTAAAAAAGAATCCTTGATAATTGATTGGAATGTTTGTTTTTGTATAGTAGCAGTTTGTCTTGAGGCACAGCCTAAGACATTTTCCATTAATTCTGGGTGAGTATCCTTGGCATTTTTAGTGTAGTACATAACAGAGTTAACATCTGAACTACGATCAATAAACGCAGGGAATACAAAGCCATTAGCAGGGGCTTCAACTACCCAATCTCTAATACGTGCTTTTATTTGGTTTTCTTCCTCAAAGTATCTAAGACCAGGACCTGAAAGGGAAACTGGACATACTGCACATAGGATGTATTCATATACTTCTTCAGATTCATCTACCTTAAGATTATCTTTAGTTTTAGTGATAACATCATAAGCATCATGGAAAAGAAGTATTAAAAAGTTACCTGTATAATCATAATTATCTATAACTAATTTATAAAAATCATTAAGAAGTTCATCATCCTTTAATTGACTATTTTTTAATTGCATAAGAGAAACCTGTCTTTCGTTCACAAGATCCTCATTTAGTGGAAAGTTAAGTTCTAGAATGTTATTTCCAATAGTTCCAGACATAACTTTTTTAGCAATCTCTAAGTATTTAAAGTATTCATCTTCATCTAAATTTAGAAAAGTTTCTCTAAAATTTAAAATAATATGTTTTTCTCCATTAACATAGCAACCACACATTTTAGTAAAGGTGCAGTGATCTTTTTTAAAACGCTTTTTTAATTCAAGTATATCTTTTTTTCTCATATATAAACTCCTCAATCTAATCTAATTAATATGTTGTCATTATTAAGTATATTATTTTTTTAAAACTAATTAAAGATTTTATTATGTAAAGATAAAGTCTTTTTAGTTAAATAAGATTTTGCTAGAAGAATTTTAAAAAGTAGATTTTTTTCTTTTTTTATTATTTAACTAGATATAAATTAGATGATAATTTAGAAAATTAAGGAAGAATTAAGGTGAACAAAAAGAGGGTTTAAGCTTGTAATAATATAATTTTCATGAAGTTTAATGTAGGAGGAATAACATGGGAAATTATATAGTTGAAACTATAGATTTAAGTAAAGAATTTAAAGGGTTTAAGGCAATAGATAATATTAATTTAAAAATAGAGGAAGAAAAGATTTATGGATTCTTAGGATCTAATGGAGCAGGAAAATCTACTACTTTGAAGATTTTACTTGGATTAGTAAAGGCTACTAAAGGGCAGGTAAAAATATTAAATATGGATATAAACAAAAACAGGGAGGAGATTTTAAGTCAGATAGGTGCATTGGTAGAAAGTCCATCTTATTATGGACATTTAACGGCATATGAAAATTTAGACATTGTAAGAAGAGTATTAAAGCTAGAAAAAAAATCAATAGAAGAAGTATTAAAGACAGTAAGACTATGGGATGTGAGAAATAAAAAGGTTAGAGAATTTTCTTTAGGGATGAAACAAAGGCTTGGGATTGCGGAAGCTCTTATTGGAAACCCTAAGTTGCTTATTTTAGATGAACCAACTAATGGATTAGATCCAGCAGGAATTTTGGAAATTAGGGAGCTTATAAAATCTCTACCTAAGGAAAAAGGTATTACAGTTATTATATCTAGCCATATTTTAAGCGAAATTGAGCTTATAGCAGATAATGTTGGTGTAATAAATAAGGGAAAATTAATATATCAAGGGACATTAGAAAAATTAAAAGAAAAAGGCACAGATAATGTAGTTTTAGGATTAGAGGATTTTAAAAATTGTAAGAAGGAAGTAAGAAAAATATTAACTTCTAAGAATTATAGAGTAAATGAGAATGAAGATAAGTTAATTGTTTCAGGTAATAAAGTATTAGCTAGTAAAATATGCAGAATGATTATATTAGCAGGCTATGATGTAAATTATTTAAGTTGTGAAAGCAACTCTCTTGAAGATATATTTTTAGCTTTAACTAAGGAGGAAGAGTTATGATTTTCACTTTAGTTAAAAATGAGTTTTTAAAGGAAAAAAGAAATTTATTATTATTAATGATGATGCTTTTACCTATTGGAATAGCATTTCTTTTAGTCTTCGATTTGTCAGTAAGGTATGAAAGTTGGCTTTTACCTAATGCTGCTGGAAAGGAACTAACATCTTGGAATATATTAATTAAGGAGCAAAGAATACTTTATTTTAATGATTTTATGCCTTTATTTGCTGCTATTATCTTAGGACAATTATTTGAAACAGAATACAAGAACAATGGTTGGACATTGACTTTAACTAAGCCGATTAAAATGTGGCAAATATTATTTTCAAAATATATTACAGCTTTAATAATATTAATTATGATGTTAGTAATTAATATAATAGCATTAATTATGGTAGGAAAGGTATTTAACTTTCCAGAAGCTATTCCATGGGACTATTTTTTAAACATGATGGCAATACAATTAGTAGCAAGTTCTGCTGTGATGATAATACAATTATTTTTCAGTATAAAAAATAAGAATGTATTAATATCATTTGGAATTGCAGCATTGCTAAGTATTTTATCATCAAATATATATTATAATGAAAATCCAATAAGATATTTTAACCCATATAACTATGCAATGTTTTCCATAACTCAAGAGAGGCAAGAGATTATTTATGTTTCGGGTGGTTCAGCAATAGTTATAGTAATAGGCGCTTTTATAATCTGCAAGTATTTTAAGTTTAAGAAAATATATTAAGGGGAGAGGTATTATGGATTTACTAAGAATAGAATTTTTGAAAATTAAAAAGTTTAATCTTTTTTTATTAGCGGTTATAACATCTTTGCCAGCAATATCTATAGCAATAGGATTATATAATGTGGTTAGAGATAAAATAGATTCAACTGCAATAATGGAAGTTGTTTTTGGATTATCATCATCGGTTTATATAGGGATGCTATTGAATTTATTAATAATTTATTTGGTTTGTACCATAACTAAAATAGAAAATGCTGATAATGGTTGGAGGAGATTATTAACACTACCTATAAAGAGATGGAAAATATATATTTCAAAGATATTCACAATATTTATATTAATAGGAATTTCACTATTGGCATTTTTAATTTTCACTATGTTAGTTACAGTTTTTTTAGGTGGAAGTATAAATTTTTCAATACTTATAAATCTTATTTTAGTGTTTTTAACAACTATGCCTATAGTCTTATTACTTTTCGTAGTAGCAAGAAATTTTATTTCAGTGATTGCACCTTTAGTATTAGGGCTATTTTTTTTGATAACTGGGTTTTTCATTGTACAAAGTGATTATTGGATCTTTGCACCATGGACATATTCCTTAGTTGTATCATCTGGAACTTTAAATAATTGGCAATTAGTTTTTGTAATAATCTTATCAATTATTTTATCAGTATTAATCTTTTGTCTAGATTTAATAAAGTTTACTTCTGAAGACTTGGCAGTTTAATTTAAAATTTGAGGATGCTTATTTAAGAATATTTATCAAGAGATTAGGGTTTTTATAAGCTAAGTACCTCATTAACTAGCAATAAGAAATTATGATAAAATAAATGTGAAGTTTAAAAGAAAAATGGGGAATAAGATGATAGATGAAAGTATTTTTTTAGATAAGAAAATTTTATTAGTAGATGATGAAAAACAGTTATTAGATCTTTTAAGAGAAGTTTTAAGTAAAGAAGGTTTTAAAAATATATATGAAGCCACTAATGGCATAGATGGAATATTGATGGCAAGGGATTTAAATCCTGATATTATCATTTTAGATGTAAGCTTACCTGATATAGATGGCTATAGGGTTTGTGAAAAAATTAGAAGCTTTTCATTTTGTCCCATAATATTTTTAACTGCAAAAGATGAGGATAATAATAAACTTCAAGGATTAGAGTCAGGAGGAGATGATTATGTTACAAAACCTTTTAATTTAAGAGAGGTAGTTTTAAGAATAAAGGCTCAAATTAGAAGAAGTAGTTATGTCAAAGTAAAGAGTAAAAGTGAATTAATAATATTTGGAGATGTTGTTATAAATGAAGATGCTGGAGAAGTTAAAAAAGCAGGAGAGATAGTAAACTTAACAGCTAAGGAATATACTCTTATATTATTTTTAGCTAAAAATAAAAATAAAATATTTAGCAAAAATACCCTTTGTGAAAAGATTTGGGGTTATGATTATGATGGTAATGACAATACTATAATGGTTCATATAAGACATTTAAGAGAAAAGCTTGAGGACGATTCAAGTAATCCTGAATATATAAAAACTCTTAAGGGGTTAGGTTATAAGTTGGTGGTAAAGTAAAATGAAGAAAAAATTAATATTTATGTTTCTTCTAAGTAATATAATTTTATTTCAAATAGGGTTTTTAATTTTTGGATTAATGAATGTTTTTACAATGAAAAACAATATTTCTTTTGGAGAAGAATTATTTAATACAAGCTTTAATGTCAATGAATTCACAGAAGCAACTAAGGGTGATATTAGTTTTTTAGATGGTAAATATGTTATTAATAATAATAGAAAAGACTTATTAATTAAAAATAATATATGGTTGCAGATTTTAGATAAAGATAATAAGCAGATATTTGAAGTAAATAAGCCAGAAAGTGTGCCTAATAAATACACAACGGTAGAGATTGTTGATTATAAGACATATCCTTGGAATTATTCCCACCCAGCCACTTTAGCTATAGATGAAATTAATGAAGTAGATTCTAATAATACTTTAGTTATTGGCTTTCCAATAGATAAAGTATTTAGTCACAAATTTACATTTACTGATGAAGGTTTTAAGTTTCAAATTATTTATATGGGAATATTAGCAATAGCCTTAACTTTAGTTATAGGATATTTCTTTAGTAAGATATTAGTTGAACCTATTGGAGATATAATGGATGATATTGAGACATTAAAGGAAGGTAAATTTCTTAAGAGAAGAAGTAGGGATTTCGTATATAAAAATGTAGATGAAAATATACACAGCCTTTCTGAAGCTTTAAACAGAAATAAAATTGAGAGAGAAAAAATAGAAGAAGCAAAGGAACAATGGATTGCTAATATCGCTCATGATTTAAAAACACCTTTAAGTTCTATAAAGGGATATTCAGAATTATTATCCTCTAAGGATTATGAAATAACTATTGAAGAGGCAAAAAGATATGGTGAAATAATGGAAGATAAAGCAGAGTACATGCAGAGCCTTATAGATGATTTATCTTTAATTTATAAGCTTAGAAATAAAGTCTTACCTTTTAATATGAAAAAGAATAACATTGTAGATATTACAAGAGAGGTAGTTATTGATATATTAAATTCTTTAGAGTTTTCAGATAGAGAGATAAAGATTGATTATATTGATGAAGATATAAATATTTTATGTGATGAGAAGTATATAAAGAGAGCATTAAATAATTTTATTATTAATGGATTAGTTCATAATTCTAAAGATACTATTATCAATATTAAAATTGAAAAGATAAAGGAAGAGGTAGTCATTAATATTAAAGATAATGGACAAGGAATATCAAAAGAAAACCTTGAAAATATTTTTAATAGATATTATAGAGGAAAAAATACTATTGAAGGAATTAAGTCTTCAGGTCTTGGTATGGCTATTAGTAAGGAAATTATTGAAGGACATGATGGGGTTGTTAATGTTAATAGTATTATAGGTATTGGTAGTGAAATAAGCGTAATATTTAAAACTATTTAGTTAAAGTAGAGTAGATATTAAACTTATAAATAAAAAACTTAAAATACATTGATAAAGTAAATAATTAAATTACAACATTATTTAAAAGGATTATAGTTATATAAGCTATCAATTATTAATTAAAAATTTTTTTGAATAATTTTTTAAAAAAGTATTGCAAAAAAATAAATAGCATGTTATTATAAATGAGTAGCAGAAATGCTAATAAAAAAGAAAAAAGTTTTAATTAGATAAATAGTTTCTCGTAGATTAGAGATTATTATATCAATTTAGAATCTTTAATTTTAGGAGGAATATAATATGACAGATAAGACATTAGTATGTAGAGATTGCGGAAGTGAATTCGTATTTACAGTAGGAGAGCAAGAATTCTACAAAGAAAAAGGATTCGATAACGAGCCAACAAGATGTTTAGCTTGTAGAAGAGCTAAGAAACAACAACAACAAAATAGAAGATAATTTTAGATTGTTATAGGCTGTAGTTTTAAACTACAGCCTTTTTTATATTTCATTATAAATTCAAAATATAAATTATATTATAATTCAGAGTTTAAAGTTTATAAATACACTCTATATTTAATTAGGAAATATAAATCAATATTTTAGAAACTTAATTCTATTTGATTATTAACAAAATTTTGTAATAATATATACGAAGATTAAGAAATCGATTTCTTTTAAGTGGTTTAATTAAACGGGTATTACAAAGATTTTATTAGTAAAATATAGAGGTGATGGTTTGAATACACTAAGAAATAGACAAATTGACAAAAGTGATGATGTTTCTATAAAGACTTTACTTACTTATAGTATGGGAAGTTTAGGAAATAATATGATATATGCATTGATTAGTTCCTATCTTTTAATTTTTTTAACAGATAGTTTTAAAGTAGGAGCGGCTGCCATAGGAACATTATTTCTGGTGGCAAGGGTTATAGATGCAATAACAGATCCTATAATGGGGGTTATAGTTGATAATACTAATACTAAAATTGGAAAGAGTAGACCTTATCTGTTTGTTGTTCCTATTTTCATGGGAATAGCAACAATCATGTGCTTTTCAGCACCAGATTTAAGTTATAGTGGTAAAATTATATGGATATACATAGCATATATATTTTGGGGCATATCTTTTACTGCTATGGATATACCATATTGGTCATTATCTGCCAATATTACAAGATCTTCTGAGGGAAAAACTAAGATTGTTACATCAGCGAGAACAATAGCGTATGTAGGTAATTTTATAATTCTAACACTTACTATACCTCTTGTATCAATTATTGGAAGTTGGACAACTGTGACAATAATATATGTTTGTTTTGCTACTATATTTACTTGGATTACTGCCTTTGGAATTAGAGAAATTAATGATAAGGCTGCTAAGAAAAAAGAAAAACAAGGGTTTAAACAATTTATAAATCTATTAAAAACAAATAAGCCTTTAAGAATAGTTTTATTATCAATGTTAGTGTTAGAACTAAGTGGATCAATAAAAAATACAATAGCTATATATTATGTAAAATATAATTTTAATGCAGAAATGATGATTCCAGTAGTTAGTTCAGTTGGTATGGGAGCAAGTATATTAGGTGGAGTAATGTCACCATTTTTAACAAAAAAGTTAGGTAAAAGAAATACTGCACTTTTAGGATTATTAGCTGGTGCAGCTGGATCATTTTTAATATTTTTACTATCATATTCTTCATTACCTTTAATGATAGTTATAAACTTTATAAGTGGAATTTTTGATGGAGCAGGATATATAACTCTAACTTCAATGGTTGCTGATTGTGTTGAGTATGGTGAATGGAAGACAGGAAAGAGATCAGAGGGAATGATATTCTCTTTAAATATATTTAAAAGTAAAATTGCTAGTGCTATTGGGGGATCCTTATGTGGATACATATTAGCATATATTGGTTATACAGCAGATTCAACTCAATCTACATTTACTTTAAATGGAATTCATTTAATACAGACTTTGGTTCCATGTGTTATTGTAATAATAAGCTTTATGTTATTAAGAAGATATAATTTATCAGAGGCAGAATATGAAGCAATAGTTGATGATTTGAAAAATGGTATTACAAGAGTAAGTTAATAATAGGTTTAAAGAAAAGTATAAATGAAGTTTTAGTTAAGCTTCATTTATACTTTTTATATTTTAAGTTTTTGATAGATTTTAAATTAGTATTGATTTTAGATTTATATAAGAAATTATTTTCAGCTATTTTTAGATTTTGTTTTAACTTGTGTGATTTTTAATCTAAAAGGTCAGTTCAAAATCAATATCTATATAAAAAATAACATAAAACTATTACTTAACTTTATTCATTTGGTTATTTCTGTAATGTAATGGAGACATTGAAAAATGCTTTGAAAAAGTTTTTGAGAATAATAAGGAATCACTATATCCTATACTGTTGGCAACTTCTCCTATAGGTAGTTTAGTGCTTTTTAATAAAAGAGTTGCTTTATACATTCTAAGATTTATTAAATATTTTTGAGGAGAAATTCCAAGGTTTTTTATGAACATTTTATATAAATAGCTTCTACTTAGGTTTACATAATCAGCAATTTCTTGAACAGTTATACTATTCATATAATTAGAATTAATGAAATTAAGAGCATCTTGAATATATGTATGTAATTCTTTATCTTTGTAATCAAAAGGCTTTGGGAATTCTTCTATAAGTGTGTACAATAATGAATAAAGTTCCTTTAATAATAGTATGTCATCGGAACATGAGGGATTATAAGTCTTTGATATTTCACACATATTTAATATTATGTGGGAGATTTTTGAATTTGATTTACAATTAGCAACATAAGAGTTAGTAATAGAAGTTCTATTTAAATATTCATTAGCATTTGAACCACTAAATCCTATCCAGTAGTATTCCCAAGGATCATCTATGGAGGCTACATATTCAACATTCATCCCTTTTAGCAGTATAAATATATCACCTTGTTTTAAATTATATACTTTACCATTAAATTTAAATGTACCATATCCTTTAGTTACATAATGTATAACGGCATTTTTAGATACTTCATATTTATAGCCTAAGCCTGGGATACCTTGTTCTATACCACATTCATCTACATTCATTTCAAAGTTTTCTTTTGTATATTTTTTCCACAGTATTTGCATTTGTACCTCCTAAACCTATAAAACTAGCTAATTTTATATTAAGTTTTTATATCAAACATATAAATAAAGTCTTGATACAATAATATATTAATTATCTATAGTGTTTGAAAAAATCTGAATTTAATAAGAAACATTATAACATATTTTAGAACTTTATAACTATTTTAAAAGATTAATTTACATATTAATATTAAATTATGGGTGAAAAATATTTTTTTAAATGATTTATATGGAGTTATGTTTCATAAATATATAATTATGATTCATAAGTACATAATGATGCTAAATGTATTAGGAGGGTAAAATGATACTAAAAAATGAATACCATGAAGATATTTCTAAACTACATGTAAATATGATGCCAAGAAGAAGTTATTATATTCCATTTGTAAACACTGATGAGGCTCTTAATATTAAAGATAGAAGTAAGCAAGATAATTTTTTTTTACTTAATGGTAAATGGGAATTTAGTTATTTCGATAGCTTACAAAAAGTAAAAGAATTTAAGGATATAAACGAAATTAGTTTTAAAGACAATATTGATGTGCCTTCTCTTTGGCAATTAAATGGATATGATTATAATCAATATACTAATGTTAAATATCCTATTCCTTATGATCCACCTTTTGTTCCTATAAATAATCCATGTGGAATTTATAAGAAAGATTTTGAAGTTGAGATACTTCCTGAAAAGTATGATTATAATATAAATTTTGAAGGGGTTGATTCATGCTTTTATTTTTGGATAAATGGAATGTTTGTTGGATATAGTCAGATATCTCATAGCATATCTGAGTTTGATATTACGGAGTTCTTGGTAAATGGTAAAAATACAGTTACAGTCTTAGTTTTAAAATGGTGTGATGGTACTTACTTTGAGGATCAAGACAAATTTAGAATGTCTGGAATTTTTAGAGATGTGTATATATTGAGAAGAGCAAAGTCAAGAATTGTTGATTATAAAATAACTCAAAGTATAGATTTTTTAGTTAAAGAAGGAAAGTTAGATATTGAGATTTTATCTACGATAGAAAATCCAGAAGTTAAATATTATTTGTTAGATCCTAAAAGTAATATAGTTTCATCTGGAAATATAGATAATAATAAAGCAGAAATAAATATTAAAGATATAGAACTTTGGAGTGCTGAGATACCTAATTTATATACTTTGTTAATTGAAACAGAGCATGAGGTTATAAAAGAAAGAATAGGTATGAGAGAAATTAAAATAGAGAATTCTATTTTAAAAATTAATAATACTCCAATAAAGTTAAGAGGAGTTAATCATCATGACAGCAATCCAACTAAAGGATATGTTATGACATATGATGATATGATTTTGGATTTAAAAATAATGAAAGAGTGTAATGTCAACTCTATAAGAACTGCTCATTATCCTAAATCTCCAATTTTTTATGAGTTATGTGATGAGTACGGCTTTTATGTTATGAATGAAGCTGATATTGAAATTCATGGAGTTGTTGAATTATATGGATTAGGATATTTAGATAATTATAATATGATAGCTGATGATGAAGTTTATGAGAAGGTTATTATTGATAGAGTTGATTCATCTATAGTTCCTTTTAAGAATAGATCTTGTATTTTTATGTGGTCTCTTGGAAATGAATCAGGATTTGGATGTAATTTTGAAAGAGGATTAGAATATGCTAGGGAATTAGACCCTACACGTCCACTTCATTATGAAGGTGCATATTATGCTAGTAAAGAAAGAAAAAATGATTTTACTAATATTGATGTTATTAGTCGTATGTATATAGGTATAGAGGAAATTAAGGATTATTTTGAAAAAGGAATAGACAAGCCATTAATATTATGTGAATATGCCCACGCTATGGGAAATGGTCCTGGTGGATTAAAAGATTATGATGAAATGATTCAAAAATATGATCAGTTTGCAGGAGCATATGTTTGGGAATGGTGTGATCATGCAATACTTATTAAAGAGGATATGAAGGGCAAAAAAGCATATGGATATGGAGGAGATTTTGGAGAGAAAAATCATGATGGAAACTTCTGTGTTGATGGTTTAGTTTATCCAGATAGAACTCCTCATACTGGATTATTAGAATATAAAAACATTAATAGACCTATAAGAGCATTAGAATTTGATCAAGTTAATAGAAGAGTTAAATTAAAAAATATGCTTGATTTTAAGAATGCTGGTGAATTTTTAGATGTTACCTATAAAGTACTTTTAGATGGAGAGATAATTTTCTTAGATAAGATAAGTTTAGAAAGTTTAAAGGCAAAAGAGGAAAAATGGTATGATTTAAATATATCAGGATTACCAAATGCAATTATCACTATATTATTTGAGTATAAAATAATATATAATAACTCTCTTTATGAACAGGGGGTTGTACTAGGGCATGACCAGTTTATAATAAAGAATGAAGTAGAGAAGATCGCATCTGTTAATAAATTTATAAAAACTACTATTAATGAACAAAAGTTTTATATAGAAGAAACAGTTAATAAAATTAGAGTTATAAATAATGAGTTTAATTATAATTACAATAAGAATACAGGAACTTTTGATTTTATTGAATCATTAGGAGAAGTATTTATAAGTGATCCAATGGAGTTTATTATTTGGAGAGCACCTACAGATAATGATAGAAAGATTAAAAATCAATGGATTGAAGCTGGTTTTAATCAAATTACTACACGAGTATATAATAGCGAAATTAAGGAGTTTTCAAATAGGGTGGAGATAACTAGTGATTTAAGCTTGATACCACCATATAGAGAAAGAGTCTTAGATATTAAGGTAACATGGAGTATTTATTCAGAAGGATTAATTAAGTGTCATGTTAAAGGTAATAAAAATATGAAAACACCTTATTTACCAAGATTCGGTGTGGAACTTAAGCTAGACAAGTCCTATGAAGAAGTAAGTTACTTTGGATTTGGACCATATGAAAATTATATAGATAAAAACTCATCTTGCTATTTAGGGAGATTTAATTCAAAAGTTTCTGAAATGCACGAAGATTATATAAGACCTCAAGAGAATGGTAGTCATCATTTTTGTAGAGAAGTATCTATTAATAATGAAAAAAGTAAAGTTTATGTTTTATCAGAAGATGACTTTGCTTTCAATGTTTCACACTTTTCTCTAAATCAATTAACTAATGTAGAACATAATTTTGAGTTAAATGAAGAGGAGGCAACTTATTTAATTATAGATTATAAGCAAAGTGGTATAGGCTCAAACAGCTGTGGTCCTGATTTAGATGAAGAATATAGACTTAATGAAAAAGAATTTTCTTATGATTTTTACTTGAAATTTGTAAAAGATGATATAAAAAATAATTAAATATATGGTAAGTATATTGCTGTCTCATAGATTATTTAAAAATAATTTGTGTAGACAGCAATATGTTAAAGCAAAATGGTAGAGATATAGTTATAATAAGTGCAGCTAAAAGAGCAAGTGGTAATACAAATTTTATATAACTTATAATAAAAATTTGATAGCATTAATATATTTAATAATTGAATTATGCTAAAGTATAGCATATAATAATACTAATAAATTTTAGGAGGATAATTATGAGAACACTTAATATGATTAAAGAAAATAAAATACATCATCATTACTAGAGACTTGGTCCGGATGGGATACAAGTCTATTTCAAGTAGGCTTGTATCTTACTCTGGTAATGATAAATTAAGTGTAATCATAATTTATTAAGCCATGTAGGATATTTTGCCTACATGGCTTTTTATTTTATTATTAGTTAAGTAAATTACTTATTGATGTACAGTTTTAAATCAGTATTGATTTAAAGATAAGGCTCTGTTTTGAACTAGTATTGATTTTTAGGTATAGCTAGAAATCAACACTCACTTAAAATAGAGTTAAAAATAAAAGTAAGTTTTAGTTGAAAATAAATTTTAAATGTAGACTTTTATTAATAAGATTTTGAATGGAGTGATAAAGATGAAGAAGAATATAATTAAACCAAGTATATTACCAGGATTTATGGAGTTATTACCAAGAGAACAAGAAATATTTAATGATATAGTAAATAAAATCACAAATGTTTATGAGAAAAATGGATGTCTACCTATAGATACACCAATAATAGAAAAGGCAGATGTATTACTTGCTAAAAGTGGAGGAGAAACAGAAAAACAAGTATATAGTTTTCAAAAAGGAAAGAATAACTTAGCATTAAGATTTGATTTAACAGTTCCTTTTGCTAGATATGTTGCTCAATACTATAATGAATTAGCTTTCCCATTTAGAAGATACCAAATAGGTAAGGTTTATAGGGGAGAGAGGAATCAAAGGGGAAGATATAGAGAATTTTACCAATGTGATGTTGATGTTATTGGAAAGGAAAGCTTAAGTTTAAGAAATGATGCGTGGGTTATTAGTCTAGCCTTTAAAGCTTTTAAAGAGATTGGATTAAAAGACTATAAATTTCAAATAAGTAATAGAAAAATATTAAAAGGAGTATTAAATGAACTTGAAATTGAAAATTTAAATGAAGTAATGATATTAATTGATAAGTTTGACAAAATAGGAGAGGAAAATTTTCAGTTAGAACTAAATGATCTTATTGGCAAAGAAAAAAGTAATTATTTAAGTAATATATTAAGCACAAAAGGAAATAGCCAGGATATATTTAATAAGTTAGATGGGCTTAATATTAAAAATAAATATTTTACTGATGGAGTAGAAGAATTAAAAATAGTTATATCAACTTTAAACTTATTAGGTGTAACTGAAAGTGAGTTTGATATAAATTTAAGAATAATAAGAGGGTTAGATTATTATACTGGAACGGTTTTTGAAACATTGCTATTAGGAAATGAAACTTATGGATCTATTTGTTCAGGAGGGAGATATGATAATCTAGCAGAGAATTACACTGAGAATATATTGCCAGGAGTGGGTATTTCAATAGGAATAACAAGATTGTTTTTTGTTTTAAAAGAAATTGGTTTTATAGATGATTATAGCTTTGAGAGTGATAAAGATTACTTAATAATACCTATAGGAGAGACTATAGAGTATAGTTTGAAAGTTATGAATTACCTGCAAGAAAAAAAATATAATGTATGGATTTATTTTGAAGAGGATTCTTTAAAGAAAAAAATGAAGTATGCCAATAAATTAGGAGTAGAAAATGTAATCTTAATTGGTGACGAAGAGGAGAGAGATAATAGTATTAAGATAAAAAATATGAAATCAGGTGAAGATAGAGTTGTTAGAATTTCTAATATGTAATTAAATTAATAAATAATATTCAATAAAAAAAGCATGTAGATTAAATATTCTACATGTTTTTTTATATAATTTTTCTAATGTGACCCCAGTCATATTTCAAATTAGTACTTTGAAATTATAATAGCATCATAAGAGAGAGGCAATAAGCCAATAAGTAACGAGGAAATTTTATTTTATAGGAGGAAGTAATTAGCATAAATTAATGTGCTATTGAAATTTATATATGGAAAATAAAAAAATATTATTAAAAAATGGACAAACAAAGGTTATTGATTCTGAAAGAATCAATATGTTAACAGATTTCTTAAGAAGAATAAACAAAGATGGAATAACTCCAGAATTAAAAGAAGAAGGATTAGATATTGTAAAGGCAATAGATCCATTAGAACTATCAATTGCAGAGCAAAACTTAATAGATGATGGAATGGAACCTAGTGAATTAAGACATTTATGTGATATACATATGGAAATACTTAAAGATGAACTTGAAAAGTTAAAAAGTAATATATCAAGGGGCCATGTCTTAGATACTTTAGTTGAAGAGCATACAAAGATATTAGGTTTATTAGAAGAGCTTGAAGTAGTTACTAATAAAATAGTAAAGATGGACAAGTACAGTAAAGAAAGTGAAGATTTCTCAAAGGCTTTAGAAATAGTACAAGGTATTTTAGATGCAGAACTTCATCATAAGAGAGAAGAGGATGTGTTATTCCCAGAGTTAGAAAAAAGAGAAATTACTGGACCAACAAGAATAATGAGATTAGAACATGATCAATTAAGAGAGAAAAAGAGAAGATTAAAAGAATTAATAAAAGTAGTTGAATATCTTGATTTTGAAGACTTTAAAGATAATATGCAATCTTTATCTAAAGAAATTTGCTTTGAACTTAAGGATCATATATTTAAAGAAAATTATATTTTATATCCAACAGCTTTAGAAGCTATAAAGGATGAAAATCTTTGGAAGAGTATGAGAGAAAAATGTGATGAGATAGGATATTGTCCATTTACTCCAAAAGAATGTATAGAAAAATAGGTTTAAGATAAAAAGATGTTAATGAAGAATTAGGAGGAAAGTACTATGGAAAAATTAATTAGAAAAGACTTTAGTTTAGGAGAGGTTGTTACTGTTTACCCAGCAGTTGTTAAAAAATTTAATGATATGGAATTAGACTATTGCTGTGGTGGAAGTGAGAGCTTAGAATCAGCTCTTAAGAAAAAAGGTATTGATACTGATAAATTTGTTGAAGAATTAAATAAAGAGTTTAAAGAATTTAAATTTGAAAATTCTCAATATGTAGATTGGAGAGAAGAATCTTCAGAAGCGTTAATAAAACATATAGTTGAAACTCATCATGCAACTACTTTTAGATTATTAAAAGAGATAGATCCATTAATGGTTAAAGTATTCAGAGTTCACTTTTCACATGGACCAGAGCTTTTAATGAAAGTTCATAAACTTTTTGGACAATTAAAATGTGAATTAGAAGAACATTTACTTAAAGAAGAAGAGATTTTATTCCCATTAATGATGAAATATGATCAAACAAATGATAAAAAAGAAAAGAAAGAAATAGAAGAAGATATAAGAATGATTGTTAGTGAGCATGAGGCTGCTGGTGATATATTAAAAGAATTAGCAGAAGTAACTGATGATTATAAAGTTCCAGAGTGGGGATGTGTAAGTTTCAAATTATTATATGATAATCTACATGACTTAGAAAAAGATTTATTTATACACATTCATAAAGAAAATAATATATTATTCCCAAGATATTAGTATTGTGTATAAACATGTATAAAGTTAAGTTAGTTTATAATAATACCAGGTTGAAAGTATAATATTTACTTTCAACCTGGTATTTGTTATATATTAAAATTGTTAATTTCTAATATATTTTCTTATAATGTATATATAGTTATGTAAAAACTGAAAAGGAGAATGATTATGGAAATTAGAGAGGCTAATAGAGCAGACTTAGAAGAAATCATAGTTATTGAAGGTGAATGTTTCCCAGTAGCAGAAGCTGCAAAGGAAAAGGATATTCGTAAAAGATTTGATGCTTTTAAAGAAAATTTTATTGTTGCAGTTAAAGATGGAAAGGTAATTGGTTTTATTAATGGATGCACTACAGATAAACCTGAATTACCAGATGAACTGTATCATGATACTAAATTACATAATCCAAATGGAGATTACCAAACTGTATTTGGACTTGATGTACTACTAGAATTCAGAAAGAATGGCGTTGCAGAAAAACTATTAAATCGTCTTATAGAATTATCCAAAGAGCGTGGGAAAAAGGGAATGGTGCTTACTTGTAAAGACCATTTAGTACACTATTATGAGAAGTTTGGATTTAAGAATCATGGAGTTTCAGATTCTTCACATGGTGGAGCAAAATGGAATGATATGATACTATTATTTGATTAGAGGTATATTAAAGATATAGAATAAGTTAAAGAATAATAAGGAGCGGGTAAGAGTATGGAGAAATCATGTAATTGTGGCTCATGTAAAGAACCTTGTGCTAAGAATATAGCTATTTTTTCAACACTATCTCATGAAGAGTTATTAAAAATAGTCAATATGACTGAGCATAAAAGCTTTAAAGAAAATGATGTTTTATGTAGAGAGGGAGAAAAATCAGATAAACTTTTCCTAATTAGAGAAGGAAGGGTAAAGATATGTAAAATTACTAAAGAAGGAAAAGAGCAGATAGTTTATATATTATCTAAAGGAGATTTCTTTGGAGAAAATAATCTTTTTACAAGTGATAACATTAGTAATTTTTCAGCTTATGCAATAACAGATGCAAAGTTATGTATTTTAAAAAAGGAAAATTTAGAAAAAATACTTCTAAAAAATCCAGAGATATCATTAAAAATAATACAAGAAATGGCTAATAGAATAAATTCAGCTGAGAATTTAGCACAGACTTTAGCAACTAAGGATGTTGAAGCAAGGCTAGCAACAGTATTAATAGAATTTATGGATAAATACGGTCAGAAAAAAGAAGAAGGGATATACATAAAATTGCCACTTAATAGAGAACAAATAGCAAATTATTGTGGTATAACAAGAGAAACAGTAAGTAGAAGGCTTTCTAAATTTGATAAGATGGGAATAATAAAATTAAAAGGTAATAAGGGGCTTATTATTAAAGATAAAGAAGCCTTATTAAGCTTAGCTGAGTAAAGTAAAAGAGCTATATCAAATGATTCAAAACTTTTTAAATAGAATTAGAGTATTTATAAGTTTTGAGATTTGATATAGCTCTTAATATTATTCAACTTTAGAAAAATGAGTTTTATCTAATTTACAAAGTGGACATACCCAATCATCTGGAATATCTTTAAATGCAGTACCAGGTGCTACACCGTGATCAGGATCTCCTACAGCAGGATCATAAATATATCCACAAACATCACAAATATATTTTTCCATAATTAAGACCTCCTTAAATTTTATAGTAATCATATTATTTTAGTATGTTTAATTATTAAATAAATTATGTTTTAAATAGAAGATTTAATATCTAATAAATATAATTTATTTAATGTGACACCAATCATATTTCAAATTAATTATTCTGGATATAATAACCTTGTAATAGAGAAGTAAGAAACTAAGAAGTTCATATTACATATTATTAGTATATGGGCACAAATTAATAGCTTAATATGTATAATATTTAAAGCTTAATAAGTTTATAATTTTAGTTTCTATTTTTATTAAACCCTGAAAAATGTATAAAACCTATAAATTAAGAATTTCGATGTACAAATTTAAAGTAATTTAGTTCTTACTTATCTATTAAGCTTAGAATACAATAAAAAATATGAAGTTAAAATTATGAATTTAATTGTAAGTAACAGTATATGGATTTATATCAAATATTCAATTAAATCATATATTGTTGCTTATTTTATAAAATGACTTAGAAACTCAGGATAAAGTAGATGAGGTGATAATATGGAAAATGTTTGGAATGGATTTAGACAATTAGAGATATTTAAAATAGAAGAAGCGGCAAAAGATATAAAATCATTTTATTTAAGAGCCACTGATAAAGAAACATTAAAAGAATACAAATGTGGTCAATTTTTACCACTTAAAATAGAAACAGATGATGAAGTTATAAAAAAAGAAATGAGAAGATATAGCTTATCAGGTGATCCAAAAAAGGATTATTATAGATTAACAATAAAAAAAGTACCTAATGGAAAAGTAAGTGGATATTTTCATGAATCTATTAAGGTGGGAGATACAATATTAGCAATGCCTCCATTTGGGAAGTTTACATTAACAGAAGATAGTGATAAGCCTTTAGTTCTACTATCAGGAGGGATAGGAATAACTCCTATTTTATCAATGCTGTATGGAGCTAGATATCAAAATAGAGAGGTTTATTTTGTTGAAGCTGTCTTAAATTCAGAAAACTTGGCTTTAAATTCAGATGTACAAGAAATTAAGAAAATAAAAAACTTTAAAGAAATCAAGTTTTTTAGTGATCCATTAAAAAGTGATATTAAGGGTAAAGATTATGATGAAGAAGGTTTCATAACAGAAGAGTGGATTAAAAATAACTTACCTTTAAATGGAGAATTTTTCTTTTGTGGACCAACTTTATTTATGAAGAGTATAAATACTAGTTTAAAGAATTTAGGGGTTAGTGAGGAGAATATTAACTTTGAATTTTTTGGGGAAGAAGAGTTTTAACAATTATTTTTAAGATTTCAATAGATAAATAATTTATTATATTTTAGAATTTGATAAAATATTAAAAGTAAAGTAGTTAGTTTTTTAGCTAGCTACTTTTTTTATGAATTTATATAAACTTATAGTAATTTAATTAAATATGTATTGTAAATAATTTGTATCATTTGTTAAAATTAATATAGAATACCAAAAGATAAAAGGAGAGTATATAGTCGTGATTAGAATTTGTAATTGTGCAGTTGATAAAGGACCTTGTGCTAGGAATATAGCTATTTTTTCATCCTTATCTGATGAAGAGTTATTTAAAATAGTTCATATGACAGAACATAAAGCTTTTGATGAGGATGATGTTTTGTGTAGAGAAGGTGAAATATCAGATAAGCTTTTCTTAATTAGAGAAGGAGAAGTAAAAATATGCAAAATTACTAAAGAAGGAAAAGAACAGATTGTTTATATATTATCTAAAGGGGATTTCTTTGGAGAAAATAATCTTTTTGTTGATGGTAATATTAGTAATTTTTCGGCTTACGCAATAACTTCAGGTAAAATGTGCATATTAAATAAAAAAAGCTTGGATAAAATACTTTTAGAAAACCCAGAAATATCAATAAAAATAATACAGGAAATGGCTAATAGAATAAACTTAGCAGAAAATTTGGCACAGAATTTAGCTACTAAGGATGTGGAAGTAAGAATAGCTAATGTATTAATAGAATTTATGTATAAGTATGGCTGTGAAGTTGAAGAAGGAGTGTATGTAAAGTTGCCACTCAATAGAGAGCAAATGGCAAATTATTGTGGTATAACTAGAGAAACTGTTAGTAGAAAACTATCAAAATTTGATAAAACAGGAATAATAAATCTGCAAGGAAATAAGGCTATTATAGTTAAAGATAAAGAAGCTTTATTAAGTTTAGCCGAATAAAGTAAAGAGACTAATAAACCCTAGAGATTTATTAGTCTCTTTAATAATATAATACTATTCAGTTTCAGAAAATTGTGATTTATCTACTCCACAAAGAGGACATACCCAATCGTCTGGAATATCATTAAATGCAGTTCCAGGGGTTACACCATTATCAGGATCTCCTACTGCAGGATCATAAATATATCCACATACATCACATATAAATTTTTGCATAATTAATTCCTCCTAAAATGTAATTATTATATTATTGAACTGATATAATCAGCAGCTCTTACAACTTCTTTTTCTGATTCCTCATTTAATGAGAATCTAATTCTTACTGGGAAATGAACATCAATCATACCAGTAGATTTTATTATTGATGAAGTATTTAAAACATTACCGTTTGTAGAATTTAAATAATCTTGTATTATCTCTATAGGTTCACCACTCCAGCCAAATGAACCGAAGGCACCTAAAATTTTGTTACTTAAATCTAATTTAGGTAATTCTTTTAATATATCTTCAATAGAACCTATTAAATCTCCATATTTAGTTGAAGTACCAAATAATATGGCATCTGATTCTTTTATTGAGTTTAATATATCTTCTTTATTAGTTTTATCTGCATTAAAAATAGCAACTTCAATATCTTCATTTTCTAATTCAGCTTTGAATTTTTCGGCTATTCTTTTTGTTGCATTTCTCATTGTAGTATAAACTATAGTAGCTTTTTTACCTTTTTTTGTTTCCTTACTATATTTATCATATATATCAATATACTTTTGAATATCTTCATCTAGTATATAACCATGAGATGGAGCAATCATTTCTATATCTAAATTTTTTACTATATCAATCATTGGTCTAACATATTTTCTATGTGGTGCCATTATAAGCTTATAGTAAGTTATAAAGTCATCAGTAATATCTTCTTTTGCCTTACTTGAGAAATGTTCTTTTGCAGTAAGATGAGTACTAAAAATATCACAAGGGAATAAAATTTTGTCTTCTATACAGTATGTAATCATTGTCTCTTCTGTGTGTAGATATGGAGTCATTTTAAATAATAATGTCTTTCCGCCTATATCAAGGGTATATCCATCATTTACTACTATGAATTCTCTATCATGTAATTTATATAATTCTTTTAGGTGATAGACAGCCTTTTCACTACAAACTATTTTAGCATTAGTAGCTTGTCTAGCTAGTCCACCTAATGCACCTGAATGATCAGGTTCAGTATGGTTAATTACTATGTAACTTATATCTTTTAAATCAATAATTTCTTTCAAATTATTTAAAAAATCTTTTGTATATATTAAATCTACTGTATCAATAATTGTTGGTTTTTTAGTATTTAATAAATAACTATTATATGTAGTTCCTTTTTCTAATATTAATCTGTGAAATGGAACAGGTCTATCATCTATAACACCTACTGAGTAAATATCATTTTTTAACTTAACTTCTGTATTCATAAGCATCCTCCCTATTAAATTTATCTTCTGAAAATCTACAACTTTAGTTTAAAACATAATAAAATAACTGAATGTGATTAAAAACACATGGTAAAAAATTATTCGATTTATTATAAAAACATAAAAAATACCCTTAACAATTTAATTCTGTTAAGGGTATTTTTATATATTTAAGTTAGTAATTCTGTTCTAAGTGAAAGGTTATTTTGAATAGTTTTCCAGACCTAACCTAATTTATCTTTTAAAATTCTTTAATTCTTTAAGTAAATCGGAGTATTCATTTTCTAATAAACTTTTTTTAGTGCTATCAGTTTCTACTGAAAGTAAAGAGATTACATTAGAAAGTCTAGTTTCTAGTAAAAGAATATTATCTTTATTTTCTCTTTCTTTTAAATCTAACTTAGGTTTATTCTTAAAGTTTATATATTCATCATAGGTACCAGAAAATTCATGAACAACATTATCTTTTATTTCTAAAATATGATCACATACATTAGAGATGAATTTTCTATCATGAGAAACTATGATCAATGTTTTATTACAGCTCATTAGTGCTGTTTCTAGTGATTCCATAGATTTGATATCAAGATAGTTTGTTGGTTCATCTAAAATGATTAGATTATTATCAGATAATAATATTTTACAAAGTGCTATTTTTACCTTTTCACCACCACTTAAGGAGGAAACTTTCTTAAAGACAGTATCTCCTTTAAAACCAAAACCATCTAAGTTTATTCTCACAAAGCTTTCATCATAAGAGCAGTCTTCAAGGATATTTTTTAGTATTGATTCATCATCTTTTAATATTTGTTGAGATTGATCAAAGTAGCCTATAACAACATTTTCTAAGACTTTTATATTGCTTTCTCTTGAAATAATATTTTTAAGTAAGGTACTTTTACCACAACCATTATTACCAATAAGAGCTACTTTCTTACCATTTTTTATCTTAAATTTAGAATCTTTAAGTAGTAGTTTATTACCTACAAATAATGTAAAATCTTTAGCTTCTATAAGATTTTTAGAAGCTATTTTCAAATTATCTTGAACTCTAATTTTAATCTCTTTTATGGTTTTAGGTTTCTCTTTAGCCTCAAGTTGATCAATTCTACTTCTTAAGGCTTTTATATTATTATCTAGATTTTTCTTTGCTCTTTGAGGTCCCATTTTGTGTAGTCTAGCTTCAGAATTACCCATTCTTTTAGGGGTTTTTCTAAGACCATCTTTTAAGTTTTGTTTATTAAGTATAGCATCATCAAGATGTTTTTTTTCATTTATATAAGAAGTGTACTCAGTTTCAGCTCTTTGTCTTTCTAAAGATTTTAATTCTAAGTACTTAGAATAATTTCCTTTATAAGCTTTGATTTTTCCATCTTCGATTTCAATAATAGTGTTACATAATGAATCTAGAAATCTTCTATCATGAGATACTAAAAGTAGTGCACCATTATAGTTTTTCAGCATATTTTCAAGAGTTTCAATACTGTGTTCATCTAAGTTTGCTGTTGGTTCATCAGCAATAATTAAATGTTTATTTTCACTTAGCGCTTGTGCTATCTTAAATTTGACCTTTTCTCCACCAGATAAAAACTCATGGTATTCAAAAGGAGCATTAAAGACATTTTTAAAGTTATTATTTAAAGTTTCTTCATTAGAATTTTCACTTTGACTTATATAAGCAAAGCTTTTAGTTAGAAATATATTCCCTTCATCAATAGGGAGTAATCCAAGTAAAGATTTAATAAGTGTGGTTTTACCTGCACCATTAACTCCAACTAATCCAATCCTATCACCATCTAAAATTTCTAGTTTATCTATATCTAGAATTAATCTGTCGCCATAATATTTTTTTACTTTATTTAACCTTGCTAAAGACATAAAAAAATCCCTCCTATAAATTACAGGAGAGTACATATAGTCATAAAAAAGACAAAAATATACCTATCTCACTATAATCTACTCTCCATAAAGTTAAACACAACAAAAAAAGCTTAAAATAAATCATTTTTAAAGCTAAAAATAACTGCTTTTTGTTGTAATTAAAATTTGAAAAATAGATTATATTTCCATTGTTGAAACTACCTTCGCCTTTCTTAAATTTTTAAGTTTATAAATATATTATATCATTATTTGCTATAAGTATCCAATAAGTAGATTTATAAATTAAATAAAGAGATTATATTTTAAAAAAACTTATAAATATATTCAGAGAATTTTGTATTTAACTAAGTATTTATAGCTAGTACTTTAATCATTCTCTTCGTATTATTTATAAGTTTTTTTATTTAATATAACTAAGAAATCTTATTAGAATCACCTTTAATTATAGAGCAGACAGCAGAAAATGCTCCAAAAAGTATGCCTACAACAGGGAATATAACCCATGAGATTTGCCAATTTCCGAATACAAAGCTTGTTACTAAGTAAATGCATACAGTTAGTGGCCAGACTACTGAAGCGACGGCAGCTACAACTTTATTTTCTTCACGCTTTTTAGGAGAAAAGTCACCTATTTTTAATAAAGCCTGTAAGTCACTTTTGTGGGTTCCTATGTGTGTGAATATGAAAACTGCTATTGCAACTATTAGTATTATTAATGAAGTACAATATACAGCAGTGCTTTCACTTATAGCTGATCCTATAAATAGTATTAATGGTGAGATTACACATAAAGAAACACCTATTATGCAGCCTAATGTAAATTTTGGTTTAAATAATGATAAAGAATTTTCTAGGTAATACTTAGCATCAAGTGTTATATCAAATTCTCCTTTTTCTACATATTTATATTTTTCTCTTTGAAATCCTGAATAGATAAACAGACCAATTGCAGGTACCAATAATATAAATAAAGGAATTAATGGTACTATTTCAGTAACTCTTAAAGGAACATTTGGTAAAATTACCTTATCTTCAATAAGCTGATATACCGATATAAGCAAAGAAATGCCAACCATACATAAGGCAACTCCTATGCTAATGAAAAGAGTTGTTTTCTTTTTTATATTTAAGAATTCTTTTACATTCTCTGTATTTAAAGTTGGGAATTCGCTATTTTCATTATTTACTTCAATATCTAGTTCACTAATTAATTCATCAATATTACCAAACTCAGATATAACAATTCCAATGGATTCATTTTCACTTTTTCCTTGTTTTTTTAGTTCGTTATATTTATCTTCCATAGTATCTAAAATATCTTCTTTAAGCTTATCTAATTTATTGCTTTTAGGAAATGAAGAAAAAATATTAAAGACATAATTTCTAATGGTTTCCATTATTTCAGCTCCTTTATAAATTTATTTATCACATCTTTTGTGATACTCCATTCTGAACATTTTTCTTTATAATAGTTAATTCCGTCCTCAGTAATTTTATAATAGGTTCTCTTTTTACCGAAGGTTTCGTTACCTGGAAAAGAAGTAATAAAATTATTTTTTTCGAGCCTATTAAAAGCAGAATATAATGTGGTTTCTTTTATTATATAAACATCATTTGTA
The DNA here is from genome assembly GCF_034439435.1 of Clostridium sp. LIBA-8841. Classification (GTDB taxonomy): domain Bacteria; phylum Bacillota; class Clostridia; order Clostridiales; family Clostridiaceae; genus Sarcina. Next base: position 287,861 of record NZ_JAPCKJ010000003.1, on the reverse strand, counting down.
ATGGTTCTAACTTTTTTGGAAATCTCATAGCCATAAGATGGACCATCTAAGAGGATACTCAAAATAATAGTATCATTATATCCGCGAATAATATCGCTACTTATCATAAACAAACCTCCTTATAATTACTTTGTCTGTCGTAGTAATTATATGATAGCATAATTACTACGACAGGTAAAGTAATTTGTTTGATTTTAATATCATAGTAAGAAATTGTTGATAACTTAAGTTCTTTTCATAAAAAAGTATTAGGTTTATAAAGCTAAAGTGAGTTGATAAACTGACTTATAGAGAGAATTGAGAAAAATGAAACTTGAAAAAATAAGTGCTTTTTAAAAAGGGAGAGAAGAGAGGAACGTAGTATGAAAATAAAAGACTATAATAGAGATTTAAAAGAAAATGTTCTTAATATGAATTGGGAAGATGACTTTGTAAAAAAAGATGTACTAGATTGCTTAGAGGAATGGCCTCAATGTGGAGTTATTATTGAAGGGAATAAAAAGATTTTAGCAGTAGGAGTTTTTACTGGAATTGCTAAAGAGACAAGTTTTACATTATATGTGGATCCAACAAATAGGGGGAAAGGACTAGGCAAAAATCTTCTTGAGGTTTTAGAAAAGAAGATGATTAATGAGGGTGTTTTAAGTGTTATATGTGATTTTAAAGTAGATGAAAAAATAGAAAAGTTTATATATAAAAATAGTTATAGACTAGGGTTTTATTCTAATTATATGGTTTATAGTGGAGAAAAATTGCCTGTTAATACTTATGAAATTATTCATTATGAAGATAAATATTATGAAATAAATAGCAAGATATATAGTGAAGCTTTTTACAATATGAGAATCTTAGTTGGAATAGAAGAGAAAAACAATAACTTAAGTGAAGAAAAAAAGGAAAAAACTAAGGAAGAAAAATTAGAAATAAAGAAGCAAAGAAAGAAAACTTATGAAAATAAAGAAAATATCTTTTTACTCAAGGATAGAGGAAAAGTTTTAGGTTCAATAACTTTGAGTGGGAATGAGATAGATGCAGTAGCGGTAGATGTAATGCATCAGGGAAATGGATATGGAAAAGAATTAGTTAGCTTTGGTATCAATAAAATATTAGAAAGAAATAATGATAGTGTGACCTTATGGGCTGTAGAAGGAAATCCAGCAAAATACTTATATGAAAAGCTTGGATTTAAAACTTTAAGACTTCATGAGTTTGTAAAAAAGAGTTTTGAATAAGATAATATAGAGTTTCAAAATAGTTTTAAGGATTGTAAGTTAGAAAAAATAGTAGCTAATAAGATGATAAGTCTTATTAGCTACTTTTTAGCTTGTTTAAGTTAGTAAGATAATTACAAAGTATAGTATAATAAAAAAAGTTCTATAATTAATACTTATATATGATTTAAAAGTTATAATATTTTAATAGTAAATGGAGGAGTTGTTATGTCTGATAACAATGATAAACTTTTTAAAAAGTTTAATATAGATTGTGAAAAATGTTTTGGATTTTGTTGTGTTGCACTTTATTTTTCAAAGTGTGATGGATTTCCGACAGATAAGATAGCTGGAAAGCCATGTATTAACTTAAAAGATAATTTTACTTGCAAAGTTCATAAAAACCTTAGAAAAAAAGGTCTTAAGGGGTGTACCTCTTATGATTGTTTTGGTGCTGGACAAAAAGTAGCACAAGAAACATATGATGGGAAAAGTTGGGTAGAATCATCAAATTTAGCTAATGAGATGTTTGATGTTTTTCTAGTTATGAGACAGCTTTATGAAATGCTTTGGTACCTTAATGAAGCATATATTCTTGATGTTACATCTCAAATAAAAGGTGAGATTAGAAGCATGATTGAAAAAACTGAAAAATTAACAGAATTAGATCCAAAGGGGTTATTAAATCTAGATATAGAAGCGCATAGAGATAAGGTTAATATGGTATTAAGAAAAACTAGTGATTTAGTTATGAAAAAATATAATACTTTAAATAAAAAGAAAAATAGAGATTTTATAGGTAAGAAACTTAGTAAAACGAATCTAAGAGGAATAGATTTAAGAGGAGCTTTATTAATAGCTGCAGATTTCACTGGAAATGATTTAAGTGGAGTGAACTTCTTGGCTGCAGATATGAGAGATGCAAATTTAAAAGGAGCTGATTTAAGAAAATCTATATTTCTTACTCAATCTCAAATAAATACATCAATTGGGGATAATAATACAAAATTACCTGTTCAATTAAGTAGACCATCATATTGGGAAAAATAATTATTTAATATAGGAATTAAAGAGATAGAGAACAAAAATCATATCTTTTTAATTCTTATTTTTTTATTTTTAATTTAATATACAAGCTGTATTACTGTATAAAATTCTGCAAATGTTTCTAAATTGTTAATTTAGTACAATTATTTGTTATATTTTTAACTTTTATGTCTTAAATGTATTGCAATTTATATTTATATTGTGATATATTGATAGCGGAAAGTTAGTTGTACATACAAATAAGGGGAGAAATCATAATGATTTCGCAATGAAAACAATTAACTTTAGGGAAGTTACTAGTAATTTATTAAAAAGACAACTTCATACAATAAAAAACGATAAAATTCAAAATGATAAAAAATAAACAAAGATATAGAATAATAATTTTTTTTAGAGCAATAATATTTAATATATTTTGTATCGTTATGGATTTTAACTAACAAAAAATTTTATAATAGGAAGAAGAGAGATATGGCACAGAAGAATATTTCAAAAAAAGACAAGTTAACACCAAAAGATTATTTAAACAAAGTTTTGGCAGGAACTGCAACTGGAATAGTTGTTGGTTTAATTCCAAATGCAATTTTAGGATCAATATTTAAAAGCTTAATAGATGTTTCACCTATATTTGCTACTTTTTATAATGCTGTAAACATAATGCAGTTTATAGTACCTGTACTTGTAGGTGTTTTAGTCGGTTTACAATTTGAATTTAATCCTATGCAATCAGTTATAGTTGGAGCGGCAGCATTTTTAGGATCAGGAGCTTTTAAAGTTACTGAAGCTGGCGTACAGATGGTTGGTATTGGAGATCTAATAAACGTAATGTTAGTTTCATGTATAGCTGCATTAGTTATTAGATTAATTGGAAACAAGCTAGGATCTTTAACAGTATTACTTTTACCAATTATAGCAGGAGCTGGCGTTGGTATTATCGGAATGTTTATGTTACCTTATGTAAGACAAATTACTATATTAATTGGAGATTTAATGAATAACTTTACAACTTTACAGCCATTATTAATGTGTATTTTAATTAGTATTTCATTCTCAATTTTAATTATTTCACCAATTTCAACTGTAGCAATAGGTATTGCAATAGGAATCACAGGATTAGGAGCTGGAGCAGCTGCTATAGGAGTTACTGCTTGTACAGCAGTTTTAGTTATTGGATCAATGAGAGTAAATCAAAGTGGAGTTACATTATCAGTATTATTAGGAGCTATGAAAATGATGATGCCAAACCTAGTAAAATATCCAATAATAGCAGTTCCAATAGTAGCAAATGGTATCTTAAGTGGAATAGGTGCATATCTGTTCAATATATTAGGTACACCTAATAGTGCAGGATTTGGTATAGTTGGTTTAGTTGGTCCACTAGCGGCTATAAATGCATCAACTACAGGCGCTATTTTTGGAGTAGTAATGTCATTCTTTGTAATACCTTTCGTAGGAGCCTTTGTTATTGAATGGTTCTGTAGAAAAGTGCTACACTTATATGATGAAAATATTTTTAAATACATTTAATTAAAAATTTAATATTTAATTTAAATTTCGGATAAAAGAGGAGAGTTGATTTAAATGAAAATTGCAATTGTTGGAGCAGGAGCTATGGGCTCACGTTATGGATATATGTTACATGAAGCTGGAAATGAAGTTTTTTTAATAGATGGTTGGAAAGATCATGTAGATACTATTAATAGAGATGGATTAACAGTTGAAGAAAATGGAGAAATTAAGAAGGTAAAAATACCAGCAATGTTACCTGAAAATGCTACAGAAGTTCCAGATTTAATCATCCTATTCACTAAGTCAATGGGATTAGAACCAATGTTAGAGTCTATTAAAAATATTTTAGGAGAAAATACTAAAGTATTATGTTTATTAAATGGATTAGGACATAATGAAACAGTTGCAAAATATGTTGATAACAAAAATATCCTTATGGGAGTAACTTTATGGACAGCTGGATTAGCAGGTCCAGGACATGTTGTTTTAACTGGAGATGGAAGTTTAGAGGTTCAAAATATTGATCCTAGTATGGAAGCTGGAGCAAAAGAAGTTTGTGAAGTATTAAGTAAAGCTGGATTAAAAGCTCACTATAGTGAAAATGTAGTATTCTCAATATGGCGTAAAGCTTGTGTAAATGGAACTTTAAATAGTGGTTGTACAATTCTAGATTGTAACATCAAAGAATTTGGAGAACTAAAAGAAGCACCACAACTTATTCGTAACATTATAAAAGAGTTCGCAGATGTTGCTACTAAATATGGAGTAGAATTAAACGTTGAAGAAGTTGCAAGAGGAATAGAGGCAATATATGATCCAAGTCAGGCAGGAGCTCACTATCCATCAATGCATCAAGACCTAATTCAAAATCATCGTCTTACAGAAATTGATTATATAAATGGATATGTATCTAGAAAAGGTAAAGAATTCAACATAAATACACCATACAATGATTTACTTACTACTCTTGTTCATGCAAAAGAACAATTACTTATTAAATAGAAATAGATAATAAATATAGTTTGTTTTAAAGAAAGTTGATTTCTATCTTTTATAGGAATCAACTTTTTTGTATTTATTGTTAAGATAATTATTTAACTATATTAATAATAAAAAAACGATATAATAAAAAATACCTCAATGGGAAATGATGGATTGGATTTTGTTGCAAATTTTAAAATTTATCTTTAATATAGTATATGGACAAGATTTAAGAGTTTAGAATGGAGGATATAATGCTTGAACAAAATTTTTGCGGTTGTTTATTTTTTACTGCAACTAGATTAAAAAAAATAGCAGCTAAAATAGCTGAAGACGAATTGAAAACATTAGGGATGTCTCCGACATATGTATATATACTTCTTGGCGTAAAGTTTAAACCAGGAATAACACAAAAAGAATTATGCGAAGAGCTACATTTAAAACCATCTACAATAACTAGACTTATAGATAAATTAGTTATAAAAGGTTTAGTAGAAAGAAGAGCAGAAGGTAAGTTGTCCCATATATATTTAACTGAAGAGGGAGAAAAAATTCAAGAGGATATACAAAAATATAGATTAAAGTTACATAATCGTTATAAAGAAATATTAGGAGAAGAAGAATATAATCTTCTAACTAAAATAACAAATGATTCTGCAAGAATATTAGAGCCTAAATAGATATATTTTTGAAAGAAAATTTTATACAGTTAATTATGTAATGATATCATAATTAATATTGGGGCAAATTCTTAGAGTTTTTAATTTATATTAAAATAAGTAATAATCCACAACTTCTTGGAATTAAAAAATAAGAGGTTGTGGATTATTATTATATAAAGTTACTTATTTAATATTAATGATGATATAATAAATTTATTATTTTAAAAATAATACTGAATTGTTATTTTACCATATTTAAAAGGAGCGATATACATGAAAGAATTAAAAATAAAGAAAATGACTGAAGAAGAGTTTAAAAATGAGTTTAAATTAGGAAGTATAGATGAAATTAAAGCTTATGAATTAAGTGAATTAGGGAATATTATTGAAATTTCAAGTGAAGAGGAAGTTTATTTCTTAGTTGATAATAAATTATATGCTACACCTAAAGCTACTACTTGTGATGAAGAAATTTCTCAATCAGATATTGAAACTATAGAAAAATTAAATGAAGAATTTAGAGACTCTTTAATAAGTTTAAGAGAATTTTTATATCATGGAAATGGAAAGCTAGACTCAGCAGAAGCAGTAGCTATTCAAGTTTCTATGAATAATAATATAAAAGCTGCTAAAGAAATAGTAGTTAAGCACAGCATAATTGATAAAGATGAAATGAAAAAATTAAGTAAAAAATACTTTATGCCAGACTTCTTAAATGGTGTATTTGGAAATGAAGAATATAACTTTGAAAATGAAGTTGAAATAGACTGTGGACTATAATAAAAAGCTATATCAAATCCTTAAGTGATTTGATATAGCTTTTTTATATGAGTAATTGTATTAAAAATAGTCTAATTATGTATTGAGCTTTAAATTTTATTTTCTTGATTCATATATTTCTTTTTCAACATCTATAAATATTTTAGCGATAACACCATAAGTATTTCCCCATGCTTCTAAAACTTCATCAGTTGCAGCATCACCTAAAACTTCTTTTATAGCTATTAATAAATTAGAACCTACTATTGGATAGTGTTCTTCTTTTATTTGACGATCACAATGCTTTTCTCCAATTTTTTTAACAGCAGGTAATAAAATTTCTAAATTATCTATGTTTTGAGCTGCTGCTAAAATAGTCATGGCTAGCGCTTTAGGTTGTTCACCAGAAGCTTGTCTATCCATATTAAATAATGGTTTAACTTCAGGATTATTTTCAAACATATTCTTATAAAAAGTTGTTGTTATTTCTACTCCATGTTCCTTTAATGCTGGTACGGTACTTTTTACTATATCTATTGTTTTTTGATCTAACATATTTCTACCTCATAAATCTTATTAATTAATAATTATTATCTTTAATAGATTGAATATACCATTTCAAAATAAAATGTGCAAGTAAAATGCATATTAAATTTAAAAAATATTGTTTTTTTGATATAATTATTTAAATAAAAGTTGGGAGTGGAGTTTTATGCAATTATCAAAATTTACAGATTATGCTTTTAGAACACTTATATACTTAGGAAAAAATAGAGAAGATATGGTTATAGTGAGTGATTTAGCAAAAGAACTTGATATTTCAGAGCATCACTTAAAAAGGTAGTAAATAAACTATCTAGAAATGAATATATAATTTCTACAAAGGGAAGAAGTGGAGGATTAAAATTAGGTCTTGAACCAGAAGAAATAAATTTAGGAGAAGTTGTAAGATTAACAGAAGAAAATTTAAATTTAGTTGAATGTATGAATGATCCTAAGTTATGTCCTTTAATGAATAATGGGTGTAAGCTAAAAGGAATTATCTCAGTGTCATTAAAATCATTTTTAGAAGAAATGGGTAAGCATACTCTTAATGACATCTTGTAAAGTGGTTTATTAGATTTTATTGTTTAATTAAAGAGATTAAGAATTAGGTAGTAAAATAATTTAGGAAAATAGCTATGTACCATGGAGATAATTGTGTGTTTTTAACTCATTTTATAAAAATACTTATAAAAAAATTTAGCTAGGAAAAGAAGAAATGAATATTATGAATTGAAATAAAAAAACTCTTTAAAACTATTAGTTTTTTACATTGCTTAGTAGTTTATTAATAAATAAGTGGATATAAATTTTTTTTATTAAATTAATTATAAACTTATTTGTTGACAATATCACTAATTAGTGATAAGTTTTATATATGGATAAGATAAAAGCTTTAATTAAAGAAAATGAATTAACATTATCAACTTTGGTTGTCTTTACAAGAGCTGAACATAAAATTCATAAAAAAGAATTTCAGACAATTAAAGAAAGTGGATTGACAATAGCTCAATTTGGAGTTTTAGAGGCTCTATATAATAAAGGCGACTTAAGAATATTTGAAATAATGGAAAAGATATTAACAACATCAGGAAATATAACAGTAGTTATAAAAAATCTAGAAAAGGATGGGTTGATTAAAAAAAATGCAGATCCAGAAGATAAGAGATCTTGTATAATATCATTAACAGATGAGGGAAGAAAGGTAATAGAAGATATTTTACCTAATCACATAAACAACATTAAAAATATTTTTGAAGTTTTAACTGATGAAGAAAAAATAACTTTAAAAAATATATTGAAGAAATTTAAAAATATATAAGTAATTAAATTAAAAATAAAAATTTTTAGATATTTATCACTAATTAGTGATAAATATAATTTGAGATAAAAGGAGTTGAAGCAAATGAAAAACTTTAGAACTATAGAAAATATATTTAAAGGACCAGAACCTCATATGGTTGGAGATGGATTTAGAGTATCTCAGTATATACCAGCAGGAATAGAAGATATGGAACGTTTATCTCCATTCTTATTATTAGATTATAATGCACCACATTATTTTGCACCATCAGAAACTAGATTAGGTGTAGGTGCACATCCTCATCGTGGGTTTGAAACAGTAACAATTGCTTATGATGGTAAGGTTGAACATCATGATAATAAAGGAAATCATGGAGTTATAGGACCTGGAGACGTTCAATGGATGACTGCAGCGTCAGGCATTATGCATAAAGAATATCATGAAACTGAGTTTAGTAAAAATGGTGGTATTCTTCATATGGTTCAACTTTGGGTTAACCTTCCTAAAGATAAAAAAATGATAGCACCTAAGTATCAGCCTTTATTAAAAGAAGAAATGGGAGTTGTTAAACTTGATGATAATAAAGGTGAAATAAGCATAATTGCTGGAGAAGTTAATGGAGTAAAAGGACCAGCTAGTACTTTTACTAATATTAATCTTTATAATGTAAATCTAAAGAATTTTGGTAATACTATATTACATGAACCAGGAAATTTTAATACAGCAATACTTATATTAAAAGGTGAAGTTAAAATAAACGAAGAAAAAGTATGCAAAGAAAGAGATTTTATCATATTTAATAATATAGATGGAGATATTTCAGTTGAGTCTTTAACAGAGGAATCTTTATTTCTTGTATTAAGTGGAGAACCAATAAATGAACCTGTTGTTTCTCATGGACCATTTGTTATGAATACATTAGGTGAAATATGTGATGCATATGAAGACTTTAGAAATAATAAATTTGGAACAGAAAATTTTTAAAAATTTATATATAAATTAGAAGGAGTAAATATTATGAGTAAAGTATTATACATTAAAGCAAATATAAAAAATGAAGGAGAATCAAGAACTTTTAAAGTATCTGATAGTTTCGTAGAGGAGTATAAGAAAAATAATCCTGAAGATGAAATAATAACATTAGATCTATATAAAGAAAATATAGATTTCTTAAGACCAGATGACTTAGGAAAAATATTTGGACCTAAGAATGAAGAGAGTAAGAATAATCCTATATTAAAATATGCATATCAATTTGCAGAGGCAGATAAATATATATTTGCAGCACCTATGTGGAATTTAAGTTTTCCAGCAATACTAAAGGCTTATATTGATTATGTAAGTGTTTCTGGAATAACATTTAAATATACTGCTGAAGGTCCAGTAGGCCTTTTAAACGATAAAAAAGCAGTGCATATAGTATCTAGTGGAGGAATTTATGATAATTCACCATATGAAATGGGAGATAGATATTTAAGAACTATCCTAGGATTCTTTGGAATAAAAGAAGTTGAAACTATAGCTGTAGAAGGTTTAGATATTATGGGTGTAGATGTTCAAGGAAAAGTTGAAGAAGGAATAGAAAAAGCTACTGAACTTGCAAAGAAATTTTAAGTTTAAGCAAAAGAATATATGAAAATTAACATTCATTTAAAACAGAGCCAAGTAAAAATATAGATAATTAAAAAAATATTACTGAAAATGAAGTTTTTCATTTTCAGTAATATTTTTATTATGTATATAAAAATTGCGTAAAACTTTTTAAGATTTTATTATTGAAGGTATAAATTATAATTTTCCTTCGTTTAGCATATTAGTTAAATCATCAAGCATTAAGTTTGCTGATTTTATTCCACCAGCAGTATTCCATATAAAGTCATTTACTTTATAAACTTTGTTATTTTGTACTGCATTTAAAGATTTAAATAGAGGATCTTGCATCCATTCTTCCTCTCTAGCAGTAGCTTTACCATCACCAAGCTCATAAGTAAAGTAGAACATTACATCTCCATCAGCTTCTTTTAATCTTTCCTTACCAATCTCAAGAGCAAAGTCATCACTTTGTTGAGCTGCAGGTCTCTTAAATCCTATTTCTTTTAGTATAGTACCAGCAAAAGTATTTCCAAGATATATTCTAGTTTTTCCAGGCATAAATCTAACAAGTGAAATTTCTGTATTTAGCTTGTCTTTATAATTATTTTGAATATAAGCAATTTTATCATCATATTCTTTTAAAGCTTTTTCAGATTCAGCTTCTTTGTTTAAAACTTTTGCGTAAAATTTAAAGTTATCCTTCCATGCGCCTCTTATAGTATCAGAGTAAACAGTTGGTGCTATTGCACTTAATTGAGAATATATTTTTTCATGTCTCATTTTATTTCCTATTATTAAATCAGGTTTTAAAGCAGCAATTGCTTCTATATTAGGTTCTCTTTCCATACCAATTTGTTTTACACCTTCAAGTTCATTTTTAGTATAATCGTACCAATCACCAGTAACCCCAGTAACAGCACCAACTGGCTTAACGCCAAGAGCGAGTAGGGCTTCAGTACCTTCGCTGGTAAGAATTACAACCTTTTTTGGATCCTTAGGTATTTCTGTAGTACCCATTGCATGCTCTATAGATACCGTATTTGTTGATGATGATGTGTTTTCTTTATCCGTTTTATTAGAACAACCTATAAATAGGCTTGCGACTACTAAGCTTGATAAAGCTATAGATAGTAATTTTTTTTTCATGTTTAAAAACCTCCAAATAATTATTTTGTCGAATAATGTAGAAATAGCAGTGAGTTTATGATATCATAGATGAGAAATATTATCAATAATAAATGAGAATCTTTTTCTTTTAGAATGGAGGAGTTATATGAAAAAAAATATAAATAGTAATAAGATGAAATTCGCCTTACTTTTATTGTTAATAATATTAACAGGAATTTTATGCTATTTAAGTATTACTAAAGGATTTATAAAAACTAATTATGAAACAGTTATAGATGCCTATAAAAATTTTAATGGTTCCCAAGAGCACATAATTATAAAAACATCTAGAGTTCCTAGAACATTAAATGCTCTTTTAGTTGGAGGAGCTCTTGGTGTTGCAGGACTTTTAATACAAGCCTTAACGAAAAATAAGCTTGCTTCTCCTAGTATATTAGGTATAAATTCGGGAGCAGTATTTATTTTGGTTATTGCTATAACATACATACCACAAATATCTAATATGGGACTTGCATGGTTAGCTTTTGCTGGAGCATTAGGAGCTACTATATTGGTATATGTATTATCAGGTGGACTTTCTGGAGAAGTACGGACTATGGATTTAACATTAGGTGGAACAGCTTTAGGTGCATTACTATTTTCTTTAACTCAAGGAATCTTATATAAAAATGATATTGCTTTAGAAGAAATTATATATTGGATGACTGGTTCCGTAGAAGGTAAAAAAATAGATATGATACTTCAATTTTCTCCAGTAATAATAGGTGCAATAATTATAACATTATTTCTTTGGAAAAAGCTTAATGTATTTTCCTTAGGAGAGGAAATGGCAAGGTCATTAGGGGTAAAAACTCTGTATTTAAAAATATTAATAATAGCTATAGTTTCAGTTCTGTCTGGAGTATCTGTAGCTCTTGCAGGACCAATTGCATTTGTTGGATTAGTAACTCCAAGTATTGTACATAAATTTATTGGTTCAGATTATAGATGGCTTATTCCTTTTTCCGTATTTACTGGGTCTTCTATATTATTATCAGCGGATATATTATCAAGATTTATAATTTATCCAAAAGAAGTGCCAGTTGGAGCATTAACTGCTCTTATAGGAGGACCATTCTTTATATATATTGCTAAAAGGAGGAGTAAGTAATGATAAATATAAGTAAAAGAACTATAAAAATAAGTGCAGTATTATTAGTGATTACTCTTTTAATGTTTGGAATTAATTTAAGTTTAGGGGAAGTTATGATAAGTCCCATAGATGTGTTAAAAAGTATAGTTGGGATAGATACAGGATTTTCTTCTATATTAGTAATGAACATAAGATTACCAAGAGTTATTATTGCCTTCTTTATTGGAGGATCTTTAGGTTTGGCAGGGGCTATCCTACAGGGAGTAGTTAAAAACCCATTAGCATCTCCTGAGATATTAGGTATATCAAATGGAGGGGCTGTTGGGGCATTAGTATTTTTAACAATTTTTACTGACCCTAATAATAATTCTTTGACAACATCGATATTGTATATGCCTATATTTACTTTTATATTTTCTTTTTTAGCTGTAGTGATTATTTTCTTTATTTGTGGAAAATCTACATCAACAAAAAAATTAATTATAATAGGCGTAGGAGTTTCAGCAATATTTAAAGCATTAACTAATATTTTAATAATAAATGGACCTATAGTATTTATGAAGGAAGCTACAACTTGGTTAACAGGAAGTATTTATGGAGCGAATTGGACTCATGCAGCCATAATAACAGTAATATTTTTTGTCTTTACAATAATAACAGTAATATTTATAAAAGATTTAAATCTTCACCAATTAGATGATGAAGTTATAACAGTCCTTGGAAATAAGGTTCATAAAAGTAGAATAATATTATTAAGTATTTCAGCAGCATTAACAGCTGGAGCTGTAACTATTGGAGGAGGAATTCCCTTTGTTGGATTGATAGCTCCTCATATTTCTAGAAAACTTGTAAATTCAAAATTTGAGAATCTTATACCATTATCCATATTTATTGGTGGAATAATCACATTATTAGCTGATTTTGTTTCAAAGTGGCTATTTTATCCACAAGAGTTACCTATAGGGATATTTACAGCATCCATAGGAGCTCCATATTTCATATATCTTTTAATAAAAAATAGAAAGTCTACGAATAGGTGATGAAAATGATAAAAACAAATAATTTAAAATTATGTTATGATGAAAAGATAATACTAGATGATATAAATATAGAAATAGAAAAGGGAAAAATTACAGCATTAATTGGACCTAATGGATGTGGTAAATCTACTTTAATAAAAGCTATCGCTAAGGTACTTACTCCTAAAAATGGTGAAGTACTAATGGGGGAAAAAAATCTTCTTAAAATGCCACCAAAGGAATTGGCAAAGGTACTAGCCATGCTACCTCAAAGTAGTAGTGCACCAGAGGATTTAACTATTTATGATTTAGTCAAACAAGGAAGGTATCCTTATCATAATTTATTATCATTTTGGAGTAAAAAAGATGAAGAAATAGTGTTGGAATCGATTAGAAAAATGGGATTAGTAGAGGAAAAAGATAGGACTTTAGAAAATCTTTCTGGTGGACAAAAACAAAGAGCATGGATTGCTTTATCATTATCTCAAGATACAGAAATTATACTTTTAGATGAACCTACTAATCATTTAGATATAAAGTATCAGCTAGAGATTTTAAATATTTTGAAAGAGCTTAATAGGAAAGAAAATAGAACCATAGTAATGGTAATTCATGATATAAACCATGCTTTAAGATATGCTGATAATATAATAGCTTTAAAGGATGGAAATATATTTGCTCAGGGAAGTAAAGATAAAATTATAAATGAAGATCTTATAAAGAACGTGTTTGATATTAAATGTAAGATTATAGACTCTCCAATTGATAATAGTAAGATGTGTGTACCTTACATATAAAATAAAAAAGAAATCATATTAATTATAATAAAGAATGATTTAATAACACAAAAGAAATGAAATTTGAGGAGGATGAAATAGATTTACTTCTAAAAGATTTAGAGGTAAAATAAAATTAAGAAAGTTAAAGTATAGATAATTATTAAGAGAGTTTATTTAAAATATAAACTCTCTTATTTTTTATATTTATGGAGAGATTAATTTTTTTAAAAGGGGTGAAAATATGTATTTTAATAAAACTCTGGGAATAAAAGAAGTAGATAAGGATGAAAATGTATTTTATAGAGTTGCAATGAGAGCTATTATTTTAAAGGGTGATAAAATACTCATGGTAAAGTCTAATACAGGAGACTATAAATTTCCAGGTGGAGGAGTTGAAAAAAGTGAAACTCCAGAGGAAACTTTAAGGAGAGAAGTTACGGAAGAAACAGGATACATATTAAATGAGGTTAAAGAAGAATTCGGAGTAGTAATTGAAAGAGATAGAAGAAGGAGAATGGGTTGTACACTTTTTGAAATGACTTCTCACTATTATATTTGTAATGTAACTGAGGAAAAGATAAAACAATGCTTAGATAAGTATGAAGAGGAATTAGGATTTCTTCCAGTATGGATTTCTTTAGAAGATGTAATTAAAGAAAATGAGAATATTCTTAATCAGAATGGAAAGATTAATCCATGGGTAAAAAGAGAAACATTTGTACTTAATAAAATTAAAGAATATATAGATAAAAATTAATTAAAAAATATAAAAAAGACTGTATCAAAACTTTTTACTCTTTTCGATACAGTCTTTTTCTATTGAAACTCTACAGTTTTAGTCTGTTTAACTAATTTGTTTAGAATTGGTATATGTTTTTCAACTGAAAAATAAATTTTTTGAACACTTTTACTTAAGAACTTAACATAGATTACGTTCATTATAATTACTATTACAAATGAAGCAACTACATGTTGAGGGTAATGATGACCAACATATACTCTAGAAATCCCCATTAATATAGATAAAAGAACTCCTATTGTTCCAAGAATTTTATTATATCTATTTAATCCTAAGGCTATACTCATACTACCAATTGAATGATCGCTTGGAAAAGACGAATTTGGTTTATGAGGATATAGTAAATTTGCATTAGGATCATTTACGAATGGTCTTGGAGCATAGTAAAAATGACCTATTATCATTGAAATTAATAAGTTTATTACAGTAAATACAACTGTGTCAACAGCTATTCCTCTAGCTTTTTTCTTCTTACCTATAACCCCCATTAAATAAACAACAACTACTGTAGCTGCAAAAATGTAAGGTAATATTTGAGAACAAAAAAGCATTATTGAATCTAATAAATGATTTTTACCTGCTAACCCATTAATGGAGTTAAAGATGGTATCCCAAAAATTCATATGTATTTCTCCTTAATATATTTTTCTGATGTAATATTTATAAAATTTTTATGGTGCTTGTACACAAATTTAAAATTAATTATACATATGTTAATTTTTTAAATCAACCTTGTAAAAGTTACAGATTTAATTCAATAAGGTAATAAATAGTTGTTTGTTAAAAAATAACTATTAAAATGCAAACAAAATACATTAAAGTTTATTTATATGTAGACAATGCTAAAAATAAAGCATATAATAATTAAAAAAATTTAATTTTTATTAGAGGATAAAAGGGAGTTGAGAATTATGAATGAATCAAATAAAGAGTTATTTTGGGATTCAACTATTGAGGAAGTAAAAAAAGGTTATATTGAACAAGAAGAGGAATTAAAATGCATAATTTGTGGAGAAGAATTTATAAAAGGAAGAATATATGAGGTAGAATCTTTACTTTACGATGCAAAAAAAGCTACTGAGTTGCATATAGAAGAAAAGCATGGTTCAACTTTACAATATTTACTAAATATGAATCCCTCATTTGTAGGAATATCGCAAGTACAAAGAGAAGTTTTATTGTTGATGGCAGATGGATTAAGTGATAAAGAAATAGCACAAAAGTTTGGGGTAGCACAGTCTACCATAAGAAATCATCGTTATAAATTAAGAGAAAAGGAAAAGCAAGCACGCTTATTTTTAGCTATGATGGAATTATTATCATCAAATACACAGAAAAAAGTTAATAAACTAGATAAAGAGACTTTATGTGATGCTCATAAGACAGCAACGACATTAGATGATAGATATAATATTACGGATAAAGAGATAAAAGAAATAATTAAGAATTATATGGATGAAAGTGGAGCAATAAAGATATTTCCTTCTAAAGAGAAGAAGAAAATAATATTATTATCTCAAATAGTAAAGCATTTTTCTAAGGGTAAAAAGTATTCTGAAAAAGAAATTAATAGGATTCTAGGAAGAATATATGACGATTACGCAACTATAAGAAGAGCTTTGATAGAATATGGTTTTGTTGAACGTTCTAATGATTGTAGTAGTTACTGGGTAAAGGAATAGATATTTATAGTTGGCGATGCTTCATGTGAGTGTTGATTTTTAGATAGTCCTTCAGACCTAATTTAATTTCGCAAAGTATTACTATTATTCTTACGTAGATAATGCAATACTAGATGCTCATTAAGATGATCTTACAGTTCTAGCTAAAAATCAACACTAGTCTAAAACATCATTCTATAGTTAAATGGTGATTTAAATGAATAATAATGATTTAAAAATAAGAGAAATAGAGGATTTAATTAAAAAAAACTATAATATCGGAAATATTAAAGAGATAAATAAAGTTTTGGAAGGTGCTTCATCAGAATGCTTTCATATAATTACAGAAAATAAAGAATATATTTTGAAAGATGTTGAGATGATATTTAAGAATCATCCCGAGGATGAACCTTTAATTAACAATATACTATTAAAAAGAGGAGTATGTGTATCTGAGTTTTATAAAAATAAGGAAAATAAATATTTGTTGGAATATCATGGTCACACATTTCATTTACAAAGTTTCATAAGAGGTAAGATATTAGAAGTAAATACAGCACCGCAATGGTTCATGAAAGAAAGTGCTGAAATACTAGGAAAAATTCATAAAGCATTAGAAGATATACCAGTGTTAAGTAGTGGAATTGGAAAAGAATTTTTTAGCTTTATAACTCCAGAATCTGCTAAGATATCTTATGAAAAATCTCTGCAAAGAGCTATAGAAAACAATGAAAGTCAAAATATTATTGATTTAAAATATAGAATTAGTTTATTAGAAAAAATAAAGGATATCAAACTTGAAATGAACAAGTTTACTTATAAAAATACTCATGGTGATTATTTTATAAGTCAAATAATATGTGGTGAGAATTCTATTAATGGAATAATTGATTTCACTTCAGCATGTATTCATCCTGCTTGCTGGGAAGTTATAAGATCATATTCCTATGCAGATCCAAAATGTATTGATGGAACAATAGATTTTGATAATTTAGTGAAGTATATAAAGGATTATATGAAATATAGTAGCCTCAATAAATATGATATAAAGATGATGCCGTATTTGTATTATTATCAGCTTGCAGTAAGTGATTATTTTAGTCAGTACTATGAATCTAATAATTCGAATAAAGAAGTACTAGGTTATTATGCTCATTGGTCAACTATCATTTGCAGATGGTTTGAAAAAAATATTGAAGAATTAACAGGGAATTTAGAGAAAGTATTTGGATTATAGAAATATGAAAATTTATTTAACAAGTCAGGAAAAATGTTTTATTTTCAATAGGTGAAAATAGTATAAAATATACTTAAGATATGTTTATAATAAGCTAAAGATAGTTAGTTAAGTACAAGAGAGGAGTAGGATTTAAAGTATGGTTTATAAATTTGAGGCTGTAATTAAAAAGCATGATGGTAAAGATGCTACATTTATAGAAATACCATTTGATGTTGAAGAGACTTTTGGAAGTAAGAGAGTTAAAGTAAAAGCAAAATTTGATGGTTTTGAATATAGAGGTTCTATTGTAAAAATGGGATTACCTTGTTATATGATAGGTATAACCAAAGCTATAAGAAAGGAAATTGGTAAGGAAGCTGGAGATTCTATAATCGTTGAGGTAGAAAAAGATGAGGAAGAAAGAGTGGTTGAATTACCAGAGGACTTCAAATTAGCTTTAGATAAAAATAAAGTAGCTAAAGATTTTTATGAAAGTTTATCCTATTCAGTTAAAAGAAAATATGTACAGTGGGTAACTAGTGCAAAGAAAATTGAAACTAGAGAAAAGAGAATTAATGAGGCCGTTATAAAGTTAGAAAATAATATAAAAATATAAAGTTGATTTCCAATTTTAAAATAAGTAGAATTATGATGAAATGGTATAAAAAGGAGGAGTTTTTTATGATGGAACCTGCTAATAATGCATAGCAAGGCTATTGCATTTTGAATAGAAAATATAAATAGCCTTTGCTAAACCTAAATTAATTTTTATATTTAGGAGGAGCATTATGTGCTATATCACGGCTAAAGAAGTATTACCTAAAGAAGTAATTGAGTTAATTCAAAAATATGTAGATGGTGAATATATTTATATCCCTAGAAAAGAAACTAATAAAAGAGAATGGGGAGCTAAAACATCCACTCGTGGAGAGATTAAGCTAAGAAATGAAAGTATTTATGCTGAATATATGGACGGATTAAGCAGACAAGAACTTGCAGAGAAATACTTCTTATCTAAAAAGAGTATAGATAGAATAATATTGAAAGAGAAATCTAAATAATTTAAATGAGCCACAAGCTATGAGTTAGTTTTGGCTCATTTTTATTTCATAAAAATTTTATAGGTTTAATATGAGAACTTTACATAGTAGTATAGTTATTAATAAGAGAAAAGCAATTTTAAAAAAGGGGAAGAGTATTTTGGAGAGAGATTTAATAAAAAATAAGGAAGAATTACAATCGTTATTAGATATATGGGTAATAGATAAAAATTTAGTTATTAAAGAAGAAAATATATGCTATGAAACCAATAGAGAGCCTCATATATGGACTGTAGGTGAGGATTATATATTAAAAATGACTAATAGTGAAAATGAAATGAAAAATAATGTGAATATTTCTAGGCTTCTTTTAAAAGGTGGTGTTCCAGTTCAAAAAGTAGTTGAAACATCAAAGGGAGAATTTTATATTTCTTTAAATAATAAATATTATGGATTGTTTACTAAAATAAAGGGAGAAGTACTTAAGGATTATTTTGAAGGAGATTATGTTAAGAGAGGATTTTATTTAGGAAAATGTGCAGCAGATATTCATAAAGGATTAAAAAACATAACTGAAGAGGTAAAGAAAAACAATAAAATATGGGACAATAATATGATTGAAGAATTAAATGGATGGGTTAAGGAGGAAATAGATAAATATTTACCACAGTGTAATTTAAGCAAAGAAGAGATAGATTCTTTCAATAATATTAGGAGAGATTTATGTGAAAACTTTGAGGAATTGTATCTAAAGCTACCAAGACAGGTTATTCATAGAGATTTTCATGGAGAAAATATGATATTTGAAAATAAGGAGTTGGTAGGATATATAGATTTTGATTTAACTCAAATCAATGCAAGGATATTTGATGTATGCTATTTATGTACAGGTTCCTTAGCTTCAATTTTTCAGAATGAAGATAAAAGAAATAAATGGATAGACTTTTCAAAATCAGTTATTAAAGGCTATAAAAGTAATGTTGATATCACAGTTGAAGAGGAGAAAAGCCTAAAATATATGATTATCTCAATAGAGCTAATTATGATTGCATTCTTTGCAAAGGATGGATATAAAGATATAGCAGATACAAATATTAAGATGGTTAACTGGATAGATTCAGTTTGGGACAAATAAATGCTTAACAGAATTTGTTTTCATTCAAAGATATAGTTAAGTAAATAGACCTTCAGAGGGAAAAAATAAAAGATTAATGAAATATCATTTAGAGGATAGACTTTGATTAAGTCTATCTTATTTTGAATGGATATAGTATTTATATGAAAGTTGATGAAATTTTCTATAAATATTTAAAAATACATCTAATGATTATGGTAATAGAGCATTGTAGTTGGTCAAATGAGAAAGCGAAAGATTATTATATAGAGAATATTGAGTTTTTAAAGAAAATCTTATAAATATTAGTATAGAAAACTTATATTAAAGTAATGTTTTATAATAAGGTTCTTAATGATTAGTAACATTAAAGAAGAGAGTTTAATAAAATATGGTAAATGGTATGATTACAACGTATTAATTCTTTTTCTCAAAGTATATATTTAGCAAGATATTAATTAAAACTTTGGAGATAAATAGGGGGATAAATATGAGAAAATTCTTTTACCGTATTTTAAGAAGAATAAAAGTATGTTCAATTAAAGCAGTAAATTCAATAAAAAGAAGTTCTAAATCAAGGCAATTGGATTACGAAGTTGAAGTTATAGCTGAAAGGTTATCTATACCATGGGCCATAGATATAAGCCAAGAAGGCAAAATTTATTTTACTGAGCGTCCAGGGAGAATTAGAGTTGTTGAAAATGGTAAACTTAATCCAGAACCTCTAATCACATTAGGTTCACCATTCATAAGTCAAGGAGAGGGAGGATTAATGGGAATTGCCTTAGATCCAAATTTCTCACAGAACCATTATATATATGTTATGCATACATATATGGAAGTAAATCAAATGTATAATCGTGTTATAAGATTAGTTGAAAATAATAATAAAGCATCTATTGATAAAATTATTTTAGATAAAATTCCAGGAGGAAGAATTCATAATGGAGGAAGAATAAAAATAGGGCCTGATAAAAAGTTATATATAACAACTGGAGATGCAGGAAATTCTAATTTAGCACAGGATTCTGAAAGTACAGCTGGAAAAATACTTAGAATAAATTTAGATGGAAGTATTCCTAGGGATAATCCTATTTCTGGTTCACCAGTTTATACCTTAGGACATAGAAATCCGCAGGGAATTGCTTGGAATTCAAAAAACATATTATATTCATCAGAACATGGACAATCAGCACATGATGAAATAAATATGATAGAGCCAGGATCGAATTATGGCTGGCCTCTTGTTCAAGGAGATGAAGATTTAACTGATCTTAATCTTAAGAAGCCATTGATACACAGTGGAGAAGAAACTTGGGCTCCTTCAGGAATTGCATTCATAAATCAAGGAGCAAGAAAAGATAATTTATTGGTTGCTACTCTTAGAGGACAAAAGTTACTTGTTATGTCTTTTAATGGAAGTGGAGCTAAAGCAACTAATGTAGAAGTACTATTTGAAAATAGTTACGGACGTTTACGTGAAGTTGTTGTGGGGAAAGATGGGGCTATTTATCTTTCAACTAGTAATAGAGATGGAAGAGGAAATCCTGCTATAAATGATGATAGGATTATTAGAGTAGTTTTAAAATAACACTTATTAGAGAATAGAATATAAATAACTTCTTTTTGAAAATATGTAACTAAAAATATGATTTGAAGATAAAAAAATACAATATAATTGTTATAAGTTAAGGTATGTTTGGAAATATATAATTTAAGGTTAGGTAGAGAAATCAAGTATAGAAATTTATAAGAACTATACTTGATTTTTTAGGTTTTTAGTAGTTAAATATTATGATTAAGAGAGAATTTTTGATATATTTAGTTTAGAAAATAAATTTTTAATATGAATACTGTAAATAAAAAATATGAAATCAAAAGATTGATTAAACTTAGATGATGATATAAATATATTTATTTTGGAGATGTTAATATGAAAAAAACTTTATATGATTATGAAGAAGCAATTAAAAAATTACCTTTAAAAGATAAATACACAAAAGAAGAACTTCTAATAGATGATTTTCTTATTGAGAAAGAAGGAAATATTGAAATTTATTATGCACCACACAATGAGTATATAAATCCTAGGGCAAAAGTTTTTATTGTTGGTATAACTCCAGGCTTTAATCAAATGAGCACAGCTATAGCAGAAGCAAGAAAGGAGTTAGAAGTAAGTGATAATATTGAAGAAATTCAATATAAATGCAAAGTTGCAGGCCGTTTTAGTGGAAGTTTAAGAAAAAATATTATTAGTATGTTAAATGAGATAGAACTTAATAAGGTTTTAGAAATAGAGGATTGTGGAGAGCTTTTCGGAGAAAAGGATTATTTATTACATACAGTATCTTTAATTCCTTACTCTGTATTTGTTAAAAAAGCAAACTACACAGGACATACTCCAAAATTAATAAAGAGTGATTTCTTAATGAAGTATGTTTATGATAATTTTCTTTCTGAAATTAAAAGTTTAGATGATTTTGAAAATATATTACTAATACCTTTAGGAAAAGCGGTAGAAGAGGTTTTATGTAAATTGCAAGAAGAAGGTTTTATAAGTGAAAGACAAATTATTAAGGGGTTTCCACATCCATCAGGTGCAAATGTCAATAGAATACCTCAATTAAATGAAAATAAGGACAGAATGATTAAAGAAATTAGAGTTTTTTGTAAATAAAGATAATTAATTTTAACTAAATATTAGAGGATTTTTCAATCTTCCATAGTCAAGAGAGAAATGGTCTATATGGAACGTTACTGGTAACTTTAATGGTGATTAGTTCACCTTATGTAAAATACTGTGGTAAAATAATTAGGTGAATTAAAGTATTTTATTGAGAAGGAAGTATATGATGAAGAGTGTTAAAATGAGATACCCAATATATCTTAAAGAGTTTAAATGTATTGGGGGAGAATGTGAAGATAGCTGTTGTATAGGCTGGGATGTTGATATTGATAAGTTTACTTTTGAGCAATATGAAGGAGTTCAAGATAATGAAATGAAAAATATTCTTGAAAGTAACCTTATTAAAAATAAGAATCATCAATGTGATGAAATTGATTTTGCAAAAGTTAAGTTAGGAGAAACTAAAAGATGTCCTTTCTTAAATTGTGAGAATTATTGTATTATCCATGCCAATCTTGGAGAGGAATATCTTTCAAATGTTTGTACATCTTTTCCTAGAGTAACTAACAAAATTGATGGTATTTATGAAATGTCACTTGCCGTAGCATGTCCAGAGGCAGCTAGAATACTTTTACTTAAGGAAGAAGGAATTGATTTTTCAGAAGGTGATGAAACTTTAGGAAAACACATAATATCAAGTGAAGTTAATATTGAACTTGGTCAAGGGGAATGGCTTCCTGTAGAGTTTCTTAAAGAGATTAGAGAAGTAAGTATAAAGATAATGAAAAATAGAAAGTTTTCTTTAGATAAGAGACTTTACATATTAGGTGAATTTATAAATAGTTTAGAGGATGAGTATGAATATAATCATGATAATACATTAAATTTCATAAAGGGATATGATATAAATTCTATCCAAGATCCATATGAAGAAAACCCTATGAACTATATTATTCAAGTTGATTTCTTTAAAAAGTTACTTACTATGCTTCGTGTAGAAAAAGATGTTGATAGTGAAAGATTTAAGGAGTACTCAAGAGAGGTTATAGAAGGACTTAATCTTAATGAGGAAAACTATTTAGCTAAAAATGCTCAAATGTATATAAAAGCTTTTCAAGATTATGAGAAAGAGTTTTTAAAGAAAAATGGCTACATATTTGAGAATTACATAGTTAATTTTATATATAGTAATCTCTTCCCATTTTGCGAAATAGAATCTATCTTTGACAGTTATATAATGCTACTTGTAAGATATACATTTATGAGATTTTATTTAGTTGGAATGTACTTATATAATGAAAATAGAGAAGAAAATAAGGCACTTTCTAAAGAAGAAGTAGTTAGATTTATACAATGTTTCTCAAAGGTTGTGGAACATCACAAGACTTACCTAGTTGACCTATTAAACTACATAAAAGAACATGATTTCAATAACTTAGAGTTTGTAAAAACATTATTACCAAAATAATAGTTTATTGAGTTAATAGTATTAAACTGAATTTTTATTATTAGCTTATAAAAGTATAGTATTACTTTAAAGTATTAGTTTTAGGATATATTATGGTAACTAAATGAACTGAAGAGATATATGAATTAGAATTATTATAAATTAAAAAAAGTATATTTGTTTAAGAGTTTATTTATAAATTTTTAGAGATTATTAGTTTTTTATAATATCTTTTATAATATTTTTTATGTTTTTATATAAAATATATAATGAACTGTTTTTACACATAAATAGAAAAGTGATATATTATAATAAATCCATTGATAAGGAGTAGTAATTAAATTTAGCTTTAATAAAGAGAGTTAGGGATGGTGGAATCCTAGCAAGAAGAGATTTAATGAATGGACCTTTGAGGAACAAAGAGAAATCTTATTTTGAGAGTATCGGAGTGGTGTGCCGCACCTTATAGCGGATAGAGTGTGATAGTACTTGAAGTTGAGAGGCATATTTTTATATGCAATTTAGGTGGTAACGCGGAAGATATCTCCGTCCTATTTATTTAGGGCGGAGTTTTTTTATTTTAATAGAGTCTCTATTTTAAGTAAATGTTGATTTTTAGTTAAGTCTTTATATCTATTTACTTATTAAGGCGGTTTTATGGATTTATCTAAAAATTAATACGAATTTTAGAACAGAGCATAAGTAGAATTAAATATATTTAAATTATAGAAGCAATTTAAAAGATTAGGAGGAGAAATTCATGAAAAAAGAAATAATTTTAACAGGAGATAGACCAACAGGAAAATTACACATAGGGCATTATGTTGGTTCTTTAATTAATAGGGTACAATTACAAAATAGTGGAGAATATGAAAGTTATATAATGATTGCTGACCAACAGGCATTAACAGATAATGCTAGAAATCCAGAAAAGATAAGAAAAAGCTTAACTGAGGTTGCTTTAGATTATTTAGCTGTTGGAATAGATCCAAGTAAATCAACTATATTTGTTCAATCACAGATTCCAGAGTTAAATGAATTAACTATGCATTATTTAAATCTAGTTACAGTTGCAAGATTAGAAAGAAATCCAACAGTTAAGAATGAAATAAAAGAGAAAAACTTTAACACGAGCATACCATCAGGATTTTTAATTTATCCTGTAAGCCAAGCTGCTGATATAACAGCATTTAAGGCAACTGTAGTTCCAGCAGGAGAGGATCAATTACCTATGATTGAGCAGACAAGAGAAATAGTGAGAAGTTTTAATTCAATATATGAAAAAGAGGTATTAGTTGAGCCAAGAGTTATCTTACCAAAGGCAGGTTTAGGAAGACTACCTGGTATAGATGGAAATGCTAAGATGAGTAAATCTTTAAATAACGCAATATATTTATCTGATGAACCAGAAGTTATAAAGAAGAAAATAATGTCAATGTACACAGATCCTAATCATATTAGAGTTGAAGATCCAGGACAAATTGAAAATAATACTGTATTTACCTATTTAGATGCTTTTGCTCAAGATAAAGCAAAGGTGGAAGAAATGAAGGAGCATTATAAAAGAGGTGGTTTAGGTGATGTTAAGGTTAAAAAATATTTAAATGAAGTATTACAAGCAGAACTAGAACCTATAAGAGCAAGAAGAAAAGAGTATGAAAAAAATATTGATTATGTATATGAAATGTTAAAAACAGGTAGTGAAAAAGCAAGAGAAAAGGCAAGTAATACTCTTCATGAAGTTAGGGAAGCTATAGGAATAAACTATTTTAATAACCTATTATAATTTCAAAATAATTATTTTATAAATTCTATGGCATTAATAGGGTAATTATTTTTATGTTAGAATGAATTAATTATATTAAAAGAAAAGATGACAATGTGCAATTTATAATACACATTGTCATTTTTATTTTATGGTTATATGAAAATAGATTAATAGAATAAATTAGATTTTAAAAATAAGTAAATATAGTAAGATTAGCAGGTATTTAAAAAGTTAGTATGATAATATATTCGTATGTATAAGATTAACATTTGTATATAATTATGGAGGATAAAAAATTGAATATTTTAATTGTTGAAGATAACGTTGATATAAATAACCTTATTTCTAGAATACTTGAGAAAGAAGGGTACTCAGTAAGAGGCGCATATTCAGGTTCAGAAGGAATGATGTGTATAGAGCAGTTTGAGTATGATCTTATAATTCTTGATTTAATGTTACCTGGAATTAGTGGAGAAGAGCTTATAGAAAGGGTTAGGAATAAGAGTGTGGTTCCAATAATAGTTATATCTGCTAAAGAAGGAATTGACAATAGAATAAATGTACTTAAGCTAGGGGCTGATGATTTTATAAGTAAACCTTTTGATAATGATGAGGTGCTTGCTAGAGTAGAAGCTCAGCTTAGAAGATATAAAAAATTTTCTAAAAAAGAAATTAAAAAGACTAAATTTACATTCAAGAAGTTGGTTCTAGATTCGGAAACTAGACAAGCTTTTATAGGGAATAAAGAAGTACCTTTAACTGCAAGAGAATTCTCTATAATAGAACTTCTAATATCAAATCCTAAGAAGGTTTTTACAAGAGCAAATTTATTTGAATCCGTATGGAATAATGAATTCATAGGGGATGATAACACAGTAAATGTTCATGTAAGCAATTTAAGGACAAAGCTTTCAAAATTAGATCAAGAGAATGAATATATAAAAACCGTGTGGGGGATAGGCTTCAAATTAGGTGAAGAGAGTAATTAGCAAATATAAAGCCATAATAAATTTGCTATGGATTATTTAACCAAATTTTAGAGTTCTTAATAAAGTATTTAGTTTATATAAGGCGAAATTAATTAGTTATTGAAGTCTAGCTACAAAATAAATATCTTAAGAGAGCTAAATAAAAACTTAAGACTTTCTTAATCTTTGATTTATGATATCTTATAAAGTTCTCTATAGAATAAGGGTATAAGATATCAGGAGGGAATTTTAAATGAGAGATTTAGTTTTAAAAACACATGGCATAACTAAAAAATACGGAAGTCAACTTTCAAATGATGATATAAATATCAATGTTAGAAA
Organism: Clostridium sp. LIBA-8841; assembly: GCF_034439435.1. GTDB lineage: Bacteria > Bacillota > Clostridia > Clostridiales > Clostridiaceae > Sarcina. The sequence goes on along the minus strand of NZ_JAPCKJ010000003.1, from coordinate 261,211 downwards.
AGGCGATATCTATGGATTAATAGGAAAAAATGGAGCTGGTAAAACAACTTTAATTAGAGTTATAACAGGCTTGGCTCATAGAACAAGTGGACATATTGAGCTATTTGGTAGAAGTGGGGAAAGAGAATTAAATGATGCTAGAACTATGATAGGCAGTTTAATTGAATCTCCTTCTTTTTATCCTAATATGACAGCAAGGGAAAATCTAGAGGTTTCAAGAATATTTAGAAATATAGCAGGCAAAGAGTGTATTGAGGAAGTTTTACAGTTGGTTGGATTAAGTGATACAGGAAAAAAGAAAGTTAAAAACTTTTCTTTAGGTATGAAACAGAGATTAGGAATAGCAAATGCTTTACTTGGTAATCCAAAACTACTTATATTAGATGAGCCTATAAATGGATTAGATCCAATGGGAATAGTTGAAATAAGAGAACTTCTTAAAAAGTTAAATAGGGAAAAAGATATGACCATAATAATATCAAGTCATATTTTGGGTGAGCTTTCAGAACTTGCAACTTGCTATGGGATTATGAGTGAAGGGAAGCTTATAGAAGAGATTTCAGAAGAAACTCTTAATGAAAAATGTAGACAGAATATAGAGATTAAGGTTGATGATAAGGATAGAGCTGTTGCTTTAATTGAGAGGGAAATGAAAATAAAAAATTATATAGTACTAGAAAACAATATTATAAAAATTTTCGATAACTTAGACCAAGTTGGTTTAATAAATTCAACACTTTCAATAAATGGAGTTTTAGTTGAAAGTATAGGGTTAAAGGGAGAAAGTTTAGAAGAATATTTTATGACACTAGTTGGAGGTACTAAGTAATGAATAGATTGATTAAAGCAGAAATATTTAAATTAATGAAAAATAAAGCTTTTAAGGTATTATGCGCGATTTGTATTATATTAGCTTTTATGAGTATATTTTCAGCCTCAGATACAATGAATAGTTTAATGAAAGATGCCATGTCTAATATACCTGAGGAGATACAGGTAATTGCTCAAACAAATGAAGCTAATGGAGCAATTGTTACTCCAGGAAGAATAGGCTTTAATATGCCGAAGGGAAATAGCCCATTAGATGTTTATTATGTATCCTTTGGAGTAGGTGTCATTGAAATTTTAATAGGAGTTTTAGTTGGAGGATTCTTAGCCAAGGAATATTCGGAAGGAACTATGAAAAATATATTAGCTTATGGAAAGAGTAGAACAAAATTTTATTTATCAAAGTTTATAGCTATGATGGTAGGAGTTTCTATATTAACCTTAATTCTAACTTTAATATCTTTTATAGGAACAGGTTTTATGAATGGTTTCGGAGATATAGCATTAGCTGATTTAGGTAATATGGCAATGACATTCTTAGCCTCAATCATAGCAAGTTCAGCAGTAATAGCTTTAATTATGATAATAAGTTCCCTGGTAAAAGGAAATGGAGCAACAATAGGAATTACAGTGGTTATATTTGTTTTAATTCCAACAATAATAAGTATATTCTATGGAACTTATCCTACATTTGATTCCATATATGAAATGACTCCATACTATAATAATGCTTTAGCAACATCGCAGAATGCAGAGCTTAGTGATTTAATGAAATCTATAGGAATTTCTTTAGCAACAATAGGTCTTTCTTTAGGAATAGGGACGAAGATATTTAATAAACAGGATATAAAATAATATTTTTACTAAATTAAGGTGGTTCTTTTAGGAGTCACCTTATTAGTGCTTTAGGGGAGATTAGTATGTTTATAAAGGGAGTATTGATTTTTTTTATTATATATTTAATATTTTACACAGTAAGGATGAAGCTGGAGATTAAAAATATATCAAAACAGATAAGGACATGGAATGGAGAGAATATTAATATAAGAACTAATGCTATAAATAATGAAATAGAAGAACTTGTAAGGGATATAAATAGTATTTATGATGAGAATCAAAAGGTTAGAGCAGAAAATAAAAGAATTGATGAGGAGCTTAGAAGAAGCATATCAAATATGTCACATGATTTAAGAACACCTCTAACTTCTATTAGTGGATATATACAACTTATAAAAAATGATAAAAGTAGTGAAGAGGAAAAAAAGGAGTATCTTGATATAGTAGATAAAAGAGCAAGAAGCTTACAAGGATTAATTACAAACTTTTATGATTTATCAAGGTTAAACAGTAATGACTATATATTTAACTTTAAGAATATAAATCTAAAGAATATTTTGCTTGAAAATATAGCTACATACTATGGTAGCTTTATAAGCAATGATATTGAACCTAGCATTGAAATTCAGGATAAGGTTTCAAATATAATTTCTGATGAGAACGCTGTAAATAGGATATTTTCAAACCTTATTGGAAATATGATAAAGCATGGAGGGAAATTTATAAGTATTAATTTAAAAGAGGAGGAAAATTTTATAGTAACTGAGTTTATCAATTCTGTTGAGTATAGTGAAGAGATACAAGTTGATAAGATATTTGATAGATTTTATATAGGGGATAAATCAAGAACAAGAAATAATACAGGCTTAGGATTAGCTATAACAAAGGCACTTGTTGAAAAGCTTGGACATAGTATAAAAGCTAAGTTGGATAATGATAAGTTATACATTCAAATCTTTTGGAAAAAATTAAAGTAACTAGATTTAATAGATTTAGTTACTTTAATTTTTTTATTTAATAGTTTATTTTCGCTTTGGTAATTTATTGGCAATAAGTGGTTGTTAAGATTTTATTAAATAGAAAATAAGTTTTTAGTGAGGGGTTATGATGATAAAGAAAAAGGATATTACTATTGGTATTGTTGCTATAGGAATCGTTTTATTAATGGCTTTCTTAGGAATTGCTAGAAAAGAAATAGTTGATTATAGAAATAGAGGAGTAGATGTTACAAGTGATGAAAGTATTAGAGTTCCAATAGAAAATTTGGCTAAAGAATTTGTTTATTTAGGATTTAGTAAAGAACCTGTTAATTGTAAAGAAATAATATGTAATGAGGAATTTACTGATAATTATAATTCTATATTTAATTCCACAGTAGAATATAATTTATATCAAGACATAGATAGCGTAAATGTTGATATAAATAAGATAGTAAAAGAATATGATGATGATTATAAGATTAATTTTCATGTTGAATATATGTTTTCATATACTGATGGGAGTAATAATAAAGGGGTAGGAACAGATGATTACACAGCTTATATAGTTGAGAAAGATGGAAAGTTTTATATAGATAGAATCATTGATAATGTTAATCTAGGACAGTTTAAGCATGAAAAAAGTAAATTAACAAAATTATTTATTTCAGAGGAAGAGATTTATAATCAAGCTATGAATTTTGAAATAGAGTCTAGAAAACTTTATGATGAATATATGAAAGAATCCAAATAACACATTACTTTTATTAATATCTATGGAGATAAAGAGAGAAATAGGATTTATTTTCAAAAGGATTAACAATAGTACTAATATAACACTAACAAGCAAATATACTTATATCTTGTCTATCTTTTATAAAGATTTTTAAAAGAGAATATGTTTCTAAAGAAACATTTGCTTTTATAGTTACATTATGTGAGAAGTTTACTTCTTCAATTAAATCATTATTATCTTCAATCAAGCCTTTTATTGCTTCATAGGAGCTATAAGAGGCTTCTATGAATATAGAAAGTTTTTCTTCCTCATTTTCTAAAGCACTTTCATCTCTATAATTTGCTCTGCAAGAGCTTTGATCTTTTGTTTCTAAGACATATACTCTAAGCTTATTACTTCTAGGAAATTCGATTTTTTCTATACTTCTTAAAAGCTTTTTTAACTCTTCTTTAGAAAGCTCTAGAAATTCTCTTTTTTCATAGCCATCTTCATAAACATTAAAAGTATTTTCAAGCTTTTCAATAACAACTTTTCTATTTTTCTTGTAGGATCTTATATCTAAACAGTTATATGGCTTTAATTCATTTAATTTTCTTATAGAATCAAAAGCAAAATTATCAATTGTAAACATAAATTTTCACCTCACTTTAAGAAAAAGTATTTTCCTAAAGTATAGCATTTTTTTGTTTAAACTAGAATAATTTCACTTATTGGATTTTTTTATGATTATTATAAATTTTTTATAATATTGACTAAAGAGTTTTTAGAGAATGAAAAAATGATTATATTGTTAGAATTAAAACAATAAAACCTATAAATATTATTAAGAAAGTATTTAGATTAAACTTGTATTTTTATTGATATGAGTTTATAAATGGTTATGTTAAGTTTGAAAAATATTATACAGCTAGTAGAAACAAAGAATAACATAGGACTACAAAGCAAAATACTAATATATCCATAGTAAAAACTCCTTTCTTAAATTTTAAATTGTTTAAGTAAATTTATATATGGAAATCCTTAAATATTTTGATGTAAAATAAGATTTATAGAGTTAAGATCTAAAAAGTATATTATTTTATTATATGAAATAAATTTTTAATTTAGAACTATAGGGGAGTGGATAACATGGGTAAGTATAAATATATAATCTTTGATATAGATTGTACACTTTTAGATACTGAAGGAATGAACATTAGAAGTTTAATGAGAATTATAAAGGAAGAGTTAGGCATAGAGAAGTCTTATGAAGAACTTATTACTTATATGGCTTTTCCAGGAAGACTTACTTTAAAAAAGCTTGGTGTAGATAATATTGATGAAGTTTATCCAAGATGGGTTTACTATGTAAATGAGGATGAGACAGGTGCTATACCTTATGAAGGAATGAAGGAAGTTTTAGATAAGTTAAAGGAACAAGGATATATCTTAGCTGTAGCTAGTTCGAAAACAAAAGAACAATATGGTATAGACATGGTTAATAATAATTTTCATACATACATGAAGGTTAATGTTCTAGTAGATGATGTTGAAAATACAAAGCCACATCCAGAACCATTAGAAAAGGCAATTAGACTTTTAGAAGCTGAACCAGAGAAATGCCTTTATATTGGAGATACAAAATCAGATTATCTTTGTGCAAAGGCTGCTGGTGTTGATTTTGCACTAGCCCTTTGGGGATGTAGAAATAAAGAAGGAATATATGCAGATTATGAACTTGAAAAACCAATAGATTTATTGAAGACCTTATTTTAGTAATTAATCTAGGGTGATTAATATTTGGACTAATGGTCAAAGACTTAGTTTAATATATTAGTAAGATTAATTTACCAATAAATGTTTATGTTTGTTTACAAGGAATGTTTAAATTGATAAGATTTATATGGGAATTTGAAATACTGGAGGAGAGTATGAAAAAATACGAAAGAAAACTGAAGATTGAGATTATTACTATTTTTGTAATGATTGATTATTTACTTATGTACAGAAGAGCAAGTAGTAATTTAGAGAGTTTTATTTTACTTGGTATAGCACTTTCGTGGATACTTTTTGCTTTAGGATATCATATTTGGGATATAAAAAGTAGAAAATTAACTTTAAAAGGATGGTTTCATAGTTTTATTGAAAGATTTAAAAAAATTGAAGGTAATAAAATTTACCTGAAACTTTGGAAATATAGTACAATATTACAAGTGATTTTGGGAGTTCTTTTAGTTTTAATAACAGTTGGAGCTTATGTCATAATGAAGGCACCAATAGTTGAATATATTCTTACTTTAGGGGTATTAACTACTGTGCTATTAGGAATTGCAGAGAGTTTTGCTTTTGTTATGGCTGGTATTTTAAGAGCTAGCGAAAATAAAAATGAATAACTTTATCTATAAAATGCTTCACAAGATTGTGGAGCATTTTTATACTATTTAGAGAATCTTTTGTTAAAAAATATATTTTTAAAGGGGGATGAAAACATGAAATTAGGATTTGAATTTCAAGATAAGTATGTAGAATTTGAATTAATACGTAGCAAAAGAAGAACTATGAGTATAGAAGTTTTGGCTGAAGGAGAGGTGAAAGTAAGAGCACCTATTAGTATTCCAAAAGATGTTATACTTGAACATATTAAGAAAAAAGGAGAATGGATAGTTGAAAAACAAGAAAACGCTAGGATCATTAGCTCTAAAAGAGTTAAGAGAGAGTTTATAGACGAAGAATTATTTATGTATTTAGGTAAAGAGTATCCATTGAAAATAAGATATAATCAGTTTTTAAAAGGAGTTTCTGTTAGTTTAACAGGGAAAAAGCTGATTGTTGATATTTCTGAATATGATAGAGAAAAAATAAAAAAAGCAATTGAACTATGGTATAGAGAAGTAGGACTAAAAGTAATTAAGGAAAGAGTAGAGTATTACTCTAAGTTTTATCTAATAAAACCTAGAAGTATAAAAGTTAAAGAACAAAAAAGAAGATGGGGAAGTTGTACCTATTATAACGACTTGCTTTTTAATTGGAGGTGTATAATGGCACCTATAGGAGTACTTGATTATATAGTTGTCCATGAGATGACTCATATGATTCATAAAGATCATTCTAGGAACTATTGGGAAGCTGTGGCCAAGGTAATGCCAGATTATGAAGATAAAAAGAGGTGGTTAAAAGAAAATGGAATAAAGATGGATATTTAATAGTTTAATCTGCAATTTATGATGTTGCAATAGTTGCAATAGAAGTAAATTATATTATACACTTCATAATTAGAGGAAAATGCAGATATAAAAGATAAAGAATAAAACTAAAGGAGGATATAAATTTTTTAATAATATGAGTAAAGAGTTTAATTTTAAAAATAAAGATGGACATATTCATACACAGTATTGCCCTCATGGAAGTAAGGATAATATGGAAGAGTATGTTGAAGAAGTAATGAAATGCGGTTTAGATGAGATGAGTTTTACAGAGCATTTGCCACTTCCAAAGAACTTTGAGGATCCTTCACCTTTAAAGGATAGTGCTATGGGAATAGAAAGAATAGAAGAGTATTTAAAAGAAGGACAAGTATTAAGAGAGAAATATAAAGATAAGATAAAAATTAATATAGGTGTAGAAGTAGATTATATTGAAGGATATGAAGAGGAAATAAAGGAGCTTTTAAATAAATATGGCACATTCTTAAGCGATGGTATTTTATCAGTACATATGATTAAAGGAAATAAGAGATACTATTGCATTGATTTTAGTGTAGAAGAATTTGGAAAAATCATAGATGACTTAGGTTCTATAGATGAAGTATATAACAAATATTATGATACCTTAATTATGGCTTTAGAAAGTGATTTAGGAACTTATAAACCTAAAAGAATAGGTCATTTAAATTTAGTAAGAAAGTTTAATAAAGAAGTTCCTTATAATTATGAAAAACACCTTCCAAAGATAGAGAAGATATTAAATATAATAAAAGAAAAAGGATATGAGCTTGATTTTAATATTGCAGGCTTAAGAAAAGAAGAGTGTGGAGAACTTTATATTGAAGGTAAGGTGTTAGATATGGCTATTGAGAAAGAGATACCTATGGTTTTAGGAAGTGATTCTCATTCATCTAAATATATAAAGTGTCTAAAAGAATTTTTATAAAATATATGGATTTAATAGTACCAACAATTTAATTGTTGGTACTATTTTTTATCTTAAATTCTTCTAGAAATATATATTCATCTGCATAGTTAACCATAGTATGAATAGCTAATTCTAGATTTTCATCAATTCCAGTGAATTCTATTATATATTCATTTTCTTTTTCTGGATTAGCGTAGATTTTAGGGTAATGAATTTTTAAACCATTATTAGAATGAGCTGTAATACTAGTTAATAAGGTTATATCTTGAGAAGAACCATTATAATAAAGTTTAATGTTATCATCTGTTCTTTCTAACTTATAAAAATCCCCTTTACGTCCATCTAAAAATTTAATATTTTTAGAGTAGGTAACATTATTTTCTGTTATTGTATTCGATTCATCATTATTGGCTTCAATAATTTCTTGATTTTCTTTAGAATCATATAGATTAAGTAGTTCTTCATTATTATATTTAGATTTAAAGGCGCTTAAGGTTATTTTTTCAGCATTTCTAAATTCATCAACCTTTAATCCATCAAAAATGAAAGAGCCATCTCCAAGAATTAGTTTGCCTAGACTAGTAACACCAAAAGAGGCAAAACTTCCGTATATTTTACCATCTATATTTAATAGGCAATATAAATTATTAACATCTTCATGATATTCTTTTTCTGAGTTATTTATGGCTTTTATATCTCCTAAAATTTGAGTGCCCATAATACTTGAATTTATTTCTTTGAATTTTAAACCATAGGAGTCTAACTTAGCTTTTTTTATTGGTAAAGAGGCAAATTCATCATAGCTTTTACCAAAGTCAACTTTAAATTCAAAGTTTCCATGTCCAAGGGTAGCAGGATTATCTTCTGTTGACATTTCATGAATAGATATATTTATTGTTGATTTTTTAGGGATTTTAGATGAATATCTAGATTCTATTACTTGAACCATATTATAATCATCTATTTTATGAATACTTGTAGTTGCTGAAGAAAAGTAACTTCCTCCAATTAAGGAGGTGGACATAAAGCCCATAGTATTTTCTTTAAGTGGTTCATTTCCTGTAATTCTAATAGCAAATAAAGAACTATAAGGTGTTACCATTATTTCTTCTAAGGTATATGTTCCTCCTTCAACGTCTATAGATTGGCCAACATATTGACTATAATCAATGTATTCATCATAAACACCTAGCATTTCATATATACTGTTTAAAACAGGAATATTGCTAGCTCTAACTGGAGAAGAAAAAAAGGCTCCTGTAGAGATCATAATACTTAATCCAGCAACTATAGCTATTTTTTTAGGTAGGGATGATTTATTTCTAATAGCTTTTCTATATTTACTTCTTATACGCTTTTTTTCCAAGTTATTTAATTCTATATTAACATTATCAAATTCAGATTCATCAATATCTAAATTCTCTAAAGCAGCTAAAAGGTCTTTATTATCCATTTTAAAATCTCCTCTCTTTTAAAAACTCTGAAAGTTTAAACTTACCTCTACGTATTCTATTACTTATAGCATTTTCACTAATCCCAATAGATTTGCTTATTTCTTTAATGGAGTAGTTTAAGAAAAAACGTTTTATAAAAATTTCTCTATTTTCTTTATCAAAAGTTTTTATCATAGAAAGTATGTTTTCTTTTGTTTCTTTGTTTTCAAGAAATGATTCAAGACTAGTATCTTCTTTTTCATAAGAGTCTAGATTTATGACATTATCATGTTTTTTTTCTTTTCGTAAAATATCTATGGAAGTATATTTTGTCATGACTATTATCCAAGCTTTAAACTGTTCATCTCCTTTATTGAAGGAGTCTATGTTGTTCCAAATCTTAAGTAACACATCATTTACACATTCCTCACTAAGTTCCCTATTGTTTAAAACAGAATAAGCCACTTTAAAGATTAAATTCCCGTAGTTCTCAAAAACATGGTCTAAAGCTTTAGGATTTTTCTTTTTTAGCTGGCTTATAAAATTATTCTCTTTCATAAGAGATTATCCCCCTTTATTTCTTGTGAAAGTACCTTCATAAAATAAGTCGTAAGATTTAAATATAATCTTTCGCGATTTTAAAATTTTTATTGAAAATAAAATCATATTATAGATTATCATGTGGTTTAAAGTGAAATTGTAAAATTATTTAATTTTACAAGGCTAAATTAGGGAAGAAAAATAAGAAAAAGTAAAATAATAAGTGGGTTTAGTAAGTTAAAAGAAAGTTAACATAAGTTCACTTGGGTAATTTTAAAAAATAAGGTATTCTAAATATATGGAAAATATTTACAAAGGAGTTGAGGATATGATAGAAAAAAGAAAAGTTAAGCTAAGAAAACAAAAAGCGCGAGATATGAGAATTTTTGTTTATGGACTTTGGATTTTAATTTTCGCCTTAGATATGCTTTTTAAAGTTAATAGTCCTATTATGAGCTTTTTTATAAATAGTGCTTTAATAGGGATTCTTATATATATAGAAATGTATTCAAAAAAATATTAAATTTGAGATTGTTTAATTAGAGTTATTAAGGTTATATAGTATTTAAAATAATAATGATAGATATACTATGAAAATTTTATTGCTAAAGTCGGAAACGGTTTAGGTAAAACTCTTGTGTTAAAGGATTACACCATAAGTTATAATAAATTTATAATATAGAAAATTGCAATTTTTTAATATTAAATCTATATACCTAAAAGGAAGAGATTTATGAGTAAAAAAATTAAAATGATTTGTATAGCACTTGGAATTACTATAGCACAAGGAGTTGTTACTTTACCTATTTTCCCTAACATGGAGACAGTGTATGCTGCTGAAAAGTATTCAGATGATGCTTCAGTTGATAATAAGGTGAACTTTGCTACTGATGTTATATATCAAATTGTAACAGATAGATTTTATGACGGAGATGCATCCAATAATCCTAAAAACGGTATGTATGATGCAAACAAAGAAAATCTAAAAAAATACTTTGGTGGAGACTGGAAGGGAATAACCGATAAGATAAAGAGTGGTTATTTAAATGATATGGGAATAACAGCTCTTTGGATTTCACAGCCAGTTGAAAATATTTATAGTGTATTCCCAGATGGAAGTACTTCTTATCATGGATATTGGGCAAGAGATTTTAAAAAGCCAAATCCTGCATTTGGTAATATGGAAGACTTTAAAGAATTAGTGAAAACAGCTCATGACAATAATATAAAGGTTGTAATAGATTTTGCACCTAATCATACATCACCTACAAGTAAAGGAGCAGAGGATGGAGCGCTTTACGATAATGGAAATCTCATAGCAACTCATTCTAATGATCCTAATGGAATATTTAATCATAATGGTGGAACTGATTTCTCAACAATAGAGAATGGAATATATAAGAACTTATTTGATTTAGCAGATTTAAATCATGAGAATGCTACTGTTGATACATATCTTAAACAAGCTATAGATATATGGCTTGATACTGGAATTGATGGTATAAGAATGGATGCAGTTAAACATATGCCAGAAGGGTGGCAAAAGAACTTCATGGATAGTGTTTATGACCATAAGCAGGTATTTACTTTTGGTGAATGGTTCTTAGGAAAAGGAGAAAATGATCCTAAAAATGTAGAGTTTGCAAACAATAGTGGAATGAATTTATTAGATTTCAGATATGCTCAAAAGGTTAGAGAAGTATTTAGAGATGGTTCAGATAATATGTATGGATTAAATCAAGTTATTAAAGATACAGCTAATCAATATGACCATGTAAATGATCAAGTTACATTTATTGATAACCATGATATGGATAGATTCCAAACTGAAAATGGAGATAAGAGAAATGTTGATGAGGCTTTAGTTTGTACATTAACTTCAAGAGGGGTACCAGCTATATATTATGGAACAGAACAATATATGACTGGTAATGGAGATCCATATAACAGAGCAATGATGACCGGATTCGATCAAAATACAACAGCTTATAAAATAATACAAAAGCTATCAGCTTTAAGAAAGACAAATCCAGCTATAGCTTATGGAACTACTGAGCAAAGATGGATTAATAATGATGTTTATATTTATGAAAGAAAATTTGGTGATAATGTAGCTTTAGTTGCTATAAATAATAGTGAATCAAATAGTGTAGATATAACAGGAGCTATGACAGCTCTATCACAAGGAACTTATGAAAGTCTTCTAAATGGAATAACTACAGATAATAATATTGAAGTAGATGGTAATGGAAATATTAAGAATTTCACATTAAAGCCAGGAGCAACAGCTGTATGGAGTTATGTAGCTAAAGAAAATAATCCTATAATAGGACATGTAGGAAATTCTACTGTAGAACCAGGAAAAACCATAACAATTGATGGTAGAGGATTTGGTAATTCTAAAGGAACTGTTAACATTGGAGATAAACAAGGAGAAGTTATTTCTTGGAACGATAAAGAAGTAAAAGTTAAGGTTCCTGATGTGACTCCAGGTAAGGTAAATGTTAGTTTAACAACTTCTAATGGAGTAAAATCAAATGAATATAAGGATATAAATGTTTTAACAAGTAAACAAGTATGTGTTAGATTTGTAGTTAAAAATGCTGAAACATTAATGGGAGAAAATATATATTTAAGTGGTGATGTAGCTGAACTTGGAAATTGGGATCCAAATAAGGCTATTGGGGCAATGTACAATCAAATAGAATACAAGTATCCTAACTGGTATTTTGATGTAAGTGTTCCAGCAGGAAAAGAAATAAACTTTAAGTTTATTAAGAAAAATGGAAATCAAGTTATATGGGAAAGTGGAAATAATCATGTTTATAAAACACCAACTGATTCCACAGGACTTGTAACAGTAGATTGGCAAAATTAGAAGTAGATACAATAAGATTTAATGTAAGGTGAATTTTATTATTTAATTATGGTTATGGTGGTATAGATTTTAAAACATAGCCTAAAATAATTATTTAAAGTAATTTAAACTGTATGCTTAATTTAAAAGTAAGCATGCAGTTTTTTTATTGATAATATCAATATAGTGTAATTTTATTTGAAATATAGTTTGAGAAAAACTCGGAAACGATTCCGTTAATTAAAATTATAAAAACTTATTGAACGTTTTCATCAATAGGAATATAATTACATACAAGGTAACAAATTGTTAAAAAATGAAATAATTTTAAAACTATGTTTACTATATATACATAAGTTTTTGTATCTATTAAAAATAATAAATAATTAAATAGTTGTTTTTACTTCAATTGTTTTAGTAGGATTTATCTAAGTAAATAGCAATAATATTAAGCAGAGCTTAAAATAAGTTTTGAGATTTAGATTTTACTTGATAAATTATAATTATGCTTATTGTTACAAAAGGGGAGAAGTTAAATTGACTACAATTAAAGATATATCAAAAAGATGTCACGTATCTATATCTACAGTATCTAGAGCTTTAAATGGATATGATGATATAAATTCTTACACTAAGGAGTTGGTATTGAAAGTAGCCAAGGAATTAGATTACGTACCTAATAAACATGCAAGAGCTCTAGTTAAGAGAAATAGCAATAATTTAGTTATAATAACAAATAGTTTAAATGAGCACGACTCAGTATTTGATATATTAAGAGGATTATATAGATATGGTGAGGAAGAAAATTACTCCATATCAATATTTACATCTTCAGTATCAAAAAAGCATGGAAAGTCCTATTATAAGTTTTGCAGAGAAAATGATATTGCAGGGGCAATGCTATATGGTTTAGATAAAAATGATGAACATGTTATAGAATTGATTGGCAAAAACTTTCCTATAGTAACTGTTAATTCGGATATATCTGGAGAAAGTGTTGCTAGCATAAGTATAGACAATTTTAAAGCTGCTTATGAAGCTGTTACAAGTCTAATAAATAGTGGTTGTAAAAAAATAGCTACAATCCAAGGGAAAAAAGATTTGTATGTTACTAAAGAAAGAATAAAAGGATATATTGAAGCTTTAGCTAAAAGCAATCTTGAGATAACAGATGAATTAATTTATTGTGGAGATTTTTCAAAGGAATTTGGTGAAGAAGCAATAGAAGAATTAATTTCTAATAATGAGATTGATGGGGTATTTTGTGCTTCAGATAATATTGCTATTGGAGCTTATAAAGGATTAAAAAGACTTAAGATAAACATTCCAGAGAGTGTTTCAGTAGTTAGTTTTGGAGATAAGGAAATAGCAAAATATTTAACTCCTACATTAAGTTCAGTTAAAGAAGATATGTATAGGCTTGGATATGAAGGAGGACAACTTTTGGTAAATCTCATAAAGGGAAAAAAAGTTGTATCAGGAATTAATGTAGATTATGAATTTATAAGAAGAAATTCAATAAAGTAGTTAAATTTATAGTGTGAATAAGTTTTTTTAAGAGAAAATTGGAAACGTTTCTGAAAAATTATTGAATGTGATTATTCATTACTTTAGAATAAAATCAGACTTGATTCATTTAGGTTATTTGAAATATGAATTTTAGTGAATTTATCTGAAGGTATATTGATTTCTAAAATTAAATTTGTTGAAGCTAAATTTTATGATTAGTGGCTGTAAGATAAAAAATGTAAAAATATTTATGAAGGAGTAAGGATTTATGGGTAGTAATAAAATTACAAGAGAGGCAATACATCATATAGCACAGAGTAATTATTCTTATGGATATGATGATGAAACTTTACATTTAAGAGTTAAAACGAAAAAAGGTGAAGTTAAAAATGTTGATATAAGGATTGGAGATCCATATATATGGGATGAAGGTGGCTGTGATGGAGGAAACATGAATGCCACTGGAGGAGGAAGATGGATAGGTGGAAAAAGCTATCCTATGAGAAAAGAATGTGAAACTAAGTACTTTGATCATTGGATAATAGAGTATAAACCAATAACAAAACGTTCAAGGTATGGGTTCATATTGTATGGGGAAGAAGAAACTCTTTTATTCACAGAAAAAAGAATAGATGAATTAAATGGAGATAATGATGAACTAAAGCTAAGTGCTATAGGGAATTTTTATTGTTTCCCATATTTAAATAGTATAGATGTTGCTAAAACACCTCAGTGGGTGAAGGATACAGTTTGGTATCAAATATTCCCAGATAGATTTTGTAATGGAGATAAGTCAATAGACCCTGAAAATGTTGAACCATGGGGAACAGAACCAACTAATAAAAACTTTATGGGAGGAGATTTACAGGGGGTTTTAGATAAATTAGATTATTTATGTGATCTTGGAGTTAATGGATTATATTTTTGTCCAGTATTTGAGGCGACAGAAAACCATAGATATGAAACTATTGATTACTTTAAAGTAGACCCAGCTCTAGGAGGAAATGAAGTATTTAAAAAGCTTGTAAGTGAGGCTCATGAAAGAGGAATGAAAATAATGCTAGATGCAGTATTTAATCATATTGGTTATTTTTCACCTCAATGGCAAGATGTATTAAAGAATAATGAAAAATCAAGATATAAAGATTGGTTTTGTATAAAGAAGTTTCCTGTTCTAGAAGGAGGTTTAGAAAATGTTGATGGAAATAATTTAAACTATGAAACCTTTGGAAGAATAGCTACAATGCCTAAATTAAATACTGAAAATCCAGAGGTTGTAGATTATTTATTAAAGGTTGCTGAGTTCTGGGTTAAGGAGATAAACATTGATGGCTGGAGACTAGATGTATGTAATGAAGTTGACCATGTATTTTGGAGAAAATTTAGAGAAGTAGTAAAAGGAACTAATAAAGAAGTTTATATCTTAGGAGAAGTTTGGCATGATGGACTTCCATGGCTTATGGGAGATCAATTTGATGCTGTTATGAACTATCCTGTAACAAATGCAGCTAAAGAATATTTCTGTTTAGATCAGTCTAATACAGAAGATTTTAAATATATGATAGAAGCTAACAAGGTTAGCTATTTAAGACAAATAGGAGAGACAATATTTAATCTATTAGATAGTCATGACACACCAAGAATATTAACTGTTGCTGGAGGAAATAAGGATAAGATGAAATTAGCATATCTATTTATGTTTACTCAAGCAGGATCTCCATGTATATATTATGGAGATGAGGTTGGTATGGAAGGTGACCAAGGAATGGGCATGGAATTCCATAGAAGATGTATGATTTGGGATGAAAATAAGCAAGACAAAGATATGCTTCAATTCATGAAAAAAATCATAAGAATCAGAAAGGAAAATAAAGAATTTAATTTACTAGATAATAACTGGATAAGAGCAAATAGTGAGGATAATATACTTATCTACTCAAAGGGTAACATAGTTGTTGTAATGAATAATTCTGATAAAGAAGAAAGAGTATTGTTACCTAAGGAGCTTAGAAATAAAAAGGTTAAAGAGTTATTTAATAATGATATAGAACTTTTAGAAGAAGATATTAAATTAAAGCCCTTCGCATTTAAGGTTTATAAAGAATTTTAAATGATAAAATAAAATCCCTCAGCTAAAGCAAGTTTTAAATTTAATAAAATTTGCTTTAGCTAGCCTTTAAAAATTGGCTCTTAAAATATCGATTTTCTTTTAAGTAGTATTGATTTCTAGAGCCAGTTTCAATTAAAAATATTTATATAAAACTTTTAAATAAAGAGTTAGATTTTCTTAATAATTTAAATTAATTAATGGAAATATGTGTGTCACCTAATGTAAATGTTTACAAAGATTTTAATTAATAATTAAAATAAAAACTATAGTATAGAGTTTTGGGAGGTAATTAAAAATGATTAAGAAAAAGTTATTAGCAACATTATTAACTGGTGCATTAGTAGCTACTATGTTTATGGGTTGCTCTGGTAGCAGTGAAAAAACGGCTGGAGCATCAGAAAGTGGTACTGAATTAACAATTTGGACAAAGCTACCTGAGCAAGAAGTACCAGTCTTAAAAGATGCTGCAGATAAGTGGGCTAAGGAAACAGGAAATAAAGTTAATGTTGTAAGAGATGATGGAGATTTCCAAGCATTCTTACAAGCTGCTAACTCAACAAAGGGACCAGATATATACTTTGGATCAGCACATAACCAATTAGCAGCATATCAACAAGCAGGAATATTAACAGAAGTTCCATCTAAGTATGTTAAGGAAGATGAATATGTAGATAAAGGTGTTTGGGATGCAGTAACTGTAGATAATAAAAAATATGCTATTCCAATATCTGTAGAAACAACAGCATTATACTATAATAAAGATTTAGTAAAAGAAGCTCCAAAAACAATGGACGAGCTTGTAAATGAAGCACTTAAAAAAGGTGATGGTGCTTTCCAATTTAATATAAATGATCAATACACTGATTTAGGATTCTTATTAACAAATGGTGGATACATATTTGGTAAAAAAGATGGTAAATATGATGTAAATGATATAGGTCTTAATAATGCAGGATCTGTTAAAGGACTACAAATGCTTCAAGACTTTGTTGTTAAAGATAAATTTATGCCAGCAGATATAAGTGGAGATATAGCTTTAACAAACTTTAAAGAAGGAAAATCTATGTTCTATATATCAGGACCTTGGGATATACAAGGATTAAAGGATGCTAAGCTTAACTTTGGTGTATCTAAAATTCCTTCAATAGATGGTAAAGACTTTAAACCAATGTCAGGAGTTCAATGTGCTTTTGTTAGCGCAAAATCTAAAAATGTAGATTTATCATGGGAATGCTTAGATTACTTAGTAAAAGAAACTCAAGAAGGATTATATCAAAAAGGAAAAATTCCAGTAACTAAAGCTATGTTAGATAAACAAGAAGTTAAAGATAATGAATATGTTCAAGGATTCTTAGAATCAGTTAAACATGCAGAACCAATGCCAAATATTAAAGCTATGGATGCTGTTTGGGAACCATTAAAGAATATTCAAAGAGTACTTCAAGGAGAAAATCCACAAGAGGTTGCAAATGAAATTGTATCTGGAGTTAAAAAAGGAATAGAAGTACAAAAACAATAAGATAGAGATATTAAGGGGGAAGTAATTCCCCTTTTTATCTAGAATTTAGAATTAGCATTGAGGTGAGAAATTTATGGTGAGAAAGAAAAGTAAGAATAAAGACAATTTAACTGCTTCAAAGTTTTTAGCACCAGCACTTATAAGTATGCTTATATTGTCAATAATACCCATAGCATTAACAATAATAATTGCATTTACTAACTATAATATAGAAACTGTAAATACTGGTTGGAAGTTTGTTGGTTTAGCAAACTTTAAGAGTGTTTTAACAGGTCCTTTAAAAGAGATTTTCTTACCTGTTTTTGGATGGACAGTAGTAGCTGCAACAGTGATAACCTTTGGAAGTTTTGCTTTAGGATTGATCTTTGCAATGGTTTTATCCAATGAAGATATGAAAGAATCATTTATTTATAAGGGTTTATTAATATTACCTTGGGCATTGCCTGCAACAATTATAATAATAGCATTTCAAGGTTTATTAAATAGCCAATATGGGGCTATAAATCAAGTTTTACTTCAATTACATATTATAAAAGAGCCAGTTATGTGGCTTACGAAAGTAGGTCCAGCAAGATTAGCTTTAATCTTAGTTAGTATTTGGATTGGGTTCCCATACATGATGAATGTATGCTTAGGAGGGTTATCATCAATTCAAGATACATATTATGAAGCTGCTGATATTGATGGCGCAAATGAATTTCAAAAATTCTTTAAAATTACACTTCCATGTCTTACAAGAACAGCTTATCCATTATTAATTGGTTCATGGGCAATGAACTTTGGTAACTTTGGAGTAGCATTCTTACTATTCAAAGGTGGTCCAGTTAGACCAGAATCACCATTTGCAGGATATACGGATATTTTAGGATCAGCGGCATATAAGATGTCAACTCAGTTTGGTAGGTTTGAATTAGCTGCAACATTATCAATATTAATGTTTATTATTGTTGGTGGTATTTCATTTATTCAAATGAGAGCATCAGGACAGTTTAAAGAGGTGGATTAATATGAGTAGCAATGTTATAAGAAATAATGAAGTAGCAACACCATTAGTTTATAAGAAAAAAATAAGTAAAAAGAGAAAGGTTAAGCTTTGGGTAAGTAGAGTATTTTTATGGATATCTATCATTATAATAATTTTTCCTATATGGGCAATAATATCAGCATCTTTATCACCTGGAACAAGTTTTTATGAGAATGGAATAATTCCTAAGGCTGTAACTTTTGATAATTATAGACATATCTTTCAGGAAACAGATTTTTTAATTTGGATCAAGAACAGTTTAATAATATGTTTTTCTGTATCAATAGTACAAGTTATTATGACACTTCCAGCAGCCTATGCTTTTAGTAGATTAAAGTTTGCCGGTAAAAAGTATGGTCTAATGACACTTTTAATACTTCAAATGTTCCCTGCAACAATGGCAATTCCAGCTATATTATCAATAGCTTATAAATTACCATTTGGAATGGATAATATTCCTTTTTTAATCTTGGTTTTATGTGGTTCAAGTGCATATAATATATGGCTTATGAAGGGGTTTGTTGATGGAATTCCTAAGGAATTAGATGAATCAGGATATGTTGATGGAGCATCTCATTTTAAAATATTTATGAAAATAATTCTTCCATTATCAGTACCTATGCTTATAGTAATCTTCTTCTTCTCATTTATAGGAGTATTTGGAGAATTCATGATATCAGCGGCACTTTTAAAAGCTCCAGAGGTAAAAACATTAATGCTTGGATTAAATGGTATGATGAATAGTGGATCTACTACAAGTTGGCCTATATATGCAGCCACCTCAATAGTTTCAACAGTTCCTATAATGATTATATTCGTATCAATTCAAAAATTTATAGCAAAAGGTTTAGTAGCTGGTGCTGTAAAAGAGTAGAGAGATTTAGGAGAGTTTATGCAAATTAAGGATATAGCTAAAATAGCAGGAGTTGGTGTTGGAACTGTTTCAAGAGTAATAAATAATTGCTCAGATGTAAGCGATAAAACTAGAAGAAAAGTAACTAAAATAATTGAAGAGTATAATTATGTTCCTAACAATAGTGCTAGACTTTTGAAGATGAATGATACACGAAATATATGTGTATTTGTGAGAGGAGTATATAATCCGTTCTTTTCAGAGATTGTTAACTATATTAGAGAAGAAATTTCAAAAGCGGGTTACTTTATGATACTCCAACAGGAAGAATATAAAAATGAAACTGAAGAAATAAGGAGCATGTTGTCTTTAATTAAGGAAAATAAGCTTAAAGGAATAATTTCTTTAGGAGCTCAGCTTTATAACGTAGACAGCAAGCTATTTAATGAAATAAAGGTTCCTATAGTTTTCACTTCAGCAGATGTATTAATTGATGAACATATAGATTCAATTTCTACTATAAAGGTTGAAAATAGATACTCTGCTTATAAGGGTGTAAAGTATTTAATTAATAAGGGACATAAGAATATTGCTATATTATTAGGAGATGAGGATGACAAAGGAATAAGTATAGAAAGATTTAATGGATATAAGAGAGCTCTTTTTGAGGAGAAGTTTTTAGTAAGCAAAAAGTATATAAAGTATGGTAAATATGATTGTAAACATTCATATAATAAAACTTTAGAATTACTAGAAGAAAGTAAAGAGGTAACTGCTATATTTGCAATTTCAGATATTATGGCAGTGGGAGCAGCCAAGGCCATAACAGATAAAGGCCTTAAAGTTGGAGAAGATATAGCCTTACTTGGCTTTGATGGTATGGATATAACAAAATATTATTTTCCAGGGATTTCAACCATAGAGCAACCAAAGGAAAGGTTAGCAAAAGAGAGCATAAATCTATTATTAGATTTAATAAATAAAAAAAGTGAAAATAAGAATATAACAATAGAGACAAACTTATTAGAGAGGGAGTCTACAATTAAAGAGTTTGGAAAAGCACTTAATTAACTTTTAAAATTGATGAAAGTTTTAATGGGTTTTAATAAATTATATAAAAATAAAATTAGTTTATACAGAAACTTAGATCAGTGACTACAATATAAATTGAATACAGAAGTGGAGAATGGTTATATCAAGTAATATGATAAAGAGCGTTAATCTTGTCATAAATTTGATGTAACCTTTTTTACTTAAAACATAGCTATTAATTATTTTTTTAAATAAATAGAAAAAGAGCTCTGTAATTGATTACATATAAACTCTTTAAGTGATATAATTAATATGTAAATTAAATGGGATGAAGGTGAGAATATGAGAGAATTATACTTAAAAACACTAAAAAAAGAAGTAGTGCCATCAGAAGGATGTACAGAACCAATAGCAATAGCTTATGCAGCATCCATAGCAGCAGAACATTTAAATGGAGAAATAAAAGAGGTAAATATTTATTTAAGTACAAACGTAATAAAAAATGCATTAGGAGTTGGAATACCTGGAACAGGTGGAGTTGGAATAGAAATAGCAGCAGCTTTAGGAATCTCAATTCAAAAGTCCTATAAGAAGTTAACTATATTATCTAATTTTACAGAGGATGAACTTAAAAAAGCTAAGAAAATTGTAGAGAGCAATATAATAAATATAAAGCAAAAGGATATTGATAAAGCTCTTTACATAGAAGTAGAGCTTTGTTCAGAGAATTCAAAATCTACGGTAATCATAGAAGATATTCATACTAATGTAACCTTAGTTAAGTGTGATGATAAGGTTATAGTTGATAATAATAGTGAGGAATCCAATGAAGAGCTTGAAGAGGATTATAAATTATTTAGAATAGAGGATATATACAATTTTGTTAAAGAAGTTGATTTTAATGATATAAAATTTATTTTAGAAAGTGCAAAGATGAATGAAAAGGTTTCAGAAGAAGGGCTAAATGGTTATTATGGTCTTCAAGTTGGAAGTAAAATACTTGAAAGAGGAAACTTCAACTTATTTTCAAATGATGCATCAAATAAAATAATTGCAGCCTCAGCAGCGGCTTCAGATGCCAGAATGGATGGATGTGCAATGCCTATAATGACAACTGCGGGAAGTGGAAATCAAGGTATAGCCTGTTCAATACCAGTTGCCCAAACAGCAAAGTTTTTAGGAAAATCTGAAGAAGAATTAGCAAGAGCTTTAGTTTTAAGTAATTTAGTTACAATTAGAATAAAAAAACATATGGGAAGACTTTCTCCTTTATGTGGTGCAGGACTTGCAGGGGCAACAGGAGCCTCCTGTGGAATAACTTATTTACTTGGAGGAAGTTTAGAAAATATAAATTATTGCATAAATAATATGATTTCAGATCTTTCAGGAATGATATGTGATGGAGCAAAGGAAACTTGTGCCTTAAAAATTGCTACAGGAACAAACGCAGCAATTCAATGTGCAAACCTGGCTATGAATGGAATATCTGCAACATCTAATGATGGAATAGTTTCTAAAGATGTAGAAAAAACTATTGAAAGTATAGAAACTTTAATTCAAAAGGGATTTAAAAATGTTGATGATACCATACTTAACATAATGCTTGAAAAGAAAAAGAATAATAAATAAAAATAAGGCTGTATCAAAACTTTAAATAATAAAACTTATAAATAGTATGAAGAGAATATCTAATAATTCTCGGAATATATTTATAAGTTTTATTTTAAGTTACTTGTGATACAGTCTTGTATTATTTAGAAGCGTGTATATGTTTAAATAAGTTTTTTCTTGCAGCTAGTTTTACTAATAAAGCTACTATTAGTAAAGCTAGTAGTAAGATAATTAAAGGATTTATTCCTGTTATTTCTATTAATTCATCTAGTTCAGTATGTAATCCAAGATCAGTAAATAATGAAATGAAAGGATAGAATATTAAGTATATTGAAATACTTAAAACTGAACATAGGAAAAATATAAGGGTAAACTTATGGTATAAGCCATTTCTTAATGAATTATTAAATATAAGTACTAGAGCAAATAAAAATAATACAGGTATTAAAATACCAATTATAAGATTAATTACATAAGAAAAGTTTCCGTAATTAGCATTTACCACAGAAATTCCATGACTAAATTGTAATTTCCCTCCAAAGATTAAACCAACAATACCCTTTGAAATATTATGTAATAGACGAATTATTAAAAATGATAAAACAATCATAATTAATGTTGAAATAGTGTTTTTAAATTTGTTTGTTGTATTCAATTTTTTCAACTCCTTATTATAGATAAATATTGTATATGAAAAATATATTTTATAATTAACAGCTTAAAGTTTAGGTTTTATTGTACAATTTTGAATAAAGTGTTAACTAATCCTATATTAATATAAACTTTTTATGAACACAAGTAAAGAGTTAAATAGAAAAGTTGTGAATTTATCAGTTTGTAGGAATAGACAATATACAATTTTAAAGATAAGGGATAAAGTAAAAGTGAAATGTATATTTTATGAAAGAGTGAAATTAAAGGGGGGGAGAGATTGCTATAATTTTATAGGCTTTATAGCAATTGATTTATATGAGTGAATATATGGTAAATAGGATTTTAGGAAAAGACTTTGGTTTTTATAAGAGTCATGAGATTCCAAAAGAAGGCTTACTTGAGTTTGATGTTTTTAGTGATATTCATATTGTTAGTGATAGCATGGAAGATGAGTTAAGTGTCAAGTGGAATAAAACAATTGAATGTGTTAAAAATGATTTTAAAAAATCTTCTGGAATTATGGTTTGTGGAGACTTCGCAGAAGCTGGTGAGGAATATCAATTTAAAACTTATTTTGATATATTAGATAAGCATAATAAAGATTTTAATATTTTAACTGCCATAGGAAATCATCAAGTCAGATGGAAAGATACTTGGAATGAACCTTATAGTTTATATATGAAATACAATAGAGAATATATGGGAGAAACAGAAGGAAAGATATACTTTGATAAGTGGATTAAGGGATATCATTTTATTTTTCTTAATACTGAATGGCATATTAAAGATCGTTCATATATTTCACAGGAACAACTTGATTGGTTAGATAAAGCTATGGGAGAAAGAGAAGAGGAAGGAAAACCAGTATTTCTATTTTTACATCAAGCTTTAAGAGATACTTATTGGAATAGTAATGAATGGGATGTGGGTGTTCAAGATTTTGCCTTAAAAGAAGTTTTAAGAAAACATCCTAAATGCATAATGTTTACTGGTCATATTCATAATGGATTAGGAAAGTTAGATGTTTTAAAAACTGAATATGGAATAATGGTTGATGTACCGGGATTTCGTTCAAATGATTATGGAGATTCTAGAGGAGAGATTGGATATCATATAAGTGTTAATGAGGACAAAGTTCAAATAAGTTTATATGATTATAG
This sequence comes from Clostridium sp. LIBA-8841, assembly GCF_034439435.1. GTDB lineage: Bacteria > Bacillota > Clostridia > Clostridiales > Clostridiaceae > Sarcina. The sequence continues at coordinate 237,421 of NZ_JAPCKJ010000003.1, read as the reverse complement.
AGAACATAAATGGATGGAGGATTATAACTATATAGTTGATTTAGATTCTAAGTTCTATAAAAAGGCAAAGGTTTTAGATATTGATTTTGATGGTGGTTCTTTAGTAGATAAATCATCTTATAATAATAGTTTGGTTAATATTGAAGGAGAGTTTGTTCAAGGAATTAATGGAGGACAAGCTTTAAAAGTAAAAAATTTAAAAGAACTAATTAATAAAGGTATTTTTAAAGAGGAAAATTTAATAGCTTCACTTGGAGAAGATGAATTTACTTTATTATTTTGGAGTAAGATTAATTATGAAGAGTGGTACCAAATAGGGGTAACTAAAAGCAATGAAAGAAAATTAAGGTTTTATATTAATGGAGAGTTGGTTCATGAAGAGGAACAAAGTCAAAATGAGATATCTTTAAACAAAACTTTTATAAGTGGAATTTTAAAATCAACTAACCTTAAAGAAGAGGCGATAAAGGAACTATTAATTGATGAGCTTAAGATTTATGAAAAAGTATTAGGAAGTGCTGAATTAGAAACAGCCTATACTCCTTTTAGAATAGAGAGGGAACCTAATAAAATAATAATTTCTTGGAAGGACTTTATAGATAAGGAAATAGAGCCTGCCTATATAGTTTTAGATGGAGAAGAATATTGTAAGATTGACTTAAATGAAAGAAGCAAAGAAATAACCGGATTAGAACCTAATAAGGAATATACAGTAGTTATTGTTGATAGAGAAAAAGATAATCATAGAAACTTTAGAAATGCATATTCCTTTACTTGTTAAAACAGAAATTTAAATTATGAAAATGGAGAAAAAACAGTTATGTATTTAATTACATAGCTGTTTTTTTATTTGATTAATATTTAATTCAGCTTATTTAAATAGAGAATTATAGCATAAAAAAGAAAAGATTTATGTTAAGAAGGCATAATATATAGGTTAAATAAATTTAACTGCGAAAAAATAATAAATACTGATAATTTAATATAAGTATAATAGAAGGTTAGGCTTACAAATTTTAATTGAGTTTTCTTACAGTTTCAGGTAAAAATCAACACTAGTTCAAAACATAGATATTTTAAAAAATTCTATATAAACGTTTTCAAGAGTGTGTTATAATGAAGATGAATAAAATGTTAATAAATTGATATATTTGTATATATTTGAATGTGGAGATGAGGAGATGAAGAGGTTAATTAAAATTTTATTGGTTATTGGATGTTTTGGATTAGGGGGATGGGCTATATCTGAGCATTACACAAATTTAACAGAAGAAAGATTTAATAATATTATAGAGAATGCAAATAAGGCTATTGATAATAAAGAGTATAAGACAGCTGAAGTATTATTGGATAAAGCCAAGATTATGGATCACAAATCAACTATAGTATGTGAAAAAATAGATGAAATGCAATTTGATAAGGAACAAAATGAACTTTATGATAGGGGTTTGGAATTAAAAAGAGCAAGAAGATATTCAGATGCCATAGATGTTTTTAGTGAAATTACTGATGAATCAGGGGATTTGAGGAGTAGGAGTAACAAAGAAATAGAAGAATGTAAGGAATATATAATAGAAAATTTTTCAGATAAAGCCAATGAAGCTATAAGAAGAGGTGATATGGAAAAAGCTAAATACATTGTAGTTAAAATAGAAAGAGTTGATGAAAATAGCCCTGAAATAAATATATTAAAGACAAAAATAGATAATTTTAAAGAAGATAAGTAAATATCAAGATTTTACTTGATATTTACTTATCTATTTTATTATTAGGTTTATTTTAAACTATTGTTGATTTTTAGATATGTATTAAGAGGTAGCTAAAAATCAACATTAATTTAAAATATAAGATTATTATTAAACAATATCTTTAGCATCTAAAAATGTCTCTTGTAAAAGTAATTTAATCATAGCGGGAAACTCTCTAATCATATATTGAACTCTAAGGACTATAGGTGTTTTTGAAGGAAGCCCTTCATTTTTAATACCCAAGTAATCTGCAATTTCCATAGCTCTAAATAGGTGGAAATCACTTGTTACTATTAATACCTCATCTTTACCAGCATTTCTTTCATCAAGAATTTTGTCACTGAATTCTAAATTTTGAAAAGTGGATTTAGATTTATCTTCCTCTATAATTCTATTAGGATTAATTCCTTTACTAACAAGAAAATCTTTCATAGCCTCAGCTTCAGGGATTAACTCATTACTTCCTTGACCACCAGAAACTATTACTTTGGTGTCAGGGTGTAGGTTAAGATACGCTAATCCTTCATCTAGTCTTTCTTGAAGAATAGGACTTGGCTTGTCTCCATCTAATCCAGCACCTAAAATTATTTCATAGTCTACGTCCTTAAGTTGGCTTATATTTTTAAAAGTTATCATTTTATATGTTAAAAAAACTTCAAAAATAATGAAGGCTGCAATAAGCAATCCTATTACAACAGCTATTCCAGTAAAAATCTTTTTTTTAATCAATCTATCACTTCCTTTGTTTTTACCTTCTAATAATGTAATATTTATCCTTAAAAATATTTTCTCATATAGAACTTACAGAGTTATGATTTAAAAGTGAAAAAAATATTACAATTTAATAAAACCAAGTTATAAAGATTAGTTAAAGGAGTGAGAAATTAGTCTAAATAAGTTTTTAAGGAACATTCATATATAATTAATTAAAATATTTTATATAAGTTTATAAAGAGAGAATTAATTATAATGAATGTTCCTTGTATAACTTAATTAAAAGCCTTATTTTAATATTTTAGAGAATGACCATCTTTTGTATATCAACAAATGGAGGTTCTCTCTTCCCACCATTCAAAGGAAACAATAGCATTTATTTCACAAGTATTCCTAATTTCTCTTAAAGAAACAACTATAGAATCCCCAGGCCCAAGGATAATTTGGCTTCCATCAATTATTAAAGTTGAAAATGGTTGAATAATCCTAGTAAATACAGGAATACCGTCAATAGGAGGAGTAATATTAGTTGAATATTGAATTACTCCTTTAGGCGTTGGTTCTGGGGTGATAGCTAGGTTTGAAGGACTTACAAGATTACTATTATTTCCTGAAGCACTTGATTTAAGATAAAATAAGCCTGAAATACTATTACGTGAACGGTTAGTTAATGTTATAGCATTTAAATAAATATTAATCCCTGAATTAGAAGGATTCTTTAGTAATCCTATTACACGTCCAGCTCTTCCAGTCAATATTGGAGTTTGACCTATAAAATAGTTTCCTCTTCTTGATTGGGATAAAGCATATGGGATTAATGTATTATTATTATCGATTCTTTTACATGGCATAATAATCACCTAAATTATAATATATTTTAAAAAGGATTTTCCACTAATATGATATGTTTAAGTTTTCATCAAGGTTACATATTTTAGTTTTGTTTAGTTAGTCTTATATTTAAAAGGAATAATTTTGAAATAAAACTTTAGATTATGTATAGCATTTATTTCTTTAAAGCATAATTTATTTTTTAAAGAATATAAATATAAAGTAGTACATTTTTACTACAACTTATGTTTTAAGGGGGAAAAGGAAGGATGAATTTTAAAGGTATAATGAGTAAACGATTACTATCTGTGCTATGTTTAGCATCAGTAACAACATCCTTATTTACTTTAGGAGCACCTAAGGAAGTTAAGGCTTCTCAAAACACTCCATATGACCAAAAGGAGTCATTAGCTCCACTTGGACAAGGGTATAGCATTGATGATTTATTAAATTGGACGCCAGAGAGTGATCCAGATGCTAAATATAATAGAGCTAGTATTGAAAGAAAAGATAGATTTATGGGTAACATAGTAAATCAAAATGCTCATCCAGAGGCTAGAATAATGAATTGTGCTTTAACTAATCCGCTAACAGATAATGCACCAGTTCAAGGAACAGAATCAATTAATGCTTATGTATTTTCATATTGGCAATATATAGATTCTTATGTTTATTGGGGAGGTTCTAGTAAGGGAATATTCTTAATTCCAACAGCAGATGTAATAGATGCTGGGCATAAGAATGGAGTTCCTGTTTTAGGTACTATAGGATTCCCATGGGGAACTGGAGCAGGACATGTTGAGCAAGTTAGAGAGTTTATTCAAAAAGATGAAAATGGAAATTTCCCAGTAGCAGATAAAATGATAGAAATGGCTAACTATTATGGATTTGATGGATACTTCTTTAACCAAGAATCTTATGGATGTAATAAAAATGATGCAGATTTAATGATAGAAATGCTTGAATATATTAGAGAAAAAGATCCTAATATAGTTATTGGATGGTATGATTCTATGGTTTCTACAGGTAATGTATCTTATCAGGATTCATTAAATGATAGAAATGCACCATTTTTCCAAAATGGAGATGTTAAGACTACTGACCAGTTTTTCTTAAATTATAACTGGAGCAAATGGAAGATTGATACTACTGTTGATACAGCTAGAGGGCTAGGAAGAAGTCCTTATGATGTTTATGCAGGATTAGATGTTCAACAAAACGCATATAATACAAACTTTAGAGTTGATCAATTATTAGATGAAAATAATAAGCTTAGAACTTCTTTGGCTATGTATTGTCCAAACTCTACATTCTCAATGGCTAAAGATGCTTATGATTTCTATAATCATGATCAAAAATTCTGGGTTGGACCAACAGGAGATCCTTCAAAGTCAGATACTAATTCTTCTTGGGTTGGTTTAGCAAACTATGTTCCAGATAGATCAGCAGTTAATGATTTACCATTTGTAACAAACTTTAATTTAGGACATGGAGAAGATTATTATATAGATGGAGAAGTTTCAAGAGATGAGGAGTGGAATTATAGAGCGCTTCAAGAATATCTTCCTACTTGGAGATGGATTGTTGAGTCTAATGGGTCAAAGCTTACTCCAGAATTTGATTTCAAAACAGCTTATAATGGAGGTTCTTCTTTAAAAATTCAAGGAGATTTAGAAGCTGAAAATCCAAATCATATTAAGCTTTATAGTACAGATTTAGCCTTAGAAAAGGACTCAACAGAATTATCAATTGTTTATAAAACAGATTCAGCTCCTAATATGAAAGTTGGATTATGTTTTGGAGAAAATTATGATTATGAAAACTTTACATTCTTTGATGTTACTGAAAATAGCAATGGGGAATGGACAGAAGTTAAAATTCCTTTAGGAGAGCATGTTGGTAAAACTATTTCTGCAATATCTTTAGGATTTGAAAGTCAAACTGATATAGAAAACTTTAATATAAATATAGGTCAATTATCTATAGAGGATACAGAAGCAAATAATAAGGGGTTAAAAACTGGTAAAGTTGTTTTAGAAGAATCAATGGTTCACCATGCTAATAGTGCAGAGGCAAGAATTTATTGGAATGGATTAGAGAATGGAAATGAAGAAGACTTAGCATTCTATGAAATATATAGAATTAAACCAGATGGATCAAAGGAACTTATGGGAGCAACTCCAAATGATGCTTATTATGTTCAAGATTTTGAAAGACATGGAGAAGAAATGAGTTTTGAAATAGAAGTAGTTCCTGTTGATGTTAATTACAATAGAGGAACAGGTCAAAGTATTACTTTTGATTGGGGAATAGCTCATGATGCTACTGAGGTTCCAGATAATACTGAACCTGTTAACTTTGCATTAAATAAACCAGTAACAGCAAGTAGAGAAAATAGTGGAGAACCTGCTATGAAAGCTGTTGACGGCACTGTAGAAAATAATAGTAAATGGTGTGCGACTAATGCTTATTCAGGATGGTTAAATGTTGATTTAGGAGAGCCAAAAACTGTTCAAAGATGGGTTGTTATGCATGGAGAAGCAGGTGGAGAGGCCAAGGATACTAATACAAATGATTTTGCCTTAGAGGTTTCATATGATGGTGGAAAAACTTATGAGCCAGTTGATACTGTAAGAGGAAATACTGATGCCATTACTGATAGAAATTTAGTAGAGCCAGTAACTTCTCAACATTTTAGGTTAAGAATAGATGATTCAGGAAATTCACCATGGGGTGCAATAAGAATATATGAATTCCAATTATTTGAGGATACTTACACAGAACAAGTTGATTATATTCCTATGAGATTTGTAAGTGCTAAGAATAATCTTGGAGCAGAGGATTATGTAACTATTACAAGAGGAAAAGAAGGACAAACAGTAAATCTTTATAAATCAATAGGAGATGAGGAGCCTTTTGCAACTAAGACTATTGATGGAAATGGAGAGGCTAAGTTCGAGGATTTAGATTTAGGTAGTGAAGAAGGAAGAGTTTATTATGCTATAGCTGAAGATGGAAAAGAAGAAAGCTTAAGAATGAGCGTTGAATATGAAAATGAAGCTTGGGATGAAACTAGTATTCCAGGAAACTATGAATTAAGACCATATGTAGCGCCAGGAACTACTGTGGAATCATCAAACTATGGGACATTAGAAATAAAAGGATTAGGTGAAGGTGATATAGTAAGTCTATATTCAAGTATGGATTCACTTCTTCCAGAAAAGACTTCAGTTAAAGTTGGCTCAGGAGAAAGTTCTGCAATATTAGATAGAATAGAAGTAAATAAGGATGGAGGCTCTTTTATATTAGAAGTTAAGAGTCCAGGTAAAAAGGCTGTTAGATATGAAGTTAAGTATAATGGTTTTGGAGAATTTGAAATGGAAGTAAAAGTTGAAGCACCAAGAAATCTAAAAGACTTAGATGTTCAACAAAAAAATGTAAAGTTAGGATGGGAAGCTCCAGAATCAACTTATGGATTAGAAGGTTATGTAATCTACAAAGATGGTAAAAAGATTGCAGAGGTTGAAAAAGATGTTACTGAGTATAATGTTGAAAAGTTAAATAGACATACAATATATAACTTTAAAGTAGCAGCTAAATATTCAAATGGAGAGCTGTCACAAAAAGAATCATTAACTTTAAGAACAGCTAGATAAAGTGAAAAATAGTTATTAAATAAAAAAACTAATGTTATTTAATATAACATTAGTTTTTTTATTTTATCTTTAGTAGTAACTTAAAAATAGGAAATTTTAAGTTTATTTTTAAAAGTATACAAGTGGATATTAAGTATTAAATAATAATGGATTTTATTTGCGATTTAATAAAAAAATGGGTTGTTTTTTAACTTAGTTATAAAAATATGAAAAAGTAAGTGAATTTTATATGAAAATTGTAAATAATATGCTATTATTTCCTTACAGAAAATTCAATAGGCAAACTTAGAGAAATCTAAGGACGCAAAGCTATAGGGACTAAAGTTTTAAATAACAATGTTAGCCAGTTGCCAAAAGGTATATATTTATTATACATTTTGTTTTATTAATATTTAATAGTTTTAAGTATGATTTGCTTATTTCTATGTAATTTTATGCATTTTTGGCTACTCATTTAGGAGTAGCCTTTTTTGATGTATTCTTTTTGGATAACCAGCTAAAAAAGTAGGGGGTAAAACACTTATGTTAAAGAAAAAAATTTCATTAATTATTGTAGCGGCAGTAATATCGAGCTTTTCTACACCAGCTATCATAACTTTGGCAGACGAAGTGCAAAAGGAAAAGGCGGTATTAACTGAAACTCAAGGAACTGGAGAAGAAAATTCAACAGATGCTACAGTCAAAAAATTTGACTTGCTAAACAATGAAAACATTGAAGGGTATAACAAAGTATTCAAAATTGAAAGAGAAAAAATTAAGTCAATAACTAATAATGGGGGACAATATGGAAGTTCATCAATTAACAAAGCTATAGACGGAGACCTTAAAACACATTGGGAAACAGGAACTCCAAATAGAACAGACTTCAAGAATGAAGTTATAATTGAGTTAACTGAACCTACGATGTTAAACAGAATAGTTTATGGTGCAAGACGTGATTCTGCCATGGGTAAAGGATTTGCTAGAAAGTTTAAATTGTATGCTTCAACAAGTGAAAGTGGAGATGATTTCACATTAGTATGTGATGGAGATTATTCAAAATCAAATAGTGATATAGTTCAAATAAAATTTAAACCTACTGAGTTTAAACGTTTAAAATTTGTTTTTGATGAGGCAAATCAAGATTGGGCAAGTGCTGTAGAATTCATGCTTTATAAGCCTGATGATGTTTTAGATAAAATGAATAGATTATTTAAAGATGATACACTAAGTCAGGTTAGTGAAGAATTTAATACAGTAGAAAAATTAGATGCTTTAGAAGAGGAAGCAAAAACACACCCTTTATATAATTCCTTTAAAGAAGACATAGAAAATGCAAAAAGAATACTTAAAAGCAGTAAAATCGAAGCTGAAGAAGCTAAAGTAGAGAAGTTTAATTTACAAGATAATGAAGAATACAATAAACTTTTTGAAATAGATAAAAGTAATATAGAGTCAATAAGTAACAATGGAGGCCAATATTCTTCTCAAAACGTAAAGAATGCAATAGATGGAGACTTAAAAACTTATTGGGAAACTGGAAGAGCAAATGGAAATAACTTTAATAATGAAGTAGAAGTTACTTTTAAAAACAATGTTAAATTAAGTAGAGTTGTGTATGGTGCAAGACCTAGTGATAATAAAGGATTTGCAGAGCAATTTGATATATATGGTTCAACTACATCTAAAGGAGACACATATCAATTAGTAGCAACAGGCTCTTATTCTAAAACTAGTGGCTTTATAGAAGCGAAATTTAAAGAAGCTGAGTTTAAGAGATTAAAGTTTGTGTTTAAAAAATCTGATCAGAATTGGGCAACTTTATCAGAACTTAAATTTTATAAGAATGATGAGTTAGCAGATAAAGTTGAAAATATATTCACTGATAAAACTTATTCAGATTTAAAACCAGAATTTAAAAATAGTGAATACATAAATAATTTAGAACAAGAAGTTCAAAATCATCCTTTAAAAGATGAATTAGCATCAAGATTAAATATAGCAAAAGACATATTAAACAATAAAATTGATTCTGAAAATACAAAGTTTGTTGCTACTCAATATGGAGATTTAGCAAGATACGGCAGTGAAGTTTTAAGCATGTCTAGTATGGGAGAAAATTTCCAAGTAACAGGACTTTATGCCTTACCAGGAGATAAATTAAAAGTTTATGTCAATGCTGAAGCAGGAAAACCAATGCCAAGATTAATCTTTTCACAAAATGAGGGAAGTTATAGTAGTTGGAGAAAAACTGTTAATTTACATACTGGAATTAATGAAATAACTGTTCCAACAGTAAATAGGGATGGAAACTATAAGAGTAATCCTAAACCAGGTGGGTCTATATACATAGAAAACCCATATACTCCAGAGGAACAGGGACAAGCACCTATTATAAGGATTGAGGGTGCTCAAAGATTTCCTTTATTTAAAAAGGGTGATAATGAAGAGGAATTTAAAAATTTCTTAGTGGAATATAAGAAAAAGCTAGATGAAGACAATGCAGCTGGAACTAATAAAGTTCTTGATATAGCTGAGGTTGACTCGGATAGAATGACGTTATCAGGAACTACAACTGGAGCCTATGATGCATATATAAATCAAGGAGTAAAACCTAGTGAGACTACAACTTTCTGGGATCAAACAATGGCGGAGCTATTTAAATACTATGGATTTGATGGAAGTAGTGAAGTTAATAATCCTAAAAATATAAAAGAGCATATGAGATTAGCTCAACCTTTTGGAGCAATGTATGCTTCTGGAGATCATGTTGGAGTTCAAAAAAGTGCTATGAGTGCTATGTTAAATCCAAATTCTATAAAAGGTGGTTATTGGGGATTTATACACGAAATAGGACATAGAATGGATACTAATGGACGCACTTGGGGAGAGGTTACTAATAATATGCTTCCTATGCATATGGGTGTACAGTTTAACAACATAGATAATAGAATACCTTATGAATCAGAGATTTATCCAAATGTTGCACCAAATGAAAGAGATGAAGAATTTGTGCATGGTCATTACTTTGAGAGCTTAGGATTATTCTGGCAATTACAAATGTATGATGAGAATTATTGGCCAAATTTAAATAAGCTTTATAGAGAAAGAAAACCATCTCCAAAGAATGAACAAGAAAAGAGAGATATATTCGTTGAATATTCATCTGATGCATTAAACTTAGATTTATCAGAATATTTCAGACGTCATGGTTTTGTGGCTAGTAAAGAAACTTTAGATAAGTTAGCTAAGTATAATAAGCCTTCTAAAAAAATATGGTATTTAAATAATAGTTCTATAAATTATAAAGGACCTTCAATTGATGAAAGTGCTAAACCAGTTATGAATTCTGAAATAGAAGAAAATAATTTTAGACAACCAGAAATAAAGTTCTCTTCAGATATACCTAATGATGAATTATTAGGATACGAAATAACAAGAAATGATGAAGTTATTGGATTTACTACTAAAACTTCATTTACAGATAAAACAGCAAAAGCTAATACTAAATATGAATATAAAGTGAGAGCTTACGGAAAGGATTTATCTACTTCAAGTGAGAGTGAGCCAGTTAATTACGAAATACAAAGAGCTTATGTAGGCTTTGATAAGAGTAATTGGGAAGCTAAAACTAATTATCTAACAGTAAGTGGAATGGAAGTACCTAAAGCAATTGATGAAAAGTATTCAAAGTATGGTGTTTTTCAAACAAGAAGGGTAACTGATGATGAAATAAAAAAAGGAATAACTAATCCTATGGAAAGTCCATATTTATTAATAGATATGAAAGAAAATAAAGACTTTGATGGATTTGAATATTACAATGCAACAAGTGATAGTAACGGAAAAGGAATGGTTAAAACTTATAATCTTTATATAAGTAATGATGGCAAAAACTTTACTAAAATAGTAGATAATGAGGATATACCACAGGCTTCAGAAAGAGGAAGAAAAGAAGTTTTATTGGATAAAACTTATAATGCTAGATTCATAAAGTTTGAATGTGTACAAAGTGCTCAAAAAGATGGAATAATGACAGTTTCAGAGTTTTCACCTATTAATAAGGAAAAGGATATAGAGGTATCAAACATTGAAATAGTTAGTGAAAATAATAAAAAAGAGATTAATGGACTTGATGAGAGTATAAAATTAACTGCAAAAACAAAACCAATAGGTGCCACTCTAAAAGAAGTAGAATGGAAGGCAGTTGATTCTAAAACTGGTGAAGAAAGCAAAGCTGTTAAGTTAGATGTATCGGGTGAAAATGTTATTGTAACACCAAATTCAACAGGAAAAGTAGAAACTGTTAAGGTAGTAGCTACTTCAAAGTACAACAAAGAGGTAATGAATGAAATAACTATAACTTCAAATGCTTCACAGCTTGCTGAAGAAGGAACTTATAAAGATATAGAAAAGAATAATTGGACAGCTGAAACTAGTGCACCTACTGATTGGAGATATGCACCTAATAAGGCCGTAGATGGAAAAACAGGAGAGTATGATATATTCCAATCTGCTAGTCAAGAAGGAACTAAATATTTAACAATAGATATGAAGAATGAGTTTAGCTTTAATGGATTTGCTTATCATAATAAAGCTAATGGAAACTCAACAGAGGGACAAGTTAAGAGATATAATTTATATATAAGTGATGATGGAGAAAACTTTACAAAAATAGTTGATAATGGTGTAGTTCCAAGAGCAGACGTTAAAGAGCGTAAAAATATATTACTAGATAAAACTTATACTGCAAGGTATATAAGATTTGAGTGTTTAGAAACTCAGTTTGGTGACAATAAGATGGCCGTTTTAGAGTTTAGTCCATTTACAACTGAGAAGAACATACCTGTGAATAAAATGGAGGTTACATCTAAAAATGGAACACAAGAGATATATGAAATAAACACAATTGGAGAAGGTATTGACTTAGATGCGAAAATTTATCCTGAAAATGCTACTGATAAAGATGTTATGTGGAAAGTTGTTGATGCAAAAACTAATGAACCTGTAGACGAGTATGTAACAATAGATGAAAATGGTGTCTTAAAAGGAACAGGAGTGGCATATGATGGTGAAATTAAAATAATAGCTACTTCAAAGGCTGACAATAAAATAGAAGCTGAAGCTAAAGGGCTTGTTGTAAACAACACAGATTTAAATACAATTTCAACAATGAGCAAGTTTAATCTATTAAACAATGAAAGCTTACCTAAATATGATAAAAAATATAAAGAAAATATAGTGGCTATCAGTAACAATGGAAGACAGTATGGTTCAAGCTCTATAGATAAAGCAATAGATGGAAATAGAAATACTCATTGGGAAACAGATACTCCAAATAGTGATAACTTTACTAATGAAGTTATATTAACTATGGAAAATGGTAATGATGTTGTAGATAGATTAGTATATGCTACTAGACAGGATGGAGCAAGAGGAAAGGGATTCCCACTTGAGTATGAATTATATGCTTCAAATACTGAGCCAGGAAATACTTTTAGAAAAGTAGCTGAAGGTTCTTATAGTGGAAACACTGGAGATTTTGTTGAAATAAAATTCACTCCAACTAAAGCAAAGAGATTTAAATTTGTATTTAAAAATGCTAAAGATGGCTGGGCAAGTGCATCAGAATTCTGCATGTATAAAGAAGATAAGTTAAGAGCTACATTAGATGATTTGTTTGTTGATTCATCTAAAAATGAATTAAAAGAACAATATAAAGATATAAGCAAAATAAACGAACTAGAAAATCAGCTTGAGAACTATGAATTAAAAGATTACTACAAAGAAGACGTTGAAAAGGCTAAGGATTTAATTTCTAAGAAACCTGAAATAAAGGTTGAAGATAGCACAATAATTCATATTAAAGATAGCTTTAATGCAATGAACGGTGTTAGAGGAATAGATAATGAAGATGGAAATATAACTGATAAGATTGTTGTTAAAGAAAATAATGTTGACACTTCCAAAGCTGGAGTTTATAAAATTCTTTATGAATTAACTGATAGCTCAGGACGTAAGACATCTAAGGAAAGACGTGTTATTGTAACAACAGAAGAAGAGTATTTAAGTGATATTGACTGGACAAAAGCTACATCAGGATGGAGAACTGTACAAAAAGATAAGAGTGTTCAAGGAAACAAATTAACTTTAAAAGGAACAGATGAAAATAAGAGTTATGACAAAGGAATTGGAACACACTCAAATTCAGAAATAGTCTATGATTTAAGTGGAAAAGATTATTCATATTTTATGGCTAAAGTTGGAGTAGACCAAGAAGTTTCAGGTAACTCAGCTTCATCAGTAATATTCCAAGTATATTTAGATGGAAATAAAGTATATGATAGTGGCATGATGAAATCTGGAGATCTAGAAAAGGATGTATTTGTTGAAACTAAAGGAGCAAAGGAATTGAAGTTAGTAGTAAATGATGGAGGAAATGGAAATTCTTCTGACCATGCAGACTTTGCAGATGCTAAATTATTAGTTATGAATTCTAAACCAGTTTTAAAGGTTGAAGAGGATGCAGTGACAAAGGTAGGGCAACCATTAGAGAGCATAACTGGGAAATATACAGCTACAGATGTTGAAGATGGAGATTTAACTTCAAAGGTTGTTATTGGAGGAAATGTAGACTTTAATAAAGCTGGTATCTATAGAGTAACTTACTCTGTAGAAGATTCAGATGGAAATACTACTGAAGCAACAAGAACAATTAAAGTAATTGATATGAAAAATAGCACATATTTAAGTGATATTGATTGGATATCAGCAAATAATACTTATGCAAAAGCTAATAAGGATATATCAGTAAGTGGTAATCCATTAAGATTAACTGATGAAAATGGACAAAGTGTAACTTATGAAAAAGGTATAGGAACACATTCAACATCAACAATAAAATATGATTTGACTAAAGGAAATTATGGTTATTTCTCAAGTTATGTTGGAGTTGATAGACAAATGTATGGTACTGTTGGATCAGTAACTTTTGAAGTATGGCTTGATAATAAGAAAGTGTATGATAGTGGATTAATGAATTCTACTTCTACTCAAAAGTATATAGAAGTAAATCTTAAGGGAGCAAAAGAGCTTAAGATTATAGTTACAGATGGTGGCAATGGAAATGGTTCAGACCATGCTACTTTTGGAGATACAAAACTTTACTATGTAGAATAAATTTTATTATATAGATAGAAGTGTAGAGGAGATAATCCTTTATACTTCTATTTATTTTTAGTCGTATTGATTTTTAGAAGTTTTTATACTTAATTTAAGATTTAGTGAAATACTTTATTCTTAGTGATTTATAAGAAAAGAGAGAGTTTTATTTTAGATATGGAAAGATATCAAATAACTTTAGTTATATTGTTAAATTTTGGAATGATAGAAAAATATATTGACTAAATAAGATTAGATGCTATAATAAATTTGTGTTTTAAATGATATTGAATATCATTAATATATATTAACGAGAATCAAAAAAGAAGTTGGAGGACAAATGATGAAGGGATTTAAAAGATTAGCAGTTTTAGGACTTGCAGTACTTACAGTTGGAATGTTTGTTGGATGTTCAGGTAGTAAGACTAGTGAAGGAAATAGTAATAATGGGGAAAAAAGAGTTGTACAATCTGTAAAGGGAGAAGTTGAAATACCAGCTAATCCACAGAGAATAGTTGATATTTCTGGTAGTACAGAAGAGTTAGTTCTATTAGGACATACTCCTGTGGCTACAGCAAATGTGGATTCATACAAAACGGATCAAGTGCCATCATACATGGCAGATAAATTAAAAGATACAAAGATAGTTGGTCATTCTATGATGGATACAGCTGATATAGAAGGGATATTATCAGTAAATCCAGATTTAATAATAATGTCACCTAGACAAGAAAAAATATATGATCAATTAGCAGAAATAGCTCCAGTGGTTGTGATTAATGATAATTCAAATGACTGGGAAGCCAAGTTTAAAGATATAGCAAAGTTATTTAATCAAGAAGATGAAGCTCAAAAGTGGTTAGATGATTACTATAAAAAAGCAAAAGAAGTAGGAAATGAAATTAAGAAAGCAAATGGAGATGGAACTTACTTAACTGTTTTAGCTAATTCAGGACAATTTATGGTATTTACTGAAGGTGGAATAGGAACAATCTTAAAGGATGATATGGGATTACCTCAACCAAGTAAAATGCCAAAACAAGATAGTATAACATTACCTACAGTTACTCTTGAAGGACTTACTGAAATAGATGCAGATCACATAATAGTTTTAGGAACAGAGTCAGATAAGGCTAACTTAGAGTCAAGTAGTGTTTGGAAAGAAATGAGAGCGGTTAAGGATGGAAATGTAACAATGCTTGATGTAAGTCCATACTTTACTCAGGCTTACAACCCAATGGGAAGAGAACTTTTATTACAATCAATTAAAGATGAGCTTGTAAAATAGTACATATTTTTAGTAGGTGTAAGATTTAAAATTTTGCACCTACTATTTGAATTTTAGTAGAAGATTTTTAGTAAAATAATTATTTAACTCAGGTGATACTTTAAGGAGGACAACTTATGAAAATACAAAAGAAAAAGACTTTAGCTTATTGGCTAATGGCTATAGGGCTGGTACTTTTGATTAGTGGAATTATTTTATCCATATCTATAGGAGCAAAGGATATTGATTTCTCTATGATAATAAAGTCTATTTTCACAAATGATGCAGATGTAAATATTAAGATAATTAGAGATGTAAGGATACCTAGAGCTCTTGCGGCCGCTTTAGTAGGTGGTTTTTTAGCTGTAGCTGGCGCTATTATGCAAGGAATAACTAGGAATCCAATTGCAGAGCCTTCTGTAATGGGAATAACTCAAGGTGCTACATTTATGATAGCTGTGGCATTTGTTCTTCAAAGAATATATCCTAATTTAGTAATAAATAGCTTTGCCCTTATGATATTTGCCTTTTTAGGGGCTAGTATAAGCGGTCTTTTAGTATATTTCATAAGTTCAAGATCCTCTAGAAAAGTTGATCCTGTAAAGTTAGCTCTTGCAGGTACAGCCTTAGGAACTTTACTTATATCTTTAGCTATGGGTATATCAATGTATTTTAATTTATCTCAACAATTAAGTTTCTGGGTATCAGGAGGATTAGTTAGTGCTAAGTGGGAAGGTGTAATCTTATTAGCTTTAGTTGGAGGAATAGCTTTTATTGGAGCTATGATTATATCACCTAAAATAACAATTTTAAGTTTAGGAGAAGAAGTGGCTATAGGTCTTGGGCAAAAAACTAATCTTGTAAGATTTATAGCTATAATGATAGTTATATGTTTAACTGGAGCCTCTGTTTCTGTAGCCGGTAATATTGTCTTTGTAGGTTTAATAGTTCCTCAAATATGTAAGGCAATAGTAGGATCAGATTATAAATATATAATACCAAGTTCTATGATATTAGGAGCTGTTTTATTAGTATACAGTGATATATTAGCTAGAGTTATAAATCCTCCTTATGAAACACCAATAGGATCTTTAACGGCTTTATTAGGAGTTCCTGTGTTTATATACCTAGTTAGAAAGGAAGGTAAGTAAATTATGAATATAAAAAAGAATCATAGATTTATTTTAGTTACGGGAATTTTAATAGGATTAATCTTTATTACCTTCTTAATAAGTTTGAACATGGGTTCATTATCAATAGAACCAAGTGAAGTCATTAAAACATTAATTGGACAAGGTACTAAAAGTAATGAAATTGCTATCTTTAAGTTAAGACTGCCTAGAATACTAATAGGAATATTAGTAGGAACAGCTTTAGCTACAGCAGGAACTATTTTACAAGGGGTTACAAAAAATGATTTAGCTGATTCTGGAATACTTGGTATAAATTCAGGTGCTGCTTTATTTGTTGTAATTTATATGTACATAATGAATGGAAATGTATATGATGGAGTGAGCAATTTAACTATATTTACTATGCCTATAGTGGCTTTAGGTGGAGCAATTTTTGGGGCATTTTTAATTTACATATTAGCATGGAAAGATGGAATAAATTCATCAAGATTATTATTAATTGGTATAGGAATAAATATAGCTTTTACATCATTATTAACAATATTTCAATTAAGATTTACTACTCAAGAATTTAATAGGGTTATGGCTTGGATATCAGGAAGTATATGGGGAGCAAGCTGGAAATATGTTTTAGCAATACTACCATTCATAATTATATTTATGGCTTTAACTATATATAAATCAAGATATTTAGATGGATTAAATTTAGGTGATGAAGTTGCCACAGGAATAGGCATAGAGGTTGAAAAGGAAAGAAGAAAACTAATAATATATGCTGTTATATTAGCAGGAGTAGCAACATCTGTAGCCGGTAGCATAGGATTCTTAGGTCTAGTTTCTCCTCATATTGCAAGGAAGCTGGTTGGACCTAAGCATAAAAAATTAATTCCAACAGCGGCTCTTATTGGGAGTTTAATATTGTTAGTATCTGATACTATAGCTAGAAATTTAATTGCGCCAATGGAAATGCCAGTAGGAATAATAGTATCCATAATAGGTGTTCCATATTTTATTTATTTAATGTTATCAGAATAAATTTTTTGAGTGTTAATAATTAAAGTTTTACGAAAGCAGAGGAGATAAAGATGTATTGTATAACTACAGATAGTTTAAATATTTCATATGGAAGTATAGATATAGTTAAGGATTTAAATTTAAAAATACCAAAGGGAAAGATAACTACCATAATAGGTTCTAATGGATGTGGAAAGTCTACAGTATTAAAGACAATAGCTAGAATTTTAACTCCTAAGAGCGGGGATATATATATAAATGAAAAAAGTATAAAGGAACAATCTTCTAAGGAACTAGCAAAAACCATGGCTGTATTACCTCAAAGTCCTCAAGCACCTAATGGTCTTACTGTAGAGGAATTAATAGGTTATGGTAGATTTCCTCATCAAAAAGGTTTCGGTAAATTAAAGAAAGAGGATAAAAAAGTGATTCAATGGGCACTAGAAGCTACTGGTTTAATTGAATTTAGAGAAAGAGATATAGAAGACTTATCTGGAGGACAAAGACAAAGAGCTTGGATTGCAATGGCTTTAGCACAACAAACAGATATACTTATACTTGACGAACCAACAACTTATTTAGATTTAGCGCATCAATTAGAAATTCTAAACTTACTAAAAGAGTTAAATGAAAAGCAGGGTACAACAATAGTTATGGTTATTCATGAACTTAATAATGCTGCTAGATTTGCTGATTATATGATAGGTATGAAAAGTGGAAAGATAGCTTGTGAGGGAACTGCATACGAAGTTATGACAAAGGAAAATCTTAAAGAATTATTTAATATAGATGCAGAAATCGTACAAGATCCAAGAAACAACAAACCTGTATGTGTAACTTATGATATGTTATAAGGATATATTAAAAAATATCAAATATATTTCAATATAATTTAGATAAATAAGAGACTGTGAAAAATCTTAAAATAATATTATTTTAAGTGTTTTCACAGTCTCTTTTGTTTTATAAAAAAGAATTGATTAGTATATTTATCTTTTAAAATTAATTTTTTAGAATATATTACTAGCTTTATTAAATCAGGAAATTGATTTTATTGATTTAAAAATTAAAAGTGATGAAAGTAAGAATATAAAAGATATTATTGATTGAAATAAATTTATTGCAAGCACATCTATAAAAAATATAGAAATTAAGCTTGTTGAAATATTGATGAATAAATGTATTAAAGAAACCTGGATTAAGTTTTTATTTTTAGTATATATTACAGCTAAAAATATACCAGCTGAAAAAGTAAATAGTAAGATTAAGAGTGATTTAAAGTTAAAAAGATTGCCGTAAAGAATGGGGCTTATTAAATGAATAATGGAAAAAATAAAGCTTGAAATAATTATTTGTTTTTTAAAACTAAATTTTCTTAGTTCATAAAAGGCATAAAATCTGAAAACAATTTCTTCTTGAAAAGCACCAGTTATTAAATAAAGTAAATTAGTGAAAAATGCAATCCAATTAGGGTTATTATATGGATTAAATGGAAATAAGATTGCTGCAAGAGTAAAAAATAAAACAATTATAAAAATTATATAAAGAACAGTGCTTATAAGAATATGTTTATTTAAATATAGGGTTGGCTTAACCATTGAAAATTGTTCTTTTAGAGAAGTTCTTTTAAATATAAGTAAGTATATTGATAATGAAATCAATATTAAAGGTAAAATGTGAATATTGATAAATTTAAAAGTTAAATAACAATTAATAAAAGAACATAAAGTGAGTATGAAAAATAAACTGCAGAATTTTTTGATAATATAATTATTATTCAATCAAGGACCTCCTTATTAAATCTCTATATTTTTACAGACTATTATAAAAATTAATTAGAGGAGCTATTAAAGTTTTATCCGTAAAGTTTACAACTTGTCCGTAGGTTTCTAACATCATTTTTGTTTCTTCATCTCTTTTATCTTCAGTTATTCTATCTAGAGATTTTTTTAACATGGCCATCATAGATCGATGGATAAAGTTTAATTTTTTATAGTCAATAGCACCTCTAAAATGAAAAACTTTAATTTTGCTTTTCATTTCTTCAGATAAATTTTTATTTAAGATAGGAGTAAATTGTTCTTTATTATCTGGATTTGCTAATCCTACAGTAAATAATATTATATTTTTATCTTTCAGTTTATTAAAGGTTTTTCTTATTAAAGAAAAACCAGCAATTCCACTAGCATAAAGGCCTCCACCATATATTATGGTTTTATATTTTTCTAAATCACTGGATTTAATTTTAGAGCTTTCGAAAATATCTGCATTTAAAGTTTTACTAATCCATTGAGCATATTTTTTAGTAGAACCATATCTAGATTTATAAATAACCACTGTATTATTCATTTGAATCCTCCTAATTTAAAAGTATATTAGATAACTATGAGATTTTAGCTAAAAGATATTTTAAAAGCACGATTTTTATAAGTTATTTGTACTATTAATTGGTTTAAATTGGAATTGAATATATAATAGCATATTTATAGAGAAGTAGATATATGAAAAGATATGTTTCTAATTAAAAAGAAATATTGTTAAATAACTTAAAACTTAAAACTAGATAAAAGGTGGTTAATAAATAGTGTGGAATAAGATTAATATAGAAGAAATCAAATAGACAAAAAGTTAAAATTCTTATCTATATTTTTGTGGAGGGTAAAATAGTGGATTTAAATATTAGGGAAGCTAATATTAATGACTTTAAAGAAATTAGTAATATTAGAAAGATGATAGGAGTTAGAGAGAACATACTTTCAAATAATGATGAAAAAGCAGAAAAAATTAAGGAGAGAATTCTAAATAAAAGAAAAGAGGAATATTGGTATGTTGCTGAACTAGGAGATAAAGTTATAGGGTTGGCTATATTAAATGGTCATTGTAATCCAAGAAAAAAACATGTTGCATCAATAACATTAATGGTAGATAGTAGCTATCAAAATAAAGGTGTTGGAAAAATGCTTATGGATAAGTTAATAGATTTAGGTGAGGAACTTAATATTATAAGATTAGAGTTAAGTGTATTTAGGGATAACTATAAGGCTATAAATTTATACAAGAAGTTTGGCTTTTTAGAAGAAGGAATAAAAGTAAAGTCAGCCCTGAAAAATGGTGAATATACTGATGAATTGATGATGGCTAGAATAAAAAATAGTTAACAAATATTAAGATATATTAGGAGGAGAGAAAAATGTATGAATATAAGTTTGTAAATGTTCCGGTAGATAAATCTTTTAAGACTAAAAGAGGATATTCCTTTGAAAA
Organism: Clostridium sp. LIBA-8841; assembly: GCF_034439435.1. Lineage (GTDB taxonomy): Bacteria > Bacillota > Clostridia > Clostridiales > Clostridiaceae > Sarcina. The sequence goes on along the minus strand of NZ_JAPCKJ010000003.1, from coordinate 216,654 downwards.
ATGCAAAGAGATTATAAGAGAAGAGGCTAAAAATGGGTGGAGATTGAAGCAAATAGTTACACCAATTAATGAAAAGACAGGAGTTAATGTTACTTATGCTTATGAAATAATTTTTGAAAGAAAAATAAGCAATGAAATTTAATAAAATGAACTTAAGAACTCTAATAATAGTTTTAATAGTTTTAATTCCTTTTATATGGGGAACTAATTTAGCTGCAATATGGTTTAGTGACATGGGAACAAGAGAAGTTTCTATTATTAATAGAATAGGAATTTCATTTTTAGTATTGGGACCTTATTGGATAATTTTTATAGTTGGAGTATTTAGAAATTTAAAAAGAAAACTAATAAATTATAAAGCGTTTAATATAATGTTCTTTGTAATTTATTGTTATTACTTCTTTTTAATAAATATGATTGTTAATAACTTGATGTTACAGGTAAAAAAGATTTAATTATGCAGTTTGTAATTAAAAGAGACTTAAAACTAGATTTTAAAAATATTAATAATATTGCACTTTATAATCAAGCTTATGATGAAGTGAAAATGAAGACAAGATAATATAAGGTATGTATAACAAAAAAAGAGTTGCTAATAATGACAACTCTTTTATTATTTAAATATTACTCAGATAATTTTTTATTAATTGCAAACATTTCGATTAGGTAGTAAATAAAACAACCTCCTACTGGAATTAGTAGATAAACATATTCAAATTTAAAAACAAAAAATGTAAACTCTGTTATTACTAGAATAGCACCAATAATTATAAAGGTCATGCTTATCAACTCTGTAATATAATCTTTATTTTTAATTTTGCTTTCATCACAATAGTTTTCAATTCTTTTAAAGTAGAAAAGATAATATCCAAGTTTAAATTTCTTATTTTTAAATATATAAAGACCTGTAAATAAAAATATTAACCCGACAATAAGAATAAGAATTAAAACCATAATATTCTCTCCTTTCACACTTACTTTTGATTACTAAATTTTTATTTTTTATATAAATAATTTTTAGCACTAAAAAATAAGTGTACATCTCATATCTTTTGTTTAATAGTTGTATAGATTTTTTAACATTCATAAATTTAGCATTAATTTTATAAGTTTATTTAATTATTTAGGTTAAATGAAAAATTAAGTTTAATTAGTGAAATTTATCTAATAAGTAATATTTAAACAATTATATACTAATAATTATAATACAATTTTGAACCAATTTAAACACGTATAAATAATATTTTCCAAGAAAGTGGGATTAGATTAAATATTATAATTTTTAAAGAAAAAAGCGGTTGAAGAAGAATTATTTTATTTGATAAATTTAGAGATTTAAACAATTAAGATTCCTTTTTTAGACTTAATCAATTCTTATTTGAAAATTTTTTCTGAAAAAAGTTTTATTTTTTTGTCATATTATGTGATTTTGCTGAATATACATATAAAGTCATAAAAGTAATACTAGATTTTTTGGGGGGATAAAAAAATGAGAAAAAGAGGTATCATGAGTAAACGTTTGCTAGCTGCTTTATGCATGGCATCAGTAACAACATCATTATTTGGTTTTGGAGGAGTTGAGGTTAAAGCTTCACCAAATATTCCATATGACCAAAAGGAATCATTAGCACCATTAGGAGAGGTTTACAGCATTGAGACTTTATTAAACTGGAATCCAGAAAGTGATCCAGATGCGAAGTACAACAGAGCAAGTATTGAACTTCAAGACAGATTTATGGGGGACATAGTAAATGAAAATGCTCACCCAGAAGCGAAAATAATGAATGTAGCTTTAACTAATCCATATGTGGACAAGGCACCATCACAAGGTAGTGATTCAATGGATGCATATGTGTTCTCATATTGGCAGTATGTAAATTCATATGTTTATTGGGGAGGATCAAGTAGAGGGATATTTGCACTTCCAACTCCAGATGTAGTTGATAATGCACATAAAAATGGTGTCCCAGTTTTAGCTACAATAGGCTTTCCATGGGGACCAGGAGAAGGATATGCTGAGCAAGTAAGATCATTCCTTCAAAAAGATGAAAATGGAAACTTCCCAGTAGCAGATAAAATGATTGAAATAGCGGAATACTATGGATTTGATGGCTATTTCTTCAATCAAGAGTCTTATGGTTGTGTAAAAGACGATGCAGATAGAATGATAGAAATGCTTGAATATATTAAAAAGAAAGCTCCAAATATGGTTATAGGCTGGTATGATTCTATGACTGTTGATGGAAATGTTAAGTGGCAAGATGCATTAAATAGTAAGAATGCTCCTTTCTTCCAAAATGGAGAAAATAGAACGACAGATGAGTTCTTCTTAAATTATAACTGGACTCCAGAAAAAGTAGAAACTTCAGTTAGTACTGCAGTTGGTTTAGGTAGAAGTCCTTTTGATGTTTATGCAGGCTTAGATGTTCAGCAAAATGCATATAATACACCATTTAATGATGATTATTTATTGGATGAAAATGGAAAACTCAGACTTTCATTAGCTATGTATACTCCAAATTCAACATTCTCAATGGCTAAGGATGTTTATGATTTCTATAATCATGATCAAAAATTCTGGGTAGGACCAACAGGGGATCCTTCAAAATCAGATACAGAACAAGATTGGGTTGGATTAGCTAATTATGTTCCAGATAGATCAGCAATAAACGACTTACCATTTGTGACTAACTTTAATTTAGGACATGGTGAAGATTATTATATAGATGGGTCACTTTCAAGAGATGAAGAGTGGAACAATAGAGCAATGCAAGAGTATTTACCAACATGGAGATGGATAGTTGAATCAAACGGTCCTAAATTATCACCAGACTTTGATTTCAAAACAGCTTATAATGGAGGAAGTTCATTAAAGGTTGAAGGAAATTTAGAGGCTGCAAATCCAAATCATATAAAACTTTATAGCACAGACTTAGCTATAGAAAATAATTCAACAGAATTATCAATTGTTTATAAAACTGATTCAGTTCCTAATATGAAGGTTGGATTATGTTTTGGAGAAAACTATGATGAGGAAAACTTTACATTCTTTGATGTAAATGCAGTAAGTAATGGGGCATGGACAGAAGTTAAAATACCTTTAGGAGATCATATAGGCAAAACAATTTCTGCAATATCATTAAAGTTTGAAAGTCAGGAAGATATTGAAAACTACAAGATAAATGTAGGACAAATATCTATAGAGGAAACTGCTGAAAATAATAAAGGATTAAAAAATAGCAATGTTGTTTTAGAAGAAACAATGGTTCACAATGCAAACAGTGCAGAAGCTAGAATTTATTGGGATGGATTAGAAGCTGGAAATGATGATGATCTAGCTTTTTATGAAATATATAGAATTAAACCAGATGGTTCTAAAGAACTTATGGGAGCAACTCCAAATGATGCTTACTATGTTCAAGAGTTCAATAGATATGGCGAAGAAATGGAATTTGATATTGAAGTAGTGCCTGTAGATGTAAATTACAATAGAGGAGAAGGAAAGAAAGTAACATTTAATTGGGGAATTCCTAACGATGCCACAGAAATTCCTGAAGAAGAAAATCTTGTGAATTTTGCATTAAATATGCCAGTTAAAGTAAGTGCAGAGGGCGCTGCAGAGCCAGGAATTAAAGCCGTTGATGGTACAGTAGATAATAATAGTAAGTGGTGTGCAGCCGGAGTAAAAGAAGGATGGCTGGAAATTGACTTACAAGAGCCTAAGACTATTCAAAGATGGGTTGTTATGCATGGAGAAGAAGGTGGAGAAGCTAAGGATACTAATACAAAAGATTTTGCTTTAGAGGTTTCATATGATGGTGGAGAAACATATGAAGAAGTTGATGTTGTAACAGGAAATCAGGATGCTGTTACTGATAGAAACTTAGCAGAACCAATAGTGGCTCAACATTTAAGACTTAGAATAGATGACTCAGGTGATTCACCTTGGGCTGCAATAAGAATATATGAATTCCAATTATATGAAGATACATTTGTAGATCAAACAACTGAAATTCCAATGAGATTTGTAGATGCTAAAAATAATAAGGGTGCAAATGACTCTGTATTAGTTACAAGAGGTAAAGAGGGACAAACTGTTAATCTTTATAAATCATTAAATGATGAAACTCCTTTTGTAACTTCTACTATAGGTGCTAATGGTGAAGCTAAATTTGAAGGCTTAGACTTTGGCAAAGATGGTGGCAGAATTTACTATGGAATAGTTGAAGAAGGTAAAGAAGAAAGCTTAAGAATGAGTGTTCCTTTTGAAGGAGAAGAGTGGGAATATTCAAAAGCTCCAGAAAACTTTGAGTTAATTCCTTATAAGGCTCCAGGAATGAATGGAGAAAATCCTAATTATGGTACTTTAAAAATAGAAGATTTAGAAGCTGGAGATGTGGTAAGTATATTCAGTAGTGCTGATTCAATATTCCCAGATAAGGTTAGTATACCTGTGGCTAAAGGTGGAGATACTGCTATATTAGATAGAATACCTGTGAATCAAGAAGGTGGAGTATTCATATTAGAAGTTAAAACAGAAGGCAAAAAAGCTAGAAGAATTGAAGTTCCATATTCAGGATTTGGAGAAATTACAATGGCAATAGAGGAAGGTGCACCAAAAAATCTTAGAACAATTGATGTTCAAAAGAAGAGTGTAAGTCTTGCTTGGGATGTACCAGAAAATACTTATGGATTAGATGGATATATAATTTACAAAGATAATAAAATGGTTGGAGAAGTTTCAATGAGTGAAACTGAATTTACAGTAGAAAAATTAAATAGACACACAATCTATAACTTTAAGGTTGCTGCTAAGTACTCTAATGGAGAAATTTCAGAGAGAGAGTCAATAACAGTAAGAACAGCTAGATAGATAAACTAAAAAGGTTAACAATAATGATATTAGACAGGTTCATATATCCTTTGGATTCTGTCTAATATCATTTTTTTTATTAACTTTTGATTATTTAAAAAAGTTTATATTTTTAATTCTTTATTAATAGCCTAGCTTCTTTAATTATTAATATTGTTATTGAATTTAAGGACTTTATGTTAATATATGCTTGAAGTTTTGGAGGGAAGATAGGTTCTTAATAATATTATTGTAGATAGATAATATGAGTTATAGAATAGATTATATTTGTTATATATTTAAATTAAAAATAAGTTTTTTAAAACTTTAAAGGAATTTGGTTGTATTAGAAGAAATAATTAAGAAACTGATTTAAATATAGGAGGGGAAAATGGAAAGGCAAAAAAGTGATTTGTATCCAAAAAAGAAAGAATCTTTTATACAAATAATAATAGGAGTGTTATTTGGAGTATTAGCTTTCTTTGTATTTCTGTTATATAGCAAGGATATTTTCAATATTAAGACATTAACAGAAAATATACCTTTGTGGGTAAAGATAGTAATATTCATAGTTTCATATATATCTTCTGTAGCATTACATGAATTAGGACATTTTATTGCTTTTATAAAAAATGAAATAAAGATGAGAGCTTTATATATAATGTTTTTATTGTTTATAAAGAATAAAGGGAAGTGGAATTTTAAATTTAGATTTAATGCTGTAATGCTTACAGGAGGTATAGCTATTCCGTATATTCCAGAGATAAAAAGTGAAGAGGAATTAAAGTATTACCAGAAAGCTTTTGCTAAGTCAATTATAGCAGCGCCTATAGTTACAATATTAATACCAATAGTTTTTGGATTAATATCTTTTGGAATAATATCAATTTATCCTAATAATACCCTAAAGGGAATTCTTATATTTATAACAACTGCTTTATTTATTATAAATATATTCTTAGCTTTGTCTTGTTTAATAAAAAATGAACTTGCTATTGGAGATTTTCCTGCTTTTAAGATGTGTAAAGAGGATAAGTATTTTATGGCTATTATGCTTCAACAGTATAGAACTATTCAGGGAGAATATGAATCTAAGAATAGCTATTTAAATAGAATTCTTAATGAGTATATCAAAGAAGAGTTTAAGGAGAAATCTATTAATATATTTACGCTTGGAGTTATAGATAACTCTTTAACTATATCATTAGCTAATAAGGGAGAAGCTCTAAGTAATATAGAGGATTATCTAAAATATTTTGAAGAGAATCCATATGTTTTATTAAATAGCAAGTTAACAAGTGTAAGGATAGTATTATTTAGTGTGATAGAGTATTTAGCTATTGAAAAAGGTGAATTTGATAGGGCTAAATTATTATATGAAAAAGTTAGTGATAAGTTAAATAAAGATAAAAAGAATAAGATTATAGAATATCATATAAAGCAGTGCGAGCATTTATTTGGAATTAAGGATAATAGAGCATTTTTATTAGATAGAAATAATATTAAGGTATCTGAAGAATGGCCAATATGGAGTATATTTGAGGAATATTATGAAGTTGAAGACGAAATAAATGAGAAAATCTTTAAAAGTAGAGTAGTTAATTAGTATTTACAACTCTTTAGAAAGGCATTTTTAGGCTTTTTTCAAGAGTATTTATTTTTTGAGATAACTCCTGGATATCTTTCTTGGCAAGGTGAGTATTGGCTTGTGCATTGCAATGATTTATGTGAATATATAGGTCCTATTGGTACAAAAGAATTAGAAGATATGGGGATACTAAAAGAAGTTTTAGAAGATTATCATGAAAAAGAGCCAATAATGGATATTGAGTATTTTAAAAAACATTTAAGTAAAGATGGAGGTATCGCAGGATATTTATTTAGATGTCTACATTGTAAAAAGTATATAATATGGGTTGATATGTCATAGCGCTAAACCACTATTGTGTAAATTTTCAGCTTAGGTGGCTCTTACCTTTATATATTATAATCTTATAATAATATTATAGAGTAAAGATTTTAGTTATTTATAATATTTATATTTGGAGGATAGTAATATGAAGGTCGGAATAATTATGGGAGGAATTTCTTCAGAGAGAGAAGTTTCTTTAGTAAGTGGAGAGTCAATTTTTAATCATATAGATAAAGAAAAGTATGAAGTAAGTAAAATTATAATAGATAATAAAACTGATATTATAGAAAAAGTCAAAGACATAGATTTTGCTTTATTAGCTTTACATGGAAAGTTTGGGGAGGATGGGACTGTTCAAGCCTTCTTAGATATAATGGATATACTATATTCAGGTTGTGGAGCTTTAAGTAGTGCTTTATGTATGGACAAGAATTTAAGCAAGAAGATATTAAGAGATGAAGATATAAGAACAGCTAAATGGACGACTGTTAAGTCAATAGAAGATATTGATTATGAGAAAATTGAAGAAATAGGTTATCCTGTCTTTGTTAAACCTAATAGTGGTGGATCAAGTGTTGCTACATTTAAAATTCATAAAAAAGAGGATATAGAAGAGGCGGTTAAGGAAGGCTTAAAGTATGATGAGGAAGTAATGATTGAAAAGTTTGTAAGAGGAAGAGAGATTACTTGTCCTATACTAAATAATGAACTTTTCCCAATACTTGAAATAAAGGCTAAAACAGAGTTTTATGATTATGAACAAAAGTATTCAGTAAATGGAGCAGAACATTTACCAGTAACTTTAGAAAAGCCTTTATATGATGAGGTTAAAGAAATGGCATTAAAAGCTTTTAATGCTTTAAAATGTGAAGTGTATGCTAGAGTTGACATGATAGTTTCTGAAGAGGGAGTTCCATATCTATTAGAAATAAATACATTACCAGGGATGACAGCCACAAGTTTATTCCCTCAAAGTGCTGAGGAAAGAGGAATGACATATTCTCAGTTTATAGATTCTATAATAGAAATATCATTGAAGAAGACTAAAAAATAATAGAATAAATATTTATAATAGTTAATAAAATTTAGAAAGTATCAAGTTTTTGATACTTTTTTATTTAGGAATAAATGGAAAATTTTGTTTAAAACACTTTTTTATTTAGGTATAATTAATATATATATATATATAAATTTTTAGATATAAAGTTATTAGAGGGGGATTAAATAACTTAATAATTAATGGTGTGAGGGGATATTTATGAGATATAGAGATTTGTTACGTAAATACAATGAGTATAAAAGTGATGATAAAAAATTTGAATATAAGTATATTTATGATGAAAATTTAGAAAAAATAAATTTAAAATACAGTATTAAGAGTATAGCTGGAGTAGGAAATGAATTTTCACAAATAAAGAATGTAATGACATGGGTACATGATAGTATTAAACACAATGGAGAAGTAGTTATTCCTAGTGAAAATTTAAATATAGATGGAATAATAGAAGGAGGAAGGGAACAAGGTGGAACATGTTTTAATTTAGCTATTGCTTTATCAGAAGCCTATTTATCTTTAGGTTTTAAAAGTAAATATGTTAGATGCAGACCTATGAATTACGAAGATAATCATTGTCATGTTGTCGTGCAAGTTTACTTAAAAAACTTAAAAAAGTGGATAATGATGGACCCTTCTTTTAATTCTTATGTTATGGATTCAAATAAAAATATATTAAATTTGCAAGAAATCAGAGATGCTCTTATTAAGGGAGAGGAGCTTCTAGTTAGTGATGAGATTAATTTGAATGGACAAGTATTTAAAAAAGAAAAATATATAGATTATATAAGTAAAAATATTTTTAGGTTTGAGACTACTCAAATTAGTGGATATAATTCAGAGAATATAAGAGAAAATAAGTTAGTAGAATTAGATCCATTAAATTATGATGGAAAAGATAATAACCTAAAAAAAATATCCTGTGCAGAAAAATATATTAAAGAAAATTTTATAGATGATGAGGATCTTGTTGAGTTTTATAATAATATAAAAGATAGAGCTTTAAATGAAACAATATACACTAATGATAAGGAAATGTTTTGGAATATTTAAATGAAATTAAATAGAGTTTTGAGAGAAGAGCCTATTTAATATAAGCTATGTATAAAATTTATTAGCTTATATTTTAAGAAGGCTTTTTTTGTATATAATAATCAGTATTATAAATATTTATAGACTATTTTAATAATTATTTAAAATGAATTTAAAAACATGTTTAGTTTTTTTATAATTATTAAATAAAATTTTTATATCTAAAAAATCATCTTTCTTAGATGGATAAGATTTATTTCAAATTAAAAAAATTACATTATACTTATATGTAGGAGATGGTTTTATGAAAAAAATGTTAAGCAAAGTTTTTTCTTTAAAATTATTAAATTTATCTGCATGGTTAACAGTAATATTAACTATAATATCAAGAGCTGGGGTTAATTTTGAAGGATATAGAACCTTTGGATTTCCTTATAAATATATAACTCTTGTTCATAGCGGTTCTGACTTTAAATCTAGCTTACTTTTATCATGTCATATAAATTTATTCGCATTTTTAATAAATATAATAACGATGTACATATTAGTTTTAATTGTAGAAATAGTAATAAAGATAATAGATAAAAGAAGAGCAAAAGAAAAATCTATTACTAATTCAGTGTCTAAGGAAAGATGATTAATAGTGTTTAAAGAGTCAATTATTGAAGGGTAATCTTTATTAATTGACTTTTTTTCTTTAGTTACTTTGAATAATATTTAGATATGTTGTATATTAGATGAAAAAGGTAATTAATGTTTATAGCATTAGGAAAAGAGGTAGTAAATGGATTTATTTGTTTCAGATTTAGACGGAACTTTATTAAATAAGGATCAAATTATATCAGACTATTCAAAGAGAGAACTTAATAAATTAATAAACACAGGAGTTAATTTTGCAATTGCAACAGCTAGGAGTCCAGCTACTGTTTCAGAAATTTTAGAAGGAATCAATATAAAAACGCCTGTTGTACTTATGAATGGTGTTATGATTTTTGATGTTGAAAATAAAAAGTATATAGATGTAAAAGAAATAGACAAGGCCAGTGTTAAAGAGGTAATTAAAATACTTGAAGAGTATAATAAGACATTTTTTCTTTATGGAATAAAAGATGATTATTTATGGGTTTATCATAAAGATTTTACTTATGATTTTGAAAAGGAATATTATGAGGAGAGATGTAATAAGCCTCTTAAGTCATTTAAGAAGGTTGAAAGTTATTTAGATGTTTTAGAAGATAATCAAATAGTAAATTTCGTGTTTTTTGAAAATGATGAAGCTATAGCTAAAGAATTATTTGGGAAGATAATGAATGTACAAGGGGTTACAGGTAACTGCTATAAAGATATATATAATGATGGAGCTTTCTTCTTAGATATTTATAATAAAGATGCTTCTAAAGCTAATGGAATAAAGTTTCTAGCAGATTATGTAGAACATAGTAAGGTTATAACTTTTGGTGATGGAGAAAATGATGTTCCTATGTTTGAAATAGCAGATGAATGTTATGCTTTAGAAAATGCTTCAGATGATTTAAAGGCTATAGCAACAGAAGTTATTGGTAATAACAATGATGATGCTGTTGTTAAGTTCTTAATTGAAAGATTAAAATAGACCATAGTGTATCTATTAGCAACTTTAATTATAAATAGCTAATAGATATTGTTTTTTATTATATTTATATAAATAGGAGGAAAAATGAGAGCAGATTTTGATTTGCCTATATTTGATAAAGAGAAATTAGAAAAGGTAGAGAAAATTATTGATGGAATATGTTAAAATTGTAGTGATTATATATTATGGCCAGGAAAATGTCGGGTTAATGAGAATCTTACACCAAAAGAGTTAGCTAAAAGAATACTTAAAGATTCAAAAGAAAAAATAATATATCTATAAAAAATAACTTATATTTGTAGTATAAAAGTAAACAAAATTTAGTGTAAATAAGAATATCTAATAAATTCGAAGGTTTAGGCTTTCTATAGAGGTTTGATTGAGAAAATATAGAGGAGTATAATAATTTTAAGGTACATAATTTAATTATGTATTAAATCTTTGCTTAAAGGATATAAATATAATAATATATTTATACTTAAGGGGGAGAATATTATGTTTAAAGAAAAACTCAAAGATTTATTAACTCAATGTGGTACTGTAGAGTTAGTTCTCCATGATGATGAACTAAATTTATATGCCATGACACTATGTGAAGAGTGCCAATGCGATGTAATAAAAGAGCTAGGTATAAAAGGAACTGGAGTAGAAAATTTAAAAGATATAGTACATTCTTTAGGATATGATTTTGTTTCCTTAAAAGAATATTATGAAACTGGAACTTGTGATGAATATGGCAATAAAATGACTTGTTGTTGTAATGATGATTCTTATAAGATTGTTAAGGTTAATTTTAACAAAGACAATGAAGATGATTATTACATGGCATGGGCAACCATCTAAAAGCTGCTTAATTAGTGGCTTTTTTTATTTGTATCCAGTTTTACTCAAAAAAAGACCAGTTATACATAAAATATTGTTTAAGGTATTTTGGTGAGTTAGCATTTTATTAGAAGTGTTTAAAAAATACTTTATTAATTTATAATTTTTGCTATATGTTTTTTCTCAAGAAAACTTTAATCTTTAAAATATAGTAAAAAAGTCAAATAATTTTAAACTATTTGTTTCTGTTTTGTACTTTTTACAATTTTTTATTTTTGTAAAATTAACTTGTACAATTAAATTGAATGGGGGATAAACTTATGAGAAAAGGAGTAAAATTTGGCCTTTTTTTTAGTGTACTTATATGCTTAGGTACTTTTGTAGGCTGTAAGTCATTAAATGAAAAACATGTTGAAGCAACGGAGAGTAAAGAAGTTACAAACATTAAAGGGTCAGATGATGAAAAGACTAATGAGAAAAAAACAAATGAATTGGAATACTTATCTTTTGAGGAAGATCCAAATGCTGAGGATGCTAAAGTTGTATCAGAATATACTAATGGTCTTTTAAAAGGAACATTACAGTATCCAGTAAGAAAAGATGGAAAGAAAGTAGCATATTTAACTTTTGATGATGGACCATCAACAACTAATACACCAGAGGTTTTAAACATATTAGATAAATATAATATAAAAGGAACCTTTTTTGTAACTGGAAATTCTATAAGTGCTGGTGATAAATCAAAGGATTTATTGAAGCAAATCGTAAAAAATGGACATGCTATAGGAAATCATACATATAGTCACGATTACAAATACCTTTATCCTAATAGAAAAATGAATGTTAATAATATAATTTCAGATATAAATAAAAATAATGAATTAATGAAAGAAGTATTAGGAAAAAACTTTTCAACAAGAGTAGTTAGATTTCCAGGAGGATATTGGTCTTGGCAAGAAAGAACTCCTATGAAAGAGAAAATGATGGAAGTGGGAATTCAAAATATTGATTGGAATGCTTTAAATGGAGATGCAGAAGGAAAGAAGAAAAATTCTACTGAGTTAGTGGAATTTGCTAAGAAAAGTATAGATTCTTTAGGACCTAATGCAGATAATGTAGTAATTTTAATGCATGATACTTATGGAAAAGAAGAAACTGTTAAAGCATTACCAAGCATAATAGAATATTTACAAAGCAAAGGTTTTGAGTTTAAAAGCATTAAATAAATATAGAATATATTTTCAGAAGTATTTTAAAAACTACTAGAGACTGTAGGGAAATCTGTGTAAAAACAAATTTCCCTACAGTTTTTTTGAATACTTATATGGAGAGTTTGGAACAATATTCTTAATGTTTTTAAAGAGGAATTCAAGTGAGTAAAGAAATTAATTAACAAGAAGAAATTAAAAAGTGTAAATCTGTTGAAGATTTAGTGGGTAAGAATGGATTAATGCAATTTAAAAAGAATATTTTTTATAATTTAGTAAAAAAATATGAAAATAAATTGACATGATAAACTATAATTAGTGATTAATTATGATATGTAAATTAAGTGAGATTAAAAGAGAATTATTTAATATTAATATTGTTTCGACTACACTAAATAAAGAAAAAATAAGTAGCGATGAAAAAACTTTTTGTGATTTTGAAGTTGTATAGAGATGAATTATATAATTTTTTATTTTTAGAAAATATTTGAAAATAACTCAAAAAATTAGTATAAGTGTAGAAAATACTCTTTATTTAGCATAAATCCATATTTTTAGGTTTTATCCATTTAATAAAATTTGTATTTAAATATAAAAAGTTGTAAAATTAATGAAAAGCTTGTAAAATTAATTTAAGATAAAATAAATAAATTTTATCGCAAAAAATAAAAAAATAGGAGGTATATATATGGTAGGAATTATTCTTGCTAGTCACGGAGAGTTTGCTAAAGGAATACTGCAATCTGGCTCAATGATTTTTGGAGAACAGGAAAATGTAAAAGCGGTTACATTGATGCCTAGTGAAGGACCTGATGATATTAAAGCAAAAATGAAAGAAGCAATTGCATCCTTTGACAATCAAGATGAGGTTTTATTCTTAGTTGACCTATGGGGAGGAACACCATTTAACCAAGCAGATAGTCTAGTTGAAGAACATAAAGATAAATGGGCAATCGTAGCTGGTATGAATCTACCAATGGTTATTGAAGCCTATGCTTCACGTTTTTCAATGGAATCAGCACAAGAAATTGCGGCTAGTATCATAAAAACAGCTAGAGAAGGAGTTAAAGTTAAGCCAGAATCATTAGAACCTGCGGATTCTGATAAACCTGTTGAAGATTCTGCTCAACAATCTAATGTAGGTGCACCTGGATCATTTGAATACGTTTTAGCGCGTATTGATTCACGTTTGCTTCATGGTCAAGTAGCAACTGCTTGGACAAAAACTGTGCGTCCAACAAGAATTATAGTTGTATCAGACGATGTAGCTAAAGATGAACTTCGTAAGAAATTGATTCAACAAGCTGCTCCTCCAGGGGTTAAAGCTCATACTGTTCCGGTTAGTCAAATGATTAAACTTGCAAAAGATGATAAACATTTTGGAGGACAACGTGCATTGCTTCTTTTTGAAAATCCAGAAGATGTACTTAGAGCAGTAGAAGGAGGAGTACCTCTAAAGACAATTAATGTTGGTTCTATGGCACATTCTCCAGGAAAAGTTCAACCAAATAAAGTACTTGCTTTTAATCAAGAAGATATCGATACTTTCAATAAACTTAAAAAAGCTGGATTAGATTTTGATGTTCGTAAAGTTCCAAATGATTCAAAAGGAAATATGGATGAAATTCTTAAAAAAGCACAAGAAGAATTAAAAAAATTAAAATAATATAAATTATTTTAATAGAAAAAGGAGGATTAACAATCGTGGATCTAAATATATTTCAAGTAATATTAGTTATTATTATTGCATTTTTAGCTGGGATGGGAGGTATCCTAGATGAATTCCAATTCCAACAACCTCTAGTTGCTTGTACTTTAATCGGATTAGTTACAGGTAACTTACTACCATGCTTAATCTTAGGTGGTAGTCTTCAAATGATTGCCTTAGGTTGGGCAAATATAGGTGCTGCCGTAGCACCAGATGCAGCCTTAGCATCTGTTGCAGCTGCGATTATTCTAGTTCTTAGTGGAGAAGGTCAAGCAGGAATTCCTTCAGCTATCGCTATAGCAATTCCACTAGCAGTTGCAGGATTATTACTAACAATCATTTGTCGTACAATAGCTACAGCATTTGTACATTTTATGGATGCTGCCGCTAAAGAAGGAAATATAAGAAAAGTTGAAATGTGGCATATTATTGCTATTTGTATGCAAGGTGTACGTATAGCACTTCCAGCTGCATTAATCTTACTAATTGGCGCTGGTCCAATAAGTTCATTACTTGCTTCTATGCCTGCTTGGTTAACAGATGGTTTAGCAGTAGGTGGTGGAATGGTTGTAGCTGTTGGTTATGCAATGGTAATCAACATGATGGCAACAAAAGAAGTATGGCCATTCTTTGCAATTGGTTTTGTATTAGCAACTATTCCTCAAATTACACTTATAGGATTAGGTGCAATCGGTGTAGCTTTAGCTCTTATTTACTTAGCACTTAGTAAAAAAGGTGGCTCAGGTAATAGTGGATCAAATATGGGAGATCCTATAGGCGATATTATAGATAGATACTAAGGAAGGAGATAAGACGAAAATGGAAAAAAAATTAAAGTTAACAAAAAGAGACCGTCTTTCTATTTGGTGGCGTTCAACTTTCATTCAAGGATCTTGGAACTATGAAAGAATGCAAAATGGTGGTTGGGCATATTCATTAATTCCTGCCATCAAAAAATTATATAAAACTAAAGAAGAAAGATCAGCAGCATTAACACGTCACTTAGAGTTTTTTAACACTCACCCATATGTAGCATCACCTATTATTGGTGTAACATTAGCATTAGAAGAAGATCGTGCAAATGGAGCACAGGTAGATGATGTAACTATTCAAGGGGTTAAAGTTGGTATGATGGGACCTTTAGCTGGTATTGGAGATCCTGTTTTCTGGTTTACTGTTAGACCTATATTAGGAGCATTAGGTGCTTCACTTGCTATGGCAGGTAACATATTGGGGCCAATTATATTCTTCTTAGGTTGGAATATTATTCGTATGGCATTTACTTGGTACACACAAGAGTTTGGTTACAAAGCAGGTTCTCGTATTACAGAAGATTTATCAGGTAATTTATTACAGGATATTACAAAAGGGGCATCTATACTTGGTATGTTCATATTAGGGTCATTGGTAAATAGATGGGTATCCATTAAATTTACACCAGTAGTATCATCTGTTCAGTTAAGCCCAGGTGCTTATATTGATTGGAATAGTCTTCCTGCTGGAGCAGAAGGGGTTAAACAAGCTTTATTGCAACAAGCTTCTGGATTATCATTAACTCCTGATAAGGTTACAACATTACAAGGTAACTTAGATTCATTGATTCCTGGACTTGCAGGATTATTATTAACATTCCTTTGTATGTGGTTACTTAAGAAGAAAGTATCTCCAATTGTCATTATTCTTTCTTTATTCGTAATCGGTATTGTTTTCCATGTAATAGGTTTAATGTAATATTTTTATTTAGCCTAGGTTAATGTAATATTTTTTACTTAGCCTAGGCTTTTCTTAAACATAAAGAAGCTAAAGTAGAGTAAGAAAAATAATTTTTGTGATATTATAGAATGGAAGAATAAGTACTTAAATTTAAATTCTAATTAAAAAATAAATAAAGTTAGTATTAAATTTAATGAGCACATTAATTATATTTATCTGATTTTTTTGTTAATGGCTTTTTAATTCTTTTAAGAAATATATAGATAAAATAAAATTGTTATACTAAGTAGAAAGAGGTAGAACGTATGATTCAATCACTCAATACAAAGGTGGATCTAGTAGTTGATGCAACAGCTTTTACAGGCCTTGCGGATTATGGGAAAATAATGATTGGTGACAAAGGTTTTGAATTTTATAATTCTAGTGATTACCAAAAATTCATTCAAATTCCTTGGGAAGAGGTTGATTATGTCATTGTGTCAGTAATACTAAAAGGAAAGTGGATTCCACGATATGCAATAAAAACAAAGAAAAATGGTACATATTCTTTTGCTTCTAAGGAAACAAAGAAAGTACTTCGTACTGTTAGAAAATATGTTGACCCAGATCACATGGTTAAGTCGTTAAGTTTTTTTGATGTTGTCAAAAGAGCGGTAAAATCATTATTTAAGAAGAAATAATATTAAAGAGTTTTGTATTTGGTATAACAAAATAGATATAAAACAGAGAACCAGATGGGTCTAGATCTATATCAATATTTTGGATACAAAAATTCAAACTTATATATTGGTATTGTAACTATTAGTGTGAAAAAAATGAAGATGGTCATTACAAGCTCTTTTAATATAATATATACGAAAAAAATAAAAAACCTAAAAAGAAGTAGCTTTATAAGAAAATTAAAGGCTACTTCTTTTATATATATATAGTGAACATATGAAAAAACAAGAAGAAATATATAAGTTTTTAGTAGAATTTATAAGATGAAAGGGGGTTCCTCAAACTGTCAGCGAAATAACTCAAACATTAAATATAAAATCAATTTTAACTCTTTATAGACATTTAGAAATATTAGAAAAAAAGAACTAATAGATTGTGGAAAAGAACCAAATAAAGCTAAAAAAGAGCTATAAAAGGTATAAGTCTAAATGTATATTTAAGTTATGATAATATAGTAGCATTAATTTTTAAAAACATTCTTTTAAATTAATATCTTTTTCAAATTTTTTACCATATATATTTTCCCAAGAGAATTTTAATTTATAATTTTTTAATTTACTAATAATATCATTATCAGTAGCACCGTTGAGTAGTATAACTTTTTTATTTTCTGAATATTGTCCACTGTAATTTTCAGAAATGCTACTACCACCTCCACCTATAGGTTGAATATTTGAATTGTAATCAAAGAAATCAAGCAATTTATCTTTTTCTACTTTAAAGTTTTTTATAAATAAGGGAAAACTTTTAACTGATATTGAAATATCTACATTTCTATAGTTAGTACTATCTTTTGCATTCCAATTTTCATCAACAAAATTATTAGCATACATATCTTCTTCTGTTAATTTAGATATTGAAGCATCTACTTTTATCTTTGGTGAAAATAAATTTAGGCTAAGAAGTAAGAGGATACTTAGAATAAATAAAAACAGAGTTTTTAAATATGGAAATTTTTTATTAAGAGCCTCAAAGTCGTTTAGATTCATTTCATAAAAGTTTATCAAGAAAAACACCTCTTTTCTTAAAATTACCAATTAAGCAAATTATAGCATAAAACCTAGAGAGATTATTCTTTAAATTTATTAAATAGTATTTGGAAACAATAATTATATATTAAATATTAGAGAGGAGGATTTAGTAAGAGGTCAGTACTTTTACTAAAGCACATATATGTTTGTTCCAAAGAGAGTTATATTTGAAAAAGGATCTTTAGATTATAAGTTAGGAAAAGATATATATAGATTTTTTAAAGAAAAACCAGTAGAAATTATAAATTTAACATCTAATAGAGCAAAATCATCTATTCCAGGTGAAAATCTTCATGAGCAGTATAGAGAAGGAAAGAAAACCTTAGTTGTAGGAGTTAAAAAGAGTATGAAATTTCAAAGTTGTA
The DNA here is from genome assembly GCF_034439435.1 of Clostridium sp. LIBA-8841. Classification (GTDB taxonomy): domain Bacteria; phylum Bacillota; class Clostridia; order Clostridiales; family Clostridiaceae; genus Sarcina. The sequence continues at coordinate 198,625 of NZ_JAPCKJ010000003.1, read as the reverse complement.
AGCCTTCTGCTCATTATCAATTACCTTTAGTTTCAGGATGCATGGGACAATGTGAATATTGTTATTTAAATACTCAGTTAGGGGATAAACCTTTTGTTAGAGTACATGTTAATATAGATGAAATTTTAAAGCAAGCTGATAAATATATTAAAGAGAGAAAGTACGATGTAACAATATTTGAAGGGGCAGCAACTTCAGATCCAATTCCTGTTGAACCATATACTAAATCTTTGGCTAAATGCATAGAGTATTTTGGAAAAGAAGAGTTTGCTAGATTTAGGTTTGTTACTAAATATAATGATATAGATAGCCTTTTAAACTTAAATCATAATGGTCACACAGAAATAAGATTTAGCATAAATACAGATAAAGTAATAAATGATTATGAACATGTAACTTCTTCAGCAAAAGTAAGAATTGAAGCTGCTGGTAAGGTTGCAAGGGCAGGATATCCTTTAGGATTTATAATTGCACCAGTATTTTTATATAAAAATTGGAAGGAAGAGTATAAGGAGCTTTTAGATATGCTAAGAAGCGAAATTCCAATAGAACAAGATAAAAATTTAGGTTTTGAAGTCATAAGTCATAGATATACCATAAAGGCTAAAAATAGAATAATTGAAATATTTCCAGATACCTCACTTCCTATGAATGAAGAAGAAAGAAAATTTAAATATGGTCAATTTGGTTATGGCAAATATGTTTATAATAAAGAAGATATGCAAGAAATAAAAGAATTTTTTAAAGAAGAAATTGAAAAGCGTTTTCCTTTAAGTGTAATAAGGTACATAATATAATTAATCATACAAATAGGCCTTTAAGGGAGATAAGATAAATATGGTATTAATTTTTGAGAGGTTAATAAATAATATTAACTCATATTTTGACAATAAAATTGAAAAGCATAAAAAATACAAGAATTAAATTAAAATTGGTGCTAATAGTATTTTTAGTAGCTACATTTATTGTACTAATTAAATATGAAGATTGTTTTTATCATAGATATAATTAAAAATTAGGCTAAATAATAGGATAGGTCTTTTAAAAAGTTCCTATCCTAAATTTTTTAGTAAAATAAAAAAACTAAAGTAATATATTAACATAAATTCTAAAATAAGTGATAAAATTATAGGAGAAGAGAGAGGGGGAAATGAAAAATATAAGAAGAACTATAGTGATATTTTCAAAGTTTGAAAATATAAAAATTATTGATGATATAAGAAAAAACATGACTCTTTAGAGAAATATAAATCTGTATGGTTAAATGATAATATCCACAAAAAGAGGTCTGGGATATTTTTTAATAATATTAGGAAATTATAATTTAAATTAATTTCATAACTTATGAATTTACATCTTTATTATAGGATTAGGTAATTATAGAGTATAAAGATGTTAAATTTCTTATATTAATTATTGATAATTAATATAAGGTTTTATAATAGTTTTAATAATTTTGGGAAAAGGGGGATAGAATGCTACCTTAACTTTGTATTGTTATTAAAATATTTCAATAAATATAGGTAGCAGAGTGGTTATGCTTAAAGAGTTAAATGAAAAAATAAAAGAGTGCCGTGAAAATATAGCTTTAAAAGAAATTCTTGAAAAGAAGAGTTTAATTCTTAATGAGGATTTAAATAATAAAGAAAAAGAACTATTTGAGCTTGAAAAAAGTCTGAAAAAGGAATTAAAGGATGTTCAAAAGCTTAAGACGCTTTCATTTTCAAATTTAATGGCTAGTTTACTAAGAAATAAAGATGAAAAATTAGCGAAAGAAGAAAAAGAATATTTAGAGGCAAAGCTTAAATATGATAGCTTTAAGTCCAAGGTTGAGAATTTGAAACATGATATAGAAAGTACTAATGAGAGATTAGGTTATTTAATCAATATTGAAGGAAGATATAAAGATCTTATAAGTGAGAAAAGGGAATTAATTAAAAAATTAAATTTAAATATAAGAGATGAGATAATTCATATTGAAAATGAAATAAAAGAATTATTAAGTAGCAAAACTGAAATTTCAGAGGCTTTAAGAGAGGCTAATAATTGTTTAATGATTAGTAAAGAAGTTAAAGACTCTTTAGATAGTGCTCATAGTTGGGGAACATATGACATAATCGCAGGAGGAATGATTTCCTCTGCAGTTAAACATAGTAGAATTGATGATGCTAAGACTTATATGGAAAGGCTTAGTTATGCTGTGGAAAGACTTAATAAAGAACTAGGAGATATTGATGTTTCAGTATTTAGTAAAAGATTAAATATAAGTGGACTTTCATATACCTTTGATATTTTCTTTGATAACATATTTACTGATTTTTCTGTCCAAGGAGAAATAAATGATTCTTTATATAAGATTGAAGACTTTCAGAATAAGATGATAAAGTTAATAAATAGATTAGAAGAAAAAGAAAATATTATAAATGTAAAAATTAATACTTTGAATGATAAATTAGAAAAAATTATTGAGAAAAATTAATTAGAAATAAAATATATGTATTACTTTAAATTAAACTATAAATTTTACGTTGCTGAATAAAGTAATACATATATTTACAATAAGTTAGGGGTATGCTATATTCAGTTTAATAGGGAACAATTAAATTTTGATGAAGAGGAGGAGAAGTTGCTAATAATTTTAAAAACTTATGATTTGTAATTTTTTAAAAGTGTTAGTAATAGAAGAGACATGCAAATGATTAAAGAAATAGATGAAAAAATCAAAAAGTATAGAAATAATAAGGTACTTAAAGAAGCTTTGGAAAATAAAATTTCATCAATAGAAGAAGCTTTAAGCAATAAAGAAGATGAATTGAAAGTTTTAGAAAAAAATTTGATTAAGGAAGAAAAAGATGTAGAAAGGCTAAAATCATTTTCTTTCTCAAACTTAATGGCAAGTATAATGAATAATAAAAAAGAAAAATTAAACAAGGAAGAGAAAGAGTACTTAGATGCTAAATTGAAATACGATAATTTAAAATCAGATATTAAAAACTTAAACAATGATTTAGAGGAAGAAAAGAAAAAGTTAAGAGAGCTACAAGTAGAGGATAATCAATATGAAGCTCTTATAATACAAAAAATAGATATATTAAAAAGAAGTAATTTAGATGTTAAAGATGAGATAATTAAATATGAAAATGAAATCAGCTCTCTTTTAAATGAAAAAGTTTTGGTTTTAGAAGTTTTAAATAAAGCAGAAAATGCTCTCATGATAGCTGATGAAATAAAAAGCGCTTTAGAAGGTATTGAAAATTGGGGACCATATACTATTGTAGGTACAGGGATAATAAATTCCATAGAAAATAGTGAAAAAATAGATTATATAAAATCTACTATGGAAAGATTAAGTTATTCTGTTGAGATGTTAAACGAAGAATTAAAAGCTGTTAGAAAAACAATGTCTTTAGAAGATAAGGATATTAGTGGAACTGCTTATATTTTCGATCACTTCTTTAATTGTATGCTTAATGATTTTTCAGATAAAGAAGATACAAAAGGCTCATTGTATGAAATTTATGAACTTGAAGGTGAAATAAGAAGAATAGCGGAAAAATTAAAAAATGAACAAATAAGAGTTAATATGAAAATTAAAGAATTAAATGAAAAGTTAGAAAATATAGCTAGAACAGTAAGTTGATTAATATATATATATTAATCATATAGTTTTACAACAATAGCTTTTTAAAAGTACTAAGAAAATTTAAGATTTAATATAAAAAAAGATATTTGTGTGACTTAGTCACATAAGTATCTTTTTTTTAGAATTATAATAAGGTCATGAGGAAGATTAAAAATTAATTTCTTTAATAAAAGGAAATATTGATTTATATAAAGAGATTAAATCTAAATAAAATATGGTATGAGAAGCGGAGGAAAAAATTATGTTTTCATTTTTAAGAAGAAGTTCGGCAGAAAGTATAAATGTTAATGATTTAGATTCTATGTTAGGAAAAATAAATTTAATAGATATAAGAGAACCATATGAATATAAATTAAGAGCTTTAAAAAATTCTAAAAATATTCCTATGGGAGATATATTAGGAAATCCATCAAAATATCTAGATAAAGATAAGAAATATTATATAATGTGCCAATCAGGAGGAAGAAGTTCAAGAGCAACAAGTACTTTAAGTAAAGAAGGATACGATGTTGTAAATGTGTCAGGTGGTATTGGTTCATATGTAGGTACAAAACTTAAGTAGTTTGTAAGATGTATTTTATGAAGAAAAATTATTAGAGTGTTCGATAAATTTTAGAGAAATTTGGAGGTATAAATATGAGAAGAAAGATTTTAATAGTTGGAGGAGTTGCTGGAGGCGCTTCTGTAGCAGCAAGACTAAGAAGACTTAGTGAAGAAGATAAAATTATAATGTTTGAAAAGGGACCTAATGTATCATTTTCAAACTGTTCACTTCCATATAATTTAAGTGGAACCATAGGAGAAGCCAATAGACTTATTCTTATGAGTCCAGAAAAGTTTTTAGCACAATATAACATTGAAGCTAGAGTAAATAATGAAGTTGTTTCTATAAATAGAGATAAAAAAGAAGTTACTGTAAGAAATCTTGTTACAGATGAAACTTATACAGAATCTTACGATAAATTGGTATTGTCTCCAGGGGCTAAGCCTATAATTCCTAATATTTCAGGAATAGAGAAGGTTAATGTATTTTCAATAAGAAATGTTGTAGATATAAATAAACTAAATACTTTTGTTAAATCAGATGGTGTTAAAGATATTACTGTAATAGGTGGAGGATTTATTGGAGTTGAGGTTGCTGAAAATTTAAAAGAAGCAGGATTTAATGTAACTTTAATAGAAGCTATGGATCAAATATTAAAATCTTTTGATTATGATATGGTTCAAATTATTCATAAAGAATTATATGACCATGAAATTAATCTAATATTAGGACAAAAGGTTACATCATTTGGTGAGAATGAGGTTATACTTGAGTCTGGAAAGAAAATAAAGGCTGATGCTGTTATTATGGCAATTGGAATAGCGCCGGAAACTGAGCTTGCAAGAGAAGCAGGATTAGAAATAGGAGTAACTGGTGCTTTAAAAGTGAATCAAAACTATGGAACAATAGATGAAGATATTTATGCTGTAGGAGATGCTATTGAAGTATTTAATGCATTAACTCAATCACAGGCAAAGATTTCATTAGCAGGGCCAGCTCAAAAGGAAGCTAGAAATGCGGCTGACCACATAAACGGATTACCAGTTTTAAACAAAGGATATATTGGTTCATCAGCAATAAAAGTCTTCGATTATAATGGAGCATCAACAGGATTAAATGAAGGATTAATAAAGGCTTTAAAAATGAATATAGAATATGGAATAGTTAGAGTTATACCATCAGATAAGGTTGGAATAATGCCAGGAAGTCATCCAATTCATTTTAAATTAATTTATGAGGTTCCTACAGGAAGAGTTTTAGGAGCACAAGCTATAGGAAAAGGTGATATAACTAAGAGGGTAGATGTAGTTGCAACTGCTATAAAATTTGGAGCGACAGTGGATGATTTAAGAGACTTAGAGCTTTGTTATGCACCACCATTTGATACTGCTAAGGATGCTGTAAACTATGCAGGTTATGTAGGATCAAATTTATTAAGAGAATCATTTAAACAGGTAAATGTAGATAAAGTAAGAGAGTTAGTAGAATCAGGAGCTTATATTATAGATGTTAGAGAAGAAGGAGAATTTGCAAGAGGTCATATAAAAGGAGCAAAAAATATTCCTCTTAGCCAATTAAGAGAAAGAGTAAATGAAATTCCAAAGGATATACCAGTTTACGTGCATTGCAGAACTGGTCAAAGAAGTTATAATGCAGCTTTAGTTCTTCAAAACTTAGGATATAGTAATATAACTAATATAGCAGGAAGTTTCTTGGCACTTTCTTTCTACGAATATTTTAATGATAAGACAATGAATAGAGAGCCAATAGTAACAGAATATAATTTTAATTAATATTAAATAAGGAATTAAAAGTTTTATGAGTGGTGTAAGGTTTATGCCACTCATAATTAAATTTAGCTACAGGGTATCCTTAATTTCTGTAGTTTTAATACTTTCATTGTTTTTAGATAAGTCTTTTTTTAGTTCATCAAGCTTAGTTATAATTAGTCGTGTGCAATGTATTACTACTGTTAAAACAAGAATTAATGATGCCAATTCAATTGATGGTAGCACTAAAGAAATTAAAAATAAGCCTGCAATTGAAATGATTATGGATAAAAATATTGATTCTAATAATTCTTTCATATAAAACCTCCATATTTTTACATATAACATAAGTATATCATTAAAAAGTTAGAAAAAAATATGTGTATATTTAATTAACGAAATTTTTAAAGTTATATTTTAAAGGACAATATTTTCATAATAGAATTATTAATAACTTGTAGTAAAAATTAATTAAAAAGAAAAATTAAAATTTTATATAATTCATTTAATAAGCTAATGATTAAAGATGTATTAAGAAAGTTTAAATTAATATTCCCTTAAATTGTTTTTTCATAATACCTATGATAATCTGTTGAAGAATAAATTTAATGTTAAGTGTATTCTATTAATATTATTAAAGCTAATTGTAAAATTAAAAAGATAATATAGGTTAAAGGGGAATTAGTGTGAGAAAAAAGAGAATAAAAATTGTTATTATTACGGCTACAGTTATTTTATTGGTAGGAACAACCGGGATAGTTGTTTCTGAAGCTAGAGAAAGAGCAAAATATAATAATTTAATTTCAAAAGCATTAGCTGAATTTGAAGCTAATAATTATGAAGAGGCTAAAAATCTATATATAGAAAGTACGAAAATAAAAGAAAATACAGAAGTTAATAAGAAGCTTGAAGAGATATCTGATATAGAAGTTCAAGAGGAAAAGATTAAATTAGCAACTGAAATTTATGATGAAGATAAGCTAGATGAGGCCTTAGATATATTAAATACAACCAATGAAGGCACTGTAGAAGTTATAAACACAGAATTAAATAGCTTAAAAGATAAGATAAACAAAGAGATTGAGAAAAAGAAGGAAGTTGAAAGAATAGCAAAAGAAAAAGAAGAAGAGGAAAGAAAAAAAGCTGAAGCTGAAAAGAAGAGAATTGAGGAAGAAAAACAAAGAGTAGAGCAAGAAAAAACAGCTAAGAAGGAACAAGAATTAAAAGAAAATGAAAACAAGCAGGCTAGTTTAAAAACATACTATTATAAAACAAATATCTCAGAGAATGAGAGAGGAGAAAAGCCAGGATTTCCATACATAACTTATGGAGAAGCCGAAAAGGTTATTGCAAAGGCTTATTTTAAACGCTATCCGGAACATTCAGGAGAGAACTTATTTATGTATATAACTCCAGCAGATGGTTCTTTTTATGGTAATATATTTTTCAATGGAGAACATACTAGAACCTATGAGCTTAATGCTTTAAATGGAGATATTCATCAAGATCATAAACTTCCTGATTATACTTATGAATACCCAGAAGGAACACCTAGAAATAATGCATCAATAAAATTTTAATAAAAATAGAAGGTTTCAGAGGTTATATAAATAGTATTACTTTTAATTATAGTAGAAGGAATATTATTGATAAATAGGTTGAAAAGAAAATGAACTGAAATTATTTGGGGAGTATATAAGTTTGATATACTCCCTTTTAAAGTTTTTAGATAGTTAATTAAACTAGTGATTCATTGCTTATAGACTTTTTATTAAGGCTTATTTTAGCAATTATTAATGTGCATATGAATGCTAGGAAGTCTGAAATAGGGAAGGCTATCCATATACCCCATATGTCAAGGTTAAATAATAATGGTAGTATTATTGAAAGTGGAATAAAGAAAATAAATTGTCTTAGTAAAGATAAAATTAATGATTCTTTTCCTCTTCCTGTTGATTGATAGAAACCAATAGATGTTAGGTATATGCCTAGTACTGGATACATAATTATATTACTTTTCAATACCTTACTTCCTTCAGTTATTAGAATAGCATCTGTTGTGAATAATTGCATGAATATATCAGATTTTATTAATATTATTAAGGTGAAAATTGTAGCAATACAAGTTGATATTATTAATGTTAATTTAAATGTATTCTTAACCCTAGTCGTGTTTTTAGCTCCAGTATTAAAACCAACAATAGGCTGCATTCCTTGAACCAGTCCAGATAAAGGCATTTGTATAAACAAGGTAAGTTTGTACACTATTCCATATATGGATAAGGCAAGATTTCCACCATATTTAACTAAGGAATGATTTAGTAGTAATGTAACTAGACTAATAGATACTTGAGTTATGAAAGCAGAGGAACCTATTGCAATAATTTCTTTAAATATTGAAAAATCAAATTTTATATACTCAAATTTAATTTTTACAGAGGATTTATTTAATAAATAATAAACTAAATATGAAAAGCTTAGTGATTTAGAAATTGATGTTGCTAAACCAGCACCAACTATTCCCATATTAAATTTGCATATGAACAAATAGTCTAGAATTATGTTTGCAACCATTCCAATACTCATACAGCACATAGCATCCTTTGCACTTCCTTCAGCTCTTGTTATATTATTAGCTGCTACACAAATTGGAAAAAATAAAACTCCAGGAAGTATTGACTTAGCATAATCCATTGCATAAGGTAAGACTTCATTACTAGCACCAAGAAATTTTACAAGTTCCTCCAAAAATATAAATCCAAATACTAATGTAAATATTGAAAAGGAATATACTAATAAAATTAGATTACCAAAAGCTTTATTAGCTCCCTCTAAGTCATGTTGTCCAATTTTTCTTGAGAAAATTGAAGCTGTACCAATACCAATTAATGCTGCCAGTGACATCATAATCATTTGTAAGGGAAGGTATATGGATACACCTGCAATTCCTAAAGCACCAACTTCACGACCTACAAAGATTGTATCAACAATGTTATATATAGCATTAACAAGCATAGCAAGGGTTGCTGGAATGCTTAATTTCATTAAGGCAGTTAGAATTTTTTCTTCGCCTAAAATATAATCATGATTCATCTAATATCTCCTATAATAGTTGCTTTATACAACTATTATATTTAATTAAGTTGTAAAAGGAGATTGTTTTATTTTGTAATTTTATTTGCTACTATAAATATAGAGAGTTTTACTAGGAGGAAATGCTGTGAAAATCTTATATGATGATCAACTATTTGGAAAATTTATAACTGGAATATATAGAAATAATGTTTATTATATAGGTAAAAATCTTGAAAGATTTAATATAAATAAAAGTGAGTATATTTATCTTATTAAGGTTTATAACAAAGAAGGTATATGCCAAGATGAAATTGTTAATCTTTTAAAGGTAGATAAATATGAGGTTGCTAAAGGTGTTAAATCTTTAATTGAAAAAGGGTATTTATATAAAGAAAAAGATGAAGTTGACAAGAGAAAGCACAGGCTTTATTCAACAGATAAGGCAAAGGAAATAGAAGAGGATATTAGAAATGTTCTCCGTAATATGTCAGAAATACTTACAGAAGGATTTAATAAAGAGGAAAAAGAGTTAGCTTTAAAAATATTAAAAAAAATGGATATGAATATAAGAGAAGAGGTAAAAAAAATAAAACCTAGTAGATAAATAAGTTTGGTAGTGAGAAAACCTAGAAACAATGCATAAATAAGATTTTAATAAAAGCTATGTTTTAAGTGAATGTTTATTTTAAGCTAGCCCTTCAGACCTAGCTTAATTTCGCAAAGTATTGCTCATTAAGATGGTCTTACAGTCATATCTTAAAATCAACACTAATTTAAAAAGAGCCTAAAAAAATAAAAAGGAGTGAGTTTTAGATATGAGCAAGAATATAAGTATAAAATTAGACTTACTCTATGAGATATATCCAGTATTAAAGGATATAAATAAGAAGAGTCATGGTGCTTTTGAAGAAAAAATAATATTAATAGAACTTGAAAGTGGGGAATTCATTAAGTCAAGTGAAGAAAAAAGTTGTGCAGGTTTTCCTTTAGTAATTAAAGGAGAATTAAAAATTCAAAGAATAAATGAAGAGGGAGATGAGACTAATTTATATACTATAAAGAAAGGTGAATTATGTCATGAAGCTCTTGGATGCTTTATGAATTGTCTTCCTCTTAACATAGAAGGGTATGCTATTCAAGATTTAGAAATGTTTATAGTTCCACCAGAAGTATTAAGCAAATATTTATTTAATAACTTAGAGTTTTTTCAACTATTATATAAAGATTTATATAGAAAGTTCAGAGGAATAATAGATAAAAACGAAAATATAATACATGAGCCAATCGATACTAGACTTGCTAAGTTTTTAAAAGAAAAAGGTACAAGTAATATTTATATTACCCATAATGAGATTGCAAAAGAAATAGGATCTTCAAGGGAAGTTGTTAGTAGAAAACTTAAGAAGTTAGAAAACGAAGGTGTTTTAATCTTATCTAGGGGAAAAATAACATTAATTAAAAAATTATAAATGCAAATTAGAACACTTTGAACATTAATAAGGAGTTTTATTTATCTTGTTATGTTTAAAGTGTTTTTATATTGAACAAATTTAAATTATTTGTTAGAAATTTTAATTGTTAAAAGAAAGTTCATAGAGAAAGCGTGTATAATATATATGGTAATAATTTACTTGGGATTTACGTAGAATTAATCGTAAAATTAGGAGGGGAATTTATGAGAGAAATAATTCATATCAATAATCAATGGTTTTATGCAAAGGATTACAATAAGGAGTATTTAAAAAATGAATTTGATTTTAGTAGTTTTGAAGGAGTAGATTTACCTCATACGAATATAGAGTTACCATATAACTATTTTGATGAAAAAGCATATCAGTTTATTTCTACTTATGCTAAAACATTAAGATTCGATGAAGGGGTTAAAGGGAAAAAGGTATTTATAGACTTTGAAGGGGTTATGATAGCAGCAGAGGTTTATCTAAATGGAATTCATGTTGGTGGACATAAGGGTGGTTACACTAACTTTTCAGTAGACATTACAGAGGCCATAAGAATAAATGAGGATAATATATTAAAAGTTGTAGTTGATTCAACTGAAAGACCTGATATACCTCCCCATGGATATGTTGTTGATTATTTAACTTATGGAGGAATATACAGAGAAGTTTCCTTAAGAATAGTTGAACCTACATTTATTAATAACTTATATGCAAGAGCATATGATTGTCTAAAGGAAGAGAAAAAATTAGAACTTGATATAGAAATAAATAACTTTGAAGAAGACAGAAATGATTTAGAGATAGTTGTAGAGTTTGGTGATGAAACTTTCGAAGAAGTTTTAAAAATGAGTTTGCCAATAGAAAAAGGGGTAAGCGTTAAAAATATAGAAATAGATGAATTAAATATGGTTGAATTATGGGATATAGAAAATCCTAAACTTTATGAAATAAGAGTAAAACTATTAAAAGGATCAGAAGTTATAGATGAATATAAAGATACCTTTGGATTTAGAGAAGCAGAGTTTAGACCAGATGGTTTTTATTTAAATGGAAGAAAAGTAAAACTTGTAGGATTAAATCGTCATCAGTCTTATCCATATGTAGGATATGCTATGCCTCAAAGGATTCAAGAAAAAGATGCTGAAATTCTAAAAGATGAATTAGGACTTAACATAGTTAGAACATCTCATTATCCACAATCAGTACATTTTTTAAGAAAATGTGATGAAATTGGATTATTAGTTTTTGAAGAAATACCAGGATGGCAACACATAGGGGATGAGGCATGGCAAGCTGAATCAATTAAAAATGTAGAAGAGATGATTAAAAGAGACTACAATAGACCTTCTATAATTTTATGGGGAGTTAGAATAAATGAGTCTCAAGATAGTCATGATTTTTATATGAAAACTAATGCTATGGCAAAAAGTTTAGATCCTATTAGACAAACTGGAGGAGTTAGATATCTAGAAAATAGTGATTTCATAGAAGATGTATACACTATGAATGATTTTATACACAGTGGTGGAGAAAAGGTATTAAGAACTCAAAGTGAAGTAACAGGACAAGCTGAAAAAGTTCCTTACTTAGTAACTGAGTATAATGGTCATATGTATCCAACTAAAAGTTTTGATCAAGAAAGTAAGAAGGTTGAACATGCATATAGACATTTAAGAGTTATTAATAAGTCTTTTGGATTAGATGAAATAAGCGGAGCAATAGGATGGTGTGCTTTTGACTATAATACACATAGCTCCTTTGGATCAGGAGATAAGATTTGTTATCATGGAGTTTCTGATATGTTTAGAAATCCTAAGTATGCAGCTTATTCATATGCTAGCCAAAAAGATAATGAAAATGGAGTTGTTTTAGAGCCTATTACTTTAGGTGCTAAAGGAGAAAGAGATGGTGGTGCAATACTTCCATTTACTGTTCTTACAAACTGTGATTATATAAAGCTATTTAAAGATGGAATATATATTGATACTTATCACCCCAATAAGGAGAAATTTCCTAATTTACCACATCCACCAATAGAGATTTCACACATTCTTGCTATGGATTTAGAAATACCTCTTAGTGAGGATGCAAAAGTTGAAATCAAGGAGTTTGTATTAAATAAATTAAAAAATTCAAATTTAACAAATTTAGCTGAAGAGGACTATAAATATATAGAAGAATTCAGTGAAAAAGTTAATGTACCAGTATTTAAGATAATGTCTTTAGTTTATAAATTAGCTGGAGGCTGGGGTGATAAAGAAAATGCTTTAACTATAAAAGGTTTCATAAATGATCAAGAGGTTGCTTCAAAGGAAATTGGTGAGTTAAGAAGTATGAACAAGCTTCAAATTACACCAGATGACTTAGAACTTTCTTTAGATAAGTCAAGTTATGATGCTACAAGGATTGTTGTTAAACTTTTAGATAATTTAGGCGAGGTTCTCTTCATAAATAATGATTTTATTGAGGTTGAAATAGAAGGACCTTTAAGTATAATGGGCCCAAGTAAATTTGGAATTTCTGGAGGAGCGACAGCCTTTTGGGTAAGAACTCATGGAGAAGTTGGACTTTGTAAAATAAAGGTTAAGAGTATGTATTTTGAAGAAGAAGTTACTATAGAAGTTAAGTAAAGTAGTATTTATTCTAAAGTACTTTAGAAGAGCTTATTTAATAAATCTTTTAATATAAAGTTTAAAACTTATAAATTGGATAATTAAATATTTAAGCAAAAAGGGTTATATTATATTATATTAATTTTAAAAGTCATTATAGAGTATCTTATTATGATTTCTATAATTTCATGTAATTAATAATGATATAACCCTTTTTTATGTAACTTTGAAAGGACGACATCTGTCGAAAATATAATTTTTCAAAAAAAGAAATAAGAGGATCCAATAATATTATTAGCTAATATATGAAAAAATATCATAGAGATTTTATATGCTTTATACTATAAAAATAGGATTAATATGAATAATTTAATAGTATAGAATCATTTTTACTGTATACCCAAAAACAATATTGGTAAAACATAGGTGAAAAAGTGGATATTAGCTTAATAGTCATATATAATTCAGTTAAAGTCTAGATAAAAGACTTTGATATCAATTGATTCCTAAGTTAGAGAAGAAGTGTTAATCTTAAGTTTACAGAAAAATGTAAGAGCCAAAATGACTTATACATATGAGTAGTTAAGATGTAACACTTTTTTATTTAATAGCTAAATAATTCTTAAATTATATTTTACTTAATATATAATTAAAGCTTTCAATAATATTGTCTCTACATATGAAGCTTTATAAGAATTATGGTTAGCTTTCTTAGGAAAAACAAAAGATAATTGGGGGGAAAAAATATGAATAAAAAAATAATTTCTGTAATAGTATCTTTAGGAGTAGTTGCTGGTAGTGCTGGAATGGCATATGCTAATACTATAAGTACAACAAATCCTAAAAGCTTAGAAGCTAGTAATAATGTTTTAACTGAGACTAACAAGAAAGCAGAAGATGGACAAGCTTCTGTTGAAAATACTAAGGCAACTACTGAGAGTAGCAATCCTTTTACAAAAGTATGTGAATCTGTAGCTAAAACATTCTGTAAAGATCAAGGACAAGCTAATAAAGAAGAAGGACAAGCTAATGCTGAAAAAAATAATAACATAAATAATTCTTCACAATGTGATGAAGGAAATGCAGCATGTAATGGAGCTAATGATCAAGCTTGTGAAAATAATAATGATTGTGCCAATGACAAAGGAATAAATTGCAAGGATCAAAATTGTGACAATAGTAAAGAAATAAATGATAATGGATTTTCAATTTTTGGATTTAAAATTCCATGTTTTAATAATGGGACTTTAAATAAAGGAAATAGTTGTTCAGAAACTGGTAACTCAAATAAAAATGATTCAGTTGAAGCACCAGCAGAAAAACCAACTAATGACAAGCCTGCTGAGAATCCTATTGTTAACAATCCAACAGAAAAACCAGAAAATAAACCTGTTGATAAGCCAGTAGAAAAACCTGCAGATAAACCAGTTAACAAACCTGCAGATAAACCTGAAAATAAGCCAGCTGACAAACCAGCAGAAAAACCAGCAGAGCAACCAAGTAACGATAGTGCTTATATAGCTCAAATTGAACAAATGATATTCAACAAAGTTAATGAGGAAAGAGCTAAAGCAGGGGTAGCGCCTTTAAGCTATAATAATACAATGCAAAAATATGCAAGAATTAAGTCAGAAGATATGGGAGTTAAAAAGTATTTTTCTCATGAAGATCCAAATGGACAATTAATAACAGCTAAAATGAAAGCTGATGGAGTTTCTTATAATTCATGGGGAGAAAATATAGCATATTTAAGTGGATACTCAGGTGACGCGAACATAGCTAATCAGTTTATGACAAACTGGATGAATTCATCAGGTCACAGAGCTAACATATTATCTTCAAACTTTACTTCTATGGGAGTTGGAGTTTATAAAGTTGGAGATACATACTATGCTACACAAGAGTTCATGAAATAATAGAGCTTTTCAGGCAGTTTTTAATATGAAGTTATAGTTAATAACTATAACTTCATATTTTCTTATATAACATGTTTAAAATATAAAGTGATAGACATAGGTAACTTAATATTTTTTAGAAATAGACTGAAAATAAAAATAATAAATTTAAAAGAATTTGTTTACAAAACATGGTATTTAGTATATACTAAAAATATAAATAGGTTTATATTTTTTTGAAGTTTAACGTAACAATGTTTCGTTAGTAAGTTTTAAATCTAATTTTAAATTAGTATAAACTATTATTATTTTGATATATAACGTAACAATGTTATATTGAAAGAAGGGTGATGAAACAATGCTTAATAATATAGATATTTCAGGAATGGGGAAAATTGCTGGAGGTGAATATAACAATATCAACATATCAGGTATGGTTAAAATTTTGGGTGATATAAAAGCTAACAATGTTGGAGTATCAGGAAAGGGAGACAGTTTAGCTAATATAGAAGCTAACTCTATAGACATTTCTGGAATGTTTAAAGTTTTAGGTGAGGCTAAAGTTATTGAATCAATTAACTCATCAGGAAGTTTTAAAGTCTTAAAAAATATTACTGCAAACAAAGTAAATATATCAGGTGCTTTAAAATGTTTAGAAGGAATAAACTTTGATTTGATTGAGCTTTCAGGATGGTTAAAATGCAAGAATGATTGTGAAGGAAGAAAAATTTATGGCGAAGGAAAAATAAATGTTGAAGGATTATTATCTGCCGATGAAATTGATATAAAACTATTAAGTAGATCTAATGTTAATGAAATAGGTGGAGAAAATATAAAAATTAAAGCTGGAGAGGAAAATTTCTTTAAAATTTTTATTTTTAATTATAAACAAAAAAATGAATTAGTTTGTAATCTTATAGAAGGTGATAATATAGAGATCGAAAATACCACTGCGAAGATTGTTAGAGGAAATAATATAATTATAGGTAGAAATTGCAAAATAGAGAAGATTGAATACTCAGGAGAATTGAGTGTAGCTGAGGGAAGTTGTGTTAAAGAAAAAATTTTAATTTAGTTGAATGAAATATTAGTTTGTAAGTAGATAAATAGTTTTTATAAAAGGAGATAGTAGTCTTATGGAAAATAAAGAAAACTTATATGATGTTAAAATAGCAGGTTCAGGAACAATTTCACCAGGAGAATATAACAATGTTAAGGTATCAGGCTCTGGTCAAATTTTGGGAAATATAAAGGCTAATGCAGTGAAAACAAGTGGAAGCACAGATGTTAAAGGAGATATAATTACAAAAGAAATTAAGTGTTCAGGTAGTGTGGTATGCGATGGAAATGTAACATCAACAGAAACATTAAAAGTAAACGGATCAGGAATATTTAAGCAAGATTTAAAGGGGAAAGAGATAGTTTTAAATGGAGGATGTTCAATTCGTGGTAATGTAAACTTTGAAAAGATGATAATAAGAGGTGGATGCAAAATTGATGGGGAATGTGAGGGAGAAGATTTTTATAGTATTGGAAATATATATATGGAAAATCTTTTGGCAGCTGATAAAATAACAATACTTCCAGAGGGAGAGTCATATATAAAAGAAATTGGAGGAGAAGAAATTACAGTAAAAGCTGAATATAGGAAAAAATTTATGTTTTTTAAATTTTCTATTAATTCAGATGGATTCTTAACATGTGATATTATTGAAGGAGATAAAATATCCTTAGAAAACACAAAATGTAAAATTCTTAGAGGAGATGATATTACTATAGGAAAGGGATGTGAAATAGAGAAAGTAGAATATACTGGTGAATTAAAAATAACAGATGAAAAAAGCACAGTAGGTGATAAGGTATGCATGAAGAATTAATTTCAAAAAAAGATTTATTAGCTTTAATGGGAATATCATATGGACAGTTATATAGATGGAAGAGAAAAAATCTAATTCCAGAGGAATGGTTTATAAAAAAGAGTGTTTCTACTGGACAAGAGACATTTTTCCCAAAGGAGAAGATCATAGAAAGAGTAAATACCATAATAGAACTTAAAGATGATGCCTCTCTAGATGAATTGGCAGAGAAGTTCTCTAATGAGATCAAAAATATTTACCTAAGACGAGAGTATATAGTGGAACGTAACATTGTTTCAGAGACAATTTTAAACATGTTTGATGCTTTTGCAGGAAGAGAAGAAAATTATAATGAAGTTACTTTGTTTACTTTATTAATATATAAGGACTTAATATTGAGTGGTCTTATTAATGGAGATGAAGCAAAAAATATTGTTCTTGCCCTAAAAAGGGAGTATGGAAGAATTGAAGATGAAATGACTTTAATAATAAAAAGAAAGTTAGGGGTGTGTTTTTATTATTTAGTCAATGAGGGCAAAGAGATAAACCTAGATGAAATAGCTGTGGTAATACAAAAAATAAATTTAGATAGAGTAAAGGATATGGTTAAAAAGTATAGTTTGATTAATTAAATTTATTGTAAAAATTCTAGATAAAGTTAAAAAATTTAATAAACCATAGTATTTTACAGAAAAATCAAGAAAGAATGATAAAATATATATAGAGTATTTGGAATAAAAAGGTATTTGGAGGGTGAGAATTTATGAGTGGTCATAAGAAGAAGGGTACTCTTATGAGTAATTTAAAGTATGTCTTGCAATATGCTTGGCAACAGGATAAAATAGTATTTTTACAATGTGCTATTTACACTATTCTAGCGCCAGCAGTTACTTTTTTAGGTATATTTTTACCTAAATTTTTGATTGATGAACTTATGGGTCAGCAGAGAATAGAAGTTATCTTAATAATTTTAGCTAGTTTTTTTGTTCTATCATCAATAGCTAATTTTATTGTTACATGGCTTGGAAATGCATATTATCCAAGAGTTGTTAAGCTTAGGATGGATTATGTCTCAAGGATAAGTGAAAAAGTAATGAGAATGGATTTTAAAAATACTGAAGATCCAGAGGTATTAAATAAAATAAAAAGTGTATATAATGCGGTTAGTAACAATAATACTGGGGTAGAGGGAATATATCATTTATTGTTAGGGCTTTGTGGTAAACTTACTGCTTTTATTGGATACATTTCAATATTATTCTTCTTAAGCCCATGGATTTTATTATTTTTAATGTTAAACGTTTTAATAAGTTATTATTTAACATTAAATGTTAAGAAATATGAGTATAGTCTAAAAGATGATGTGGCAGATAAGGATAGAAGAAGTTTTTATGCCTTTGATACTATGTATGATTTCTCATATGGAAAAGATATAAGAATATATAATTTGAAAAATCTTTTAGTTAAAAAGTTTAAAAAATTTAGAGGTGCGAGATTAGATATTTCTAAAGCTTTAAGAAAAAAAGAAATAAAAGCTAAGTTAGCAGATGTTGGGCTTATTGTAGTAAGGGAATCTGTTGTTTATGGTTATTTAATATATAAGGTATTATTTGCTGCTATGACTATTGGAGATTTTACAATGTATTTTTCAACAATAAGTGGCTTTGGAGATTGGATGAAAGGTATATTAGAGGATTTTGCTAATATCAAGGCTCAGAGCATGTATTTAGATGATATGAGAGAATTTCTAGAGATGAAGGATAGTGCTGAAGTAGAAAATCCAATAGAGGTTCCAAAAGATGATTCTTATGAGATAGAATTTAAAAACGTAGCATTTAAGTACCCAAGAACAGAGAGATATATTTATAAGAATCTTTCTCTAAAAATTAAAAAAGGACAAAGACTTGCTATTGTTGGAATTAATGGAGCAGGAAAAACGACTTTTGTTAAGCTTTTATGTAGACTTTATGAGCCCACAAGCGGGGAAATATTAATAAATGGAGTTAATATAAAGAATTTTTCAAAGGAAGAATATTTTAAGATTTTATCTGTAGTATTTCAAGAAATCAAGACATTTGCATTTAGTGTTTCAGAGAACGTATCTTTAAAAGAGGCAAAAGATACAGATAGGAATAAGGTTTTAAAATGCATAGATAAAGCTGGAGTTAAAGAAAAGATAGATTCACTTGAAAAAGGCATAGATACTTCTCTTTTAAAAATATTAGATGAAGAGGGAGTAGAACTATCAGGAGGAGAAAATCAAAAGTTAGCCTTAGCAAGAGCTTTATATAAGAATGGGAAAATAGTAATTTTGGACGAACCAACATCAGCCTTAGATGCTGTAGCAGAATATAATATCTATAAGGGTTTTGATGAGTTAATAGGAGAGAAAACAGCAATTTATATATCACATAGGTTAGCAAGTACAAAATTTTGTGATGTTATAGCCTTCTTTGAAAATGGAGAGGTTGTTGAATATGGAACACATGATGAACTTTTAAGTGAAAATGGAAAGTACAGTGAGATGTTTAACATACAGTCTCAATATTATAAAGAAGAAAGTGAGGCTTTAGCATAATGAAAAGGAAAGAAAAGTACACTAGTGATTTATATATAATAAAATATTTCTTGAAAACAGCACATGGCATGTCAAAAACTTATTTGCCTACATTGTTCTTTTCATCATTTTTTGCTGCGGCAGTTCCTTTCTTAAATATAATAATGCCAAAGTATATTATAGATGAATTATTAGGGGCTAAAAGAATAAAGGTACTTGTTTTTTTAGTATTGGCAACAGTAGTAGGTAATGGAATATTAAATGCTATAAATAGAATCTTAGAAAATAAATGTGCCTTTAAAAATGAGGAAATAGTTGCAGGTTTTGATTTGCTAATAGGAAAAAAGGTTATGGATATGGATTTTGAAAATATAGAAGATCCAGAAATGCTTAATTTGAAAGAAAGAGCCTTATTTCCAATAAGAAATCAGGGAGCTATTTGGCAACTTATATTTACTTTATCAAGTATATTAACTGAAATGATTAAAATCGTAGCTTTAATAGGATTAATCTTAACTTTAGACTGGATTATTATAGTAATAATAGTTGGAATAGTTCTTTTAAATACCTTTGTTTATAAGAAATCTCAAAGATTACAACACAAGTTTTATGATATGTTAATTCCACTAAACAGGGAGTATGGATACTATATAAATACAGTAAATGATTTTGGAGCAGCAAAGGATATAAGACTTTATAATGTAGCACCTCTTTTTGTTAATAAGATAGATAATTTCAATAAAAACAGCATGAGCATTTGGTCTAGAATGTTTAATAAACTAGGTGTTTTTGAAGGATTTAATCAAGTAGTAGTACAATTACAAATGCTTATAGTTTATGGATATATAACTTACAGAGTTTTAAATAAAAGTATAGGTATTGGTGATTTTGCAATGTACACAAATGCAGCTATAAACTTTAGCACATCAATTTCTAACCTTTTTAAAAACTATGTGACAATAAGACAAATGTGTAGATACCTTCAAGCTTATATGAAATTTGATAGTGTAGAGTCAAAACAAGTTAAGAATGGTAAGCATATTGAAAATTTAGAAGAGGCAAATATAGAATTTAAGAATGTTTCATTTAAATATCCAAGAAGTAAAGAATTCACTTTGAAAAATGTTTCAATTAATATAAAAGAAGGTGAAAAGCTTTCAGTAGTTGGATTAAATGGAGCCGGTAAAACAACTTTTATAAAACTTTTAGCAAGGCTTTATGATCCAACAGAGGGAGAAATTCTACTAAATGGAGTGAATATAAGGGAGTATGATTATGATGAATATATGAAACTTTTATCTGTGGTATTCCAAGACTTTAAGCTTCTATCATTTTCAATTAAAGAAAATATAGCATTAGATAAGGTTGAAAATGTTAAGGATGAGGATATAGAAGAGGTTTTAAGGAAAGGTGGATTTGAAAAAGATTTAGAAAAGCTACCTAAGGGAATATATACACCTATATACAAAAACTTTGATGAGGGTGGTATAGAATTCTCAGGAGGACAAGCACAGAAATTAGCCATAGCTAGAGCTATTTACAAAGATGCACCAATAGTAATCCTTGATGAGCCAACAGCAGCCTTAGATCCAAAAGCCGAGCATGAGATATATAGTAAGTTTAATGAGCTTATAGGAAAGAAAACTACAATATATATTTCACATAGATTATCTAGCTGTAAATTCTGTGATAAGATTGCAGTGTTCCATAAAGGAAGACTTATTCAATATGGTACACATGATGAGCTTGTAAAAGATAAAGGCAATGAATATGAGGTTATGTATAGTGCACAGGCTCAATATTATATTTAAATAAGGCCTTAAAAATATATAGAAATTTAATGTTTAAGACTGTATCTAAGATATAGAACTAATTTTATAAAAGTTAGTCTATTACAATAAATGCAGTCTTTTTATTCAAATAAATAATTAGGTTCCTTTCTTAAGCTTATCTTAATTTTTTTAGGTTAAAATTGACTAAGTAAATTCTATATGATATTTTAAGGAAAAGTTAACAAATTTTATAAAATTTAAACTTTTTAATAAGTTGTCATAAAAATAAATACGAATAAATTAAAAAGGGGGATGTTAATGAATAGAAAGCTTAGTAATAAAGCAATTAAATCTTGGGTAATATCTAGAAGTATTGCTCTAATAATATTATTAATTATATACATAGTAGCAATGGTTATTCTGCCTAAGTTTAATTTTCAGGGATTTAATTGGTTTATAAATAAATTTAGTACACCAATAAATATAGTAAGTTTAATAGTAATATTATTAACTGCTGTAAGTGCATTTATTGAGCCATTTTTTGAGTATAAGCAATGGAGCTATAGAATAAGTGAAGATGAAATATTTTTTACAGAGGGAATCTACTTTAGGAAGAGTGTAACAATACCTATTGTTAGAATACAAAATATAAATTTAAGTGAAGGACCAATTAATAGTTATTTTAATTTAGCTACTGTTAAGATAGGAACAGCTGGTGGAAGTTATGATATTCCTAATATCGATAAAGATGAAGTGGAAAAGATTAGAGCGTTTTTAAGTAAAAAGATAAATGAAAATGTAAGGGAGGAACTTAAGGGTTAATTATGAGTGAAGAGTTGAGTAGTAAAAAAATAAATCAATCTAATAATTATGAAAATCCTTTACATAATAGAGAAATAAAAATAAAAAATAATTGGAAAAGTTTGATTTATAGCTTGCCTAAATCAATAATAAATATTTTAGTTTTTTGTTTAGTAACAATAGCATTTTCTAAAAATAAGGCTTGGTATATTATTGGCATTGTTATCTTACTTGATTTAGTTTTTATGATAATTGAGTGGAATAAAACTTTTTTAGTTATATCAAATGATGAAGCTAAATATCATAAAGGCATATTATCAAAGAAGACTCTAATAATACCTAGAAAAAATTTGAAGTCAATGGATATATCTCAGAATCTAATAGAAAAAATTTTAGGTTATAAGGTACTTAAAATAGAAAGTTCAGCTAAGAATGCAGGATTAGAAGAAATTAAGTTTATGTTTTCTGATAAAGAAATAGAAATTTTAAAGAACTTTGCTTTTTCAGGAGATAATGAAATTTATGATGAGAAATTAGAAATTTCTGAGGCGAGTTTAGTATTAAATAAAAAAGAGCCTATAGAAAATAGTAATTGTAATAATACTACATCTGAAAAACAATACGAAAGAAAGTTTGAAAATAAAAAGCTAATACTTTTTGGTTTTACTAGCTTTAATTTATTTGTAGCATTAATATTTATTTTTAATGGAATAGACTATTTAGAAAAGATAGTGACTGTTAATTTTTTAGATAGTTTTTTCTCAAGAGTAGAGCAATATACTTTTTCTGCTGGAATCATAGTAGTTGGATTTATAAGTTTAGTTGGAATATTATTAGGACTTAAACTTATAGCAACAATATATTATTTTATAAAATATTATAATTTTACTATTTCTAAAAGTGGTGAGAACATAAAAATAAAGTATGGGTTACTAAGTACTAAAGAATTTTCATTTAAAGAAGATAATATTAAAATGATAAAGATAAAATCTAATCCAATTAGACAGCTTATTAAAAAGTATGAAGTGAATTTAACTTTAAAAGGATATTCTGGAGACGGAAAAGATCGTGTTTTATTATATCCATTAGGAGATTTAGAAGAAGTACAAAATTTAATTGAAGAACTTATACCACAGTGGAAAGTAGAAGGTGATGGAGAAGGAATAAAACATGGTAGAATAACCATGATAATTAAGCCAGTATTAGGTATTCTTTTTACATCAGTCATTGCTTTATTAATTTTTAAAACACCATGGGTAATGTTAATAAATTTACTTTTATTAATAGTAATACCTTCTGCAATTTTGAAAGTAAAAAATACAAATTTAAAAGTTAAAGACAATAAGGTACGGGCAGTTACTGGTGGATTCTTTAGAACTATACACATATTAAAGGCAAGAGATATACAAGCTGTGAGTTTCAAAGATAATCCTATACAATCAAACTTAGGAGTAGGAAAAATTATTATAGATTACTATAGTGAAATAGTTGAGGAAGTAAAGTTACCTTATATGAAAAAAGAGTTCGTTAATGAAATATTAAATGAATCATACAAGAAGTCTTTAAAAGTAAATGAAGTAAAGGATGCTAATTAGCATCCTTTTTATTATATTAAAATAGGCTCTGTTTTAAGTGAGTGTTGATTTTAGCTGGCCCCTCAGACTTACTTAATTTCGCAAAGAGTTTCTATTATCTATTCCAAAATAATAGCTAAGGCTTTTAAACTCGCTATCGCTCAAACAGAAAAAGCCTCTTAACGCTATTATTTTTCCATAGATGATGAAACTCTAAATTGCTCATTAAGATAGTCTTACGGTTCTATCTAAAATCAACACTAGTTTAAAATATAGCCAAAAATAAAAGGTGACTATATGTTTAATTATATTGAACAATATTAATATGAATTTATTTAGTTATACATCTATAAATATAGATGTATTATTATTATTATAGTGTGTTGTGATACAACTTATATTAATAAATTATATTGACATATATCGATATTTATAAATATAATGAATGAAGGATTACTTTGTGTTAGGATGTGTATAGTTATGGAAGATAGATTTGAAAAGAATTCAAGAGTCTTCAAAGCTTTAGGAGATTCAAATAGATTAAGAATATTAAATTTATTATCAGATGGAGAAAAGTGTGCTTGTGAAATACTTAAATGTTTTGATATTTCTCAGTCAACATTATCTCATCATATGAAGATTTTAAGTGAATGTGGGTTAGTTAAATCTAGAAAAGAAGGAACTTGGAATCATTATAGTCTTAATTTAAACAATGCCAATAGAGCAATACTATTCTTTATGGATGTAATAACTTATTCAGATATGGAAAAATGATGTGGGATAATATAATGAAAATTTGGAATTAACAATGTTTTTAAGTATTTATATTTAATAGAAGAAGATTAAGGGGGATTATTATTATGAAAAAAGTAGCATTTGTATGTGTTCATAATTCTTGTAGATCTCAAATGGCAGAGGCCTTTGGAAAGGTAATTGGATTAAATGTTTTTGAAAGTTATTCTGCTGGAACAGAAGAAAGAGATAAGATAAATCAAGATGCAGTTAGAATAATGAAAGAAATAGGAATTGATATGGAGTTAACTCAAAGACCTAAATTATTAGGTGAAATTCCAGAAGTAGATATAGTTATAACTATGGGATGTAATGTTCAGTGTCCAACTTTACCTTGCAAACATAGAGAAGACTGGGGATTAGAGGATCCAACTGGTAAAAGTGATGATGATTTTATATATACAAGAAATAAAATAAAGGAAAAAGTTGAAGAGTTAGTATATAGAATAAAAAATGGACAACTTTAATAAAGAGGTATTTATGAAAATAAGTATTAAGCTTTTGGTTCATAAAAATCTATAAAGTATGTGAAGAGAATATCTGTATGAGCTTTAGAATTTAAGTAATCATGGAAAGAAATTTATGTTAAGAAGCTGAGACTGTTTGACCGAAGGAATTTCGAAGCTTTAATAAATTTATTGTAATGATTTCTATAAATTCTTAGTGAAATACAGCTGATTCTCGGAACATATTTATAGATTTTATAATTATAAAAAGCTTAATAAATTTTTAGGAGAGTAATATGAAGAAAGTAGATTTAACTAAGGGAAAGGTGTTAAGTGTACTTACCACTTTAGCACTTCCAATTATGGGGAGTTCATTTCTTCAGTTTGCATATGGACTTATAGATATGTTTTGGGTTGGAGGTTTAGGAAGTGGTGCTGTAGCAAGCATTGGTTCTTCAAGCTTCTTTTTAGGACTTGGATATTCTATAAATGCTTTAGTAGTGACTGGGACTGGAATAAAAGTTTCTCATGAGGTAGGAAGAAAAAATGAAATAGAAACAGAGGATTATATAAGAAATGGTCTTATTATGAACTTTGTTATAGGTATAATATATACTTTAATATTAGTTATATTTGGAAAGGGATTTATAGGTTTTTTAAATTTAAATGATCCAATAGTAGAGAAGGACTCATATATATACTTAGCTGTAAGTGCTCCAGTATTATTCTTTAGCTTTTTTAATTATCTTTTCACAAGAATATTAGCTAGCTTTGGTAATAATAAAGTAGCTTTAAAAATAAGTGCTATTGGAATAATTCTAAATATGGTATTGGATCCGATTTTAATATATATATTTAAAATGGGTGTCTTTGGTGCAGCAGTTGCAACATTATTAGCTAATATGCTTATGTTCTTTATGTATCTGTATCATGGAAAAGGAATATTCAAAATAGATTTAAAGAAGAAAATAAATTATGAAAAAGTAAGAGAAATAGCTAGACTAGGATTCCCTATGGCATCTCAAAGAGTACTTTTTACTTTAGTAAACATTATTTTAGCTAGAATAATAGCTAGTTTTGGGGCTGATGCTATAGCAGCTCAGAAAATAGGATTACAAATAGAGTCAGTAAGTTTCATGGTTGTTGGAGGATTAAATGGAGCCATAGCAGGCTTTACAGGGCAAAATTACGGAGCAAAGAAATTTAATAGAGTAAATGAAGGATATAAGAAGGCTTTATTCTTAGGATCAATATATTCAATACTTATTTCGGCTATATTTATATGTATTCCTGGAGCTTTAGTAAGGTTATTTGTTAAAGATGAGGCTACAATTATAATTGGAAGTAGTTATTTAAGAGTTTTAGGTATAGTTCAAATATTTAGTAGTTTTGAAATGATATCAAATGGAGTTTTCTCAGGATTAGGGCTTCCTAAAATACCATCGGCTATAAGCATAATATTCACCATGTTAAGAATACCTATAGCTTTAGTTTTAGTTAACTTCTTAGGTATAAATGGAGTATGGTGGAGTATAGCCATATCAAATATATTAAAAGGAAGTATATCTTGTTTAATTTATAGATTTAGGATTTATAAAAAATATATTTTATGTAATGAAAAATAATGTTTTGATATTTAGATATGTTTTAAACTAGTGTTGATTTTAGACAGAATTGCTCATTAAGTTAGGTCTAAAAATTTAGCTAAAAATCAAAATTTACTTAAAATAGAGTCTATTATTTAAATTGAACTGTATTAAAGTATTTATTTGTTAAGATGCTTTGATGCAGTTTTTTTAATATAATGTAAATAGAAATTATATTAAAAAATATAAAATTACAAATAATAATTAAAATAAAGAAGAAGTTTAAATAAGATGAAGCAAGAGAGAGTTTTAAAATTTGAACTTTTTGTGATATTCTAAGCTTATAAATAAAGTGGAAGGATGAGTTAAATGAAGAAAATTCTTATAATTGAAGATACAGATACAATAAGAGAAGAGCTTACAAAACTTCTTACTAGATATGGATATGAAGTTTTAGCTCCAACAGATTTTGAAAACATATTAGAATATGTTAAAGAAAATAATGCAGATTTAATATTATTAGATATAAATTTACCTTATTTTGATGGATATCATATCTGTAGAGAAATAAGAAAGGATTCTAATGTACCTATAATAATAGTTACAAGCAGAGATAGTGATATGGATGAAATTATGAGTATGAATTTAGGTGCTGATGATTTTATAACAAAACCTTATAATACTCAAATATTATTAGCTAGAATAGCATCTTTACTTAGAAGAACTTATTCGCTAGCAGAACAAGAAGTTTTAACTTACGGAGATTTAAAGCTTAATTTATCTAATGGAACAATTTCTTGTAAAGGAAAAAATGAGGAATTAACTAAAAATGAACTTAAAATATTAGCGTGTCTTCTAAAAAATAAAGGAAATGTTGTTTCAAGAGAAGATCTTATGGATTATATGTGGAACTCTGATATTTTTGTAGATGATAATACTCTATCAGTAAACGTAACAAGACTTAGAAAGAAGCTAGAGGAAGTTGGAGTAAAAGGTGCTATAGAAACTAGAAGAGGATTAGGATATATTATGCCATGAAGCTAAGAGAATACTTTGAAGATAAATTATTTTTTATAATTTCAAACTTTATAATTTTTGCTACTATAGCAGTTTTATTGTTCATAGGTAACATTGGCTCAGGAATAATATTTTTAATATCATGTTTTTGGTTTATTCCCCTTTTTACATATATAATTTTAGATTTTTATAAAAGTAAAAAATTCTATGATAATATAACTAATGCTTTAGATAATTTAGATAGGAAATATTTACTACCAGAAGTAATAGAAGAACCTAATTTTTATCATGGAAAGTTCTTATATGAGGTATTAAAGGAAACTGATAAGGATATGCATGAACAGGTTAAGAAATACAAACTTGAACAAAAAGAATATAGAGAGTATATAGAAACTTGGGTTCATGAAATAAAAACTCCAATAGCATCTACAAGGCTTATTTTAGAAAATAATGAAAGTAAGATGAGCGAAACTATTAAAAAGGAAATTAAAAAAATAGAAGAGTATATAGATCAAGCATTATATTATGCAAGAAGTACAGATGTTAGTAAAGACTACATTGTAAGAGAATTTTCTTTGGGGAAAAGTGTAAGAAATGTAATCAAGAAGAATTCTAGAGATTTTATAAATAAGAGAATTGCTATAGATTTAGAGGACTTAGATTATAATGTTTATAGTGACGAAAAGTGGGTTGAATTCATAATAAATCAAATTATAAACAATGCAATAAAGTATAGTTCAGAAAATAGTAGAGTTAAGGTATCAGCGAATGAGTTTAAAAACAGTATAATTTTAAAGATTAAAGATAGTGGTGTTGGAATACCTAACAGAGATTTAGGAAGAGTTTTTGAAAAAGGTTTTACAGGAGAAAATGGAAGAAGATTTACTAAATCTACAGGAATGGGATTATATCTATGTAAGAATCTTTGTGAGAAGTTAGGGTTAGGTATTAAAATAAATTCAGAAGAGAATGAAGGAACAGAAGTAAGTATAGTCTTCCCTGTAGGAAATGCTTTAATGGCAAAATAAAATATGTGTTTATTAAATTTAGCTTTGTTTTAAGTTAATTTTGAGTTTAAGATTACATACAGATTTAAAAATGCTATAAAGAAATCTAAAACTTATAATTTAATTAAGTTTTAATTTAAGAGTATGATTAGTTTAAATATAGAAAGCTAATTATACTCTTATTATTTATATATTATTGATAACTGCAATAAAATTTTTATATTAATTTTATTTTAGTATAGAAGTCTTACAAAATTGTAATGTATATGAAAGATAAATAAATATGTGATTTTCATTAAAGAAGATAAAATAACATTGTAAGATGAAATGAGGAGGAACAAGATATGAAAAATATTTTAAGTGTTGAAAATATAGAAAAATATTATGGAAATAAAGATAATGTAACAAAAGCTATAGACAATATAAGCTTTAAGGTTGATAAAGGTGAGTTTGTTGGAATAATGGGACCATCAGGAAGTGGTAAAACAACATTACTTAATTGTATATCAACTATAGACAATGTTACTACAGGAAATATAATTATTAATGGAAAAGATATTACAAAATTAAAATCAAAGCAATTAGAAAAGTTTAGAAGGGATGAGTTAGGATTTATATTCCAAGACTTTAATCTACTAGATACATTAACATCATATGAAAATATAGCTTTAGCATTAACTATACAAGGTAGAAAACCAAAAGAAATAGATATTCTTATTAAAAAAGTTGCAAAAAGCTTAGGGATTGAGGAAATATTAAATAAGTTCCCATATCAAATATCAGGTGGACAAAAGCAGAGAGTTGCTTCAGCTAGAGCAATAGTGACAAATCCATCATTAATATTAGCCGATGAGCCAACAGGAGCATTAGATTCAAAATCAGCAAGAATGCTTCTTGATTCCTTTGAAAATTTAAATAAAGAGTTAGAAGCTACAATACTTATGGTAACTCATGATGCTTTTACAGCAAGTTATGCTCATAGAATTTTATTTATAAAAGACGGAAAGATATTCAATGAATTAGTAAGAGGAACAGATTCAAGAAAAGAATTCTTTGACAGAATTATTGAGGTTATAACACTTCTTGGAGGGGATGATAGAGATGTATTTTAAGATAGCTTTAAACAATGTTAGAAAGAGCTTTAAAGATTATTCAATATACTTTCTAACATTAACTCTTGGAGTATGTATATTCTATGCATTTAACTCCATAGGAGATCAAAAAGCCTTTACAGAATTAGGATCAAGACAGGCAGAATATATAAAAGTATTACAGAGTTTAATATCTGGAATCTCTGTATTTATATCTTGTGTTTTAGGTGGATTAATTCTTTACGCAAATAACTTTTTAGTTAAGAAGCGTAAAAAAGAATTAGGTATATATATGACACTTGGTATGGGGAAAAATAAGATTTCAAAAATACTTACATATGAAACAGCTTTAGTAGGAATTATATCTCTAGTTGTAGGTTTAGGAGTAGGTATAATAGTTTCTCAAGGAATATCTGCTTTTGCAGCTAAGTTATTTGAAGTTCCACTAAGTAATTATAAGTTCTTATTATCAACTGATGCTATTATAAAGACTGTTTTATATTTTGGGATAATATTTATCTTAGTTATGCTTTTTAACACTGTTGTAATTTCAAAGTATAAACTTATAGACATGTTAACAGCAGCTAAAAAGAATGAGGATATGAAAATCAAAAATCCTATATTAACAGCAATAATCTTTTTATTATCTTTAGGATTATTAGGTAGTGCCTATGGGTTAGTAATTAAAGTTGGTTTAAATCCAACAGATAGTATGTTCTGGGGATCAATAGCTTTAGGTGTTTTAGGAACATTACTATTATTCTTTAGTTTAGCAGGATTTGTTTTATATGTTGTTCAAAAGAACAAAAATGTTTACTTAAAAGGATTAAACATCTTTGTATTAAGACAAATGAATAGTAAGATAAATACTAACTTCTTATCAATGACAGTAATATGTCTTATGTTATTCTTAACTATAGGAACATTATCAACTGGTTTAAGCTTCAAAAATGCTTTAGAAAAAGGATTAGAAGCTACAACTCCATTTGATGCATCAGCTCAATATTTTCCAGATAAGGCTGGTAATATAAAAACTGCTGAGCAATCAATAAAAGAGTTAGGATTTAAATTTAATCCAGAGGATAAGATTGTTTCATATAATGAATATGATTTAAAAGATACTAATTTAGGAAACTTATTAGATAAAAATGCAGAAGATAAAAATACAAAAAGTTTAGTGACAACAGTTAGTGATTATGGAGTAAATGCTATAAGTATAAGTTCATATAATGACATAAGAGCTTTAAAAGGAGAAAAACCATTAAACTTAAATAATAATGAAGTATTAATATCATCTAATTTTACTAAATTAGAAAATACTTTAAAAAATATAATTGAAAATAATAAAAAAATAGATATTAATGGTAAAGAATATACTATTGCAAATAGTTCATTAACAGGGAAAAATCAGGCTATAGAGGAATCTCTTGAAAGCACAGGAATGGCAAGTAATTTCCTTACTTTAATAGTACCAGATGATGTTGTTTCTAATTTAGAGCCTTTTTCAAGTAAAATTAATATAAACTTCCCTAATAATTCAAAAGAAGAAGAAAAAAGAGTGCAAAAATTATTCAGTGATTACAGAGATGGAATTATTGATACAGACCAATATGGCTTTGTAAATGGATATACAAGAGATCGTATATATGAAGAAAATAACGGTGTGACAAATACAATATTATTCATAGGAATATATTTAGGAATAATATTCTTAATATCAAGTACTGCAGTACTTGCACTTCAACAATTATCAGAAGCTAGTGATAGTGTTGTAAGATACAAATCTTTAAGAAGAATTGGTGTATCTCAAAAGATGATAAATAAATCAATATTTACACAAGTAAGTATTTATTTTGGATTACCATTAGTTGTAGCTTTAGTTCACTCAGTAGTTGCAATAAAAGTGGTAAATGGATTCCTAACTATGTTTAATAAACCAGATATAGGAGCATCATCATTAGTAACTGCTTTAATAATGGTAATTGTTTATGGTGGGTATTTCTACGCAACATATACCGGGTATAAAGCAACAGTAAAGAATGCTCTAAAACAAAAATAATAAGAAAAGCCAATAAACTTACTTATAAAATAAAGAAGCTTGAATTGTTTAATTTGAGCTTCTTTTTATTTTGTGAAAATATATTATTTATATCCAAAATTGTAAAAGAATAGTATATAATAAGAAGAGATTTAAAAAATATATTTGATTGATTATAATTTGTTTATTTTAGGTAAATTTAATTTAAAGGTTTGAGAGGTAAGTTTATATGGGGAAATTTAATAGTTATGCTTTTTCTATGAAGGAAAATGAATTCTGGTATGGACCAATTGTTAATGATGGGGGAAAGTATCCATTGAGTTTTAACTCAAATTACGAAGCTAATATATATCCAAATGAGAGTCCTAACCAAGTAAATACATTGCTTATTTCAAATAAGGGGAGATACATATGGTGCAATTCTGGATTCAAATTAAAAGTTTCTAAGGGTGTTATAGAAATGATTACTGAAGAGGAAATACCACAATTATATGAGGTAGGAGAAAATTTAAAGGATGCTTTTTTACATGCTTCTAAAAATTTTTTCAATGCTAATGGTAAAGTACCACCTAAAAATTTCTTTACTAAACCACAATATAATACTTGGATTGAGCTTTTATATGATCAAAGAGAAGAAAAGATATTGGAATATGCTAATTCTATAATTAAAAATGGTATGCCTACGGGAATAATAATGATTGATGATGGATGGAGCGACTATTATGGAAAATGGAGATTTAATGGTGAGAAGTTTAAAAACCCTAAGAATATGATAAAGAAACTACATGAATTAGGGTTTAAAGTAATGTTATGGACATGTCCTTTTATAACTTCAGATACACAAGAATTTAGATTTTTAAGGGATGAGGATTGTTTAGTTAAAAATAAAGATGGATCTGTTGCAATAAAAAAATGGTGGAATGGATATTCAGCGGTTTTGGATTTGACAAATCCAAAAGCTGTCAAATGGTATTGTGATCAAAATGACTTCTTAGTTAAAGAATATGGAGTTGATGGTTTTAAATTTGATGCTGGGGATGCGAGTTTTTATAGTAATGATGATTTAACATATAGAGAAATAGAGGCAAATGAGCAAAGTAAGCTTTGGGCGCTTTTAGGGTTAGATTATGAATATAATGAATTTAGAGCTTGTTTCCAATGTGCAGGATTACCTTTAGTACAAAGGTTAGCGGATAAAAATCATAGCTGGGAATATAATGGAGTCTCTTCACTTATTCCTAATCAATTAGCGCAAGGAATTTTAGGATATGCATACACATGCCCAGATATGATTGGGGGAGGCGAGTATCTTAATTTCTTAGAAAATAGTGATAATCTAGATGAAGAATTGTTTGTAAGATATGCTCAATGTGCGACACTTATGCCAATGATGCAATTTTCAGCAGCACCATGGAGAGTACTATCTAGAGAAAATTTTGAACTATGTAAAGATGTAGCTTGGAAACATGTGAAATATTCAGAATATATTTATAGCTTAGCAGAAGAATCTAGCAAAACTGGAGAACCAATAGTTAGGTATATGGAGTATGAATTTCCTAATGAAGGTTTAGAAGGAATTCAAGATCAATTTATGTTAGGACCCAAATACATGGTGGCTCCAACTATTAAAAAAGGGGTAATAAAAAGAAGTGTGAAATTCCCAAAAGGGAAGTGGAAAAGAGAAAATGGTGAAATTATCATAGGTCCTGTAATTAAAGAAATGACTTCATCTATAAAAGAGGTTTTAATTTTTGAGAAAATAGATTAAATAAAAATCCCTTAGAATTATAATTGAGATAACTTATAATTCTAGGGGATTTGTTTTATATTCTTTAAACTTCGTAATCAACAACAACCCTTGAGCTTGCTACTTTTTTTACGAAAGAACCTGCTTTTACATGATCAGGATTCTTTTGATAAGAGTCTAAATCCTCTAAAGAATTAAATGTTGAGTATAAAACGATGTCGTAAGCTTGTTCTGATTTATTAACATCTATTCCAACTTCAAGAGCAACTATTTCCTTAATTTTTCCTTGTAAGTCTTCTAAAGAATCTTTTATTATTTTAGCATTTTCAGCCTTTGAATTTCCTTCAGCATCATCTTTTAGTTTCCACATAACAATGTGTTTTATCATAAAATCAACTCCTTAAATATATGGTTTATTTGCTAAATAAAATAATTTTTAATAAGTTAATTATATAATAATCTTCATTAGAATAAAAATATATAGTGATATTGTGTTATAAAGGGGGAAATTAAAAATTGAATAAAAAGAGAATTGGTGCGATTTTATGTGGTGTTTTTATGATGAATATTTTATGTGGAACTAATATTAGAATTGCAAAAGCCAATGAAATAAAAAATTCAAGTAATGTTTCAAATGTAAATCTAGCTTTGGGAAAATCAGTTGAAGTTTCTGGCGTAGAGTCATCAAGTAATTGGCAAGGTGATAAGGCCGTAGATGGAGATTACATTACAGAAGATTCTAGATGGTCTAGTGCAGAAGTAACATCAGTTCAACCACAATGGCTTATGGTTGATTTAGGAGAAGAGTATGTTATAAATAATATTAATATACGGTGGCAGAATTTTGCATATGCAACAGAGTTTAAGATACAAACATCTGCTGATAAGGAAAATTGGAGAGATATAACAGAAACATTAACTAATCCAGTAGGTAAGAATGAAAACGATAAAAATAAGGTTAATAAAGCTAGTTTTGATAATGAAGAAACTGCAAGGTATGTAAGAATATTTATTACTAAGAGAAATCAGTGGACAAGTGTTAGTATTAGAGAGTTTGAGGTTATGGGATATAAACTTTTTAAGGGAAATGTAGCTGAAGGGAAAGAAACAAAGGCATCAGCTGTGGAAAATAATAATTCAGAGTGGACTTCTAACAAAATAGTTGATGGAGATACTACTTCAGATGATTCAAGATGGTCTAGCCCTACAATGACTGTAGAGTCCTCAGAAGATAGTCATCAATGGGTATATGTTGACTTTGGAAAAGTTTTAGAGATTGAAAGTGCCAAAATACATTGGTACAAAAAAGCTTTTGCAGAGGATTATAGTATAGAGATTTCAGATGATGGTAAAGAATGGACAGAGATTAAAAGAGTAAAGCATAATCCTAGCAATGATGTGAATAAAGTGGATGAGATTGTTTTTGATAATAAGGAAAATGCTAGATATATAAGAGTTTATATAAGGGAAAGAAATGCTAATGCATATAATAATGTTTCTATAAGAGAGTTAGAAGTACAGGGAACAGAAAAAATAATACCTGATTTTGATCCTTCTTTAGAACAGGTTGCAAATTCAATAACTTCTTTGTCAGAAGTAACAGTAAGTGATGAGATGATTAAGTTCCCAGAAGTGCCAGAGGGCTTTGGTATTAGGTTAAGAGGAAGTGAGTTTAAAAATGTAGTAAGTAATGAAGGAGAAATAACAGATTCTAATATAGAAGATAGAGATGTTAGTTTGTTGTTTGAAATTTATAAAGAGAAAGAGCCAGAAAAGACTGTTGAAAAGAGTTTAAATTTAAATGTTCCAAATAAAGCTTCTTTAAATGAAGATTTATTCCCTCCAGTAGAGAAGGGAAATGAAGAACCAAAAGTAATTCCAAGTCTTCAAGAGTGGTACGGATTAGAAGGTAATTTTACTTTAACAGAAGAGTCAAGAATATTAATTAATGATAGAAATAATGTAGGTTTAATGAAGGTAGCTAAGCTATTTAACGAAAACTTAAAGGACTTTAAAGGAATTGAGCTTGATATAGTAGAAGTTTCATCAGATTCAGAAGTTAAAAAAGGAGATATTTATATAGAGTCTCAATTGGAAGATCAATATGAAGTTGGAGAAGAAGGATATTTTACACAGGTTCAAGATTCTATAAAGATATACTCAAGTTATTACACGGGAGCATTATATGGAACAACAACCTTACTTCAAATATTATGGCAGGATGAAAATCATGATGAGATACCATGTGGAGTCATTAGAGATTTCCCTAAGTATGAAATTAGAGGAGCTATGCTTGATGTAGCAAGAATGCCTATGAGAATGGAGTTTTTAGAGGATTATTCCAAGATATTGTCATGGTATAAGATTAATGAGTTCCATATACATTTAAATGACAATCAATGGGCTCCATCGGGGACAAATTATAATAAGCCAGAAAGTTGGGATTCAGTTTATAATGCCTTTAGATTAGAAAGTAAGAATCATCCAGGATTAAAGCCTAATAATGATGATTTAAACGATCCTTATTATACTCAAGAAGAGTTTATCAACTTACAATTAGATGCTATGGACAGAGGTATGGAGGTTGTACCAGAAATAGATACACCAGCTCATTCACTTCCTTTTACTAAGTATAATAGGGAGAAGGGTACACCTATACATTCAGAAAATTATTGGTTTGATCACATAGATATAGATAATCCAGAGGGAGCTAAGTTTATAAAAGAATTATTTGATGAGTTTTTAAATGAGGAGAATCCTGTTTTCTTAGGAGATACAGTTCATTTGGGAATAGATGAGTATGATACAAGGGTAGGAGATAAATTTAGAAAATATGCAGCAAATATGTCACAATACTTAGTGGATAAAGGAAAAACACCAAGAGTTTGGGGATCTTTAAAACCTTTTGCAGGAGATACAATACTTCCAAAAGAAACTGTTATAGATGTATGGAGTTTAGCTTGGGAAGATCCTAAGGCGAGAATTGAGGAAGGATACAAGGTTGTTAATGTTCCACAGCCATATACTTATATAACTCCTTCAAGATGGCATAAGGATTTTATGGATACTCAATATGTTTATAATAATTGGGAGCCAAATCAGTTTAATGCAAATACATTTGTGCCATTAGGAGAGCCAAATCTTTTAGGGGGAAAAATGGCTATTTGGGGAGATGAATCCATGGAAGGAATAGTAGAGGCTGATTTACATGAAAGACTATTACCAGCTGTTGCTACTATTAGCGAAAAGATATGGAGAGGAAATAAAGCGGATAAAGATTATACGGAGTTTATGAAGACATTTAATAAATTAGATGAAGGACCAAACACTGAGGTTTCAAGAGAAATTGAAAGTAATAGTGATGTGGTTATAGAATATGACTTTGAAAATGAGGAAAATGTCTTAGATAAGAGTGGTAACGGATATGATGGAAATATTCAAAATGGAGAAATTAAGGAAGAGAATTCAAATAAATATTTAAACTTTAATGGTAATACAGTGATAGAAACTCCACTTAAGGCTCTAGCTTATCCATATACAATTTCTTTTGATGTTAAGGTTGATGAACTTGGAAAGGTTATGAATCTTTTCTCAGGATATGAAGGAGAATTGAAAGTTTTAGAGGATGGAACTTTAGCTATAAGAAGAAGTTTTTATGAGCAAAATTTTGATTATAGATTGAAAGAAGGAGAATGGACAACTATAACCTTAGTAGGAACCTTTGAAAACTTATCTTTATATGCTAATGGGGAGTTTATACAACAACTTCATAGTTATAGAAAACATGATAATAGCATTATAAGTGGACAAGAATTCCTAACCTCCTTTGTTTTGCCTTTGGAGAAGATTGGAGAAGGTTTAGTAGGTAGCATGGACAATATTAAACTTTATAATAGAGTCTTAGCAGATGAAGCTATTGCTGGAGATGAGAGTTACAAGGTGAATCTAGCTTGTGGAAAAGATGCATATTCTTCTTCAAATGATTTATTATACACCAATGAATGGAGAGCAACTGATGGTAATATTAAAAATGAGGGTTCTAAGTGGGTATCTAAGAATTCAGATAACCAATGGCTTATGGTTGATTTAGGAGAAGTAAAAGAAATAAATGAAATATTAATAAGATGGGGAAATCCAGCAAAAGAGTTTTCAGTTGAAATATCAGAAGACGGATATCAGTGGAATAAGATTTCTACACTAAATAATAATTCGGAAAATTTAAATTCCATAACATTTGGAGAAAAAATGGCTAGATATGTGAGAGTTAATTGCTCTAAGAGAAATAATAATTCTTCATATTCAGTTCTTGAATTAGAAGTATATGGACCAGAAAAAGAGAAAGGTTTACTAGGAGATTTTAATAAAAATGGAGTAATAGATTTAGGCGATTTAGCATTAGCTTCTAAATATTATGGACAAGAGAAAAAAGAGTGGGATTTAGATGGAGATAATATTATTACAGAGTATGAGATTAATTTTATATCAAACAAACTATTAAATTAGGTTGAACTGAATTATAAAAGATTAGTCAATTTATCTTAATAAGATAAGTCTTTGAGGCTGGGATCAAATCATTAAATAAATTTTATGAATATATCTAGAAAGTTACTTTAGATATTTTTATAGTATTTGTTATTGAATTTTGACACAGCCTCTTTTTATTATATTTTTTAATTTTAATAATCTTAATATTAGGCTATGTTTTATGTGAATGTTGATTTTAGCTAGTCCTTCAGACCTAACTAAAAATCAATACTAGTTTAAAACAGCGCCTAATATTAAAAAATATAAGTTTGTATCGGTATAATTTGAAGTTTTCATATGATATGGTATTTTATAAATATATAAAATTGAGAACTTATTGGGAGGAATAAATCATGAACTGTAATAAGATAATTTATACACCGGGACCTACTAATTTAAGTGAAAATACTAGAATGGCTAGAGCTTTAAAAACTACTAATCCAGATGTGGATTTAGAGTTTGTTGAGTTTTATAAGGAGACATGTGATAGATTTGGAGAAATTATAAATACAAAAAATGATTGCTATATACTTTGTGGAGAGGGAATTTTAGGACTAGAAGCAGCATGTGCATCCATAACTGAAAAGGGAGATAGGGTTTTAGTACTTGATAATGGATTATATGGAAGATGGTTTGATGGATTTGTAACTATGTATGGTGGAGAAGTAACTTATTTTTCAGGAGACTATACTAATGAGATTGATGTTGAAGCTTTATCTAAATTTTTAAAGGAAAATAATGATTTTAAATATGCTACTATTGTTCATTGTGATACTCCAACTGGTGTTTTAAATCCAGTAGATAAGATTTGTCCTTTACTTAAAAGTTATGGAATTTTAACTGTTGTTGATTCTGTTTCTGGAATGGTAGGAGAAGAGTTAAGGGTCGATGAGTGGAAGATTGATATAGCCTTAGGAGGTTCACAAAAGGCATTTTCAGCAGAGCCAGGATTGACTATGGTAAGTATAAGTGATGATGCAAGAGAAGCTATGGAAAATAGAGAAACTCCAGTGGCTGGATTTTATTGTAATTTAAATATATGGAAAAATTACTACAAAGATAAATGGTTCCCATATACAATGCCAACAAGCGATATTATATCACTTAGAGTTGCTATAGATAATATTTTAGATGAAGGAAAAGAAGAGATTATTGAAAGACACAGAAAAATTGGAGAGGCAACTAGAAAAGCACTAAAAGAATATGGTTTAAATTTATTCTTAGAAAATGGATATTCAAATACAGTTACAGCTGTTGAAATACCAGAAGAAATAGATGCTTTAAAATTAAGAGATTATTTAAACAAAGAGTATAATGTATTAATGTCAACATCCTTAGATAAATATGAGAATAAGTTATTAAGAATAGGACATATGGGAGAAAATGCAAGAATTGAAAGTATAGCTATAGTCTTAAATGCGATTGATAATAGTTTAAAGAATTTAGGTTTTTATAGTGATAAAAGTTTAGTAGATTTATTTATGAGTAATATATAAAAATTATGGGTTGTCTTTATTTAAGAAGAATTTTGTTTGAATTTAGCTAAAAATTTTAAGAGGGAATTTAGAATATAAAACCTCAAAAAGGGAAAAATTAAATTGTATTTATGTTTATTAGAAATGGAAATTAATAAACTATAAAATTTAATTTTTGAGGTGAAATTTATGGAGCTAAAAGGAAGTAAAACAGAAAAAAATCTTTTGACGGCTTTTGCTGGCGAGTCACAAGCAAGAAACAAATATACCTTTTATGCAGAAAAAGCTAGAAGACAAGGGTATAATAAAATAGCTGATATTTTTGAAGAGACTGCGCATAATGAAATGGCTCATGCAAAGATTTGGTTTAAGTTTTTACATGATGGTACAGTTGGTGAAACTGTAGATAACTTAAAAGATGCAGCAGGTGGAGAAAACTATGAGTGGACAGATATGTATGCTCAATTTGCAAAAGAAGCAAGAGAAGAAGGCTTTAATGAAATAGCATTCATACTAGAAAAAGTAGGAGAAATAGAAAAGCATCACGAAGAAAGATATCTAGAGTTACATAATCTGTTAAAAGATGGTGAAATATTTAAAAAGGATGAAAAAGAGTTGTGG
Organism: Clostridium sp. LIBA-8841; assembly: GCF_034439435.1. Taxonomy (GTDB): domain Bacteria; phylum Bacillota; class Clostridia; order Clostridiales; family Clostridiaceae; genus Sarcina. The sequence continues at coordinate 158,723 of NZ_JAPCKJ010000003.1, read as the reverse complement.
AGATGTCAAAACTGTGGATTTATTTTAGAAGCAACAGAAGCTCCAGAAAAATGTCCTGTTTGCCATCATCCAAAATCATATTTTGAAATAGTTTGTGATAAATTTTAATTATAGTATTTAACAAGGATTAAATTATATAATTTTATAGAATTAACTTCTTCCGCAAATTAGTATTAACTATAAAATGCTTTTTTTAATCCTTTTTAAATAAATTGAGATCAAGGTTTAGGTTCTAAAATTTTCCCTAACCTTGGTCTTATTTATTTTATATTTAAATATATTTTTGTACAAAATTTAACTATTAAAAATATGAACCATAAAACTAATATTTGTCCACTTTACACTTAATTGCTTATAAGATATCTTTAAAATATAGAATATAGATGAATCTAAAGAAAAGAAGCTCATTAATTTTGGTTATTAATGTACAGCTCTAAAGATTTATTTTATAAGTTTTAAATTTATCAAGGGGTGAGATGAATGTTATTTCAGATAAATGAACGTAAGAATATTGTAAACGGTTTGTGTGAGAAGTTAGAGAAGGCAATATATAATGTGGTTGCACCTTTAGACATAGATATGTATATCACTAAGGAACCAGTAAGTTATGAAAATAGATTAACTGGAGAGCATAAAAAAGGAGTTATAGGAGAGTCTTGGGGAGAACTTTGGGACTGTGGTTGGTTTAACTTCAAGGGAGAAGTACCAGCAAGTTGTGAGGGAGAAAAGATTGTTCTTTTAATAGATGTAAGTGGAGAAGCCTTTGTTGTAGATGAAAAAGGAGCTCCTATGAGAGGTCTTACAACTTTAAATTCAGAGTTTGATTTAAGTCTGGGAATGCCTGGTAAGAGAGAAGTTCCTATGTTTGATAGAGCTCTTGGTGGAGAAGTCATTGATGTATGGGCAGATTGTGCTTGTAATGACTTATTCGGTAAATATAGAGACAATGGAATTATAAAAGATGCATATATTGCAACTTGTAATGAAGAAGTAAAAGCTCTTTACTACGATATAGAGGTTTTACATGAACTTATGAATCAACTTCCAGAAGAGAGTGCTAGATACCATACTATATTAAATGCTCTTTATGAAGCATCAAAGGTATTAAGTATTAAAACTGGAATGAGTGGATGTGATTTCTTAAAGGATGGAGTTGTTACTCAACAAGAGGTTACAATCCTAAATGAAGAAGAAGTTAAAAAAGCTAGAGAAATATTAAAGAAAGAATTAGATAAAAAAGGTGGAGATCCTTCACTTTCAGTTTCAGCTATTGGACATGCTCATATAGATTTGGCTTGGTTATGGCCAATAAGAGAAACTATAAGAAAAGGTGCTAGAACATATTCAACAGTTTTAGCTAATATGGAAAAATATCCTGAGTATGTATTTGGAGCAAGCCAACCTCAAATTTATGAGTGGATGAAGGAATACTACCCAGATTTATATGCAAGAATTAAAGAAAAAATAGAAGAGGGAAGATGGGAAGCTCAAGGAGGTATGTGGGTTGAACCCGATACTAACGTTCCATCAGGAGAATCTTTAGTAAGACAATTACTATATGGAAAGAGATACTTTAGAGAAGAGTTTAAAAAAGAAATGGATACTTTATGGCTTCCAGACGTATTTGGATATTCAGCAGCTCTTCCACAAATTCTTAAAAAGAGTGGCGTAGATTATTTCATGACAATTAAATTATCATGGAACAATCACAATCAATTCCCACATCATACATTTTTATGGGAAGGATTAGATGGAAGTAAGGTATTATCACATATGCCACCAGAAGGAACTTATAATAGTTCAGCCGCACCAAGAGCAGTTGCTAAATCAGAGAAAGCTTTCTTAGATAAAGGTTTATCAGATGAGTGCTTAATGCTATTTGGAATTGGTGATGGAGGCGGTGGTCCTGGAGAGGAACACTTAGAAAGATTAAGAAGAGAAAGAAATATAAATGGAATAGCTCCAGTTAAGCAAGAGCCTTCAAGTAATTTCTTTAAGAGAATAGAAAAAGATATAGATAAATATAGCGTGTGGAGTGGAGAACTATACTTAGAGAAACATCAAGGAACTTACACTACACATGGTAAAAATAAAAAGTATAACAGAAAGATGGAAATAGCTATTAAGAACTTAGAATTAGCAGCAATGCAAGCTAAGGTTTTAGGAAAAGGAGAATATCCTCAAGCTGAAATAGAAAAAGTTTGGAAGGAAGTTCTTTTATATCAATTCCACGATATTCTTCCAGGTTCATCAATAGGTAGAGTTTATGATGAGTCAGTAGAAGCTTATGAGAAGATGCTTGCTAAAGTAGAAGGTATGACTGAAAAGTTATATAGAGATATTTTAGAAAGTGCAGATAGTAAAGAAGAAGGAGCTATATTAATCAACTCATTATCATGGAGCAGAGAACAATGGATCAAGCTTTATGACAGATGGACAAAGGTTCAATTAAACTCTTTAAGTGGAGAAATAATCAGAAAAGAAGAAGTTGAGCCATATTGTGAAATTTCAACTTTAAAAGTTTCTGAGAATAACTTAGAAAATGGATTAGTTAAAGTTGAGTTTAATGAAAATGGAACAATTTCAAGAGTTTTCGATAAAGAATTAAATAAAGAAGTTTTAAGAGATGAAAAAGGAAATGAACTAAGAGTTTATGAAGATAATGGAGATGGCTGGGATTTCTCAGGTGTTTATGAAGATAGACCATCTCAAATATTTGAATTAGTAAAATCAGAAGTTATTGTAGATGGACCAAAAGCTACAATTAAACAAAGCTACAAGTATGGAGAGTCTACTTTAGTACAAGAAATAAGTATTTTAGAAGGTAGCAAGAGAATTGACTTTAGGACAAAGGTTGATTGGAAAGAAAATGGTAAGATGCTTAGAACATCTTTCAATACTAATGTTTATACTAGAGAAGTAGATTGTGAAATCCAATTTGGTACAATAAAGAGACCAACTCATGGAAATACTTCATGGGATATGGCTAAGGGAGAAATCTGTGCTCAAAGATGGGTAGATTTATCACAAAGAGATTATGGAATTGCTTTAATAAATGATTCTAAGTATGGACACAATGTTTCAGAAACTAAGATAGACTTAAATCTATTAAGAAGCCCAGGATATCCAGATCCAAATGCAGATAGAGGAGAGCATGAGTTTACTTATTGCTTATTCCCACACAAAGGTGATTATATTGAAGGAAATGTTGTTCATGAAGCTCATGAAGTTAATGCTCCAATTCAAGTAATATACAGTGAAAACTTAGGTGAAAATCTAGTTAAAGAAGCAATGGCTTCAATAGATTGTGAAAATGTAATAATTGATACAATTAAAAAAGCAGAAGATAATGATGACATGATAATCAGATTATATGAGTGTCACGGTGAAGATGCTAAAGTTAAGGTTAATATAAATGTTCCATATGCTAACGTAGAAATGGTTAATTTAATAGAAGACATCATAGATGGAAAAGAATTAAACAAAGAAACAATGGAACTTACGTTTAAACCATTTGAAGTTCATACTTTAAAAGTAACATTAAAATAACTAAGAATTTAAGTAATATTTATATAGAAGATGATACTAACAGTAACAATAAGGGAATTAAAAGAACACTTCTTATTACTTAAAGAAGATAGCAAGCAATAGCTTGCTTAGGGAAACTAGGTATTATGAAAAGGCAACCTTTAAGGGAGGGTTGCCTTTTCTATTTTTAGTAAAAATCAATAATTAAAGTAGAAGTATTAAAGAAATTTACAAATTTTAAGTTTAACTAATAAATAGGGGGAAGGGTATGAGAAAAATAGTAGCAATAGATGTAGGTGGAACATTTATTAAACATGGAATAGTAAGAGAAGATGGAGAAATTATTAAAGCTAATAAATCAAATACAAATAAATTAAATATTGAAGAATTTCTCAATACTTTAATAGGAATAGTACATGAATATAAGAAATAAGAAAACATAAGTGGAGTTTCTATAAGTATTCCTGGGTTTGTCCATAATAAAAAAGGAGTAGTGAATAATTGCACAGTATTTAGGTTTATTGAAGGATATCCTTTAAAAGAAAATTTAGAAAGGCTATTAAATATTCCAGTATTAATTGAAAATGATGCTAATTGTGTTGCGCTAGCTGAAAAATTCACAGGAAGTGCAATGAATTGTGACGATTTTATTTGTATAACTATTGGAACTGGTATAGGTGGAGGAATATTTCTAAATGGGGATTTAATTCGAGGAAAAGAATTCAAAGGGGGAGAATTCTGTTACATGATTACAAAAGATGAAGAAGGATATATGACTTTAAGTGATAATTCTTCGTTTACAGCACTTTCAAGAATGTATTGTGAGTATATGGGTTTAGATTTATCTATAAATGTTTTAGGAACTAATATATTTGAAGAAGCTAAAAATGATGTGAATGTAAGCTTAATAATAGAAAAATGGTACGGAAATATTGCTAGAATGATCTATAATTTATCATCAATATTAAATCCAGAAAAAATACTTATTGGTGGCGGAATAAGTTTAAGAGAAGATTTATTAGAAAGATTAGAAAATTCATTAAATAAAATACCAAAGTGGAAGTTTGTAAAATGTAATATAGACCTTTGCAAGCACAAGAATAATGCTGGTATTATAGGCTCAGCTTATAATTTCTTTTCTGAAAATATCAGTTAAATTTAAGTGCTAGATTAGGGGAGAGACTTGAGTATTACTTAAGCAGATTAAGTTTATAGTAAAAAGTTTTGAATTTATAGGGGGATTTTTTATGAAGTATGGAGTAATAACAACTTGGAGAATGGGTATAGACGGAATAAATGAAATTGAATCAGATATGAAGAGCGGGCTTAGTGCAGGTGAGGCTGTTGAAAAAGTCATAAATGTTGTTGAAGATTTTGAGTTTTTTAAATCAGTTGGATATGGAGGTCTTCCAAATGAATGTTGTGAGGTTGAACTAGATGGAGCTTATATGGATGGAGATACCTTAGATGTGGGAGCTGTTGCTTCAATTAATAATTTCGCAAATCCAGTGTCTATAGCAAAGAAATTAAGCGAAAGAAAAGTGAATTGTTTCTTAGTTGGACAAGGAGCTAATGAGTATGCAAAGGAAGAGGGCTTTGAAGAAAAAGATATGCTTACAGAAAGAGCAAGAGAGTTTTATGAGGAAAAGAAGAAGCTAATATTAGAGAAAGGATTAAGCCCATATGATGGACATGATACTATTGGCGCAATTGCCTTAGATCAAAATGGAAAGATGGTTGTTGCTACATCTACTAGTGGATTATTTATGAAAAAGAGAGGAAGAGTTGGAGATTCACCAGTTATAGGCTCAGGGTTTTATGTTGATAGTAAAGTTGGAGGAGCAACGGCTACTGGTTTAGGGGAAGACTTAATGAAGGGATGCATTTCCTATGAAATAGTTAGACTAATGGAAGAAGGCATCACTCCTCAAGAGGCTTGTGATAAGGTTATTATTGATTTGAATAGAAAACTTATTGAAAGAAGAGGACAAGCAGGAGATTTATCTGTAGTTGCTATGAATAAAGATGGACAATGGGGTGTTGCAACAAACATAAAAGAATTTACTTTTTCAGTTTTTACTCATGAAGAGGAACCAACAGTTTATATTACAAACTTAGATGAGAATGGAAAAACACTATATTCAGTTGCTACAGAGGAATGGCTTAATAAATATTTAGAAAGAATAAAATTGCCAGTAAAGAATTTAGTTACAAATTAAAGAGCAAGATGATTTTAGTATATAACTAATAGGACATGTAGATATTGTTTTGTAAGGAGAAGGGTGGATTTTTCCACCCTCTAATTTAATAGAAAAAGATATAAGTATTTAAAATTATAAAGAAATTTTTGTGAAATTATAAAAATTTGTAATTTTAATATTTTTTATGCTTCTAAAATATTAATTAATAGAAAGATAGAAATATTATATTAGAAAAATACTAGTAAATTTAAATTTTACTAATATTTTAATTTGTTTTTAAAATTTATTATTCATTAAAAAAGTTTTATAATGAACGAAAAGAAATTTATTGGGTTATTGTGAAAAAAATACTAAATATTACAAGAGTATTAGCTATTTTGAATTATATGAATTTTATATTGTAAATTAAAAATTATAATAAGTTTTGCTTTAGGCAAGTTAATCAACGATATTAATGATTTAAGTTACAGAAAGTAAGAAAAAATATTTAATTTGATATTTTTGATTAGCCTGCCGATTGAATTCAAAATTATTATATATTCAAGTATTATAAAGTATTAATGCTCATTTAACTTAATAGATTAGAAAATTTAGGAGGAGAATTAATATGAAATATGTAGCAATTAAAGATATTTTTGAAAAGGAAAACGAAAATAATTTTGAGGAATTTAAAAATTTTATAAAGGAATTTGGATTAGATGACGATTTTTTTGATATAACATCTAAACATACTGAAGAAAGATTAAAAGCTTTAATATCAGCAGAAATTGATGGGAAAAGAGAATTAGCAGGAAAGCTATTACTTATTTTAGAAGAAGCAAAAAATAAAAGAGAAGCTACTGGAGAAGTTTATTCAAATAAAACAATAGTTAGTGATGCGCAATTAGAAAAGTTATATGATAAATTAAGTAAGTTTGTTCAAAACTATGAAAGACACGATAAAGAATTTCAACATGAAAAACAAATAATAGAAAAATGGTTAAGAGAAATAGAAAATGAGATAAAATAGAAATATACATAGTTTATATATTTAATAATGGGACTATATCAAAACTTAATAATAAAACTTACAAAAATATTCTGAGAATTACTAGATTTTGCTAAGAATTTATAGTCATTATTCTGAAAATTATCTAGATATTTTCTTCGTAATATTTGTAAGTTTTATTAAAAAGTTACTTTGATATAGTCCCTTTTAAATTTTTACTAATGAATTTACTAAGTCTTTTCAGAGAATATTGATTTTTAGATTCACATTATTTAACGTGGGTCGGACTTTAATATTGCATATTGTGATACAGTACAAAAATCTCCTTTATGATTTATCATATTTATCACCTCTCATAACCCATAATTTAAATCTATTATATACCCGTAATGATAAATTGCAATAATTTCCATGGTGATTTAAAAGTTTTATAACTTTTAGATTTAATATATGGATTTTTAAGTAAATAGAATTTATTTATTGTTCTTAGTGAATGAATATACATATTTTAAACATAATTAAGGTTTAAGCTATAGTAGTAGAATATTGTACTTAAGATAAAAGTCATATATAATAATGTAAACGTAATTAATTTGGAAAAATAAAAGCAATATGAGAAAAAAGAGAAGGGATGATTTGAATGGATAATTTTACTTTTTATAATCCTACTAAAATCAACTTTGGTAGAGGTGTTGAATCTTCTGTTGGAGAAGAAATTAAGAATTTAGGTGCAAGCAAGGTACTTTTCCATTATGGTGGAGGAAGCATTATAAAAAATGGTCTATATGATAAAATTTTAGATTCTTTAAATAAAGCAGGACTACATGTAATAGAACTTGGAGGGGTTAAACCTAATCCTAGATTAAGCTTAGTTAAAAAAGGAATAGAACTTTGTAAAAATAGCAAGGTTGATTTTATACTTGCAGTTGGTGGAGGAAGTGTTATAGACTCAGCTAAAGCTATAGCTTTTGGAGTTTTTTATGAAGGAGATGTATGGGATTTCTTCACTAAGAATTTAAATATAGAAAAGGCATTACCAATAGGCACAGTACTTACAATTCCAGCGGCTGGAAGTGAATCAAGTTCAGGAACTGTTATAACTAATGAAGATGGATGGTATAAAAAATCAACAGGATCACCACTTTTATATCCTAAATTTTCAATGTTAAACCCAGAATTGTGTGTTACTTTACCAGAGTATCAAATAGCTGCAGGAAGTGCAGATATTCTAGCTCATTTAATGGAAAGATATTTTACAAACACAAAAAATGTAGAACTTACAGATAGACTAATTGAAGGAACAATGAAAACTGTTATAAATAATGTTCCTAAGGTATTAAAAAATAAAGAAGATTATGATAGCTTTGCAGAAGTTATGTGGTCTGGAACAATAGCTCATAATAATATTCTAAGTACAGGAAGAGAAACAGACTGGGCATCACATAAAATAGAACATGAGTTAAGTGGAATATATGATGTAACTCATGGTGCAGGTTTAGCAGTTATATTCCCAGCTTGGATGAAATTTGTTTATAAGCATGATTTAGATAGATTCAATCAATTTGCTACTAGGGTTTTTGATGTTCAAGTTGAAGGTAAAACTAAAGATGAAATTGCTTTAGAAGGAATTAAAAAACTTGAGGAATTCTTTAAATCAATAAATCTTCCAACAACTTTAAAAGAGTTAGAAATAGGAGAAGATAGATTAGAAGAAATGGCTAAAAAATGTACAGATAATGATGCGTATACTGTTGGTAATTTTGTCAAATTAAATACAGCTGATGTTTTTGAAATCTACAAATTAGCATTATAGTACATGAATTTAGATTCTTTATAATTTAGATAAAATGATAACTAGAAAAACTATAAAAATAAATAGATTCAATAAAGAAAATATTTATGCTTAGATTTTAAGGGATACAAGTTATTAATACTTTGTATCCTTTTATTTAGTTAAGTTATTGTAAATGTTTAAATTTTTTGCTAGTATCAGTTTGAGGAGAGGAGGAGTTAAGTATAATAAAAATTAAAATTGTACTTAGCGTAGTATGATGTTAAATAGGGAGTTAGCTCAAAATATAGTTAATAAAATGATGGAGGTTATTCCTTACAATGTAAACATAATGAACAATAAAGGGATAATAATAGGAAGTGGTGATTCAAGTAGAATTGGAACTTTACATAATGGAGCTCTAGAAGCATTAGAGGTAAAGAAAGTAATAGAAATATCTAAGGATGAAGATAAGGTCAAGTCTGGAGTAAATTCACCAATATTCTTTAGAGACAAGGCTATAGGGGTTATTGGTATAACTGGAAATCCTAAAAAGGTTAGGCAATTCACACAACTGGTAACGGTTACTGCTGAACTTTTAATAAATCAAGAGTATACCTTAAATAAACATATAATAAAGGAAAGACTAAAGGAAGAATTCCTTTATGAATGGTTATATTTAAAAGAATCTTATGATTTAGAATTTATACAAAGAGGTGCTAATGTAGGTATTAATATTTCCTTAGATAGAATAATTTTAGTTTTAGAGTTTGAAAAAGATGAATTCAAAGAAAATGTAAAAATGGTAAAGAGATTTATAAAAGAAGATGAGTACTATATAAATTTAACTTCAAACAGAATAGTTATGATTTTATTAGATAATAATTTATTATATAAGCGCTTAAAGGAATTAAAAGAAATGATTATGAATATGAACTCTAGAATAGGACTAAGTGCAAGACATAAAATTATTTCTAAATCAATGAATGAAGCTGTTGAAGCAGTTGATATAGGAAAAAAATTATATAAAGGTGAATTCTTTTATGAGTATTCAAAGGTAAAGGTTTTTAGTTTTTTAGAGAATTTTCTTAATGAAGAAGAATGGAAGATTATAAGAAACAGGATATTAAAAGAAAATATGGGAGAAGAACTATTAGAAACCTTTACAGCTTATATGAAGCATAGTGGAGAGAGAAAAAAGACGGCAGAGTCACTACATATACATAGAAATACATTGAATTATAGGCTGGAGAAAATTGAGGAAATAACAGGATTAAGCTTTGATAATTATTTGGATTTATTTCAATTTATGATTACATACATAGTAAATGAATTAAAGTAAAAGTATAGGTTTTCTTTGTGCATATGCATAAAGAAAACCTTTTTAATTAGGAAAATTTAATAATGATTTTAAAAATGAAAACTTATACAATGAAATTCGTCAACAAATTTAAGAATAAGTTAGGTCTTAGATTTATTAAGAAAAGGAGGATTTTATTGTGGACGTAACAGTTACAGCTTTAGGCGCAGTGATTGCATTAGTTGTTGCAATTACTCTTATTATAAAAAAGGTTCATCCAGCATACGGACTTATATTAGGAGCTTTAATAGGTGGACTTATTGGTGGAGCAGGACTAACAGGAACAGTTAATTTAATGATGGATGGCGCAAAAAATATGATGCCTGCTATCTTAAGAATACTTACAGCAGGGGTACTAGCAGGGGTTTTAATTGAATCCGGTGCCGCAGCAAAGATTGCAGAGACAATAGTTGAGAAAATAGGAGAATCAAGAGCTCTTATAGCTTTAGCCATAGCTACGATGGTATTAACAATGGTTGGAGTTTTTGTAGACGTTTCAGTAATAACAGTATCTCCAATAGCTTTAGCAATAGCTCACAAATCAGGTTTAAGTAAATCAGCTATATTATTAGCAATGGTTGGTGGAGGTAAGGCAGGAAATATTATGTCTCCAAACCCAAATACAATTGCAGCTGCTGATAACTTAGGAGTTTCATTAACAAATGTTATGATAGCAGGTATTATACCGGCTATATTTGGTGTTATAGTTACATGCATATTAGCAAGTAGAATAAAGAAAAAAGGTTCTTTTGTTAACTTAGAGGAACGTGTGAAAGAAGCGGCAGATATGCCAGGATTCTTACCAGCTATGGTTGGACCGTTAGTGGCAATAATATTATTAATGTTAAGGCCATTAGCAGGAATAGCTATAGACCCATTAATAGCCTTACCAGTAGGTGGTCTATGTGGAATAATAGCTATGGGAAAAGTTAAATATATTAACCAATACGCTACTTATGGACTAGCTAAGATGAGTGGTGTTGCAATCCTTTTAATAGGAACTGGAACTTTAGCAGGAATAATTGCTAACTCAGGATTAAAGGATGTTATCATAAACGGAATAAATACTTTAGGTTTACCAAGCTTTATGTTAGCTCCTGTTTCAGGAATACTTATGTCAGCGGCAACAGCTTCTACTACATCAGGAACAGCGGTGGCTACATCAGTATTTGGACCAACAATCGTTCAACTTGGAGTTGCACCACTTGCTACAGCCGCTATGATACATGCTGGGGCTACAGTTTTAGACCATTTACCACACGGTAGTTTCTTCCACTCAACTGGTGGTAGCGTAGCAATGGATATGAAAGAAAGACTTAAGCTTATACCATATGAGTCTTTAGTTGGATTAACAATGACAGTTGTATCTACTATAATATTTGGAATAATATTAAAATAGTTTTTTAGAAAAGTATAGTTTGGTGTTTATTAAAATGCCTAATTATACTTTTCACATATAAAATATAAAAATTCTATATTATATTTTAAAGTTTAGACTTTGATTTAGGTAAGTCAAACTTATTTAAAAAGGAGTAAGAATTTATTAAGGAATGTAATTAAAAATAGTAAAAGAATTAAATTAAAATATTTTTAGTAAGCATAATGAATTTTAAAATAAAAATTAAGAGAAAGTATCTTACAGGAGGAAACATAGATGAAATTTGTATTAGCGCCAGATTCATTTAAAGAAAGTATGACTTCAATGGAAGCTTGTAATGCCATGGAAAGAGGAATTAAAAAGGTTTTTAAAGATGCAGAATGTATAAAGGTTCCTATGGCTGACGGAGGAGAAGGAACAGTTGAGGCTTTAGTTCATGCAACAGGTGGAAAAATTGAGACTTTAAAGGTTACAGGTCCATTAGGAACAGAAGTAGAAGCTTTCTATGGAGTATTAGGTAATGGGAAGACTGCTGTCATAGAAATGGCAAGTGCTTCAGGAATTCAACTTGTTAAAAGAGAAGAGAGAAATCCTTTAATAACAACAACTTTTGGAACTGGAGAAGTGATAAAAGCAGCTTTAGATGAGGGAATAAAGCACTTAGTTATAGGAATAGGTGGAAGTGCCACTAATGATGGGGGAGTAGGAATGCTTCAAGCCTTAGGTGGAAAAATTTTAGATAAAGAAGGAAATCAAATAGCTTTTGGTGGAGGAGCACTAAAGGATATAGAAAGTATAGATTTAACTTCTTTAGATGAGAGGTTAAAGGGTGTATCTATAGAAGTTGCTTGTGATGTAACTAACCCATTAGTAGGAGAAAAAGGAGCATCAGCAGTATTCGGACCACAAAAAGGAGCGACTCCAGAGGTAGTTAAAGAGTTAGATAATAACTTAACTCATTATGCTTCTATAATAAGTAGAGATTTAGGAAAAGAGGTTTCAAATATAGAAGGATCAGGAGCCGCTGGTGGTCTTGGAGCAGCTTTATTATTACTAGGTGGAGAACTTAAAAGAGGTATAGAACTTGTGATAAAACATACAGAGCTAGCTGAGAAAGTAAAAGGAGCAGACTTTGTATTTACAGGTGAAGGAAGTATAGATGATCAAACTATATATGGAAAAACTCCAATGGGAGTAGCCACTGTAGCTAAGGAAGGTGGAGTTTCCACAATAGCTTTTGCAGGTAAAGTAGGAGATGGAATAGAAGGTCTTTATGAAATAGGAATAAAGAGCATATTTAGTATAATGACTGGAGTTTCAACTTTAGATGAAGCTTTACAAAATGGAACTAGGAATTTAGAGATAACAACTGAAAATGTAATTAGACTTTTAAAATAAAAAATAATATGAATTAATTTATAATGAGTGAAAATAAAAAGTATCTAATTTTTATTTTCACTCTTTTTTATGAATTATTTTTCAATAAAATTAATCTATTTCAGATTTTAATATTCGTTATTATTTTAATATGTAGGAAAAAGAAATGTATTAGAACAATAAACAAGTTAAACAATAGGAATGGAAAATTGTATAATAGTTATTTATTATAAATTAGGATAACGAATGAATATGTGGTATAACTATAGAAGATCATAAGTTTTAAAACAAAGGAGATAAACATAATATATGAAATTTAATGAATTTAATTTAAGTGATGATATTATTAAGGCCCTTAATAATTTAGGATATAAGAACCCTTCAGAGGTTCAGGAAGCTTCAATTCCAAAGCTTTTAGAGGGAAGAGATATAATAGTTAAATCTCAAACTGGTAGTGGTAAGACTGCAAGTTTTGGAATACCTATTTGTGAAAAAATAAATATTGAAGAAAAAAATGTTCAATGTTTGGTTTTAACACCAACTAGAGAACTTGCAATTCAGGTTAAAGATGAGTTAGCTAATATAGGAAGATTAAAAAAGGTAAGATGTGCGGCCATATTTGGTAAACAACCTTTTAATGAGCAAGTTAGAGAACTTAAACAAAGAGTACATATAGTAGTAGGAACACCAGGAAGAGTATTTGACCATATGGAAAGAGGAACTTTAGATTTAAGTGAAGTTAACTATGTGGTAATAGATGAAGCGGATAAGATGCTTTCTATGGGATTTATTGATCAGATAAAAGACATATTAGGAGGATTAAGATTAAATAAGACAACAGCCTTATTTTCAGCAACTTTTTCTAAGGAAATAGAAGAAGTGTGTGAGGAGTATATGAGAAATTCTGTTCTTTTAGAAGTTAAATCAAAGGTATTTAATAGAGATAGAATAGAAGAAAGTGTAATTGAAATAGAAGAGAAAAATAAAGAAAAAGCTTTATGGAAGACTCTTTATGCTAATCATCCAGAAAGTGCTATAGTTTTCTGTAACACAAGAAACAAGGTTAAAGCCGTTTACAAAATGCTTAAGGATGAAGGAATAACTTGTAATGAACTTCATGGAGACATGGATCAAAAGAAGCGTATTGAGGTTATGGAGAACTTTAGAGATAAGCACTTCAAGGTTTTAGTTTGTACAGACATAGCTGCTAGAGGAATTCATGTAGATAGTATAGAGCTTGTTATAAACTATGAAGTGCCAATGGAAATGGAAAGTTACGTTCATAGAATCGGAAGAACAGGTAGAGCAGGAAGAGAAGGAAAGGCTGTTACTTTTGTAAATAACTATGAAAAAAAATACTTAGAAAATATAGAAGAGTATATTGGGTATGAAATAAAAAAAGGAACTATGCCTACTGATGAAGAGGTTAAGGCTGGAAGAAATATATTTAAAGAAAGCCAAAGGATTCAATTAAAAGAGAGTAAAAAGCCTAAAAAAGAGATTCATAGTGATATAGTTAAAATACATGTTAATGGTGGAAAGAAAAAGAAAATAAGAGCTTTTGATATTGTTGGATGCTTTAGTAATCTTCCAGGATTAACTGGAGATGATATAGGAATAATAGATGTTCAAGATGGATTTTCCTATGTTGATATATTAAATGGAAAAGGAGAAAAAGTCCTAAAAAACTTTAAGGAAGTTACTATAAAAGGTAAAAAAGTTAAGATTCAAAAGGCTAGAAAATAAATTATTTATGTTAAATTATATTTAATAGAGTGATTAATTAGGTGTAATATGGTAAAATTAAGGTAAGATATACAAATAATATCTTACCTTTTTAATTTAAAAAAAGCTAAAGAATTTTATGGAGAGGTGGTCTATATGAAGAAAAAAGTTACTATCTCTATTACGTCTCTAGTTGTAGTTTTTTTAGTCTCTATAGCATATTTAGGATTATATGAAAATGATTTTATTGGAGAAAATAAATCATTAAATAAAGAAGTTATTACTCTTATAGAAAATGAAGAGGATAAAAAGTTAGATTTAACTTCTTTAAATAAAACAACAGCTTTTGAGTGGGATGAAGTTTACTTAATATCTCCATATGAAGATGTAAACGAATTTTTTACAAATGTAGATACTTATGCTCCAGAAAAAACATACAATTCAGAAATAACAGAAGTCTATATGTTAGCTTTTGTTAAGCATTCTGACAAGGGTGGTAAAAATAAGCTTATAGAATACACTTATATACCATCTAGTTATATTGATGTAGAAAAACTAAAAGATATGAAAGTTATAGAAGGAAATTACCATTATGTTAATGGGGATTTAGTTTAGATTTTAAGGAACTGTATCAAAACTTTAAATAATAAAACTTATAAATTCTTAGTGAAATTTAGCAATTCTCGGAATATGTTTATAAGTTTTATTAAGTTATTTTGATACAGTTCCTTAGTTTTATATTAACAATATTTTTCAAATATTCATATATTATTAAATTTAAAGGAGTATTATAAGTTAATGTAGAGTGCTATAATTTACATTGAAATTTTATAAGAAAGCATTTTTTAGTAAGGGGGGTTAATTATGCTTATAACAAGGGACAAAAAATTTTATAGGTTACTTTTTAGTATTGCCTTGCCAATAGCAGTACAAAACTTAATAACTTTTATGGTAAGCATGGTAGATACTTTAATGGTTGGAGCTTTGGGGGAAATTCAACTATCAGCAGTTTCTATAGCGAATAATTTATTTTTTGTACTTACGATTTTAATGTTTGGACTAGCTGGTGGATCTAATATTATGATTTCGCAGTATTGGGGAAAAGGAAACATTAAAACAATTCATAAAATTTTAGCTATAATGTATAGATTTTGTATAGCCTTAACGGGAATTTTTATATTTATAGCAGCATTTTTACCAAAACATTTTATGGGGATTTTTACAACAGATATGGCTGTTATAGATTTAGGAGCTAGCTACTTAAGAATAGTATGCATAGGATATTTATTCTATTCCATAACAAACTGTACAATAATGATGCTTCGTTCAGTAAAAACTGTAAGGATATCAATGATAGTTTACAGTGCTTCTTTAGTGGTAAATGCAATATTAAACTGGGTTCTTATATTTGGAAAATTAGGAGTACCAGAGCTTGGGATAAATGGAGCAGCAATTGCCACAGTATGTGCTAGAATAACTGAATTTTCAATAGTTCTAGTATTTATGTTTTTATATGAAAGAAAGATTGGGCTTAAGTTAGAGCATTTATTAAAGCTTGATAAAAATATTTTAAAAGACTATGTTGGATTATGTACTCCTGTGTTATGTAATGAGTTGCTTTGGGCAATTGGAGCTTCTATGATATCAGTTGTAGTTGGAAGAATGGGAACTGAGGTTGTTGCTGCCAATAGTATAAATGGAGTGGCTCACCAATTTGTAACAGTTTTTATTTTTGGTATGTCTAATGCTACAGCAGTAATAATAGGAAATACCATAGGTGAAGGTAAAAAGGAAAAAGCAAGAGAGTATGCCCATAGTGTTGGAATTTTCAGTGTTATTATGGGAATCATAGCAGGACTTATGATTTTATTTATAAAACCAGCTATTGTTAATTTCTATAATGTATCTGATAGCACAAAATTAATATCCATGGAAATAATGACTGTAACTTCTGGAATAATAGTATTTCAATCCCTTGCAAGCAACTTTATGATGGGTGTACTTCGAGGTGGTGGAGATGCGAAGTTTGTTTTAATAAATGATCTTATTTTTATGTGGCTTGTTGCTATTCCAGGAGGATTCTTTGCAGCCTTTGTTTTAGAACTTCCAGTTGCCTTGGTATTCTTAGTTATAAAATGTGATGAAATATTAAAGTCACTTGTCAGTGTATATAGAGTAATTAGTGGAAAATGGGTAAATGATGTAACAAAGGATTATGAATTTGAAGAAGCTCCATGTTAAGTTTAAAATCTTAAGTTTTATTTTATATTAATATTGATTTTCAGCTAAATCTTCAATCATAATTTAATTTTAAGTGAAAATAAAATTTTGAAGTTTGAATTTTGAAATTAAAAATTATCCATTTGAGAGGATGAAAAAAATTCTTTATAGAATAATATTAATTGTTTCAGAGTAATAGCTTAAAAGAGTTATAGAAATAGTTAGCAGTGTTGGAAAGTTGTTTTTAGGATAGATGAGCTGTTAAAGTTAAATACTAAATAAGAACTAAATTTGAAAGGAGTGTTTACTTTGGCTCATAAGAATAATAAAAATAGCAAAGCTAATAAGAAGTCTGGTCAAAAGACTAAAAAAGAAGTAGAAAAAATGAAACATGAAACTGCTGATGAAGTAGGATATTCAAAAGAATCAAGAAAATTAGGTAAAAATGATACTAGAGACAATCCTTATAAGGGATTTTAATAAATTAAAAAGTAAATATAATTAATTACATTTCAAATACACACCTTTTTAGGTGTGTATTTTTTGTAAAAAAACATAAATTTTTGGGGTAAAAAGAATTAATTTCAAAACATTTACATATATATATTATGTAGACAATAATTTTAATACTTTTTAGTTTAGGGGGAAGAGATTTTGTTTAGCAAAAAATTCAAAAAACAAATGGCATATGCTTTAACTAGTACTTTTTTATTAGGGTTAGTTAATCCTAGTTCAGTAAAAGTTTTTGCATCTACTGGAATTGAGATTACAGAAGGGGTTACGGTTACTGCTAAGGGGAATACAGAAGGGAACACAGCAGACTTAGTCATTGATGGAGATGTATCAACATATTGGGAGTCTTCAAATGACTATAGATGGATAGAAATTGATTTGGGAGAGATATATGAATTATCTAAAATAGAAATATTTAATAATGTAGGTGCTTCCTATAAATATAATATATATGCTTCAGAGGATGGAGAAACATTCAATAAAATAGCATATAAAAATGATGAGAAAGTAGCTGATAATAATGGAGATACACATAACATCGATAATATTAGAGCTGGAAAATTAAGAATCGATGTTGTTCAAAATAGTAATAATGACAAGGTTAATATAGCTGAAATTAAGGTTTTTGGAAAGAAAACAGGAGAAAGTTTATCAGAATTAGCTCCAATCACTACATCTAATTTTAGTGAAACAAAATGGGCTACAGAGTATGAAAAATTTGAAAGTGATAAAGGATATGCAGAGGAAAAAACAATAAATGAGATTAAGAGTTTAGTCAGTAGAGTAATTGGAGCTGAGTATGTTGATAACTTTACCTTTGAACTTAGAGAAGAGATTAATGGTAATGATGTTTTTGAAGTTTCAGATTCACAGGATGGAAAGATTTTAATAAAAGGAAATAATGGAGTTTCATTAGCATCAGGGTTTAATTATTACTTAAAAAATTATTGTAATGTTAGTTATAATCCAATAATGGAGTCTAATTTAAAAATGCCTGAAACAATGCCAAGTGTTGGAGAAAAGGTAGTTATAGATACTCCATATGAACATAGATATGCATTAAATTTCTGTACCTATTCTTATACAATGGCTTTCTGGGATTGGGAGCAATATGAAGAGTTCTTAGACTGGTGTGCAATGAATGGAGTAAATTTAGTCTTAGATATAATTGGACAAGAAGAGGTTTTAAGAAGAACTTTAAATGAGTTTGGATATAGTGATGAAGAGGTTAAAGAATTTATTTCAGGACCTGCATATTTTGCTTGGTTCTATATGCAAAATATGACTGGATTTGGAGGACCACTTCCTAATGATTGGTTTGAGCAAAGAGCAGAACTTGGAAGAAAGCTTCATGATAGAATGCAATCCTATGGAATAAGTCCAGTCTTACAAGGATATTCAGGTATGGTTCCAAGAGATTTTAGGGAGAAAAATCCAGAAGCACAAACTATTTCTCAAGGAGGATGGTGTGGTTTCGATAGACCAGACATGCTTAAAACATATGTGAATGAAGGAGAAAGAGATTATTTTCAAGAAGTTGCAGATGTTTTCTATAAAAAGCAAAAAGAAGTATTTGGAGATGTAACTGACTTCTATGGAGTAGATCCATTCCATGAAGGAGGAAATACTGGAGGATTAGATAACGGAAGAATATATCAAATAATTCAAGATAAGATGATAGAACATGATAATGAAGCAGTTTGGGTTATTCAAAACTGGCAAGGAAATCCTAGTAATAATAAATTAGAAGGATTAACTAAGAAGGACCAAGTTATAGTTTTAGATCTTTTCTCAGAGGTAAGTCCAGACTGGAAGAGATTAGAGGATAGAGACTTACCTTGGGTTTGGAATATGCTTCACAACTTTGGTGGAAGAATGGGAATGGATGCAGCGCCAGAAAAACTTGCTACAGAGATTCCTAATGCCTTAGCAAATTCAGAAAATATGATTGGTATAGGTATTACACCAGAGGCTATAAATACTAATCCTTTAGCATATGAACTTTTATTTGATATGGCTTGGACAAGAGACCAAATAAATTTCAGAACATGGACTCAGGACTACATTGAAAGAAGATATGGTAAGGTAAATGAAGAAATTATAGAGGCTTGGAATATTATATTAGATACAGCTTATAAGAAGAGAAATGATTATTATCAAGGTGCGGCTGAGTCTATTATAAATGCAAGACCAGGATTTGGAATACAAAGTGCTTCAACTTGGGGACATTCAAAAATAGTTTATGATAAGAGTGAGTTTGAAAAAGCTATTGAAATTTTTGCAAATAACTATGATGAATTTAAAGAAAGTGATGCTTTCCTTTATGATTTTGCAGATATTTTAAAACAATTATTAGCTAACTCTGCTCAAGAATATTATGCTGTTATGTGTGATGCTTACAATAATGGCGATTCAGATAAGTTTAGATTTGTTTCAGGAAAATTCTTAGAGCTTGTAGAGCTTCAAGAGAGAGTATTATCAAGTAGACCTGAATTTTTGATAGGAAATTGGATTGAAGATGCTAGAACAATGCTTAAGGATGCTGATGATTGGACTAAAGACTTATTTGAGTTTAATGCTAGAGCCTTGGTAACAACTTGGGGATCAAGAAATAATGCTAATAGTGGTGGACTTAAAGACTATTCTAATAGACAATGGTCAGGATTAACAGAGGATTATTACTATGCTAGATGGGAAAAATGGATAAATGGATTACAAACAGAATTAGATGGTGGAGCTAAGGCACCTAATATAGATTGGTTCAAGATGGAGTATGATTGGGTAAATAAGAAAAGTGATACAGATAAACTTTATCCAACAGAGGCTTCTAATGAAAATTTAGGTGAACTTGCTAAGATAGCTATGGAAGGCTATTCAGTAACTAATATGGATAAAATATTAGGTGAAGGTGAAGTTGAGAAAAGAGTTAATATTGCTTTAGGAAAGCCTGTAAGCAGTGAAACTCATGGATCTAATGAAGCTAGTCCTCTAAGTAATATTACAGATGGAAACACAGGAAGCATGTGGGTTGCTGATAGAGAGGGATACCCTGCAAGTGTAATTGTAGACTTAGAAGGAGTTAAAACTGTAGATGGAATAGAATTTGCTTTTAGAAATCAAGCTGGAGATAGAGCTGTTGCATACAAAGTAGAAATCATGGATGAAAATGGACAATGGGTAACAGTATCAGATAAATCAGAGGATTATTCTAATAAAGGTGTTATTGAGGAAGTTGATTTTAAAGGTAAAGCACAAAAAGTTAGAGTTACATTGACAGATGTAGATTTAAGTTTAAGTCCATCATATACAATACCAGAATTAGCAGAAATAATGGTATATGAAGGAAAAGAGTCAGTAGATGAATATACTAACGTTGCTTTAGGTAAGCCAGTTGCTGGATCAGAATCAGAGAGTGGAAAACCACTATCTAATATTACAGATGGCAATCTAAATTCTCTTTGGGTAAGTAATGGAGGACAAACTCCAGCAACTGCTTCTATAGATTTACAAGGAACAGAAAATGTTGATTTCTTAGAACTTTACTTTGAAAAAGCAGGACTTAGATTCCAGTTTAAAGTTGAAGTAGAGGATGCAAGTGGAAATAGAGAGAAAGTATTAGATATGACTTCAAATAAAGGAGACAATGAAAAGTCTTATAAAATACCTGTAGGAAAAGATATAAATAAAATACATGTTACTATGACTGGAAAAGCAGCAGGTGGTGAATACCCAGGGGCTTGGGCAGCTATAGCAGAAGTAAAAGCTATGTCTAAGGAAAAGCCTGTTCAATATGTAAATATAGCAGAAAATAAATCAGTAAGTGGTTCTCCTTCTCAAGGAGGAAATCCTCTATCAAATATTACAGATGGTAATTTAAGTTCACTTTGGATAAGTGCTAATGGAGCAGTTCCAGCAAATGCTACAATTGATTTAGAAGAAAATAATTTTGTTGATTTCTTAGAACTTCATTTTGAAAAAGCAGGCTTTAGATTCCAGTTTAAAGTTGAAGTAGAGGATGAAAGCGGAAATAGAGAGACTGTATTAGATATGACTTCAAATACAGAAGATAATGAAAAATCATATAAAATACCTGTAGGAAAAGAAATAAGGAAGATACATGCTACTATTACAGGAAAAGCACCAGGTGGATCATATCCAGCAGCATGGGCGGCCATTGCAGAGATTAAGGCTATGGCTAAGGAAGTCGTAAATAAAGGAGAACAAGCTTCAATAGCATTACCACAAGGAAATATGAAAGCAACAGCAACTTCAGAGCATCCTAATGTAGGAAATGAAGGGTTAGCAAGCTTTGCTATTGATGGAAAAGAAAATACTATGTGGCATACAAAATATTCTCCTGTAGAAGCATTACCACAAAGTATAACTTTAGAGCTTGGAGGAAGTTATGAAATTAATAAGTTTACTTATCTTCCGAGAAGTGGCAATAAAAATGGAAATATAACTAAGTATGAGTTTCATGTAAGTAATGATGGCAATGAATTTAGAAAAGTTTCAGAGGGAACTTGGGATGAGAGTGGAAGCTTAAAAACATTAAAATTTGATAGTACAAAGGCAACTCATGTTAAACTTGTAGCTTTAGAAGGCGTTGGTGGCTTCGCTTCAGCAGCTGAATTAAATGTATTTGCCATACCAGAAAATTTAGCTATGAAAGAAGAAACTAAGGTTGAGGCAACATCGAATAATTCTGAAATAAATAATTTAAGAGATGGAGATGAAAATACTCTTTGGATTCCAGAACAAGGAGAAGAAAAGGCTGTAACCTTTGATTTAAGTAAAGAAAAGGATATATCAGCAATAGAGATATTAAGTAAAGGAAGCTCTTCATTAAAGTATTCTATAGAATCTTCTAATGATGGAACAGAGTGGACAAACTTAGTAGATGAGAATGATAATGAAGAAAACAAAGCTGTATATTCTAATATACTAAAATCAGGTCAAATAGGAAGATTTGTAAGAGTTAATTTTAGTAATGAGGATGTTAAGATTGGAGAAATTAGAATTTACAAAGGGGATTCTACTTCAAGTCTTGCTTCTTATATAAGAGTTATTGAGGATATATATAATAGTGCAGTAGTTGGAGATATGGCAGGAAACTATACTGCTGAGGCTAAAGAAGCACTTGGAAATGCTATAGAGCAAGCTAAAGAAGCTTTAGGAAATGATATAAACTCAAAAGAAGCTAAGGAAGTTATAAATAATTTAAAGACAGCTTTAAATGAGTTCTATAAAGGATTTGTTCAAATAAATAGAACTAAACTTGCAACTTTAATAAGTGATGTTGATGTTTTACTAAATGAAATATTACCAGAGATTATGAATAGTATGAATTACAATGAAAAAGCTATAGTTAATATGGAAGTTCAAAAGCTTAGAAATGAAAATGATGAGGCTAAAGAAGTTTACAATAAGAAACAAGTTTCACAAAGTGAAATAGACATGGCTTATGAAGAATTAAAGAATGCTTTAGATTCATACTATGATGCTGTAAGTGCTGAAACTGCATATAAATCAATGTTACTTTTAGCTAAGGAAAAAGCAGAAAATGCAGTTGTTGGAAATGGAAATGGTCAGTATTATCAGGAAGATTTAGATGCTTTAAATGAAGCTATAAGAATAGCAGAAGAAGGATTTGAAAGTTCTACAACTTCAGAAGAGGTTAGAAATATAACGAATTCTTTAAAAGAGGCTTTAGATACTTTCATAGAATCAGTAAACGTAGTTGAAAAAGGTCAATTGGAGAAGATAATAACTTCAATAGAAAGTAAGTTAGAAAATGCAGAAGGAGTATATATTCCTAGTGCTATAGAAGAATTAAGAGGTGCTTTAGAAAAGGCTAAAGAAGTATTGAATGATGAAGAGGTAGGTCAAGAAGCTGTAAATAATGCTATTTCTGATTTAACTGAGGCAGAAGCTAAATTTGAAATTTCAAAGGTTCCTAATAAAGAGGAATTAATAGGAGAAATAGAAAAAGCTTATGGAGTTTTAGAGAAGCTTAAAGAATTCAATAATCTTGAAGATATAAAAATAAGGCTAGAAGATGCTATTTTAGAGGCTGAAAAGGTTAATAATGATGAAAACTCATTAACAGAAGATGTAAATAAAGTTTTAGATGAATTAAAAGCTGTAATAGAAGAGGCTTTAAAAGCTATGGATTCTACAGAGATTATAGTAAGTCCAGTTAGAGATTTTGAAGCAACTGATATTTCAAAGAAAAATATTACTGTTCAGTGGAGTGCACCTGAAAATTCATTTGGATTAGAAGGATATGTACTTTACAAAGATGGTAAAGAGGTAGCTGAAATAGGAAAAGATGAAACTTCTTACATCTTTACAGGATTGAATAGACACACTATATACAACTTTAAGATTGCAGCTAAATATAGTAATGGAGAACTTTCTTCAAAAGAATCTATTACCTTAAGAACTGAAAGATAAAAGTTTAATCATTTTAATAATAGGCTATGTTTTAGATGAATGTTGACTTTTAACTAGCTCTTCAGACGTAGCTAAAAGTCAATCCTAGTTAAAAAATAGCCTAATAATAAATAAAAATAAATATAATTAGAATTAATAAAATACACACCTTTTTGGTGTGTATTTTTTATGAAAAAAAGAATGAAAAATATTGAATTTAGTAATAATCTAGTAGAATTTTACATAAAATATATTATGTAAATATTTTTTCAATATTTAAATTTTCTTTTGAAATTAAAATATTAAAAAGGTATATTTAATAGTCAATAAGAGAAGCTGTTATGTTGTTATGAAAAATAATTCAATTATTATAGAGGCTTCTTTGGGAATGGTAGGAGAAGAGTATGAAAAAAATAATACTTATTTTAATAGGAATATTTTTAATTAGCTTTATTTTTTATGGAATTTGGAGAAATAAAGATAATGAATTTAATCTACCAAGTTTGAAAATAACTTATGATAATGAAAAAATTGAATTTGAAGCTAATGGATACAATTGGAATAAAAATGGGAAAGCAGTTATAGCTGATCCACAAAGCACTGAGAATATTGCAAAGAAAATGGAGGGTAGTGATGTGCCAGCAGGAGCCAGCTTAAACTTAAAATTTTCAAAGGAACCTAAGAGTATTAAGGTGGTAGAGGAAGATTCATTAAAGAATATAGGATATACCGTAACTAATAATACTATAATTACTCCAACTGAATTAGGAGAACATATCTTAGTTATTACAGGAGAATGGGAAGATGGGTATGTGACCTATGTAACAAAGATAGAGTCTGTAAAAAAGGAAGAATATAATAAAAAACACAAAATAAAATTTTAGGGGAATATCATAATAGACTTCATAATAAATAAAAGAACTGATAGGGTATTATGGAAAAAGTATCATAACTATTCATAAGAAATAAGGGGGAAACAAATATGAATTATCTAGGATACATTATAATTTTATTAAGTCCGATTTTAGGAGCATTTTTTTCAGAAATATATGTTTTTTTAACATCATGGATTATACCGGGGGATATAAATCCATTTGTCACTTCAACTAGTGTAGTATTTGCAATTTTAGGTTTGATAATAGTTTTAAATGATGATAAAGAGCATTCAGAAGGTTAAAGTATAGACTACATAAAAAAGTAACTTAAAATAAAACTTATAAATAGTATGAAGAGAATATCTAGTAATTATCGGAATATTTTTATAAGTTTTATTATTTGTCTGTGTTTTAAACTAATGTTGATTTTTAGATAGAACTGTAAGACCATCTTAATGAGCAGTTAGTATTGCATCATATATGTAAGAATAATAGCGTTAAGAAGCTTTTTCTGTTTGAGCGGAGCGAGTTTAAAAGCTTTAGCTATTATTCTGGAATAGGTGATAGCAATACTTTGCGAAATTAAGTTAGGTCTGAAGGACTAGCTAAAAATCAACTTTTAGCTAAAACATAGCCTATTATTTAAGCTTTATTATATTAAATATAGTTTCTAACTTTAACTATTTCATTATTCTTTTTATATATTCTAGGAACTCTGTGACTTATCATACAAAGTATTTCATAGTTTATTGTTCCCATGATTTCTGCCATATCATTAGCATCAAATTTCAAGCCATTTTCTTCTCCTAAAAGAATTACCTCATCACCAATTTTAACATCATCTATATGAGTTACATCAATCATGCATTGGTCCATACAAATTCTTCCTATAACATTGGCAAATTGGCCATTTATTATAACTTTTGCTTTTCCGCTAAGTAATCTTGAATATCCATCAGCATAGCCTATTGGAAGTGTAGCAATTTTACTTTTCTCTTTAGTTTTATATGTTCTTCCGTAACTTACATACATATTTTCATCTAACTCTTTAACAAAAGCAACAGCTGTTTTTAAAGTAAGAGCTGGCTTAAGTTTTAAGTTTTCTTTTTTTACTTCCTCAGATGGATAATATCCATAAGAAATAATTCCACATCTAACGCCATCTAAATAAGTTTCCGGTAAATCTATTATGGCACCACTATTAGAAGCATGCTTTAAAGGAATGTATATTCCTTTTTCTTCTAAAGCTTTATTGAAAGTATTTAATTTTGAAAATTGCTCATAAGTATAAGTTTTATCTTCCTCATCAGATGTTGAGAAGTGAGTAAATAATCCTACAACCTCAATTCCTGGTAAAGAACAAATTTCTAAAACATTATTTAATCCTTCTTCGTTTGGAAGAAAGCCTATTCTGCCCATTCCAGTATCTATTGCAATGTGTATTTTAGCTTTTTTTCCAAGTTTTAAAGCAAATTCTGATAGTTCTTTAGCGTATTCCACATCATAAACTGTTTGCTCAATTTCATTATTAATTAAGTTTTCAGCGAAACTTATAGGAGTATATCCTAAAATCATTATTGGAGCAGTTATACCAGAAGCTCTAAGCTCATCAGCCTCTGTTATTATTGCAACAGCTAGTTTAGAAGCTCCATTTTTTAAAAGAGTTGAAGCTATATCTAAAGCTCCATGACCATAAGCATTAGCCTTAACCACGGCTATTATTTCTTTGTTACCGACTAAATTTTTTATTTCTTTCATATTGCTTGCTATTGCATCTAAATCTATTTCAGCCCATACAGGTCTAACACATATATCCATTTTAAAACACCTCAAATAATCTACAACTTTTGTAATTTTATCTAAAAATTTAACAGTTTTATTTAAATGTAACACTAGTTTAAAACATAGCTAAATAATTAGATAATTTTTGAGTATAGTGGATTAGAACCACAACTCAATAAAATACAGTCCTATAATACTATTATAAGATATTGTAACATAAAATGAAGAACCACCCTAATTGTAATTTTTAGAGGTGGTGGTTTCACTTAGTATAAACTTTAGAAGATAGAATTATAGATTAATTATTAATCTATAAGTAAATTCGCATAATGAAAAACTCTAATTAGCTCATTAATAGGTTTCCCAATTCTAGCTCAATAATCAAACTACTTTGAAGCATAGTCTAAGAATATAAAGTGTATTTTAAACTAAAAAATCAAGTTAATATAGAATATTTTCACTATAAAGTAGATAACAATGCATATATAATTAAACGGAATTTAGAAATCA
Organism: Clostridium sp. LIBA-8841; assembly: GCF_034439435.1. GTDB lineage: Bacteria > Bacillota > Clostridia > Clostridiales > Clostridiaceae > Sarcina. The sequence goes on along the minus strand of NZ_JAPCKJ010000003.1, from coordinate 132,060 downwards.
TAAAGGGAGAAATAAGATGAAAAAGAAAAGAGATTTAAATGGAATAATATTAATAGCAACTGTGTTTATTGGTTTCTTAGTATTTGGATTATCAGAGAATATAAAAGGACCAGCCATTCCTAGAATTCAAGATAATTTTTCTTTAAATGAAGCACAATTGGGAATGCTTTTAGCCTTAAATTCTATAGGGTATTTGATTGCTTGTACTTATACTCCATTCTTATCAAAGAAGATAGGACTTAAGAATACTACTATATTATGTTTTTTAATAATGGCTTTTTCAGGAATTTTAATAGGTATGGCTCCAAATTATATATTTTTTTCAGGTTCATATTTCATTATGTATCTTGGAAATGGAATGCTTGAGATTGCTTTAGGGGTAATTGCGGCTATAGCTTTTACTAAGAATACAGGAACTATGATGAACTTATCACACTTTTTTTATGGATTAAGCTCTATGATAGCTCCATTAATTGCTACAAAACTTATGAGCTCAAATTTAGGTGGACAAGCTTTGGGATGGAGAGGAATGTATTTAATTGTATTATTACTTTCCTTAATTCCAATAATACCTACTTTAATGGGTAAATTTCCAAAGTCAAAAAATGAGGAATCTGTTGGTATAAAAGAATCTTTTAAAGAAATGATAAAGGATAAAAAGATATTACTAATAACATTTATATTATCCTTTGGTGTTACCTGTGAAATGACTGTAGGAGGATGGTTAGTTAATTACTTAGAAAAAGCTCAAGGTTTTTCAGGAGAAGATGCTTCTAAAGTTCTTATGGGATTTTTCTTCTTTTTTATGTTAGCTAGACTTGTTTTAGGACCTATTATAGACAAATTAGGGTTTGTTAAGTCACTTTTAATAGTTTCAACTTTTGCTGGAATTTCAATTATAATAGGGATACTTTTAGGAAAGGGAGCAACATTACTTTTAATGTTATCAGGAATTGGAATAGCACCTATATATCCAACAGTTATGGCTATAATAGCTAAAGAGTTTAGAGAAAAAATAGAGATAGCTATGTCTTTTGTTTTAACATTTATGGGAATTGCCATAGTAATAGGGAACTTATTAGTAGGTGTAGTTGTGGATCTATGCAAAATGATCTTTTCTAATATTTATGGAATTGAGTTAGGCATTAAACTGGCATATAGTGGAGGATTCATATTCATTGGAGGGTGTAGCTTAATTTGTGCACTGGGAAGTTTAAGACTTTTAAAAGTCTTAAGAAGTGAAGAGGAAGAATTTTTAGTGGAGATGGAATAGGCTTTGCGAAACTTAAACTATGAATAAGTTTAAAAAAATAAATATTAAAGCTCTTAATATTTATGATTAGTTTAGAAGTATAATTTAATTAAAGTGGGTTTCTCATATAATATTATAAAGAGATTTGAAATAAGATTACTTTAAAATGTGGTTAATTTAAATATTTAATATTTGTACAAGTAAGTAGGAGAGTGAATTTTATGCTAGATAAGAGTGTTGAGTTTTTCAGAATGGTGTTAAAAAGAGAAAAGGGAACAAAGCTAAAGAGTGCATCATTACCAGAAGGATTTAAGTTTGTTAAGTTTAAAAAAGGTGATGAAAAAGCATGGGCTGAAATAGAAACATCTGTTTTAGAATTTGAGAATGTTAATGTCGCTAAAGAGTATTTTGAAAACAAATATATACCATATTCAAGTGAAATAGAGAGAAGAATATTATTTATAGAAAATGAAAATGGAGAAAAGATTGCTACATTTACAGCTTGGTGGAGATATACAGGGGAAAGAAGACATCCATTTATGGAGTGGGTTGCTGTTAAACCTGATTATCAAGGAAAAGGGTTAGGAAAAGCTCTTATTTCTGAAGGTGTAAAACTAATGGTAGCTATTGAGGGAGATTGTGATATGTATATCCCAACTCAGACTTGGAGTCACAAGGCTATTAAATTATATAGATGGGCTGGATTTGCTTTCGAGACAGAAGAAAAATTCCCAGGAGGAATTGAAAACAGAACCTTAGAAGGTATTGAGGTAATAAAGGGTCTAATATAATAGTATAGATAGATTAAAAATAGAAACAGAATTTATTATTCTGTTTCTTTCATCAAAAAATTATTTTATTAATAGGTAAGTAAATTGTAAATTCAGTATGTTTACTATTACTATTTACAACAATCTTACCATCATATGATTCAACTAACTCTTTTACTATAGCTAGTCCAAAACCATTATTATTTTCTCTATTTTTTTTTGTAGTAAATCCATTATTAAATATTTTATCTAACATTTCACTTGGAATCTTAGGGCCGTTATTTTGTATTTTAAGCACAAAATAATTAAAGTTATAATAAGTATTGATTTTTATTAAACCATTACCATTTAATACTTCAACAGCATTTCTTAAGATATTAGAGACTATGCGTTGAAAATCTAATTCATTTACGTTAGTTTCTGAAATATTAGCATTTTCATCTATTAAAACAGTAATATCCTTTAAGTTAATCGTATTCACTATCATGGATATAATTGAAGTACTATCAGAAATAATAACATTATTAAGAATATTATCATTTCCATTAATTATGTTTTTTAATAATTCTCCTAGTTTCTCATGGTTCCCCATAAGGTGTAATCCATATAAATAAGAAATTTGAGAACCATAATCATGCTTTAATTTTTTTAATGAATTAATGTTTTCTTCTAAATTTGCATTTAATAGATCAATTTTTTTTGATTTTTTTTCTATACTAGAAAAATATATTATAATAAATATTATAAACAAGAATAATAAAATCAATAGTATTTCTTTGAATAATGGATTATCTTTTGCATTAATAATCGCATTAAATGAAACTATAAAGTCTAATACTATAGTACAAAGTATTAAATAGATGATTGAACTATTTCTAGATTTTATAGTTTTATAAATTAAGTATATAGATTTCTCTTTAGATAAAATTAAAAAAGAAAGAATATACTGTGGAAAATACATAATAAGTATGTAGAATATATTATTTTCTTTTACTACTAGAATGTTTTGGCAGAGAATATTATATATAAAAGATGAAATTATTAATGTTATTACAATAAAAGCATAAACTACACTGAACCCAATGCCAGCAGCTAATAAATCATTTTTATATATTAATCCTCCCATTATTAACATTACCAAATGCAAAATTAAAGTTGCAACACTAGAATTTCCTAAGGAAAAAGTTGTTATGGATATTATTATCCATAACAACAATATATAAAATAACATTTTAGACTTTGGTTTTTTACATTCTTTTTTACTGCATAAATTTATTGTGTTTATAAATATTACACATTGTAAAAAAGAGTTTATCATATCAGCTAAAGTTAAAGATATATGCATTTATCTAGACTTTTTCATTGACTCAGGCATTTCTTCTACTCCTATAGTCGCGAAAGAAGCAGTTCCTGCACTAATAGTGAATGTTGTTAATAATGCTAACATTGAAAATAATGTTTTTTTCATTTTAAAATTCCTCCCTTTTATATTTATTAAATAATAATATTGATTGTATTAATAAAGTCCAGGTTATTGTTTGAGAAATCCATGAAGTTTTAAAGAATATTAAGGCTACAAAAAAAAGTATAATTGAATTTGTAACACCTATTATTCTATTTCTTTTAATTAAATTTTCTTTAGTCAATGGAAATCTACTATCTATTACTGGAGCTTTATTATAAATACTAAAAATACTAAATAAGTTTAAGATGACAATACTAAAAAAATCTAATTTACTAAAAATAGTAAGTAGAATTATACTAGTTGTTATAATTAAAGTAGCTATAAAGCATTTAAGTTGAGTATCTTCATGATAACCACCAATAAATGGCTTTATAAAACACATACTTGTAATTACTATCAAACTTTCCTTAAAGTATCCTAGTATTCCAGCAATCAACAAAATTAAAACACATTTGATAAATTCAAAAGTTAATACAATGACAACATATTGAATTTGTTCTAATAGTTCTTTATCCAAATCAAGATCTTTGGATAAATATTCTACAGCAGATTTTAAAAATTTTCTCATAAAAAATCTCTCTTATATATTTTTTTGTTGTATAGAATTTAAGTAAATGTAATATGGTTACATTATAATAAAAAAACAAGGAATTTACATAGGTTAGTCCTTTTTTTAAAGATATATTTACATAATTTTCATTAATATTGTTATTTTAGGAAATATTTTGTGTGATTTTGACATTAAATATATATAATGGGAAATAAATGGTGTCAATATTAGATTAAAAATAATATTTTAAGGTGTTTTTTTGTTTTTATTAAAATATAAGAAATTTTATCTTAAATAATATACTCGTAAATGATAGTTAAGACAAAAGAAAAACATAAAATAAAGTATAATATATTAATTGAAAAATTGGTATTTTTAGGAGATTGTTTTTGTGTTATTATTATTGAAAGCCTAAAAATATTTTTTAGGAGTGATTTTTAAAGTTTTACTTATATTTTTATAAGATGCTTAAAAAGTATAAAATTTTTATAAATACGGGGGCTAGAAGTATGAAAGTGACTGAAAGATTAGAAGCTTTAAGAAAAGTTATGAAAGAAAAAGGAATTGATTATTATATAATTCCAAGTGGAGATGCTCACCAAAGTGAGTATGTGTGTGAGTACTATAGGGGCAGAGCATATATGTCAGGCTTTACTGGGTCAGCAGGAACATTATTAGTGGGGTTAGATAAAGCTGTTTTATGGACTGATGGTAGATATTTTATACAAGCTTTAGATGAGTTAAAAGGTTCTAGAATTGAAATGTTTAAAATGAGAATTCCAGGATGGCCAACTTTAGTAGAATGGCTTAAAGAAAACTCAAAAGAGGGAGAATGCATAGCCTTTGATGGTAAGGTATTCTCATTAGGAGATTATAAAGAGTTTAAAAAGTTAGAAGAAGAAAATAAGGTTAAAATAAAAATAGATGAAGATTTATTAAATGAAGTTTGGGAAGATAGACCAAGTCTTCCTAAAGAAAAGGCATTTTTACATGAGGTTAAGTATTGTGGAAAAAGTGCTAAAGAAAAATTAGTAGAAATTAGAGGGGAAATGAAGAAATTGGAAGCTAAAAATTACATTATAGCTTCTTTAGATGATATTGCTTGGCTTTATAATATTAGAGGAAATGATGTTAAGTGTAATCCAGTAGTCTTAAGTTATGCAATAGTTAAAGAAGATGAGGCTTATATTTATGTAGACAAGTCAAAGTTTACTTTTGAAATGGAAGCAGAACTCTTAACTGAAGGAATAACTTTAAAAGGGTATGATGAAATTGGAGATGATATTAGGGAGTTAAAAGGAAAGACTCTACTTGATCCAAATAAAATAAGTGCTTATTTATACGAATGTATTAAAGATAAAAATGACATAGTTGAAGTTAGTAATATAACAACTAGATTTAAGGCTGTAAAGAATGAAACTGAATTGGATAACTTAAAGACATGTCAAGTTAGAGATGGAGTAGCCATGGTTAGATTTATGAAATGGCTTAAAGATAATATTGGTAAAATAGAGATAAGTGAAATATCAGCTTCAGATAAATTAGAAGAGTTTAGAAGTTTAGGAGAATTGTTTAAAGGAATTAGCTTTGGAACTATAGCAGGTCATAAGGAACATGGTGCTATGATGCATTATTCAGCAACACCAGAAAGTGATTATACTTTAGAACCAAGAGGATTCTTTTTAATAGATTCAGGTGGACAATACTTAGATGGAACTACAGATATAACAAGAACTTTTGTCTTAGGGCCGTTAACAGAGGAAGAAAAGAAAGATTATACTCTAGTTTTAAAAGGACATATAGGACTTATGAGAGCTAAATTCCTAAAAGGGACTACTGGGTCAGCACTTGATATAAAAGCTAGAGAACCTTTATGGAATGAAGGAATTGATTATAAGTGTGGAACAGGACATGGCGTAGGATTCTTTCTAAATGTTCATGAAGGACCACAAAGTATAAGCCCAGTACCTAATAAAGTAGCTTTAGAGCCTGGAATGATTTTAACTAATGAACCAGGAGTTTATAGAGAAGGAAAGTATGGAATAAGAACAGAAAATACAATGGTAGTTGTTAAGGATACTTATTCAGAAGAGTTTGGAGAGTTTTATAAATTCGATACTATTTCACTTTGTCCAATAGATTTAGAAGGAATAAATGTTGATCTATTAAACAATGAAGAAAAGGTTTGGTTAAATGATTACCATAAGAGGGTTTATGAATCATTAGCATCTTACTTAAATAGTGAAGAAAAAGAATTCTTAAAGAAGGAAACTAGAGAAATACTATAGGAAATTATAATAGGACAAAATTAACGTTCCAGTGTATTTAATGATTATGGGAGTAGGAAGTTAATTTGTAATAGAGTTTAAAAAGAGAAAGTGAAAATATATTCACTTTCTTTTTTTTATATTTAATATGGAAAAGATTTGATAAATAATATGGTTTTCCAAAATTTACAGGTGTATAATTAATACAAAAGTGAATGAAGTACGGCAGCTTAATTAGTGCATATTTTTTATTAATATAATTGATTTAGAAAAAAGATGAATTTTTATTGTTAATAAATTAAGAAAGTGTAATCATTCCGTAAGAGCTAATATTTGACTTATGACTATAACAATATTTATATCACTTTTTGCAGTCTCACAAATAGGAGTTAAAGCATTTTTATATTTTATAATTCCTATGTGTATTATGTGTGGGAATATTATTAAGGCAAATGAAAAGTTAAAAGGGTTAAAATATAATTAGATAAAATAAAGAAGAAAATATTTATTAAAAATCTTATAAGTGAATATTGAAAAACATAGTAAAAATAAGGACAACTTATAATATATAAATTAATATATCGGGAAAGGATGAGAGTTATGGCAGATCAAAGATTAAATAAGCTAGCTAAATTGCTTGTAAATTATTCAACAGGGGTTAAGGAAGGAGACTTTGTTTTTGTATCTTGTAATGAGGTTGCAAATCCTTGGCTTACTGAAGTAGTGAAGGAAGCTACTAAGGCAGGAGCTCATGTTGAGTACATTTTAGAATCAGAAGAGGCTAAGGAAGCTAGGCTTAAATTTGCTTCAAAGGAGCAATTAATAGAAGGAAATTTAATTATGGAAACTATGCTTGAGAGAGCTGACGTTTGGCTAAGTGCTTGGGGAGCTAGAAATACTAGAGCTTTTAGCAATATAGATTCAGAAAAAATAAAGGATAGTAGAGTTGGAGAAAAAGGATGGAGAAAATTCTATTCAGGAAGAATGGGAGATGGTTCTTTAAGATGGTGTGGAACTCAATTTCCTACATATGCGGATGCACAAGAAGCTTCTATGAGTTTTAGTGAATATGAAGACTTTGTTTATGGAGCGGGGCTTTTAGATTATGAAGATCCTGTAGCAGAATGGAATAGAGTAAGTGCTGAGCAAGAAAGATGGGTTAAGTATCTAGATACTAAAAAAGAACTTCATATATTGGCAGAGGGAACTGATATTAAGGTTTCAGTAGGGGGAAGAAAATGGATAAACTGTGATGGGAAAGAAAACTTCCCAGATGGAGAAATATTCACATCACCAGTTGAAAATAAAATAAATGGACATATAACTTTCTCATTCCCTGGCATTTACGCGGGAAAAGAAATTGAGGGAATAGAACTTGAAGTTAAAGATGGTAAGGTTGTTTCATATAAAGCTAAAAAAGGAGAAGATTTGTTAAAGGCTTTATTAGAAACTGATGAAGGTGCAAGTCACTTTGGAGAAGTTGCCATAGGAACAAACTATGGAATTAAGAAATTTACTAGAAACATGTTATTTGATGAAAAAATAGGTGGAACAGTTCATATGGCTATAGGAGATTCTATGCCAGAGGCTGGTGGAAAAAATAGATCATCACTTCATTGGGATATGCTTTGTAACATGAGAAATGGCGGAAGAATATATGCAGATGGAGAACTTTTCTATGAAAATGGAGAGTTTAAAAAAGAGATATTAGAAAAATATAATCTTTAATATAAAGAGGAAAGTAACTTAAAATAAAGCTGAATTAGAGGATGAGTAAAATCATCCTCTTTTAATTTTTAGGGTATAAAGATAAGTTTGAATTTTTATGGTTTTCCAATATTTCCAGGTGTATAATTAGTTTAAAGAAAAGTACTGATGAGAAGAAATATATTAATATTAGAGAAAAAAGCAATTTAATAGAAGGTTTTTATATATTATAGTAAGAGATGTAGTTTGGAAGTGAGATTATATGGCTAAATGGAGATGCAGTGGAAAATATAAAAATATTAATAAGGCATTAGATATTATAGGTGTTCTATTAACAATATCTTTATGTATAATTACTTTTATAGAATGGAGAAATGCACCGAATATTATACCAACTCATTATAATTTCCAAGGAGAAATAGATGCATATGGCTCTAAAAATATGTTGTTTTTTTTATTGCCAATAGTAGTCATACTTTATATAGGGTTATATGTTTTAGCAGGATATCCTGAAGTATATAATTATGCAATAAGGATAACAGAGGAAAATAAGGAAAGGCAATATAATATGGCATCAACCTTAATTAGGGTGCTTAATATTGAACTTGTGTTAACTTTTACTTATATTCAGTTAAAACAAGCTACTTCAATTTTTAGTGAAACAGATAATTTATCACTTTGGTTTTTACCAATAGTTTTAGTTATTATATTTGGAACACTTGCTTTTTATATTTATAAGTCAGTAAAGAATAAATAATTTTTGGATAATTTTAATTTTTTAATTAAGTATAATATTATAATTTGCATCAAAATTGATAGGAGTTTAAGAGATATGAGCAATATATATGAATTTAAAGAAGAAGATTTAAATGAGTGCGCTGAGCTTTTTGTTAAAACTTTTAGTGAAGAACCTTGGAATGAACCTTGGAATTTTGAAAGTGCTAAGAAGCGATTAAAAGACGTAACTTTAACACCAGGATTTAGAGGAGCTATTTTGAAAAATGATGAAAAAATAGAGGGTGTTATTTTAGGGGTTTTAGAGCAATGGTATGATGGAGAACATTTTTGTGTGAAGGAGTTCTTTGTTGATTCTAGTTCGCAGGGTAAAGGAACTGGAAAGAAACTTTTAAATGCTTTAGAGAATAGATTGATTGATACGGAAGTAGGATTAATTCATTTTTGGACTATGAAAGGAAGTACTGCAGAGACCTTTTACAATAAAAGAGGGTATGAAGTTCCAAAGGAATTAATAATGATGAGAAAAGAACTTAAATAGCATGAATTAAATATTTTTATAAATAAAAGAGCTTTAAAGGATAATCCTCTAAAGCTCTTTTATCTATAATTATTTATCTAAAATCTATTAAATTATTAAGTCGTAAGAGAAGCACCGTTCTCCAAAGCTTCCTCTTCCTTAGTTTCATCTTTAGTATCAATACCATCGTTTTTGTATTCATATATAACACTTATTAATTTACCACTAATGCATACTGCTATTATTGAGAAAAATACTTGTTTAAAGTCTAGGTAAACTAATGATAAGATTAAAACAATGGCATCTGTTAACATGTAAACATGTTGTACCTTAAGAGGTGTAAATTTGTTACCCAATAAGGCTATTACGTCGTCTCCACCAGAGGCACCACCGCCACGAAGGACGATTCCTGCACCAACACCAACACCAATACCTGCTAAAATACTAGCAATTAGCATGTTATTAGTAAAATCAGGTGTTAAAAATCCAATGCTTTCCCAAAACTTATATGATACTGAGAAGCAAAATGTTGCGAATATTGAGCAGGCTAAGAACTTTTTACCAAAGAATTTAGCACCCAATGTAAATAATGAAAGGTCTATAATTAAATTTGTTACAGAAGGAGATACGTCAAAGACATTCTTTACTAAAAGTAATAGACCTAAAACTCCACCTTCCGTTACATTGTTTTGATAGTTAAAGTTATAACTACCAAAGGCTAAGATACTTGAACCAAGTGCAATAAGTAGGGCACTTTTCAAGATCTTCTTTTTCGATTCCAAAATATCACTCTCCTAAATTTCTTCATAAGTTAATTTACAAAGAAAATAGCAGACATAAATCAAGTCTACTATTAAGCAAAAAAATTATAGAATTTTAAATTATATTTTATAGTAAATTATCTTATAGTTTAATTATAATCTTAGTAATAATTAAGGGCAACTTAGGTAAATTGGGAGTAGTAAGGATTAAAGGGTTAATTCTGTAATGGCACTAAATAGACTCTGTGGTCATCTGTTTTCCTCTGAGGTCTTCATTTTTGCAAGCTTTTGCAAAATGAATAGAAAATTTTTATTAATAAGAATGAAATAAGAAGTTAATAAGTAGTTAACAAGCAATTAATATATATAATTTTAGCAATATTTGAGATAATATAATATGAATAGTAAATAGTATTTTTTTAGAAAACAAATTTATTATATTTAAGAAGGGAAGTTAGATTTATGCAAGTAATCATAAGAAAAGAATTAGAACAAGATCATAAGACAGTAGAGCTTTTAGTTGAGGAAGCTTTTAAGAATGCAGAATATAGTGATCACATGGAACATGTTTTAGTTAGTAAGCTTAGAAATGGAGAAAACTTCATTGAAGGGTTATCTTTAGTTGCCGAAAAAGAGGGAGAAATAGTTGGTCACATATTATTAACTAAGGCTAATATAGAAAATGAAAGTAATAAATATGAGACTTTAGCTTTAGCTCCAGTTTCAGTTTTACCTAAGTATCAAGGTGTAGGAATTGGAAGTGAGCTTATAAGAGAAGGAATGAAAATGGCAAAGGAACTTGGATATAATTCTATAATAGTTTTAGGTCATGATAAGTATTATCCTAGGTTTGGATTTAAAAAGGCTGGAACATGGGGAATAAATTCACCTTTTGAAGTTCCAGAAGAGAATTTTATGGCAATAGAATTAAATGAAGAAGCATTAAAAAATGTAAGTGGTGTTGTTAGATATGCAAATGAATTTTTAGGAGATAATAATCAATAAAAGTTAGTCATATTGATTTTTGCACAAGACATAGATAAACTTTCGTTTAATTAAAAAACTTCCTATATAGCAATAGTAAAAGCAATATAGGAAGTTTTATTTGTTTTATCATAAAAATAGCTAATTTAAAAGAAAAGATAACACATTAAATCTATTTGGTTGGATATTCATTTAAGTAGGTAATTCCAAAGTAAACATAAATTATGGAAACTAGAAAACTTAATGGAAGACTAAAAAGCATATTTATATTAACTAAATTTAAAAGTGCTAGAATTAGTAAGCAAGGCGTTATTCCATACATGCTCATTTTCATTGCTCCACCAAATTTTAAGGAGTCATTTTTAATACTAGAAATTATTTTAGCTATTATGGCTAAGATAAAGGCTGCTATAAATGAGAAAATAACAAAAAGTATTACCATTGAAGTTAAATAAGTATTTCCTAATGTTCTATCTATGCTGTTTAAGTAATCCTTTAATTGCTGGTCAGTTAAAGAAAGATTCATATTAGAATAATTAGCTTCAGTAATCTTATTATTGTCATATTTAACTAATAAAGAATCACTACCAAAGGCAATTCCAGACTTATAATCATTTAGTAGGTTAGCTGCGGGTTCTTTATCATTTAGTACGAAGGTCCAGCTTTCATCTGGAAAAACCACGAAACTAGAGCCTTTTAAATCTAAAATTCCATCTTTAATTTCAAAAGGTGGTATTTTTTGCTCTAAGGAAGTTTTTCTAGAAATAAAATAGGTATTTAAACTTGTATAATTTCTGCTGAAAGCTAATAGACCTAATAAAATAGATAATACTAATAAGTAAAAGAATGTGCTGATTCCTGAGGTTTTAAGAAATTCTTTGTATTCCTTAGGATTAAATAAACTTACATAAAACCTTTTAAATACGTTCATAAAATCACCCTTTCTATTTTTTATTAGTTTGTTCATTAAAGAGAAATTTATTAATTATTGTTTATATTAACATTTGTTTAATTAATTTAAAAACGGTTTCAAAAGAGTGTGTCGCATGTTATCATAAAAATGTATTAAATGTAAAATAAAGTATTAAAAGAATAAAAAAGGTTTTGACTTCGTTTAATACAGTTAGATTAAATATTAAGGGAATATTGGGGGATTTTATGATAAAAAAGGATTTTAGAAGAAAATTAACAATGTGTTTGGCATCTGTTATGGCCTTAAACTTGGGTATAAGTGTATCAGTAAGGGCTGATGAAGGGCTAGAAAATGAAATGAAAAAGAATGATATTACTAGAGATATAAGTATATATCCGACTCCTAAGGAGATGTCTTTAGGAGATAGTGAATTTGTTTTGGAAAATTCAGTTAATATAATAGGAGGAGATTTAGCAGACACATATGCCTTTGAACTTTTAAAAAATATATTGACTGAATTTGGAATAAAAATTAATGAGTCAGAAGTTGAAGGTGCTACAACTATCTATATAGGAGAAGTTGATGATAATATTGAGGAAATGGAAAATACATTAGAAGAAATGAATGTAGATACATCTTCAATAAGTAAAGATGATGGATATGTACTAGTAGCTGATGAAAATACAGAGGGAAATAGAATAGTTATAAGAGGAAATGATGAAACAGGAACTTTTTATGGAGTAAAAAGTTTGAAACAGTTAATTGAAAAGGAAGATAATAAGATTACTTTAAATGAAGTTATTATAAAAGATGAGCCAACTTTTAAAATGAGAGCTGTTGTTGAAGGTTTCTATGGAACACCGTGGACTCAGGAAGAAAGATTGGATCAAATTAAAATGTATGGCGAATATAAAATGAATGCTTATATATATGCTCCAAAGTCAGATCCATATCATAGGGAAAAGTGGAGAGAACCTTATCCATCTTCTGAATTAGATAGAATGAAAGAGCTTATAGAAACAGCTAATGAAAATAAGGTTGATTTTGTTTTTGCAATATCACCAGGTTTAGATATAAAGTTTGAGGGAGAAGAGGGAGAAGCTGATTTTAAGGCTTTAATAAATAAAGCAGAAACTTTATATAATATGGGAGTTAGAAGTTTTGCAATTCTTTGGGATGATATAGAGGATCATAATGGAGTTCAACAAGCAGAAGTTTTAAATAGATTTAATGAGGAGTTTATAAGGATTAAAGAGGGAGTTAAACCTTTAATAACTGTTCCGGTAGAATATTGGGGAAGTTCAATGTTTAACGGAGAAGAGGTTAAAACATATACTAAAGAATTTGCTGAAACTTTGGATAAAGATATTGAAGTAATGTGGACAGGAAATGATGTTATTCCTCCAAATGGGGTTAGTCTAGAGGATGCTAAGAAGGTTTCAAATGTCTATGATAGAAAAATGATGTTATGGTGGAACTATCCTGTTAATGATTATAAAGAAGATAAGATGGCTTTAGGACCAATATATGCTTTAGATAAGGAATTGGATGAGGAGGTTTCAGGATTCATAGTTAACCCTATGAGATTTTCTGAAGCATCAAAGATTTCAACGCTAACAGGAGCTGATTATGGATGGAACACAGTGGCATATGAGGCAGAAGAATCTTGGGACAAGGCTATTGAAATTATTGCAGGTGAAATGAAAGAAGAATTTAAGATTTTTGCTAACCATTCAACTAGATTAGATACAGGAAGACCAGATTCACCAGAACTTCAAAATACCATAGATAATTTATGGGAAAAGTGGGAAGTTGGTTCTGATATTAGTAAGGAATTAAATAGTTTAGAAGATGAATTTTCTAAAATGGTTCAGGTACCAAGTAAATTAAGAGCTAATTTTGAAAATAAAACTTTATTAAATCAATTAGATTCACATTTATCAAAGTTTGAGATTTATGGAAAATCTGGGCTTAAATCTATAGAGATTTTAGAAGATATATTAAATGCGGATATGTCAGAGTTTTGGAATGATAAGTATGATGGAATAAAACTCCTTAGAAACTTAGATGGAATAAAAGCTACAATTGCTAATAATGTAGTTGATCCATTTGTAAGAAAGGTTCATGAAGTTGGAAATGAATATTTTAATAATGAGACTACTGTATTAGAGAATAAGGAATATTCTTATACATCAATTGGAAATATAGCTGATCATAAATATTCAGAGTGGTTTATATCAGAAGAAACACATGTTCCAAATTACATGTTTGACAATAAAGACAATACGGGCTTTTGGTCTGCAGCTCCAGTAAAAAAGGATGAGTTTATAGGATTTGATTTAGGGCAAGTTGAAGAAATTAAAGATATATATCTTCTTATGGGAAGAAATAATGATGATATAGATGTTATAACTGATGGAGTAATAGAGTATTCAGTAGATGGAGAAAGCTGGACAGAGTTAGAAGTTAATAAGGGAGATAAAGAATTATTGGTTGAAACTGGAATAAAGGCTAGATTCATAAGATATAGAGTTCCTTCAGATTCTGAAAATAGATTATATGTTAGAGATTTCAAAGTTAACACTGGAAAGAGTAAGGAAAAATTAATTGGAAATGTGGAAGTTAAAGATTTAAAGATAAATAAGACTTCAGAGGGAGAAAATCAAAGTATATCTATGAGCAATATAAATAAGGTCTCTTTTGAAGAGGGGGATTCAATAGGAATTGCTATAAATGATGTTAAGAGTGTAATTGGCTTTGAAGTTTTAGGAGATATAGAAAGTGATAAATTTGTATTAGAAAGTTCCTTTGATAATATAGAGTGGGAAGAAGTTAGTCAAGGTATTAGCTTTAAAAATGAAGTTCCTGTAGTAGGTAAGTTCTTTAGAATAAAAGCCAAGGAGAAAACTGAAGCTAATATTGATAAGATTAAGGTTTTATTAGAAGGATATTCTAAGGGGGTAGTAACAACAAATAGAAGAATAAGCTCAAATTTAAATATACATCCTGATTTTGTTGTGGATAATGATTATGGAACATCTTTTGTATGTTCAGATACCATTAAAAAAGATGATTTTGTACAATTAGACCTTGGAACAGAAAAGAGAATTAGGGATATAAGCCTAGTTCAAGGACCAGGTGGAGACTATATAGATGGAGATATTGAATATTCTTTAGATGGAGAAAATTGGATTAAGGTAGGAATTGTAGAAGGAACGGATACTTTAATAAAGGATTTAGATGTAAAAGCTAAATATGTTAGAGTTCTTTCAAGTGGATACAAAGATCGTTGGTCAAGAGTCAGAGAATTTACAGTAAATACAACTGTAGAAGAGTTTGAGACTAAGGCTACTTCAGAAGGCACATATACAGACAGAAGTGAAAATATAAGAGATAATAATTTAAATACTGCTTATATACCGGAAGGGGAAATTAAGAGTGGAGACTATCTTCTTCGTAGAATCTTTGATGAGAGATTGATTTCAAAGATTACAGTGGCTCAAAGTACAGATAATTTATCAGGTGCTAAGGTTATTGGAAAGACTGTAAATGGAGAAACTTTAGAGCTTGGAGTATTAGATAAGGGCTTAAATGAGCTTGTTCTTAAGAATCCAAGACAGTTAGTATCTGTAAAGTTATTATGGGAGAAAGAGGCTGGAAAGGTAGAAATATTTGAGGTTAAACCTACATTTGTGTCTTTAGAGTCTATAATTGAAGATATTAAAAAAGAAATTCAACGTGGGAAAAATGTTTTAATTGAGAATAAAGATAAAGAAAATGAAGAAAGAACTCAATTAGAAGAAGCCTTAAAAAATATTGAAGAGTTATTAAATAATAATGTTTCAGATGATGAAATTGTAAGGGCATATGAAGATTTAACAAATAAAATAAATAAGTTTATTGATTCAGAGTCAGATAAAGAAGAGGATAATGATGATTCAAATAAACCAGGTGATGAAGAAAATGATTCTGAGGATAATGAAGATAAAGAAGACTCAGATGATGAAAGCGATGATGAAGACAAAGGAGATAATGAAGGTGGAGAGGATTCAGGTGGAGATGAAAATCTTCCAAACACTGGATTGCCTATTGGAGCAGGTGAGTTAATGTTAGCAGGAGCAGCTTTAGCTACACTTGGGGGATTAACCGTTAAAAAGAAAAAGTAATCAATAAAAAGTAAAACTTGATACAGAGAATATTTTCTGATCTCTAAGTTGAATTTTAGTAAAGTTAATAGATAAAATAAAGGCAGTAAGTTAATTAACTTACTGCCTTTATTAAATAGGAAAAGAATTTAAATAAATAGAAAAATTGTTATTACTTTTATATATTAAATTAAAAATTAATACTTTTTATATTTTTCGTGATCAACTTTTTCACGTTTTTTTTCTTTAATCCTGCTACTTATTGCCCAAATAACTAAAATTATAGAGCCGAGAATCATAGTTCCATAAAACAAGGCAACTAATCCTACTATAATCATAAAAACACTTCCTACCTATTTCTATTCATAAACAACAGCTGTACCATAAGCAACCATTTCAGCAGCTCCAGCAGCAAGAGAGGAAGAAACAAGTCTCATTCCGATAATTGCATTTGCACCTAAAGCTTCAGCTTCATCTACCATTCTTCCAATAGCGATTTGTCTAGCTTCTGTAAGCATTTCAGTATATGAAGTCATTTCTCCACCAACTAAATTTTTAAAGCTTGAAGTTATATCTCTACCAATGTTCTTACATCTCACAGTACTTCCTTTAACAAGTCCTTTAACTTCTTTTATTCCTTTACCTGGAATTGTTTCAGTTGTTAATATTAGCATAATAGATACCTCCTGAAAGTATTTTATATATTTTATGTTTTAAATTTAATTTTATCCTGAATAGAAACTTAGCTAGTAAGATAATAGATAGGTTGAAAAAATCAAACTAACTAAGTTGTTAAATAAATGATATCATGAGTTAAAAAATAATTCAATATATAGTATTAAAAAACTTATTAAAAGATATGATAAAATATTTAGTCGGGATTAAGGTTTGAAAGGTTGAATATAAATTTTGGCTATGTTTTAGTTGAATATTGATTTTTGGCTAGATTTTCAGACCAGGCTAAAAAAATTGATACTACTTTAAAATAGATTATAAATTTTTGAATTTAATTAAGTAGTAAATCTTCTAAGTGATTAGCTAAAATTAAGAGAAGTTTAGAGGAATTTAATTTATTGAAAATAAAAGAATATATAATTTAGTAAGTTGATATAATGTTAATATTGTATGAACAGAGTTGCTGGTGTAAAATAATGCTATAATGTAAAAAAATTCTTTAGAAAAATAATAGGATTTCATAGGAATTAACATTTTTAAGAACAGATTAAATTAATTTTTTTAGAGAAAATTGAATCTTTTGACATAGAAATTATTCATATGTAATTAATAATTAAGTTGAGGATTTTTACATTAAATAAACTAAGAAAGAGGATAGAAATATGAAAAATATTGATGCTTACACAAGCAATAAAGAGGCTAGAAATGAAATGATTAGGGAAGGATCTAAAGGTTTTGCTGATGAAATGAGAAAGTTACAAGAACAAGAAAATGAGAATAAAAGGGAAGAAAGCTTAAAAGAAACTTCTGAAAAACTAGCTAGATATATGAAAGAGCTAGAAGAAAAATAATTTAATAAAACGGGGGATAAAACTTTGGTAGGTATTGAGAAAAATAATGAGCTTATTATAAAAATAAGAGATTTAAAAATGAACTTTGGTTCAAAAGAGGTTTTAAAAGGAATAAATTTAGATATACATAAAGGTGAAATAATAGGTTACATTGGAACTAATGGGGCAGGAAAAAGTACTACGGTTAAAATAATGTTAGGTCTTTTAAGTGGGTATACAGGTACTGTTGAGATTTTTGGAGAGAATATTCTAAAAAATGATGGAAGCTATAAAAAGAGAATTGGATATGTCCCAGAAATGGCAGATATATATGATACTTTGACAGCTAAGGAGTATCTAACTTTTATGGGACAATTATATGGCATGGAATATAAAGATGTTTTATATAAGAGTAAACAACTTATGAAAATATTAGGCATAGGTGGAGTTTATAATTCTAGAATTTCAAGTTTTTCTAAGGGAATGAGACAAAAAGTTCTTTTAATATCAAGTCTTATACATAATCCAGATATTTTATTTTTAGATGAACCTTTAAATGGCTTAGATGCAAATAGCGTTATGGTTATAAAAGAGATTTTATCTGAACTAGTTAAGGAGGGTAAAACCATATTCTATTCATCTCATATAATTGATGTGGTTGAAAAAATAAGTCATAGAATAATTCTTCTAAATAATGGAGTAGTTGCTGCTGATGGAAGCTTTGAAGAGCTTAAGAAAAACTGCAATGAAGAGTCTTTAGAAGAAATATTTAATGATTTAACTGGCTTTAATAATCATAAAAAATTAGCAGAAGAATTTACTGCACTTATAAAGGGGTGTAGTTTATGAAGAAGGATAGAGCTTTAAAAATAGTAGATAGATTTAGAGGCCTTTATGAAAAACTTGGTGTTGACTATGAAATGATGAAATTAATTTTAGAAACTAAACTTATTATGGATAAAAGAAGAGCACCTACAATTACTATGAATAATAAATATAATGAAGAAAAAGAGAATAAGTTTGGTATGGCATTAGGATTGTATGCATTAATGGGAGCCTTTATGGCCTTAGTTATAGTTTTTAAATATAATATAATGCTTCAAATGACTCTTTATTTTGGATTTTTCATGTTTGTAATAGGAAGTAGTTTCATAACAGATTTTGCCTATGTTCTTTTAGATATTAAAGATAAGAATTTGTTAGGAATTACAGGGGTGAGCTCTAAAACAATAAATGCAGCTAAGATTACTAACATTTTGATTTATATGACAAAAATAAGTTTAGCCTATGGTGGAGCAGGAATAATCGTCTCCTTAAGATATGGAATAGTATTTACAGTGGTTTTTATTTTAGAGATTATACTTATTAATTTATTTATGGTACTAATAACAGCTTTTATTTATTATTTAGTTCTTAAATTTTTTAATGGAGAAAAACTTAAAGATATAATAAATGGAGTTCAAATATTTCTTACTGTAGGAATAATGGTTATGTATCAAATTATAGGAAGACTTTTTAATGTTTTAGAAGTGGAGAGTACTTTTACTGTCACTAAATGGTGGCAAGGATTAATTCCTTCTTTATGGTTTGCAGCTCCACTTGAAATAGTAGAAAGTGGGAAAATAAATAATACATTGATAATGCTTACCATATTAGCAGTTTTAGCACCATTAGTATCAATACTTATTTATTTTAAAATAGCTAAGAAATTTGAAGATTATATCCAAAAGTTAAATAACAATACATATAAGGGAAAAGATAAGATTCCATTCTCTTTTAGGATTGGAAATTTAATTTGTAGAAGCAATACTGAGAAGAGTTTCTTTAACTTTACTGTAAATATAATAAAAAGTGAGAGGAATTTTAAGTTAAGAACATATCCTAATTTAGCTATGGCTTTAATATTCCCTTTTATATTTCTAGCAAATACATTTGATAAGTATGGAAATTTTACGGAGTGGAAAACTGGAATGGCTCATTCAAATAGTTTTTTTACGTTGTATCTTGGTATATTCATCTTAGCTCCTGTTATACTTATGATTAAGTATTCAGATCAATTTAAGGCAGCATGGATATATAAGGCTGTTCCTATAGATGATATGGCTTCAATATTTAAGGGAGCATATAAGGGAGTTTTTTATAAGATGGTTTTACCAGTTTATATTTTATTATCTTTGATATTTTTATGGATATTCACTTTAAGAATCTTACCTCAAATTATAGCTATATTTTTAGTAATAGTGATTTTAAGCTTAATAGCTCTTAAAGCAATGGACAAGCACCTTCCTTTTTCCATAAGTTTTAAGGATGGTGGAAAAATGGATGATTTAGGAGTAACAATATTAATTTTTATATTAAGTGGAATATTAGGTGGAATGCATTATTTCATTAATAAGATTTCATATGGAGTATATATTTTTATAGCCTTAGAACTTATAATAATATGGATTCTATGGACAATAGTAAGTAGAGGGAAATATTATAAAGTATAATAAAATTTTGAATTATATTTAATTTTAGATTAGTTTTAAGTGGATATTGATTTCCAGATAAATCTTCATAATTACTTGGTTTTATGTAGGAGTAAATTGGCATTAAGAAATAAACTATACTAAGAAACAAATAGAACTAAGGTGAAGTATAGAGCTTTGTTTTAAAAGCAAGTTATATAAATACAGATTTATAAGAATTAAATAAATGAGTCGAAATTGAAGTCACAATTACGACTCATTTTTTTGTTTAAATTATCTAGAATTTAAATAAACAACTATATGTTACAAAATTCTAAAACTAAATTTTTTGTAGTTAATTTTGCTAAAATTATAATTATCATTTATATAATCTTTTCTATTTAATCTATATAAATGAAGGATATGTAATATTTAAAATTTATAATGAGGTTTATTTGCTTTTCAATGTGAAATTATGAGTTTTTGAGAAATATAATGATAATATTATAAAGTGAGTTTTTAGTATGCGAAAGTATTTATTAGTAGATTAGAAAAAGGATAAATTAAAAATTATAATGAGACAGTATAAAATTTATTAAATAAGTTTTAAGGATGAGAATTAAAATTTCTAATAGAATATTTTAAGTGATAAATACTTTAGGAGGAATCATGAAAAAAATATTAGTAGTTGAAGATGATAAGAAAATAAATGAACTTGTGGTGGAGTTTTTAAAAAGTGAAGGATATTATGTTGAGTATGCTTTTAATGGAATAGAAGGATTCTATAAGTTTAAGGATAATAATTTCGATTTAATTATCTTAGATGCCATGATGCCTAAACTAGATGGATACTCTCTATGTGGTTTAATAAGAGAAAAAAATAAGGTGCCAATATATTTTTAACTGCTTTAAGTGAAGCCAGTGATGAGATTAAGGCTTTTGATGCTATGGCTGATGACTATATAACTAAGCCATTTTCTTTTCATGTGCTTATAAAAAGAGTAGAAGCGGTTTTAAGAAGAAGTGGAATTGAAGAAGAGGAAGAAAATAATAGCATAATAAAGTTTAAAGGGTTAAAGCTAGATTTAAGTACCTACAAGGCTTATGTTGATAATGAAGAAATTGAATTGACTTTAAAGGAATTTAATATATTGAAGTTTTTAATGAATTCATATCCAAGAGTGCTTTCTAGAGAAGTTCTTATGAATGAAGTCTGGGGATATGACTATTATGGAGATATGAGGGTTATTGATGCACATATAAAAAACATAAGAAAGAAAATCGTATATGACTATATCGGAACAGTTAAAGGAATTGGTTATGTTCTTAAAGAATAAGTGGTGCGGCATAGGGGTAAAGAAAAAACTATTTATTATATCTACAGCTGTTATTTTAATAACCTCTATAATAACATATACGGTTTTGTTTTTTACGGCTCCTAAAATATATTCAGCTTCCAAGAAAAATAGCATTGAAAAATCAACAATCGAGATTATAAATATTTTAGAAAGTGGAAAAGAAAGTGACTATACAAGTGCTTTAAACCAATATGCTTATAAAAATGAAAGTTTTGTGTTTATAACCAACTCCTATGGTGAAGTAGTTTATGCATCTAATAACAATATGGTTACGAAGTATAGAATGAATCACTTAAAAAGATCAGTTGATAGCTTAAGACCAAGGCAAGAAGATGTTGAAATTATTAAAAACTTCTATTTTAAATCAATAGATCAGTATTGTACTTTAAAGATAATATCACCTAATAGGATGAAAGATGAAATTCAGAAGATAATGCTAATTATGCTTCCAATAATAGCTTTAATAACCTTAGGAATAGGAATATTAGCTCAATACATATATTCAAAGGTAATAAGTAAGCCTTTAGGCAATATAAATGAGGTATCAAAGAAAATTGCCAATTTAGATTTTAGCACAATTCTTAATTATTCTGGAAATGATGAAATTGCGCAGCTTTCAAGAAGTATTAATTCAATAAGTTATAATTTACAGAAAACAATAAAGGATTTAAAAAAAGCTAATAAAAGCTTAGTAAATGATATAGAAAAAGAAAAGCTACAAGATAAGAGAAGAAGAGATTTCTTAAAGGCTATATCTCATGAACTTAAAACTCCTATAACTGTTATAAATGGACAAATAGAAGGTATGATTTATAATATAGGTCCATATAAGGATAGAGATAAATATTTAAGAGAAAGCTTAGAAAGCCTGGAAGAACTTAGAGGTCTTGTTCAGGAAATAATAAACCTTGCTAAATATGAAGAGGGCCTAACTTTAACCTATAAAAAGTTTAATTTAAATGAGTTAGTGTATGAAGTTATCTATGGTCATGATTACTTTAAGAATGAAAAAGGGTTGAAGATAAACATATTAGAAGAAGGAAAACTACATATAGTTGGAGATGAAAATATAATAAAGATGGTTTTTTCAAATTTAATAAACAACAGTTTAAAATATTCAA
The DNA here is from genome assembly GCF_034439435.1 of Clostridium sp. LIBA-8841. Lineage (GTDB taxonomy): Bacteria > Bacillota > Clostridia > Clostridiales > Clostridiaceae > Sarcina. The sequence goes on along the minus strand of NZ_JAPCKJ010000003.1, from coordinate 109,557 downwards.
AGGGTAATAGAGATATAAGAATAAAGATATTTGAAAATGGATCTGTATATATAATTAACTTTGTAGAAAATGCTGAAGATATAGATAAGGATTTATTATTTAAGGCATTTTATAGAGGAGATGAATCTAGAAATAAAGAAATAGTCGGAAGTGGCTTAGGGCTTTATATAGTTAAAACTTTAATAGAGACCCATGGTAATATTGACTATGACATTGAAATTAAAAATGATGAGTTTATATTTAAACTTGATTTTCTTAAGATATAAGATGGTCTTACAGTTCTATTTAAAAATCAACACTAGTTTAAAATATAGTCTAAAAATAAAAAGGACTTATGAAAATACTTATATTAATAAGGCTTATAAACATTTTAGAAAATAGACATTTATCAGTCTTTTAAAAATGGTTATAGGTTTCGTTAATTAGGTATTTATCTAAAGTCCTTTTTCATTTTATTCAAAATTTTATTTAATAAAGAGGTTTACTTTAAAAAAGTTTTTTAAGATGCTAAGTGTAATATTTACCTAAATTATTTATATGTTAGGTAAGAATACTTCCTCTCCTAATGGAAGTATATCGTTGTGGAATGGATTAACATTCATAAGAAAATCTATAACAACCTCATGATTATAAGTAGGATAGTATTTTCTTGCTATGTTATACCAAGTATCCCCTTCTTTTACTGTGTATTTTTTTCCATCCTCAAAAGCATTTACAGGAACTAGTAAGGTATCCCCTGATTCTAGTGAAGAAACATTACTTACTTGATTGAGAGATTTTATAATATTTAAACTAGAATTAACAGTACAAGTTTCCTTAAACTTTTTAGCAACGTCACTTAAGCTTTCATTTTCTTTAAGAGTATATTTTTCAGTTTCTAAATCATTTAAGTAAGAAGAGTAGCTTAGTGTTTTCTTGCTTTCAGATTTAGAGTCATCAGTTTTAGTTCCCTTGTTATTATTATCTACAGGTTTCTTTGAGTTTGAGTTTTCATTGGAAGTTTTCTCACTGTTTTCATTAGTCTTGCTCTTATTTGATTTCTCTTCAGTAGATTTTTCCTCTGAATTATTAGAAGTTTTCTCAGATTGCTTTTCATTTGTATATGAGTCATTTTCTTTTTGCTTTGGATCAGTTTCTTTCAATCTCTCACTTAAGTCATTTTGTGAATCTTGATTTTTATCTTTATTCTCAGAAGAAGTATCTACATCATCAGCCTCATCATAATCAGTAGGATTATTGCTTGAAACCTTCTGAGAAGTTGCTTTGTCTTTCATTAATATAGAAAAAGTTGAATATGTAAAGTAGCCTAATAAAGCTACACATACTAGTGATCCTACAAGGATCAAGGTATTTTTTTTGTTCATTTTTAATAGCCCTCCTATTTAAATTTATACTAGGATTGTTGACCAATTTTTGTAAAATATACAATAAAAAGAATCTTAAGCAAAATAATTTTCATTTGGCTTAAGATTCCTTAACAAATAATAAATTTAAGGGGAATATATTATTATATTCAAAAACAAAATATTTGATATGGATAAAAATTACTATTTTTCTTAAAAAAGCTTGATTTAGTATAAAATTAGAATTATAATGTAAACGTATTAAGATATTGGTTTATATATGTATAGATTTAATTATTAACTTATTTTTTTAGCCTTCCTGGTCGGTTTAGGGAGGGCTATTTTTCTCTGAAAATCAGCAATAGTCTAAATCATAGCCTAAAATAAATATTAAGAACTTCTTTAAGGAATCCTTCTTTCTAATCAGCAACAAAAATTCTTTCACCTTCACTTAAACTCTATAAGCATCTTAAATCTATTAAGCTTAACCTTTCTGGATTATTAAGTTTTTCTAAATCCTCTGTATTAAATTTTTTACTCATAATAAAGTCCTTTCATATATAAATTTCAAAGTTTACTTTAGTATCATAAATTTAAATTTATAAACGTCTTTTTGTAGGCTTTAAACTTTTAATGGATTATTATTGATGATTGAAGAGTTTATTATGAGTATTTAATAAAATAAGCTTAGTAATTCATTAGTCTGTGATGTAAAAATGATAAAAAGTTTAATATGATTAAGGAAAAAGGTACTAGTGAAAGTATTGTTATAAATCTACTTTTGGTAAATTTTCCTATGATGAGAAGTAGTAAAGTGATAATTAATAGTACAATAGTTTTAGTGAAATCCATGGAATAGGCCTCCTTAATTATTGGAATATTTATTTTGTAAAAATAGTTAGATTTAAAAAGAAAGCTTTAATTAAATTTAAAGTGAGTAATTTATAATAAAAAAAGAATAGTATTTTATAATTTCTTTAGAATTTTAGAGTTTTTAAAAGTTTCTTTAGAATATATAGAGAATAGTTTGAATTTAAATCTTTGTTCACAGAGAACTTTCATGTTATATATTAATTAAGGTTAACATATAAGTATATATCATGTTATTAAATTATATGAGTTAATTAGCAATACTATGAAACATAAGGTTATAAAAATAAAGTTAATTTTTATGAAATTTTATTTTATAAGATATTATGATTTAAATTTGAGAAAAAGCTTTACTTATATGAAATTATTATGGTTTAAAAAGAGATTATAAGTATTTTGAAATAGTAGATTTAGTATCAAGAGGTGAGAGAAATATTATGAGTAATATTGAGGAATTAAAAGAAGTATTTAAGGGATATGAAGTTGGAGTAAATGGATCGGAAGACATGAAAAGATGTGCCGTTTTAATACCTCTTATAAATATAGATGGGAAATATAATATTATTTTTGAGATAAGAAATAACAAGTTAAATAGTAATCCAGGAGAAATATGTTTTCCAGGAGGAGCTATGGAAGATGGAGAAAGCCCTAAGGAAGCTGCTTTAAGAGAATGTTTTGAGGAAATTGGATTAGGAAAAGAGAACTTAGAAATTATAAGTGAGCTAGATTTTTACGTTTCACCTAATAATATATTAATTTATCCATTTTTAGGTTTTGCAAAAGATACTAAAGAAGATATAATAAATAGTATTTTGATAAATAAGGAGGAGGTAGAGGATGTATTAATAGTTCCTTTAGAATATTTTATAAACTATGAGCCAGAGGTAACTTATAGTAAGATTCTGAATGTTCCAAAGGAGGATTTTCCTTTTCATAATATAATCGGGGGAAAGGATTATAAATTTAGGGAAGGAAAGTACAAAGTTATATTTTACAAGTATGATAAATATGTTATTTGGGGAATGACAGCTAGAATACTTGAAAATTTTTTAAATTTATATAGAAATTTTCATAATAATCAAAAAGCTACGAATTAAATTTTATTGAGTAATGGTAAAATGTTTTAAAATTTGATTATTAAAAACGTAAGGAGAGATTAAGTGGAGAAAATAGATTTAAATAAGAGATGTAAGGTAAATAAAGTTATTATTGCTTTTACATTTTTTATAGTCATTGGTACTTTGGGAGCAATTTGGTTTTCTACCTTTAATTATTATTATAAGGGTCTTAAAAATAATAAGATATCAATGGATAGATTACCAGTAGGTAGTTTTCAAGAGAGTCATGATTCTCCAGACAAGAGATACACCATAAATTCATATATATGTAGCTCAGGAACTTTAAATGATTGGGCTGCAAGATGTGAGTTAGTAGATAATTTAAGTGGTAATATTAAAAATATTTACTGGGATTATAAAATAGAAACAGTGGATATTAAATGGATTAATGGTAATGCTGTTTCAATAAATGGCCATCATATAAACGTTGAAAAAGAAGTATATGATTGGAGAAAAGAATAAAAAATACAAAAAAGACAAATACTCAAAGTATTTGTCTTTTTTAAATCACATTCAATAATACGTAAATAACACAAAAGTGCATTAAAAATGAAAAAATAATTAGTTTACTGATGACAAATTAAGAAAAGAGGGTGTCACCAATAAAACCTTTACATTGATTATAATATATTATTTTAAAAAAATCAAGAAAATGTTTTCAAAAAATAATAAAGATTTTAGTAATAAATTCAAAAGAATAATTTGGTATTATAATATTTATAAATGGTTTTGAGAGAAAGGAGGTTAATCCAATATGGATTATGACGTAATAGTTATTGGAAGTGGATTAGGAGGATTAACTCTAGGAAGTAGATTAGCCGTATGCGGATATAAGGTTGGAGTATTTGAAAAGCATTTTTTAGCAGGAGGATATGCTACTAACTTTAAGAGAAAATCATATAATTTTGATGTTTCTCTTCATGGACTTGGAGGATTAGATCAAGGCGGAAACTTAAAAAGAATTTTTGAGGCATGTAAAATAAATGATAAAGTAAAGCCTTTAAGAAATGAAGAGGCTTATTATATAAAGTATAATGGAGAGAACCTATGTATTCCTAATAATAAGGAAAAATACTTAAAGCTTTTAATAAGTAAATTTCCTCTTGAGGAAAATGGAATAAGAAAACTTTTTAATGCTATTGAGAGCTTTGAAAAAGGATTTAATAAGTTTATCCTAGATAAGGATGCTAAGTTCTTATCAAAAATAAATAAAGAGGTTTTCTTATTTATTAATTGGTCAGAAAAGACAACTTATGAAGTTATTAAGAAATATGTTTCAAATGAGGAGTTTATAAAGGTATTTACTGCACTTTGGATGTATTATGGACTTCCACCTAAAGAATTAAGTGCATTATACTTCTTTATTCCTTGGATTTCCTACCACAAGTATGGAAAATACTATGTTCATGGAGGAGCTCAAGTTCTTTCAGATAGCTTTGTTGAAGTTATAAAGGAGTATGGGGGAGATGTGAAGCTAAGAAGTGAAGTTGAAAGAATAATATATAAGAATGGAGAAGTAAAGGGCATATCTCTTAAAAATGGAGAAATATTTACAGCTAAAAGAATAGTATCAAATGTTAATCCTATAAGTACATATAAACTTTTACCAGAGGGTGCCTTAGAGGAAAAAGAGGTTAAGAAGATTTTTGATGAGAAGATAGGATGTACTTTATCTCAACTTTATTTAGGATTAGATTGTAATCCTAGAGAATTAAATATACCAGATGATGAAGTGTTTATTTTAGGTGATGGTTCTCATGAAGAAAATTACTTACTATCTTTAGAAGGAAGTTATGAGAAGGCCAGCTTTTTACTTACTAATTACAATGGAATGGACAAGAACTTGAATGAGGATAATAAGGGAGTTCTTACTGTAACATATATAGATAATTATGATAATTGGTCTAAGGATAGAATAGAATATAAGAAGCAAAAGGAAGAAGTAATAGAGAAAATAATAGAGAGGGTTGAAAAATATTATAAAGGGATTAAAGAGCATATTGTGGTTAAGGAGCTTGGAACACCTAGAACTATGGAAAGATATACAGGAAATCCTAAAGGAGCTGTTTATGGATATGCTCAAAGTGTAAAGCAAGCAGGAAGACATAGACTTAAAAGTACAACCTCTATAAAAAACTTAAGCTTAGTAGGTGCTTGGGTAAACCCAGGTGGTGGATATGAAGGAGCTATTTCAGGTGGAATTACTGAAGCTCAAAGAATATTAAAAGAGGATAATAATTAGAATAAGCTTTTGAGGGTTAAGGTTTTTTTTATCCATGAAAGAATAATCACTCTTAATAGGTTTAGATTTCTTATTATCATTTAATTATTTCTATAAGTAAAGAGTAAATTTATAGAAAAACAGAAAGGAAAATAGTTTATGAATTTTTTTGCTAGTTTTATTAGCTTTATAGTTTATTTGGCAAGTACTTGTGGGTATGTTGGAATATTTATATTAAATATACTTGAGTATGCCTGTTTACCATTTCCAAGTGAAGTCGTGCTTCCTGCAGTTGGGGCTAATGTGGCAAGTGGCAAATATAACATTATGTATGCTTTACCAATATCTATAGTTGGAGGAGTTATTGGTGCCTTAATAAGTTATTCAGTAGGAAAATATGCAGGGCAAAGAGTTATTGCTTTTGTTGAAAGAAAGCATAAAAAGAGTAAATTTATATTTAAAAAGATAAATAGACTATTTTCTAGATATGGAAGAATAACTGTTTTTTTAGCTAGGGTTTTACCTTTTACAAGAACATACATATCTCTTTTTGCTGGGGCAGAAAAGGTTAATAAGGGGATGTTTATTGTACTTTCAGCCATAGGAATAACAATTATGAATGTTTTTTATCTTTCATTAGGATATTTTGCTTATGATAACAAAGATTTTATAGAAAAAGCTTTAAAACATTATTCAATAGCCTTAATTAGTATTGTAGTCTTAGCTATTGGAGGATATTATATTTATAGAGCTTTAAAGGATAAGAAGCTAAAGAAAGAAAATTAAGTTTTATTGACAAGCTTTTTTTAAAAGAGTATATTAAAAATAACACAATGTGGTGTTTAGAGAGCAAAGAAGCTCCATAGGGAATCCCTATGGAGCTTCTTATTTTTTTATAAGTATATATTTTAAGAATTTGTTGATTTTTAGCTAGTACTTCAGAACTAGCTTAATTTCTTGAAAATCAAACTTATTCTAACTATATTACTTTATAAAAATCTCTTGCCCATAATTAATAAGAAGAGGGGAGCTAATAATGAATAGGTTTAAGATTAAGACAGAAATACTTTTTGGAGAAGGAGCCTTAGATTATTTAAAAGAACTTAAAAACAAAAAAGTTTTTATAGTTACAGATCCTTTTATGGTGAAGTCAGGGACTATAGAAAAATTAACTAATAACTTAACATCATCAGAGGTTGGTGTATTTAGTGAAATAGTGCCAGATCCACCAATTGAACTAGTTGTAAGTGGAATTGAAATGATTAAGGCTTTTAATCCAGATGTGGTTATTGCCTTAGGGGGAGGTTCTGCCATAGACGCAACTAAAGCAATAATAGATTTCTCAAAGAAAATAGTTGAATTAAATGAAATTAAGTTTATAGCTATACCAACAACTAGTGGTACAGGCTCAGAGGTTACTTCATTCTCCGTAATAACAGACAAGGAAAAAGGAATTAAATATCCTTTAGTTTCAGATGAATTATTACCAGACATAGCAATTTTAGATCCAGAACTTGTTAAAACAGTTCCAAATTTCATAACTGCTGACACAGGGATAGATGTACTTACTCATGCTTTAGAAGCCTATGTTTCTAAGAATGCAACAGACTTTTCAGATGCCTTGGCAGAGAAGGCTGCTACTTTAGTATTTAACTATTTACTAAAAGCTTATGAAGATGGAAACGATATAGAAGCTAGAGAGAAGATGCACAATGCTTCTTGTTTAGCTGGCTTAGCATTTAATGAGGCTTCTTTAGGAGTGAATCATGGTATTGCCCATGTTTTAGGAGGAAAATTCCATGTGCCTCATGGAAGAACTAACTCAATATTATTACCTCATGTAATAGAATATAATGCAGACATAACAGGATATAACACAAAGGATTTTAATGAGGCTGCTAAAAAATATGCTAGAATAGCTAAAATAGTTGGCTTACAAGGATCAAATACTAGAAGTTTAGTTAAAAATCTTATAAATGAAATTAAAAAGATGCAAAAACTTATGAATATGCCTACAACTTTAAGAGAGTGTAAAGTTGATATTGAAGAGGTTAATAAATTAGAGCGAGAAGTTGCTCAGTTAGCATTAAAGGATGCTTGTACAGAGGCTAATCCAAGAGTGCCAGATGAAGAGGATATAATATTAATTTTAAACAAAATTAAATAAATAGTTGTTTTTAAAGCTCCTTAAAAGATTATGGTATTTAGTTTTTTAGGGAGCTTTTATTTAAATGGTTTTCATAAGTCACTATTTTAGAAAAGGCCCAAGAAAAAGACAGTAAATTTGTTAATATGACAAAATAATATGAAAAATATATGAATATATTGACAATGAATTGATTAAAATTTATAATAAGATTATCACAAAGGTGTGATTAAGTTTTAGAGCGATGTAGCTTCTTAAGGGATTTCATTTACTCAAAAATAGGAATGAAACTTTAAGGGGCTTTTTTATTAAAGAGTTATGAAAAGGATTTAACTAGTCAATAATTTAACGTGTGAAAGTAAGGTGAGAAACATATGGGAGAAGAGTCAAAACAGAGAATTATACAAGAATATGTACCAGGGAAACAAGTTACACTTGCTCATATAATAGCAAACCCTAATGAGGATATATATAAAAAGTTAGGGCTTATAGTAGCAAAGAAAGATGCTATAGGAATATTAACTATAACGCCAAGTGAAGCATCTATAATAGCAGCAGATGTTGCTACAAAGGCTTCAGGAGTTTCATTAGGTTTTATTGATAGATTTAGTGGATCCCTAATAGTAACTGGTGATATAAGTTCTGTTGAGTCAGCCTTAAATGAAGTTTTAGATGTTTTAAGTAACATTCTAAATTTCTCATCAACTAAGATTACGAGGACTTAAGATATGAGTAGAGTAATATTTATGGGTAAGACAGGAAGTGGAAAAACAACTTTGTGCCAAGCCTTAAACAATTTAGAGATAAAATATAAGAAAACTCAATCCATAGAACTTTACGATAATGCCATAGATACTCCTGGAGAGTACATGGAGAACAGAGGGTACTACAATGCTTTAATAGTTACAGCAACAGATGCTGATATTATAGCCTTAGTTTATGATTGTACTTCAGAAGAAAATTACATTGCTCCAGGTTTTGCAAGTATATTTTGCAAAGATGTAATAGGTATTATCACAAAGATAAATCTAGCTAAGAATAAAGAAGAAATAGACATAGCAGAAGAAAGATTAAAATTAGCTGGAGTAAGTAAAATATTTAAAGTTGATACAGTAGATGGTGTGGGAATAGAAGAGTTATTTAATTACTTAAACAAATTTTAATTTGAGGTGAACTGTTAATGAAAAGAACTATAGTAATAGTCGATGATGAGCCTATTACAAGAATGGATACGAGGGAAATTTTAGAGGCTAATGGATACGATGTTGTAGGAGAGGCTTCTGATGGTTTTGAAGCAATTGAAGTTTGTAAAAAATGTAATCCTAGCTTAGTTTTAATGGATATAGATATGCCTTTATTAGATGGAATAAAAGCTAGTAAGGTATTAACTAGAGAAAAATTAGTTGGGGGCATAATATTATTAACAGCATTTGAAGATAAAAAGTATATTGAAATGGCTAAGGAAGTAGGAGCCTTTGGATATATAATTAAGCCTGTAAATGAAAAAGTATTTATTCCTACTATAGAAATGTGCTTATCAAAGGCAGAAGAATTTGATGAACTAAAAAGAGATTTTAATAAAATAAATAACAAATTAAATGATAGAAAATTAATTGAGAAGGCAAAAGGAATACTTGTTAAGCAATTAAATTCAACTGAGGATGAAGCTTATAATAGAATAAGAAAGTTAAGTATGGATAGAAGAACTACCATGGCTGAAATAGCAAAAATTATCATTGTTGGATATGAGGAATAATCAAATGATTGGAACACTGTGTAGAGAGTACACACTTTTAAGCCAGGAAGAAATAAATAAGATAAGAGAAGTTTCTAAGTCTTTACAACTTATGGCTGATTTTTATGAAAGTGATGTATTTATAGATGTTTTAGATAAAGATAAAAACTTTGCTATTGTAGTAGAACATGCTATTCCGGAGGACAAACCTTCCTTATATAGAGAAAAAGTAGTTGGAAAAAAAGCTTTAAAGGAAAATGAGCCTGGTGTTTTAGAAACTTTAGAAACTGGAACAGTTAATAAGGATATAAAGGCACTAAATCAAGAAAATAAGTTTGTAAAACAGAGAATACATCCAATTCTTCATAAAGAAAAGGTTGTAGGAGTTGTAATAGTAGAAAAAGACATTAGTAATGAGCTTGAAATTACTTTCAAGATAGACATAAGTTCTGCAAATGAAAAATCAGAATCAAAAGGGTTCTTAAAACTTTTAAAAGAAGGTACTTTAATAACAAATAACCTTCATGATGGGATTCTTGTTTTTGATAAAAAAGGAAAGCTTGTTATAAAAAATATTAGGGCTGATAACATCTATAATTGTTTAGGCTATGAGAGCATAGACTATGGAGATGATTTTGATAAATTATCCCTAGATGGAGCTAAATTTGAAGACATTTCTAGAATTTTTAATAAAAAAGAGGGTTTTAAACAGGTTAGAGAAATCCAAGTTGAAAATTCTTATTTTGAATTAAGTAGAACATTTACAAATAAAGAAAACTTAAGAGTGATAGATATAATAAAGGACATAAGTGAGGTTAAAAATAAAGAGGCTGAATTAGTTTTAAAGTCAGTAGCTTTAAAAGAAGCTCATCACAGAGTTAAAAATAGTTTACAAACAGCAGCTGCATTACTCAGAAGTCAAAGTAGACGCTGTAAAAGTGAGGAAGCTAAAGAGTATTTAGAAGAGAGTGTAAACAGAATACTTGCTATTGCCACAACTCATGATTTATTATCTAAGTCACAAGGAAGTAATATTAAGGTTAGAGATGCCTTTGAGGTACTAATAGAAAATATAAAGAAAAGTTGGTATGGAACCAATATAAACATCTATATAACAGGAAACAATTTTTATATAGGTGGAGAAAAATTAACTGGCTTGCTTCTAATAATGAATGAGCTTATACAAAATTGTTATGATCATGCATTTGGTAATAAGGAAGAGGGAATAATTCAAATTCTTATTCAAAGTCATGGAGAAGATAAGACTATAGCTGTTGTAGATGATGGATGTGGTTTTGATTTAGGGTTAGTTAATAATAATAACTTAGGATTATTCATAGTTAATAGTTATATGAAAGATCAACTAAAAGGAACTATGGATATAACTTCTAGTAAACAAGGAACTAGGGTAATATTAAATTTTAAAATTGAAGAGAATAAAGAATGTAAATAACTATGAACTGCGAGGTAGTGGTTTGAATTGAGCAAAGAGGCTTAAGGTTATAGAAAAGGAAACTTAGATTTTTAATCTAGTTTATTTCTGTAACTTTAAGCCTTTTTAGTTCTTTAAAATAAAATTTTAGCTTAAGAGAGGGTTTATTTTTTAGCTAGAACTTTAAGGACTAACTAAAAAATAAACACTTATCTAAGCTAAAGAGTTTAGTTAGAGTGTTATGAGTTGGCATAAAAAACAACAACTTATAAAATTTTTGAAAAGCATTAAGGAGGTGAAAGGGTGAGAGAAGAACTTTTAAGTGTTGGAATAGACATAGGCACAAGTACAACTCAGCTTATATTTTCTAAGTTAATAGTTGAAAATGAAGCATCAGCTTTTACCGTTCCAAGAATAAGCATTGTAGATAAGGAGATTATCTATAGAAGCGAAGTTTATTTTACGCCACTTATTTCAAATACTGAAATAGATGGACAGAGAATAAAGGAAATCATTGAAGAAGAATATAAAAAGGCTGGAATAAATAAAGATGATATTCAAACAGGTGCAGTAATCATAACTGGAGAGACAGCAAGAAAGGAAAATGCAAACGATGTATTACATACATTAAGTGGATTCGCTGGAGACTTCGTTGTGGCAACAGCTGGACCAGACCTAGAAAGTATTATAGCTGGAAAGGGTGCTGGAGCACATATTTATTCTAAGGAACATTCAACCAGTGTTGTAAATATGGACATTGGAGGAGGAACAAGTAACCTTGCACTTTTCTTAAGAGGTGAGGTGAAGGAAACAGGATGTCTTGATGTAGGAGGAAGACTTATAAAGATTAATCCAAGTACAAGAGAGATAACTTATATTTCACCTAAGATAGAAAAGATTATAAAAGAAAAAAATCTAGGACTAGAAATAGGAACTAGAGCCACATTAGAAAACCTTAAACCAATAATTGATATGATGGTTGCTTGGCTAGAAGAAAGTGTTGGTTTAAGACCTAAGGATGAATACTTTGATTACATAGTAACAAACAAGAGTATAGCCTTGGAAACAGAGATAAAATGCATATCCTTCTCAGGAGGAGTTGCAGATTATATATATTATGATGGAGAAATCCAAGACTACTTTAAATATGGCGATATTGGAATAATATTAGGACAAGCTATTAAAAACTCAGATTTATGTAAGAAGCTTAAAGTAATAAAATCCATTGAAACCATAAGAGCAACTGTTGTAGGAGCAGGTTCTCATACAACAGAAATAAGTGGAAGTACAATTACTTACACAGATGATAGCTTCCCAATAAAAAACTTACCTATATTAAAGCTTAGTCTAGAAGATGAAAGTCAAGGAGCAGAAGAATTAGAAAAAGCTCTTAAAAAGAAAATAGAGTGGTTCAGATTAGAAAATGACTTTCAAAAGATAGCTATAGCTATTAATGGTAAAAAGAACCCATCCTTTAAAGAAATACAAGAGTATGCAAAAGGTCTTGTAAATGGAATGAAGGATTTAATTAAGAAAGATGGAGAACTCATAGTAGTTGTAGAAAATGACATGGCTAAGGTTTTAGGACAAGCAATATATTCCTTACTTAATTTCGAAAAAGAAATTATCTGTATTGATGGTATTAAGGTTGAAAATGGTGATTACATAGATCTTGGAGCACCAATTGCAGAGGGAAGAGTATTACCTGTTGTTATAAAAACACTAGTTTTTAACTAATTGGAAGGAGGATAAGAAATGATTTTAAAAACAAAATTATTTGGAAAAGTCTATGCTTTCAAATCTTTAAATGAGGTTATGGCTAAGGCAAATGAAGAGAAATCAGGAGACAGATTAGCTGGATTAGCGGCTGAATCTTCAGAGGAGAGAGTAGCAGCAAAGGTTGTATTATCAAATATAACTTTAGAGGATTTAAGAAATAATCCAGCAGTTCCTTATGAAATAGATGAGGTAACAAGAATAATTCAAGATGATGTAAACGAAAAAATTTACGATGAGATAAAACACTGGACAGTATCTGACTTCAGAGAATGGATACTTGATGAAAATACAACAGGTTCTGATATAAGAAGAGTTTCAAGAGGTTTAACTTCTGAAATGGTAGCAGCTGTAGCAAAATTAATGTCTAACATGGACTTAATATATGGGGCAAAAAAGATAACTGTAACAGCTCACTGTAATACAACAATCGGTGAAAAAGGAACTTTATCAGCAAGACTTCAACCAAACCATCCAACAGATGATCCAGATGGAATCATGGCTTCATTATTAGAAGGATTAACTTATGGAGTTGGAGATGCAGTTTTAGGATTAAACCCAGTTGATGACTCAGTTGAGAGTGTTACTAAGGTATTAAAGAGATTTGAGGAAATTAAGCAAAAGTTTAAAATTCCAACTCAAACTTGTGTACTAGCTCACGTAACAACTCAAATGGAAGCTATAAGACAAGGAGCTCCAACAGACTTAATATTCCAGTCAATAGCAGGTTCTGAAAAAGGGAACGAAGCTTTTGGATTTAATGCAGCAACTATAGAAGAAGCTAGACAATTAGCTTTAAAACAAGGAACAGCTACAGGTCCAAATGTAATGTACTTTGAAACTGGACAAGGTTCAGAGCTTTCATCAGATGCTCATCATGGAGTTGACCAAGTAACTATGGAGGCTAGATGTTATGGATTCGCTAAGAGATTCCAACCATTCTTAGTTAACACAGTTGTTGGATTTATAGGACCAGAGTACTTATATGATTCAAAACAAGTTATAAGAGCAGGTTTAGAAGACCACTTCATGGGTAAATTAACAGGAATACCAATGGGATGTGATGCATGCTATACAAACCACATGAAAGCAGACCAAAATGATATAGAAAACTTAGCTGTATTATTAACAGCAGCAGGATGTACTTACTTCATGGGAATTCCACATGGAGATGATGTAATGCTTAACTACCAAACTACAGGATACCATGAAACAGCTGCCTTAAGAGAAATGTTTGGATTAACAGCTATTAAGGAATTCCAAGAATGGTTAGTAGAAATGGGATTTGTAGATAAAGATGGAAAGCTTACTAAAAAAGCTGGAGATGCATCTGTACTTTTAAGATAGGAGGGAGAAGAGAGTTATGAACGAAAAAGATTTAAAACTAATGGTTGAGCAATTAGTTAGCCAAATGGTTGGACAAGTTGATACGCAATCAATAGAAAAAGTGGTTAAGGAAGTTACTCAAAATCAATCTCAAATAGAAAGTGATGATGAGTTTATACCAGATATTACAGAAATAGATATAAAGAAACAGCTTTTAGTTGATGATCCAGCTGATAGAGAAGCTTACTTAGCTATGAAAGCTAAAACTCCAGCTAGATTAGGAACAGGAAGAGCTGGTGCTAGATATAAGACTATAACAGCTTTAAGAGTTAGAGCAGACCATGCTGCAGCTCAAGATTCAGTATTCTCAGATGTTTCAGAGGATTTTATTAAGAAAAATAAATTAATAGCTGTAAAAACTTTATGTACTGATAAGGATGAATATGTAACTCGTCCAGACCTTGGAAGAAGGTTTTCACCAGAAACAATAGATTTTATAAAAGCAGAGTGTGATAAAAATCCTAAAGTTCAAATCATGGTTGGAGATGGATTAAGCTCAGCTGCTATAGAAGCTAACTTAGAAGATATTCTTCCTGCAATAGAACAAGGATTAAAAATGTATGGCTTAGAAGTTGGACCTATATTATTCGTTAAATATTGTAGAGTTCCAGCTATGGATGCTGTAGGCGAGGCAACTGGAGCAGATGTTGTTTGCTTACTAGTTGGAGAAAGACCAGGCCTTGTAACTGCAGAATCAATGTCAGCTTACTTAGCATATAAACCAAAGGTTGGAATGCCAGAGGCTAAGAGAACCGTTATATCAAATATTCATAGAGGTGGAACAACTGCCGTTGAAGCTGGAGCTCACATTGCAGAGTTAATAAAAACAATGTTAGATAAAAAAGCTTCAGGAATAGATCTTAAATTATAAGTTTGGAGGGAATTAAGCATGAAAAATGATTTAATACGTCCTAATGTTTTAAGCGTTAAGATAATATCAAATGTTAGTCCAGAAATGGCTAAAAAATTAGAATTAGGGCCACATCACAAGAGTTTAGGATTAATCACATCTGACTGTGATGATGTAACTTATACAGCTTTAGATGAGGCTACAAAGGCAGCAGAGGTTGATGTAGTTTATGCTAGATCAATGTATGCAGGAGCTGGAAATGCTTCAACAAAGTTAGCTGGAGAAGTAATTGGTATCCTTGCTGGACCAAGTCCTGCTGAGGTTAGAAGTGGATTAAATGCTGCTATAGATTTCATAGATAGCGGAGTTGGATTTATAAGTGCAAATGAAGATGATTCAATTTGTTATTATGCTCAATGTGTATCAAGAACTGGATCATATCTTTCAAAAACAGCCGGAATAAGAGAAGGGGAAGCATTAGCTTACCTAGTAGCTCCTCCATTAGAAGCAATGTATGCTTTAGATGCAGCATTAAAGGCTGCAGATGTTGAAATGTGTGAGTTCTTTGCACCTCCAACAGAAACAAACTTTGCAGGAGCCTTACTTACAGGGTCACAATCAGCATGTAAAGCAGCATGTGATGCCTTTGCAGAGGCAGTACAATCAGTAGCTAGTAACCCAATGGGATTCTAATAGGCTAAAAATATGGGAAAAGCTTTAGGATTAATAGAATTTATAGGATATGTACCAGCCTTATGTGCTGCAGATACAGCCTTAAAAGCTGCAAGTGTTGATTTGATTGGAATAGAGAAGGTTACTGGAGGAATCGTAACTGTAAAGATTACAGGAGATGTTGATGCTGTACAAGCTGCAGTGGAGTCTGCTGAAAACTATGCAAGTAGAATTGGATGTTTTAGAAGTGTTCATGTGATTCCAAGACTTGATGATGAGGTGGAGGCTCTTTTAATAAATAACAAGGATTTAGAAAAAGAGGAAATCGAAGAAGAAATTCAAGAAGAGATTCAAGAGGGCTATGAAGAAATAAAAGAAGATACGGTGAAATCTATTTTAGAAGATACAGAATCTGAAGAAGAAAGTCCACAAGAAGATGTTGTTGAATGTATTGAAAATGTTATAGAGGAAAATCAAGAAGAGAATATTTCTAAAATAGAAGAAATAGAAGCTTGTGAAATCTCTGAAAATGAAGAAACATCAAAGGAAGCTTCAGAGGAAGTTACTGAGACAGATGAAATTATAGAAGAAAAGGAAAATGCTTCAGAGAACAAGGCTATAGAGCCTTTAGATAAAGAAGTGAATTCCATAGATATAAAAGAAATATCTAAAATGAGTGTTAAGGAATTAAAAAAGAAAATAAAATCCTTAAATATTAACATAAGTTCTAACAAGCTTAAATCTCTAAAGAAAAAAGATTTAGTAGATATACTACTAAAATATGATGAAGAAGGTGAAAGTTAATGGAATTTTTAGATAAAGACTTAGTTTCCATTCAGGAAACTAGGGGACTTATAAGGAAGGCTAAGGAAGCACAAAGCAAGTTAGCACTTATGAGTCAGCAAGATATAGATAGAATTGTCAAAGCAATTTCAGAGGCTGCTTATGAGAATGCTGAAAAGCTTGCTAAAATGGCAAATGAAGAAACAGGCTTTGGAAAATGGCAAGACAAGGTGTTAAAAAATGTCTTCGCAGCAAAGAGTGTTTATGATTCAATAAAAGACATTAAAACAGTTGGAATAGTAGATGAAGATGTTGAGAAGAGAGTTTTCAAGGTAATGATACCAGTAGGAGTTGTTGGAGGTCTTATCCCATCAACAAACCCAACATCAACAGCTATCTACAAAGCTATGATATCAATAAAAGCTAGAAATGCAATTGTTTTATCACCGCATCCAAGTGCAAAGAAATGTATTATTGAGACAGCTAAGATAATAGCAGCTGCCGCTGAGAGAGCAGGATGCCCTGAAGGAGCTATAGGATGTATAACAGTACCTTCAATAGAGGGAACTAATGAATTAATGAAAAATAAAGATACTTCATTAATATTAGCAACTGGTGGAGAAGCAATGGTTAGAGCAGCTTATTCATCAGGAACACCAGCTATAGGTGTTGGACCAGGAAATGGACCAGCCTTCATAGATAAGAGTGCAGATGTTAAGTTAGCAGTTAAGAGAATATTAGATTCTAAGACTTTTGATAATGGAACAATATGTGCTTCAGAGCAATCAGTAATAGTTGAAAAAGCTATGGAAGCAGAAGTTGTTAGAGAATTAAAAGAACAAGGAGCTTACTTCTTAACTGATGAACAAGCAAAGCAACTTTCTAAATTTGTAATGAGAGCAAATGGAACTATGAACCCACAAATAGTTGGGAAAACTCCACAAGATATAGCTAAATTAGCTGGTCTAGAAGGAATTCCTTCATGGGCAAGAGTTTTAGTTCCAAGAGAGTGCCATGTTGGACACAAGTATCCATTCTCAAGAGAAAAGTTAACAACAATTTTAACTTTCTTTGTAGAAGAGGATGTAGATGCTGTATTAAATAAATGTAAAGAAATATTACTAAATGAGGGAGCTGGACATACATTCTGTATGCATGCAAATAATGAAGATCTTGTTAAAAGATTTGCATTAGAAATGCCAGTTTCAAGAATGGTAGTAAATTCACCAGCAGCTCTTGCTGGAATAGGAGCTACAAATAACCTAGTACCTGCCTTAACATTAGGATGCGGTGCAATTGGAGGAAGTTCTACATCAAATAACATAGGACCATTAGATTTAATGAATACAAGAAATGTAGCTTATGGAGTTAGAGAACTTGAAGATATTAGAGAGTTAGCTACTGATGCTACAAGAGAAGTTGCTACAAGCCTAGAATTAGGTGAGGAGAAGGAAGAATTAATAAACTACTTAGTTAAGAAGATTATTGAAGAGCTTAAGTAAGTTGATTTTAAGAGAAACTACAAGACTTACTTAATAAAAGTCAAATTAGTTTGATATGTTTTAGTTTTAACTTAGAAATTAAGTTTAAGACTAAGGCAATATTAAAAGTCTAGAGAAAAAATCTTTAGACTCATATATAAATGTAAAGTTAAAACAATTCAAGTCAAAAAATACAAAATACTAAAAATACTTGATCAAAAAAAGGTCAATGTGAAATTTTAACCAAAAAAGTTTAAAATTAAATTAAAAACAAAATTAAAAGAATTAAGAAGGATATTTTGAGGAGGAATTTATTATGGCAAACGGAAATGCATTAGGAATGATCGAAACTAAAGGATTAGTAGCAGCAATAGAGGCTGCTGACGCAATGGTTAAAGCTGCAAATGTTCAATTAGTAGGAAAAGAACAAGTTGGTGGAGGACTAGTAACTGTTATGGTTAGAGGAGACGTTGGAGCTGTTAAAGCTGCTACTGACGCTGGAGCTGCTGCTGCAGAAAGAGTTGGAGAATTACTTTCAGTACATGTAATCCCAAGACCACACTTCGAAGTTGATGCTATATTACCAAAAGCAGCAAGAGTTGAATAATAGAAAGTTGTAATTAGGGGTTACATAAATAAGACTTAATTCAGAGGGAGTAAAAGATCCCTCTGAATTTTAAAAAAATTTTTATGTAATCCCTTTTATACATCTAATAGGGGATGTGATAAAATGGCTGTTTTGACAGAAGGTGAGGTAAGAAAAAGATTAAGCAGAGAAGACCTGAAAGCCTTAAAGGAGTTTAAGGTTGTTAAGGGAGAGATAATAACTCCATCTGCCAAATCTTATTTAGCTGAACATAATATAAATTTAGTTTATGTTAATTCTGAAGAGGAAAAATTAAATAAAGAAACAGAACCTAAAGAGATAATTAGAGAAGTCGTTAAAGAAAAAGAATACAAATATGAAACTGTTTTTGGAGCAAAGTTAGATGAAAAGCCAGAGCATATGACACATCTAACTGGAAATCTTCTTGTATTTAAAGATCATAAGAGAATAATATTCAGAGGAAAGATAGATTCTCTTGAAGCAAGAATCATAGAAACTCAAGTTATTTGTCATAAGCAGGGAATGAATAAGCTTGTGGATGACCTTCAAGAAATATTAGCTTTTACAGGTAGAATATTAAGATGTGAGGTTTTAAGTGAACCTTTAGAAGGATTTTATCTTCAAGGAATGACAGAAAAGGAGCTTAGAGAAAAATCACATAACCCTAAGAAATACTTTGGTATAGGACATGAAATGCCAACTTATGAGATGGGTGAAGTAGTGGCTGAATTAAATGTTTTAAGAACCTTAACAAGAGAAACAGAGATTTCAGCTTATGAAGCTTTTAAGGGTCAATATGGACAAGTTGAAAGAGAAGATTTAATTAGAGCTTTAAATAGACTATCCTCAGTATTTTGGATTATGATCTTTAAAGTTAGAACAGGAAAGTACGAGAAATAGGAGGAAGCTATGGACAATCTATTACATGATATTATAGAAGAAGTAGTTAGAAGAGTTAAGGATGAGGCTTTTATAGAAGTTGAGGCTTCAGGTAGACATGTCCATTTAAAGCCAGAGCATGTAAAAATACTTTTTGGAGAGGGACATGAGTTAACTAAGGTAAAAGATTTATCTCAACCAGGTCAGTACGTTTGTAAAGAGAGAGTTACTATATCAGGACCGAGAGGAAATATAGAAAATGTTGTGGTTTTAGGACCACCTAGAGATGAAACACAAGTAGAGATCTCATTTACAGATGCTTTAAACTTAGGAGTTATACCTCCAGTCAAATTAAGTGGAGATTTAGAAGATACTGCAGGAATAACAATTTCAACAGATAGAGCTTCTATTGCTTTAAGTAAAGGATTAATGGTTGCTAAGAGACACATACATATGACACCAGAGGATGCAAAGAAATTTGGAGTTTATAACAATGAAATTGTTAGAGCCAAGGTTTTAGGAAAAAGACCTCTAATATTTGATGATGTTGTTGTAAGAGTTAGTGACAAGTATAGAACCTTTATGCATATTGACTATGATGAAGCTAATGCTTGTGGATTTTCAAAAGGAACTTACGCTTTAATAGTTGGAAAAGATGATAAATAATAAATATCTATAGAACTCACTAGAGTAGGTAGAGATTATTTAAAAATAAAGAGTTTATTTAAACTTAATAGATATTAAAACTATATGTAAGAAAAGTTAAATCAAACCTCTAAATGGAAGGGAGGTAAAAATTAATATGGATTATGAAAAGCTGATTGAATTTTTAGTGGATGAAATATACAAAAGAATTCAAGAGGAAAATAAGGAAGGCAATTCTTTAGAAAAGAAAAAGTCTATTGTGGTAATTGGAGAGAGCAATGTTGATTTTTATAGAAAGGCTTTAAGAGAATTTGATATCAATCCATTAACATCAGAATGCAAGGACTGTGATATTTTACTTATATCAAAGCTTTGTATTAAAGGTCTTAGCAATATTGCCCAAGGAACATGTACAACAAAGTCAGAAAATTTTGCTTTAGAAATGCTTTTAAAAGGTAAGAAAGTTTATATTCTTGAGGAGGGTATAGAGTACAGAAAGTACAAAAATACAGCTCCAAAAGTTTTATATAATAAATATATTAAGTTTGAAGAGGAACTTCTAGCCTATGGTATAGAAGTTATTGATGACTTAAACAAGATTTTAATAGGAAACAAAGAAGAAAGGCTTGCTTCTTGTAACGAGATCAAGTGTAAAATAAATGAAAATGTTTGCCTGTGTGAAGAAAAAAAGCAATTTGAAGGAGAAAAGAACTTAGAAACTTCTATTGTTGAAGATAAGTTCACAATAAATCTTTCAAATAAAAGGTTAGTATCAGAAAGTGATCTAAGAAAGCCTCACATAAGTGGAGTAAGAACTTTAATAGTTAGTAAAAAGGCTATAATTACTCCGTTAGCAAAGGACTATATACGCATAAATAATTTGAACGTTGTGCTTTCTTAGAGTAACTTAAGTTTTTTAAATATGGATGACTTTTAGGATCATAAAGGGAAAGTATCTAATAGAAGATTAACCTATAAATAATGAATATATGCCAACACTTAAAACTGTAGGATTAAAATTATGTCCATTTTTTTATTTTATATAAACAGAGATAGAGACATAAGTAAGATTTTTCATAGAAGGCTTTCTTAAAGGGTTTTTAGAGTTATCCATATTTGAAAATAAAGAAACTTACTACGCACTATGTTTGTAGGAGTACACGTTGTGTAACTTCAAATTGCCAAATCCAAGATTTGGAGTTTCACTTAGGAAAGTATCAATAGAAGAATTAGGAGTGAGAGTATTATGGAACTAGGAAAAGTAGTAGGAAATGTGTGGGCAACTAGAAAAGACGAAAAACTAAATGGACAAAAGTTTTTAATAGTTAAAATCCTTATAAGTAAACATAAGGAGAAGGAAGGCTTATTTGTAGCCGTTGATAATGTTGGTGCTGGTACCGGAGACACTGTTCTTATAACTAAGGGTGGTGCTGCAAGACAATCAATTGGAAATAGAGAAGTTCCTATAGATGCTGCAATAGTTGGTATTGTTGATTCTATAGACCTAGAAGATTAATAGACTTTTAAGCAAGTTTTAGCTTGGTGTTGATTTTTAGATAAATTTTGGCATCTACTTAATTTAAAGTTCTATTTAAAAGTTTAGGATCTGGAACTTACATATTAGGGAAAAGCAAAAGGGTGCTTAAGTTTGGAGGGTTTCATATGAATAAAAGCATTGGAGCTTTAGAGTTTAGAAGTATCAGCAAGGGCATTGAGGTCTCAAATGAAGTTGTTAAAAAGTCTTTTGTAGAGGTCTCTTACCTTAAGAGCATATGTCCAGGAAAATTCTTTTTGATTGTTAATGGAGATGCTGGAGAGGTTAAGGAGGCCATAGAGTTTGGAGAAAGTCTTGGAGAAAAATATCTAGTTGGGAGTTTTATTATAAACTCTATTCATGATGATATAATAAAGGCCCTTAAGGGAAAATATTCTCAAAAAAATATAGAAGATAAATCAATTGGAATAATGGAAACAGGAAAAGTTTCATCAGGTATATTAGCTTTAGATAAGACCTTAAAAAGCAGTGATGTTAACTTAGTTAAACTTCAGTTAGCTTTTGGGATTGGAGGAAAGCTTGTATATATAGTTTCAGGAGATTTAAGCAGTGTAGAAAATGGAATGAGGGAAGGACAAGCTATTTTACAGGATAAGGATATTATAAATGTTTCAATAATTCCTTTTGTACATAGTGAAATAGCAAAGAACTTAATTAAATAAATTAAAATAATTTAAATATTATTGAGTAGACTCAATTTATTTATGATTAATCACTTGAGATGTATGAACTTGGACTTAAAGTGAAAGACATAAAATAATTTTGAGAATAAGGGGGAAGAGAAATGAGTAGTATTAACCAAGTTATAATCTATATAATGGTTATTTGTATGGCTTTAGGAGCTATAGACAAATGTTTTGGAAACAAGTTTGGAATAGGTGAAAAGTTTGAAGAAGGTATTATGGCTATGGGAGCACTAGCTTTAGCCATGGTTGGAGTTATCTGTTTAGCACCAGTACTTGCTAATGTTCTAGGGCCAATAGTAACACCAGCATTTAATGCTTTAGGAGCAGACCCAGCAATGTTTGCAGGTTCAATTCTTGCAAATGATATGGGAGGAGCACCTCTTGCAGCAAGCTTAGCACAAGACCCACAAGCAGGTATGTTCAGTGGATTAATCGTAGGAGCTATGATGGGAGCCACTGTAGTATTTACAATACCAGTATCATTAGGAATCATAGAAAAGAAAGATCATAAATTCTTAGCAACAGGAATTTTAGCTGGGATAATAACTATACCAATAGGAGCTTTCGTTGGAGGTTTAGTTGCAGGTTTCCCAGTAATGATGGTTCTTAAAAACTTAGTTCCAATCATAATATTTGCAATTCTAATAGCTATAGGATTAATGAAAGCTGAAAAGGCTATGATTAAAGGATTTACTTACTTTGGAAAAGGAGTTGTTATAATCATAACTTTAGCTTTAGCAGCTGCTATTATAGAAGCTTTAACAGGAATAGTAATAATTCCAGGAATGAATCCAATAAGCGAAGGTATAGGAATAGTTGGAGACATTGCTATAGTTTTAGCTGGAGCATTCCCACTAGTTTATATAATAACTAAAGTATTCAAGAAACCTTTAATGGCTCTTGGAAAAGTATTAGGAATGAATGAAATAGCTGCAGCAGGTATGGTTGCCAGCTTAGCAAACAATATTCCAATGTTTGGTATGTTAAAAGACATGGATGACAGAGGAAAGATTATAAACATTGCTTTTGCAGTATCAGCTTCTTTCGTATTTGGTGATCACTTAGGATTTACAGCTGGATTTAATGCAGATATGATATTCCCTATGATAGTTGCTAAATTAGTTGGTGGTATCACAGCAGTTATCCTTGCAATGTTTATAGCAAACAAAACTTTAGGAAAAGTAAAAGTAAAGGAGACTAAATAGTTATGGAAAACATAAGTAAAGATTTATTAGAAAAACTAGTAAGACAAATAATTGAAGAAAAGCTTGCTGGAGCTTGTAATAATGATTCAGTTGACTTTATAAGAAATAAAGATAAAAGTGGAATAATGTCAGTGAAGCTTCCAACAGTTAAGGTTGATGAGTCAAACAGAATGGATACAGGAAAATCAGGAGATGTAGTTTATACTAAAGACTTATTTACATTAGAAGAAAGCCCAAGATTAGGTGCTGGAATCATGGAAATGAAGGAAACTACTTTTGACTGGACTTTAAACTATGATGAAATTGACTATGTTATAGAAGGTCATCTAGACATAATAATAGATGGAAGAAAGGTTTCAGCAGATGCTGGAGAACTTATCTTAATTCCAAAAGGATCAAAGATTCAATTCTCAGTTCCAGATTATGCTAGATTTATATATGTAACTTACCCAGCAGATTGGGCAAGCCAAGCATAATAAGTTTTTAAGCAGGGACAAAATAAGAGGAAAATTATATAGATGTTTTAAAGCTACAATAATGAGAGAAACTAATTTTAGAAGTTTAAATCTATAACAGGCGAGAAGATTTAAAAATAAATAGATTGAAGTAAAAAATATAGAGCTTACTTTTAATAAAAGTAGGTTCTATTTTTGTATTAGATTAGTTAGAATTTTTAAAATAGCATGTAATTCAATTTAAAAAGGTGTAGAGACTACCTTTTTATTAAAGTAGTCTCAAATTAGGTTAGGTAAATATTAAGATTTTATTTGATGTAGAGTTTGGCAAATATGTTGTGAGAAGTTTTTTTTGCATAATTCATGAAGAAACAGACAAATTAGTACATTATCAAAAAACTCCCCTACTATGATATTTATATGCTTGAATTCTTAAGTGTATTACTAAAATTTGTAAATTTTATTGAGTTTTTATAAAAAAGTATTTTAGAATAAAGTACTATCGTACTTTTGCTAATATGGTATAAAGATTATTATGGGAACCAGGCAGTCTTTTATAGAATTCTTTACTTTTTTAGAGGATATATATACTTTGGAGAGAATATATTTATAATATTATTAGTTATAGTTATATTTATATTTAGAATATAGCTTGAAAGTGAGACTGTTAAATATTTTTAAGGGGAGGATTTTAGATTTGAATGAGGAGAGAGGATTAAATAAGAGAAATGGAGTAGTGGTATTTTTTCCAGCCCTAATTATGTTTCTTCTATCTGCTTTCTTATCACTGGATTTAGCCCAATTAGGCACATTAGATTTAAAGGGACTTTTAATAGCAAGCTTAATAATCATCTTTCCAATATTATTTTTCCTTCAAGGGATTATGATAAGTAAGAAACATATGGGAATAGTTTTTCCATACATAGTTTCAGCTGTTAGTTTTATAGTTGTTGCTTTAATATTTTTTAATTCTTCAGCCATAGGGTATATTGTTTTTTATACCATATGTGAGGCTTTAGGGTATTTTTCAAACAAGATTATTAGATGGATTAAGAGTTAGGCTATAGAAATAACTAATTAATATTATTTTTTATTTCAGTAAACGTATTATCTAAATAATCACAGAAACAACTATGGTTTAATATGGAAATGAAAGCTATTATTCAATGAAGGTCTATTACAGAAC
The DNA here is from genome assembly GCF_034439435.1 of Clostridium sp. LIBA-8841. Classification (GTDB taxonomy): domain Bacteria; phylum Bacillota; class Clostridia; order Clostridiales; family Clostridiaceae; genus Sarcina. The sequence continues at coordinate 84,526 of NZ_JAPCKJ010000003.1, read as the reverse complement.
GTGACAGAACATGACAGAAGATGAATTTCATATATATAATAAAAAAAGATGTTTATTTAGAGTTAGGAGGGAGATAACTCTAAATAAGATTTTATAAATATAATTTAATAGAATAAGCAAAGGAGAAACAGATGAAGAAGGTTTTTATTGGAATTTTAGTTGTTTTGATGATATTCTTCGCAGGATTTCTACTTTTTGGTAGGGAAGAAAAAAGCTTAACAGCTGATGTTGCTAGAACAATTGATTATGGACTTTTGGTCAATTATGAAAATGAACTTATTCTTGTAAACACTTCTGGAGCTGATATATTTGATAGGAGTGGAAAGAAAAATACAGTAGATTGTATTAAAGAAGGAGACAAGATAGAGGTTATTTATGACGGGGATATTGAAGAAGGCTGGCCTGCTAAAATTAATAAGGTTTATAAAGTTAAACTTTTAGAAACGCATTAAGAGTTTAGAAAAGTTTTTATAAAGAAATAATATCAATTAAAGGTAAAAAGTTAAGTATAATTTTATGTAATAAGGTAGTCCTTAAGAAAGAATACTGAAATTAAGAAAACTTTATAAAGAAAATTTTCTTAATTAGAGTAAATAAGCTTAGATTGACTACCTTTTTATTATTAATAGTTTTCATTATTTAACTCTAAGCAAAATAGAGCTGAGGAGCTTATTTCATTAAAACCATTCTTAAGATAAAATTTACATGAAGGAAACCCTTTAACTGTATTTAATAAAATAGAATCTATATCATAAGTTAGTAATTTCTCAGAGGTTAGCTTTAAAAATTCACTTCCATTACCTAGATTTTGTTTATCTGGAGATATGCATAAATCCTCAATTCTAAAATAATCACCATCTATTGCAGGAATTATGCTTCCTAAAATTATTCCAATAGCAATGTTATCTTCATAGAGTAACCATCCAAAATTCATGTTTCCTAAAAGAAATCTTTTTATGTAACTGCATATTGAATCTATTTCACGATTTTCATTCCAAGGTTCTTTAGAGTAGGCTTCAATATATATTTTTGCACCTACCATGACAGTATTATTTGATATATCAACTATAGTTTTCATAATTATCACCAGCCACAATTAAATTCTCCTTTCATTATATACCAATAAAAGTAAAAAATACAAAATTTATTATATAGATTTACTCTATTTTTTTATATTAAAAATAAGTACTGTTTTAAGTTTGTGTTTCTAGCTAGACTTACTGTTATATCTAAAAAGCAACAATAGTTTAAAACATGATCAAAAAGTTAAATTTTCAAATAAGCTTTAAAATGAAAATGCTAGATAGTTTTAAACTATCTAGCATTTTTCAAGTTCATTCAAATAGGTATTGCCAAGGTAAATGCATTTTAATACACCTTTATCAACCTTGAGAAAATATTTGACTTTATAACCCGCTTATTAATATATTCAAATTCAAAAATAATATTCATAAGAGAAATAAAGTTAACAAATTAATTATATAAAATCCAAATTATAAATGGACAATACATAAATAGTAGGGCAAGTCTTTGCCATAAGCCTTCTAAGGATAAAAATGTGTTTTGAAACTTAGGTTTTTCTCCTAGAGCAAAGAATGCAAAGGAGATTAAGCTTAGCATAAAGAATATAATACTGGAAATTCCTAAAAGTGTTTCCTTAGATTCAAACTGCAAAAGAGCAAGAACTAAGGGGGCAAATTGAAGTGATATAAATCCTAAGGCAGAACCTATACCGTGAATATTAGAAGAAAGAGTTATCTCTTCCTTATTTTCATTTAAGGTGAAAAGACCTGATATAATTTCATCTCCAATACCATATAGAAAAAATAAAAATAAAAGAGCAAGGGCTAGGGAGTGTTCAAGGGAGTTGTAGTATGAAAATAATACGTACCCAAAGTAGATCATTACAAAACCTGATATAACCATCCAGAGGTTATAAAGCCAACCTAAGGGGTTTTTTTTAGTGCCTAGCATGCTCATTACTGCCTTTTTATGACTATATCTCTTATAGGGAATAGCTATTATAAATGGAAATAATAAATCCATAAGTAACACAATAAATATTAAAGTCATATAAGAATCACCTCTTAATGTAAATCATGAAAAATCATGTAAATTATGTACCCTTTCATTGTAACATTAATATTAAGAAATGGAAGAAGAGCGGAAAATTTATTTTCAATGGTGTATAATTTAAGTAAACTTTTTCATAGTAATTTAAATTAAGAGGTGTATATGATAGAAGGATATAAAATACTTTCAGTTGAAGAAAATCTTCACTTAAAGGATAGGGTTTTAAAATATGTAGAGAATTGTGGATGGGGAGTTAAACCATTTTTTCAGGAACAATTAGAGCTTGGAATTTCATTAAAGGGAAAAGTACCACAGAGTTTTGTAATGCTTAAGGGTGAAGAGATAATTGGTTTTTATCAATTTATTAAGAATGAACCAATTAGGAATATTGAGCTTACTCCTTGGATTGCAACTTTGTTTATTGATGAGAAGCATAGGGGACAGAGATTAAGTGAAAAGTTAATAAGTCATGGAAGAAGATATGCTCATAAATTGGGTTATAATAAGGTTTATATAAGTACAGATCATATTCAGCTTTATGAAAAAATGGGATTTCGTGAAATTGGACTTGATATAGATAAGTGGGGAAGTCCTACAAAGCTTTATGAAATTGAGTCTTTAGAGAGTTAGTATTAATATAGATAAAATGATTAGGTGAATAAAAAAGACAATTAAAAATTGATATTGGTTATATAGAAATTTACTGAAATAGATTAAAAAGAGATTTAAGAAACTCTCAGATTAAGATAAATTAATTTAATAAAAAGTATTAGAGAACAAATAAGATTTAAATAACTATTTAGGATGAAATTAAGAGGAGAGAGAAAGATGATATTAAAGGAATTAAGCAAAAATGTATATTATATGCAAAATGATTCTCATAGTGATAGACCCACTTTAGGATATGTTAAAGGGGATAAGTTTTCAATTATGATTGATACTGGAAACTCACCTGCTCATTTAGAGCTTTTCTATGAAGGATTAAAGGAAAGAGGACTTGAAAAGCCAGAGATTGCAGTAATAACTCATTGGCATTGGGATCATACATATGCTATTTGTGCTTTTGATGGACAAGTGATAGCTAATAAACTAACTAATAAAAAGCTAGAGAATATGAAAGCTTGGGAATGGACAGAAGAGGCTATGAAGGAACGTCTTGAAAGTGGAGAGGAAATAGAGTTTTGTGATGAACATATTCGTATAGAGTATCCAGATAGAAGTAAGATAAAGGTGGAAACTGCTGATATTATATATGATAAGAAATTAAGCCTAGATTTAGGAAATATTAATTGTGACATGGAGCTAGTTGGAGGGCCTCATGAAGAGGATTCATCTATAGTTTATATAAAAGAAGATAAGGTTCTTTTTGTGGGAGATGCAGACTGCATAGACTTCTATGGAAAGAAGGAAAAGTATGATAAGGATAAATTAGAAGCTTACATAAATAAGGTTAAGGAAATTGACTTTGAAACATATGTACATGGTCATTGTGCACCTATGGGAAGAGAGGAAGCCATAAACTGGTTAGAAGACTTCCTTAACGAGTAATTTAAGTTTATTTATACCTAATATTGATTTTAGGAGTGGATATATGGTTATTAGGGAGTATAGAGGTGAAGATGAGAAGGGATGGGTATGTTGTAGAATGCTTTCTTTTTTGAACACTTCATATTTTGATGATATAAGAAGAGAAAAAGAGCTTTATAAAAATTCATCTCTTTCTATAGTAGCTGAGAAGGATGGAAAGATAATAGGAATTCTTGACATTGAATATGAGAGAAAAGAAGGAGAGCTTTGTTATCTAAAAGGTGAATTAGGTGGAGTAATTTGGAACATAGCTGTTTTGCCAGAGTATAGAAATCTTTCTGTTGCAACTAAAATGCTTGATTATGCAAAGATGAGATTGATGGAACTTGGAATAAGGCGATTTGAAGCATGGACACAAGAGGATGAAGAAGCAAATAATTGGTATATAAAGCAAGGGTTCGAGAGAAAGTTAGAATATTTAAATGCTTTTGTAAAAGGAAATAGTACAGATAAGATTATTAAGAAGTTTATAAATCTTAATGATTGTGGAGAGATATTTGGAATTAGAGCTTTTAATTTTGAAGCACCTATAGAAAGAAAGGAAGAATTAAAAGAGCTTTGCTATAGGTTACATGAAGTAAGACTATATGAATTGAAATTAACTTAGTATAAGTAGAAGGGCAGGATTCAATCTTGCCCTCTTTTTTTGAGAATTACAGAATTATTAGGGGACAATTTAATTAACTTATTAAAAATAGTTATTTTAAATTAGTATTAATTTTTAGATAGAAATGTAAGTTAGATTTGAAAAGATAGATGAAATCAATAATCAACTAAAATATAGGCCATTAAGAGTTTAGTTAAAGAAAAATAAAGAATTCTTGCCTTTAAGTTAACTCAAAGGTTTATAATTTTATTAAAAGAAGATTTAGGAATAAAAATTAATAAGAATTAATAAGTAAAAACCAAAATATAATAAAGTGGTTTAAAAATAAGGAGGTACAAAAATGAAAGTATTATTAGTTAATGGAAGTCCAAATAGGAAAGGATGCACTTATACAGCATTGCAAGAGGTTAGTAAAACTTTAGAGGAGAATGGGATAGATACTGAGATATTTCAATTAGGAAATAAACCTATAGGTGGATGTATAGGCTGTGGTGTATGTAAAAAAACAGGAGAATGCTTTATGAAGGATATTGTAAATGACTTTGTGGAAAAGGCTAAGGATGCAGATGGATTTGTATTTGGTTCTCCAGTTTATTATGCATCAGCATCAGGTTCAATAACTTCTTTTTTAGATAGAGTATTTTATAGTGGAGGTAAACATCTAGCATTTAAACCAGGAGCAGTTGTATGTAGTGCTAGACGTGCTGGAACAACCTCAACTTTAGATCAATTAAGCAAGTATCTTACAATATCTAATATGCCAGTTGTAAGTTCTCAATATTGGAATATGGTCCATGGATATACCCCAGAGGATGTAAGGAATGACCTAGAAGGTATGCAAACAATGAGAGTCTTAGGTAGAAATATGGCATGGTTAATGAAGTGCATAGAATTAGGTAAGGATAATAACATTCTTAAACCAGAATTAGAAGAGAGAGTACTTACTAATTTTATTAGGTAATAGATGAAGTAATAAGGTTTTATGGGAAGTGACTTAAACACAAAGTTTAGTAAAGGGTATTAAATTAGCAGGTGCTATATTTGATTATAATTATCCTAAGGAAAATGGACAATTATATTTATTCTTTCCAATCAGAAGATTGTAATATTAAGAAAGTTAGTAGAAAATAGCTTAAATAAAAAAGGTCTATATGTATGTTTTTAGCATATAGGCTTTTGTGTATTATAAGGAAAAACTTCATAAAATTACCTACCTCTTAATTATAACATAAAAGAAAATTTGTTAACAGTCTGTTTATCTATGATTTGAGGTGTTATAATATTATTAATAAATAAATAATTTAGTTATTTATTTATTATTAAAAGGAGGTTTTTGTTATGAAATTATTAAATTTATATTATTTATTTTCTTTATCAATTTTTATTGTTCCTATTTTAATAGGAGTTGCTTATTATATTCTGACAAAAGATCTTCCTGAAAATGATTTTGGCATAAATTACGATGAATTTTAGACATAAATTTTAAATTCTAGATGTTAAAGAGCTGTATCATTAAAAACTTAGAATAAAGCTTATAAGGGTATTATTTTCATCTCAATTTGTAAGTTTTATTATTTTAAGTTTGATACAGTTCTTTATTTTTTGCTATATATACAAAATGATACAAATAGTTCAATCTTAGTTAATTTTATAATGTGATTTAGGTGTGATAAAATATAAATATGCAAAGTAAATGATTACACTTATAAACTTTTAAGAGTATTATATAAGAGGGACACAGGATAAAAAGTATTTAAGAAAATTTTTCTTGAGTATTAGAAAGTTACAAGAAATGAGGGAGAATCTATGAGTTATGAAATAATCAGTGGGAAATATGAAACAGGAACAGTGGAAGAACAAATGGGTTTTGCTCAGCTTTTTGGAGAAGAAAGTGTGCAAAAGAAGTTTGATTTGTATTTTCATTGGTATAATATTATTCATGAAATTGGACATGTATTAGTTGATATTAATAATGTAGACATGGATGGTGTTAATGAGGAGCTTTTTGCTAATTCCTTTGCTGTTGCATATTGGAAAAAAGTTGATAAAAAAAATAACTTAAATAGGGTAAAAGAGATGATATACCACATAATTAAGGATATACCAAGTCCATTGACTAAGGAAAGTAACTTTAAGGAGTTCTTCAATAAAATATGGGGAACTGAAATAATGAATAGTGTCATGATGTATGGTTATTTTCAATTATGTTGTGTTTTGGAAGCCTTTAATTTAGATAAAAACTTAAGTGAGGTACTTCAGGAGGTAGGATATAAAGAGGTCTCTTTAAGTAAGATGAAGCCATATTCTTATGATGTTAATTCTGAAAATACTGAAAAAGTATTAGAGAATTGTTTGGATAACCTAAAAGCTTGTGGAGTTACTAATCTTTCAAAGATAACTCTAAAACTTGTGGACAATCCAGAAATGCAGTGTTGTAATGTAGTATAATAGAATAAATAAAACTTCAAAGTTGGACTAGAAAGTGAGGAGTTTAAAATGGAATCAAAGGAAATGAGATTAGCTAAAAAAGCAAAGAAACTTATAGATGATTTTGAAAAGATGGAGTCAGTTCTTTTAGATGGAGAATTGCCAGAACAAGAAATAGAAATTAGAGATGATGGAGCTACATTAGTTCTTAAAAATATAATGCCTGGATATAGTGGAGAAGCAATATTTAAGTTAACACATATATCTGATGTTTTAAAGGCATATATTGATGATATGGATAATGAGGACAAGGAAATGGTTAAAGGCTATGAACTTGAAAACTCAAATTGGTGTGATAATGATCTTGGAGATATTTATAGAGAGGCAGCAATAGAGCATTTAGAGAAACTTAATGTTGTACAAGATAGGGTTCAGCACGCATATAAGGAATTAAAGAAGATAGAAGAGAAAGCTAGAGAGCTTGAAGGACTATAGGATCATTAAATTTGAGTAAGGTTATTATTGATAAAAGAAGGTTGTCTAAATATGCAACCTTCTTTTATTTTAAATAATAAAGGAATATGTTTAATATAAATAGGATATTAGAAGGGGATGAGAAACTTGAAAGGATTAGTTCTAGAAAGAGGAGAAGAATATTATACAGATTTAGAGAAGGTATTTTTAGCTATTAATAATATTCATACTGAGTTTAATTGGCTTATTACAGACTGCTGTGCTTATCCAAAGGATGAAAGGATTAATGAGCTGTTATCAAGAGAATATTGTTTTTTATCAGGAAGTGAGTTGGATGAGATAGTTAAGTCAGAAGATTTTCAACTTATTTGGGGTGTATTAAGTGGATTTAAGAAAGGGATATCCTTAAAAGAGGTTATGAAATATGATCTTCCTTATGCAGAGGGTAATGGGGAGCTTTGGAAAAATCCAGTTAGTATTCAACATCCACTTGCAGAGGTGGAAATAATATCTTGGGATGGAGAGAAGACACTTATAATAAGTAGGAATGAGAAAATAGTAAGTGATTTTAGAAAGAGCTTTTTATTAAGTGAGGATTTAAAAAATTATAATGAAAGACTAGAAAAGAATACTTAAAATGGAGTTGGACTTTTAGAAAAATTAATACTTTAAATTTTTAATGAAGGGAGAATATTATGATTACTTTACTTAATCCAGCTAGCTTAATTCTTGGTTTAATTGCTTGGATAATTCCTGTTATTAGCATTATACAACATAAAAAGCATAATAATAGAAATTGGGGCTTACTATCTATTATGAGCATGATTGCATGTGCTACCTCATTATTTTTTCAAATTTTCTATGTAAATTATTTGGTGAAAATTGAAGACTGGACTGCTATTATGGATACAATTGGTGCCGTGGTATTTGCAGGAGGAACTCTTTTAGTGATTACTATAGTATTAAATGTAATTACAATATTTATATATGGTAATAGACCAGTAAAGTAGGAAATAGCTTTTTACTTTATAGGTTAGACTAATTAATTTAAAACTACAAAACATTTAAATTACTTTTTAATATTATATAAATAAATGTCAGCAAGTTTTTGCTGACATTTTAATTTCTATAATCTCTAAAACAAGTTGGAATTTAACTAATTCTCATAAAATTAAGGATTACTTCTTTTTTGCTACATAAAAAACTTTGTATGTTCTATCTTCTATAGGAAACATTCTAAAGTTCTTATATCTGCCAATTATTTTAAATCCAGCATTCACAAGATATTCATCCATTTTTTCTACTGAATATGCTCTTTGAACATGTTTTTCTAAATCATCATTACCAAAATCAAAAAGTGTTGTACCTATTTGAGTTGTTCTATCATATTCTAATATTTGTTCAAAATGAATACCATCAAACTCTCTCTTAATTACTCCAAAGTGCTTATCTTCATATAAATAAGGTGTATTGATATCAAAGATGAAAAAGCCATTCGAATTTAGGTGATAATAAATATTATTCATAGTGTCTTTCATATCTTCATCAGCAATTACATAATTAATAGCATCAAAGGTACATGTAATCATATCAAATTTCTTATTTAAATTAAAATTCCTCATATCTGATACTGCAAATTCAATTCCTGCTGTTGTTTCATTTGCTACATTAATCATATCCTCTGAAATATCGATTCCACTAACTTCAAAGTTCATATTTTTTAACTCCTTTGCAAGGATTCCTGTACCGCAACCAACATCTAATATAGAACTTACATTTAAATTGAATGTGCTAATTACATTTATAATTAAATCTACATATCTAATACTATCCTTACCCCAATCTTTTTTATAAAATTTATATAACTTCTCATATGCTTTCATTTAAAATCCCCCTTTTATTTCACATTATAATAAACTTGTTATAAACCTCATTTGTAAATTTCTATTTATATATTAATCAAATAAAAAATGATACAAAATTCAATATAATTGTTTATTAATGTATATTTTATTATACATAATTTATGGGTAATAATTCCAAATGACATAGAAATTTTATTATATCCAAAGAAATATAGTCTGTCTTATCTTAAAATCTTTAACCATAATATAGTTGTAAGATACATTACTTTGTAATATTAAATTGATATAGCATAGATAGTCTAAAGATGGAACCCAATTAAGCTAATGATTTTTTTTGTATGAAATTACAAAAATAAAGTTTTTTTAGATTTTTATAGCTGAAAGTCAAAGTTAAAAGTATTTATATAGTGAAGAGAAGTTTAATGTATAAATTTTTTAGGTGTTATTTTGGGAGGGGAAATTATGCAGTTTACTTATTTAGGATTTAATCCAAAAAAGGCTTTAGAAATGGGATTAGATTCAATTGATTTAGGAATACTAAGATATTTTGTAAATTTTATAAGGACAGGAGTTATGCTTGAAAGAGAAATTGAGGGTGACTTTGTTTATTGAGTAAAGTATGAAAAATGTTTAGAAAGTGTACCAATCTTAGGGATTAAAATTAAGGATGTTTTGAGAAGAAGGCTAAAGAAATTAGTAGATGCTGATGTGTTAATTTTTTAGTTGCTTAAAAGTGGAGGAACCTATACCTTTTATGGCATAGGAAAGAGATATGAGGAACTTAGTGTTGAAAATAAACAGATGAAAGAAAAGAATTAAGCAACACATAGGGAGTATTATGGAAAAAAGCAGCCTACTGAAAAGTAAAGAGGAGTCGGCTCATATAAATAACCCTGTCCTACTGAAAAGCTGAACCAAAAGATTAATCTATTAAAAAATAATAATATATATACTTTTGTAATTGAGTACTTAAATAAGAAAACAGGCAAGAACTTTAAACGTGATAGGGAAAAAACAGAGAACTTAATGTGAACTCTGAATTTTAGTCCGAATTTTTATACTTAGATTTTAGTAGATTAATAGAAGAGAAAAAGAGGATAATGCTATTTAAATTAATGGAAGAGAATTAAAGTATAGTGAAAGTGAGTTTAAGAAGCTAAATAAGGTATTCCATTTATTTTAGCCAAAATAGATAGAATACCTTACTTTCATAGGTTTATGTTTATAATAGACGCTATAATAATATTGAAAGTATAGATGATGCTAAAATCAATATTGAGAATACTATTGAGATATTCTTCCCTGCTTTAGCGAATTTGTCATCAATGTTTTTAGAGGCAATAAAGTAGGCTATGCCAAATAAAATTAAAGATGTAAGCGCATAAGGAAAGACGATTCCTAAGGAATTAAAGATATGTTCTCCTAAATATTTTCCATTAAAGTAGGTAAATGAAAACATAACTGAAAATAGGGAGATTAATAAAGTAAGACTTCCTATTCCCAATTTTTTTGTATGTATTACATTTTTCATAGTTTATCCCTCCAATCAAAAACATCTTATTATAAATAATTTTAACTCTACTGGAATATAATTTCAATATATTACAAAATTATGAATTGATTATATAAAAAGGGGTTGAGAATATAATGAGTTTATCTATGAAACGAAACCTCTGGATAATTGGTGGGGTTTTATTAATCTTTTTTATTCAAATAACAATAATAGTTCCATATGTAAATATCCTATTGGCAGTACTTTGTTTTATTAAGGCTTATAAGGTTAATGAGGAAATTAAAGAGAGTGAAGAGGAAATATAAGAGGTGTAAATTAATGTTTTATTTGTTTAGTCGGTAATAGGTACAATTTGCTTAGGTAGAAAGAAGATATATGAAAAACAATATTAATTTAAAATATAGCTAAAAATTAAAGCAATGCAGTAAGGAGAGCTGAAATTAATATTAAGGAAATTACTACTTGGGATAAAATTTTTCCTGCTTTTGCAAACTTGTCCTCACTATATTTAGAACTAAGAATAATAGCTATAACTAATAGTATTAAAGATGTAAGTTCATAAGGAAAAGATATTTCTAAGGTGTTAAATATATATTGTCCTAGGTATTTACCATTTATATAGGTAAAGGAAAACATAATTGCAAATATAGAAATTAGAAATGAAAAACTTCCTAATCCCCATTTCTTTGTATTTAGAGTATCTTTCATTATTTCCTCCAATAAATAATATATTATTATATATGAATTATATATTTCTTAGTTAATAATATTAGTGATTGTAAAAAAAATACATAAAATCATGTAAAATTTGTTTGATTTTAGGAGGGGAAATATTAAATTGAGGGATAAATTTAAAAAATTATATAAAAAATTTTTGTTTTTTTAGAATCAAGGAAAAGACTAGTTTCTCTTATGATTCTGAGTAATTTAGGATAATTTTGGTTAAAATTTTTTAGAAAAGTTGTGAGTTGGGAGAAACTTAGATTGCATGAGAGATTAGAGGTGTTTCCAAAAAAAACAAATAACTAATTGATTATGACTATATAGGTATATGAGTATTTATTATAACATTTTGGACTGATGTATAATGTCAGTATAAAACAAGAGGGATATGAAAAAAGGATGTGAAAAATATGTTATCTAGTAAGAAAATAGTAGATGATTATATTAAAAAAATAGATTGGAGAGTCAATGAAAACTCCAATTCACCATACAGCTTTGGAAGTCTTAATAAGCACATAATAGCTGAAGTTTCTAAGGATTATTGGCTTAATGAGGTTTATAAAGAGAAGAGAATAATAGATGCTTATAGAAATGGAGATATGCATATTCATGATTTAGGAGGATTAACTCTTTACTGCTGCGGATATTCATTAAGAAATATAATACTTATGGGAGTACAAGGAATCCCTAATATTCCAACTAGTAGCCCAGCAAAACATTTTGATGCCATATTAAACCAAATAGCAAACCTAGTTACAATATATCAAAATGAGATTATGGGAGCAGTTGCCTTTAACTCCTTTGATACATTACTAGCACCGTATATAAAAAGTGATAATTTAACTTATGAAGAAGTTAAGCAAAATCTACAAAACTTCATATTTAGTATAAATAGTAATAGTAGAGCAGGAGCAGAACCAGCTTTCACTAATATAACATTTGACCTTTTCCCACCAAAGGATTTAGAAAATGATCCTGCTTTAATTGGAGGGGAAATTCAAGAGTTCACATATAAGGAATGTCAAAAGGAAATGGACATGTTAAATAGAGCCTTCTATGAACTTATGAATGAAGGGGATTATGATGGAAGACCATTTTCTTATCCAATACCAACTTACAATATAAACAGTAACTTTGACTTTGATAATCCAAATAATGATATGTTATTTGAGATGACAGGAAAGTTTGGTTATCCTTACTTTGCAAACTTTGTGAATTCAGATATGGATCAAAGTGATGTAAGATCAATGTGTTGTAGATTAAACCTTGATTTAAGAGAGCTTAGAAAAAGAAACGGTGGTCTTTTTGGAAGTGGAGATAGCACAGGAAGTATAGGTGTTGTTACAATAAACTTACCAAGAGTAGCATACAAGCATAAAAATAATGAGAAAGAGTTTTTCAGTGCTTTAAGAGAAATCTTAGTTATAGCAAAGGATAGCTTAGAGAAGAAGAGAAAATGGCTTAATGAGAATATCATAAATAAAGATATGTTACCAGCTTTCTCAACTTATGTAGGAACACTTAAAAATCACTTTAGTACTATAGGAATAGTTGGATTAAATGAGATGTGTGAAAACTTTAATGGAAAGAACATATTAACTGAAGAGGGAATGGAATTCTCAATGAAGGTTTGTAACTTCATAAGAGAAGAGTTAATAAACTTCCAAGAGGAAACAGGAAATCTTTATAACTTTGAGGCTACTCCAGCAGAATCAACATGTTACAGGTTAGCTAAGAAGGATGTAGAGGATTTTGAGGACATTATAGTTAGAGGAGGAAGAGAGTACCCATACTATACAAACTCATGTCATATGCCACCTAGTGAGGTTAAAAACTTAAAGCAATTATTTGATCATCAAGATAAGCTTCAAGTATTATTCACAGGAGGAACTGTTGTCCATATTTACTGTGATGGAGCCATAAGTGGAGAGAAGGCAAAACACATAGTAAAGACAGTTTGTAAGCAATATAGAACACCTTATGTAAGCATTTCTCCTTTAAATAGATATTGTGAAGAGCATGGATACGTAAAGGAAAAAGTAGAAGAATGCCCTATATGTGGCAAAAAATTAGATTTATATCAAAGAATAACAGGCTACTTAAGAAAAGTTGAATTCTTCAATGATGGTAAAAAATCAGAGTTTAAGGATAGAAATCAGTTAAGCCTATGATTATAAAAACAAAGGGCATCGTTCATGAGAGAGTGGAGGATGCTCCCTTTATAGGCGCACTAATAAGTGCGGTAGATTGTAATTTAAACTGCAAAGGGTGCTTTAATCAGCATCTAAAGGAATTACCAAACATAGAGAAGGATTCAGAAGAAATATTGGATGAAGTAACAAAGGACCCTTTTAATGAAGGAATCATACTTGCAGGTCTTGAATGGTCACTTCAACCTAAGGAACTAAGAGCCATGGTTAATTCAGCAAGAAAGAGAAAGCTTAAGGTTATAGTTTATTCTGGACTTAGTGAAGAGAAGTTTAAAGAAAAGTTTCCAGATATATATAATCTAAAGGGAGATATGTACTTTAAGTTTGGAAGGTATGATGAAAAGTTAAAGGTAAGTAACAATATCCAATATGATGTTAAGCTAGCCACTTCAAACCAAAAGATAATAAGAAGATAGAGTATGAAAAAGAGTCTATATACATGAATTAAGTATATAGGCTTTTTTATTTGTAATAATATTGTAATTTATCATATTATAATACTGAAAAAAGTAAGAAATAAGTGTAGATTACTTTGACTAAAAGGAGGCAAAGAAGTGAGAAAATATTTCATAATATTTATAGTGGTTGTGCTCTGTATTATTATAATAGGGTGCAATGGCAAGAAGGTAAGAGAAGTATCTTATGAGGGAGAAAATTTACATTGGGAGTCCATAATGAAATTTGATGAAGATGATAAGTTTATGGTAAATATCAAGTATATAGGTGAGGAAGAATTACCTTTAGAGGTTACTTTTAATATTGAATATTTATCTGGTAATACTAGTGGAGGAGTTTTAGAATATGGTGAGTTATCTGAAAAATTAGGAGGTTTTACTTTAGAAGATGATTATGATAAGAACTTATATGGAGATATATCAAAATATAAAAATAAAGATAAGTTAAATGTGATTATGAAATGGAATAACCAAGAAGAAATTATTGAATTAAGTAAAAGAGAATAAAATATGTATGATTAAAAACAAATTAAATGTAAATAATTACAAAAAGTATTATTTGAATACTTTAAGTGAGATATACTGTATATAACAATTTAAAATAGAAACAAGCTAAAAGGTATTTGGTTGGAGGTGTTAAAATGGAGGGGAAAAATCCTGGGGGAATTAAATTTATTGGTTGGTTTCAAATATTTGGTGCTTTGGCAGTGCTACTTACATTAAATGTTGAGCAAGATGTTGCATTTAATGTGAGATTTGCAGTACCTTTTATGTCAGAAAGATTAGTGCAAATATTATTAATTGTAATTTCCGCAGTAATAGCTTATGGATATTTAAAGCAAAGAAAATGGGGATATTGGAGTATGTTAGTCTATTCTATAGCCTTTTTCTTTATAAGTTTATTTCAAGCAATTAATTATGTCAGTCAACCATTTATAGGAAACACAATTTATTCTGCTTTTGTTGCTATGTACACATTCTTGAATTCAAAACATTTCAATAATTCAGTACTATTAAAAAGCAATCAATAAATTAAAAAAATAGAGGTTAATATTTATAGAGAAATTTGCATGTGGTTGTGGGGGGAGAAGTTTTATGCTTGAGTTTTCATTATATTTTGGACCTGGGTACTTTGTAGCTTATTTCTTAGTAATGAAGTTATGCAAGAGTTGTTCTTTTCTTGATTATATTAATGAAAAACCTATAAGAGCGTATATAAATATAGCTATTATTTTTACTGTATTCATATTAACCAGTGGGACTTTAGATACTTTAATTAAATCTAACAATATTGAAAATTTATTTTCAGGATTAAGAATTGGAGCTTTAATTGCTCTATTAAAAGGAATAAAAATTACTAAACTAGCTTGAAAAAAATTAGAGTTATTTGATGTGAAATTTTAAAACGATATAGAGAATAGAATATGTATGGATAAATATAATAACTTTAAATTAATATATTTATTCATACATTATTTTTATATTGATTATAAGTTTCTTTAATTCTTTAGCGTTTAGATTTTTTACTTACCTTACTTTTAGAACTATTATTTGTCTTATTATCAGTTGGCTTTTTAAATAAATTAAAAAGAGAGGTAATAAAAGCTGCTAAAAAACATAGTATTGATAATATGTTAAGTATCTTAGTGTGTGATGAAGTAGTATATAACGTACTAAAAATGCTTAATATGAAGCATACAAATATCAAAGTACATGTAAATATCTTTTTTTTCCTAAATTCAAATATGTATGATAATCTTTCCTTCATAAGTGCCTCCTAATTATTCTTTAAATCTTTCAAATAATAGCAAAGAGAATATATTGAGCCTGCTAAAAATAAAACTCCAGATAAAAAGCTTAATATTTTTGAAAATGTAAGTCTATAGTTAAACACTTTTATAAAGCTAGTTATAGAGCATACAAAGCTAAATATAACAAAATACATTCCTACTTTTTTATATTTGAATAAGTATTTAATTTTTTTCATAAGTATCTCCTAAATGTTTTTGGGTAAATTTTCATAATATTATATTAACATAAATTAATGATCTATTCTTAATTTTTCTTTTTTTAAATAACAATTATATATGTAAAACTTCTTATATTTTTTATAGAACTAATGGGTAAAGTTTAGAAGTTTTTATTACTAATAAGAAGTGTGACATTACTTAAAAACTATCTTTCAAATATGTAATCTAAGTGTAATCTACTTAAATATGAGATTTAAGTTTAAGAATATATAATTAAATCAAGGGTTGAGGGAAAACAACCAAAAGAGAAATAAAGAGATACAAAAGGAGAGATTAGTTATGAAAAAAGCAATGGATTTAGTGAGAGTTTTAGCTAAGGTAACATTTTTAGGATATGATGAAAAAGAAGATTTAAAGTAAGAAAAAAGATAATGAGTTATAAAATAGAATTAGAAAAGGTAAATATTATGTATATGTTAGAATGAAAAGATTTAAAGCAGAGTAAGCTTTAAATCTTTTTTTATTATTAATTATGGAAAAATATGCTATTATGAGTGTAATATAAAATTAAAAGAACTTTTAATGATAAAGTAAGCAAGTATTTTTATGTAAAAACAGTATTTATTATTTTTTAAGCTTTAAGGGGGAATGAGAAAGATGAATTTTAAGATCGTTGGAAGTGGAGGATGTGTTTCACTGCCTAAGCCATTATGCAATTGTGAGGTTTGTAAAGAGGCAAGGAGTAAGGGAAAGCCTTATTCAAGATGTGGGTGTAGTTTGTTTTTAGAAGATATAAACCTTTTGGTTGATACACCAGAAGATATTGCTTATGGAATAAATTATTGTGGCATAAATGAGATTGAGAGAGTTTTATTTAGTCATGTTGATCCAGATCATACTTTAGGAATGAGGGTTTTTGAACACCTTAGACTTAATTGGCTAGATATATCTTGTGGTAAGAATTGTGAAAATCCAATAGAAGTTTTTGCATTAGACAATGTTATGAAAAGTATAAATTCAATAGGCTTTGAGTATGGTTCGTATTTAGACTACTATGAGAATGTGAGAAATCTTATTAATAGGAAAAGTGTAAATGATAAAGTGTTTATTCATGGGGTAGAGATAAGTTTTCTAAAAGTAAATCATGCAACAGTATTTGTTTTTGAAAAAGAAAGAAAGAAACTAATATATGCACCTTGTGATGTTAAGCCATTTCCAGAAAGTAAATTGTTTCTTGATGCAGATTGTTTAGTCATAGGTAACACAATAGTAGGAGATGTATTAAAAGATGGTTTCTTATTAAAAGAAGATAATCCTTTAAGGGATGAGTTATTTACCATGAATGAAATTGAGGATTTAAAAAGTAAATATAATATTAAAAGAGTAATCATAACTCATCTAGAAGAGGATTGGGGTAAATCTTATGATGACTATGTTCAACTTGAAAAAGAGCTAGATGGCATAGAGTTTGCATATGATGGAATGAAAATAGAAGTGTAATAATTCTATTAAGTAATAAAATGGGTATTTGTAGAGTGAGAAAGTATGAGTGAAAAAATAAAGATAATTAATGAATTTTGGGAAGATTTTTTATTGAAAACAAATAGAAGTAAAGATACTAAATATATAGAGTACTTTCATTTTGAATTAACTGAAAAATGGGCAAATGAATTACTTAGATTAGTACTTATAGGACAAAAAAAAGCAACATCTAGTAGCTTGTTGGCGTATCAAATTGAAGGAGAAAGAATACCGCAGGTCGGTGATTTAAGCGTTGTTACAGATTGGGAAGGTATTCCTAAATGTGTGATAGAGACTACAAATGTGATGATTATTCCTTTTAAAGATATTACTTTTGATATATGCAAAAGAGAAGGAGAAGATAAAAATTTAGAGTCATGGATCGAAGGGCATACTAAAATCTTTTCTAGCGAAGGAAGTATGTTAGGTTATAACTTTACAGAGGACATGCCAGTTGTATTTGAAGATTTTAAAATGGTGTTTAGTAAGTAAAATTTATGGACAAACTTATATTTATTATTGCTTTCTGCATAACATTGTTTGTATTGAGTGACGTTTTTATGATGAAGATATTATTTAATATTGGAATTACAGTACTTATAGTCTCAATAATCTTTGTAATAATATATACCAACGCAGGAAATCGTTTTGAAAGAAAAGAATGAACTGTGTGAATTTGAAAAGGAGATTAGAATGGTTTTACTAGTAATTGATACACAAAAATTAATAACAAATGAGGAACTATATGAATTTGATACCTTTGTATATAATGTTAAAAAAATAATAAGTAATGCTAGGAAAAATAATATTGAAGTAATATATGTACGTCATGATGATGGAGAGGGAAGTGAGTTAACAGAAGGAACTGACGGATTTGAAATATATGAAGAGTTTAAACCAATTAATGGAGAAAAAGTATTTGATAAGAAGGTTAATAGTGCCTTTAAAGGTACAGGATTGTTAGAATACTTAAGAGATAAAGGTGAAAAGAAAATAATCATTGTAGGACTTCAAACTGACTATTGTATTGATGCTACTATAAAATGCGGGTTTGAACATGGATTTAATATTATAGTGCCAGCATATGCGAATACAACAGTTAATAGTAAATTTATGACAGCGGAAAAAAGTTATAAATATTATAATAAATTTATGTGGAATGGTAGATATGCAGAGTGTATTTCGGTGGATGAAACAATTAGAAAAATGTATTAGTTAAAATTCAAGAACTAGTGGAAAAAGTATGAATTTTTTACTTGGATTTTAAGTGGCGAAGAAGTTTACTTTGCTATGATATAGAAAACCAAGAATAAATACAAATAGGAGAGGGTTTTATGATACGATATGCAACTAGAGAAGAACTAGAAAGAGTTAATGAACTTAGAAAAATTGTAAATGAAGTACATTGTAATGGGCGTCCAGATATTTTTAAAGATGGATTTTGCAAAGAGTTACAAGATTTTATTTATACTTTATGGGAAAGTGATAATTCAGATGTGATTGTAGCTCTTAGAGATAATTAAATATGTGGATTTGCATGTGTAGACTATGTTGAAAAATCAGAATCACCATATAATTTAGCAAGGAGATTTTATCATATAAATGAATTTGGTGTAGATGAAAAGTATAGACGACAAGGAGTAGCAACTGAGTTGTTTGACTTTATTAAGAAAGAAGCTACTGCTAAAAAGTTTGATAAAATAGAATTAGATATGTGGGAATTTAATGATGATGCATTAAAGTTTTATGAGTCAGTTGGCTTAGTAACATATAGAAGGTTTATGGAGTTTAAAAATAAGTAGCAATTGTATTGAAGTTAAGGCCAGTTATGAACACTATAAATATATTATTAGGTGAATTGATAAATGAGTTTCAGGTGATGAAGCTCTTTTTTATAAGAGTATATTGGTTTTATATTACATTAATTTAATTATATGGTACAATGGGTGAAATGGTATTTTTTATTCAAAAAGGGAAATAGGAATCTTTAAATTTGTTACATAGATAAGGATATAGATAATCAGTATTAATACGTTTATGGTAACAAGGGGAGGAGAGAGTATGAATTACAATAAGCTTAATAAAGAACATTGGGATGCTGCAGCTATAATACATAATGAGTCGCCTAAAGGATATTATGACATTAACGGATTTATTAAAGGAAAATCATCTCTAAAAAAAATTCATATTGATGAAATTGGTGATGTTAGAGGAAAAAAGATCTTACATTTATTATGTCATATAGGATTAGATACACTTTCATTAGCTAGATTAGGTGCTGAGGTTGTTGGGGTGGATATTTCATCAAAATCAATAGAGGTTGCAAATCAGATTGCTAAGGAAAGTAATTTATCTGCGACTTTTATTTGTAGCGATGTTTATAATATTAGAGAAATATTAGATGAAAAATTTGATATGGTCTTTGCTTCACATGGAGTTATTTGTTGGCTATATGATATAGATAAATTTATGAAAATAGTAGAAGGGTATTTAAAACCCAATGGTATTTTTTATTTGATGGATGGGCATCCAGTTAGTATGATGATGACAGATGAATTGGATGGAAAGACTCTAAGTGTGGCTAAATCATATTTTAGAGAGGGTAATGAACCAGTATATTGTGAACCTAGTGAAGACTATGCAAATAAAGATGTGATAGTAGAGGTTCCAAGTTATGAATGGCAATATACATTAAGTGATATAATCAATGCAGTGTGTTCAACAAATCTAAAATTAGAGTATCTTCATGAATTTCCATTTTGTGATGATCAGTATTTTATGAATATGAAACAAGATAGTGAAGGTTGGTGGAGATTTTCTGAAGGGGATACTATACCATTGATATTTTCTTTAAAAGCTACAAATCTTGAATAAATTTTATGTATAGATTTTTTATTAAAAGTAAGATTATTCATTAAACTAATTGATAAATAGGAATTTGTAGGGGAAAAGATATGAAAAATAAAAATATAAGTTATGTAGGATTAGGGCTATGCTTAGGTGTTGCTTTTAGTTTAGTGTTTGATAATTTAGCTATTGGAGTAGGATTAGATAGTGGAAAAAATAAAAATAAATAAAAGTAAATTCCAATTTATATTAACAGGTTAAATTAAAATAGAGCAAAGATATGTACTTTGCTCTATTTTTGATTGAATTTAGGTTAAGATTTTCAATGTGACTTTATGCAAAATAGACTACTTTGCATCTTAAATAATAATACATGGCATAGACATCTCTTTTTTATGTTTTGAATAAGATAAATATGGTTCATTTATATTAATTTGGTGTGTTTAGTAAGCTCTTAATTAAATCTTTAGAGTGTAGTATATCTGAATCTTTATTTACGACCTCTAATATTATTTTTCCATTATATTCAGGCAATAAATTGCTAAATATGTATTGAAAATCTATATCTCCTTGTCCTAGGGGTAAGTGCTCATGAACTACATCAAAATGTCTGTCTGAAATGTGAAGAATTTTGGGTGTTTTGACATTAATCATTTCTTGTAGATGATTCATATTATCTATATGAGCAATATCCAATAAGAACTCTAAATCATTATTTTGGATAAATATTTCTTTAATTTCATCAGTAGTTGTAAAGATTGGATCTAGCTTGCTATTGTTTTCTAAGAATAGAGTAATCCCACTTGGAGTAAGTATATTTAAAGCATACTTAATATTTTTATCTAACTTGTCTAATGTTTCTTCGTTTATTTCTTCATTTTCACATATTGGATGAACTATTAACTCCTTATGATTTAGTTTATTTAGAATATCTAATAATTTAGGTATGTGTTCTTTAAATTCATTTATGTTTAAAACTGCATGAATAATTGTGGTAAAGTTATGCTTGTTTATAGTATCAATAAAGTCCTTATCATCTTCATGCAAACACATACCTCTATTGTCATACCATAGTTGCATGAAGTCAAAGTTACTTTCTTTTGCAAACTTAACTTCATCTTCATATCTATTAAAAAAGCGTGCTAAGCAACCTAACTGTATCATGATTAACATCTCCAATCTCATTTTTGTCTATATATTATAACTTTTTCTTCATAAGGATAGCCCATAAAAAGTTTTGCTATATACTTTAGGATCATTAGATTCTTTCATTTTTCTAAATTTTATTATTTGAAATAGGACAATATGAATACTGGCTATTTTAGAGTTTATAATATTATTTTCTATTTAATAAGAAAATTCCCTTTATTTATGTGGTGGATTTTTAGTTAATTGTTTATTTGATAGTCAAGAATTAAATACATAGAAAAATAGACTTTTAAATTGGGTTAGTACCATTATTTAATAATTATAAAGTGAAATGCAAAAAATACACTGAGGTGATTTGGGTGTTTAAAAATAAAGGGGCTTTTATACTTTTCATAGGTTTTATAATGATTTCAATTTTGATGAATACCTATGTTAGTGGGAAAACTATTTATAAATCCAATTATAGGAGTAATTCAGATCCTCCAGTAGTATTAGCAGCAATACCTAAAGAGTATATATACTTATATGCTTTAGATTCTGATGAAGGAAAAGGCGTATATCAGGAGATACTTCTTGATGTTAAAGGAAAACAGAAGATTTTCAATTGGATTGTTGACTCTGGTTTGTCTTTTAGACCTGAATTAATATTAAGTGACATTAATAATGATAATAAAAAAGAGTTAATAGTTATAACAACTAAATGGACAGGAACAGGGGTTCATGTTGAAGAAGTACACATATTTAATAGTGATACTTTAGAAGAGATTAAGGTTCAAAATCCTCTTGATATTATAGCTAAAAATGTTAAAACAAAAGTAAATAAAGCTAAGGATAGGGTTGATATTAGTATTAACATCAATGGTAAAGAGACTAATATTGGTGGTAAACATATTAATATGCTTTATAATGAATCTTTATTTAAAAAGCATTGGGGTAATGATCTTTATTTTGGTAATAACATAAGTTATGAACTTACTAATGGAAAGCTAAAAGCTACTATAGGTGGTCAGGTTTCTTTCATATCATATGTTGGAGAAGTAAAAGTAGAGTATAAATTTGAAAATAATATGTTAGTAGCTGATAAAATAGACTTTGAAATATATGATGAATTTAAAAATTAAGTTAGGTTTGAAGGTATGTGAAGCAGTTTCAATTTTTTAATTTTATTAATCATCTAATTTTATATTTCATTAAAAGATATTTAATTATGAAAAAAGTAATGGATTTAATGAAAGTATTAGTCAAGGTAACATTTTAGGATATGATAAGAAGAAGATTTAAAATAAGACAAAAGATGATGAGGTATAAAAAATAGAATTAGAAAAGGTAAATGTTATGTATATGTTAGAGTGAAAAAGATTTAAAGCAGAGTAGGCTTTAAATCTTTTTTTCTTTGAAATTGAGAATTGGTTATGCTTAGTTTTTGATTCAAGAAAACTTTAATTTATTAAAATATGAAATAGATATTACTTTTTACTTATTAAACCATTCAGTTGGGGATTGATTAAAGTAATGAGCATTAAATTCTACAAATTTATAATCTTGTATCCCGTAAAGCTTAAAAGGTTCATTTGATAAATAAGCTTCTAATTTTTCTATAGACTCTGATTTAATAACAAAGATACCTCCACTCATATCTGACTTAAGACCAGACATTAATATCATTCCTTCATCCATTGCTTTTTGAGTATAAGCCATATGTTTTTTCATAATATTTTCATTAATCTTCTCTGAATTTTTTAGTATACCTTCAACAATAAAATATTTCATTTGTTATCCTCCTAAACTAAATATCATAACTATATTATAAACCAATAATGAATAATAGATAGTATTTAATAATATTTACTATATTTACTATATTGTTTAATAGGTGCTTACTAAAATATTTCTTATATATTTCTATCATAATAATTTATGGATAGTTAATTTAGATGACATAAAAGAAATATTACCTTTCAAATATGTAATTTTGTTGTAATCAACTTAAATATGAGATTTTTACTTATGAATATATAATTAAATCAAGGGTTGAGGGAAACAACCAAAAAGAGAAATTAAGAGATAAAAAAGGAGAGATTTGATTATGAAAAAAGCAATGGATTTAGTAAGAGTATTAGTTAAAGTAGCATTTTTAGGATATGACGAAAAGGAAGATTTAAGATAATAAAAAACTGGACAAGCTTATAAAAGAGTTGAAATTTAAGTAGATAAATAAGAGAGTTAAATTTAAAGAATTAAGAAGGAGATAGTAAGTTATGAAAAAGGTAATGGATTTAATGAGAGTATTAGTTAAGGTAACATTCTTAGGATATGACGAAAAAGAAGATTTAAGATAATAGAAAAAATAAGTGGACAAGCTAATAAAAAGTTAGAATTTAAGTGGATAAATAAATAAGAAAGTTGAAATTAAAGAGTTAATAAGGAGAGAAGTTATTATGAAAAAAGCAATTGATTTAGTGAGAGTTTTAGCTAAGGTAGCATTTTTAGGATATGATGAAAAAGAGGATTTAAAATAATAAAAACAAATAGACAATATAAATAGGATTAGAAAAGAGAATTATTATGTATATGTTAGAATGAAAAAGGTTTAGAGCAGAGTAAGCTTTAAATCTTTTTTATATTTTATCATAAATGAGGATGATTTATATTAGTGAAAAGATAGTTAACTTAATAGCTTCAATAATATTTACAATAATATATGCCAATACAGGGAATCGCTTTGAAAGAAAAAATTAAAATTACTTCTAGAAAAATTAGAAATATTTTTAGTAATAGATAAGACTAGAGAAGGATTTGTTTTATAAATTCTCCTCTAGTCTTAAATTTTGTTGCGTCTTATTAATTAGTGTGATTTTTTTAGTATAGTGTGATATTTTATTATTATTTATTAATTAGTAAGTAATAAGGTGTTAAGTCTTGATATTCTATATTTCCGTTAGCTTCATAAACAATGCTTAAATGTCCATTTTTAAATGATAGACAAGAATATCCACCACCTAATTTGTTACCATCTTTAGGATAAGGAATACATATTTCCTGAACTCCTTTAGATAAATCATCAAAATCAATCATATAAACAGCAATATTGTCTCTTATATATTCACCTTTAGTGTTTTTAGGTGCTGAAATTAAGCCGATTCTATGGCCATTTGAGGTAGTAGCCTTAATAAATGAACCTTGGCATCCAGATCCCTTACCAGTTAAAATTTTACCATTTAAAGGTTCGTATATTTCCCAAGTGTTTCCTAAATCATGAGAGATGTATGCTGCTCTATAACCAGAGTAATCATATCTTGTACTCATAATTAAAGCTCCATCTAATTCTATAACCATATTTTCAGAAGTATTTGAATTAGGAACTTTGTTTCCCATTGTCCATGTTTCACCATTATCCTTTGAATAGATAATTAATGAATAATAGTTATTTTCATTATTTTCTCTTAATGAAATTTGTGCTGGCATAACTATTGTTCCATCAGCCATTACAACACCTGAGCCAACACCTCCTAGCCATCCAATTGTATTACTTGGTTGATTTTTTACTTTTGAGGAGTTAGTAGTTAAATCTATTTTATTAGACCAAGTTAATCCATTATCATCAGAATAAATCATTTGAACAGACCAATCACTTCTTAGGGAAGTAGTAGTCATTGCCCAGTTTCCATTTGTATTCCATGAACCTGCAATTAATATTATTCTACCTGTATTTGTAATAACTGTTGTGGAGTCCATTACACGAGAGTAGGTAGAGTTAATACGATTATTTTTCATTGCTATTTGATAACTCCATGTCTTCCCAAAATCAGTACTACGTGCAGAAGCTATGTCTATATAAGCATGGTCATCAGGACCATTATAACGAATATCTGAAAAGGTTAAAATTGTACCATCATTTAATAATTGTATATTGGGAATTCTAAAATACTTTGAATCCCATATGTTATTATTCTTGTCAAATAGCTTTATTGGTTCTGGCTTATGGCTTATATCTAGATTCTTTTCAAATGTATTATTTTTGTTACACATAAATATAATCTCCTCCATAAAATTCAAATTTACCCATTCATTTAAAAGTTATTTTTGATATAAATAGGCATGGAAACCTAATTATTAAAAACTTCTCTATTTTGAAAAATATAGAATTTTTTCAAATAAATTATAACAGTATTTGGATTTCTTTACTATGCAATAATGTAAATATAATTATTTTTAGAGTTTTTCATAAAAATAATAGCTTTTGAGAGGAGAAATCAAGAGTTTAGAAAGAGTATAAAATAGGAAATATTTTTAAATATGTGGTATTAAACAAAGGACTTATATTTTTTGATATAATTAAAAGGTAAGACTTAGAATTAGTATAAACTGTGAGGAAGAAAATGAAAGTAAGAGTACCGATTTATTTTAATGATTTTAAATGTATAGCGTCAGAGTGTGAAGATACTTGTTGTGCTGGATGGGGAATTGTTATTGATGATGAAACCCATGACTATTATGAGAATGTTGAGGGTGAATTTGGAGAAATCTTAAGAAGTAAGATAGTTAAAGATGATGATGGAGATAATGTTTTTCTTCTGAATAATGGAAATTGTTCTTTCTTAAATAAGGACAAGATGTGTGATATTTATATTAATCTTGGAGAAGAGCATCTTTGTCACACTTGTAAGCAATTTCCAAGATATACTGAAGAGTTTTTGGACTTAAGAGAAATAGGCATATCTCTATCCTGTCCAGAGGCTGCAAGAATTATTTTAAGAAAGCCTGAAAATAATACTTTTCAGTTAAGCGAAGAGGAGATTTGTGAGGATAATAGAGAAGAGAATGATTTTAATGAGGGCGAAAATTACTTTGACGAAGGTATTGATGAAGAGGTTCTTTCAGACTTTTTAGGGTGTAGGGATGTTGTATTTAACATTATGGAACATGCTGATTTAGATTTAGGAACAAAAGCAGCACTAACACTTAAATTTGTTAAAGAAGTTCAAAATAAAATAGATTTAGGTAACATGGATGAAATAGAAGATGTTATTGAAGAATATAAAGAAGAGAAGTTCTTAAATAAACTTATAAAGGATTTAGATAATTACAAAAGAAAAGAAAGTGCAAAATACACTAACCTATATGAATATTTTAATGTATATAAAAGCATAAAGCATATAAATTCTAATGATCCACTGGGATTAGATAATGGATTAAAGTATTTAGAGGGAAGAGAAGAGTTCTATGTTGAGAAACATAGAGAGTTTAATGAGTATTATAAAGAGAACTTATACAAGTTTAAGAACATATTAGTTTATTTCATATTTAGATACTTCATGAAAGCTATCTTTGACTATGATATGTCTGCAAAAATAAAGTTAGCTATAATCAGTACATTAATGATTAAGGAGCTATCTGTAATAAGATTTATAGATAAAGGTGAGTTTACTGAAGAGGATATGGTTGAAGTTAGCCGTATTTATTCTAAGGATATAGAGCATTCAGATGAGAATATAGAAGATCTACAAGAAATATTTGAAACTAAGGATATCTTTGAAGTTGATGAAATAATAACTATATTAATGAATGACTTTTAAAATAACCAAAAAATAAATAGTTTAAATTAAAAAGCTCCATTGAATAATATAAAATTTCAAATGGAGTTTTTTTAGTTTTAGATTTAGGTTCTGTTTCAAATAAGTGTTCATATTTAGTTATGTAGAACAATTGAAGTATATTATAGTGTAATCTATAATGTTAATATTACCATTTATTGTGATTTGGAGATGAAAAAATGAATAATATAAATCTTAATTTGGAAAGATTAATGAACAGTGCAATTGAATACCTTTCTATTGCATTAAATACTACAGGACATAATAATAAGTCTGTTCTTCTTCATAGTATTAGAGTTGGTTTCTATTTATATGAGTTAGGGTATAGTGAAGATATTGTTTTAGCAGGTTTATTACATGACATTTTAGAGGACACTGAAACTTCAGAAAGTGATTTACAGGATAACTTTGGGACAAAGATAACCAATATAGTATCTTCAAACTCCTTTAATACTTTAATTGATGATAAAACCGAACAATTTAAGGATATGTTTAATAGGTGTGCGACTTATGGAAAAGAAGCATTAATTGTAAAAGCGGTGGATATTCTTGATAATAGTAATTATATTCAATTTGTAAGCAATATAGAGACAAGAGAGTGGCTCTTATTTAAGATGAAGAGTTTTATAAATATATCAAAAGACTTAATAGAGAAAGAATATATATGGAATAAATTAAATGAAAAATATAATAGCCTATTAGCTGAAGTAAGTTAACAATTTTTTCAACATATAAATGAATATATTTTGGGGAAGTAAATATAAAATAATTTATATTTATTAATAATTACTATTTTAAAATAAGATTTTAAGGTCTATAATAGAGATAGAGAGAATTTATTTTACAAGGAGGGAAAATTATGGACATTAAAGAAAAAGTATTAGAAGTATTAACTAACTCCGAAGAACCATTAAAAGGTGGAGAAATTGCTGAAAAAGCAGGAATAGACAAAAAAGATGTGGATAAAGCAATAAAAGATTTAAAGAAAGAAGAAAAAATAAGCTCACCAAAGAGATGTTTTTATTCAGTTAATAAATAATAGGCTTTCTTTTAAGTGTATTTTGATTTCTAGTTAGCAGTATATATCTGCCCAATGTATACAAATTATTACTCGACAAGTAAATTAAAAGCTATCTAAAAATCAAAGTTCTACAGTAAAAATTAAAGAACCTTTTTTAAGCAGTTATAAGACAAAATTTTAGTTTTGTTTTGTAACTGCTTTATTTTTAGTTTATTTTAAATAAAGAGTATTTAGAAGAAATAAATTTGTTTTATATTTTTTTGAGATTATTTGTTATTTGCCTTCATTTTGTAATTTTTCATTAGTAAAATATTTTGTATAAGGAAGATTAATTGAGTATTTAAAGTAATATTTTTTAGTTAGGAAGAATTTCGAGGAAAATTATGCCTAGAGAAAGTGACCAAGACATAAAAATTACTTATGACAGATTAATAGATTGAACATTAGAGAGGTACGGAAGAGAGAACTTTAATGCTTAGAAAAATACATAGCTTGTATAGAAAAGACTTAAAGAACAATTAGAAAAAAATAGAGGGTAATATGGAGGTGATAATATGAATTCTGTTAGAGAAGAAATATTTCAATTAGAAAATGATTTATTAAAGGCTGATGTGAGAAAATCAGCAGAAAAAATAAATGAAATAGTAGCAGATGATTTTGTTGAATTCTGTAGCTCGGGAAGTGAATATCACTATAAAAATGGAGATATATTTCAAGCTGAGGATGATTATAAAAACTTAGATTGGGAGATTTTCAACTTTGAAGTAAGAGAATTATCAGAAGATTGCGTGTTAGCCACTTATAAGGTAGTAAAACATGATGAAATTGATGAAAGAAAGAGATATTTTCTTCGTAGCTCCATATGGAAAGAAGAGAATGGAAAATGGAAGATATTTTTTAATCAGGGAACTTTACTGCCTAATGAGAGAATAAGGAACTAGATTTAGAGATAAAAGTATAAGGTAAAGAATGAGGAGTTTTAGTTAGAGAAAGGATTAGGGCACGTTCTTTAATTAAGAAGTAACATATGGATGATAATAATAAGAACAAGAAGATGACACCCTTTGGTTTCATAATTTGTGTTATATTTCTTATGAGTTTTATACTAAGTGGATTATATGGTGCAATGCATGGAGAAGCTCATTATAGTATTAAAACTCATTCCATGATTGATTCAGCCACAGCTAGAGCCGGTGGTGTTATAGGAATAATATTTGGAGCATTAGGGTTTATAGTAGTGACAATTTTGTTTATACATAGTAGAAAAAGATAATTAAATAAAATAAGGTTTAATTATGGACAAGGGTCTGTATCAAAACTTAAATAATAAAACTTATAAATATTACTAGCTTAAATTCTAAAGAGAAGCTAGAAGAGTTTCTTCATACTATTTATAAGTTTTATTTTAAGTGGTCTTGATATATACCCTTGTTTTGTGTTTTTTAAGATTTCATTTTAACTGAGTTATTTTTAAATAAGCTAACTAATCCAAAGATAAGAAGTGCTAAGGATAAAAACATTATTAAAAGTGCATTTTTAAAAAGTAGCAGAGAGAAAAGTATAAAGATGGCACATAGAGTTTCAAAGCTTTTATTTATATTTCTTTTCATAAAATCTCCTTTATTACATATTATTAAGAGTATTGGTTATGTTTTAAATCAGTGTTGGTTTAAGAAAAAAATGTTCCTTATAAAATTTATGTCAAATTAATTGAAAATATAGTAAATTTATAAAATAAATGGTAATATGTACGTATCAGCTCTTAGATGAATCAGGATGGTTATTGAATTTAATAAGTTACTTAATTTATCTTTTTTATCTGAGAGTATTATAAGACCTTGTAAAGAAATAATAGGGAGAGAGAATTAAGGGGGAATTATGAAACATAAAAAGGAAGTATTTATAGCAGCGCTTATAATAGTGTTTTTAATTGCTATAGGGCCAAGTGTTAAGCGGCAGGTAGGAATTATTATAAGTAAAGGAAATATTGAGAAAAGTTATTCTGAGGACTCATTATATGATATCTATATAACAGATAGTAATGGATTAATGCTTCTTCAAATTGAGGATATTGAGAAAGATAATATTCAATACTCAAAGATAGATAATATCAATGTAAAGTATGCTTCGGCTAATCTTTTCTTTATTGAGAAGGATTCAGAGGGGAAAATATATGTTCCTTATTCAAGGGATATAGAAAATTATGAAAGAGCAAATAGACTTTTAATTTTTAATAAGGGTAAGCTAGAGGATGAAATAGAGTTTGATGATATAAGAGATCCACAGACCATAATAAGTGATGGTGAAAATAATAGGATTTTTCTTGAGCAGAATGTTACTATTCAACCAGAGGATTCTCCAGGGTTAAAGCTTAAAGTAATTGATAGTAATAGTAAAGAGACAATTAATGAACTTTATTTAAAGGGATATATTAGGGATTATTATGTTGGAGAGGAAGAGATAATTCTAAGCTTAGAAGGTGCTAATAAGTTAGGATTTAAAGATGCACAAGACAGAAGTTTATATGCCATAAATAGAAAGACATTAGAGGGAAGAGTAGTTAGTAAAGAGGCCATAGGTAATGTGGTTAATGCCCTATGTCAGGATTCTAAGGGGAACAATGTAATCTTTAGTAATTTAACCTTTAAAGAAAATGGAGATTTAGATAAAAATGAAGTTATTCTTATGGATAATCAAGGAGAAATCAAAGAGAGAAAAGAGGTCCCTTATGACATGAATAGCAACTTCTATGGAAATGAGAAGTATGAGTATATATTAAATGGAAAAGTTCATAATGAAAATAATGGATTCCTTCTTTTTAATAAGGAGACACTTGAGTTTGAAAAGTTAGTTGATGATGTAAAGAATATAAGCTATATAGAAAATCTTGATGGCTATGTGTTTGTGTTAACTAAGGATTCAAAGTTATTTATATATGATGAAAATACCCTAGAGCAAAAGGGAAGCATAGAGTTAGGCAGTGAGGCTTCACATAGAATGAAGGTTGTTAAAAGAAAGTAAGGGGAGGATCTATTATGGAGAAGGTAGTAAGGGAAAAATCTAATATTGAAATAAACATGGATAGAGTAATATTCATGGGATTAATAATAGAGTTTATTTGTACAGCATTTATATTCTTTAATTTCACAACACTATATGAGAATTTAAATTTAATAATAGATTGCTTAATGATTTTAAATTTAATTATATTCATACTCAGCATTATTTACTTTAAATATAATAAGAAGTTGGCTTTAAGATACACCATATTAAGTTTGATATTCTTTTTCTTCTCTGATAAGGCAAGATATAGCTTAATATTAGTTCTTATTTTAATAATGCGAGGGAAAGGAATGTATTAAAATTAAAGAAAAAATTCTATGGGAATATATTTATTGGATGGTTTTGAATTTTTTGAACTTTAATGTTACTAATTACTTTAGGAGTTGATCAAATTTTAATTATTAACATTAAGGTTTGTATTCTCTTTATGCCAGAGTTAGTGGTCAAAATTTTAGTAACTTTGTTTTCAATAATAATATTAGATGATTATTTAAATAAAATCAAAAGTGGGTACTGGATTATATCTATTTACTTAATTTTATTTTGTATGGTAAGCCTTTATGAGATAAAAAATTATTAAATAGTAGTTATTTTAAGAATAATATTCTATGTAAGGAAAGAAGTTAAGAGGAATTTTTATAATATATTGGTCAAGATACAGCTTGATATTAGTTAGTTAGGAAAATTTGATGTATTAAAGAAAGAATATATGCTTAAGTAACATATATTCTTTTTTGATATAACTAAAATTAATGTTAAAATTCTTTATAAATTTAAAAAATATACAATATATTATATAATTAGCTATAGGTTTGCTCGTTATTTTTTAATTTATTATAAGAGGTGAATAGTTTTGAAAGAAAAATTTAAAAGATGTTTAAGTGAATTTTTTGATGATGATAAAAGTGAAAAAGTAATTTTTATAGGATCTGGATTTTCTAAAAATTTAGGGTTACCAACTTGGGAAGAATTTGCATATATGCATTTAGATATTTTAAAAGATAATAATAAGATTAATTTCGAAACTTACGAATTATTAAAAAAAGAAAATTTTAGAACAGTAATATCTATGGCTAAACATAATATAAATAAGGATAATAATCTAAAGGAAAGAGCAAACAAAATGTATGAAGAGATTTTTAAAATTTCTTATAATGAAAATGAGTTTGATGCTATTGCTAATATTGATAAACTTTCAGAGGCATCTAATAAAGATTTTAAATCAATTGTTAATTTTAGGGAAAAAGTAAACAGAATAAAACGAATAAAAGCTGAAAATGAAATTTTTAAGCAGATTTATGATTTAAATATGATAAATGTAACAACAAATTATGATGACATATTGGATATTTTAGCTGAAGATAATAATGAGATTATTAGTAGTGATTCTAAAAGAAGTGTAAATAAAGTTTTTTATAGTGAAAAAGATTTTAAGTTAGTAGATAGTAATCCAAGTATAATAAAATCAGGACAAGTATTTCATATTCATGGAAGTATAAATGAAATTAGTACCATGATAGTTTCTAATGAAGATTATATTGTAAGATATTGGAGTGGAGAAAATGTATATAAAAATTTCTTAAAAAAAATATTTGAAGAATATAATGTTATTTTTTTAGGTTATAGTTTACAGGAGTTAGAAATTCTCAATTATTTATTTGAAGGTGAGAAAAATAAGTTAGATAAAACAGATAAACAGAGGATACTTATTCTTGATTCCTTTGATTATGAAATTGAGAAATTGGACTTTTTAAGCAGATATTATGAAGATAATTATTGTATTAAGCTTTGTACATATAGTAAATCGAAGATGGGATATAATGAAATTACTAATACTGTTAGATTGATTAAGGAAATAAAAAATGATATCGAAGAAAAAAAGGAAGGATATAAAAGATGTCTAGAACTGATAAAAATGATAAATTAAAAGCAAGTGACTTAACAGAATTATTAAAAAAGTTAACATTTTATAAGGATTTACAATCAGATTTTTTCAAAAAAATAAATGGAAATTTTGAATATTATGAGGATATATCAAAAAGCAATTATTTTAATTCTGAAAGTACCAATATACTTGCAATATTAAGGTATACAAATAGTATTTACAACAAGATAAATGAAATAAAAGATGAAGATATAGAAAATTTATATAATTTAAGCTTAGAAAGTAGCATGAATAATGTATCAATATATGAGTTTATTATATTTATAGCTAAATATAATAAGAAAATAAATAATTTTAGTCTTAAAGTCTTATTAGAAAAAACAAAAAACACTAGATTTATTGAGGTTTTAGTAGATACTTTTTTAAGAAGCTTTGAAGAATTTTCTATATTTAACTTTTTTAAAGAGAACGATAAAATAATATTGAAGTTAATAGTTAAGCAGATGTTTAAGGATAGATTTACTGAGTGTAGAGTTTTATACAATGATAGACTAATGAGATATTTATTAGAAACTAATAATTTAGAATTTATAGATAATTTTATTGAAGAATATGAAACTATTTATATAAAGAATGAAGGTGAAAATGAGAAATTTAAAATAAGTTTAAAAAATAAGGAGTTATTTATTAAATCTAAAATTAATGAAAGTACAAATTTTGTAATAAAATTTGTAGGTTTAAAAAATATATATGATCAGATAGATGATATAAAAGATATAATAGAGCCTACTGATAAAGATGATCTTAAAAAAATAGTTTCAAGTTTATTAAATTATTATTCATATTCATCAGTTTTTGATGATGATTACTTAATGAATGATAAAAAAATAGAAATTTTGTTTAATATTTCGAAATCACATAATATTGGCAATTATTTAATAGATAAATTATTTGAAAATGAAGTATATTTCCTTAAAAAGTTATCATTATACTTTTTGGTGAAAAATAATATGTTTGAATATTTAATTAGAAAAGTTAATGAGAAAAGCTTTGATTTAGAATATATGATTAGAAATAGTGAATTTTCAGGAGAGATAAAAGAGGTTTTTAGATTATTAAATAGTTATAACAATCTTGAGGAAATTAAAGAAGGAAATTTACTAGGTATGATAAACAAGGGAAAATATTTTGTTTATATTGATGAAGAAAAAGATGAAGAATATATAAAAGAATGGAGATATAAGAGATTTAAAGAATTAAGTAATTTTAAAACTATAAAAAAAGAGCTTGAAAGTTTAAAAATCAAAATGAAACATGATTATGAATTGACACCAATAATAGGAAAGTGTGAAGGGGGATGGGTAAAAAAGATAGCTTCAATTAACAGTGATGAATCTAAATCTATGAATTTAAATGATTGGGTTAGATATATGAATGAATATAAGGAGAAGAAGCATAAAGATTTTTTGATTGAATATGATTTGGAAGAGGATGTTAAATTATTTATTGAGTGTTTAAAAAGAAATGTAGATTTATTTATGAGTAATATAAATTTACTTAATAATATTAAAAATTATGAATGGATGTATTATATTTTTAATAATTTAAATAAAATAATTGAAAAGAATAGTAATGATTTTTCACTTTATTATGAGAATATTTTAATACTAATAGATAATTATTTAGAAAATTTAGATAATATATATGAAGAACCGAATAAACATTCTATAAGTAAAAAACACTTAGTAGGGAAAATATGTTCAGTGTTAACAACTATTTTAAATAAAATAGACATCAATAAGAAAGAAATTAAGCTTATATATAAAAGAATTATAGATAAATTAGAGATTAAAATTTCTAATGTAGATGATTTTAGAAAGATATTGGCTGGAAAAAATGATAATTTTACAAGCTTTATAAATTCAATCCATAGAGGTATTTTAGAGCTAGAAATAGTATTTTCATTTAAATTAAAGGATTTTAGTGAAGAAAAAGAATATATAGAGGAATTAATACTAAATAGAAAAGAGAAATCTCCGAAAGAGTTTTATATATTTTTAGGTGAAAAGTTGTATAGCTTTATAGCAATCGATAAAGATTTTACTGAAAATATTATAACAAATATGGAGAAAGATATTGATAAAGAGATGTTTTTAAGTGGTTTTGCATATTGCAGAGTTATTGATGAAGAAAGATATAATTTGTTGAAATCAACTATTTTACATGTTTTTGATAATGAAATTAATGATGAAAGTATGAGATCTAACATAATAGAATATTATATTTTAGCATTCTTATTAGGATATAGTGAATCAGATTTAGATATTATAAATAATAAATACAATTTAGATAGAAATACCATAGTTAGAATATTTAATCTTAAAAATTCGTGCAAAAAGTTAGATTCTAGTTATAATGAGAAAATTTATGAAGAAAAAATAATTGAGATTTGGGATAAATTATTGAGCCATAGATGGGAAGAGACAGAATTTCATTTAATAGAAGATACTATAATAGTTTTGATTAATTTTGATTCTATAAATGAAATAATAGTAAAAAATCTTAAAAAAGTTATTAAAAACATTCCAGCAAATTCAAGTCTTTCATATAGCGTCTGTAGATATTTAGAAAGAATCATTAGTTTGGATAATATAAAAGACATAATAGAAGTAATTAAATGTTATAAGTCTGATGGATGGGATAACTATATTATTGAATTATGTGAAAAAATTAAAAAAATATCAGAAGAATGTTTTAATGAGTTTAAAGAGGAGTGGATTATAATCAATAAAGAAGAATCACCGTTTAGGGATTATTTATTAGAAATAAAATAATTTCTATAATTGAATAGTATATATAAAGAGAGTTGGAGTGCATTAGTAATATTATAGATTAACTTAATAACTTTAAGTTAATGTTTTATAAAAATGTAATTCTGAAGGTTTTTTGAAATATAATAATATTCTTTGTTGGTTTAGGTTTTAAATAATACCTAAAATTCAAAGATGTTCAATAAAATTATTGTGAGATTATGGATAATAAAAAAACAGGAAGCTATATTACTTCCTGTTTTTTTCTATCCACTTAATTGCATAGTTAACCAAATCCCTTTGTTTCATGAATTTAATTGTTGCATTTCCAATTTTTATGGTGTTAACTTTATTGGTCTTTTCAAAGTCTTCACCTATTTTTTCAAAATCCTCACCATCTACATATAGGGTTCTGTATGTTACCCATTCTCTTTTACCATTTACCATCATTGCACTGCTGTTGGTTTCATAGTGCTTTGATGGGTATTCTGCTAGGGCATCTGCTAAATGGAGCGAGGTGTTTTTATCATATCCAACACCAATTAATAAGATATATCCATCTAAATCATATAGTTTATCTAGAGGAGAATCCTTACCAAATATGTTTTCTAAGTCATGGTTTTTTGTTAGATAGACAGCATTTTCTCCTAAGGCTGCTACAGATCTAACAGGGTGATTACTTCTTTCTGCATTAGGCCATTTTCTAAACATTTCGGCTACTTTTCCCATAGTGTTTGTTGGAGTTATATTTTTATCATAGGCAGGCCAATTATCTCTTATAGCTTGGTACCATTCTTCATCTTCTTCCCAATGAACTCCATAAGAAGGATCTAGGTTTTTCCAAGTTTGAGTTGGCATCATTAAGGTTCCATTGGCACCAACAGCCTCAATTAAGGATTCAATTACGATTTGTTCTCCACCACAAACAAAGCCTAAGCTACCAAGGGATGCATGAACCATTATGTTTTGACCTTCTTTTAGTCCTAATTTTTTAAAACCTTCAATTAAATCTTCCTTTAAAACAAGTTCTCTTTTAACATCTGTTTTCATAATATTTACCCCATTTTTATTATTTAATATAGCCAGTCTTATCATTTTCTGTGATTTCTCTAATTACTCTGCATGGATTACCAGCAGCTACCACATTAGGAGGGATATCTGATAGAACAACGCTTCCAGCTCCAATTACGCTATTGTCTCCAATGTTTACTCCTTGAACTATATGAACACCAGCACCTATCCATACATTATTGCCTATATTAACTGCTTTGGAATAGCATCCACCATTTTGTCTTTCTATTGGATCTATGGCATGGTTTGCACAATAGATTCCTACTCTTGGTCCGAATAAGACATTATTTCCTATATTTACAGGAGCACAATCTAATATAATACAATCAAAGTTTGCAAAGAAATTATCTCCAATTGAAATATTAAAACCATACTCACATCTAAAATTTGGTTCAAAATGAGAGTTTTTTCCACACTTGTTTAGAAGATTATTTAATATATTGTTTCTCTCTTCTTGATCAGTGCTTTCATTATATTTTTTAGTTAGTTTAGTTGCATAATCTCTTGCTTTAACACAATCTTCTGAGAGATCATTATACATCTCACCAGAATTTAAAATATCTTTTAATTCCATATTTTTTTCCTCCTAAAGTTACTCAATAAAATCTTTTATAAACCCATAGTAATAAAATTTTCTTTAGTACAATTATAGCATTAATGTGATTATAAACCAGAAGCATTCAGCTTAATAGATAACTAATTAGAGGAATAGGAACATAAATAAGCTTATTATTAGGTGATTTTTATAGAATATTGACTTTAGTCTCTTTTTTAGAAATAGAGATACTTTGTAATAGAGAACACTGGATATAAATATTATTTTTCAGGATATTTATTAATATTTTAATTATATATTAATAAAGTATGATTTTATTCAAAGAAAATTCAAAAAAAGTATTTATTTAACAGTAAAAATATGTTATTATTATAAAAAAGAACTAAGGAGGATTAAAATGAATAAAAAAAAAATAGCTAAAGTTATGTTAGGAATAATGTTACTAACAGGAGTTTTTTCTAAGAGTACTTTACCACAAGCAAAATCATTTTTAATGGCATTAGCTCCACATAGTAA
Source organism: Clostridium sp. LIBA-8841 (assembly GCF_034439435.1). Taxonomy (GTDB): domain Bacteria; phylum Bacillota; class Clostridia; order Clostridiales; family Clostridiaceae; genus Sarcina. The sequence continues at coordinate 46,589 of NZ_JAPCKJ010000003.1, read as the reverse complement.
TTGGAGAGCTAAGGATGCAGCAGATTTAAAGGATGTTAAAGAGTGGTCAAATACTTGGTATGGATATGTTAAACTGGATAAAATTCAAGATTTAGATTCATATACAATGTCAGCGAGAGCAGTGGCAAATCCTAATGGCGATTTAGAATCTGCTGATAATGCGTATTCAGAACCTGTTACTGTAAGACAGGGAGCACCTGCAGCGGATGTTTATGAATATTATTGGAATAAAAGAATGCAAGTAGGTTCTACATATTACTTAGCTTTAAAAAATTTAAATTACACTCAGAATTATAGAAATGCAGTTGGAAGCTTTGGATGGTATTAATATAAAATACTTTATAATAGCTAAAAGTAGTTACTTTTAGCTATTATATTTTAAGATAGGAGAAATTAAATGATAGTAGATGACTTAATTAAAGTTTTTAAAAGTAAAAAGATATGGTTATTTATTTTATTTATGATTTTAATTAGTTTGTATGGAATATATTTATGGTTACCTAATTTAAATCCTTTTAAATTAAGTGATTTGAATATCAATGAACTAACAAGAAGTGGTGTTTTAAATCAATTTGCAATTTTTTCAGGAGCTACAATTTTGGTATATTCAAAAATTATTCCTATTGTAGCTCCTTTTGTTTATGGAGCAACTTTTTTAAGAGAGAGAAAAAGTGGATTTGATATATTTATTGACTGTAGAATGTCTGATTTAAAGTATAGAGTTTCTAGATTTCTTATAAATGGAATTGTAGGAGGGCTTTCTATAATTTTACCAATAGCAATAGTATTTTATTTTACTAATATTTTTATTGGTGGAAATATTAATGATACTAATCTTGCTCTTGGTGGAATAACTTATGACTTTATGATAAAGAATCCTTATGGGTATGTAGCTTTAGTAATATTAATTGAATTTTGTGTAGGCTTTGCATATTCAACTATAGCATTAGGAGTTTCTACATTAATTGATAATGAGATTATTGTATTATTATTCCCAGGAATTTTTTATTTTGTAAGTAGTTATATAACAGAGATTTTAAACTTTCCATTACCTCTAAAAACTAAGGTTGCTACAGATTTTGGGCTATTAGTAGATGGGGTAACTGTAGGACAAGTATTTTTACAACTTTTTGTTATAATATTGATATTTTCAATTGTATTCTTTTATTTTTCAAGAAAGGAATATAGGTATGAAAGATAATTCAATGATAGCTTTAATAAAATATAATTTAATCAAGTGTTATAAAAAGAATGTGATTATCCTAACATTTTTAGCAATTTTAATAGTTTGCAGAGTATATATGGATAGTGTTTCAGAGTATTTTGTTTTATCAGGAAAGGGAATAAATCAATGGGACTATTTCTTTAGAATATTTTCTAATGGATTTTTACTTACATGGTTAATTCTACCTATTATGTTTTTAGTAACAGCACCAATAGCTAATTTTCAAGAGAGTAATAAGTATCTTTTTGTTAGATGCAAAAGTAAGTTTAAAATTTTTATAGGAAATCAAATAACTAACTTATTAATTATAACTTTATACATAACAGCTATAGGAGCATGTGTGTTTGTATTAGGAATATATTATAGCAATTTTGGCAGTGAATGGAGTCAAGCTATATTAAATGAAAAAAATGTAGATGTTTTAAGTAAATATTTGTATTTTGCTAACTTCATAAAGGAATACACTCCAATTAAAGCTATGGCTATATCTATTTTTGAGTTTATAATAGCTAGTTATTTTCTGGTTTTAGTACGAGATGTTTTACTATACATATTTAAGAAAAGTATAATAGTTACTTCTATATGCTTTATTTACATAATAATCAATGCAAGAAGTATAGTGTTTTTGAAATTGATTTCTACAGGATATTTAGGCACTATTTGGTGTCATAAATTTACTTATAGCAATAATTTATCTTTAAATATATTAGATGGTATGAAGTTATTAACTGTTGGTCAAGAAAATATAGTGGCTATAAGTATAATATGTTTATTGTTTCTAATTGGCATTATTGCTTTTAGGAGGTGTGATGTTGAAAAAGTATAATATGTTTTTCCTAAATATAAAATATGAGAATTTAAGATTAATAACTTATTTTCTTTTTTTTTCAATTTTACTAGCTTTTTATGGAGCAACTTTCTTTCAAAGAAATTCAGAATATATAGCTTATTCTACTGGAGATTTATTTTTATTTTTAACAGGTGGAACAAAAGAGGGAAAAAACTTCTTTAGTTATATTAATTGGTTTGGACTAATTTTAATTGTTTACCTTCCTATGATATATGTACTTTCTAAGCAGTTTCAGGATAAGAAAATTTTTGTTTTTTATAGAGTAAACGAATATAAGAATTGGTATTACTCTAATGTTATATGGACATTTTTTAATGTATTAATATTTTTGATAACTATTTATACTATAACTTTTTTAGTATCTTTAATTTTTAAAGGTGCGAGTTACTGGACAAGTCCTAATGAATTTAATTCATTAGTCAAAGGTGTGAGTTTGAAGAGTATAATTTTAAAAACTTTTGTGCTTAATTTTTTATTTTTTAATGGATTAATATTACTAGCAAGTAATTTATCATTTTTAACAAGAAAGTTTAATGCATCTATTTTGGGAGTTCTTGTCCTATCATACGTAACTAGCTTAGGTAATAGTAAATATTTAATTGGAAATGCAGCTATGCTTATGAAGGAAGATATATTTATTAGTGGAAACAATTGCTTAACTTTTAATTTTGCTTTAATATATTTAAGCATATTTTTGGTTTTAAACTTAATAGGTGGACATTTTTTATATAGAAGAAATATAGAATTTTAAGATTGGGTGTGGATATTATGGAAAATTATATTATAGATTTTGAAAACTATAGAAAAGAAATAAAAGGGATGAATATTTTAGATAATATAAATCTTAAGATTAAAGAAGGGAAGATATATGGATTCATAGGAAGAAATGGATCAGGAAAATCAATGTTGTTTAAGGCTATATGTGGACTTATAAAACCTACAGCAGGATTTGTTAAGGTTAATGGAAAGGTAATAGGCAAAGATCAGGATTTTCCTGAAAATATTGGGATTTTAATTGAAAATCCAGGGTTTCTAGAACATATAAGTGGTTTTGATAATTTAAAATATTTAGCTAGTATTCAAAATAAAATCAATGATGAAGATATAAAGAGGGCTTTAGAGATAGTTGATTTAGATCCAAAGGATAAGAGAGCTATTAAAAAGTATTCATTAGGCATGAAGCAACGTCTTGGTATAGCACAAGCTATTATGGAAAAGCCAAGTCTAATAATATTAGATGAACCTATGAATGGGCTTGATAAACAAGGAGTTTCTGATATAAGAAATCTTATATTTGATTTGAAGAAAAAGGGTTCAACTATACTTTTAGCTAGTCATAATTCAGAGGATATAAAGCTTTTATGTGATAAGGTTTATGAGATTGATAGGGGAAGAATAGAATCAGAATTAATTGGTGGAGTTGAATAAATATGAAATTGAAAAATATTATTATAACAATGGTAGTTATTATTTTAATTATTCTTCCTAAGTTTTTAATAAAACCTATTAATACTGGAGTAGTTAAAAAGGAAGTAGATGTTGTTGCTAGTAAATCTGGAAGTCAATGGTTAGAAGAGATGAAAAGTAAGTTTTCTCCTATAGAGAAGATTTTTGAAAAGAATAATATTCATTTTCAAGTTAACAGTATTGAAACAGCAGTAGGTATAGTTTCTAGTGAAGTTAATGAGCCTTTAAGAGGGTTTAAATTTGGATTGTACTTTAATGTTGGTCTTAAAGATACAAAATTAGAAGATGATAAATCAGAACTGGCGAGAATAAATTTTGCTTTAAAAAAGGGAGAACAATTTAATATAAGCAAAACACCACTTTTAACTGATTTAATGAATGCAGTTTATGGGGTAGCTAGCTATGATTATTCATCTTTAGATAAGGAGTTAAATGAAGCTATTCCTAATATGGCGGTTATCAATGAGTATAAAACTTTCGAGAAGAAAGTTGGGGAATATAATGAGAAAATACAAATATTTAAAGATGAAAAAGATGAAATTCACTTTGAATGGACTGCTGAAAGACAATATGGAAATATTCCAGAAGAGGAAAAGTAATAATTCTTAGTATAGAGATGAATTGAAGGGAGTTTTAAATGGATATTGCTATTTGGATTGCAATAGGTGTTGCTATTTTTTGCAGTATTATAGCTACAAGCAGTAAAAATAAAAAGAGATAGGCTTAGATTTATTTAGAGGAAAGCTTAGAGATTTAAATATAAAAAGACTACATTTAAGCAAAAAGAACTTTAAGGATAAATAAGTATTTTATATTACTTATAACTTAAGGTAATATCAAGCTTTTATGAAGTCTTTTTATTTGGCTATGTTTTAATATAGTGTTGAAAGATAGTCTTATAAAAATTATAGGTGTGATTGTTCACATCTATAACGTTAAATATTCCAATATTATAAAGTAATAATCATAATATTGTAGTTTTATATAGACTATTAATTAATTATGTTAATATAACGCCTTTTTCTATTTTATTTCCTTTTAAAAATTCTTTTACCTCAAGAGGTTTTCCCCCTGGAAACTGTAATATTTCTATAACCAGAATACCGTTATTGGTGGCGACTGCAATTCCGTCATTATTTGCTTCTATAATATAACCAGGTGGTTTAATAATATTTGACTCTAATGACTTGGATTTGAATATTTTAATTGGAATATCTTTACAATAAGTATGAGCAGTTGGCCATGAGTTTATATTTTTATATGGCCAAGAACTTAATCCTCTTATTAAATTATGTATGTTAATACTACTATCATTCCAATTAATCTTTGCCATTTGCTTGTTTAACATCTGTACATAAGAACTTCCATCACTTGGTTGCTTTACTCCAGAAATTTTACCTGAGGCAATTCCATCTATTGTTTCCTCTAAGAGTTCAGCACCATTTGTTTTTAATAAATTGTATAATTCTCCTGCTGTCATAGATTCAGGTATGTCAAACTCACTTTTCATAAGCATATCACCTGTATCTATACCAGTATCCATTAGTATAGTTGTATTTCCAGTTCTTATTTCCCCATTTATTAAACTCCAATTTATTGGTGATGATCCTCTATACATTGGAAGTAGAGACGCATGTAGACAAATACATCCCAGTCTTGGTATATCAAGTATTTCCTTAGTTATAATTTGACCATATGCTACAACAATGATAAAATCAGGTTTTATTTCTTTTAATTTCTCAATAACTATAGAGTCTGTTCTTATTTTTTTAGGTTGAAAAATTGGAATTTGATTCAATAGTCCCACCTCTTTAACTGGTGAGATTGTTATCTTTTTTCCTCTTCCACTTGGTTTATCAGGTTGTGTTACAATCGCACTTACATTATATTTCTCTATCATTTTATTCAATGATGGAACTGCAAAATCAGGAGTTCCCATAAAAACTATTTTCATTATTCATACCTCCCTTTGATACTACAAAATATATTTTGTAGTCATTCATTAGTTACCCAATAATTTACCATTGTTCATTAGATTATAGTTTTTAGTAACACTTATTATAACATAATTAACAAAATATAACATACCATATGCATAGATTGGATTTCTATTTTTCAAATCTTTTATTGTGATATATAAATGGCTTATATTGTTTTGACCAATAAGATTCTTAGCCTTTAGTATCTCTTTGTTTTTATGGAATATTTGAAGTCATTTGAACCACTTAATAATATAATTACTTATATATTTTGTTGTAACACCATTAAAGCTATTCATCCATTTCTTTAAAGTGGTATGGATAACATTAATAGGTTGAATAGGATAAGATCCTTATTTATGTTTTCCTCTTTTTATAAGTTCATGTTTTAATGATAAATCTTTTGAAAGTACAATATAAGTTTTATGAATATTAGCACAAAGTACAGGGCCATTTACCATATGTCTAAAAGGATATAATCAGTTATCATGTGTCTATCAGATGTAAGTCTCATTTAAATACTAATTCTATAATTAAATTATTTTGTCCATCAATAACAGTAGTAATGCAAACTTGTTCTTTGTAGGTACCCCTTTTGTTAATATTACTTTAAAATAGAGATTTATTTAGGAATAGAGTTTTTTTCATAATAGATTCCTACGAATATTAGTGCAATGCCTAAAGATACACAGAAGCCTTTTATAAATTCAGGAAGTAAGTTGGTGCAGTTACCTAATAAGAAGATACAATTAAATAATAAGCCTAAGCTTATATAATTATTAAGTTTTTTCATAGTAAATTATCACTCCAAACATTTTAGTATATATTATACAAAGGGCTTCTATAATATGACATTCAGTGGTGGATTTATAGAGTATATTGAATTAATGGAGTATAATGGAATTAAAATAGGAGGTGTGAAATGGGATTTTGGATTTTTATGATGATTATGGACTTGCTAATTCCAATTACAATGATTGGGTTTGGGAAATATTTTAGTGAAAAAGCACCTAGAGAGATTAATAATACTTTTGGATATAGAACATCAATGTCTATGAAAAACAAGGATACTTGGGACTTTGCACATCATTATTTTGGTAAGTTGTGGGTTAAAATGGGGTATGTAGTATTAATTATTTCTATAATAGGTATGTTATTTTTACTTAAAAAGGATGAAAACACCATAGGGCTTTGGGGTGGTGTACTTTGTGCAGTACAGCTTGTCTTTATGATTTTGCCAATAATTTTTACAGAGAAAGCATTAAAGAAAAACTTTGATAAGTATGGAAATAAAGTATTGTAATTATCAATACACTTTAAAGGAGATAGGTTATGAAAAAGAAATATTGTTTAATTAGTTTGGCTACTGTATTAATTAGTTTAGGAACTTTAATTGGATGTGGAGATAAGACAACTCCTACAGATGAAAGTACTACTACAAGCAGCACAGAAAATAAGGAAGCTACTAATGCAGAAAGTAATAATAAGGAAGATAACAGTGCTTCTAAGGAAAATAATATTGAAAATAAAGATAGCTTAAATAAGGAGAATTCAGAAGATAAGGCAAATACTGCTAACAATGATAAAGACAGCAATTCATCAAAGAGTGATAAAGATAGCAAGGCAACAGAAAACTCTAATGAAAGTAAGAATACTAAGAGTAATGAGAATAAAGGAACTGATTCTAAAAAAGAAAAGTCAGCATTACCTAAAACAAAATCTGAGTATTTTAGTAAGATGCAAGAGGTGGACAATAAAGCAGATGAAATAGGTGAAAAGTGCAATAATAATCCTAATGTTACGCAAGCAGAGATGAATTCTGTAAGCTATGAACAATCTAAACTTTATGATGATGAACTAAATAAAATTTATAAATTCTTAAAGCAAAATCTAAGTACTGAAAAGTTTAAAGAGCTTGAAAAAAGTGAAGTGGAATGGATTAATCAAAAAGAGAAGAGAGTAGAGTCAATAAAGAAAGAATTTGAGGGTGGTTCAATGTTACCACTTCAAGTGAATTCTGCAGTTGCAGAGGAAAGCAAAAATAGATGTTATTATTTAATAAATAACTATATGGAATAGAAAAATACGCCTAGTTTTAAGTGCTTCCTAGTATTTATCATTTAATTTAGAGAACGTAGATGAGGTGGGGAAAATTGAATAAATCAAGAGTAGAAAAAATAAATTTTTATAGTGAGATATTATGCAAGGAAATGGCAGTTAATGTGTATTTACCTGAATGTTATAGTGAGGGCAAGGCGGTACCTGTATTGTATTTTTTTCATGGGAGAAGTGGAAATGAGGATATAATATTTCACATTAATATGAATGAAGTAGCTGATTCAATGATTGAATCTAAAGAAATAAATCCTATGATAATTGTATGTCCAAGAATTGAAAATAGTAGGGGATTAAATTCATCTTTAAAATATAAGGAAGTATTTGATTCTAAAGAGAAAAATAGAGTTATAAACTTAGGTATGTATGAAGATTATTTTATAAAAGAAGTTATACCTTTAATAGATAAGAACTTTAATACTATACAGGATAAAGAGGGAAAATACATAGGAGGAGCATCAGCCGGTGGATATATAGCTCTTCATAATGCTTTTAGACATAAAAATATGTTTTCAAAGGTGGGAGGACATATGCCAGCATTAGAATTAAAGCTTGAAGAGGAAGATAAGGCTTATTTTGAGAGTATGGATATATGGGAAAAATATGATCCAATATATATTGTAAAAAATAACGAGGTTTCTCCTAATATTAAAGTTTATCTTGATGCTGGACATAAGGATGAAGGAAGATTTTATGAAGGATGTTTAGCTTTATATGAAGTATTAAAAGAAAAAGGAATAGATGCTGAAAATCATGTATTTCCTGGAAATCATAGTGTTGAATATATAAAATCAAATATTGAAAAGTACTTAAAGTTTTATGGGGCTTAGTCAAGCAAATAATACTTTTATGGTAAGATTTTAAATAAATAAGTGAAAAATTATTGGGGTGTGAATTTATGAAAGACTTTATTTTAGTGGCTTTACCTTTAGTTGTTCTCTCAGTCGCTATTGCAATAGCTGTAAATGTTTCTAGTAAGAAGCATGCAAAGCTTAGCAAAGGGGACGATGGGACTGATGGTGGTAGTACAAGCTCTGTGGAAAAGAAAGAAACTGTAGAAGATAATAACATGGCAAATGGAATGAGCCTTGGAATGTGCTTTGGAGTAGCAATAGGTTCAATATTCATAAATAAATTTGGGTCAATAGCCATTGCATATGGAATATGTTTTGGTATGTTAGGTGGAATGATTGTAGGCCTAAATAAGAAGAAATAGAGTTTAAGTGAAAGTCAAAATTTTTAATTTGGTATCTTGAACTTATGCAATGGAACTTTAGTGAGATTGTATTCCTTTGATACAATACTAACTGCTCATTAAGAGGGGCTTACAGTTCTATTTTAGTATTAATAAAACTGATTAAAATAAGAATTAAGTCAGAATTTATTTTCTTAGGGATAAATTCATTCTTAAAGGAAATTGTAATACTGAATATGGATTTTATCCTTTCAATACTTTACTTGATAAAAGTGTTGAAGGGATTTTTTATGATTATAGACAGTTTAACTTTATGAGAATAAATAGGTTGTTTAGTAGAATATTTTATAGTTTTATATTAGAATTATAAAAAATAAGAAATGTTAAGGAGTTTAGAATATGCCAGGGAAACAACAAAATACAATTTTAATTGCAGATGATGATAATGATATTAGACAAATACTTGAAATATTATTCTCTGGAGAGGGGTATAATGTAATTGCTGCTAAAGATGGTGATGAAGCACTTGAAAAATTAGATGATACTGTAGATATTGTTATATTAGATGTAGATATGCCAGGAAAGTCTGGGTTTATCATAAGTACTGAGATTAGAAAAAAGTCATTTGTACCTATTTTATTTTTAACAGCTTATTCTCAAGACTCTGATAAGACAATAGGATATTCAGCTGGTGCAGATGATTATGTAACAAAGCCATTTTCTCATTCTGAATTGTTGCTTAAAGTAAAAGCATTACTTAGACGCTATCAAGTATATCAACCTCAAGTTAACATTAAATCATCTAAAATAGAGATTAAAGATTTGAGTGTTGATACAGAGACAGAGACTGTTATATGTGAGGGAAGGAATATATCTCTTACTCATACTGAATATAAAATTTTAGAATTATTGATTACTAATCGTAAAAAAATATTTTCAATTGATCACATTTATAACAGCATATGGCAAGAAGAAGTAGTTGGAGATAGTGCTGTCATGGTTCATATTAAGAATTTAAGAAAAAAGATAGAAAGTGATACAAGAAATCCAAAATATATTAAAACAGCTTGGGGAAAGGGATATTATATTGATTAATAGATATAAAATACCTAAATTGGGGTTAGAACTTATAGGTTACTTACTTACATCTGTTGTTATAGCAAGCTTTAGCTTTGCTTTTCTTTATTATACTGCTACTTCTTTTGCAGAAAAGTTAGTTGAAAATGGGTATTATAGTGCATACTCTATATCAGATCCAGGGTTTTTGAGTTGGTTAAAGCTAATTTGTATTTTAGCTACATTAATAATATTTTTCGTATTTTTTTTATTTTTTTTAGGTGAAAAAATATCTTACATTTTATATATAACTAAATCTATACAGATTTTAAAAAGTGGAAACTTAAACTTTAGAATAAATAGTGTAGGAGATAATGAACTTTCAGAGTTAGCTAATAATATTAATAGTTTTTCTGTTGCATTACAAAACCATATGGAAAATGAAGAGAAGCTAAAAAAAGAAAAAGAAGAGTTGATTAGATCCTTATCTCATGATATTAGAACACCGCTTACAGCTATTATATCTTATTCAGATTTTATAAAAAATAAAAATTATGATAGTAATGAGAAGCTTGAAAATTATATTGAAATAATACAAAACAAAGCCTATCAAATACAAGAGTTAACAAATTTACTTTTAAACACAGACACTGAAAATAATAATTCTCTTGAATCTTCTATTCTTGAAGGAAAGTTAATGTTTGAACAATTTATTAGTGAGTTTACTGATGCTTTAGAGGATAATGATTTTTGTGTGGAAATAGATAATCTTGGACTAATTAATTTTGAAATTAGAGTTAATGCTCAGGATATAGCTAGGATTTTTGATAATCTTTACTCAAATATTATAAAATATGCAAATAATAATGAAAAAGTAGATATTAAGATATTTGTTACAAATAATATTCTTACATTTATTCAAACAAATATTATTAAGGACAAAATAAATAAAAATGTTGAGAGTCATGGAATAGGACTTAAGAACATTAAAAAAATTGTAGAAGGCTATAATGGGAAAGTGGACTATAGTATAACAAATAAAATATATAAAATAGAGATAAAACTTCCTATATAATCTTTAGAATTCTTTAGAATTATATAACTAAAAAATACAGAAATTTTGGTTATTATAAAGATATAGAAAAACACATTATAAAGGAGGGGGAATTATGGCTCTTGGATATTTATTAATATTATTTATTGTCATGATGGTAGTAAGTATAGTAGGAATTTCTTTACTTTATCTTTTAAAAAATAAAAAGGCGAAAAATATAATATTTTATTGTTTAGCTGCATGGTCAATGTGTATTGCTTATCTTAACGCAACTAGCTTGCCAATAAACTTTTTAACTGAACAGCTAGTTGCATGGTCTTTTGGATTTTTATCAATAGTTGCAATTATTTTTAATATTAAAAAGCCTGAAAAGTCAAATATTGCATATATAATAGTAGTAGTTTCAATATTATTAGGACTATATACATTATTCTTTTCTTAGAATTTTTATTTATAATATACTTAAAACTTTAAAACCATATAGTAAGTTTAAAATTGATACTTTAAGATTTAATATTTTAAAGTATATTAATATTAAATATAAAGGTCAGGTATTTTAGGTATATATTAGTAATACTCAGCTTTATAAAGGCTATAAAAAAAGGATTGGTTTTCCAATCCTTTTTTTATTCAAATTTATTTAGCTTAAACGGGTTATTTATTAAATTAATTAATATCTTTAGGAAAAGTAGAGAAAACTATTGAACAAATGGGAAAAATGTATTTAATTATAAAGTAAGTAATGAAAAATAATACAGATAAAAGATGAATTAAGTTATTGAAAATAGAACTTAAGTGATACTTAAGAGTGATGTATATAAATATGCAATAAATGCAATTAAGTAAGAAGTAATTAATTTCGAGGACATATGATACAAAGATATATAGAATAATACTTGATTATAAATATAGAAAGCTCATATAAATAAGTTTCATATTAGAGTTATACATAAAAAAAGATAACATATAAGTTGGATATTAAATTTATATATAAGTTTTGATACATCCCTAATTATGCTTTAAAAGTAGAGAGAAATTTTCAAATGACTAATGGTAATAAAGGTATATAATAGAAGTAGGTATGAAGAAGAGTGTAAACGGAATATTATGAAAATAAATTTTGAAGGTGATAGATACTAAGGAAGAAAGGAGAGGGGAAAATGGACTGGCTTATTTCAAAGGATATGAGTAATTTAAGTAAGGAAGATTATTTAAGCATATTAGAGTTTTTGAAGAAGTATGCAGGAGAAGAATATAAGAATCCAGAAAATGAAGAGAGTGTTGAAGATAGGAATAAGTATATTAATTTAAGAGAAGAGGCAAAGAAAGCTTTAAATAAATTTAAGAGTATTGCAGAGTCCTTTGGAGTTTATGGCTTGGACTATGAAAAGGCAGGAGCATCAAAGTGGCTAGTAGTTTCAAGAGTAACAAGAGTTAGAAATTATCTTTGGATTGAGCTTAAAAATGCAGAAAAGTTGAATTTATCTACAAGTATATCCTTATTTGCAGATAAAATTGATGAGGGAAATAAGCTTAGATTTAGAATAATTCTAGAAACTAAGGATTTAAAAAGTGATGAAGTTGATTATATTAGACATTTTAGATTTCTAGATAAATTAGATGAGGATAATGGTGATCTTGAGTACTGGGATAATTATAGCCCTTATAGTTATTTGGAGCGAGGAAAAACAGAGGATATAAGCGCTTTAATACATGATGTAAAAGAGAGAAAAGAGTTAAAACTTCAAGTTGGAAAAAGCTTATATTATGAAGATGCTCAAAAAATGAGTAAAGAGGAAATAAGAGACTTCTTTGAAAATACAGTTAGGAAACTTAAGCCTTACTATGACTTAGCTGTTGAAGGAGAGTATTCTTTATCTTATGAAGAGGAAATGAGAGTTAGTGAGGGTAAAAGAGAGGATTATTTAGAGGAAAAGCCTTATATTCTTAAAGTTAAAAATCAAATTCTATATGGTCCTCCTGGAACAGGAAAAACCTTTAATACTATTAATAGAGCTCTAGAAATCATTGACTTTAAAAAGTATAAGAATCTAATAAATGATGAGCATAGAAGGGATGAAGCGGTTAAAATATTTAACAAGCTTTTAGAGTATGGACAAATAGAGTTTTGTACATTCCATCAATCCTATGGGTATGAGGACTTTGTGGAGGGCTTACGTAGTAATGAGAGTGGAACAGGGTTTGTTCCTAAAGATGGTATCTTTAAAAAACTTTGCAAAAGGGCATTAAATAGCAATAAGAATTACATACTTATTATAGATGAGATTAATAGAGGAAATATATCTAAAATCTTTGGGGAACTTATAACATTAATAGAGGATGATAAGAGACTTGGAGAGAAAAATGAGCTTAAGGTTACTCTTCCATATTCCAATGAGAGATTTGGAATACCAAAGAATTTGTACATATTAGGAACTATGAATACAGCAGATAGATCCATAGCTTTACTTGATACTGCCTTAAGAAGAAGATTTCAGTTCTTTGAATATATGCCTAAGGAAGAGCTTTTACCAGAGGATGTTGAAGGAATCAATGTGAGAGAGTTTTTAAGAGTTATTAATGAAAGAATTGAATATTTATTTGATAGAGAACATACTATTGGACATTCTTATTTTTTAAAGGAGAATCTTGATTTTGAAGAGTTAGTTTACATAATGAAAAATAAGGTTATTCCTTTAATACAAGAGTATTTCTATGGAGATTGGGAAAAGGTAGAATTAGTTCTTGGAGGAGCGTGTAAAGCAGGTAAATCTAACAGGTTTATAGAAAAGAAAAGCATTGATGTAAGGAAACTATTTAAGGGAATGAGAGTAGAGTCTTATGGAGAAGAGTATAAGTATTCTATAGTGGAGAATCCAGAAAAGGAATCCTTCTTTAATATTTATAAAGATGAGGAATAGAGATATGAGACATATAGTTGTTCAGGAGTGCTATGAATCACTTAGGATTGTAGATGATTTTATAAATATAAGAAGTAAGAAAGAAGATTTAAAGAGAACAAAAGAGTTTAAAGAAGAGGTAGAAGCAAGAGACTTAGGAGAAAAAGTTTCTAATAACTTTGATGTTTATTTAAAAGAGGATTTTCAGGAAGAGCCTTTAAAAGGTGAAGATGATTTTAGTAAGAGAAAAGAGTTTTTTCAAAAGGAAAAGGATTTAGAAGAGGATATTAAGGAAGAGATTAAAGAGGAGACTGTCTTGTATGAAGAGAGCTTTGAGAAGGAAAATGGCTTTCATGAATATGAAGAAGGAACTTTTTATGATGAGTATAACTATGAGAAGGTAATAAGTAAAAAAGAGTCTGATGAGCTTTATAACTATGTTCTTTCTGAAAAGCTAAATAAGGATAACATAATTTGGGGCAAGGATACCATAAGGTTTATAAACTATGTAGGATATATAAGACTTTCAACGGTTTCTATAGAAATACTACCCAAGATAAGTATAAATAAAAATAACCCTGATTTTGAAAGAAAATCCTTACTAAATATGCTTTCTAAATGTGGCATTTTGAAGATTAATTATTCAGAAATAAGTTCCTTAAGATTATATAAGCAAAGTTTAAATGAGATTTTGGCTTATTTATTTAGCAAAAAACTACAGAGAGAATTAAGCAAGGGTATTTATTTAGAGTATGTGAATATTGAAGAAAATAGAAATTCTTTAAAGGGAAGTCTTTTATTTAATGAACAGATTAAAAATATGGCTTCTTGTACACCAAAGGCTTTCTGTAAGTATGAGGAGTTTTCTAAGGATAATAAGTTAAATAGAATATTTAGCTATTTCATTAAAAGTCTTATTAGGGAGATAAAAAACAAGGAGACCTTAAAGCTTCTTAAATTTTCTCAAAGTATTTTAGGGGATGTGGATGAAAGAAACATTACTTTAAATGATGTGAAGAACTATAGATTCAACAGGCTTAATGAAAGGTTTGAAGAAGCTTTTACATTAGGTAAAATGCTGGTTTTAGGGGAATCATCTCTTGGAACTTTGGGAGATAGTAAGGCATATTCAATTCTATTTAAGATGAATGAAGTCTTTGAACTTTATATAGGAAAGCTTTTAGGAAAGTTAATTCAAGAGGAAACTCTTCATATGCAGCATTCAAAATATAAGCTTTTAATAAATGAGGAAACCAATAAAGGTGTATTTAAATTGATACCTGATATTGTTATTGAAAAGAATGGAGAGGAAAGCATAATCTTAGATACTAAGTGGAAGAGAATATCAAGCAGTTACAATAGGCATGGAGTTAAAAGAGAGGATCTTTACCAAATGTATGCTTATCTAACCAGATACAAAAATGTAAGCACAGTAATATTGCTTTATCCTTATAATGAGAAAATAGAGGGTGAAGAGGGGGAGTATTTGGAGTCTTGGTATTTAGATGAGGAAAAAAATAAGAAGGTTAGGGTTTATGCAGTGAACTTGGAAAGTGAGATGGACACTTTAGAGTCATTAGATAAAATAGTTAAAAAGTATATTTTAAAATAAAGTTTTAGGAGCTTTAAAATAACTTAGAACCTTTGCAAATAGAGTTTGTTTGCAGGTTTCATAGTAAGTTATTTTAAAGCTCTTTTTTAGGTAAGTGTTAATTTTTACTTTACCTCTATAGAGACTTTAATTACATAGTTATTTATATCTTTGATGGAAACTTCATCTATTAAGGTTTGTTCGTAGGCATTACCTACAATAGTTAGGTTATTTTTCTTTATGTATTCTATTAAGCGAGGGTACATATCAATGATTTTGTCATAGTATCCGTGAGAATATCCAACAACATATAGTCCTTTAGGTTTAACTAATCCTTTTTTGTCGTTGGGAGGTAATTTATCAACCTTGATGAAATAGTAACTGTACTCATTAAAAATATTGTTTTGAAGATTTTCCTTGCTCATAAGACTTCCTACAGGATATCCAGCATCTAGGCTATTTTCATTGCAGTACTTAATTATTTCACTATAATTTTCAAGATCATAGTCAAGAAGCTCTGTGCTTATATTAATTTCATCGCTTAAAATAAGATATTCTTCTGGTTGTTCTTCCATAAAGATTTCATCAGTATGCTTTTTACCTTCATTTATGATATTAATTTTATTTGATATTATGTTATTTATTCTATTTAAACGACTTATTTCATTAAGAATTTTTTGTGATTCTAACTCTAGAAATTCTATACTGTTAGTAATGTTTCTCTTATCAATAAACTCCTTTATATCTAAAAGCGGTACTCCTATATCTTTTAAAATACATATTACATTTAATAGCTCAAGCTGGTAGTGAGAGTAGTATCTATATCCATTAGGAAGAACCTTTTCAGGTTTAAATAATCCTATCTTATCATAGTGAAATAATGTTTTTTTGCTTATATCATATAGCTTTGCGATTTCTCCAGTTGTGAAATACATTTTATTTTCTTTATCCATAATAAAAACTCCTTGTTGACTATGCCCTTAGGTAATACTTTAGAATATTCTATGTCAAAAGAAATAAAAATTCAAGGAGTATTATATGAAAAACTATTTAGATAAAAAGATTAATTTTTTTACACTTATGAAATTGACCTTACCAACAGTTGTAATGATGATTTTTTTCTCATTATACACAATTATAGATGGAGTGTTTGTATCTAACTTTGTTGGAGCTAATGCATTATCTTCTTTAAATATAGTAATACCAATAGTATTATTTTTTTCAGGGGTTAGTGTTATGTTTGCTACAGGAGGAAGTGCTATTGTAGCTAAATATATGGGAGAAAAGAATATAAAAGAGGCTAGAGAAACTTTTTCACTTTTAATTGTTACTCTTTTGATAATTGGAACTGTTATAGCAATAGTATCTTTTATATTTATAAATGACATTATAAGAATATTAGGAGGAACTGATTTATTATTTAAGGACTGTTATGCATACTTAGCTATAATGCTATTATTCTCACCATTTGTAATGTTAAAAATGTATTTTGATTACTTCTTAGTAACAGCTGGAGTGCCTATGTTAGCTTTAGTATCTTCTATAATAGGAGGAATATTAAATATAATATTTGATTATATTTTTATAGCTGAATTAGGTATGGGAATATCAGGTGCAGCCATTGCAACAGGAATAGGATATGTTGTACCAGCTATTATAGGAATTTTCTACTTCTATAAAAAGAAGAATATACTTCATTTTGTAAAACCTAAGTTAGATTTTTCTCTAATAAAAGATAGCTGTATAAATGGATTATCAGAAATGGTTACTCAGTTAGCAGCAGCAGTAGCAACATTCTTATTTAATATAGTTATGATTAAGTTTTTAGGAGAGGATGGAGTAGCATCAATAACAATAGTTTTATATGCAGAGCTACTATTAAATTCAGCATATATAGGATTTACATCTGGAGTAGCTCCACGTATAAGTTATAGCTATGGAAGTAAAGATCAGGAGCAGTTAAAGAAGATAGTAAGATATAGTTATATAACCATAGGAATATTTGCAGTATTATCCTTTGTTATATCAAATCTTATTTCAGAAAATCTAATAGCTGCCTTTTCACCAAAGGGAAGCAGTATTTTTAATATAACTTTAGAAGGATTTACTATATTCTCAGTAGGATTTTTGATTAGTGGATTCAACATATTTACATCAGGTATGTTCACAGCATATTCTAATGGAAAGATATCTGCTATGTTATCATTTTTAAGAACATTGGTACTATTTATAGTAGGAATTATAGTTCTGCCATATATATTTGGAGTAACTGGAGTGTGGTTAGTAATTCCATTTGCTGAAGCAATAACATCTATATTTGGATTAATATGTGTACTGAAATATAGAACTGAGTATATGTATGGAAGTTCATCTTCAACAAATGAAAGACCCTTAAAGAGGATTACTTCATCAATTGAGGAGTAGTAAAAAATTCAACTATATATAAGGATTGATAAGGCTCTGTTTTAGAGGCGTTTTGATTTTTAACTAAAACTTCAGACCTAACTTAATTTTAAGTGAAAATCAAATATTATGAAATTTAATGAGTTTAACTAAGAATTTATAGCAATTACTATGAGAAATTTGCCAAGATAAAGAAGGACTGATAGTCAAAGAAATCTCTTTATTAAGGCAAATTTTTCTGCGTAATTGCTTAATTTTTAAAGTTTTTTAGGTGGGCTCTATATTATTAATAAGTTTTATTAATAATACATTACTATATATTAAATCCAAGTATTCATAAGAAAAAATGATAACTTCATTTCTAAGCTTTTCATTGGTGGTGAGTGGGCTGAGTAGCTACTTTATGATTTTAAAATCATCCTTGTCATATCTAATCTATCTAAGTTTATAGTATAAATAGCATTCAACTAAAACAGAGCTAAATAAAAAATAAGTGAAAAATATTTAAATATAAAGCAAAATATTTGATTAAATTATGACATTATATATAAAAAATAAGAAAAAAATTCTCCTTTTTTATATTTTTACCTTAATTTTTAAAAATATGAAATATAGGGTATAAGTTGTTTAGAGAGGGATAATGATATAATAATATCAATAAAGTGTTAATAATGTTTGAAAATAGACAAGGATAATTGGGGGTTGAGGGGGGAAGCTTTTTGAAAATAGAAAGATCATTGAAGACTTTTTTTGGTTTAATTTTGGCATTGATAATTTCTTTGACTATATTAGATTTTTTATGGTCTAGAAATATTGTAAGAAATATAACTGAGCAAGTATGTATAAACAATAGTGAGCAAACAGAGAGTTTAACAGAGAATACTTTTAAGGGACTTGAAGTGTTAGTACAGGATTTTGCAAGTGATCCTAAGATAATAGAATTGATAGAAGCCGATAATAACTACAGTGAGAAAGAAGAAGAAATTAAAAAAAGCATTAGACATGCTCAAGGATTACTAACAGCTACAAGTTTTGTAGAATCCATAGATGTTGTAGATAGTAGGGCGGATGAACTTTATAGTAGTAAGGGGGATTATGCTAAATTTAATATGGAAAGTAGACCCTGGTTTAAGGAGGCATATGAGGAGACTCTTAAGGGAAAGAATGTAATTATT
The DNA here is from genome assembly GCF_034439435.1 of Clostridium sp. LIBA-8841. Taxonomy (GTDB): domain Bacteria; phylum Bacillota; class Clostridia; order Clostridiales; family Clostridiaceae; genus Sarcina. The sequence continues at coordinate 27,579 of NZ_JAPCKJ010000003.1, read as the reverse complement.
ACATCTATACATAAAGATTTATATAACAATAGAGAAACTGTATCTATAATATCATTTATAAAAAATGAAAAGGGGGATATTATAGGATGTGTTTTAGTAAATGCATATATGGATGCATTTACTGAATATATGGAAAAGCTTTATGAACAAAATGGAGGAGTAACAATATATGTTGAACTTCCAGATGGAGAGTATTATAACCATAAAGAGGGGATAAGAACTTTTGAAGAAATAAATGAAAATAATGAAGAGATTGTTGTTAAAAGAAAAAATTTAGTGTTTGATTTTGATAAGAAAAATACGCTTATTTATAAGGTGATGAATGATGTAAATAGATCTAATGAATTAATGCTTTTAATATTCATTTTATTTACTATTTTTTCCTTCGAAATAATTAAAAGAAAGGCTTTAAATCCTCTTTTAAATAATATCTCAAAGTTAAAAAAACTTTTAAAACAATTAAATGAATATGATGAAAAAGAGTTTGAAGATAAAAAGGGATTTAATCAGTTAGACTTTATTGTAAATGCCTTTGATTCAGCTATTAATGAGAAGGCAAGGGAATATATACTTTTTGATCCACTTACAAAGATTCCAAATAGAAAGGGATTAGAGGAGATTTTTCATAAAGAAGTTGAAAGAGAAAAAAGCTTTGCATTAATATTTATAGATTTAAATAAATTTAAAAATATTAATGATGTTTATGGACATTGGGTAGGAGATAGTTTTTTAAAGGTATTTGCGGAAAAGCTATCAAAGGCTATTGGTAAGAGGGGAACTTTGGCAAGAATATCAGGGGATGAATTTATAATTCTATATAAAAACTTTTTAAATAATAAAGAATTAGAAGGTTTTTATGAAAAAAATATATTAGGAACTTTTAAGGATAAGAAATTTCTTAATTACAATTTAGAAGTTTCCTTTTCTGCTGGAGTAGCTATTTATCCAAGGGATGGAAAAGACTTTAAAACTTTGATGAAAAAAAGTGATTATATGATGTACACAAACAAGAAAAAAGGAGTTTTTGATAAATTAGCATTCTTTGATTATAAAGTGTACAAGGAGATAGAAAGAAAAGATACTATATCTATGGAATTGAGTAAAGCTATAGATGAAAATGAGTTCTTTATGGTTTATCAACCTATTGTTGATAAAAATAAAAAGGTTAGAAAGTTAGAAGCTTTAATAAGGTGGAATAGCAAGAATCTTGGATTTGTACCACCTATGGAATTTATAAGTGTTGCAGAAAATAACAGAGATATAATAAAATTGGGGGATTGGATATTTAATACTGTATGTTTTGAGGTAAAAGAGCTTATTAAAAAGAATAAGGACCTTGTTGTAAATATTAACGTTTCATCAATTCAACTATTAGAAAAAGATTTTGCATACAAGGTTAAGGAAATAGTAGAAAAGAATGGTATAAGATGTGAAAATATATGTATAGAAATAACAGAATCTGTAATGATAGAGGAGGAAGAAGCCTCAATAAGAAATCTTAATTTACTAAAACTTTTAGGATTTAAATTGTCTTTAGATGATTTTGGTACAGGATATACTTCATTTTCATATTTAAAAAAATTTAAAGGTGGTTCATTAAAAATAGATAAGAGTATATTAGATGATGCCGATCAAAATGAATATGGGATTATTAATAGTATAAAGGACATAGGACATGAACTTAATTTTAAAATAGTTGTTGAGGGGGTTGAAACAAAAGAGCAGTTTGAATCTTTAGTTGAAATAGGTTGTGACTTATTTCAAGGATATTATTTTTCAAAACCTATTAGTTTAGATGAAGTGAAGAATTTTATTGGAGATAAAATAAATTGAATTTAGAAAAAAATTAGACAAACCTATATTTTATAAGCTTTAGATAAGGGACAGTAGATAGTTTTGTGGAAAAACAAGACTACCTACTGTTTTTTATATGAAAATAGTTGGTGGTTAACATTTAGTTAAATATTGTAAGTGTGTTTTAAGAGGGGTATATTTAACATATAGGTTAATTTAATAAATAAAATATTATGTAAAGTTAAGTGGTAAGGAGTGGTTATATGAATTTACAAGAGCTTATAAATGATGTGGATACTTTTGAGTTGAAGAGAGATTATTTTACTAAGTTAAAAGAGGGGAAAGAATGGTTTAAAGAAGAGTTTAAGTTAGATGATTTGGATAAGATGGATATAAAGAGATATATTGTACAGAAGGATAATTATCCAGAAACCTATGATAAGGCTTTCGTTTATGAATTAGAGAGAGGAAAAAAAGTTGGAGGAGGAATAGGCGGAGGAAATGCAAGTAAGTCTTATATTTATATGGATAGTACAGGGAAATATTGTATAGGTGCTGGAAAGAAGAAGAGATATGTAGAGGGTATTGAACTTGATAATGAATATAAGAAATTGATGAGCAATATTAAGAAGGCAATAGAGCTTGCTAAAGAGGATAAGTTTGATGAAATTGAAGAACTTAATATTCCAATTTTTAAGACTATGCTTTTAAAAATACTAGCTATATATATTCCAGATAAATTTTTAGATATATATTCTAAGGATAAACTTGTGGAACTTGGAAAGATAATTGGAGTCAAAGGAAATATAGATAATGTTTTTGAGTTAAATGCTATTATAACTAAAAGCTTAAAGAAGATTCCAGAGTTTAAGGATTTTGATAATGTAGAGCTTACAGGATATTTATATTCAAAAATTCCAGATCCAAATAAAAAACCTACTTATTGGTCTTTAGGACATAGTTATAGTGGACAAGATGTTTTAGAAAAGTTTAAGGAAAAATCAAAAGTCTGCATAGGATATATTAAGGAGAACTTAGAGGATGTTATTGGTGATAGCAAAGCTTTAGATGAATATTTATCCTCAATAGGGGCTAATGATAATGAAAGAAGGTCTTTAAAAAAGTTTAGCAATATAAAAACAGGAGATATTATATTTTTAAAATCTTCATTTACAAGAGGAGAAAAGGGTAAGACAACAGTTTACAGAGTTGACGCTGTAGCTAAGGTTTTAGAAGATGTAAGAGAAGGATATGATTTTGATGAAGAACTTGGTCATTGTATAAATGTTGAGTTTTTAGATTATAAACCTGTAGAAATTGAGGGAATAAACTATCTTAGACCTATAGAAAAAGTAGCCGACAAGAAACTTCTAGAAATGATTAATAGAGCTTTAAATGGAGAAAAAACTGAAGGTGATGCAGGAGAAGAAATAGAATACATAGGTTCTGATAAAAATGAAAGTTTAGATGAATCAACTAAGAACTTCATACTATATGGGCCTCCAGGAACAGGAAAAACTTATAATGTTATAAACAAGGCTCTTGAGATTATAGATAAGGATTTCTATAGTGAGATAAGTGATTCTAGAGAAAAGATATTAAATAGATATAAGCAGTTAGTTGAAAGTGGACAAATAGAGTTTTGTACTTTTCACCAAAGCTATGGATATGAGGAATTTGTTGAAGGTCTTAAGTCTGATGGAAATGGAAACTTTATAACTGAGGATGGAGTTTTGAAAAAAATAGCCTTAAGAGCTTCTTATGATGCTTTAAAGAGAGATTTAAAGAAGGAATCTCAAGGTGGAGAAGAGCTAGACTATGAAGAGAAAAAGAAGGTTGTTCTAGATAATATAAATAGGGAAGATGCTTTTAGAGATAATAAAAAATATGTTCTTATTATAGATGAGATAAATAGAGGAAACATATCTAAAGTCTTTGGAGAACTTATAACTCTTTTAGAAGAGGATAAGAGAATTGGAACAACAAATCATGTAACTGTAAGTCTTCCATATACTAAGGAACAGTTTGCCCTTCCAAGTAATCTTTATATAATTGGAACAATGAATACTTCAGATAAATCTATTGCTCAAATAGATGTTGCATTAAGAAGAAGGTTTAGCTTTGAAGAGATGATGCCTTCTTATGAAGATTTAGAAGAGATTGATGAAATAGACATTAGTAAACTTTTAGAGGAAATAAATAAGAGAGTTGAATTTTTACTTGATAGAGATCATTTAATAGGACATGCTTACTTTGTTAGAATAAATACTTTAGAAGAACTTATTGATACTATGACAAAGAAGATAATACCACTTCTTCAAGAGTATTTCTATGGAGATAATGAAAAAGTTGGTATGGTTCTAGGTGGAATTGATGATAAGGAAAACAATAAATGCATAGTTTATAAGGAAAGCATTAAAGCTGATGATTTATTCAAAGGGTTTAATAATATCTCTGATTTAGGAACAAAGGAAAACTTTGTTGTTAATAAAGAAATCACCAAGGATATGATTAAAAATATTTATGAGTAAAAAGTATATAACCTTAAGAGAGGGCTTTAATTACCTTTATATTGGAGAAGAAGAAAACAATGTAACAGAAAGAGAGTTTCAAAGTTTATCAAAATATATAGAAGAGAATTTAAGCACTCAATTAGTGGTCTTTGGATATAGAAAGTTAAAATTTATAAACTATGTAGGGATTATAGCCTTAGATAACTTAGTAATAGAAATATTGCCTAAAATATCTCTTTCAGGAGATTATTCTCAGGATAGAAGTATGCTTATATTTATGCTAAGTAAATGCAAAAAGCTTAACATAAGAGCTGAGGAGTTTATGGAAAGCAATAGTATAAACAAAACTCTTATAGATATTATAGGGGAGATATTTTATAGGGAGCTTTCAAAAGAACTTCAAAAAGGAACTTATAATGAATATGTTTCTGTGGAGAATTCCATAGGAAACATAAAGGGAAAGCTTTTAGTAACTAAACATTCTAAGGTGAACAGATTTAATAAAAGTAAAGCCTATTGTGCTTATGATGAATTTACAGAGGATAATTTCTTTAATAGGATTCTTAAAAGAGCTTTATATTTTCTTTTAAGAGAAATTAAAAATGAAAGATTAAAAAGTAACTTAAGGATTTTAGAGAGAAGTTTTGAAGATGTAAGTGATGAATTTATAGAGAAGCATAATCTTAATAGATATAAATTAAATAGAAGAAACGAAAGATTTAAAAATTCCTTTGAACTTGCCAAGATGATACTAAATGGAAGTATTGGAGACAACTCAAAAGGAAAAGACTTTGGATTTACATTATTATTTGAAATGAACTACCTTTATGAAGAATATATAGGTGTGGTTTTAAAAGAGATAATGTGTGAAGAGAAAGATGTAATTGTAAGTACTCAAGAAAAATCAAAACATCTTTTATATAATCAGAAAAGAAATAAAGAAGAAATATCCTTAAAGCCAGATATAGTTATATATAAGGAAGGAGTTCCTAAGATTATAATAGATACAAAGTGGAAAAGAGGAACAAGGAACGGAAAGGAAAATTATAGCCAAGCTGATGTGTATCAGATGTATGCATACATAACTAGCTATAAGGAATGTGAGAAGTGCGTGTTGCTTTATCCTAGGGAAGAAGAGAATAGTGATGTTCTTTGGAATATTAAGGGATATGATAATAAAGATATTTTAATGAGAAGTGTTGATTTGAGTAGTTATGAAAAGACTAAAGAAGGATTATTAAACTTTTAGAAATGGAAGACAGAAGTAAATGAATAAAAGAACTATGTAAAAGCTTATTATGATAATAATAGGGTTAAAGAGAAGAGTGTTAAAGCTTATGAAAACACAGAAAGAAGCTAGAAGAAAAAAGGCGCAAAATTTAATTTCCTATTTTGGTATTAATGAAAAATAGGATAGATATAAGGGGAAGGGTAAAATGGAGAATTTATGTATAAGAAGGTTTAAAAATGAAGATGCAGCAAAGGTATCAGAATTAGTAAGAAGAAACTCTTTAGAATTTAACATAAAGACTATTCTAAAGAGGAGATGGAGGAACTAGCAAAAACTTATAATGAAGATAAAGTTTTGTTTGTTAGTGGATATGCACATATGTATGTTGTTTGTGTAGAAGAAGAAGTTGTTGGAGTAGGTGCAATATCAAGCTTCTGGGGTAAAGAAGATGAGAGTATTCTATTAACTATATTTGTTAAACCAGAATTACATGGAAAAGGTATAGGTAGAAAAATAATAGAAACATTAGAAAATGATGAGTACTTTTTGAGAGCAAGAAGGATTGAGATACCTGCATCAATTACAGCATGTGAGTTCTATAGAAAGATGGGATATGAATATAAGGATGGAATTAGTGAATTAGATGAAGAGGGAAATTTGAGGTTAGAGAAATTTAGGTAAGATAAATTTAGAATGAGTTGATAAGTTAAATTAGAGCTTAACTCATTCTTTTTTTATAGTAATTTTGAATTTGTAAATATTAGTTAGATAGCTTTAGTAGAATATATGGAATTCAATACATTTTTAATCAATATATGTTAATATAACAAGGTAAGTAATTTAAGATTAAGGAGGTAAATAGTCTTTAAATTTTATATTTGAAGATTCATATATTAAATGAGAGTTTTTTTTAAGCGTTTAAAATTGAATTTTATAGAAAAAGAAAAGGAGAACAATATCAAGGTATTATCTCCTAATGATGATTTGCCTAAGGATGATATTTATATAAGGACTTTGTTAGAAGCTATAAAAAATAAAAAAGCGTTAAACATAGCATTATCAGGACCTTATGGTGCTGGTAAGAGTAGTGTGATTGAAAGCTTTAAGAAACACTACGAAGAATTTAAATGTATAAATATATCTTTAGCGAATTTCTTAGAGAAACAAAATAATGAGAGTATAGGAGCTGAAAAGGATAGTAAAAAAGATAAAATTGATAGTCTACAAGATCAATTGGAGAGAAGTATATTAAAACAACTATTTTATAAAGTAAATTATAGTAAGATACCTAATTCTAGATTTAAAAGAATCAATGAATTTACAATATTAAAAGTTTCTAAAATTTTATTGATAGCTATAATAGCAATGATTCCAATTATTTTATTTAATGTTAAATGGCTAAGTGAAAAATATGTTGAATGCAAAGAAATAATTTTAACATTTTTACAAAATCAATTTTCTATTAATCCTACTGAGATTCAATTTATTTTTATAATTGGTGGAGTATGTCTAATAAGTTTAATTTTCTTAGTTTTTTTAATTAAGTTTATTTTAAATAGTTTTAGTATAAAAAGTATAAAAGCTAGTAAAAGTGTTGAGTTAAATTTAGAAGCTCAAAGTGATATAAAGTCATTTGATAAATATATAGATGAAATAATGTATTTCTTTAAAAAAAATAAATACAATGTAGTATTCTTTGAAGACTTAGATAGATTCAATAATATAGAAATATTCACTAGGTTGAGGGAGCTAAATAATATAATTAATGAATCAGAAGAGATAAACACAAATAAGCTAATGATAAAAAGAAAAATTAAATTTGTTTATGCTATAAAAGATGATATATTTTCATGTTGTAATGAAAAAGATAAAAAAAATCAAAATGAGGATTTTAACTGTTGTAAAAATAGAACGAAATTTTTTGATTACATAATACCAGTAATACCTAAGATTGATTCTAATAACTCATTTGGGGAGTTAAAGAAGTTAATAGATGAATATAATGAGGATAAAATTGATGAAGATAAAATAAAAATAAGTAAGCAATTTATAAATGATGTATCAATATTTATAGATGATATGAGATTGTTAACCAATACTTTTAATGAGTTTTTAATCTATTATGAAAAAATAAAAATTGCAAAGACAGAAGAAATGTTTCAAAAATTATTTGCAATAATTCTTTATAAAAACTTATATCCTTCGGATTTTGCTAAACTTAAAAATAATGAAAGTTATATCAACAATGTTATTAATAAGAAAAGGGATATTATAGAAGAACGCTTGAATTCAATAGATAAATCAATAGAAAGAAAAAAGAAAGAAAAAATAAATACTGAAAAGGAATGTTTAAATTCTTTTGATGAATTAATAGAGGTTTATTCTAATGCTTGGAATAATAAAAAAATAATTAGTGTTGCATATAATAATAGTGATATAAATTTGGAAGATTTGACAATGGAACAAATAGAAAATATTGAAAAAATTGAAAAAATAGAAATTATTGAAGATGGGTATAGATATAATACTAGGAAGACAATAAATAATGAGGATTTTGCTACTGTATATGGAAGTAAGAGGAATTTTTTTGAAAGATTTAACACTATTAAAAATATTAATGGATTATCTTGTAAAGAGAGAATTGAAAATTTAGAAAATGAAATTAAAGAATTAAGTTATAAAAAAAATAGATTAAATTTAATGCCATTAAAATATTTATTAGAGGACAAGTTATTTTTAGAAAATTTTAAAATTGAATTATATAAAGATAATTTCGAAGGAAATGATATATTACTTTTATTTTTTAGAAGAGCTTATATAGATGAAAAATATAATGATTTAATATCTATTTTTATAGAAGGTAAAATAACAAAAGAAGAAAAATATTTTTTAAAAGAAGTTACATGTGATAAAAAATTAGATTTAGATTATTCTTTAAAGAATATAAAAGAAGTTATTGATGAAATAAGTTTAGATGATTTTAGAAATGAATGTGTTTTAAATTTGGATATATTAAAGTTCATTTTTGAAAATTTTGAAGACTATAAGATAAATGCTAGAAATATATTAGAACAGTTTAAAGAGTTAGATGATTTTAAGTTAAAGGTCCTGTACGCTTTAAGGGATCGTGATTTAAAAAGTTTTAATATATTTATTTTAAGATGTATTGAGTTAAATCCAAAAATATTTTATGAGTTATGTTTTAATGAAAAAATTGATGAAATAAGCAGAGAAAGAAATTTTAATAGTATATTAAAAGGCGTATGTGAAGAAACTCTTTTAGAAAATATTGCTTCAGATATAAAAAAATATTTACTTAGAAGAGTAGACTTTATAAATATGGATATAGTTAATGAAATACCTGAGAAAATAATTAATATAATTAATGCTTTAAATATAAAATTTGAAAGGTTAGAAAATTCTAAAAGTGAAAATGATAGAAGTAGTAAAGTCGTTGAGCATATCTATACTAAGAATTTATATTGTATAAATAAAAATATGTTAAGATTTTTATTCAATGAAAAATTTTATAATGATTTTAATGAAGAAATTTATAGAGGGAGTAACAACGAAAATAATTTAATTAGCTATTCAAATATAATGAATTCAGGGATGAAAAATATAATTGAATATATTAATAAAAATATTAATATATATTTAGAAAATGTTCTTTTGAGTGAAAATAATGTTTCTGAAGAAGGCGATAAGATAATTAGTTTAATAAATGCTTCGAGTGCAAAAGAGGAAAATATAATAAAATTAATAAAAAAAAGGAATTTTAAAATACAGTATATAGATAATGTGAATAATACTATATATTGGAAATATTTGATGGAAAACAGAGTTGTTGAATTTAATTGGAGAAATATAGTTAGTTATTATGGAAAATTAGATGATAAAAATTTAGATGATATTTTAATAGGTTTTCTTGATAATAAAAAAGTTGTTAAAAAATTATCTGAAGAAAAACTAGGTTACGAAGAAGATGAAACAAAGGGCGAAGAGTTAGTGACTGCTATAATTTTAAATATGAAGTTATCTGAAAATAGTTTATCATCTTTAGTTAAATCATTTGAAAGGCCTTTTATTGATTTAGATTTAGAAAGCATACCGGAAAATAGAATATCATTTTTAATAGATAAAAAAATGATTGGTCTATCAGAATCTATATATAATCAAATTAATAGAAAAAATGCAATTAAATTAATACTTAATTGTATAGATGATTATATAAAAGATGTAAATCTTTATGAGTTAGAAGAAGGAGAAATTGGTATAATATTAACATCAGATAAAATAACTACAGATAATAAAGTATCTATAATAAAAGAATTGGGCTTTGAAAATTTAGAACTTAATAAAAATTATAATATAATAGAAGAATTAATTTCTGATGTAGATGATGATGAATTTTTCAGATTAAAAGAATCAATAAAATTAGAAAAGATAAAGAAACTTATTAAGGATATGGACAACTTAGAAGTAAGTGAAATAAAAAATAAACTAAAAGATATAGATGATAAATATAAAGAGTTTTTAGGCTTTAATGGTTATTTTGAATTGGAATTAGATGATGTTATTATTGAATTTTTAGATGATTTGGAATCTAAGGGGGTAGTGTCATCTCATAAAGAAGTTAATGAGAAAATAAGAGTTTATAGAAAGAAAAAATAGTTTTAAAAGACAATAATAAAAAAGATAGAAGGTATAGACTTTCTATCTTTTTTATTAGTTTGTATTAATTATTTTCAACAAGAATTAACACGGAGCTCTCATCAGTTTTAAAATCTTTTAATAAATGTCTAATAGTTCTTATTATAGCATTTGCACTAAAATTAACTTCAGCATATAGACCTACTTTTTCTAATAAATGTGCTTTAAATACATCACTTTTATTTTTGCTAAAGTACATTCTTTTTTTGCCTCTTACTTTTTCAGCGGCGGAAATAAAAAGGTTTGGATCTAAGTCGATTAAGTAGTTACAAGTCTGTATATATAAATCCTTCCAATTGTTTACTTGAAATTTAGTATCTCCTATACATAGTTCAATTGGAGATTGGCCAGTAAAGATGTTATCTAAACCTAAATAGGTATTTTTTATGGTTGTGTTATTAGAGTTATCAATATCAGCATAACTATTATTATTAATTGGTGATATGGCAGTTTCAATTATTTCTTTTAAACCAGATTTAGGTAAAACAGTATCGAACTTATCAGCGACAGGATGATTAATCTTTATGCTATCTAGTACAGCTTGTACAAAATCTCTAAAGTCATTATTAATAGTGAAAAGTCTATTCATTGTTTCGCCTTCTAGTTCAGATTTTCTTTTAGCGGGAAATAATATTTCACTTTCTTCACAGTTATTTAAGTTTAGCTTTATAACACCTATGCCAAAGGCACTTGATAATCGGTTTATTTCTTGTATTAGTTCTAAATTTTTAACATCAATATCTACACCTACCAAGTATCCTTCATTAGCCCAACTTGAATTTGATACTGCTTGGAAGAACTGTTCTCTTAATGATTCTAAAGTAATAGTCTTTTTTAGTTCAAAAGAATACACTGTTGCTCTATTTATTGAAAAATTGCCACATAACTCTAAAACTTTCTCACTCAAATTTTCAACAGGAAGATTAAATCCAACTACATCTGGATGCAACCATTCATTTTTACCTTTATTACCTTTAGTCGATGATTCATGATATATTGTTTTGGAGTATACATTTAATTTTTTTGCTAAGTACCTTACAAGAAAAGGATGTATATCTCTTTCATTTAAATTCTTTAAACATATATTTTTAAAATCCATAGTCAAAACCTCACCTATATATTGTCTATATATAATTTTATCCTATATAAATAAAGAAGAAAATGGGAACATTACAAAAAGTATTATTTGGATAGTTATAAAAATCTTAGAGATTAAATTAAAAAGAGATAAAATTAGAGAATTTATTAGTTATAAAATAGTTTAATAATTACTAACTATTAAATGGAAATAAAATTGTTTTAATGCTAAAATAAAACAGTAAATACAAATATAGAAAGTGTTTATTGAGGTAAGTTTTTATTAGAATAATTGATATTTACTAGGTTAAATATATTTATATATTATTAAATTAGGAGCATTAGAATGAGCGTATTACAGGATATAAAGGAAAAAGTTATACATAATGAAATAGAAGCAGATGAAATAAATTATAAAGGCATCAATGAAGATAAATATCTTATTAAGAACAGACTTATTGTTAATTCACAAAGAGGAAATCTTTTAGCGGAACTTAAGCAAAGTCTAAGTGAGTGTAAGAGTTTTTATTTTAGTGTTGCCTTTATTAATTTTAGTGGGCTTCAACTTCTTTTAGATTCTTTTAAGGATTTAGAGGAAAGAGGAGTTAAAGGAAAGATAATAACTTCTACATATTTAAACTTTACTGAGCCAAAGGCTTTAGATAAGGTAAGAAGTTTTGAGAATATAGATTTAAAGATTTTTATTGCTGATAGTGAGAAGGGGTTTCACACTAAGGCGTACATATTTGAAAATGAGGATAATTTTAAGATTATAATTGGTTCATCTAACATAACTCAAAGGGCTTTAAAGAGCAATGTTGAGTGGAATGTTATGATTATTTCTAAGAAGGATACTGATTTTGTTAAGGAAGTACTAGAAGAATATGATGGCATATGGAATTCAACTGGATATGTTGATGATGAGTTTTTAGAGAAATACAATGAGTTTATTAAAAGCCTTAAAGTGAAACAGAGAGAAATAGCTGTTGATTTTAGTGAGTATCAAGTTATAAAGCCTAATTTCATGCAAAAAGAAGCTATGGAAAACCTTGAAAGATTAAGAAATACTGGAGAGGATAAGGCTTTAGTCATTGCAGCAACTGGAACAGGAAAGACTTATATGTCAGCCTTTGATGTTATGGCATTTAATCCTAAAAGGTTATTATTCTTAGTTCATAGGGAAGATATTTTAAGAAGTGCTGAGAGAACTTATAAAAGTTTATGTAAGAACAAAAATATAACCATGGGATTTTACACAGGGAATGCAAAGGAACAGGAAGCTGATTATTTATTTTCTACTATTCAAACTATGTCTAGAAATTTAGAAGAGTTTAAGAGGGATGATTTTGACTACATAGTTATAGATGAGGCGCATCATAGTACAAGCCCTACATATGAGAGAATATTAAATCATTTTACTACTAAGTTTTTACTTGGTATAACTGCAACTCCTGAGAGATGTGATACTGGAGATATTTTTCAGGTCTTTGATAACAATGTAGCTTTAGAGATTAGATTAAATGAGGCTTTGGAGCATGAACTTATTGTTCCATTTCATTACTTTGGAATAACTGATATAGATTCAGTTGACTATAGCAATGTTGATTTAGACAATATTTCAGAGATTTCTAAGAGGTTAATGATTAACTCAAGAGTTGATTTTATTATAGACAAGATGAATTTCTATGGCTTTGATGGAAGCAAGCAAAAAACAGTGGGATTTTGTATAACTAAGGAACATGCTTACTACATGGCAGAGAAGTTTAATGAAGCTGGAATTCCTAGTATAGCTTTAACTGGAGATCATTCCATAGATAAGAGAACAGAAGAGATAAAAAATCTTGAAAATGAGGAACATGAATTAAAGGTTATATTTACAGTTGATATATTTAATGAAGGTGTTGATATTCCTTCAATTAATCAGGTGCTAATGCTTAGACCTACTAATTCACCAATCATATTTATACAACAGCTTGGAAGAGGATTAAGAAAGCATAAAAGCAAAGAATTTTTAACTGTTTTAGATTTTATAGGAAATCATAACAAGGCCTTTTTAATAGCCTTAGCCTTAAAGGGTGGTAGATATTATGATAAGGATAGTTTAAAGGTTTCAGTTGCTACAGACTTTTCTGATATTCCAGGATGTTCAAATATTCAGATGGATAGAATTGCACAGGAGAGAATATTACAGCAGCTTAATACAGAGAATTTCAATAGCTTAAAGTATTTAAATGAAGAATATAATGAGTTTAAATCTTTACTAGGTGGAAAAATTCCATATCAGTTAATGGATTATGTTAAGTTTGATGGAGCTCCAGATCCACTTAAGTTTATTAACTATGGAAAGACTTATCAAGGATTTCTTAAGAAGGTAGAAAAAGCTTATGAAACTCCAGAGCTTTTAGATGAAAATTTTGCTAAAGTGTTAAAGGAATTATCAGATAAATTACCTTTAAAAAGACCTCATGAATTTGCAATAATAAAGGAATTAATAAATAAAAGTGAGTTAAGTGTGGATGAGGCTTCAAAGGGAATAAGAAAGTATATTCAATATGTAGATGAAGAGACAGTTAAACATGCTTTTAGAACATTAAACCAAGATTATTATGATTCAAGAGAAAAGAACAATTATATTAAGTTATTTGATCTAATTGGAGAGAAATTAATAAAACTATTAAGTTTTGAAAAGATATTGGCAGATAAAAAGTATAAGGAAATAATAGTGGATTTATTAAATTATGGACTTATAACTTATGAGAAGAGATTTGGTAGTGAAAACTTTGGAGTACCATTCTTTAAACTATATGAGCAATATCAAATGGTAGATGCTGCAATTCTATCTAATTATGAGAAAAAACATAGTTCCTTTAGAGGAAGTGGATTAATGGCAAATGGAAAAGAGTACTTCCTTTTTGTAGACTTGCATAAGGATGAAGATATAAAGGATAGCATTAACTATAAGGATGAATTCCTAAGTAGAACCTTGTTCCAATGGGAAACACCAAATAGTACAGCACAAACATCTGAAAGAGGAAAAAACATAATATTCAATAAGGAAAGAGGAATTAACCTACATCTTTTCGTTAGAAAGTATAAGGAGATAGATAGAAAGGTACAGCCTTATATCTATATAGGAAAAGGTGATGTAGTTAAGTATGAAGGGGAGAAACCAATAACAGTTGAGATAGAACTTCATAATAAGGTTCCAGAGAATTTATATGTGGAATTTACTAAGAAGATTTAATTAAATAAAAGTTAAGTTGATATTAACCTTTATTTAATGAGATTAGAACAAGCTTATTAATAAACATATAAATATACTATAAAAAGTTTATTTTTAATAAATATTATATAAATGTAGATTTTAGTTTGAAAGGAATGGAAATATGGACAATGTTATAAATTATATAATAGAGCAAAAGGAGTGGATATTTTCTGGAATAGGACTTACAGTTATAGGCGTTACTTATAAGATAATAAAGTATCTATTTATACATAAGAAAGAAAAAAATATAGATAATTTACAGAACAATGAGGGGATTTATAATGGTAAGATAAGTGGAAGAAATAATACTATAAATAATACTATAAATTTTACTTCTCCAATTAATGAGGTTAATAATTCTGTTGATATATTAAAAGAGGCAAATGGTCTTTACGAAAAAAAAAATTATAAGGAAGCGTTAAATCAATATAAAAATGTCTTGAAAAAAATTTCGAGTGAATCTGATCCAGATATTTATACATATACCAAAAATAGTATTGGTTGCACTTACATCAGACTATCAGAGGCAACTGATAAAGAAGAAAATCTTAATAAAGCCGAGCAAGCATTAATCGATGCGATAACAGTATATTCAGATAAAAATAATAAAAAATTTATTTCTGCTTTAAATAATCTTGGATTAACATATCTTAGGCTATCTGAAATAAGAGAAAAAGAAGAAAATTTACTAAAAGCATTAAGTATGTATTCTGATGCAATGAGTGTAGATATGACAGATATAACTTTATCTGAACATATTGCAAATAGTCACTCATTAGGGCTTGTATATTTAGGACTTTCCAAACTAGAGAACACTGAAGTTTATTTAAATAAAGCTATAGAGTGTTTTAAAACTAGTTTAGACTACTATACTATTACTAAATATCCAATTGAATATGCAGCAACATGTCATAATTTGGGTGTAGCATATTTGAGTTTGTCAGAAGTCAAAGATACTATAATAAATATAAGTAAATCTAAAAAATATCTTGAAAAGGCTTTGGAGTATTATACAATTGAAAGATGTCCTATTGAATTTTGTTCCACTAAAAATAATCTTGGAATTGCTTATCAAATAGCTTATGATATTGATGGCAAAGAATTTAATATATATATAGCTATAAATTCGTATTTAGAAGCATTAAAAATTATAACTATAGATAATGATCCAGTTAAGTATGGCTCAATACAAAATAATCTTGGAATAGCTTATGAAAAACTTTCTAGGTTGATAGATAAAGATAAAAATTTAAATAATGCTAAAGTTGCATATAACGAATCATTAAGAGTTAGAAGTATTATAAAGTATCCTTTAGATTATGCAATTTGTAATATAAACTTAGGTACATTATATCTAAGATTATATGAAGGTGATGATAAATATGAATATCTATTAGAATCAATAAATTCTAGCAAGGAAGCATTAAAAGTTTTTACAATAGATAAGTATTCTATTAGTTATGCACAAGCTAAACACAATCAAGGAGTGGCATATATGGAGTTATCTAAGTATGTAGCTGATAAAGAGTCTTGTTTAGAAGAATCTATTAAATGTTTAAATGAAGCTTTAAAAGTAAGAAGTATTAAACTATATCCATTAGATTTTGCTTCAACCCAAAATAGTATTGGAAATGCATATAATTATTTATCTAAGATTAAAGATTCAAGTACAAATATTAATAAAGCGATTGAAGCTCTTAAATTAGCTTTAAAAATTAGAACTATTGATGAAACACCTATTGATTATGCAACAACTGAAGCTAATCTTGGTGCAGCTTATTTTCAGTTGTCAGAAAGTAAGGATAAGAAAAATAATGTTTTGAAAGCTATTGAGTCATTTAATAATGCATTAAAAATACGTACTAAAGAAGGTTTGCCTATAGATTATGCTATTACTAAGCTAAACTTAGGTGCTGCATATTTTTCACTTTCTGAGGTTGATAACAGTAGTGAGAGTATAGAAAAGTCAAAAAAATGTTATATAGAGGCCTTAGAGATATTTAAATTATATAACTTTAAACATTATGAAAAACAAGTAACATATAATTTGAATCTTTGCATTAAACTAGAAAAAAAGATACATGTAGCAGTTGCTAAATAATTAATACATACTTAAGGAATGAGTATATAAAGTTACTTTGTTAAATATATTAACTGTTTTTTAATATATAATTACTAAGAGATAATAAGATTAGAATAATTCTGTTTTTTATATCTTAGTAATTTTTTTATTATAAACATTATTAATTATATAATAAAGATTTTGAATATATTTAAATGAAAGTTATATATTAACTTATAATTTAGCATTACATGATGATAGATTAATACAGTGAAAAATAAAAAAATACATTTTCCATAAACAAACATTATTGTTATAATATAATTATACAAATAGATACTAAATACTTTAAAGTTTGCTTAGATTTTAAAGTAATGGTAAATAAAAAGAAATGTAAGTTTAAATAGATTACAGGGGAGAGAGTTTTTTAATAATGACTTATCAAAGCGAACATGAATTAGAAGAATTATTAATTAATCAATTAGTTGAGCAAGGCTACACAAGAGTTACTATACCTGATGAATCAGCTTTAGAGGCAAACTTTAGGGATGTTTTATATGAGTTCAACAAAGATAAATTAGCAGGTGTAGCTTTTACAGATAAAGAATTTGAGAGAATACTTATTCATTTAAAGAAGAAGAGTATTTTTAATAGTGCTAAGCTTTTTAGGGACAAGTTCATTCTTGAGAGAGAGGATGGAACTAAGGTTTACATAGAGTTTTTTGATAGTAAGAATTGGCACAACAACATATTCCAAGTTACTAATCAGGTAACTATGGAAAGTAAGTATGTTAATAGATATGATGTTACCATACTTATTAATGGATTACCTATGGTTCAGATTGAGTTAAAGAGAAGGGGTAAGGACTTTAAGGAGGCCTTTAATCAAATAGAAAGATATAGAAGACATTCTTTTAAGGGTTTATATAGATATATCCAATGTTTCGTTATTAGTAATGGTATTGATACTAAGTACTATTCTAATAGTGATAAGGATATTAAGTTTGATTTTACTTTTTTCTGGAGTGATGAAAAGAATAAGAGAATAACTAACCTTAGAGAATTTGCTGAATCATTCTTAGATAGACATATGTTAAATAAGGTTATAGCTAAGTATATGATTATTAATGAGAGCGAAAAAAATCTTATGGTTATGAGACCTTATCAGATATATGCTGTTGAAGCTTTAATGAATAGAGCTAAGGAAACTAATAACAACGGATATATTTGGCATACTACAGGATCAGGAAAGACTTTAACTTCTTTTAAGGCAAGTCAGCTTTTAGCAGATGAAAAGAATGTTAAAAAGGTATTTTTCCTAATAGATAGAAAAGACTTAGATAGCCAAACTGTTGAGGAATTTAACAAGTTTGAAAAGGATTGTGTTGATACAACTGACAATGTTGGAACTTTAATAAAACAGATAGAGGATATAAACACAAGACTTATTGTAACGACAATACAAAAGTTAGCTAGACTTTTAAAATCAGAAAAATATGCACATAGAATGGATAAGTATAGAGATGAGAAAGTTGTATTCATAATAGATGAGTGCCATAGATCTCAATTTGGAGAGATGCATACAGCTATAAACAAGCATTTTACTAAAGCTCAATACTTTGGATTCACAGGAACACCAAGACTTCCAGAAAATAAGAGCCAAGATGGAAGAACTACAGCAGATATTTTTGATAAATGCTTACATCATTATTTAATTAAAGATGCCATTAATGATGGTAACGTGCTTGGATTTTCTGTTGAATATATAAAAACATTTGATGGACAGGTTAATGAGTATGATGATGAATTTATAAAGGCTATAGATAAAGAAGAAGTCTTTATGAATGATGAGCGTATAGAGAAAATTACTGCACACATAATAGAGAATCATGATAAAAAGACAGCAGGAAGAAAGTTCTGTTCACTTTTAACAGTTCAGAGCATTCCAATGCTTATAAAATATTATGATGCTTTTAAAGCTTTAGACCATGATTTAAAAATAGCAGCAGTTTATACATTCCAAGATAATGAGGATTTAAGTGGAAAAGATGAACATTCAAGGGATAGCCTTGAGAGAATCATAAGTGATTATAACAATATGTTTAAAGCGGAAGGATCAAACTTCTCAACTGATACTTTCCAAGAATATTTTAAGAACCTATCAACAAAGCTTAAAAATTCAGAGTTAGATATAGTTATAGTCGTAAATATGTTTTTAACAGGATTTGATAGTAAACCACTTAACACTCTTTATGTAGATAGAAACTTAAACTATCATGGACTTGTACAAGCATATTCAAGAACTAACAGAATATTAGATGCTACAAAACCTTATGGTAATGTAGTTTGTTATAGAAATTTAAAAAAGGAAACAGATGATGCTATATGCTTATTCTCACAAACTGATAGTACAGATGTAGTATTAATGGAAAGCTTTGACCATTATTTAAATCTGTTCCAAGAAAAGCTTAATAGATTATATGAGGTGGCACCAACAATAGATTCTATTGATTACATGCAAGATGAAGTTGAAAAGAAAGAGTTTGTAGAAGCTTTTAGAGAACTAACTAAACAATTAACTAAGCTTAAGACCTTCGTTGAATTTGAGTTTGATGAAGGAAAATTAGGAATATCATCTCAAAAATATGAAGACTATAAGAGTAAATACTTTACTATATATGAAGGAGTCAAAGGTAAACCTAAAACTTCTATATTA
This sequence comes from Clostridium sp. LIBA-8841, assembly GCF_034439435.1. GTDB lineage: Bacteria > Bacillota > Clostridia > Clostridiales > Clostridiaceae > Sarcina. The sequence goes on along the minus strand of NZ_JAPCKJ010000003.1, from coordinate 8,208 downwards.
GTAGATATAGACTTTGGCATAGAGCTTATGCAAACAGATAAGATAAATGTTAACTATATACTAAACTTAATAAGAACTATAGATTTTGATACAAAAGAGAAAACTAAGAAGGATATAGAAAAAATCAAGAGATTATTAGATAATGCTGATAATGAGAACCTAAGACTTAAATCAGAATTAATTAGAGAATTCTTAGATAAAGTCGTACCAAGTGCAACAAAGGATGATTCTATAGATGAAATGTTTAATGATTTTGTAGAGTCAAAAAGAGTAGATGAAATAGAATATTTCTCAAATGAAGTTGAGTTAGATAAGCTTAAAGTTAAAGAATATGTTTCAGAATATGAATATTCAGGAAGAATTGATAGTTCTGAAATAAAGGATAACTTAAGTGGAGGTCTTTTAAAGAAGAAGAAACTTGCAGAAAAGATAAAAATGTTTATAGTTAATCATGTAAAGAAATTTAATTTTTAATATAGATATGTTTTAATTAGGTATGATTTTAGAGAGAGTCATACCTAATTAATTTTTCAAAGAGTAGTTTATATTAGCTATTGTAAATAATGAAGATATAGGTGTTAACTAAGATTGAATTATCCTTTTATATGAAACAAAAACTAATTTAAAATATAGTATTTATTAAGTATAATAGTATAAGAAAAAGTTATATGGAAAGCAGGGAAGACAGAATGAGTACATCAGAAATACAAAAGGAACAGCAAAGTAATTTGCAAAGTAATTTATTGAATATAGCAAATGATTTAAGAGGAAACATGGATGCTAGTGAGTTTAAAAACTACATACTAGGTCTTATATTCTATAGATATCTTTCAGAGAATGCAGAAAGTAGAGCCAACAAGCTTTTAGAAGAAGATGGCATGAAATATGAAGAAGCTTGGGAAGATGAAGAATACAGAGAAGCACTTCAAGAAGAGTTAATAAATGATGTAGGATACTTCATTGAGCCTAAGTTCTTATTTGGTAAACTTTTAGCAAAGATAGAAACTGGTGATTTTGATATAGAAATGCTAGAGGAAGCTATAAATAACATAACTGAATCTACATTAGGACAAGAAAGTGAAGAGGACTTTGACCATCTTTTTGATGATATGGATTTAAAATCAACTAAGCTTGGTAAAGATGTTAAGAGTAGGAGTGAGCTAATAGCTAAGGTTATGGGAAAAATAGCTCAAATAGATTTTAAATTTGATAATAGTGAAATAGATATACTTGGAGATGCTTATGAGTATCTTATAGGACAGTTTGCAGCTAATGCAGGTAAGAAAGCAGGAGAGTTCTATACACCTCAGCAGGTTTCTAAGATATTAGCTAAGATAGTTACAATGGGAAAAACTGACCTTAAAAATGTATATGACCCAACATGTGGATCAGGTTCACTACTACTTCGTGTTGCAAGAGAAGCAAAGGTTAGAATGTTCTATGGACAAGAGAAAACTTCAACAACATACAACCTAGCAAGAATGAACATGCTTCTTCATGGAGTTAAATATAGTGATTTCAATATTAAGAATGATGATACCCTAGAAAATCCACAACATGAAGATTTAAAATTTGAAGCAATAGTTGCTAACCCTCCATACTCAGCAAACTGGAGTGCAGATGCTAAGTTTTTAGATGATGAAAGATTTTCAGCTTATGGAAAACTAGCTCCAAAATCTAAGGCTGACTTTGCATTCATACAACATATGATACATCATTTAGATGATAATGGAACAATGGCAGTTGTACTTCCTCATGGAGTATTATTCAGAGGAGCAGCAGAGGGAGTTATAAGAAAATATCTTATAGAACAAAGAAATGTTTTAGATGCAGTAATTGGATTACCAGCAAACATATTCTTTGGAACATCAATCCCAACAGTAATACTTGTATTCAAAAAGAATAGAAAAAATACTGAAGATATAATGTTCATAGATGCATCAAATGAATTTGAAAAAGGTAAAAACCAAAATGTATTAAGAGATAGTGATGTAGAAAAGATAGTAGAAACATACAAAAATAGAGAAAATGTAGATAAATATGCGTATGTAGCTACTATGGAAGAAATAAAAGAAAATGACTATAACTTAAACATTCCAAGATATGTAGATACCTTTGAGGAAGAAGAAGAAATAGATATAATAGAAGTTCAAAATAATATAAAAGAACTTGATAAAGAAATAGAAGAACTAAAGAAAAGTCTAGAAGCAGACTTAAAAGAATTAGGTCTTTAGGGGGTACAGGGATGAGTAAGAATGTACCAAAGTTAAGATTTAAAGGGTTTGAAGATGAATGGAAAAAATATAAAGCTGATGATTTATTTATAAATATATCAGATAAAAAACATAATGGAGAATTAAATGTATTATCTGTAACGCAAGATAAAGGTGTATTATTAAGAGAAGAGTTGGAAATAGACATTAAGTTTGATGTTGAAAGTGTAAAAAATTATAAGAGAGTTAAAGCAGGAGATTTTATAATTAGCTTGAGATCTTTTCAAGGGGGATTTGAAATATCAAATCAAGAAGGCTTAATAAGTCCAGCATATACAGTTTTTAACTTTAAAGACTCAGAAAAATTTAATTCTAAATATTTTTCATATATTTTTAAGAGTAGCCGTTTTATAAAAAAATTAGCTGGGTTAATATATGGGGTAAGAGATGGAAAAGCTATTAGTTTTACAGATTTTAAAACAATGACATTTTTTTGCCCATCATTAGAAGAACAAGAAAAAATAGCAAATTTCTTAAGTAAAGTAGATAGTATAATAGAAAAACAAGAAAAGAAAGTAGAATATTGGAACTCTTATAAAAAAGGAATGATGCAGAAAATATTCTCACAAAAGATAAGATTTAAAGATGAGAACGGGAGAGATTATCCTGAGTGGGAAGAGAAAAAACTCGGAAGTGTATGTTCAATGTTTTCAGGTGGTACTCCTGCATCTAAAAATAAAATGTACTATGATGGAGATATTCCTTTTATAAGATCGGCTGAGATAAATTTATGTACAACTGAATTAAAACTATCAGAGCTTGGTTTGAAAAATTCATCTGCTAAAATGGTGGATAAGGGAGACTTATTATATGCTTTATATGGTGCTACTAGTGGTGAGGTTGGTATAGCTAGAATGAAAGGAGCAATAAATCAGGCTATTTTATGTATTAAAAGCAAAGAAATAATAAATTGCTATTTATTAAATTTATTACGATATAATAAAGAAAAAATAATAGAAACATATATTCAAGGAGGGCAGGGAAATTTATCAGCAGCTATTATTAAAGAGCTAAGTTTTAATTTTCCTTGTTTGGTTGAACAAAATAGAATTGCTAAGTTTTTATCTAATATAGATAATATAATAGAAAAAGAAAATCAAAAATTAGAAGAATTAAGAAAATGGAAAAAAGGATTATTACAACAGATGTTTGTGTAAATTTTCTTTTAATATAATCTCTTTGCTTATAAAATTATAGGTAGAGAGATTTTTATTTATCAATTAAAACTTATTAATAAAATTTAGGAGAGGTTATGAGTAAGATAAATGCAATTGAACAAGCTATTATGGGTTTAGGTGGTGGAGACTATCAAAAACTTATGGATAGTTATCTATATAAGAAATATAAATATGAAAATATAACAACATTAGGATCTCAGACGGGAACCAATAAGCCTACAAAAGGTATTCCAGATTCCTATGTTAAGCTTGAGAATGGTAAGTATATTTTTATAATGTATGGAACAGTTGAAAGTACTTCATATGAAAAGCTTAAAAAGGATATACTGTCATGTGTTGATAAAAATAAAGTAAATATTGAAATAGATAAAATAGAAGAAATTATATGTTGCCATACATCAACTAATATACATGTTGAACAAAAAGAAACATTAGAAAATTTAATACCAGAAGTAAAAATAACTTTAATTGATATTAGTACGGTTTCACATGATTTATTAGAAAGATTTCCTATAATAGCAAAGGATCATTTATCTATAGAAATTGATTCAGGACAATTTTTTGAGATAGATGATTTTATAGAAAAATATGATAAAAGTGACATAAATGCGTCTATAGGAATGGACTTAATAGGAAGAGTTGAAGAGTTAAATGATTTAGTTAGTAAAATTCAAAATAATAATATTATGCTTGTTATTGGAAAATCTGGTATAGGAAAAACAAGATTAGTTATAGAGGCTTGTAGGAAATATAGTGAAATTACTAATACAAAGGTATATTGTATTAAAAATAATAGTAATATGCTTTATGAAGACTTAAAGTACTATATTTCAGGTTCTGGTGAATATTTAATATTTGTAGATGATGCTAATCAAACTACAGAATTACAACATATAATAGATAAAGTCATAGATCCTCCAGTAAATTGTAAAGTTAAAGTTATAATGACCGTTAGGGAGTATGCTATAGATAGAGTAAGAGAAATTACTTCAAAAAAGGCAAGGTTAGAAGAGTTTAAAATAGATATTTTAAGTGATGAAGTTATAAAAGAAATACTTAAAAAAAATCTTGGAATTAAAAATGAAAAATATCTTGAACAAATTATAAAGATAGCAAAAGGAAATGCTAGATTAGCTATATTATCTGGAAAAATAGCTAAAGAAAAAGATATATATTCAATATATGATTCTGTTGATATATTTGAAAATTATTATGGAGACATAATAAAAAAAGAGTTTGGTGAAAAAAATAAGATAATTTCAGCTTTTATTATTGCATCATTTGGACCAATTAAATATAAAGAAAATACTGTTGCAACAAAACTATTGGAAGAATGTGATATATCAGAAAGTGAATTCAATTTAATATGCGAAGAATTACATGATAAAGAACTTATTGATATATATATGGATAAAGCAACGAAAATAAATGACCAAAATATAAGGGACTATTTATTTTATTATGTTCTAATAGAAAAGAAATATATTACTCTAGAGAAAATTATAGAATATGCTTTCTTTAGATATAAAAGAAAGATTGTTTATATGATTAATACGATTCTTCAACTTTTTAATGGAGATGGTGTTTTAGAATATTTTAAAGATGAAGTGACGAAAGCATGGAACAGAGTTAATGATGATAGAGAAAATTTAGAATATGCTAAAACATTTTATTGGTTTAATGAAGAAAAAACATTAATGTATATTCAAGAGAAAATTGATAATATGGAAAATGAAGATTTTTCATTAAAAGATTTTAATTTTGAAGATAAAAATAATAATAAAATAGACTCAGAAATAATAGAGCTTTTAGGTGCTTTTAAGCATTGTGAGAACTTTGAGGATGCACTATATTTAAGTTTAGAGTTATTCAATAAAAAGCCTAAAAATGTAATGGATTTTTATTTCTTATTTTCAGATAGGTTATGTTATGATAAACAATCTTTTAGCTTAAATTATGAGAAAGAATTAGAGATTATTAAATGTTTATGGGAAGCATCAGGAGAAGGTGAAAATATCAATTTAACTTTATTACTTTTAAATATAATTCCTACATATTTAAAATTTGATTTTACTAGACTTGAAGGAGTTAACCAAAGAACATTTAATCAAATAAGCATGAATTTAATTGCTTGTGATGGGTTAGAAAAATTAAGAGGAGAAATATGGATCATACTAGGAACTTTATATTTAAATCAAGATTATCAAAAAAATATAAATGAAATTTTATTAAAATATAAACCTTATTCTAATTTTGAAGATGAGATTGAAAATATATTTAAATTAGATTTTAAATATATAAAAGATTTTATATTTAGTAAGTTTATTAATTTAACTTTTAAACAAGCTAAAATATTAAAGTGTTTTGAAAAGCAAATAATTAGATTTAATCTTAAAGAAAACAAGGATTTATTTAATTACAATGAATGTAGAGAGTTTGTTATATATAATACATTAACAGGAAATAATTATGAAGATTATGAAACTATGATAAAAAATAGAAGTAATGAAATTTATAATTTAGTTAAAAATTATAATGAAGATGGTTTTATAGAGTTTTTTAGAAATTTAAGTAATCTTTCAATTAAAAATAGTCATGAAAGTTTCAAGCTAGGTGAAGGAATTAAAATATTATTTCAAAAAATTGAAGATAAAAAAGAATTAAGTATATTTGCTATAAAGGCCTATTTTAAATTTAAAGTAAAAAATTTATATTGTATAGATAACATAATAGCTATAGCATTTAAATATATGAAGTTAGAAGAAATAGAAGCATTGATAAATAGTTATAATTATGAAAATAAAGGATCTTTATTTTACAAGTATCTTATTAATATTCCAGAGAGATTAATAGAAGAAAGACATTGTAATTCTATAAAAAGTGTATGTTTAGAGTTTATAAGAAAAGAAAATTTTTTTATGCCTAATATAAGAGAGTTAAAAGTATTTTTAAAAATTGATTCTAACTTGATTACAGATATTTCAAGAATACTACTTGATAATAAGGTAAATAGAATTGATGTAGCTTATTTCTTAAAAAGTTATTTTGATCTTAATGATCAAGAAGAAATTGTAGAAATGTTCAATGGTAATCTTGATTTGTTAGAAAAATTATATATTTATGGATTTGGAAATGAATTTGATTATGAAGGGAATTTATTTATTTTCTTAATAAATAATGGTAGTAAGAACTTTTTAGAGGAGTTAATAATTAATATATTAGAATCTGATTGTGTTAATTATTATGGGGAAATATTTAAAAGGTTATGGAGCGAAAAGAGTTATAACGAGTTAGTAACTATAGCATTTAAAATAATAGTAGAATCTGAAAAGGAACATTATTATTGTGGTGTTGAACATACCTGGTTAGGAAATCTTTTTATAGATGATGATAATGAGGAAAGAAAAATAGATTGGATTAAAAATTATATTAATAATTTTTATGAAGATAAAGAAAAAATAAGATTAATTTTTAAGATTATTGTAGAAATATTTAGTAATAATTGTATAGAATTTATATTATATTTCCTTGAAAGAAATAAAGATATAGAAGATTTTAAAAATATAGAACTATTTTCTAGTTCGTATTCATGGTCTGGAAGTGAAGTTCCTTTAATAGAGAAGAAAATTGACTTTTTAAAAGAATTAAAAGGTTCTTTAAAAGTCGGCGTTATTAAGCATAAACATTATTTAAAGAAATTAATTGATGAAAAAGAAGAATATAAAAAAGATATATTGTTAAGAGAATATATTGAGTATAGTGATTTTTAACAATTAAATGATAAACATTAAAAGCTAAGAGTAAACTTATGGTTATTCTTAGCTTTTTTATTATGTATAATTTGATTTATTAGGTAATTTATGTATAATTAAAATGTGATTAATTTGATATAATGGAAGTATTTCTTAATTAAAAATAGGTTATTCAACTTATTTAAGGTTAGAAAATGGAGGAACATATGAAAAATTGTGATGTGAATAGAAATAAAGAAAATAATGTTGATATAGAAAAAAATTTACCTAACAATAAAAGTGGATTTTGTTTAGTTGAAGATATTTTTAAAAAAGGAAATGAATATTATGATAAAGAAGAATATGATGATGCAATAAAGAAGTATGAGGAAGTATTAAAACTAAAATGTGAAGATGAGTTAAAAGTGAAAATTTATGAAAATTTAGGTAACTTGTATTATAATAAAGGAGAATATGATGAGGCAATAAAAAAGTATGAAAAAGTATTAAATCTAGAAGGTAAAGAAGAAAAAAAATCAGAAATTTATAATAAAATAGGTAACTCATATTATTATAAAAAAGAATATGAAGAAGCAATAAAAAAGTATGAAGAAGCATTAAAGCTAAAATGTACAGGTGAGTTAAGAGCAATTATTTATAATAATAAAGGTAACTCATATTATTATAAAGGAAAATATGAAGAAGCAACAAAAGAATATGAAGAAGCGTTAAGGTTGGAAGATAATGAGGAAAAGAAAGCAGAAATTTATAATAATAAAGGTAACTCATATTATTATAAAGGAAAATATGAAGAAGCAATAAGAGAATATGAAGAAGCATTAAAGCTAAAATGTACAGATGAGTTAAAAGCAATTGTTTATAATAATAAAGGTAACTCATATTATTATAAAGGAGAATATGAGGAAGCAGTAGCAGAATATAAAGAGGCATTAAAGTTAGAAGATAAAGAGGAAAAGAGAGCTGAAATTTATAATTATATAAGTGATGCATACTTTAGTAAAGGAA